>DATCJK010000036.1:0-75806 GCA_036562855.1 Microvirga sp.
AACGCGCTGCGAGCGCTCCGACCGGCTCAGCAGGTCGTGCACTCGGGCCATGGCGTTGAGGCGTTCCTGGGCCTCTTCGAACAAGGCTCTCACATGCGGGTCCTGCTGGCGCCGCCCCTGGATCGCAAGGAGCGAGGCGGCAATGGCGAGGCTGTTCTTGGCGCGGTGATTGACCTCAACCAGCAGCATCTCGCGATCAGCCACAAGCCGCCTCAGGCGCTCTGTGAGAACCTCAGCGGTTACGCAGGCTACAGCCTGCAAACGCCCGGTTGGCTGTGGCAAAAGAAGGCCAATCATGTGCCGCAAGGACCATAAGCTGCGTACGACGGGGTAGCGTGCTTGCGGATCATCGAGCTCTCGACACCGATTGCCACGACTCAGATGCGATGCCCAGGACATTCTCCGAGGCTGGTGTAACCCTCGAAGCACCCGAGGAGTAGTTGGCTCAAGACACTGCCACGCCAAATGGTGGCAAGAGTGAGTGCCAGTCTGGGGGAGCAATCGCCTAGGCTGCATAGACCTTAGCTGAGTGCACCAAACGCTTAGAAGTCCCTGCACAACCACCGCCTCGCCGAGCTAATATCTTCTAATGGCAAGAGCGACGTCGGTCGCAAATGGGGGCACCTGCAGGTGAAGAACGGGTTTTGCTCCCGTCTCGACTTGTAATGTCGCATACGCTCGACCCTCCAGTGTGTTCCATACGGTCACGCTGTAACGGCCTGGCGAGAGCCCAGGGACGCCAATGCTCGGGCTCAAGGGCCGCGCCCCAGGATGCATCATGCCACCCTCACCGATGGTGTCCGTGCGCAGGAGCCACACGACCGCTTGAGCCTCGTCGCCACACCCGAAGCAGCTAACCGCCTCATCAGAGACCTGGACCAAAGCATTCAAGCACCGGCGCCGAAAGCACGACCAATCAATGAGCGGCAGGAACCCAGCCAATGCGTGCTGCGCCTTACGCATGCCTCTCGTTAGAGTGTGTGGCGTCCGATTGGGCCAGCGCATCCCGCCCCCTGCCCCACCAGAGGCGAGATGAGCCCATTGCAGGTGCCGGAAGTACTCATCATCGAACGGTTCAGGAAGTGTAGTCTTGTGATCCTTGAACGTGTGAATCGGGCCATGTTCACTGTCGAGAAAGGGGCGACCGTCCCGGATCTCAGATAGGGCATCTTGCACAACACGCCCCATGCTGATCGCTGCATCCACTGTGTTCTTGGGATCATCGATGGTGCCATCCTCATAGATGTGGAGGCTGGCAAAGTTTAGATCTGGGTGGCGAAAGATCGGCTCTCGCATCAGCAAATCTGGGCGCAACGTCAACTCAGGCCCGAAGAGAGAAACCGTCTGTGGGTGCGAGCGGCCATAGAGGCGGAGTTCGAGGGCGCGCACATGGTGGCTCAGGTCATGGATGAACTCGCCAAAGCAGTCGGCGCTCTCTTCTGCTTGCGCGGGGTGGATCTCGTTCCAGAGATCCCAGGCAAAGAGCGCACCGCTGCCACCCCAGCGTTCAACGACAAAGGTGAGGCGCGCCTTAATGGCCTTGCGGGCCTCTGGGCAGAGTAGGATCCGGCTGGGATGCTTGAGTGGTCCGCCGTTCCTGCTGTTGTAGGGGTGATGCTTCCAGTGCAGCCACGTCCAGAAGGTATCAAAGGGGGTGAGCAAGATGCGCAAACCGACACGTTCGCAGAGTGCAAACAGATCATCCCAAAGCTGCACCATTGCAGGTACAAAAGTGCCGACGGGCCGCTCGATGTAGCGGTGCCGCACCTGTGCGTACTCAAGCATGAGACGCAGGCACGTAACGCCATGTCCCTTGAGATTAGCGAGATGGGCCTCGACAGCGGGCAGGTCGCGCCTGCGGAAGATGCCATTCAGCTCGATCCAACTGATGGCATCGTTCTGACCAACAGGCGTCCAAGCTTCACCCTCATCGGTGACGAAGTACGGCGCACCGGGGGCAATCTCGATCCAGGGCAGTGCCTGGGAGGCGTTCCGCTGCGGGCCTTGCAGGACAGCAGAGTTGGGAAAAGACAGCTCGCCACTAATGGTGTCTCTGAACATCACGAGGTCACTCCCACTGTAGGGGGGTTGGTGATGGTGAGGAGCGGCGGAAGTACTGCAAACGATGGACCTCTCGGATTGGACGTCAGCTTGCTGGTGAGGTGATGTGCGAGCTTCGAAGAACGCCGATGAGCCAACAGAGATCCATCTCGTAGCGTCTAGGATGCATGCCTGCCGAGATGAGCCCTCGCAGCCTGCCTCGGTGTCCCGCCTACCTTCGCTCTCGCGCCTGAGAGCCGCATCCTTCCAACCATTCACCTCAACTCTTTTCGGTGAAGCAGCAGGGTCAGCAGCAGTGCGCATCGGCGATTCAGGACATCGTCAGCATTATCGATGAGGTGAGCGGCATTGCAGTAGCGATTGCGGCGGCTATCGAAGAACGGTTGGCGGTGACGACCGAACTCGCCATCACGCTGCAGCAGACGACCGGCCACACGCAATAGGAGGCCCGGAGCATCGGAACGTTGAGCGGATCTACGGCGGCTGCCTCTGGCGCAGCTCAGCAGGTGGGCGAAGCGCCGGGCACCCTCACTCAGCAACTCGCACGCCTGCGCGACAACATCCGAACGTTCCTGACCACAGCAAAAGCAGCATAAAACTGGCGCTACGAGCACAAGCGGATCAGTTCTGGCGTTGAGCGTTGATCTGCTGTGGTCCCTGAAGAAGCTTAGGGGCCTCCAGACGCAATTGAACTGCTAAATGAAGTCTGCTGTGACCCAATGCGAACCGTCGAGCAGCCATGCCGACGTACCCTAAGGCCACGAGCAATATAGGGTAGGTGCGAACAGAGAACTGGGGATAGATCCACATCGCCGACGAGGTTCTGCTTACCATGTGCTTACCAGATCAATTCTGGTAAGCAGCAAAAGGGGAGCAAGAATGCTCAACCCCTTGGAGAGTAATGGCGCGCCCGAAAGGATTCGAACCTCTGACCCCCAGATTCGTAGTCTGGTGCTCTATCCAGCTGAGCTACGGGCGCTGATCGGCGGTGCCTGGCGAGGCCAAGCAATTCGGCCGGAGGCGGGTGACTTATAGCGTTCGCGGAGGCTTGGCAAGCCCGATTGCGCAGTTCGATGCACGGAGCCGCATTGCCCAACGGGCGGGGCTCTCAGGTCACTAGCCCCGGTCGGCCGCCGGGCGGTCCGGAATCGTGAGGCGGAAGCGGGCGCCGATGGGGGTGTCGTCGAGGGCAACCGTGCCGCCGTGGAGGCGCACCAGCTCGGCCGCGATGGGAAGCCCAAGCCCGGTGCCGCCGCTGCGGGTGGAGCCCTGGAAGGCCGAGAAGAGATTGGCCCGGGCGCGGTCCGGCACGCCGGGGCCGTTGTCGCCGACCGTGATCGTCACGACGCCGCCGACCCGCCGGGCCTCCACCGTGATGCGGGGCGCGCCCTCCGTGGAGCCGGCCTGGCTCAGGGCCTGGACCGCGTTGCGCATGAGGTTGACGAGAACGCGGGAGAGCTGGTCCGGGTCCGCATCGATCACGAGGTCGTCCGGCACGGCGGTCTCGACGGTGATGCTGGCTCCGGGCGCGAGGCCTGTCAGATCCGCCAATTCCTCGACGACCGGCTTCAACGGGAGCGGGCGGCGCTGCGGCGGGCGCTCGCTGGCCCGGCCATAGGCGAGAGTGGATTCGCAGAAGGTGATGGCCCGCCCGAGCGTCGCGATGAGGCGCGGCGCGACGCGCTGCACGGTTTCGTCCTTGGTGCGCTCCAGGCGATCGGTGAGGAGCTGCGCCGTGGTGAGCATGTTGCGCAGTTCGTGGTTGATCTTGCTCACCGCAAGACCGAGCTCCGCGAGGCGCCGCTTCTGGCGCAGCTCGCTCGCGAGCGTCGCTTCCATCTGCGCGAGCGCCTGCTCGGCAAGGCCGATCTCGTCGCCCCGGTCGGTGGGCCGGATGACCCTGGAGGCATCCTCGGGATCGCCCGCGAAAGCGGCGATGTTGCCCGACAATCGCCGCACCGGCCGCACGATCACCCATTGCAGGGCCAGATAGACGAGGCTCGCCGTGATCCCTGAGATGAGAAGCGACAGCAGGAGGATGTTGCGGGAAAAATCGAGCATGGCGGCGCGCAGGGGACCTTGCTCCAGCACCACCTCGACGAACTCGACGCCCATCCCCTCGCCGATCACGCGGATCGGCCCGTCGACGGGCCGGAACAGCGCCTCGAAGGCGTCCTGCATCAGGACGAACCAGCCCGCCTCGCGCAGGTCGACCGTCTTGTAGACCTCCTGCGGCACGCCCTCTGTGGCCAGGAGGCGGCGCAGACCCCCGCCGCGCACGGCAATGGCCCTGGCGCCCACGCCGGCGAGCAGCCGCTCCTCCAGGTCCTCCGAGAGGCGCTCCTCCGGCGCCGCGTCGAGGACGAGGGCCGCGACCTGCGCGGCGGCGAGGCGGTCGTTGAGCCAGTTGCGGCGGAAATTGGCCACCGAGGGCACGTAGATCAGCACCTCGGCGACCATCACGAAGAGGATGGTGAGCAACAGCAGCCGCGCCGAAAGACCAAGGCGCGGCATCAAGCGGCGCATGGAGGGGAGCGGCCGCTCCGCGTTCATGGCCGGAGGCCCGCCCTCACCCGAACCGGCGCGCGGCCGCAACGAGGCGGCGGAGCCAGGGGTTGCGGGTAGAGGGGCGCAGGAACTCGACCGCCGCCCGCTTCGTCACCTCCGACAGGGTCGGATAGGGGAAGACGAGGCCGGCGAGGGCCTGCACCTTCAGACCCTCCTTGATGCACAAAGCCCAGGGCACGATGAGCTCCCCGGCCCCGGGACCAGCAATGCTGCAGCCCAGGATCCTGCCCCGGGGAGTCACGATCGCCTTCACATGACCCTCCGTCCGCCGCTCGGCCTGCGCCCTGTCGTTCTCTGCATACGGCCAGCGCAGGATTTGGATCGTCCCATGCCGTGCCCTCGCCTCCTCCTCCCCAAGCCCGACGGAGGCGATCTCGGGGTCCGTGTAGGTGACCCGCGGGATCGGCGTCGTGTCCACCTTGACGGGTAGCCGAAACAGGGCGGAGCGGATCACGAGGCCCGCATGGTAATTCGAGACATGGGTGAAGCGGTAGCCCGCGGCCGCGCCCCCGGCGCAATCGCCGATCGCGTAGACCCGCCGGTTGCGGCTCCGAAGCCCCTTGTCGACGACGATCCCGCTCCCGTCCGCGTCCACGCCCGCAAGGTCGAGGCCGAGCCCGCCCGTCACGGGCTTTCGGCCCGTCGCCACGAGGAGGTGGCTGCCGGCGATCACCGCTCCGTCATCGAGCACGAGAGCGGGCCCATCCGGCCCCGCCTCGACGCGGGCGACGCCGGTGCCGGCGCGGAGCGTCACTCCTTCGCGGAGAAGGGCGCGCTCCACCACGGCCGCCATCTCGGGATCCTCGCGGCCAAGGATCCGGGGTCCGGCCTCCACAAGGGTTACGGGCGTTCCAAGCCGCCGATGGGCCTGGGCGATCTCCACGCCGATCGGGCCGCCGCCGAGGATGAGGAGATGCCGGGGCGCCTCCGCAAGGTCGAAGACCGTCTCGTTGGTGAGCGGGTTCGCCTCCGCGAGGCCCGGAATCGGCGGCAGGGCAGGCTTGGAGCCGGTGGCGACCACGAAGCGCCGCGCCTCGATGCGAAAGCTGCCCGCCTCCACGGCATCGGGCCCCACGAACCGGGCCTCGGCCTGGATGACCCTGACGCCGAGCGCCGTGAAGCGGGCAACGGAATCGTTCGGCGCGATGGCCTCGATGACCCCGCTCACGTGGCGGCGGACGGCCGCGAAGTCCACGGATGCCTCCGGCACCAGGACGCCGAAGGGGGCCGCCGTCAGGCTTTCATGGCGCCGCTCGCCTGCCGCGATGAGCGCCTTCGAGGGCACGCAGCCCGCATTGAGGCAGTCGCCGCCCATGCGGTCGCGCTCGATCAGGACGACCGGCACCCCGAACGAGGCCGCGATGGCGGCGACCGACAGGCCCGCGGAGCCCGCCCCGATGACGCATAGGTCCGGTTTCAGAAGCTCTGCCACGCTCAACCCCCTTCGGCCCTGCAGGCTCCGCCCCAGGCATCACGCCCCGGGGCGGTCCGCCAGGCCCTTGATCTTGTGTCCATAGAAGCGCTTCACGAGCACCGGCACCAGGGCAAGGAGGCCGAGCGCCGCGAGGGCGGCGAGGATCTGCGGCGTCACGAGGCTCTTGAGGCTGAGATCGACCCCGCAGGCGGCCCCGCCGGCCGCAAGGCAGGCCTGCCTTGCCTCCTGCTGCGCCCCGATGATGCTGTCGAGCCCGGAGCCCGCGACCGCGAAGGCGTAGGTGCCGGGGATGAGGCCGATCTGGGTGGCGAGGACAAAGACGCGCAGCCTCACCCCGAAGAGGGCTGCGGCGAGGTTGGTGACCCAGAATGGCACGAGCGGGAGAACGCGCAGGAAGAGGAGGTAGGACAGGGCATCGGCCCTGAACCCCTCGGCGAGGCGCTGGATGCGGGAGCCGGCCCGGCGCACCAGGGCATCGCCGACCGAGGTGCGGGCGATGAGGAAGACGCCCGTGGCGCCGATCGTGGCCGCTATGGAGGCCGCCGCCCCGCCCACGAGCCAGCCGAAGAGAAAGCCGCCGATGATGGTGAGGAACACGGCGCCCGGGATCGAGAGCGTCGTCGCCGTGATGTAGATCCCCATATAGAGGAGGAGCGCCTTGGACCGGTGAGCCTCCACGAAGGCCTGGAGCCGATCCCGGTGGTCCACCAGCACGTCGAGGCTCAGGTACCGGTGGGCGCCGCTCCCGAAGACGGCCGCGGCCGCCAAAGCGGCAAGGACGAGGGGCAGGAGGCGCCAAGCGCTGCTCCGGCCACCTGGCGGCGTCTGCCCGGCGTCGTCCACGTTCTCTCCCCGTTCGGCCCGCCCGTATGTAGCCGGAAAAAGGCTCCTGTCCCACGCCCGTCACACCCTCGTGAAGCGCGGCGGCCGGGGAGGCCCGGGACGCAGGCCGCGAGGGCGTGCGATCCTCTTGGCCGAAGCGGCGCGCAAGCCCGTTCCGGCGTTGACTTCGCCCCGCCCTTCCGTCATAAGCCCGCGGACTGACAGCGCTCCGTTTGGGCGCTGATCGTTTTTTCGTGACAGTTTTCGGGCCAAGCCCCACCGGACGCGAGCCGCTTCACGGCACCGTCCGCAATGCCGGAGAAGAGCCGTGAAGAGGACGTATCAACCGAGCAAGCTCGTGCGCAAGCGGCGCCATGGCTTTCGCGCGCGCATGGCGACGAAGGGTGGCCGCAAGGTCATCGCCGCTCGCCGCGCCCATGGCCGCAAGCGCCTGTCCGCCTAAAGCACCCGTCCTGCCCCGATGCGCGATGACCGGGCGCGGTCCAGTGCCGCGCCACCATCCATCGGGCGCCTGACGAAACGACCGGACTTCCTTGCGGCGGCCTCGGGCCGCCGCTTTCATACGGAGCGGATGAGCGTCCAGGGCCGCCCCAGGGGCGACGACGCGCTGGGGCTCCGGTTCGGTCTCACGGTCACCCGCAAGGTGGGCCATGCGACCGAGCGCAACAGGATCAAGCGTCGCCTACGGACCGCCTTCCCGTTGGCCGCGGCCGACCATGCCGGTCTCAACGTGGATATCGTGGTGATCGGCCGGCGCGACATCCTGACTGCTGACTACGGGCTCCTCATCGAGGATCTTCGCCGCGCCTTGGCGGTGGTGACGAAACCGAAGGGTCCGAGGTCTCCCCAACGGGGAACCGAGCCCCCATCTCCGTACGGCAAGCCGCAAGGGCGACCCGATGCTTGAGCCGAAATCCTTTCCCCGCCCCGGGCTTCGATGCGGGCTCCCGCGCCGCTCCGGCGGCGCCCCGACCCGTTCACCGGGCGGCCCGCCCCCCTCCCCCGCAACCCTTACGGCCACCGACGATTCCCGCCGCGGAACCCTGACCCATGCGTGACGACAACAGAAACCTGCTCCTGGCGATCGTTCTCTCGGTCGCGGTGCTGCTCGGCTGGCAGTTCTTCTTCGCGCCGCCCGAGGCGCCCCGGCCGCAGGCCACGCAGCAGGCGGGGCAGAACGTCAACCCGAACGCGCCCAATCCGCCCGCCACCCCGAGCCAGGCCGGCGGCCCAGCGGCGCCCGTCCCGGGCACGGGCCCCGCGGCGGTGCCGGGCGCGGCGCCCCTGGTCGAGCCCCGCGAGGCGGCCCTCGCCCGCTCCCCGCGCGTTGCCATCGACACGCCCTCGATCCGCGGCTCCATCAGCCTGCGCGGCGGGCGCATCGACGACGTGTCCCTGAAGACCTTCCGCGAGACGGTCGAGCCCAACAGCGCCAACATCGTGCTGTTCTCGCCCTCGGGCAGCCAGAACCCCTATTACGCCGAGTTCGGCTGGGTCGGCACCAATGCGGTGCCGGGCCCCGATTCGATCTGGACCGCCGACAACACCGTGCTGACCCCCGGCCGGCCGGTGACGCTATCCTTCGACAACGGCCAGGGCCTCGTCTTCCGCCGCACGATCACGGTGGACGACAAGTCCATGTTCACCGTGAAGGACGGAGTGGAGAACCGCGGCACCGCAGCCGTGACCCTCTACCCCTACAGCCTCGTCTCCCGTCACGGGAAGCCGTCCGTCCTCGGCTATTACGTGCTGCACGAGGGCATGATCGGCGTCCTCGGCGACCAGGGGCTGCAGGAATTCACCTACGACACGCTCGCCAAGGAAGCGCCGGTGCCCGGCCAGAGCACCCGTGGCAAGGTGTGGGACGGGGTGACGGGCGGCTTCGTCGGCATCACCGACAAGTACTGGGCCGCCGCCGCCATTCCGGATCAGAGCCAGCCCTACCAGGGCTCGTTCACGGAGCGCGATCAGAACGGCCTCAAGATCTACCAGGCGAACGTGCTCGGCCAGGCCCGGGCCGTGGAGCCGGGCGCCACCGCCGAGACCACCCAGCGGCTGTTTGCCGGCGCCAAGGAAGTGCGCGTGGTGGACGGCTACAAGGACGGCCTCGGCATCAAGAACTTCGACCTCCTCATCGATTGGGGCTGGTTCTACTTCATCACCAAGCCGCTCTTTAAGGTGATCGACTACTTCTTCCACCTGTTCGGCAATTTCGGCGTGTCGATCCTCATCGTCACCGTGCTGCTGAAGCTCGTGTTCTTCCCGCTCGCCAGCAAGTCCTACGCCTCCATGGCAAAGATGAAGGCAGTGCAGCCGGAGATGGTCGCCATCCGCGAGCGCTACGCGGACGACAAGATGAAGCAGCAGCAGGCGCTGATGGAGCTCTACAAGAAGGAGAAGATCAATCCGGTCGCCGGCTGCTGGCCGGTGCTGATCCAGATCCCGGTCTTCTTCGCGCTCTACAAGGTGCTCTTCGTCACCATCGAGATGCGCCACGCGCCGTTCTTCGGCTGGATCCGCGACCTCGCGGCGCCGGACCCGACCTCCATCTTCAACCTGTTCGGCCTCCTGCCCTACAACCCGGGCGCGGTTCCGGTGCTGGGCCCGTTCCTCATGCTCGGCGTGTGGCCGATCCTCATGGGCATCACCATGTGGCTGCAGATGAAGATGAACCCGGAGCCTGCGGACCCTGTCCAGAAGCAGGTGTTCAGCTGGATGCCGATCATCTTCACGTTCATGCTGGGCTCGTTCCCGGCGGGCCTCGTGATCTACTGGGCCTGGAACAACGCCCTCTCCATCGCGCAGCAATACTTCATCATGCGCAAGAACGGCGTGAAGGTGGAGCTGTGGGACAACCTGCGCGGCACCTTTGGCAAGAAGGCCGAAGCGAAGGGCTGACGCTCCGCGCTTCCTCAACCGACCATTCTGCGACGCCCTCCCCCTCCGGGAGGGCGTTGTCGTTTCGACGATCCGGCGGCCCCTGCCCGCTCGGCCGTTTGCCTCCGGCCATCCTGCGACGCCCTCCCCGTTCGGGAGGGCGCGGTCGATTGGGCCCCCTGCCCGCTCGGCCGTTTGCTTTTGCGGAAGGGTCCGCCCTATCTTTCCCAACCGGCGCACTATGGCGGGTTCTCATGGGATCGGGGCGACGAACGAAGAAGAGCCGGGCGGCAGGCGCGGCTCCCCGGGAAATCGAGCTGAAGCTCGAGGCCGAACCGCTCGCGATCGACCGTCTCCTCGCCCATCCGCTCATCAAGGCCGCCGGCGCCGGACGACGCGCGCGCCTTCACGCGATCTATTACGATACCCCCGACGAGACCCTGCGCCGCGCGGGCATTTCCCTGCGCACCCGGCGCGAGGGACGGCGCTGGATCCAGACCATCAAGGCCGATCGGGATTCCGGCGCCCTCGCCCTCGACCGCAGCGAATGGGAGACGCCCGTGAAGGGCGAGGCCCTGAATCTCGATGCGGCCGCGGGCACCGCTCTCGAAGCCCATCTCCACGATGGCATAGGCCCGCTGCTCCGCCCTGCCTTCACGGTCACGAGCGAGCGCCGGACCCATGTGCTCGAGCGGGAGGGCGCCACGGTCGAGGTGGTGCTGGACCGGGCCGAGGTGCAGGCCGACGGGCGCAGCACGGCCTTCGGCGAGGTGGAGATCGAGATCAAGCACGGATCGGCGGCGCCCCTCTTCGGCCTTGCCCTCGAACTCGCCGAGGCGGTGCCCCTGCGCCTGTCCCTCACCACCAAGTCGGCCCGGGGCTACGCGCTGGGCCAGACCGAGCCGCAAAAGCCGGTCAAGGCCCAGCCCGTCACCTTCGTGCGCGGCACCACGAGCGCGGCGACCTTCCAGGCCATCGCCCGGTCCTGCCTCGCGCAAGCCGTGCGCAACGAGGCGCTCCTCAGGTCTACCCGGGACCCGGGGGCGCTCCACCAGATGCGCGTCGGCCTGCGGCGCCTGCGGGCGGCCATCTCCCTGTTCAAGGACATGATGGAGGATCCGCAGAGCGAGGCGATCCGCGGCGAGCTTCGGACGGTCAGCCACCAATTGGGCGCCCTGCGCGATCTCGATGTCTTCATCGGGCGGCTCGAGGAGGGGGATCCCGCGCTGGTGGAGGCCCGGGAGCGGCGGGAGCGGGCCTATGACGGCATGCTGGAGACGCTCGACACCCCGCGGCTGTGCTCCCTCACATTGCGGGTCGCCGCCTGGATCGAGGCCGGGGATTGGCTCGAAGCGGACGATGCGGACCTGCGCCACGCCCGGGACCAGCGGATCGAGCGACGCGCGCAAAAGCAGCTCGGCCGGCGTTGGAAGCGGGTGCTCAAGCGCATGAAGCACCTTGCCGATCTCGAACCCGAGGCCCGTCACCGGGTGCGCATCGAGATCAAGAAGCTCCGCTACGGGGCGGAGTTCTTCCAAAGCCTCTTTCCCGGAACCAAGGACAGCCGGAAGGCGATCCTCGCCGGTCTGGAGAGCCTGCAAGAGACCCTCGGCGAGTTGAACGACATCGCCGTCGGCGGGGGAATGCTGGGCGAAGGCGCCATGCCGGAGGAGGGTGGCGCCGCCGAGGCGGAAGCGGCGGAGGAACGAACGGCCGCGCTTCTGGCGCATGCCTGGGCCGACGCCAAGCGCCTTGCGGAGGTGGAGCCCTTCTGGGAGTAACCGCCTCCTTTGCCGCGCATCCCCATGCCAGAACACGCCTCCGCCGCAACCGGCCCCGATCCCCTCGATCCCGCGCCCCTGCCGGGGCACCCCCGGGTGGGCTTCCTCAAAGCTTTCGTGAAGCAGCCGAACATCCTGGTCGGCGACTACACCTATTACGACGACCCGGCCGGGCCGGAGCATTTCGTCGCCCGCTGCGTTCAGCACCACTACGATTTCATGGGCGACCGGCTGATCATCGGCCGATTCTGCGCCATCGCGACGGGCGTCACCTTCATCATGAACGGCGCCAACCATGCGATGACGGGTTTCTCGACCTACCCGTTCAACATCTTCGGGCATGGATGGGAGCAGGGCTTCGACTGGGCCACCATCCGGGCGGGCTTCAAGGGCGATACGGTCGTCGGCAACGATGTCTGGATCGGCCAGGAGGCCACCATCATGCCGGGCGTGACGATCGGCGATGGCGCCATTGTGGCCGCCAAGGCCGTGGTGACCGGGGATGTGCCCCCCTATGCGGTCGTGGGCGGCAACCCGGCCCGAACCTTACGCCGGCGCTTTCCGGACGCGGTGATCGACGAGCTCCTGGCGATCCGGTGGTGGGACTGGGATGCGGCCACCATCACGCGCCACCTCGATGCGATCCGGGGCGCCGATCTCGCGGCCCTCAAGGCCGCCTTGAAGAACGGCGCCTGAACGTCGATAACCGGCTCATGGCCGATATTCCCAATACCGAACCGACCTCCACCGAAATCGACCCCTTTCTCGAGACTGGGCGAAAGCTCTTCGCGGGCGAGGCGGATTTCATCTGGGCCGCCAACTCGCTCCAGGCCCTCCCCCCGCAGACCCGGGTGGAAATCGCCTTCGCGGGCCGCTCCAACGTGGGCAAGTCGAGCCTCGTCAACGCGCTCACCGGGCGCAACACGCTCGCCCGCACCTCGCATACGCCGGGCCGCACGCAGCAGCTCAACTTCTTCGACATCGGGGGGCGCTTCCACCTCGTGGACATGCCGGGCTACGGCTACGCGGCGGTGGAGAAGGAAAAGGTGCAGGCCTGGACCAAGCTGATCCACGATTATCTTCGCGGCCGCCAAAGCCTCGCCCGGGTCTATGTGCTGATCGATGCCCGGCACGGGATCAAGCCGGTGGACGAGGGGGTGCTGGAAACCCTCGACAAGGCGGCCGTGTCCTATCAGGTCGTGCTGACGAAAGCGGACGAGGTGAAGGCCGGCGACCTCGAGAAGCGCCTTGTCGCGACCGCGGCGGCCATCGCCAAGCGAGCGGCGGCTTTCCCGGAGATCGTGCCGACATCGAGCCGGAACGGGACCGGGATCCCGGAATTGCGGGCCGGAATCGCGCGGCTTCTCAGCGAGCGCGGCGCCGGGTGAAGGAGGCCCGCTCCGAGGAGCGGGCCTCTAGGTCTTAGCAGCGCTGCGAGAGCGGACGGCCGTTGCGGCCAACCAGAACGTTGCCGACTTCATCCGTCACGTAGCAGCGGCCCGGAGCCGGACCGGCGACCTGCGCGCCGACCATGGCGCCGTTCGAGGCGCCGACCGCAGCGCCCGTCGTGGCGCCCGCGACTGCACCGATGCCGCCGCCGACCACGGCCCCCACGGGGCCGCCGACGATGGCGCCGGTCGTGGCGCCGGCCACGGTGCCCGTGGTGGTGGGGGTGCAGGCGGCCGCGCCGAGGCAGGCCAGAGCAACGAGAACGATCTTGTGCATGGGCGAAGACTCCCTCATGACCTCCGGGGGACGGGCGGAGGCGACCCAGGCTCGCATCCCGAACAGGGATTGCCCGGGGCTAACGCCAAGCCGGCCCAAGGGTTCGGGTAAGTAGATCCTGTTCAGGCCAAGGCCGATGCTGGGAAGACGAGTGGGAGAGACGATCACATGATGCGCATCCTCGTCGCCCTGGCGAGCCTTGCCGGCCTTGCGGGCGTCGCCCTCTCGGCCGCGGCGGCCCACGGCCCAGGCGGTCCCAATCTCGACACCGCGGCCCGCTTCCTGCTGATCCATGCGGCCGCGCTCCTGGCTCTCGCGGCGCTCATGGGCGGCGCCCTGCACGACCGGATCGCCTCGGCCGCCGGACTGGTTCTGCTCCTTGGCCTCGTTCTCTTCTGCGGCGATCTGGTCCGCCGGGCCTATGGGGGCGTCGGCCTCTTTCCCATGGCGGCGCCCTCGGGCGGCTTTCTCCTCATGGGCGGTTGGGCGCTGATCGGCCTTGCGGCCCTCGTCGGGCCGCGGGCCTGAGACGCCCGGGACCTCTTATCGGGACTGTCGTTCGACGGCTCGCGCAGCCAGTTCCCAGGCGGCGGCGGCTGCGCTAGAAGGCGGCTCCCTCGCCCTCAAGGTTCGATGAGCAAGACCCCATGACCGAGCCCCTCCCGAACGTGCATGTGCGCGCCGAAATCCTCGTCCAGGCCCTGCCGCACATGCAGCGCTACGACGAGGAAGTCGTGGTCATCAAGTACGGCGGCCATGCCATGGGCGACCGCGCGGCGGCCGAGGATTTCGCCGAGGATATCGTGCTGCTCGAGCAGTCGGGCATCAAGCCGATCGTGGTCCACGGCGGCGGGCCGCAGATCGGCAAGATGCTGACGAAGCTCGGGATCGAGAGCGAGTTCAAGGGCGGCCTGCGCGTCACGGACGCCGCCACGGTCGAGATCGTCGAGATGGTGCTCGCGGGCTCCATCAACAAGCAGATCGTCGGCTGGATCGGCGCCGAGGGCGGCAAGGCCGTCGGCCTGTGCGGCAAGGACGGGAACATGGTGACGGCCCGCAAGGCCACCCGCACCGTGATGGACCCGGATTCGAACATCGAGAAGATCGTCGATCTCGGCTTCGTGGGCGAGCCCGAGAGCGTCAACCGTTCCGTGCTCGACGCGGTGCTCAAGGCGGAACTGATACCCGTCCTGGCGCCCGTCGCCATTGGGGCCGAGGGCCAGACCTACAACGTGAACGCGGACACCTTCGCGGGGGCGATCGCCGGCGCCATGGGCGCCAAGCGCCTTCTCCTCCTCACCGACGTGCCCGGCGTCCTCGACAAGAACAAGAACCTCATCCCCGAGATGACCATCGAGGATTGCCGCCGCCTCATCGCGGACGGCACCATCACGGACGGCATGATCCCAAAGATCGAGACCTGCATCTATGCGCTCGAGCGCGGCGTCGAGGCCGTCGTCATCCTGGACGGCAAGGTCCCGCATGCGGTGCTGCTGGAGCTCTTCACCGATCACGGTGCCGGCACGCTCATCCGCCGGGGGTGAGCGGGGGCCGCGTCAGGGGCGGCCGCAATCGCTGTGGATGTCGAGATACCCCTTCCAATTCTGCAGCTCGGCGAGTTTCGCCGGGCTCGCGCCGCATCGGTTGGGGGCTCTTTCGGCGATAGCGACAATCGCGTTCAGGGTCCTGTGCGCGGTCACGACAGCCGGGCATATAGCGCCGAACTGGCGCATGGCCCGCTGGGCGGGTGCGTCGGCTTTGATCTTCGCCGTGGCTTGTTTGAACTGCGCTATCAGCCCCGGGACGTCCCGGCACGACTGGGCCCAGACCTGGTTTGGCGTGACAACGAGGGCGATTGCGATAGCTAGCGCTGAAAGCTTTGCCATAAGCCTCTCCACCTATAACTTTGTTACAGTTAGGAGGCAGGTAGAGGAAGGCAACGGCAGCAAGCCCCTGCGCACTGAACTCTTTCGGGGTTCAGCGGTTAGGTCTATCCTTTCGCCATGGGGCCTCCCTGCTCCATCACCCAACTTGAGATCATGACGGCCGTTCCCTCGCTCCAGCCGCACCTGTCCACTCCGGATTCCCGGAGCTTCGGTCACGTAGACACCTGGATCTTCGATCTCGACAACACGCTCTACCCGCACGAATCCCGGGTCTGGCCGCAGATCGACGAGCGGATCACCCTCTACATCGCCACGACCTTCGGGCTCGATGGCCTGTCGGCGAAGGCGCTCCAGAAGTATTTCTATCATAAATACGGGACGACCCTGCGGGCGCTCATCGACGAGTACGGGATCGATCCGTATGACTTCCTCGATTTCGCCCACGACATCGACCACTCGGATATCGAGCTCAATGCCTCTCTCGGGGACGCGATCGAACGGCTGCCGGGGCGCAAGCTCATCCTCACCAACGGCTCGCAGAAGCATGCCGAGAACGTGGCCCGGAAGATCGGCATCCTCGATCACTTCGAGGCGGTGTTCGACATCGCCGCCGCCGATTTCGTGCCGAAGCCCGAGCGGCGCGCCTATGAGCGCTTCCTCGAAAAGCACGGCGTCGAGCCCGCCCGCTCCGCGATGTTCGAGGATATCGCCAAGAATCTCGTGGTGCCCCACGATCTCGGCATGACGACGACGCTCATCATCCCCAAGACGATCGACCCCTTCCGGGAAGAGTTCGAGCAGACCGCGGTCGAGGCCCCCCATATCGACCACATCACGAACGACCTTGCGGCGTTCCTGGTGGAGCGGGCGCCGCTCCTCGACAAGCCGGCCTGAGACCGACGCGCCAATCACGACGCGAGAGACAGGATCCGGTGAGGCGACGGAGCGGAAGCCCGCCGCCCCTCGTCGGGTCGGCCATCCACGCCGATTGACAATCCCGCCCCCCGGCCCGACAGTCGCTCCCGTTCCGAGGGGGGCCCTGCCAAGGGGCTGAGATTGGGCTTGATGCGCCCTGACCCTTGAACCTGATCCGGGTCATTCCGGCGGAGGGACTGGAACTACAGCGCTGCCCCCCAGCCACACCCGGATCTCCTGCAACGCGTCAAGGGAGATCCACGATGAACGCCCCCGTCCCACCCCCTAAGGGCCTGCCGCAATCGGTCACCACCGGTCCGATCCAAGGCTCGCGCAAGGTCTATGCGTCGCCGGAAGGCCGCTCCGACATCCGCGTGCCGTTCCGGGAGATCACGCTCACCGACCCGAAGGAGGCACCGGTGCGGGTCTATGACCCGTCGGGCCCCTATACGGAGACCGATGCCGCCATCGACCTCTCGCGCGGCCTGCCGCTGGTGCGCGAGCCGTGGCTCGATGCGCGCGGCTACGCCCGCGTGGAGGCCAGGCCCGTGAAGCCGGAGGACAACGGCAACGTGGCGGCCGACAAGCTCGTCGCCCCCTGCCCGGCCGAGCGCGCCGTGCGCCGCGCGGCCCCTGGCCAGATGGTGACGCAATACGAGTTCGCGCGCGCCGGCATCGTCACGGAAGAGATGATCTACGTGGCGCACCGCGAGAACCTCTGCCGCGAGGCGATGCTCGCCGAGGCCGAGGCGAGGATCGCGGACGGCGAGAGTTTCGGGGCCGAGATCCCGCCCTTCATCACGCCGGAATTCGTGCGCCAGGAGATCGCGCGAGGCCGCGCCATCATCCCGGCGAACATCAACCATCCGGAAGTGGAGCCGATGGCGATCGGCCGGAACTTCCTTGTGAAGATCAACGCCAATATCGGCAATTCCGCGGTGGTCTCCACGGCCGCCGAGGAGGTGGAGAAACTCGTCTGGGCGATCCGCTGGGGCGCCGACACGGTGATGGACCTCTCCACCGGCCGCAACATCCACAACATCCGTTCCTGGATCATGCGCAACTCGCCGGTGCCGATCGGCACGGTGCCGATCTACCAGGCCCTGGAGAAGGTGGGCGGCGATCCCATCAAGCTCGATTGGGAGGTGTTCAAGGACACGCTCATCGAGCAGGCCGAGCAGGGCGTCGATTACTTCACGATCCATGCGGGCGTGCGGCTTCCTTACGTGCCGCTCACGGCCAAGCGCGTCACCGGCATCGTCTCGCGCGGCGGCTCGATCATGGCTCGCTGGTGCCTCGCCCATCACAAGGAGAGCTTCCTCTACGAGCGCTTCGACGAGATCTGCGAGATCATGCGCGCCTACGACGTGTCGTTCTCCCTCGGCGACGGATTGCGCCCGGGCTCTCTCGCGGATGCGAACGACGCCGCGCAGTTTGCGGAGCTGGAGACGCTCGGCGAACTCACCAAGGTGGCCTGGGACAAGGGCTGCCAGGTGATGATCGAGGGCCCCGGCCACGTGCCGATGCACAAGATCAAGGTCAACATGGAAAAGCAGCTGCGCGAATGCGGCGAGGCGCCCTTCTATACGCTTGGCCCGCTCACCACCGATATCGCGCCGGGCTACGACCACATCACCTCCGGCATCGGCGCCGCGATGATCGGCTGGTTCGGCACGGCGATGCTCTGCTACGTGACCCCGAAGGAGCATCTGGGGCTCCCCAACCGCGACGACGTGAAGACGGGCGTCATCACCTACAAGATCGCGGCGCATGCGGCGGATCTCGCCAAGGGCCACCCGGCCGCGCAGCTGCGCGACGACGCGCTCTCCCGCGCCCGGTTCGATTTCCGCTGGGAGGATCAGTTCAACCTCTCCCTCGACCCCGACACGGCTCGGGCCTACCACGACGAGACCCTCCCGAAGGACGCCCACAAGGTCGCCCATTTCTGCTCCATGTGCGGCCCCAAATTCTGCTCCATGAAGATCACGCAGGATCTGCGCGCCGAGGTGCTGGCCATGGGCGACAACGAGCGCGCGGCGCTCGAGGGCATGGCGGCCAAGAGCCGCGAGTTCCTGGACGGCGGGGCTAAGCTCTACGTGAAGGCGGGGGAGTAACCCCCGCCCCGACAAAGAAAAACGGCGGCCTCGCGGCCGCCGTTCTCGCATCCAGGGCAGCGCGCCTTTAGGCGGCCTGCTGGTTGATCTTGCTCTCGGCGATGCGGTTCAGCTTCGCGTCCGTCGCCTTCTCCTGCTCCAGGATCTGGTGCAGCACGGCGGCGCAATCCTGGCGGCCGAGCTGCTTGGCCCAGGCGACGAGGGTGCCGTAGCGGGTGATCTCGTAGTGCTCGACGGCCTGCGCGGCCGCAAGGAGCGCCGCATCGAGCACCTGCGGATCCTCGACCTCGCCGGCGATCTCCTGCGACTCGTCGATGATGCCGTCGATGGCCGGGCAGGTGACGCCCTTTGGGTCATGGCCGTGCATGCGGAACACCTGCTCGACCATCTGGATCTGCTGCTCGGTCTCCGACAGATGCGTCTGGAACGCCTGCTTCAGCTGCGGATCGCTCACCTTCGCGATCATCTGCGGCAGCGCCTTCGTGATCTGCTGCTCGGCGTAGTAGATGTCCTGCAGGGTGTGAACGAAGAGGTCGTCAAGCGTCTTGATGTCTTTCGAGAAAATGCCCATGGCGTTCAGCTCCTCAGGTGAAAACGGTCGGGGTCGCGACAGGCTGCGCCCATGCAATGCACCGGTGGCGCGCACGACAGCTTATCCAGAACGTGCCGGCCCGCTGGACAGTTCCGGCCAAAGGCCGCGGACGGCGCTTGCGCGAAGGGCGCCGCCTGCTCCTAGACGGCCTCTGGATTGATGGCGTCCTCGGCGATCTCGGAGAGGATCTCGTCCGTGTCGGTCTCCTCGTCGAGGGACAGCTCCAGGAGTTCGGCCGCCTCCGTGAGGCCGAGCTGGCGTGCCCAGGCCCTTAAGGTGCCGTAGCGGGCGATCTCGTAATGCTCGATCGCCTGGGCGGCTGCGATGAGGCCCGCCTCGAAGGCTTCGCCCTCGGCGAAATCCTGCATCATCCCCTGCCCTTCCTTGATGATGCCGAGGATGCCCTCGCAGGGCACGCCCTGCGGCTTCTCGCCCAGGATCTCGAAGATCTGCTCCAGGCGCTTGATCTGCTCCTGGGTCTCGCGGGAATGGGTCTCGAAGGCCGATCGCAGCTCGGCCGCCTCCGCCGCCTTGATCATCGCCGGCATCGCCTTCGCGATCTGCTGCTCGGCGAAGTAGATGTCCTTGAGATTGTGCAGGAAGAGCGCTTCCAGGTTCTTCTCGCTCATGACGGACTCCGGGCTGGCATTCGGGGGCGCTGGAGCAACTGCCATCCGGCGGCTTGCGTTCCCGGCGGGTCTCCACATGGCTTGGGCATTCTGGCGCGGCGGGGCTCCCTCGGCGGGCCGGAACCGCTAGACTGCACCCACGACCCAGCACGATCCCGGCCTTCTTGTCAGTGCAGCCGCGCTAGAATGCTCTCATGACCCAACTCGATCCCGGCCTTCTCGTCCGTCCCGATCCCCACGACCCGCGCCTGACGCAGCGCGTCGCCGGCGTCAACGAAGCCGGGGACCGGGTGGAGATCCCGGTGACGGTGGAGCGCTCCCTCACGCTCTACCTCAACGCCCAGGAGATCGTCACGATGATGACGATCGGCGATTATCCGGAGGAGCTCGCCATCGGCTACCTTCTCAACCAGAATATGCTCAAGCCTGACGACGTGGTCACGGGCGTCGATTACGACGAGGATCTCTCGGTGGTCGTGGTGCGCACGCAGGAGCAGACCAATTTCGAGGACAAGCTGAAGAAGCGCACCCAGACGAGCGGCTGCGCGCAGGGCACCGCCTTCGGCGACCTGATGGAGGCGCTCGACCGGGCAGCGCTGCCGCCGGCGCCGCTGCACACGTCCTGGCTCTACCGCCTCACCCACGCGGTCAACACCACGCCGTCGCTCTATCTGGAAGCGGGCGCGATCCACGGCTGCGTGCTCGCCCGGCAGGACAGGCCGCTCGTCTACATGGAGGATGTCGGCCGCCACAACGCGGTGGACAAGATCGCCGGCTGGATGTTCCGCAACCGGGAGAGCGGCGCCGACAAGATCTTCTACACCACCGGGCGGCTCACCTCGGAGATGGTGATCAAGACCGTGCGCATGGGTATCCCGATTCTCGTCTCCCGCTCGGGGTTCACGGCCTGGGGCGTGGAGCTTGCGCGGCAATACGGGCTCACCCTGGTCGGCCGCGCCCGCGGCAAGCGCTTCGTGGCGCTCTCGGGCGAGGAACGCATCGTGTTCGATCAGGACCTCGCCTATGTGGACGAGGACAGCGCCAAGCACCGGCGCAAGGGCTCCGCTGATGATTGAGAGAACCAGCGCCAAGCACAGACGCAAGGGTGCGGCGGATGACTGAGAGAACCGTCGGCAGGCACTGGCGCGAGGATTCCGCCCATGACTGAGCCGACCCTCGGCGTGCTCCTCGCCGGCGGTCTCGCGCGGCGCATGGGCGGGGGCGACAAGCCCCTGCGGAGCATCGGCGGCCGCACCATCCTCGAACGCGTGATCGAGCGCTTCTCCGCCCAATGCGACGGGCTCATCCTCAATGCGAACGGAGACCCGGCACGGTTCGCGGCGACGGGGCTGCCGGTCGTCGCCGACACGGTGCCCGATTTTGCTGGCCCCCTCGCCGGCATTTTGGCCGCTCTCGATTGGGCCGCCGAGCATCGGCCGGAGGTCGCTCACGTGGCGAGCGTCGCGGCCGACACCCCGTTCCTGCCGCGGGATCTCGTGGAGCGCCTGCACGCGGCACGCAGAGCCGCCAGGACGCCGCTTGCCTGCGCCGAGTCGGGCGGGTTCGCGCACCCGGTCAATGCGCTGTGGTCAGTCGCCCTGCGGGAGGACCTGCGCCAAGCTCTGACCGAGGAGGGCCTGCGCAAGATCGATCGCTGGACCGCCCGGCACGGCATCGCGCACGCGACCTGGCCGGCGGACCCTGTGGACCCGTTCTTCAATGCCAACGCACCCGAGGATCTCGACGCGGCCGAGGCCCTGATCGCCCGTTACGGCGATGCTTGAATCTCCGCGCCGGTGCGGTCCGTGCCCTCTTGATAAGGCGACCGCCCGGGCCGCGGCGCGCGAAATGGGGCGCTCATGCCGTCTGCGCCCTATTGGTGAGGCGGAAGCGCTTGAAAACGGGGCGGTTTCGCCGCACATCTAAAGAGACAACAAGAAACTTGGAGGGCTTTTGTGAAAATCATCGTCATGTCCGCCGTGGCTGCGCTCCTCCTCGCCTACGCGGCCTCGTTCGTGCTGAACCAGGAGCATCGCCCGGCCTACGAATCCTTCGTCGGGTCCGGCGCCCGCGTGGGCGATCCGGGGCACAACCTGGTGGGCGAGAACTGGAGCGGCCAGCCGCCGATCCCGCGCAGCTGAGCGCGTGACCGCGGCTGCCCTCGGAGCTTGGCCGCGATGCTGACCTTTTCTGGTGCGGGGGGCATACCCGGCACCAGCCTGCGCGATGACGGGCCGGACCGTCAGACCAGCGCGCTGTAGGGCAGGAAGCCCACGACAGTGCCGGGCTCCACGCGCGTCATGGCCTCGGGCAACTCAACGAGGCCGTCGGTCTGCGTGAGCGAGGTGATCACGCCGGCCCCCTCCCGGGGATGCTTGAGAGCGACGACGCGCCCATCCTCCCGCCGCTCGACCCGCACCCGCACATATTCGCGGCGTCCCTCCTTCTTGGCATAGGGGAACCCCGCCTCCACCGGGAGCGCCACGAGCGGGCGCGAGGCCTCGCCGGCGAGCCTCGCGAGGAGCGCGCGCGCGACCTGCGTGAAAGTCACGAACACCGCCGCCGGATTGCCGGGCAGCCCGATGAAGGGCGTGCCCGCCACGACGCCGAGGGCCACGGGCCGGCCCGGCTTGATGGCGATGCGCCAGAAGGTGAGGCTGCCGGCCTCCTCGACCGCCGCCTTCACGTGGTCCTCCTCCCCGGTCGAGACGCCGCCCGACGTGATGAGACAGTCATGGGCACCCGCGGCCTGCCGCAAGGCGGCGGCGGCGCTCGCGCGGTCGTCCGGCACGATGCCCCCGTCGCTGACGCGGCAGCCGAGCCGGCGCAGGAGGGCGATCAGCATGAAGCGGTTGGCATCGTAGAGCGCCGCCGGCCCCAGGGGCTCGCCCGGCGGAACGATCTCGTTGCCGGTGGAGAACACCGCCACCTTGAGAGGAGCCCGCACCGGGATCTCGGCGAGCCCGAGGCCAGCCAGGAGTGCCAGGTCCCGGGGCGATAGCCGTCGCCCCGCCTCGAGCGCCACCGCGCCCCGGGCCAGATCCTCGCCGGCAGGCCGGCGGTTCGCGCCGGGCTTCAAGCCTCCGGGCAGGTTCACGGCGTCGCCCCGCAGTTCCACGTCCTCCTGCATGAAGACCGTGTCGAAGCCCGGCGGCATCGGGGCCCCGGTGAAGATGCGGATCGCATGGGGGCCCGGGGCCGGCGCGCCTGCGGCGATCCCGGCGGCAAGGCGGCCCGCGAGGGGCAGCAGGGTCGGCCCGGAGGCGGCGAGGTCGGAGGAGCGAACCGCGTAGCCGTCCACGGCCGAGTTGTCGAAGGGGGGCAGGTCGAGGGGCGCCAGAACCGTCTCGGCCAGGACGCGCCCGTCCGCCTCCACGAGCGGCACCCGCTCGATGGGGGCGACGGGCGAGAGCCGCTCGGCGATGAGGGCTCGCGCATCGTCGACGGAGAGAAGCGGGCCGCCGAAGGCGAAGCAATCGTTGGAGAGTTGGGCCATGGGGACCTCGTGCGCTCCTTCGATGGGGAGCCACGGGGCCGCCGTCAAGCGCAGCCGGCGTCAGGCGGCCGCGTTCTCCAGGGTGCTCCAGCCCTCCGCCAGGGCGAAGGTCTCCCGGTCGATGACGAAGAAGCAGCCGCCGCTTTGCCTCGGCTGGGCGAAGGGACGAGCATCCTGCGTGCCGCGGAGATGGGCCATCAGCAGGCTGGCGACGCCGCCATGGGCGACGATCGCGGCATCGCCCGGGACAGCTGTGTCCGCCACCTGGCGCACTGCCCGCACGATCCGGCTTTGGGCGTCCACCGCCCGTTCCCAGCCGCGGATGCTCTCGGTCGGCCGTGCGAAAAACGCCTCCACGACCTCCCAGAACTCGGGCGGGGCGATGAAGCCCGTGGAGGAGCGATCGTTTTCCCCAAGGTCGTGATCGGTCGCCAAGCCGAGGCCGAGCGCCTTGCCGAGGATCTCGGCCCCGTCCATGGCCTTGCGCTCCGTGCTCGCATGGAGGGACGCGACCCCCTGGAGGACGGGCGAGCGGGTGAACGCCTCCATGCGCTGGCGCCCGACGGGCGAGAGCGGCCATTCGGGGATGGGCACGGCCGGGTCGATGACCACTTCGGGATGGGTGATGAAGAGAATGCGGCTCATGGCGGTCTCAGGTTCGAGGATGCAGGCGCGCCGGGCGCGGGAGCGCCGCGAGCGCCGTGGCGACGGCGGCCAGATCCTCGGCTTCGGCGAGGAGGCGATCCGCGATGGCTGGCACGTCGTCGAGGGGGATCACCGGCACGGGGGCGCCGGGAATGGCGGCATCGGAGAGGATGGCGCGGACATTGGCGAGGTTCGGGTAGAGGAGCGGCTTGCCGTTGGCGGCCCGGTGGATCTCCACCTTCGGGTGCGCATAGGCCTTGAAGCCCTCGACGATGACGAGATCCACCGGGGAGAGCGTCCGGAGCAGATCGGGGAGCGCCGGCTCCGCCTCGTCGCGCAACTCGTGCATGAGGGCCCAGCGGCGGCCGGAAGCGATCAGCACCTCCCGGGCGCCGGCCTGCCGGTGCTCGAAGGAATCCTTGCCCGGATGGTCCACGTCGAAGGCGTGGTGGGCGTGTTTCAGGGTCGAGACCGCCAGCCCGCGGCGGGAGAGTTCCGGAATGAGCTTCAGGAGCAGGGTCGTCTTCCCCGCCCCGCTCCAGCCGGCCAGTCCGATCACGCGCATGGGGTCACGTACTCAAAAAAGTCGAATGCCCGCGTTCGGGGACGAGGTTCGGGAGCGGAGGCGCCCGTCCGAGCCCGATCGCGCGCATGGGGCCACGTACCCATGAAAAAGCCCGGCGTCCAGGACGCCGGGCTTTTCGTTGTGGAGACCGGGGCCCCTACTCGGCCGGAGCGGGGCGGGTGCGGACCTGCGGGCCGCTGGCGGTCTTGGCCTGCTCCTCCTCGACCCAGAGGCTGTGGTGGGTTCGCGCCCAGGCGAGATCCACCTCGCCCGAGCCCATGGCGTCGTAAGCGCCCTCCATGCCCAGCGAGCCGATGTAGATATGCGCGATCATGATGGCGATCAGGATCACGCCCACCGTCGCGTGGACATATTGCGAGATCTGCATCCCGTTGATGTCGGCGACCGAGAAGGGGAACATCATGATGACGCCGGAGACCGACAGGGCAAGGCCGCCGAGCACCACCGACCAGAAGATCACCTTCTGGCCCGCATTGAAGCGGCGGGCCGGCGGATGGCCTTGGCCGACGAGGCCGCCGCCCTGCTTGATCCAGGTGACGTCCGTGCGGTCGGGGATGTTGTCCTTGATCCAGACGAGGATCATGAACAGCAGGCCGATCATGAACGGCCAGGACAGGAAGTTGTGCGCGTATTTCGCGTATTGGGACCACGCCGCGAAGGCGTCCGGCCCGATGATCGGCATGAGCAGGCGCTTGCCGAAGATGTAGTTCAGCCCCGAGATGGCGAGGACGATGAAGCTCATCGCCGTCATCCAGTGCGTGAAACGCTCGAAGGCGTTGAAGCGCAGGATCTTGCGGCCGGATTCCTCGCTATGCTCGAGCTTGATGCGGCCGCGCGTGAAGTAGAAGGCCGCGAGCGCCAGGATCATGCCAAGCACGAAGATGCCGCCGACCCAGGGAAGGATCCCCTCCCGGAAGCCGCGATAATCGCGCCCCTGGGGCTGCTGCAGGATGGCGGCCTTGCCGTCCGGAATGGAGACGCGGCCGGAGAGCTTGTCGAGCTGCTGGAAGAGCTGCTCCTCGCTCACGGCGCTGGCCGTGGGGTTCGCGGCATTGGCCGGACCGGTGACCGCGTTCTGGGTGGTGCCGCCTCGATTGGCGGGTCCTTCGGAGGTGGCGTTGGTGCCTTGGGCAAAGGCTGGCGCGAGCCCCATGGCGGCAACAAGCGCTGCGGCAGCCAGCACGCCCCGGACGTTGATGTTCCTCATCGGGAGGTCTCCCTTGTTCTTGTCGTGAGGGCGGGGCCGCGCGGAACGCGGCCCCCGTCCGGATCAGATGGCGACGGTCTCGCGATAGGCCGTCTTCCAGCCCCAGGCGCCGGAGCCGTAGCCCCGCTTCACCACGCGCTCCTTGTAGATCTGAGCGATGATGTCGCCGTCGCCGGCGAGGAGCGCCTTCGTGGAGCACATCTCGGCGCAGAGCGGCAGCTTGCCCTCGGCGAGCCGGTTCGAGCCGTACTTGATGTACTCGGCCGTGGAACCGTCCGCCTCCGGACCCGCCGCGCAATAGGTGCACTTGTCCATCTTGCCGCGGGTGCCGAAATTGCCGACGCGCGGATATTGCGGCGCGCCGAATGGGCAGGCGTAGAAGCAGTAGCCGCAGCCGATGCACAGATCCTTGGAATGCAGCACCACCGCGTCGACCGTGGTGTAGAAGCAGTTCACCGGGCACACGGCCGCGCAGGGCGCGTCCGTGCAGTGCATGCAGGCCATGGAGACCGAGCGCTCGCCGGGCTTGCCGTCATTGAGGGTGACGACGCGCCGGCGGTTGATGCCCCAGGGCACCTCGTGCTCGTTCTTGCAGGCGGTGACGCAAGCGTTGCATTCGATGCAGCGATCAGCGTCGCAGAGGAATTTCATGCGGGCCATGGTTCAGGTCCTCCTCACGCCGCCTGGATCTGGCAGAGCGTGACCTTCGTCTCTTGCATATTGGTGACCGGGTCGAAGCCGTAGGTCGTGACCGTGTTCACGCTTTCGCCGAGCACGTATGGATCCGTGCCCTGCGGGTAGCGTGCGCGCAGGTCCTGTCCCTGGTACCAGCCGGCGAAGTGGAACGGCATGAAGGCGACGCCGCGGCCGACACGGTCGGTCACGAGAGCCTTCACCCGGGCGCGCGCCTTGTTCTCGGCGCCGTTCACCCACACCCACTGACCGTCCTTGATGCCCCGGTCGGCCGCGTCCGCCGTGTTGATCTCGACGAACATGTCCTGCTGGAGCTCGGCGAGCCACCGGTTGGAGCGGGTCTCCTCGCCGCCGCCCTCGTATTCCACGAGGCGGCCCGAGGTGAGCACGATCGGGAAGTCCTTGGCGATGTTCTTCTCCACCGCCGCCTTCTGGACCGAGAAGCCGATGTTCGGCAGGCGGAACTGCCGCTCGTCGGGACGGGTCGGATACTTGGCCACGAGATCGGGACGCGGCGAGTAGATCGGCTCGCGGTGCGTCGGGATCGGGTCCGGGAGGTTCCACGCCACGGCGCGGGCCTTGCCGTTGCCGTAGGGCGAGACACCCTTGTCGAGGCAGACGCGCTGGATGCCGCCGGAGAGGTCCGTCGCCCAGCTCACCGCGTCGATGTTGTTGCCGCCGATGCGGGCGATGATCGCCGTCTCTTCAGGCGTCAGATCCTTGTCCCACCCGAGCTTCTTGAAGACGCCCATGGTGAATTCGGGATACCCGTCGGTGATGAGCGATCCCTCGGTGTACGAGCCCTCGGCGAGGAGCGTCTCGCCGTTGCGCTCGGTTCCGAAGCGGGCCCGGAAGGTGCCGCCGCCATCCTTCACGTGTAGGCCCGTGTTGTAGAGGACGTGCGAGCCCGGATGCCGGACCTCGGGTTTGCCCCAGCAGGGCCAGGGGAGGCCGTAATAGTCGCCGCCAATCTCCGGGGTGTCCTTCGGGGCGCGCAGGGTCACCAGGTCGAACTTGCCCTGGTTCTTCATGTGCGCCTTGAGCCGCTCCGGCGACTGGCCGCAATAGCCCGTCGACCAACCGCCGCGGTTGATCTCGCGCAGGATGTCCTCCGCCTCGGGCCGCCCGTTCGTGACCTTGATGTTCTTGAACATGCGGTCGGCGAAGCCGAGCTTCGTGGCGAACCGGTAGAGAACCTCGTAATCGTCCTTCGACTCGAAGATAGGCTTCACCACCTGCTCGCCCCACTGGAGCGAGCGGTTGGAGGCCGTGCGCGATCCGGAGGTCTCGAACTGGGTGCAGATCGGCAGGAGGTAGGTGTTCTCCTTGCGGTCGGCCATCGAGGCGTAGGAGGTCGGATGCGGGTCGGCCACCACGAGAAGATCGAGTTTCTCAAGGCCCCGGACCGCGTCGGGCATGCGGGTCACGGTGTTGCCGCCGTGTCCGAACACCACCATGGCGCGGATGAGGTTGCGCTGGTCGACCTGCTCCTCCGGCATGAGAACCGCGTCGAACCACCGGGTCGAGGTGATGCCGGGGGTCTCCATGTTCTCCTTGCGGTTCCGCGCCTTGCGCTCCGCTTTCGCGGGAACCTCGTCGAACTGGGCCTGCAGCCACTCGTATTCCACGTCCCAGACGCGGGCCCAGTGCTTCCAGGCCGCTTCGGTGAGGCCGTAATAGAGAGGCAGGGACGTGATATCGAGGCCGAGATCCGTCGCGCCCTGCACGTTGCAATGGCCGCGGAAGATATTGGCGCCGGTGCCGTTCTTGCCGACGTTGCCGGTGAGAAGAAGGGCGATGCAGGAGGCACGCACATTGGCCGTGCCGACGGTCTTCTGGGTCTGGCCCATGCACCAGATGAGGGTGGCGGGCTTTTCCTTGGCGAACTTCTCGGCGACGCGCTTCAGCTGCTCGCCGGGAACGCCCGTGATCCGCTCGACCTCCTCGGGCGGGTACTTCTCGATTTCCTTGTAGACCTGATCCATCCCGTAGACGCGCTGCTGGATGAATTCCTTGTCCTCCCAGCCGTTCTTCACGATGTGCCACATCATGCCCATGAGGAACGGAATATCCGTGCCGGGGCGGATGCGCACGTACTCGGTGCCGTGCGCCGCCGTGCGGGTGAAGCGGGGATCCGCGACGATGAAGTTCGCGCGGTTGATCTCCTTGCCGGAGAGGAGGTGCTGGAGGGAGACCGGATGCGCTTCGGCCGGGTTGCCGCCGAGGACGAGCATCGTCTTGGCGTTGCGCAGGTCGTTGTAGGAATTGGTCTGCGCGCCGTAGCCCCAGGTATTGGCGACGCCGGCCACCGTGGTCGAGTGACAGATGCGGGCCTGGTGGTCGACCGAGTTGGTGCCCCAGAAGGCGCCCATCTTGCGGAAGAGGTAGGCACCCTCGTTGGAGAATTTCGCCGAGCCGAGCCAGTAGACGGAGTCGGCGCCCGCGCGCTGGCGGATCTCGAGGAGCTTGTCGCCGATTTCGTTGATGGCCTGATCCCAGGAGATGCGCTGCCACTGCCCGCCGACGAGCTTCATCGGATACTTCAGGCGGCGCTCGCCGTGGACGATCTCGCGGACGGCTGCGCCCTTGGCGCAGTGGGTGCCGCGGTTGATCGGGCTTTCCCACGAGGGCTCCTGACCGACCCACACCCCGTTCTGGACCTCCGCCGTCACGGTGCAACCTACCGAGCAGTGGGTGCAGATGTTCTTCTTGATCTCGACCGTCGCGCCCGGCACGGGCGCCGCCGCTGCCTTGCGGACCGATCCGATATGGATCGATCCCACCGCCGCGAGGCCGCCGACCGCGAGACCGGACCGCTTCAGGAAGGAGCGCCGGTCGATGGTGCCGGAGGCGAGGCCGGCCGTGATGGCCTGCAGCTTGCTGCGGCTCGCATCGCCGCTCTTGCGCTTGATCAGCATGGCACCCTCACTTCTGCGTCTTGATGCGGCCTGCATGGCCGCCGTTGGGCTTCATCCGCATAACAGGCTCACCCCGCGTCGTCCGGCGGCGATCGTCGCCGCCCCTGCACATCGCGGGCATGGCCGGCTCACTTCTTCAGCGTCTCGTAGCCGTTGGTCCGGTAATAGGCCTTGACGTGGTCGCTCTCGCGATAGCGGCCCTTCGTCTCTTCCTGGCCCGGATCGTAGGCAGCCGCATCCGTGGCCGCGAGCGGCGAGGCCACGGCCGCGACGGCCACCGTGGACGCTCCTCCGAGCGATCGAAGGAAGTTGCGGCGGTCGAGCGCCTTGTCGTTCGTCTTCGTCATCCGACCCTCCATTCGAGCCGCCCTTTGAGGGTGGCTCTCGCGTGTTTCAGAGGATGGGCGCCGTCAGGCGTCCATCGCGAAGGCTTCCGCCTCGATTTCCATGAACAGGCGCCCGACGGCGCCCGCGGCCTTGTAGAAGCGGGCATGACGCGCGGTTTCGCAATCGGCGAAGAACCGCGCCGCCCAGGGCTTCAGGTGCTTGTCGAAGAACGGGGCGTCGGCGCCCGGCTCGTTGTCGAACCGCCGGGCCGCGAGCCCCGCCATGATCTCGCAGACGATGGCGATGTGGTCCTCGGGCTCGCGCTGCTCCTCGATGCGTTCGATCCCGAGTTTCGCGAGGTCCTCCCGCAGGCGAGCGAGCGGACGCTCGTGCAGGAAGCCCGTCAGATAATAGGAACCGTAGGGCAGCAGCTCGCCCCGGCCGACGCCTACGAAGAGATCGAAATATTCCCGCGAGATCGCATCCGGATCCAACTCGCCGGCGAGATCCGCCAGATGGATGTGGGCGAGGCCGAGGGGGCTCGCATCGCCCTTGAGCTGGCGCACGCGCTCGAGCACCTCGGCCGTCGGCGCACGGCCGAACAGGAGGGCGAGCAGGCCGTATTCGTGGGAGCGAAGCAGGTCGACCTCGTCGACCTCCGCCGCCGGGGAGGAAGTGTCGGACATGGGGTAGAGATCGGGCCGGAGCACGGAGCGGGAGACGCCCGTCAGCGCCTCGACCGAGAGGACGCGCTCAGCAGGAACCCGTTGCCAGGTGGAGACGGCCGGCTGGGAAATGCCGAGCGAGCGCGCCAGCGCGCCGATGCCGCCAGCCGCACGGATTGCCTCGTCGAGACCACCCTCTCGCATTTCCATCCCACGCTACGACAGGGCTCAGGCCCCTGCTTATTTGAAGGGCATAATAAGAGCCTATGCGGGTCCCGCAAGGGTACTTTGGAAGCATTTCAAACTGGCTTGGCGCCGCCGTGACGCCGGACCCGCGCCGGCTGCGGCACGGCCGGCTCCGGTTCAGGGGGCGGTGCAGCAATGGGAGGCGCATCGAGACGGACCGGGTGCATGGCCGGAAAAGCTTTGCCGTTCAACGGATCCGGCTCCGGCGACGGGCCCAGCCCCTCGTCGTCTTGCTGCGCTGCAGCGTCGGCGTCGGGCTCCGGAGGCGCTTCTTCCGAGGGGACGGCAGCCGACCTGCCGTCGATCCGCGACACCGCGCCGCGCGCCGCTTCCGCCTCCATCGATTCGGCCAATTTCGTGCCCGGAGGACCATCCCCGAAGATCTGGCGGAGCATGTCGCCCACATTGTCGGAGGGCAGGAGCGGACCGTTTCCGGGAACGCCTCCAGGGACGTTCCAGTCATAGGCGTATTCGCGCGCCTCGCTCACATAGTCGCGGATCGTTGGGTCGACGGACCACACGCGCCGGAGCGCCGCGTTCTTCAGGAATTCCGGAACGCCCTTGCGGAGGAACATGGTGATGTCGGTCTCGGCCGTGATCTCCTCCACCTTCGGCAGGGCCTCGATCTCCTCCGGGGTGAGGGCGTCGCTCTCCTGGGGTGCATCCGGGGGTGCGGTCTCACCGGGCGCCTCCGCCGGCACGGGGGCGGGCAGGTCCGCCGCCGGAGCCTCCGGCTCGCTCTGGAGCTTGCGCCGCGACCAGCGGGATAGGAACTCGCCGCCGCTCATTCGTCCTCTCCCTGCCGTGCCCCGCCGCGGCGCCCCAGCGCATTGGGATCGGCCCGGTCGCGTTTGCGCTTGAGGAAGTTCTGCTCCTCGTGAAAGGCCTCGATGAAGGCCTGGATCTGCTCCTGGATCGCGCCCGGCATCGGCACCGCCTCGACCACGTCGCCGATGCTCTCCGCGAGCGCCTCGCCCTCATAGGGATCCGCCGTCACGGAGGCGAGTTCCGCCTCCTCGCCGACGGGACGCAGCACGACCCAAAGGGACGGGCGGCCGGAGGTGAGATTGTCCCGGTAATGGCCTGTCGCCCGCAGGTGCAGGTCCGCCTCGGTCGCTCCCATATAGAAGGTCTCGTCCTCGCCCTGGAGGCCGAGCGGCGTGCCGATCGGAATGCCGGGCGCCGCCGGCAGCGCGGCGATCGGGAGCCAGATCGTGTCGGCCCAGGGGCCCTTGAGGCGGCGGCGCGCCGCCACGATCCCAACCGTGAAGTGATCCCGTGACATAGGTCCCCTCCTCTCAGGCCGCCCGGACCTGGCCGGCGAGCGGCAGGCCCATGACGAGGTTCTGCGGCTTGAGGCGCACGGATTTGTCCGGCGCCATGGCGAGCAGGACATAGACCGGATGCCCGGCGACCCGGGGTTCGACGGGCGAGCCCTTCGCGAAGGTGAGACGGAAGAGCGCGAGCACCCGCCCGGCCGCCTCCTCGTCCACATTCTCGCCCTGCCAGAGAGCGTTGCCGATGGAGGTCGCCTCCGCGTCGAGGCCGACGAACCAGCGCCAATCCTTGTCCTCGATCCGCGCCAGCGGCTCCACCTGCGCGTCGAGATGGAGAAGGTGGCGCAGCCAGACCTCGATCACCCGGGCGAGGCCCTCGCGGCTGCGCGGGTTCGAACCGAGATTGAGCGCCATCGTGAAGGCGTCCGAGCGGCTCCAGTAGGTCCAGGCATTCTCGTCGTCGAGCACGTCGAGATCGCCGGCCGGATCCTTGCCCAGCATGGCGACGAGAGGCGACTGGCTGCCCGACAGCTCATGGCCTTCCACCACCTCCGCATCGGCGAGGAGCAGCGTGCCCTCGTGGACGGAGGCGCGCTGGGTGCGGAAGAACAGCTCGGCGGCGCGGAGCACGTAAGGGTCCTCGCACCCGTCGAGGGCGTTGCGCAGGATGAGATGGACGAGCTGGTTGAGGAAGAGCGGCGGGATCCCGCGGGCGCCCTGGCGCACGAGGCCGAGATAGGCGGCCTCCACGGTGGGTGCCGCGAGCAGGCGGTCCCGGAAGCCCATCATGAAGGTCCAGTTCTCGCGGGCATCCGCATCCTCGAGCGCCTCGATCTCGGCGGCGGAAACCGGCCGCCGGGGATCCTTCATCAGGGCGGCGTGAAGCGCCCGCTCGCGCTCGCAGGCCTCCGCCGGCGGCATCAGCTCGGGGCGGGCCAGATAGGCGAGCAGGAGCTCGTCCGTGACGGCGAGCCCCCCGCCTTCGAGACGGCGGGTGAGGTGGTGGCCCGAGGAGACCCAGAACTCGCGCATCAGGACTTGTCCATCAATCCAAGAAGGTCGACCCGCTCCTCCGGCTCGTCGGTCTCGACGAACTCGAAGGCGCGGGCATGACTGTGCAGCCGGTCGGCGCCCGCCACCCCGGGCTCGCGCCGGTGCAGGGTGCGGAAGCGCTCCTTCATCTCCCCATCCTCCACGGTGCGGTGCATGGCGATCACCGTGCCGACCGGATGGTCGCTCAAGGACGCCGCAAAGGCGATCTCGTCCTCGGCCGCGGCGCGCGCCTCCGCGATGCTCGGCGCACCGAAGCGCTCCACGAGCGCAAGGGCGAAGGCGTCGAGGAGAGCCGCGCGGCCTGCGTCGTCGATCTCCGCCACCTCGGCGAGCGTCGAGAATCCGTAGCTTCCAAGCCCCAGGAATCCTGAGCGGAACGCCGCCCGCATCTTCGGAGGCAGCGTCGCAAGCTCCGCGCCCCAGAACAGGACGGAGCCCGGCACCGCCCATTCGCCGGGCTCGGCGGCGCGATCGAACACGAAGGTGTCGGAGAGATCGAGCCGGAGGGTGCGCAGGAGCCGTGCCATGGGATCAGAGCCGCGGCATGCCGGTGGCGGGATCGTACCAGGACGCCTCCTCCAGGGGGCCCAGGAGCGGCACGCGGTCGAGGCTGCCGGCCCGGTGGAGGAGAAGGTCGCCGTTGCCGTCGAGGCCACGGCGGCCGAGGCCGGCCTCCTTCGGGAGGCGGGCCAGATAGGTGTCGGCGACAGCCTTGAAGCCGCGCTCGGCCCAGGCGTCGAACGCGACCATGAGATGGCGGGCGAAGCTTTCCACCACCTCCTGGATCTCCGCCGGGTCGAAGCCCTCCTCCTCGAGGAAGGTGACCTCGGACAGGGCACCGGGATCGGGGAATCCGACCGGGGAAGCGAGCAGCATGGCGGAGAACACCACCCAGTCCGGAACCGCATCCTCCGCGCAGCCCTCCGGCCAGGCGAGACGCCCCCCGCCGAGGCGGCCGCCGTCGAAGAGCACCGTCCCGGGCCATGCGAAGGTGATCGGCTTTTCCGGAGGCGCGAAGGAGGCGAGCGCATCCGCGATGGCGCTCATGCCGGCAAAGACGGCGCGGCGGGCGGAGGCCAGCGGCTCGTCGGGCTCCAACACCACGGCGAATTCGAGCACGTCGAACCGGCGCACCCAGACGAAGGCTCCGGCGCCCTCCTGGGGGGCGATCCGGCAGGCATGGGCATGGGCATCGCCAAGCTCCCGCAGGGCGACCAGCCGGTAGGCCGGCGGCAGCAGGAGGGTCGGAATCGGGTTCGGGGTGGCGGAGGCGGCCATATCTGCCTGGCGTCCTTCGGTTCTCGGGCAGGGATCCTGCGACCAGAGGTCTATGTCGTTCTTTGGAGCGGTTCTAGTATAGAAGGGTCCGACACGAACGCGAGAGGCGTCATAACGCCTCCAACGAAGGGTGGATGCCGGTGAGCGACGCTTCAGACCGCCTTGTCATCGCCTGCTCCTGCGAGGGGACGATGCTCCTCGACGAGACCGCCCTTGCGGCGGGCTGCGGTGGAGCTCTCAAGACCGCCGACCACCTCTGCCGCCGCCAGCTCGACCTCGCCAAGGCCCTGATCGGATCGGGACGCCCGGTCACCATCGGCTGCACCCAGGAGGCTCCTCTCTTCACCGAGGTGGCCGAGGAGCTTGGCGCCGAGGGCCGCATCACCTTCGCCAATGTGCGCGAGACCGCCGGCTGGTCGAACGAGGGCGCGGGCGCCGGCCCCAAGATGGCGGCGCTCCTCGCCGCCGCGGCCGAGCCTGCCCCGCCGATCCAGCTCGTCACCATGACGAGCGGAGGCGTGGCGCTCGTCTATGGCCGCGACGAGGTCGCGGTCGAGGCCGCCCGGCGCCTGTCGGACACCCTCGACATCACCGTCCTGCTGTCGCGGCCCGTCGACATCCTGCCGCCGCGGGTCACGGACTTTCCGGTGCTGAAGGGCACCATCACGGGAGCCAAGGGGCATCTCGGCGCCTTCGAGCTGAGGGTCGACGACTACGCCCTCCCGGCTCCCTCCTCCCGCCAGCGCCTCCTCTTCGGCGAGCCCCGCAGTGGGGCGACCTCGTCCTGCGACGTCATTCTCGATCTCTCGGGCGGTCTGCCGCTCTTCCCGGCGCACGAGCTGCGCTCCGGCTACCTGCGCGCCGACCCGCGCGACCCGGCGGCCGTGGAGCGCGCCATCGCCGAGGCGCGCGACCTCGTCGGCGAGTTCGACAAGCCGCGCTTCATCCAGTTCACGGAAGGGCTGTGCGCCCATTCCCGTTCCAAGATCACCGGCTGCACCCGCTGCCTCGATCTGTGCCCCACGGGCGCCATCACGCCGGCGGGCGACCACGTGGCCATCGATCCTTACGTCTGCGCGGGCTGCGGTTCCTGCGCGGCCGCCTGCCCGACGGGCGCCGCGTCCTACGCCCTGCCCGCCGCCGACACCCTCATGCGCAAGCTGCGCACCCTGCTCGCCGCCTACCGGACGAGCGGCGGGGCGGACCCGGTGCTGCTGATCCATGACGCCGATCATGGGGAGCCGCTCATCGACGCGCTCGCCCGGTTCGGCGACGGCCTGCCTGCCAACGTCCTGCCCATGCGCGTGAACGAGATCACGCAGGTCGGACCCGAGACCATCGCGGCCGCCTTCTCCTACGGCGCCGTGGGCCTGCGCTTCCTTGCCCGCGCGAAGCCGAAGCACGATCCAGCCGGGCTCAACCGGGTCGTCGGCACCGCGAACGTGATTCTCGACGGGCTCGGCTATGGGACTGGCGTCGTGGGCGTCATCGAGACGGACGACCCGGATGCCCTGCGCTCCGCCCTCGACCGGGTGGTGCCCGGCCGCGCCACGGTGAGACCGGCCGCCTATGTGCCGCGCGGCACCAAGCGCAGCGTTCTCGAACTCGCCTTCCGCGAATTGCATCGGTCAGCGCCCGAGCCCGTGGATGTGATCGCGCTTGCCGAGGGCGCGCCCTTCGGCGGTCTTGCCTTCAACACGGAAGCCTGCACGCTCTGCCTCTCCTGCGTGAGCGCCTGCCCGACGAACGCGCTCGGCGACAATCCGGAAAAGCCCATGGTGCGCTTCACGGAATCCCTATGCGTGCAGTGTGGCCTGTGCGCCGCCACATGCCCGGAGGACGTCATCGCGCTGAAGCCCCAGCTCGACTTCAAGGCCTGGGAGAACCCGCGCCGGGTGATGAAGGAGGAGGAGCCGTTCCACTGCACCTCCTGCGCCAAGCCCTTCGGCACGCGCAGCACCATCGAGCGCGTGATGGCAAAGCTCCAGGACAAGCACTGGATGTTCGCCGGCAACGAGGGACAGAATCGTCTGCGCATCCTGACCCTGTGCGAGGATTGCCGCGTCGAGGTGGTGGTGAACGAGAGCTTCGACCCACATATGGGCCCGGCCCGCCCCGCCCCGCGCACGACCGACGACTACCTGCGCGAGCGCGAAGCCGGGAAGGACCTCGCCTAAGGGAGCGCGTTCAGCGCGTCGCCTTCTCCAGGAAGCGCACCAGCGCCTCCCGGTCGGCGGCGCTGCCGATGGTCTGCTCCGGCATCTTGGTGCCCGGCGTGTAGGCTTGCGGCCCCACCTCGAAGAGCTTCGCGATGGTGTCGGCGTTCCAAACGATGTCGAGGTTCTTGAGGGCTGGCGAGAAATTATAGCCCGCCAGGCTCGCGATGCGCCGGCCGAAGATGCCGTGGAGCGTCGGCCCCGCCCGGTTGCCTCCATCCGGCGTCAGCGTGTGACAGGCCGCGCAGGCCTGAAACACCTCGGCGCCGCGCTCGCCCTTGAAGCCAGCCAGAAAGTCCTCGGGCCGCGCCATCGCGACGGCGCCGATATGCTGCCCCGTCGCAAGATCCCAGCGGCGCACCAATCGGTCGGCGCCCCCGGTGAGAAGCTCCTGCCCATCGGGCCGGAAGGCGATGGACCAGACCGGCAGGCCGGGCCCGACGAGCGTGAACTGGGTGCGCGCGTTCGCGCGCTCGATCACCGCGACGGAGCCGCCGACGGTCGCTGCCGCGATGCGCGTGCCATCGGGCGACACGCCGAGCGCGATGACGGGGCGCGGCCCCGTCTCGACCGCGGCGCGTTCGGTCCCCTTGGCGTCGAAGATGCGCACGGTGCCGTCCGCGCCGCCGGCGACGAGTTCGCCGTCCGGCGCGACGGCGACGCCGTTGAGCGGCGTCGCGAGCTGGACCACGGCCGGATCGCCGCCATCCTTCGGCCAGAGGCGCAAGGTGGCGTCGTAGCCTGCCGTGACGATGCGCCCATCGGGCAGGAAGGCGACGCCGTTCACATTGCCCTGATGGCCCGCGAGCACCCGCGGCGCGGTGCCGTCGAGCGCCCAGATCCGGGCCGTGCCGTCCCAGGAGGCGGAGGCGATCCGGTCGCCCGCCACGGTAAGGGCAACGATGGGTCCCGCATGCCCCTCCGCGACGCGCTCCGGCGCGCCCTGGCCCGCCCGCCAGAAGGCGATGCGCCCATCTTCGCCCGCGGTCGCGAAGCGCCCGTCCGGCAGGGCCGCGACCGCATTCACGGCGCCGTCGTGGAAGCGCAGCACGGCGAGCGCCGCTCCCTGATCGATGCCCCAGAGGATCGCCGATTGATCGAAGGAGCCGGAGAGCGCGATCCGCCCATCGGGCGAGACCGCGAGCGCCCGCACCGGGCCGCCATGACCGCGCAGTTCCGCGTGAGCCGCTGGTGTCAGGATGAGAACGAGCGCGAGGGCGACGATGCGGATCATGCGTGGGCCGGGGTGAAGCCGAGGTCGCGCAGCATCTGGTGCAGCACGGGCTCGTGGAGAAGGGTCAGGAATGCCGCAACCCCGGGCTTTGTCCGTGCGCCGGGCACGAGCGCGAAATCGTAGTGCTCCTCCGCGAGGGGCAGGAAGCCGAGCCCGTAGGACGCCGCGGCGGGCGCGATGGCGAGGCCCCAATCGGCGCGTTTCTGCGCGACGGCTGCCGCCACCGCATTGTGGGATTTCGGCTGGTTCCAGTAGCCCTCGGGCTGCGCGCCGCCGAGCAGCCGGTCGATCAGGATGCGCGTGCCGGCGCCCTGGTTGCGGTTCACCATGGCGCAGGATGGGTCCCGAAGCGCAGCCGCCACGGCCTCGGCCGCCACGCGCCCCTCGAACCGGACATCGCCCGGACGGAACACCACGCCCTGCATGCGCCGCCAGCCCGGGACGTGTTCGAGGCCCTGCGAGAGATAGGGCTCGTTGTAGGCGCCCGTCGCCGGATCCATGAGATGGATCGGCGCAAGATCGCATTCGCCCCGCCGCGCCGCGGAGAGCCCACCGAGGGAACCGACCGCCATGAGCCGGGCCGAGAAGCCGCGGCCGGCGAGTTCGCCGACGAGCGCGTCGAGCCCCGTGCAATGGCTGCCGATCACCACGAGATCCGGGGCGCGCAGGTGCGGCGTGAACAGGGCGACCTCCACCCGCGCCCCGGCGGGGCAATGATCCGCCAGCGCGTCGATGGCAAAGAACCCATCCGCCTGCGCGAAGGCCGTGACGGAGCCCGAGCCCTTGGGGCTCGGATAGGCGACGAAGCCCTCATCGCGCTCGACGAGCGACGCCATGACGAATTCGGTGCGCCCGAGCTCCGAGGAGATCCGCACCGGCACCGTCGCCTCGACCACGGCCTCCGTCCGCGCCGGCAGACCCGCCATCCGGCGCAGCACGGGCGCCACCATGTTGTGGAAGGTGAACATGGCCGAGGTCGGAAAGCCGGGGAGCACGACCACGGGCTTGCCCGCGCAGACCGCAAGGCAGAGCGGCTTTCCGGGCTTCAGCGCCACTCCATGCGCGACGATGCCGGGCTCGCCGAGATCCGCCACGAGGCGGTGCGTGAGATCGCCCGCGCCCTTCGAGGTGCCGCCCGACAGGATGACGCCGTCGCATTCCGCGAAGGCCCGCCGCAGGGCGGCGTCAAGCAGGGCGGCATCGTCAGGCACCGCGCCGTAGGAGACGGGCTCGCAGCCGTTCTCGGCGAGCGCCGCGCAGACGATAGGGCCGTTCGCGTCGTAGATGCCGGCCGGCGGCAGGGGGCGGCCCTGAGGCGAGAGCTCGTCGCCCGTGGAGAGCACCGCGATGCGCGGCCGGCGCAGAACCGGGACGTCACCGAGGCCGCAGGCCGCGAGCATGCCGATCTCGCGGGAGCCGATCACCGTGCCGCGCCGCAGGACCGTCTCGCCGCGCGCGATGTCGGATCCGGCAAAGGCCACGAACTGACCGGGCGCAGCCGCGCGCCGCACGAGGACAGGCCCGTCCTCCGCCTCGGCGAGCGTGTGCTCGATCATCACGACCGCATCCGCGCCACGGGGCAGCGGTCCGCCCGTGGCGATGGGCGTCGCGGTGCCGGGCTCGACCGTCAGCGTGGGATGGGTCCCGCAGGCGATCACCTCCGGGTTGATGCGCAGCACGGCCGGCGCGTCCTCGCGAGCCTCGCCCGCATCGGCGGCCCGCAGGGCAAAGCCGTCCACGGAGGAGCGATCGAAGGGCGGCACATCGGCGGGGGAGATCACATCCTGCGCGAGCACGCGGCCGAGCGCGGCGAGAAGCGGCATCGTCTCCGCGCCGAGAGGCTTTGGGTCGAGAGCCTGCGTGAAGCGGCGCAGGGCCTCGTCGCGCGCCAGCACGGTCAGGAACTGATCCTGCCGGACGGCTTCGGACGGGCGGGAGGGAGCGGGTCGATCCATGATCCCTTATCTCACGGCGGGAGCGCCGCGGCGATTGAAGAAACCGGCACCGGAGCCGCAGGCCTGTCGTCTCGTTCTGTCACAGGGTAAAGGCTTCGACGATGGTGCCTCCTGCCGCTCCCTCGCTCTCCGGCGGGACCGCGAACCACGCTTCCGCCTGCGCGATGGCCGCAAGAGACAGGGCGCCGCCCGCCAGGGGCTCCCAATCCTGGCCCACGCGGCGCACGAGAACGATCTCCGTGAGCCCGACGGGCGAAGAGACCTTGCGGGTCAGCGCGCCCCGCCATCCGGGCGCGGGCCGCTCCTGCCCGTTGAGAGCGGCACCGAACGGCTCCACGACCGCGCGAAGAAGCGCGAACACCGCATCGATCCGGGCGGGTGCGGCAAGGAAAGGGACGCCATCGCGCAGCCCGGCCCGCGCCGTTTCCGCGCCCTTGAGAGCAACGCCCTGGGCCGTCGCCGCAAGGGAGGCCGGTGCATCGCCGACGACGAGGATGAGATCGGCGCTTGATCCTTCTGGGCGGGACGCCACGCGCCAGCGCCACCCGGTGAGCGAGGCGAGGAGCGGTTCGAGCCAGAGGGAGGCGCCGGCATCCGCGACCGCGAGCAGGGACGCGCCGCGCAAGGGCACCTCCCTCAAGCCGGCCGCGATGGCCGCGGCCGCATCCGTCGCGCGCAGGACCCGCCCGGCCGGGCGCAGCACGGCGCCCTCCGCCGCGTCCTCGCCGATCCGGCGGACGTTCTCCCCGGGCGCTGCCGTCGCCGAGATCTCGAACCCGCCTGGCACCGCCTGGACGGCGTCCTCCGGTATCACCGCGTCGCATGGCGGCGGGAGCGCCTCGCCGGCGCCGACCCGCATCGGCGCTGCCGCCACTAGAAGGGGCGCATAGGGCGAGACACCGACGAGATCCCGGGATCGCACGGCGCAGCCTGCGATCAGCGCTATCGGATGCGCAGGCACGGGGGCTGGCGCGACGAGATCGGCGGCGAGCACCTGGCCGACGCCCTCGGCGAGCGGCACCTTTCGGAATGGCACGGGAACGGCGTGCCGCCGCCATTCGGCCAGCAGCGCGGTAACGGGAACGAGGGTCGATGACACGGAGGGCGGCGCCGGGACGGGTTGCTTTGAGGGGCGGCGCAGTGTTGTCTGGCGCGCCCGCTCTGTCCAGTGAACCGAAGGCGTGGTTTTCCGAGATCCGATGACCGAATCGCAGCTTGATTTGACGGGCCTCAAATGCCCCCTCCCCGCCCTGAAGACGCGCAAGGCGCTGACGCGGCTCGCGCCGGGCGATCTCGTCGTCGTGACCTGCACCGACCCCCTCGCCGCCATCGACATCCCGAACCTCGTGCGGGAGACCGGCGACGTGCTGGAGCACCAGATCGCGGGCGACACGGCACTCGTCTTCCACATCCGGAAGGCCCCCCGGCCCTGAGGGCGGCGCCTTCAAGCGGCGGGGGCCTGCGCTAGAAAACGAATGATGCCGTTCTTCACCAAGGCGGGGCGTCTCGCCGCTCTCATCGGCCCCGCTCTGGGAGCGTTCGCAATGGCAGCCCAGGCAGAGCCCGCTCTCGTGTGCCGCAACCCGGAGGGCCGCACCTGGATCGCGAAGCCCGGCGAAGCTCCGGGCGCCGAATGCGCCACCGTGACCCTGCCTGTGCCGCGCGAGGAGGTGGCCTGGCTGCAATGGCTGCCCGGCGCCGCGCTCTCCGGCAGCCCAACCCTCATCCTTTCCGGCGCCGGCCGAGGCGATGCCTTCGCGCCGGGAAGCGCCCATTTCGCGGCGCCGCCCGCCCGCCCCGCCCGGCCGCCGGCGCTGGCGATGGGCCCCGATCTCCTGCCCGGGCTCGAACTCCGGACCTTCGGCGCCGAGGAGCGCGCGACCGTGACCCGGCGCGAGGGCGCCATCGTTCTCGCATGCCGGGCCGGAACGCGCCCGGCGGGGCTGATCCTGGGGGCCCGGGAAGCCCGCTTGCCAGGCGGTGCCCGCTTCGGCCTGCGGTTGGAGGCCGAAGGCCAGGGCTTCTCGGCCGGGCTCACGGGGCGGAACGGCACGCCCTCCACCCTCCTGCCGATCGCCGCCGGCCGCTCGGTTCTGCGCCTCGCCGTCGACGATGCCGCGGCGGCCGCGCCTTGGTTCGTGGTGGTTTGCCCCCAATCCGCGGGCGAGTTCGTGCTGCGGACACTTGCGCTCGAACCGGAGCCCGTTGCCGGACCGACGACGCGGTCGGCCTGGGCCTGGCGCCCGGCCCTGTGGCGGGACGAGCCGGACCGGCTCCTGGCCGAGGCGCGCCGTCACGGCTTTACCCGCCTCTACGTATCGGTCGACATCAACGGCAGCGCCTTGCGCGACACGGAGCGCTTTGCGGGTTTCGTCACGCGGGCCCGGGCGGAGGGCATCGGGATCACGGTCGTGGAGGGCGATCCGGCCATGGCCCTCGACGAGGGTCGCCGGCTTGCGATCGAGCGCCTGCGGGCGATCCTCGCCTACCAGGACGGGGCACCGCCGACGGGACGGATCGAGGGTGTCCAATACGATATAGAACCCTATATCATGACAGGCTACGCGGCCCGCCCCGAGCCAGTTCTCGCGGGTTGGGCGCAGACCATCGAGGCCCTTCGCATGCAGGCGGGTTCACTTGCGCTCGACATGGTGCTCCCCTTCTGGCTTCCCGACGACGCGGGCGCTCGGCAGGTGGTGATGCCGGCGCTCGCACGCGCCGCCACCTCCGTGACCGCCATGGCCTACAGAACCTCCGGGCCGGCCGTGCAGGCCGCCGCGGAGCCCCTTCTGGCCTGGGGCGTCGAAGCCGGATTGCCGGTGCAGGTGGCGCTCGAGGCGGGCCCGCTCGACGACGAGGTCAGCCGCACCTACCGGCCGGCATCGACCGGCACCGTATTGGCGGTTCCGGCGGGGAACGGCACGGTGGTCGTGCAGGTGAAGAGCCCTCGCGCGGCGCCCGGCGGCATCGCCTTCGCCCTCGAACGGGAGGATGTCGCGAGCGCCTCCGCGATCAGCTTCCTTGGCGACCTGCCGCGCCTCGATGGCGTCAGTGAAGAATTGTTAACCATACTGAAAGCATGGTCCTCGTTCAAAGGACTGGCGTTTCACGGAGTCGTTCATTGAGGGCCCGTCTCCTGCGAGCCCTGTTTTTCATAGTGCCTCCCGGAGGAGTTTCCCTTCGATGTCTGCAACCCCTGTTATCGTCATCGCCGATGATGACGCGCTCCTGCGCTCCCTTGTCGAGTTCAAGCTGAAAGCACGCGGGTACCGTGTCGTGACGGCGGGTGACGGCGACGAGGCGCTGGCGGCCATCGCGCGCGACAAGCCCGCTCTCGTCGTGCTCGATGCCATGATGCCGGGACCCGACGGGTTCGAGGTTCTCCGCCGCATGAAGAACGAAATGGGCCTTGCCGCCACGCCGGTGGTGATGCTCACCGCGCGCAAGCAGGAGAGCGACATCGTCGGCGCCCTCCAGCTCGGAGCGAGCGACTACCTCGTCAAGCCGTTCATTCCGGAAGAGCTGGCGATGCGGATCGCCCGCCTGATCCCATCCCGGGCGCAGGGCGCATGAGGCAGGCCGCCCTCGCTGCGGCCTTCACCGTCGGCGTCTTGCTCGCCCCTGCCGCCGCCCAGACCGGCGATCCGGACGCGCTCTACAAGGCCGGCATCGCGGCGCGCGACGCCGGCCGCCCGGACGATGCCATCCGTCAGTTCGAGCGGGTGCTCGCGATCCAGCCGGACAACGTGGATGCCCGGGTGCAGCTCGGCTTCTCCCTCATGGCCCGCCGCCGGTTCGCGGAGGCGGAACGCGCCTTTCGCCGGGTGCTCGACCAAGCGCCGTCCTATGACGACGCGCGCCTCGGGCTCGCCCGCATCGCCTTTTTCCAGAACGACCTCGCCCGCGCCGAGCGGGAGCTGGCGGCCCTGCGTGAGCGCGCGCCGGGCAATGCGGAGGCGCGGGCGCTTGCCGCGCAGGTGGGCCGCGCCCGGGAAGCGGCCCGCGCCGCCGCCGTCGCGGCAGCCCGCCAGCGGCGACTCGACCAGGCCCGCGCCGCCCGCCGCAACGGTCGGTTCGCGGAGGCCGAGCGGCTCTTCCGGGCGGCTGTGTCCGAGCAGTCCCAGGCGGCGGATCTATGGGTCGATCTGGGGCTTGCGATCGCCTTTCAAGGCCGGTTCGCAGAGGCGAGGACGGCTTTCGAGCGGGCGCTCGCCCTGGCGCCCGGCAATCTCGATGCGGTCCTGGGTCTTGCCCGGATCGATCTTTACACCAACGCCCTCGACAGCGCGGATGCGCGGATCGCCCAGGTGCTCGCGGGCCGTCCCGGCGACAGGGACGCGCGCGCCCTGCAGGCCCGAGTCCGCCTTGCCCGCGGGGATGCCGAGGGAGCGGAGGCGGATTTCCGGGCGCTCGCTGCGGCTGCTCCGGGCGAGCTCGACTATCAGCTCGGTCTTGGCGATGCCCTGCGGGCGCGGGGGGAGGACGAGGCCGCCCGCGAGGTCTACCTCGTTGCCGAGCGCATCGACCCGAACGCCGTGGATGTGCGCAACCGGCTCGCCCAGCGCGTGCGCCCCCGCTGGCGGCTCGACATCGTCGGCAGCTACAGCGACCTGACGCAGGGGCTCGAATCCTGGCGCGAGGGCCGCGTCGCCCTCGGCTACCGCTTCGACCAGCGCACCGCCGTGACGGCGGGCGTCGAGGTGAACCATCGGTTCGGGCGCACCGATGCGGTGATCGACGGGCGCATTGACCAGCGCTGGAACGAGCGGCTCGGCAGCTATCTGCGCACCGGCGGCACGCCGGATGCGGATTTCCGGCCGGAGTTCCTGGCAGAGACCGGGGGCAGCCTCCGGTTCGCGCCGGGCAACGGTCCTGTCGGCGCGACCCTCGGCCTGCTCGACCTCTCCTATGCCCGCTACGCGACCGGCGAGACGAAGGGCGCGAGCGTCGGGCTCCAGCAGTATGTCCTCGATGGCCGCATCTGGCTGACGGGTCGGCTCATCGGCACCATCAGCGAGACGGACGAGCGGCTCGGCGGCTACTCGATCCAGGCGGATTGGCGCGTCACCGACCGGGTCGGGCTCACGGTGGGCTATGCGGACGCCCCGGACACCTCCGAGGGCCGCACCTTCGAAACCCAGTCCCTGTTCGGCGGCATCAGCCTCGACGTGACCGAAGACTTAACCCTGAGGCTCACCGGTTCTCGCGAGACACGGCGGAACTCGTATGATCGCACGACCATCAATCTTGGGTTGACGACCCGGTTCTGACGAGGATCGCGTGCTGCAGGCCATCTGGATCACCGCCATGATCATCGCCGCCCTGGCGATCGGGATCATGCTCGTGCTGGTCGTGGCGCGGCTCATCGGCAATGCGCTGGCGGCCCGGCGGGAGCGGCGGCGTCAGGCCCTGCTCGGCACGGTGCTCTCCTGGCTCGACGGAGGAACGACGGACGAGGCCTTGAAGGCCGCTCTCCTGCGCCATCGCAGCGTCGCGACCTCGCTCCTCATCGAGATCTTTGAACTCGTGCGCGGCGCCGACCAGCAGCGCCTGGCCATGATCGCGGACGAAACCGACCTGCCGCGCTACCTGAGGCAGATCGTGGAGGTCGGCCCGACTCCGGACCGCATCAGGGCCGCCGAGAGCCTCGTCTGGTTTCCCTCCGACGAGACGCGGGCCATCCTCCGCTTCGTGCTCCACGACCGGAACGCGGATCTGAGCATCACGGCCGCGTCCGCCCTCGCCGATCTTGGCGAGACCCTGCCGGTCCGCCGCCTCATCGAGGCGCGTCTCGATCAAAACCGCGACAGCTCCCGGCAACTCGAGGCGGTGCTCATCAAGATCGCGCCTCGTCAGACGGCCGATCTCATCGAGGTCGCGGCCGACCGATCCGCCGCCGACCGGTTTCGCGCCGCCGCCATCGATGCGCTCGCGCGCACCGGCTCCTTCGATCTGATCGACACGGTGTCCTCGCTCTCACGCGATTCATCCGCCGTGGTCCGGGCGGCCGTTGCCCGGTCCCTTGGCGTATTCGGCCATCCGGGCGCCGGCGACACGGTCATGCGCCTCCTCGCGGATGTGGACTGGGAGGTCAGGGCCGAGGCCGCGGAAGCCGCCGGCCGGATCGGCCTCGAGGATGCGGTGGAGCCTCTCGCGGACCTGCTGGCGGACGAGAACTGGTGGGTGCGGTTCCGGGCCGCCGCTGCCCTCGCGGGCCTCGGGGAGCGGGGCGTCGGCGCCCTGAGGCGCCTCGCCGCCGCGTCGACGGACCGGGGCGGCCGTACGGCGGCTCTGGTGCTGGCGGAGCGCAACCTCGTATGATCGGAAACGCCACGCCGCGCACACGCGCCACTCGGCACCATTGGGGGGCACCGCCTCGCTCGACGACCGGCTGGGAGCGCGCAGGAATCCCATCGATGACAGGCGAGGGAGAGCAGCCATGAGCTGGCTCACCCCCGAAGCTGCGATCGAGACCTTCCTCAAGGCCGTCGTCGTCCTGGTGATCGCGACCGGCCTCGTGCAGAACATGCTGGCGATCGTGCAGCTCGTCCTCGCCTCGCGGGAGCTCATGGCGAACAAGCCCGAAAAGCGCCTCGGGCTCTTGTGGCGGCGCTATGCGGATGTAAGCCCGCCGATCGCGCTCCTCGTGCCCGCCTACAACGAAGAGCTCTCGATCGTGGAGAGCCTGCGCTCGATGCTGGCGCTCAATTATCCGCGCTTCGAAATCATCGCCGTGAACGACGGTTCGAAGGATGGGACGCTCAAGGCGATGATCGAGGGCTTTGGCCTCGAGCCCGTGCAGCGCACCTTCGACGAGGCTGTCGACCACAAGCCGATCCGCGGTCTTTACGGCTCGCCGCGCTATCCGAACCTTCTCGTCGTCGACAAGGAGAACGGCGGCAAGTCCGACGCGCTCAACGCCGGCATCAATCTCTCCCGCGCGCCCGTTTTCTGCGCCATCGACGCGGACTCGATCCTGGAGAACGACGCGCTCCTGCGGGCCGTGAAACCCTTCATCGACGAGCCGACCCGCACGGTCGCGGTGGGCGGAACGATCCGCATCGCCAACGGATGCCGCATCGAGAACGGACGCGTGGTGTCGATCGGCTTGCCGACGAACTTTCTCGCCCTCTTCCAGACCGTGGAATACCTGCGCGCCTTCCTCATGGCGCGCCTTGCCTGGAGCCGCCTGAAGACGCTCACCATCATCTCGGGCGCGTTCGGCCTGTTCCGCCGCCAGGTGGCGGTCGCGGTCGGCGGATACAGCCATCGGACGGTGGGCGAGGATCTGGAGCTCATTCTCAAGATCCATCGCTACATGCGCGACCGGAAGGAGGATTACCTCGTCACCTTCATCCCGGAGCCGGTCTGCTGGACGGAGGCGCCGGAGAGCCTGCGCGTGCTCGGCCGGCAGCGGAGCCGCTGGCAGCGCGGCGCGCTCGAGTCGTTCTCCAAGCATGCGGACATGCTCTTTCGCCCGAAATACGGGCGCATCGGATGGCTCGGCCTCGGGCATGTGCTCGTCGTCGACGTGCTGGGCCCGCCCGTCGAGGTGCTGGGCTACATCCTCATCCCGCTCCTGTGGATGACCGGCCTCCTCTCCACCGACTACCTCCTCGCATTCATCGCGCTGACCTTCGTCTACGGCGTCTTCGTGAGCGTCGGCTCGCTGATCCTGGAGGAGATCGAGCTGCAGCGCTTTCCGCGCGCGAGCGACCTTTTGGTCCTCACCGCCGCCGCGATCCTTGAGAATTTCGGCTACCGCCAGCTCAACAACCTGTGGCGCGTGCGCGGCTATTGGCAGTTCCTGCGCGGCCAGGAGGGTTGGGGAACGATGACCCGCGTGGGCTTCCGCAAGGCCTGAGGCGGCGCAGGCGGCACTCTCACAAGGAGAGCTCGACCTCGCGGATGAGGCTTCGCAGAGGCGCCACGATCATGGATCGCTCCGCCTCGCCGGCGAGCACCGCGTCGATCACCGATTCAAGCTCCGCAGCGGCCTCGCTCACCTCCTCGAAGCCGAAGGTGCCCGCCGTGCCGACGAGCGCGTGCGCCAGCGCCCTCGCCTCCCCGAGGGAGACCGAGTCGAGGTCGACGGCCATGGCCTTCCGGTAGGCGACGAGGCTTGCGTGGTGGGCGCCGAGGCGGGCGCGAAAACCCTCCCGCAGGGCGCTGAGATGCGCCTCGAATTCCTCGTCGCCGCTCACGGCGTCACCAGGAACGGCCGGACCGCGTCCGCGAGGGCGTGCGGCCTGAAGGGTTTGGGCAGCACGGCGGCGGCCCCGAGACGCATCAACCGCTCCACATCCTCGGGACGGCTGCGGGCCGTGAGGAAGACGACCGGGATCGCGGCCGACGCGGATGCCTGGCGCAGGCGCGCCAGGGTCGCGGGCCCGTCGAGGCCGGGCATCACCACGTCGAGGAGGATGAGATCGGGGTTCCAGTCCTTTGCGACCTCCAGGGCCGCCTCGCCCGAGGCGCAGGCCGTCACCTCGAAGCTCGGCTCGCGGCGGAGCGACAGCACGGCGATGTCGCGCATATCCGGCTCATCGTCCACGAAGAGGATGCGGTAGCGGCTCATGGGTCTCATGGCGGCGCGCCGAGGTGGCGCGGGGTGAAAGCAGTGTAACCGACTTCCACGGCGGCGTCCGGTGGGAGGGGAATGTCGTGCGGCCGGAATTCCTCCTCCCCCTTCGAACAAGGGGCGACGGTGGGCCAAGAAATGCCGTAACGGTCCCGCCCCTCAGGCTGGACCATGACGCGGGCGGGAACGTCGGGCGGTCGGGGACGACCTGACAGACCCGGGAACAATGCGCCGTGTCGCAGCCTCACGCCTCCCATGAATTGAACCGTCGTCACGACCCCGAGGCCACATCGGGTTCGGACGCGTCATGGGCGGCCGCGCGACCCTCCCCGGAGGCCATCCCGCCGGACTTGGTCTCGCTCCTCTCCCATCAGCTTCTCACTCCGCTCGCCACCATCGCGATGCTGGCTCAGTCGCTCGGCCGGCAGGCAGGCTCCCTCACGGAGGAGGACGTTCGGGCCCGGGCCGACAAGATCCGCAAGGCCACCTTGCGCCTCGCGGGCCTGATCGAGACCCTCATGGCGCGCGCCCGGATGGATGCGGGCGTCATCACCGTGAAGCCTGTCCGGGTGGATCTGCGCGCCCTGGTGGAGCGGATCTGCGACGATCAGCAGGCCCTTCATCCGGACCATCGTCTCGCCGTCGCGGTCGAGGCGCTGCCTGAGGCCGTCGAGGTGGACCCGATCCTCCTGGAGCAGGTGCTCGCCATCGTCCTCTCCAATGCGGGCAAGTACACCCCGCCCGGGCGCCTGATTCGGATCGTCGGGCTGCGGCGCGAGGAGGTGCTGGAGATCGTCGTCGAGGACGAGGGAATCGGCATTCCGGCCCTCGACCTGCCCCGCCTCGCCCAGCCCTTCTTCCGCGCCCGCAACACCCTCCACCTCCCGGGCACAGGCCTTGGCCTCAATCTCGCCCGCCACATCCTCGCCCTGCACGGAGGCACCCTGGCCGTCGACAGCGCCGAAGGCCAGGGCACCCGCGTGACGATCGTGCTGCCGATCCACGACTTCGGCGGCGGCGAGGGAATCTGACGGGCGCGGATAAGCAAAAGGCCGCCCGGAGGCGGCCTTTGCGGATCGAGGGAGCGGTCTCTACCGATCATGCCCAGATGTCCGGGAGCGATGGTAGCGGAGGAGGGATTTGAACCCCCGACACAAGGATTATGATTCCTCTGCTCTGACCAACTGAGCTACTCCGCCCCGCAAGGAGCAGGCCTTAACTCCATCGATGGGCGCGATATAGGGAAGCCGGGGCGTGGGTGTCAAGAAAAGCTTCGGCTCGGCAGCTCCGCTTCTTCACCCGCATCGGCCGGCCCGGTGGCGCCGGGCCGCGCCCCGCCCTTAACCGCGCTTCTTCACCCGCATGAGCTTGAAGAAGCCTGCCGGAAAGAGCGTGCGCAGTTCCACCACCTCCATGACGCCGGTGGACCGGGCCCAGGCCTCGATGCGGCTGGCCTTGAAGTCGGAGCTCCAGCCGACTGCCCGCGCGAGCGGCGCCGCGATCTCCTCGGCACGGGCGAGGAATCCTTCGGGCTGGCCGAAATGGTTGGCGAGAATGATCTCGCCGCCGGGCCGCAGGACCCGGGCGAATTCCGAGAGCGCCGCCTCGGGGCTCGGCACGAGCGTGATCAGGAACTGGGCCGCGACCGCGTCGAACATCCCGTCCGGAAAGCCGAGCCGGGTCACGTCCATGACCTGCAGGCTTTTCACATGGTGAAGGCCACGGCCGTCCACCTTGGCTTTCGCGCGGCGGAGCATGTCCTCCGACAGGTCGACCCCATGGACCTCCGCATGGGCCGGGTAATAGCCGAGCGACAGGCCCGTGCCGACGCCGGCCTCCAGCACCCGCGGGCCGCAGGCCATGGCGGCGTTCACGGCCGCCCGGGCGGCGGGTTCGGTGAGCTTGTCGTACACCACGTCGTAGACAGGCGCCCAGCGCGCATAAGCCTTGCGCATCAGGGCCGTGGTCGGTCCATCCGTCATCGGGATTCCTTGGTCGTCCGGCCGTCAGGCGGCGGACGCCACCTCGGCCACGGTGCGGGCGATCGTGCCCCCGCCGAGCACGCGGGCCCGGGGAGCATCGCTGTCATAGATGACACAGGCTTGACCGGGTGACACCCCGTCCTCAGGGGAAAACAGGGTGATGCTCACACCGGTTTTCGAGGCCTGCAGGATGGCCGGGCGCGGCTCGCGGGTGGAGCGGACCCGGACAGCCACCTCGATCCCCTCCTCGGGAATGTTCTCCAAGGCCATGTCGCCGAGCCAGTTCATGCCGGTCACCCGGATGGTACGCGTCGCGAGCGCCTCCCGGGGGCCGACGACCACGCGCGCGGCGGCCGCATCGAGGCGCACCACGTAGAGGGGCTCGCCGACGGAAACACCGAGGCCGCGGCGCTGTCCCACCGTGTAGTGGATGATGCCCTCGTGGCGGCCGAGCACGCGCCCGTCCACGTGCACGATCTCGCCGCCCTGCACGGCGCCCGGCTTCAGGCGCTCGATGATGTCGCTGTAGCGCCCCTGGGGCACGAAACAGATGTCCTGGCTGTCGGCCTTGTCGGCGACCGCAAGACCGAGCTCCCGCGCGAGGGCCCGGGTCTCGTCCTTCGGCAGCTCCCCCAGGGGGAAGCGCAGCATCTGCAATTGCTCGGGCGTGGTGGCGAAGAGGAAATAGCTCTGGTCCCGCTCCGGGTCGGCGGCCCGGTGCAGGGCGCGGCGGCCGTCCGGCAGGGCGCGGCTTGCCACGTAATGGCCCGTCGCCAGCACGTCGGCCCCGAGATCCTTGGCGGTCTCGAGGAGATCGCGGAACTTGATCGAGCGGTTGCACTCGACGCAGGGGATCGGCGTCTCGCCCTCGATGTAGCTCTGGGCGAAACGGTCGATCACCGCCTCCCGGAACCGGGCCTCGTAATCCAGCACGTAATGGGGAATCCCGATGGCTTCCGCGACCCGGCGGGCATCGTGGATGTCCTGACCCGCGCAGCAGGCGCCCTTTCGGTGAACGGCGGCGCCGTGGTCGTAGAGCTGGAGCGTGATGCCGACGACGTCGTAGCCCTCGCGCTTGAGGAGCGCGGCGACGACGGAGGAGTCCACGCCGCCGGACATGGCGACGACGACCCGGGTCTTCGACGGATCGGTCGGGAGATCGAGCGTGTTCAACATGGTTCCTTCCAGAGGCGCCGTTCAAGGCGGCGCACGGGAGAGGTCAAGACCCCTGTATAGCGATTGAGGGCGTCCTCTGCCAGACGAGCCGCCCGGCATTTTCTGCCGGGGCTGGGCGGTTTCGTGCCGGCCCGGCGCCGCCCAAGGGCAGCCGCGACACGAAAAAACACTGCCGAAACAACGCCGCGCGAGCGCCGGGCGGCTGGCCCGAACCTTGCGGACCTCTCCTGGAAACCCGTGTCATGCGAGTGGTCCATGCGTTCCGGCTTTGACATCAATCCTTTCTCCGCCACCTCCGGCGCCGAGCGCCCCGGCCGCGCCACCAAGGCGCGGGCTGCGGAGACCCCTGCGGCGGAGAGCCCGGCCTTTTCGCTGAAGGAGCCCGCCGCCCCGCCGCCGCGAGCACCGGAGCGTCCGCGTGCGGACGCTCCGCCCGACCGGGACCGCGCGCCGCAGGAGACGCGCCGGAATGAGCGTTCGGAAGCGCCGCGCCGGGCCGATCCGCCCCGCCGGGACGACCCGCCGCGTCGAGAGGATCCGCCGCGCCGGAGCGACCCGCCCCAGGGCGCGGAAAGGCCAGTTCGTGATGTGCACGACACGGCGGCGACGAAGCCGGACGGGGCCGGGAGTGCCGCCGAGACCGTGGGCGAGGATGTCGCCGAGGACGCCAAGGCTTTGGAGGCGCAGGCGGAAGCCGCCGTGCCGCTGCAGTCCGAGGCGGCTCCGGCACAGACGCCTGTGCCCGTCGACGCGGCCATCCTTGCAGCTGCGCTTTCGGCTGGAGGAGCCGCTCCGGGCGAGGATTCTGGTGAGCCGGAAACCTCAACCGAGGCGGAGGATGATCCGGCCCATCCGCATGGACTCGCCCGGGCCGCCGAGGTGATGGGGCTCGGCGGACGGGAGATCCCGAAAGGGCTCGAACAGGCGATTGCCGCGCAGGAGGCCAAGGCCGCAGGCGCCGAGGCTCAGACGGCGGCCCTCGCCCCGACGGCCCCGAAGGGTGGCGCCGAAGGCAAAGACGAGACCGCGATCTTGGCGTCCGAGGAGGCAGCAAAGGCGGCCACCGAGGCTGGTATCGAGGGGAAGGCCGAGGCCAAAGGCGAGGCGAAGCCGGAACCGTCCCTCTCCAAATTCGCCCAGATGATCGAGGGCAAGGCCGACGCCCCAGGCGCTGCCCAGGCCGGCCCCGCGCCGGCTCAGGCGTCAGGCGATGGCAAGACCGCCGAGGCGGCCCGCCCGGCCCCGGCTCAGCAGCCCGCCCAGCCGGCGACGCCGCCCGTTCCCTTGGGCGGGGTGCCGATCGAGATCGGGCTGAAGGCGCTTGCCGGCATGAAGCAGTTCGAGATCCGCCTCGACCCGGCGGAGCTTGGGCGCATCGACGTGACCCTCGAGATCGGCGACGGGGGCGAGGTCAAGGCGCAGATGGTGGTGGACCGGGTCGAGACCCTGCACCTCCTCCAGCGCGACGCCCGCACCCTGGAGCGGGCTTTCGAGCAGGCCGGCCTCAGACCCTCCGAGGGCGGTGTCGACCTCTCCTTGCGCGATCCATCGGGCGGCAGCCGCCAGGGCAACCAGGAGCGGCAGGACCAGAGGGACGGCCAGCCGTCCCTGCGGCCGGACGGAACGCCCCGCCGCGACGGAGCGGAGGTTCAAGCGACCGGACCGGCCCGCGGCCTTTGGCGCGGATCCACCGGTCTCGACGTGCGGGTCTGACGGCCCGGCTCAGCGATACGAGGGAGCCGCCCCCGCGGCGGTTTGAAGGAGAACGGACATGGCGGCAGGTATCGGCGGAGCGAGCGCAGCGGCGGCAGCGGCGGGCGGTTCCCGTTCCGCAACGGACCGGACCACGATCGCGCAGAACTTCGACGCGTTCCTGCTCCTCCTGACCACGCAGCTCAAGAACCAGAATCCGCTGGAACCCCTCGACACGAACCAGTTCACGCAGCAGCTCGTGCAGTTCGCCTCGGTCGAGCAGCAGATCAAATCGAACGACACCCTCAACGCCCTCCTCAACAGTTCCAAGGCGTCGATCGTCTCCACGGCGTCGAGCTTCGTGGGCATGAACGTGGCGGCGGACGGGGCGACGACGCGGCTGACCGACGGCAAGGCCGAGTGGCGGCTCAACGCGCCGCGCGCCGCCTCCGGCACGATCACGATCCGCGACAAGGACGGCAACGTGGTCGCGACGGAAACAAAGCCGCTCACGGCAGGACAGCAGACCTACAGCTGGAACGGCCGGACCTCCACCGGCGTCCAGGCGCCCCCGGGGGATTACACGATCACCGTCACGGGCCGCGACGTGGCCGGCCAGGGCGTCGCCATCAAGAGCGAGATCACCGGCCGCGTGGACAGCGTCGACATGACCGGCGACGAGCCGGTTCTCGTGATCGGCGGGGTGCGCGTGCCCCTGTCGAGCGTCAAATCGATCAACCGCCAGACTTGAGCCCCGTCCGATTTAGACAACTTTGTGGCCGCGCTTAGGAAAACATTAAGCCCGGTCGCCTAGCGTCATAGATGACGAGGTCAGTCGAGTTTGTGTGAGCGTATCATGACCGAAACCCACCGCCCGAGGGTCAAATATGTCATCGGGCCTGACGGCAGTCCGTTGACGATTGCCGATCTTCCCCCCACCACCACCCGTCGCTGGGTCATCCGCCGCAAGGCCGAGGTCGTCGCGGCTGTCCGTGGTGGTCTTCTGAGCCTCGAAGAGGCATGCCAGCGTTACACGCTGACGACGGAAGAATTCCTAAGCTGGCAACAATCCATCGACCAGCACGGACTTGCAGGCCTGCGCACCACGCGCATCCAGCATTACCGGCAATAGCCAGTCTTACCCCTGCATCCTGAAAAGCGCTGCCCCCAGGGCGGCGCTTTTTGCCGTGTCCGCGCTCCGGCCGCCGAACAGGCTTTGGCCAGCCTTTTTGCGCCCTTAACGGCCCTGTTAACCACCCGCTAACCATGAACCGGGCAAATCTTGCCGGGTCACTCTCGCCGATGCGGATCCGGGGCGTTGAACGCAGCCGTCGAATTTCTCTCCAAACTGGGTCCTGCGCGGGTCGCCGCCATGGGAGCGGTGACGCTCGCCCTGGTGGCTTTCTTCGCCTTCGTGATCCTGCGGGTGTCCCAGCCCACCATGGGCGTTCTCTACACGGACCTGTCCCTGCAGGACGCGAGCGCCATCGTGCGCGACCTCGAGACCAAGGGCATCCGCTACGAGACCAGGGGCGACGGCCAGACGATCCTGACGCCGAAGGCCGACATTCCCCGCCTGCGCATGGATTACGCCGGCAAGGGCCTGCCCTCGGGCGGCGGAGTCGGCTACGAGATCTTCGACAAGGGCGACGCCTTCTCCTCAACGAGCTTTGTCCAGAACATCAATCACCTGCGCGCCCTCGAAGGGGAGTTGTCCCGGACGATTCGCTCGATCGGCCGCGTGCAGGGCGCGCGAGTCCATCTCGTGATCCCGGAAAAGCGCCTGTTCGAGCGCGACCGGGAGCCGCCGCGGGCCTCCATCGCCCTGAAGCTCAACGGCGACCTCGAAGCCGGCCAAGTGCGGGCCGTCCGCCACCTCGTCGCCTCGGCGGTCGAGGGCCTGCGCCCGGAACGGGTCTCCATCGTGGACGAGCGGGGCCGGCTCCTGGCCGACGGCGCGCAGGGCGAGACGGCGATGACCGGCGTCGCCCTCGACGAGAAGCAGGCGGGCATCGAGCGCCGCCTGCGCGGCCAGGTCGAGGAGATCGTGGCCGGGATCGTCGGCTCCGGCCGCGCCCGGGTGCAGGTGGCGACCGAATTCGACCTCAACCGCATCGAGAGCCGCTCTGAGAGCTACGATCCGGAAAGCCGCGTGGTGCGCTCCACCCAGACCCGGGCCGAGAACCAGTCCACCACCGGCAACGACGGCGCGGTGAGCGTCGGAAACGAGCTGCCGGGCGCCAACCAGGCCGGCAACCAGCCGGGGCCGCGCGACCTGTCGAACAAGAACGAGGAGACGATCAACTACGAGATCTCCCGCACCACGCGCACGGAGGTTCTGGAAGGGGGCCGCCTGAAGCGGCTCTCCGTCGCCGTGCTCGTGGACGGCACCTACGCGAAGGGCGCGAACGGGGAGCTCACCTATCAGCCCCGCGCCCAGGAGGAACTCGACCGCATCACCGCGCTCGTGCGCACGGCCATCGGCTTCGACCGCAACCGGGGCGACCAGGTCGAGGTGGTGAACCTGCGCTTCGCGGAAGCCCCGCAGAGCGTCGACTTCAAGGAAGAGGGCGGGCTGGCCTCGCTCCTCAACCCGAGCAAGGACGACATCCTCCAGCTCATCGAGCTCGGCGTCGTCGCGCTCCTCACGCTCATCGTCCTCATCATGGTGGTGCGTCCGCTCGTCATGAAGGCGATCGGTCCGGAGAAGGCCAAGCGCGTGAGCCTCGGGGGCGTGCTCGCGGCTCCGGCGGATCCGGAAGCGGCCGCCGCCGCGCCGCAGCGGGAGAGCGCCACCGCCCGCATGATCGAGCTTGCGAAGGTGAACGGACAGGTGCAGCAGCAATCGCTCGAGCGCATCGGCGAACTCGTGAAGGGCAACCCGATCGAGAGCGTCTCGGTGCTGCGCCAGTGGATCCACGAGCGGAACTGATCCATGGCCCCCCGCCCCGTCCCGATCTACGAACTCACCGGACCGCAGCGCGCGGCCGTGATCCTGCTCGCGCTCGGGGCCGAGTACGGCAAGTCGATCTGGTCGGCCCTCGACGAGGACGAGATCCGCGTCGTCACGCACGCGATGGTGCAGCTCGGCTCCATCGAGGCCGATACGGTGGAGAACCTCATCGTCGATTTCGTTGGCAACCTCTCGGCGGCGGGCGCCGTCACCGGCACCTTCGACCGCACGGCGCAGCTCCTTTCGCAGCTCCTGCCGCCCAAGCAGGTCGAGGCCCTGATGGAGGAGATCAAGGGCTCGGCGAGCCGCAGCATGTGGCAGCGCCTGTCCCATATCGACCCCGAGGTTCTCGCGAACTACCTGCGCAACGAATATCCGCAGACCGTCGCCGTGATCCTCTCGCGCATCCGCCCCGACCACGCGGCGCGCGTGCTGGCCATTCTGCCGGACGATTTCGCGGTGGATGTGGTCAACCGCATGCTGAAGCTGGAGAACGTGCAGAAGGAAGCCCTCGAGCATATCGAGGAGACGCTGAAGTCGGAGTTCGTGACGACCGTCTCCCAGACGTCGCGGCGCGATGCCCACAAGGCGATGGCCGAGGTCTTCAATGCCTTCGACCGGCATACGGAATCGCGCTTTCTCTCCGCGCTCGACCAGCTCAACCGCGATGCGTCGAAGAAGATCCGCGCCCTCATGTTCACCTTCGAGGATCTCGCCAAGCTCGATCCCGGCTCCGTCCAGACCCTCATGCGGCAGGTGGACCGCGACACGCTCGGCCGCGCCCTCAAGGGCGCCCCGGAGACGATCCGCACCTTCTTCTTCTCCAACATGTCGAGCAGGGCTGCGAAGAACCTGCAGGACGAAATGGCCGCCATGGGCCCGATCCGGCTCAAGGACGCGGACGATGCGCAGAACCGCATGGTGTCCCTCGCCAAGGATCTCGCCGATCGCGGCGACATCCTGATCTCCAAGAACCGGGCCGAAGAGGAGCTTGTCTACTGATGTCGCTTCCTGCCGCTCGCCCCATCGCCGAGGAGGCCGTGTTCGCATGACGAACGCCGCGAAATTCCTCTTCAACACCGATTTCCGCCAGCCCGCCGCGGCTCCCGTGAAGGACACGGCCGCCATTGAGGAGGCCGAGGCGCGCGGCTACATGCGCGGCCTCGTGGACGGCCAGCGCCAAGGCGAGGTGGAAGCCCAGCTTCGCGTCGCGGGCGCCCTGGAGCATCTCGCCGGGCAGATGGCCATGATCCTCGACACGGTCGAGGCGCACCGGAGCGAGACGGAGGCGCTCGCCACCGAATTCGCCATGGCTCTCGCCCGCAAGCTCGCGGGCGACGCGCTTGCACGCGAACCGCTGCAATCGATCGCGGAAGCAGCCGCGCAGACCTTCCAGCATCTGCGCGGCGTGCCCCATCTCGTGGTGCGCGTGAACGAGACCCTCGTCGAGCCCGTGGAGGCGCTGATCAAGCGCATGGCCCGGGAGCGCGGCTTCGAGGGACGCCTCGTCATTCTCGGCGAGCCCGATATCGGGGCCGGCGACGTGCAGCTCGAATGGGCCGATGGCGGCGTGGTGCACAGCCGCACCCGCATCGAGGATGCGGTCGCCCGAACTCTCGCCCACCGATGAAACCCAGCGGCCAGCCGTCTCCGCGCCGGCCGCTTCCGACAGAACCAGAACGGACAGACCATGCCGCAGGATACCGACCTCAATCTGCCGAACCTCCAGGACACCGACGTCACCTTCGCGGGCGACGGCGTCATGCGCGAGGCGCCCATGACCGCGAAATCGGCGGCGGATCTCGAGCAGGTCTTCGACGTGCCCGTGGTGGTGACCGCCGTTCTCGGCCATGCGCAGATGCCCGTGGGCGACCTGTTGAGGATCGGTCCGGGCGCTGTGCTCGAACTCGACCGCAAGGTCGGCGAGGCCATCGATATCCTGGTCAACAACCGGCTCGTCGCCCGCGGCGAGGTGGTGCTGGTCGAGGACCGGCTCGGGGTGACCATGACGGAAATCATCAAGGGCGATCACTGATGCAAGCTCCCCGAACGGGGAGCAGCCTCGGGAGCGGCCCGTAGCTTACATCCCGGCCATGCGCGCTCGCATCGCCGATTCGGACCATCAGGACTGGGCATAAGGGGCAGCCATGCGTCTTCTCATTGCTTCCACACGCGGCACGGCGCACCAGCACGGGGCATAGGGGGCCAACCATGCGTCTTCTCATCATCGGACGGCTCAACGGCGAACTCGTCGCGGCCTCCAAGATCGCCATGCAGCGCGGGGCCCAGGTCACGCAGGCGGACGGCGTGGACCAGGGTCTCACCGTCCTGCGCGCCAAGGGCGCGGACCTCATCATGGTGGATGTGGCGCAGCCCATCGGCCGCCTGGTCGAGGCGCTCGCCGGAGAGCGCATCCGCACGCCGGTGATCGCCTGCGGCACGGGCACCGATGCCCGGGCGGCGGTGGCCGCGATCCAGGCGGGCGCGCGCGAATACATCCCCCTCCCCCCGGATCCGGACCTGATCGCGGCGGTCATCGAGGCCGTCACGGCCGATGCCCGCGCCTTCGTGTGGCGGGACGCTTCCATGGAACGCGTGGTGCGCCTCGCCGAACAGGTCGCTCGGTCCGAGGCTTCCGTCCTCGTCACCGGCGAGAGCGGCACCGGCAAGGAGGTGATGGCCCGGCACATCCACGCCAAGTCCGGGCGCCGCGACAAGCCTTTCGTCTCCGTGAACTGCGCGGCCATCCCGGATGCCCTGCTCGAGAGCGAGCTGTTCGGCCACGAGAAGGGCGCCTTCACGGGCGCCGTCGCGCGCCGCATCGGCAAGTTCGAGGAGGCCAATGGAGGCACGCTTCTCCTCGACGAAATCTCCGAGATGGACGTGCGCCTGCAGGCAAAGCTCCTGCGCGCGCTGCAGGAGCGGGTGATCGACCGGGTCGGCGGGTCGCAGCCCGTGCGCGTCGACATCCGCGTCATCGCCACCTCGAACCGCAACCTCGCCGATGAGGTGAAGAAGGGCACGTTCCGCGAGGACCTGCTCTACCGCCTCAACGTGGTGCATTTGCGCCTGCCGGCCCTACGCGAGCGCCCGAACGACATTCTCGAACTTGCCAGCCATTTCGCGAAAAAATATGCCGAGTTGAACGGGGTTCCGGTGCGCGCGCTCTCGACCGAGGCGCGCCGCCTCGTGACCCAGAGCCCCTGGCGCGGCAACGTGCGCGAGCTGGAGAACACGATCCATCGCGCCGTGCTGCTCGCGGCGGGCCCCGAGATCGAGGCCGAGGCGATCATGACGCCGGAAGGGGAGGGCTTCGGATCCTCGCCGCCCTCCGATCCGGCCGCCCGCGCCCTGCAGGCCGCCGAAGCCGTCACCCGCGGGCTCGTGGGCCGCACGGTCGCAGACGTGGAGCGGGACCTCATCCTCGACACTCTCGACCATTGTCTCGGCAACCGCACCCATGCGGCTAAGATCCTCGGCATTTCGATCCGAACCTTGCGCAACAAGCTGAACGAATACAACGATGCCGGGATCGCGGTGCCGGAGCCCGGACAATCCCGCGTGGCGGCGGCCTGAACGCGCGGTCGTCACCGTTCGCGGCGTCTGGCGGCCGCCCATGTTCACGGCCTCGTCGCGCCCTATGTGCCGGGCGAAGGCGGGGCATCGCCTCGCGCGGTCGTGACCGGGCGTGAGCTTGGCCCCCTGCCGCCACCGCGCAATGCTCGCACGGCTCGATGAAGGGGACAGACCATGAAGGCGATGGGTGCCGTACTGCGTGACGGCATGAGACTCGCGGCGGCGGCAGCGCTTTGGCTTGTCGCCATTGGTCCGGTCGAGGCGGCGGAGCAACGGCCCTGGGCCGAGATCCTGGTCAAGGCCAGGGGCCAGACCGTCTACTGGAATGCGTGGGGCGGCGACACGCGCAACAACGCCTACATCGCCTGGGTGGGCGAAGAGGTGCGCCGCCGCTACGGCGTGACCCTCAATCATGTGAAGCTGAACGACACCGCAGAGGCCGTGACGCGGGTCGTGGCCGAGAAGGCGGCGGGACGCGGCGAGGGTGGATCCGTCGATCTCATCTGGATCAACGGCGCCAATCTCACGGCCATGCGGACGCAGAGCCTGCTGCACGGCCCGTTCACCCAGGCCCTGCCGAACTTCGCCCTTGTGGACACGGCCGGAAAGCCCTCGACCGTGGTCGATTTCACGAGGCCCGTGGAGGGCCTCGCCTCCCCCTGGCTCATGGCGCAGATCGTCTATGTCTACGACAGCGCCCGCTCGAAGCCTGCGGACCTGCCGCGGTCCGTGCCGGCGATGCTCGACTGGGCCAAGCGCAATCCGGGCCGCCTCACGCACCCGACCGCCTCGAACTTCCTGGGCGCCACCTTCCTGAAGCAGGCCCTGTACGAACTGGCGCCGGACCCAGCGCTTCTGCAGCAGCCCGCCAGCGACGCCGCCTTCGAGGCCGCAACGCGCCCGCTCTGGACCTGGTACGACGCCATCCGTCCGCATCTCTGGCGGCAGGGCCGCGAGTTTCCGGAAAGCGGCCCGGCCCTGAACCAGCTCCTCTCCGATGGCGAGATCGACCTTGCGGTGTCGTTCAATCCCGCGGAGGCGGTTCTGGGCATCGGTTCAGGGCAATTGCCGGCTTCGGCCCGGGTGATCTCGCTCGAGAAGGGCACCATCGGCAACACGAGCTTCGTGGCGATCCCCTACAACGCGGCCCACAAGGAGGGCGCGATGGTGGTCGCGAATTTCCTGCTCGAGCCAGAGGCCCAGGCCCGCGCGCAGGATCCGGAGGTGATCGGCCTCCTGAGCGTCCTCGACACCGGAAAGCTCGATACCGCCGCGAAGCGCCTGTTCGAGACCCCAACCCGCAACCCGGCGATGCCGGCCCCCGAGGAGCTGGGCCAGCCCCTGCCCGAGCCGCATCCGACCTGGATGACGCGGATCACGGCCGAGTGGCAGAAGCGCACAGCGCGCTGATCGGTGCTGCTCCGGCTTGCTCCCGTCCTGACCCTCGCCCTCATCCTCGCGCCGGTGGGGGCGGGATTGCTGGGCACCCTGCTCCCAGCTTTCGGCATTCTCCCGGCTCTCGGGCGCAGCGAGCCCTCCCTCGATCCCTGGCGGGCGCTCATCGCCACACCGGGCCTTAGCACCAGCCTGTGGCTCACCATCGGGACGGGCCTTGGGGCGACCGCGATCTCCTTCATGCTCGCCGTCGCCTTCTGCGCCAGCGCGGCGGACAGCCGGGCCATGCGACGGATGGAGCGGGCCCTGCCCGCTCTCCTGGCGACGCCCCATGTGGCGGTCGCCATCGGGCTTGGCTTCCTGATCGCCCCGAGCGGCTTCGTGGTTCGCCTCCTCTCCCCCGAACTCACCGGCTGGGAGCGCCCGCCCGACATCGCGACCGTGAAGGACCCCTATGGCCTCTCCTTCATGGCGGGGCTCGTCCTCAAGGAGACGCCCTACCTCATCTTGATGATCGCCAGCGCCGGGAGCCAGGTGCCCGTGCGGGCGCTGCTGGCCGCATCGCGGGCCATGGGGCATGCGGCGCCGGTGGCGTGGCTGAAGGTGGTGCTGCCCCAGATCTACGGGCAGATCCGGCTGCCGGTCTACGCGGTCCTCGCCTTCTCGCTCTCGGTTGTCGAGGTGGCTCTGATCCTGGCGCCCGGGACGCCTCCGCCCCTTTCCGTCCTGGCCGCCCGGTGGTTCGCCGGCTACGAGCTCGACCTCTATTTCCCGGCCGCGGCCGCAGCCCTGCTGCAGGTGGGGGTGGTGCTCGCGGGCATCGGCCTGTGGCGCGGCCTTGAGGTCGGGGCGGCGCACCTTGGCAGCCGCATCATCGAGCGCGGCGGACGCGGGTGGCGAAGCGCCGGCATCGTTCAGGGTGCGGGCCTTCTCGCCGTGCTGGCGGGCGCCCTCGCAGCAGCGGCTCTCCTCACCCTCGTCCTATGGGCCTTCACGCAGGAATGGCGCTTTCCCGACGCGTTTCCGAGCGCCTGGAGTCTCGCGGCGACGGGCCGTCTCGCGTCGGCCGCGGACACCACCGGCGCGACGGTGGCGATCGCGGCGCTCTCGGCCCTGATCGCCGTGGCGCTCGCCCTTGGCTGCCTCGAGAACGAGCAGCGCCATGGGGTGCGCCCGGGGAGCCGGGCTCTGTGGCTTCTGGCGGTTCCCCTCCTGCTGCCGCAGATCGCCTTTGTCTTCGGTACTCAGGTGGTTCTCGTGCGGATCGGGCTCGACGGAACGCTGGCGGCCGTCGTGTGGGCGCATCTCGTCTTCGTGCTTCCCTACGTGTTCCTGTCCCTGGCCGATCCCTACCGCGCCCTCGACCCGCGCTTCGCGCGCATCGCGGCCGGGCTTGGCGCGGCGCCCATGCGCATCTTCCTCGCCGTGAAGGTCCCGCTTCTCCTGAAACCGATCCTCGTCGCCTTCGCGGTCGGGTTCGCGGTGAGCATCAGCCTCTATCTTCCGACCCTGTTCGCGGGGGCTGGCCGCATCTCCACCCTCACCACGGAAGCCGTGACCCTCGCCAGCGGGGCCGACCGCCGCCTCGTCGGGGCCACCGCCCTGGCGCAGACCGTGCTGCCGCTTGCGGTCTATGCGCTGGCACTGCTCCTGCCGTCCTGGTTCCGGCGGATGCGTGGAGGCATGCGATGACCGGCACGCTGCACCTGCAGGGGGTCTCGATCCGCCTCGGCGAGCGGGTGATCGTCCCCCATCTCGACCGGGTCATCCCTCCGGGGGAGGTTCTGTCGGTCATGGGGCCGAGCGGCTCCGGCAAGTCGACGCTCCTGGCTTTCGTGGCAGGGTTCCTCGATCCGGCCTTCCGGGCGGAGGGCGCGGTGCTGGTGGGCGACGAGGACCTGACGGGCCGCCCGCCCGAGCGGCGGCGCCTCGGCCTCCTGTTCCAGGACGACCTCCTCTTTCCGCATCTCTCCGTGGCGGGCAATCTCGCCTTCGGCCTGCGCCCCGAGGTGAAGGGGGCAGCCCGGCGGGAGACGATCGAACTGGCGCTGGCCGAGGCGGGGCTCGCGGGCTTCGGCTCCCGTGACCCGGCCACCCTCTCCGGCGGCCAGAAGGCTCGGGTGGCGCTGCTGCGCACGCTGCTCGCCGAGCCGCGCGCCCTCCTCCTCGATGAGCCCTTCGGCAAGCTCGACCGGGATTTGCGCCAAGAGATCCGCCGTTTCGTGTTCGACCACGCGGCCGCCCGTCGCCTGCCGACCCTGCTGGTGACGCACGACCCGGAGGATGCGGCGGATGCGGGCGGTGCCGTGATCACGCTCGGGCCGTGACGACATGAGGGAGATCGGCTGTCCTGCTCCCGCGTTAACGGCCTGCTAACCATAAGACCGGCAAAACTTGCCTACTCTCCGATTGGATAGGCTGGATAGGGAAGCAGGTCGGCCCGATGAGCGACGTGATAGCCGTGACCGGGGCGAGGCCTGCGGATGCCGGCAAGCCGGGCTTCACAATGCCCGGGTTCGGCGAGATGGTGGGGATGGCCAGGCGGCCCGATCTCCTGCTCGCCATCGCGGTCATGGGCATCCTCGTGGTGCTCATCTTCCCGCTGCCGGCCTTCCTGCTCGACCTGCTGCTCGCGGTGTCGATCATCCTCTCCGTCCTCATCCTGATGACGTCGCTCTTCATCGAGAAGCCGCTCGAATTCACGGTCTTCCCGACGATCCTGCTCATCGCGACCATGCTGCGCCTCGCCCTGAACCTCGCCTCCACCCGGCTCATCCTGGGGCATGGACACGAGGGCACCGCGGCGGCCGGGCATGTGATCGAGGCGTTCGGTCATTTCGTGATGGGCGGCAACTTCGTGATCGGCGTGATCGTGTTCGCGATCCTCATCATCGTGAACTTCGTCGTGATCACGAAGGGCTCGGGCCGCATCGCCGAGGTGGCGGCCCGCTTCAACCTCGACGCCATGCCGGGCAAGCAGATGGCGATCGACGCGGATCTCTCGGCCGGCCTCATCGACGAGTCGGAGGCGAAGAAGCGCCGCAAGGACCTCGAGGACGAATCGTCCTTCTACGGCGCCATGGACGGCGCCTCGAAATTCGTGCGCGGCGATGCCATCGCGGCGCTGCTCATCACCTTCATCAACATCGTCGGCGGCATCATCATCGGCGTCGCGCAGCAGGGCGTTTCGTTCGGCGAGGCGGCCAAGACCTATACGCTGCTCTCCGTGGGCGACGGACTCGTCTCGCAGGTGCCGGCCCTCATCGTCTCCACGGCGGCCGGCCTCCTGGTCTCCAAGGCCGGCGTGCGCGGCGCCGCCGACAAGGCGCTCGGGCGACAGCTCTCGAACTATCCGAAGGCGCTTGGGATGTCGGCGGCCGTGATGGGGCTCATCGCCGTTCTGCCCGGCATCCCCATGCTGCCCTTCCTGGCTCTCGCCGGCGGATCCGCCTGGATGGCCTATAAGATCAGCCAGGAGGCGAAGGTGCGGGCCGCCGAGGAGGCAAGAACCGGCGCGGCCGCCGCGAGCGCCGACGGCCTCGGCACGCCCCGCGAGGAGCCGATCGGGGACGTGCTCAGGATCGACGATCTGAAGGTCGAGATCGGCTATGCGCTGCTGCCGCTCGTGAACGGCGCCGACGGTTCCGACCGGCTCACCGAGCAGATCAAGGCGCTCCGCCGCCAGCTTGCCGCCGATATGGGCTTTATCATGCCCTCCGTGCGGCTCCTCGACAACATGCAGCTCGAGGCCAATGCCTACGTGATCCGCGTGAAGGAAATCGAGGCCGGCATGGGGCAGATCTTCCCCGGCCAGTTCATGGCCATGGACCCGATGGGAGGCCAGGTGCAGCTGCCGGGCCAGCACATGCTGGAGCCGACCTTTGGCCTGCCTGCGACCTGGATCGACGGGGCGCTGCGCGACGAGGCGCAGCTGCGCGGCTACACGGTCGTGGATGCGGCGACCGTGCTCTCCACGCATCTCACCGAGGTCATCAGGGCCAATATGCCGGACCTCCTCTCCTACGTGGAAGTTCAGAAGCTCCTGCGCGAACTCCCGAAGGAACATGCGGATCTCGTGAAGGACATCGTGCCGAACCAGATCTCCGCGACGGGCATCCAGCGCGTGCTCCAGCTTCTGCTGGCGGAGCGCGTCTCCATCCGCGATCTGGGCACGATCATCGAGGGCATCGCGGAAGTGGCGGGCGCCTACAAGAGCCCGCGCGACATCGTCGAGCACGTGCGCACGCGCCTCGCCCGCCAGCTCTGCGCCCAGTATTCGGGCCCGGGCGGCCAATTGCCGATCATCACGCTCTCGCCCCATTGGGAGAGCTCGTTCGTCGAGTCCATCGTCGGCCAGGGCGAGGACCGGCACCTCGCCATGCAGCCCTCGCGGCTCACCGAGTTCGTCAACGCGGTGCGAGACCGGTTCGAGGATGCGGCGCGGATGGGTGAGATGCCCGTGCTCGTCACCTCCGTGCAGGCACGGCCCTTCGTGCGCTCCATCATCGAGCGCTTCCGCCGCGAAACGCCCGTCTTCTCGCAAGGCGAGATCCATCCGCGCGTCAGATTGCGGACGGTCGGCAGCGTCTGACGGGCGGTGCTGGAATCGAGCCTTGTTCCGCGCCTGCAGACGATCAGCGGCGTCGGATAGGCGGCGCCGGAATCAGGCCTTGCGCAGCCAGAGGCTCGTCTCGAAGGCGCCGGGCGAGAGCGGGATATCGGCAAGGACGCCGCGGGCGAGCGAGGGCGCGAAGGCCCCGGCCACGTAGCGGCTTGCGAAGACGAGGTCGTAGCCCCGCCCCTGCAGCAGGGCCCCGACGATCAGCTGTTCGTTGTAGCCGCGCCAACCCCAGGCGGCCGGATAGGCATCCGGCAGGGTCACGTCATGCACATGGACGAGGACGCCGCTCGCAAGACGCGGCAGCACGTCGAGGAAGAGCCTGTCCACGTCGGTGCCGGGCATCCCGATATGGCTTGAATCGATGAACAGGATATCCCCGGGCCCAAGGGCCGCGAAGAGCGCGGGGTCGGCATCCTGAAAGAGCGCCGCCACATGCTGGACGGACCCGGGCAGGCGCGCGCGGGGCGCAGGGTCGATGCAGGTGATGCGGGTGTCGAGCGCCCCGTCCGCCACGGCCTGGGCGAGAAAGCGCGTCGAATGGCCGGAGCCGATCTCGAGAATGGCGCGCGGCCGATGGAGCCGAACGAGGGCATAGGCCGCCGCGGCGTCGAGACGGGGGAACCAGTCCTGCGTGAACCGGGCCGGACCCGCTCCCCCAAGGATGCGGCGAAGCCCCTCCCCTTGGGCCTCGATGGCGTCGAGCACGGCCGCGAAGCTCGGCTCGGCGGCCTCGAAGAGCGGGCGCAGGGCCGGGTAATCCTGCGGCGCGACGCCCTCGGCGTAGCGGTAGGGAATGAAGAAGCCCCGGGCCTTCAGGCCCAGCACGGTCAGGAGCCCGAACCGGATCTGGCGCCAGCGTTTGGCCATCCGTGTCGTCAGGTGAGCGGTGCCGGCGGCACCGGGCCGCCGCCCATGCCGACGCGGCTCCGCCACGCGGCGGCAAGACGCGCTCGCTCGAAGAGGAGCACCACGCCGATCGAGAGGGCGAAGGGGATGAGGAGGTAGAACAGGCGGAAGATGATGAGGGCCGCGAGCACATCCGCCTTCGGGATGTCGGGCATCGCGGTGATGAACACGAACTCGAACACGCCGATGCCGCCTGGAGCGTTGCTCACGAGCGCCGCCGAGAAGGAGGCGAGGAAGACGGCCAGGACGACGATGAAGCTCGGCTCCAGATGCGCCGGCAGGGCGAAATAGATGATGCCGGCGGCCCCGAGAAGCTCGAGGGGCGCCGCGATGAGCTGGCGCACCATCACGGCCGGGCGGGGATACTCGACCTTGAACTTGCGGATCGTCACGGGCCGCAGGCGCAGGACCGACCCGATCACGTAAAGGAGAACGCCGCCGAGGAGGAGAAGGCCGATGCCGCGCGCCGTCGCCGGGTGGGTGAGCGCCGCGGGCAGCACGCCTTCGAGGCGCTGCAGCAGGGTGGGCTCAAGGGTCAGAACCGCGCCGCTCAGGAGCACCGTGCCAAGCCCGAAGGTGAAGGAGCATAGCGCGACCAGCACCGCGATCTGGGGGGCGCTGAGCCCCTTCGAGGAATAGGCCCGGTAGCGCACGAGGGCGCCGGAGAACACGGAGGCGCCGATATTGTGGGAGAGGGCGTAGGTGGTGAACGAGCAGATCGAGACGAAGAACCACGAGATGTGCTTCACCCCAAGGTGCAGGAGCGCGATCCGGTCGTACCAGGCAAGCGCCGCGTAGGCGACGAGCGTCGAGAGGCCGGCCAGGAGGTAGCGATGCCCCGGAATGGCGTAGAAGCTGGCCTCCAGATCGCCCAAGGAGAGGCCGCGAAGCTCGCGGTACAACAGCCATCCGGAGACGACCACCGCGGCGAGACCCACGACGGGCCACACGAACTCACGCACATTCTTCATGGACGCTGGACTGGCTCCCCCACCCCTTTGGGCCATCTGTGCCCGACCTGTCCCCGCCGTGCAAGCGCGGCGGGAGGCCACGAGGCGAAGGTCTAACGACGCCGGGCGCCGGCCTGCCCCAGCGGAACGTCGCCTATCCCGCGGCCAAGCCCCGCCGACGGAGCCAGTCGAGAAGCCGGGCCGCAATGCCATCCGCCCCATTGTCGAGCTGGAGAAAATGGCCCATCCCCTCGGCCCGTTGATACTCGCCGCCATGATAAAACGCGGTCCGCAAGGCCGACGGGCCCCAGACCAGACGGTCCACCCCGCCACTGATCACAAGGGTCGGAAGACCGTGCCAGGCAGCGGGCCTGATGGGCCCCGGCAGATGCGCGTCGAGGAGCGCGCGGGGAGATTCCGGCGTCATGAGGGAGGCGTAGCGCCTCACCCGTTCCTGAGGCAGGCCCTCCGAGAAGAGGATTTGGTGGGCCGCGGCCTGGATGGGAGCCCGGGCCTTGGCGACCGACCCCGCGAGGGCCTCGGTCCAGATCAGCGGATCGGTGACCGCAAGCCGAGGCCCCAGGAGGAGCAAGCCCTCGGGCGGCAGGGAGGCGAGGAGAACGAGCCCGCGCAGGCGCGCCTGCCCGATCAGCATCTGTGCAAGAAGGCCGCCGAGGGAATGGCCGACGATGACCGGCGGCTCCGGCAGGTCGGCAAGGACGCGGCGGACATCCTCCAGGTAATCCCGCAAGGACCATTCCCGCAGGTTTTCATAGCCGTCGCTGGTGCCGTGGCCACGAATGCTGACGGCGACCACGTGATGGCCCCGCGCCACGAGATAGGGCAGGAACACCTCGTTCCAGTTCCAGGCGCCCCCGAAGGCGCCATGCACGAACAGCAGCGAGGGGCCGACGGGCCGCCCTTCGGGCCGACCCTCCAGGATCTCGAGGGCCGGCGCGTCTCCGGCGCCGGGGAGCATGCGCGAGCGGATCCGCCGCTCATAGGGGTCACGGTCTTCGACGAGGGTGAAACGCGGACGCAAGGCCAAGATCCTTCCCAGGAGCTGCGGGGAAGGATCTTGGCCGATGGCACTCCTCCACGCCCGCGCAGCGGTCAGCAGAGGGCACAACGCCAGGACTGGGCCACGGATCCTTGAACCCGCAAGGGCCACGGTTGTTGCGCTTTCGGTTGGGCTGTGGACAATCGGCGCGGTCCCCTCGTACGGACCGGTCCATGCCTCGCCAAAGGTCCATCGCCCTTAAGCTGAACGGCTACACCGATCTGCCCCTGGGCAAGATCGCCACGATCGTCACCTATCTCGAGATGCGGGAGCGGCCGCGCCTGAAGCGCCTGCCCGCTCAACCCGGATGGGCCCTGGAGCGCCTGCGGGACGAGACGGCGCGCTACCGGGCGCTCTTCCGGAGCGTGGGCGAGGATTGGCTCTGGTTCAGCCGCCTGCATGTCACGGACGCGCAGCTCACCGCCACGATCGGTCATCCGGACGTGGAAGCTTACGCCCTTGTCATCGACGGACGGGACAGCGGCCTCCTGGAGCTCGACTTCCGTCCGGAGGGCGAATGCGAGCTCGCCTATTTCGGGGTGGTGCCGGAGGCCGTTGGCCGCGGCACCGGTCGGCGTCTCATGAACGAGGCCGTCCGGCGGGCGTTTCGCCGTCCCATCGGCCGCTTCTTCGTCCATACCTGCTCGCTCGACCACCCGAACGCCCTGCCCTTCTACATGCGCTCCGGGTTCACGCCCTACAAACGGGCGATCGAGGTGGCGGACGATCCGCGGCTTCGGGGCGCCCTGCCGCTCGGTGCCGCGCCTCAGGTGCCGGTGCTCGGGCCCCTGCAAACGACAAAGGCGCGCCAGCCTGTGGCGCGCCCTCGCAAACCGATCGCGAAGCGACCCTCTTAGGCGGATGCCCGCATGGCGCGCTGCAAGCCGATCTGGTTCATGGCCGCCTGATCGCGGGCATTCTCGACGGCGCGCTCGGCCGAGCGCTCGCGATCGTCGAGGATCTCCACCTTCTTCAAGTCCTCGAACGCCTCGCCGAGCTCCGCCTTGGCGTCGTCGAGCTGGCCCTGAAGGTTCTGGGCCGACTGGCGCAGGTTGTCCCGGCGCTGGGCCGCGGCCCGCGCATAAGTCGGATAGGCGAAATGCGCCGGATCCGAGATGCCGGCCTTCTGCTCCTCGCCGGCGATCTCGCGATCAAGATCCACCGCCATCCGTTCGAACTCGGCGATCATCATCTCGATCTGAGCCACCCGCCGGCGCTTCTCGTCCACTTGAAAGCGTTTCAACCGGATGAGCGTGTCCCGCGACTTCATCTTGTTCTACTCCACAGGTCGCTGCTCGCAGGCGCGCCGCATCGGCGTCCCACGCGAGGGCAAGGCTACCTCGTCGGCGAACCGGCGCCCGATCCCGGCCGCACGCCCATGGCGCAGGCCCGCGGACCGGTCGGCTTGGATCCGACGAGGCTCTAGACGCCCTGCTAGCTGCTCAGAATACCGGCAAGGCGGGAGTAACCATCGCCGATGGAGGTTGACTCTTCCTTACCTTGGCTGAGGAAAGCATCGAGCTGTGGAAAGAGGCGGATCGCCTCGTCGACCTCCGCAGAGGATCCGGCCCGGTACGCGCCGAGGCGGATCAACTCCTCCATGTCCGCATAGGTCGCGAGCACCTGGCGGGCCTGGCGCACCGCCGGCCAGTATTGCGGATCCGCGGAGCGCGGCATGGTGCGGGAGACCGATTTCAGCACGTTGATGGCCGGGTAGCGCCCGCGCTCGGCGATGGCGCGCTCCATCACGATGTGGCCGTCGAGGATGCCGCGCACCGCATCGGCCACGGGCTCGTTGTGATCGTCGCCCTCGACCAGCACCGTGAAGAGCCCGGTGATGCTCCCCTCCCCCGTTCCAGGACCGGCGCGCTCGAGCAGGCGCGGCAGCTCGTTGAACACGGTCGGCGTGTACCCCTTGGCGGTGGGCGGCTCCCCGGCGGCGAGCCCGATGTCGCGCTGGGCCATGGCAAAGCGCGTGATCGAATCGATCATGCACAGGACCGAGGCGCCCTGGTCGCGGAAGTACTCCGCCATCGTGAGGGTGAGATAGGCCGCGTTGCGGCGCATGAGGGCGGGCTCGTCGGAGGTTGCCACCACGACGACCGAACGGGCGAGGCCTTCATCGCCGAGATCGTCCTGGAGGAATTCCTGGACCTCGCGCCCGCGCTCGCCCACGAGCCCGATCACCGCCACGTCCGCGCGCGTGTAGCGCGCCAGCATGGAGAGCAGCACGGACTTGCCGACGCCCGAGCCCGCGAAGATGCCCATGCGCTGCCCGCGGCACATGGTGAGAAACGTGTTGATGGCCCTCACCCCGAGATCGAGCGGCTCGCCGACGCGCTGGCGCGCGTGAGCGGGCGGCGGATCTTTCCGGAACGCGTAAAGATCGGGTCCGGGCGGCAACGGACCCTTACCGTCGATGGGCCGCCCGAGCGCATCGATCACACGCCCGGCCCAGGCGAGACTCGGGCGCACGCCGCCGACTTCGGGGCTCACGTAAGCGGGGCAGCCGCGGCGTACGCCCTCCAGGGATCCGAAGGGCATCGCGAGAGCCCGGTCCCCGGCAAAGCCGATGACCTCGCAGGGCACGAGACCCCGGTCGATGGCGATGTCGAGGCGTCCGCCCACCGTCATCGCCGCCACGGGGCCCGCCACCTCGATGAGGAGGCCCCGCACCGCCGTGACGCGCCCATACACCTCGAGCCGGTCGATCCGGTCGAGGGCCGCGACGGCGGCGGCGATGCGATTTGGCGGCGAGCTGTGCATCGCGGCGGGATCCGTAACCTTTCGTTTACCGGTCTCATTAACACTGGGGCGGTCAGGAGTGGAGGCGTCCAATGGTCTCTCTCCGGGCACGGGCGGGCAACCGGCCGTCAGGGCTTCTCATGACGCAACGTGACGTGGATGGTGTCCTCAAAGCCGCAGTTCAGCATCTTTGTCGAAGGGGACCGACGGAACCCGACGATAAGCGCTTGCACCTGCGAATCAGGGTTTGTTAACCATCGTTCATTAGCGTTGCGAGTCGGATCAAAAGGGGCATCCGCCACACAGCCGGTGGCGGGTGGGCAGCCGTTCGCTGTCCTAAGGCTCAGGGGCTAGGCTGAGGACAACACATGCGCGTACTTCTCATCGAAGACGACAGCGCAACGGCGCAGAGCATCGAGCTGATGCTCAAATCCGAGAACTTCAACATCTACACGACCGATCTCGGTGAAGAAGGCATCGATCTCGGGAAGTTGTACGACTACGACATCATCCTTCTGGACCTGAACCTTCCCGACATGTCGGGCTACGAGGTTCTGCGCACCCTCCGGGTCGCGAAGGTCAAGACGCCGATCCTGATTCTCTCGGGCCTTGCCGGCATCGAGGACAAGGTGAAGGGTCTCGGCTTCGGCGCGGACGATTACCTGACGAAGCCCTTCCACAAGGACGAGCTCGTGGCGCGAATCCACGCGATCGTGCGGCGCTCGAAGGGCCATGCCCAGTCCGTCATCACCACGGGCGATCTCGTGGTGAACCTCGACACGAAGACCGTCGAGGTGGGCGGCGCCCGGGTGCACCTGACCGGCAAGGAGTACCAGATGCTGGAACTCCTCTCCCTCAGGAAGGGCACGACCCTGACGAAGGAGATGTTCCTGAACCATCTCTATGGGGGCATGGACGAGCCCGAGCTGAAGATCATCGACGTCTTCATCTGCAAGCTCCGCAAGAAGCTCGCGAACGCATCGCAGGGCAAGAACTACATCGAGACGGTCTGGGGCCGCGGCTACGTGCTGCGCGAGCCGGCCGAATCCGACGAGCGCATCGCCGTCTGACGGCGTCCCTCGATCCGAAGCCCCAAAAAGCCCGGCCGCCGCGCCGGGCTTTTTCGTTGTGGCGGCGGAGCCCGTTTACGTCCGGTTAACCACGATATATGAAACGTGATTACGTAGTACCGTCGTCCAACACCGGACCGGCGGGCCCGTGACACGCGAGCGCCGATGGACCGGATCATCTACCTGGTGCAACCCTTCAGCCGAGGCCCCGACGGGTCCTTGCAATGGGACGCTCCCGCATGGTCGCAGGATCACGGCTTCGCAGCGTCGCTCAGCCGTGCGCTGGCGCGGCGGAAGGTCGGCGTCGTCACCTACCGGACGACGATCACGGAGAGCGGAGAACTCGGCACCGAAGCGGACATGATCGCGAGCTACGGCACGGTGCCGACCGCCCTTCTCGCGCAGCCTTCATCGGCTGCGCCTCAACCCGCCCGCGCGCCTCTGCAGGCGGTCGGCGGCACGGGGCTGAAGCGGCGGGCCTGAGGGCGCCCGCCCTAGCGGCCGGCCGCCATGCGAAGCGGCGCCGCGGCGGGCGCCGCAACACCCAGCGCCGGTGCGGCCGGGCTCGGGCGCGCCGCGCGGCGGTAGAGACCGCGATGCTCCGCATCCGAGGCCAGCGCATCCGTGAGGCCGATCACCGTTTCGGCCGCCCCGAGCAGCAGAGCGCCGTCCGGGTTCAGGGCCTGCCCGAGACGCTGCAGCACGCTCGTCTTCGTCGGCCCGTCGAAATAGATCAGGACGTTCCGGCAATAGATGACGTCGAAGCTGCCGAGGCTCGCGAAATCCCGAATCAGATTGAGCGGCCGAAAGCTCACCATCGAGCGGATCTGCGGCGCGATCTGCCATTGATCGCCAACCTGCGTGAAGTACTTGAGCAGAAGCTGGATCGGCAGCCCGCGCTGCACTTCGAACTGGCTGTACAGCCCCGCCTTCGCGCGATCGAGCACCTCGGTCGAGAGATCCGTCGCGACGATCTCGACCGACCAGCCGGCGAGCTTCGGCGCCGCTTCGCTCAGAAGCATGGCCAGTGAATAGGGCTCCTGCCCCGTGGAGGCCGCCGCGCACCAAATGCGCAGGCGCCGGGTCGTGGCGCGCGCCGCGAGATAGCGCGGCATCAGCACGTCCCGGAACAGGTCGAACGGCGCCTTGTCGCGGAAGAAGAAGGTCTCGTTCGTGGTCATCGCCTCGACGACCGCGCGCTCGAGATCCGGGTCCTTGCCGGCCTTCAACCCCATCACGAGTTCGGAGAGGGTGTCGATGTCGAACTGGCGGCAGATCGGCCCGAGGCGGCTCTCCACGAGATAGCGCTTCTCGCTCGTGAGCGCGAGCCCTGAGCGCTCCTTCAGGAACACGCGAAGGAAGTCGAACTCGAATTCGGTCATGCGATTGATCCGCCAATGGTGGCCTTCAAGGCAGGCCCGATGGAGTCAAGGGGGAGAACGTCATGGGCGAGGCCGGCCCTCACCACGCTGCCCGGCATTCCCCAGATGGTGCTGGTCGCCTCGTCCTGCGCCATCACCGTGGCGCCGGCCTGCACGAGCGCGCGCGCGCCGTGGGTCCCATCGGAGCCCATGCCGGTGAGGATCACGGCGAGGGCCGACGCTCCGAAGATCGGCGCCGCGTCGCGGAACAGCACATCCACGGCGGGGCGGCAGAAGTTCACGGGCGGCCCGTCGTCCAGGCGGATGACCGGCTCGCCCTGCCCTGCCGTCAGGCCCATATGCCGGCCGCCGGGCGCGATGTAGACGGTACCGGGGACGAGCGGCTCGCCATCCTTCGGCTCGCAGGCGCGGATGCCCAGCTGGGCGCGAAGGTGATCGGCAAACACGCCCGTGAACATGGGCGGCATGTGCTGGACGATTAGCGTCGGCACCCGCTGGAGCGCGGAGCCGAGCCCCACGAGCACTTCCTCCACGGCCCGGGGTCCGCCCGTGGACGCACCGATGAGGAGGCAGCGCGGCCGCGTCGGGACGAGGCGCGGCGCCGCCCGAGGCGTTGGCGGCGCCACCGGAGCGGCCGCGATCTTGAGGGGTTGGCGCGGCGCCCGTCCGCGAGCCGCTGCAAGCCCGCGCAGCTTCTCCATGAGGTCCCGGCGGAATTCGGCGGAGGTCGTCACCTGCCGGTGCCCGTCGGGCTTCGGCAGGTAATCGGTAGCGCCGAGGGACAGGCACTTCAACGAGATCTCGGCATTGCGCTGGGTGAGCGTCGAGATCACCACGATCTTCATGCCCGGCCGCCTGCGCAGAAGATGCGGAAGCGCCGTGAGTCCGTCCATCTCCGGCATTTCGATGTCGAGAAGGACGATGTCGGGTTCGACCCTGTCGAGAGCCTCGATGGCCGCGCGGCCGTTGGCCGCCGTGGTGACCACTTCGAACTCGCTGGCCTCGCCGATCCAGCGCGCGACGAGACCGCGGATGACGACGCTGTCGTCAACCACCATGACGCGCGTCCGCACCGACCCTTCGGCGGGTGTGCGGGGAGCAGGCGCAAGGGTCATGGGACAGGCCCGATCTCAAGAGGGAAATGAGCGGCGACGGCAGAACGGAAGCAGCGCTCAGACGAGCCCGACCTCGTGGAACTTGGCGGCCACGATGTCCTTGTCGAAGGGCTTCATGATGTACTCGTTGGCGCCCGCATGGAGCGCGCGGGCGATGTGGCCCACATCGTTCTCGGTGGTGCAGAACACCACCTTCGGAAGACCGCCGCCCGGCATCTGGCGCAACTCGCGCAGAAACTCGTAGCCGTCCATGACGGGCATGTTCCAGTCGAGGAGCACCGCGTCCGGCATCTCGGTTTGACAGACGGTCAGCGCCTTCGCGCCGTCCTCGGCCTCGGAGATGCGGAAGGCGAGCCCCTCCAGGATGCGGCGCGCCACCTTTCGGATGACCGCCGAGTCGTCGACAACGAGGCAATGCTTCACGGCAATTTACTCCTCAGCAACGTCAGGCCGCGCGGGCCTCCGACTCGAGGGCGAGCACCGCATCCACGTCGAGGATGATGAGGAGCTGCTGGTCGAGACGGTGGACGCCGCGGCTGAGCCGAACCCAGCGCGGATCCATGTGGACGGGATTCGGCTGGCAGGCTTCGGGGGAAAGCTTCATGACCTCGCCGACCTGATCGACGAGGAGCCCGTAGGACTCGCCGTGATGCTCGAGGCCGACCGCCATCTCGCGCCCGGCCTCCCCGGCCGGCAGGCCGAGACGGCGGCGCAGGCACATCGCGGTGACGACGCGGCCGCGCAGGTTGAGGAGGCCGACGATCTCGGGCGGCGACAACGGCACCTCGGTCACGGCGCTTGCGATGAACACGTCGTGCACGCGGTCGATCGGCAGGCCGAAGATCTGGTCGGCCACCATGACGGTGACGAATTCCCGAACGTCGGTGAGAGACTTCGTGTCACCGAGGCTGTTGGAGTTGGCGGCGATCATGCTCATGCGGCTTCTCCCATGGCATCGTTGATCGGATGGGCGGGGCTCATGCGGCTTCGACCACCGGGCTTTGCGTCTCCGCCAGGGCCGAGAGGAGGCCGCTGCGATCGAACTTGGCGACGAACTCGGCGATGCGGAGCTTGCGCGCTCTCTGGATGGCATCCGGGTTGACGCCGGAGGCCAGAGCGATGACGGGAAGCGCCGACCAACGCCCGTCGGCGCGCATTGCCTCGACAAGCTGGAAGCCGTCCTTGTCCGGCATCTCCACATCGGTGATGACGGCGTCGATGGAGGTCCCCTGCGTGAGAATGCGCAATGCGTCATCGACGTTTGCTGCGGTGTGGACCCTGTACCCTGATGCTTTGAGCACGGGGGTGAGCATGTCGCGGAAGAACGCGCTGTCGTCCACCAGCAGCACCGCGCGCGCAGCCGCCGCGGCTCTGGCCGCG
>DATCJK010000006.1:0-60897 GCA_036562855.1 Microvirga sp.
TTTGAGGCCAATGTGCAGGCGCTCACGCAAGGCCTGTCGGCGGCCGCCACCGAGATGGAGGCCACCGCCCAGAGCATGACCTCCATCGCCGGCCAGACCACCAGCCAGTCCGTCACCGTGGCCTCGGCCGCCCAGCAGACCTCCGCCAACGTGCACACGGTGGCGGCCGCCACAGAAGAGCTCTCCATCTCCATCCGCGAGATCGCCTCCCAGGTCACCCAGTCCTCGCGCATCGCCGAGCGCGCCGTGGAGGACGCCCGGCGCACCAACACCACCGTCCAGGCGCTGGCCGGCACCGCCGAGCGCATCGGCAACGTGGTCCAGCTCATCTCCACCATCGCAGGACAAACCAACCTGCTGGCGCTCAACGCCACCATCGAGGCGGCCCGGGCCGGAGAGGCCGGGCGGGGCTTTGCGGTGGTGGCCACCGAGGTCAAGGAGCTCGCCTCCCAGACCGCGCGGGCCACGGACGAGATCGGCCAGCAGATCGCCGAGGTGCAGGGCGCCACCCGGGAGGCGGTGAGCGCAATCCAGGAGATTGCGCGCACCATCACGGAGATGAGCCAGATCTCGGTGTCGATTGCGGCCGCCATGGAGGAGCAGGGGGCGGCCACAGGGGAGATCTCGCGCAACGTGCAGCAGGCCGCGCAGGGCACCGAGGCGGTGACCGGGAGCATTGGCGAGGTGCGCCAGGGCGCGGGCGAGACGGGGGCTGCCGCCTCCCAGGTGCTGGCCGCCGCCCAGGAGCTCGCCCGACACTCCAACAGCCTGGGACAGGAAGTCGACAGCTTCCTGCGAAACGTGAAGGCGGCTTAGCCAGCCCGTCTGCCCAGAAAACCACATCAGAGGCCATCCATGAGACTGCGGTTGAGCGCCTACCTTGGCCGTATTGGCATCCGCCAGCAGGTTTATGCCGTCAGTTTGGTAGCCATCCTTGGCGTTCTCGGTCTCGTTTCGCTCGTGCTCGTTCAAGCGTCGGAGCAGCACAAGCTACATGAACTGGCGGACTTAACGACGAAGTACGAGAAGACCATCTCAGCCCTGCATATGCAGCTCCTCGAAGCCCGCCGAGCCGAGCGCGAGTTCCTTCTCAAGCGTGATGAGCAGTATGCGGCAACGCACGCGACCGTGTCGCAGCAGATCCTCGCTCTAACCGGTGAGCTCCGTGAACAGCTTAGTGCGGCGGGCATGCCAAAACTGGTCGGCTGGTTGGACGCCCTCGCCGGAGCTGTCCAGCATTATCAGCATGTCTTCGGGAAGAGCCTGGACCATGCTCGATCTCTCGGGTTCGACCGCTATTCGGGGCTCGAGACTAGGCTATTGACCTCGGCTAATGTCATCAAGGACCGCTTGCGAGCACAAACAGATCTACGGCTCTTGCTTCTCGCAGCCGAGTTAGAAGGTCACTTGAAGACGTTTATGCTTTATCCCGAGCGGCAATCTGCACAGGCCCTCCTCAGTAGCGATCAGGAACTGCATGACGCAGTCACCTCCTCGACCACAGATTTGGTGCTTCGCAATGCGTTAGACGAACACAGGAGCAACCTGAACGTCTATCTGCAGGGCCGTATGGGCCTTGAGGCCCAGGCAGACGAACTCTCTGCGGCCTTTGCCACCATCGAGCCTTTGACCAAGGAGATTCATCATGCTCTCGAGCACCAACTAAACATGGTTCATGCCGCTGACGAGGAGAGCCGCTCGGCTGTCGCACAGATGATGTGGCTCTGCGGTGGCGGCATCCTCCTCGGCTGCGTTTTGATGGCCGGCTTCACCGGCAGCGCCATAGCGAAGCCTATCACGCAGATTGCCCACGCCGTGGAGCAAGTGGCGAACGGTCGGTTGAACATCCAGGTGCAGGGTACTGAGCGGGCCGACGAGGTCGGCAGTTTGGCTCGCTCTCTCGAAGTATTTAAGGGCGTGCTGATCGAGAAGAAGCAGGCCGATGAAGCCGCTGCAGCCGAGCGCGAGGTGCGCTACCGACTGCTCGCCGATAACACGAGCGACATTATCATTCTCGGCCATGACGACGGCCGCCGCAGTTATATCTCACCCGCAGTTCGGGATATTCTCGGGTACGAACCCGACGAGGCATTAGCCCTGCCAATCCGCGAACTCATCCACCCGGACGACATCAATGCGGTTTTCGCTACTACGCAGCGTCTCTCAAAGGACAAACCCCAAGCGTCAGTGCTGCACCGCATGCGCCACAAGAACGGTGAGTATATCTGGGCCGAAACTGTGATCAGGCGCTTTCAAGCGGATGGGCATAGTGGCCCAACCACCGTAGCCGCGGTTCGTGACGTGACCGAACGTCAGCGGCAAGCGGTTGAGCTGATCGCCGCAAAGGAGGAGGCGGAAAGGGCCAACCGGGCCAAAACCGAGTTTCTGGCGTCCATGAGCCATGAAATAAGAACGCCCCTCAACGGCATTCTAGGCTACACCGAACTGCTCCTCGACGATGCGGCCCTGCAGGGCTTTCAAAAGCATGGGCTTCAAAGAATTCAGGGTGCCGGAGCGGCGCTGCTCACGGTGGTGAATGACATCCTTGATTTCTCCAAAATCGAAGCCGGCCAGATCGATCTTGAGCCGCAAGAGTTCTCACCTGCGGCACTCATCGACAACGCAATCTCCATCGTACAACACGCAGCCGACCGCAAGAACTTGCCCCTTGTGATCACTATCGATCCTCGTCTTCCAGGCCGGCTGATCGGAGATCAGGATCGCATCCGGCAGGTCCTCCTCAACCTTCTCAACAACGCAGTGAAGTTCACTCCTCAAGGAAGGGTCTCGTTGACTGTCGAATGTCTCGAGATGAACGCTCGCTGCAGCACCCTTCGGTTTGCCGTCACAGACACCGGAATTGGGATACCTTCATCCAAAATTGGCAGCCTGTTTCAGAGATTCAGTCAGGTGGATGGCTCGATTCGTCGGGAGTTCGGCGGGACCGGGCTTGGCCTCGCCATTTCGAAGCGTCTTGTCGAATTGATGGGCGGGCAGATCGGCGTCGACAGCACCGAGGGACAGGGATCGACGTTCTGGCTTACCCTCCAGCTCGCCAAAGCTACCGACGCTCTGGCCAGTGAGGCGCCGCACCCGGCCGAGGCCATAGAGGAGGCAACGGCCCGGATCCTTCTCGCGGAGGACCTGGCGGTCAATCAGGAGATCGCAAAGGCGGTGCTTCAGGCTGCAGGTCACAGCGTCGACGTCGTCGACGACGGAGCGGCTGCCATAAAAGCTGTCCAAGCCGAGCGATACGATCTCGTCCTGATGGACGTCCAAATGCCTGTCATGGACGGCATCACGGCAACACGGCGCATCCGGGCACTCGACCACCCCGCCGCCCGACTCCCGATCATTGCCATGACGGCGAACGTTCTGCCGCAGCAGGTGGCCCAATTCCGTGCCGCCGGGATGACGGACCACGTTGGCAAGCCATTCAAAAAGGAAGAACTGCTTTCGGTAATCCGAAAGTGGCACGCCGCAGCACAGGATCAGAATAAAGAAGAACTGGTTGCGTAGGCCTGAGGTAGCTCTGGTCCGCGGCATGTAGGAGCTGCGGTCGACCGCTGCTCCCAGGCCCAGCAAGCTGCCTAATACACGATTAGGAGGTCGCCTCTGTTTTGCGCCTTCTGAGCAAGCACTTAGGCGCGGGCGCCTGCAGAAAATAGGTGATTAGTAGGTGGACCGTTCGCGGCATAGATCGGGGAACCTGCAGGCATCCGCCCCCGGGGGTGGGGCCACCCCCCTGAGAGTTCCTTTGTAACTGTACCTGCACCCGAAACCCGATTTTTGAGATCGAGCCTACAATTCAAAAAGTTTGCAGGCTTTACGGCCAAGCTTAACTAGATAGGAGCTCGTTAGCTGCGGCATCCTTATGAGCCGACCGGGGGGCTCCTCTACTTGGGGGCGATCGTCTGCCAGGGGTGAAGAACCCGGCGCGTCGCCCGCTCGAATGCCCAGTAGTGGCCTTGATAAGGCTGATCGGCTGCCCTGCTGATCGGGACACCAAGGTACTGACAAAGCAGAAGCGTACCCACTCCCCCATGTGCCACGAAGGCGATGGTGCCCTGCGGTGGTGAGCGATCCAGGAGCTCGTCAACAGCTGTTGCGACCCTGGCCTGAGCGTCTACAGCCCGCTCCCACCCGCGCACGCTCTCCTCAGGATGAGCAAAGAAGGCGTCAGCCGTGCGCTCGAACTCAGGGGGCGGCAGAAAGCCAGTCGCGCTGCGGTCATTCTCGTGGAGCGCCTCATGAACGCCGACGGCAAGCCCGAAGTGACCCGCCAGGAGACCTGCGGCTTCGATGGCCTTTGTTTCTCGGCTCGCCCATACGGCCGCTAATTTCTGCACGTCCGTAGAGGCAGCAAACGCTCGCATGCGGTGAACACCCTTGTCAGACAGGTGCCAACGGGGGACCGGCACCCCAGGGTCAACGACCACCTCTGGATGACTGATGAACAGGGCAATATTCATTCGGATCTTTCGGGCAGCGCGAGCAGTAAGCGGTGTGGATTGATGACCATTCTGAGCACATGATGCAAACCACTCGCGATTCGGGGGCCGGAAAGCGGCGTCGGGGCGTCCTCACTGAATCGGCCTGTGCCACTGTCTCGACTGCTGAGAGCACCATGGGGCTCTCTTCCACGTCTCTATGATCTTTCCTTAGGATGCAGTGACGGTTGAGGGTGAGACACGCTACTACTAGCGGTGCTAATTCTGCCCCGCTGCGGCTCGTCCCTTTTCCGCTCGCAGCGCAGCCGGGGTCGAGGTGTTCCTTGGAGCCTCAGAGGCCACAGACTGGCTAAACCCGGCCTATGAGAGCTGGATGACCCGTCGCGAACTGCAGTCGCCACCGTTGCCACTCACGAATCACTACGAGGCGGGTCGCGACCCGACGACCCGTTCTGAGGACCGGACTGTCCCCGGACCGCTTTACCTCGACCTAAACCACAATCCCGGTTTAGTAGGGTAATAGTAGGGAACAAGGAGGCAAATCAGTCCCCATCCGGGAGCCTCCGTAGCAGCCCAAGACGTTGGTTCGTAAGCGTTCTTACCCGCCAGTCCAATCTGGTACCAATCTATATCGTTGCGGTGCCGCTAATTCGTAATGAGGGGGTCGGGGGTTCGAATCCCTCTTGCGGCACCATTTTTCGCTTGTATCCGCGCTAGATTAGCTGATCGAGCTGCGAAAGCTCATAAGCCTAAGGTGACCACCGGGTGACCACGGCGGCCGAATTTCTTGATTTCATCTGATCCGGCTCTGAACTCACAGCAGAAGAAATCCCGCCTGATTGTTCTGCCGAGCGGGTTCCCTCAGAGGGGTACTCCAGACAATGTTGCAGCCGCGATCAAAGGCCAACATGCGCCCGGTTGGTTCAGAAGGAATCACATCCGTGTTCCCAGGGTCACCAACCTCAGCCCCGAAGGTCGAACACCACACGTTGATCCAGCCGCTTATGCCCAGGGTGGCAGCGTAAGGGCGATCCCACGCTGTAGTCGCCAGATTTTCACAGTGGCAAGACGCGTCTCTCCGCTGCCGCGGCTGGCGAACGTTCTGCCAGTTCAGGGTGCTTTGGAGCAGGCGCAGTTGATCTGATTGGCCGGTGCCGAATGCGGCGGAGCTATTGCTGTGACAGAATCCACTTCACCAGCGTCTCGGCGTCCGCCGGCGCTAGGTTCGCTTGCGGCGGCATCGGTGTTGGACCCCAGCTGCCTGAACCGCCCTTGATGACCTTCTCGCTCAACTTCGCGACGGCGGCTTCATCCTTGGCGTAGCGCTCGGCGACGGCTTTGTAGGCCGGGCCGATCATTTTTCGTTCCATGTGATGGCAGGCGACACAATTCTTGCTCCTGGCCAGCTCCGGGCTGGCGAGAGCTGGCCAGGACGCGAGGAGAGCAAGAGCGGTCGCGGTGACGTGGCGGATGTCGACCATCAGCACAATTCTCCTTAGGAACGGTAGGGCCTGCTTAGTGGCCCCTTTAGGCCTTCACGTTGATTTTGGCCGCGTCGCCAGAGCGACGGCGCGGCCAACGTTCATCGCGCTTAATTAGCCTTGAGCTGGTACACTTCGCCCGTATCTGTCGACACATACAGGCTGCCGTCCGGAGCCTGCGCCGCGGAACGGAAGCGACCAGCTGGCATCGGAAGGGATACCGTCGTGCGGGTGGCGGACGAACCGTCGGGCGTGATGTCGAGCACGTCGAGGCGGTTGCCCACGGGCGTTCCGTGAATGCCGATGCCCGTGAAGGTGACAACCATCCGGCCGTTCCAGTCTTTCCACTGTGGACCGCTCAGGAACGTGCATCCCATCATGCCCTGAGACAGCCCGTCATTGTTCCAGGCTGGCTTCATGGCATCCGGGTAGGTCTTGGTGTCCGTCATCGGCATGAATGCCGCGCGTTCTGCGGGGGGCATCGCCCCCATCTGATTGGGCGAGTACCCGCAATAATTGTCCGGGCATGCCTGACGTCCAGCAACGTTCGGGCGCGGGTCCCATCCAGCGTTTCCGCCGGCTTTAAGCGCCGTCACCTCGTCGCTATGCCACGGCCCGTTCTCGGACGTGAAGGCCTGGTTATTGCCTGGGCGGAAGCAAATGCCCTGCGGATTGCGGTGCCCGTAAGTAAAGATCCGTGGATCAAAGCCTTGAGGCGCATTGTTGCCAGGCGCCGCCTTGCCGTCCCGGTCGATGCGCAGCACCTTGCCGCCAATGCGCGTCGGGCTCTGCGGGACCTCGCCGTTGTGGGTGTCGCCCGTCGTCACATAGAGGAAGCCATCCGCCGGACCAAAGCGGAGGCGGCCGCCGTTATGCGCGCCAGGATCGCCAAACGGATGGTCGCTCTTGGCAGGCTTATAGGCGATGTCGGTGACGATATCCTGCCGGTTCGAAACGCTGGTCAAATCGGGACTGACCGTCAGCCGCATGACGCGGTTGGTTCCCGGCGCAGTCATGCTGGATGCTGAATATACGTAGATGAAGCGATTGGTCGCGAAATCAGGATCAACCGCCACCCCGGCCATGCCAGCCTGTCCGCCGCAGAAGAGGTCAGATGCGGTCTGAGGGTAGTTTTTGGAGTCTTTGATCCCAAGGAGCGGGACAACCGTGCCGGAGGGCAGGCGCACCGAAAGGCCGCCGCATCGCTCAGTGAAGAACATGGCGCCGTCAGGCAGGAACGCCATGTCCCAAATTACTTCGTCTCTGTCCTTAAGCACAGCCGTGCTGGTCAGGTTGGGAGTACCGCCCGAGCTTTGGGCCGCCGCCGATCCGGATAGGGCTAGAGAGGCAAGTAACGCACAAGAGAATACCGAACCGAATGATCGTGTCATGGTGTCTCCTCCGATGATGTACGTGATTTCTTGATCAGACCCACAAGGCGTTGGACCGCAGCCGCTATCGTTGAACGGCATTGTGGATAGTAGGGCTAGCCGCGACGCTTGCGCAAGCATTGCTTCGTAGTCGAAACCGTCGGCGCTGGAGTCGAGCAACCCGACCGAACAGCACTCCGTTTTTTGACGCACGTTGGACTAACCCGTCTGTGGCGGCAGCAGTTTTGACTGCTGCCCAATCCGCGCTGCCGAGCACGCTCATTCGCGTTGCCGGAGATCGCAGCTCAACTCGATCGCATGGCTTGTACTAAGGTGCATATCCCGCGGCAGCTTGCCGTCCATGGTGCATGCCAGACTGCAGCATGAGGCAGCTCCGACCTGAAACGCACGGTGCCGCTTTACATGGGCAAGAGCGAACGCATCCAACCAGCCCGCTGCCGCCTCTGCATTGCTACCACCAGTTCAAAGATCGTCTCGCACTTACACGTCCCATGTTTGAACCGACCTTACAGCCGCGCTTCGTTCAAGCGTTGCGGCTCATCTCCACTGCTGGGCCCAGGGGGGATTGGTGTGTACGATGGTGCAAAACGGGGACCAGGGTTTGGGCTTGCTCAGGGCGCCTGAAAAGCCAATACTCCCCTCGTGACCCAAATGTAGTCACGTCAGCACTGGAATTCTGATTACTAGAATTCATCAGCTTGCGAGGAGGACGATCATGAAGTGGGTGAAGCCGTCTGTTCAGGAAATGTGCGTTGGCATGGAAGTGACGAGCTACGAGTCAGCTGAGATCGATCCCGTTCTTTTCTGACGCCGTCTCACGGCCACTCAGGCAAGGCTCGTCGAACCGATGCAGGCGATTATTCTCGGTTCGGCGGCGGGCGGTGGCGTTCCTCAGTGGAATTGCCGCTGTCCCGTCTGCAGCCTCGCCTGGGCTGGCGATCCGCGGGTCCAGCCTCGAACCCAATCAAGCCTTGCGGTATCGGCGGATGGGCAGACCTGGCTGCTGGTGAACGCCTCGCCCGATATCCGCCAACAGATTGCCGCGACGCCAGCGTTACATCCGCAATCCGGGCTCCGGCATTCGCCGATCGGGGCAGTTCTCCTCACTAACGGAGACGTCGACCACCTAGCAGGCCTCCTCACTCTGCGGGAGAGTCAGGCATTTGACCTCTTTGGAACCAACGAAATTCTAGCCGCGATCGCTGAGAACCGCGTCTTTGACGTGATGAACTCCGCCTTCGTGACCCGGCGTGAGGTCCGTCTGGAGACAGTGTTCGAACCCGTGCCTGGCCTGAAAGCAACCTTGTTCCCAGTGCCGGGCAAGGCGGCGCTCTGGCTGGAGGGCGCCGCGCCCGTGATCGGCTTGGCTGGGGAGAGCACTGTAGGTGTCCTGTTGGAAGCTGGCGGCCGTCGCATCGCCTACGTGCCTGGGTGCGCTCGCGTGTCGGAGGAACTCCGTCAACGCGTTCAAGGAATCGATGCACTGCTGTTCGACGGTACGGTGCTGGAGGACGATGACCTCATCCGTGCTGGGGTTGGCACGAAGACCGGCTGGCGTATGGGTCACGTTCCGATGAACGGACCGGACGGGTCGATCGCGAGCTTCTCGGATGTGACTGTAGGCGAGCGCGTCTTCGTCCACATCAACAACACCAATCCCGTCCTGGTAGAGGGCTCAGCAGAGCGTCGGGGTGTCGAAGAGGCGGGCTGGACCGTGGCCTATGACGGGTTCATCATTCACTTCGTGCCGCAGGCGGCCGCCGTTGCGGCGACCACGGACTAAGCCATGAGCACAGCCATCGCTTCCTTCGCCTCCTCGCCGTCGATCACCGCTGAAGGGGAAAGCCGTCTGCTAAGCCCCGACGAACTCGAGGCCGCTCTGCGAAACATCGGCGCTCGGCGGTACCATAGCCTGCACCCCTTCCATCACCTGCTTCATGGTGGTCACCTGAATCGGGACCAGGTTCGAGCGTGGGCCCTAAATCGGTACTACTACCAGGCCATGATTCCGGTGAAGGACGCCTCCATCGTGGCACGCATGGAGGACGCGGCTCTGCGCCGGATTTGGCGCCAGCGCATTATCGATCATGACGGCGAGGTGGAAGGAGACGGCGGGATCGAGCGCTGGCTCAAGCTGACGGACGGCCTCGGCTTCCCCCGTGCTTACGTCGTTTCTGCCCGTGGCATTCTGCCCACAACACGATTTGCGGTGGAGGCCTATGTCCACTTCGTGCGCGAGCGCACCCTGCTGGAGGCCATCGCCTCTTCGCTGACCGAACTGTTCGCGCCGACCATCATCTCCGAACGGGTCGCCGGCATGCTGGCGGCGTACGACTTCGTTTCGAAGGAGACACTGGCCTATTTCGACAAACGCATGACCCAGGCGCCCCGCGACGCCGACTTCGCGCTCGCCTACGCGAAGGAGCACGCCACGACGCCCGCTATGCAAACGGCTGTGCTTGGAGCGCTCACCTTCAAGTGTGATGTGCTCTGGAGTCAGCTTGACGCACTGCATTTCGCTTATGTCGAGCCGGGCCTCCCTCCACCTGGGGCCTGGGCGCCGGAGTCGGAGATCGCGTGATGACCGAAGGGCTTCAAATGCACGACGTGCCGCGCCTACCCCGCGGAGTGCGCCTGCGCTTTGACGAGGTGCGCGGCGCTCATGTGCTGCTTGCACCCGAGCGCGCGTTCGATCTCGATGCGGTAGCGGCCGACGTTCTCGGGTTGGTTGACGGCAGTCGCAGCGTGTCGGCGATCATCGATGCTCTTGCTGAGAAGTATGACGAGAACCGGGCCGTGATCGAAGGCGATGTGGTTGCCATGCTCGATGATCTGGCCAGGAAGCGGGTGCTCGACCGATGAACGTCCCTCCGCCGATTGGTCTGCTTGCTGAACTCACCCATCGCTGCCCACTGCGCTGCCCCTATTGCTCCAATCCGTTGGAGATGGACCGGCGTTCGAGTGAACTCGACACCGCAACGTGGCAGCGCGTGCTCTCCGAAGCCGCGGCCCTTGGCGTGCTGCACGTGCATTTGTCCGGGGGCGAGCCCACCGCGCGATCCGACATCGTTGAGATCACCGCCCATTGCGCCAAGGTCGGGCTTTACTCAAACCTCATCACCTCCGGGGTTGGCGGCGCGCTGAAGAAACTCGATGCAATGGCGGATGCTGGTCTTGATCACGTCCAGCTCTCGATCCAGGCCGTTGATGCCGCGAACGCCGAGCGCATCGGCGGGCTCAACAATGCCCAGCCACAAAAATTGAGCTTTGCCGAGCGCGTGACGGCGCTCGGCATCCCTCTCACGCTCAACGCGGTCATTCACCGGGGCAATATCGACGAGGTCGAGCGCATCATCGACCTGGCAGTGGCGCTCGGCGCCAAGCGGCTCGAGGTGGCCCATACACAGTATTACGGCTGGGCCTACGTGAACCGGGCTGCTCTCATGCCGGCCAAGGCCGACGTTGACCGTTCGATTCAGATCGTGGAAGCCGCGCGTCATAGCCTAAAGGGCCGCCTCGTCATCGATCTCGTCGTGCCAGATTATTACGCCACCTACCCAAAGGCCTGCGCCGGCGGCTGGGGGCGACGCCTGATGAACGTGACCCCCTCGGGCAAGGTTCTGCCTTGCCACGCGGCTGAGACCATCCCTGGACTGGAGTTCTGGTCTGTCCGCGACAGGTCGCTCGCTGACATCTGGGCGTCGTCTCCAGCCTTCACGGCCTATCGCGGCACCGACTGGATGCCTGACCCCTGCCGCTCCTGCGATCGCAAGGAGCGGGACTGGGGCGGCTGCCGCTGCCAAGCGCTCGCGCTCACAGGCGACGCATCCGCCACGGACCCAGCCTGCATGCACTCACCGCACCACGCCCGCGTGAAAGCCCTCGCCGCCGCCGAAGCAGGCATGGGCGAGGCCCCTGATTACGTCTACCGCACGATCAGCGGCGCTGGTGGTGACGACCGCCTGGTGCCCGCCGCGATAGCAGAAACCGCAGCCCCATAATTTGCGACACCAGTCCGCCCGTCCTCAACTGCGTCTGGTTCACAAGCAGCGAATGGCTGCGTGGAGATGTGCGAGGCTGTCACTAGAAGCATCGTAGCCCCATCCGCTGCGACGAGAGCCGCAAGGGCGATCAGACATGCGGCTTCGCTGGAAGCACGCCGTCACGGCTGCCGGCCGAGCCCGCCATGGGAAGACCAAGTGCGAAACGATCGTTTTCTGCACCACGGATGCGAACAGCGCAGCTGAGCGCCTGATCGGCCTCAAGAGTGGCACCGACCTGCAGAAAGCCCCCGGTCCGTCCTTGAGAGGAGCCGGCAATGCACCACTCCACTGCCAGATTGGGCTGCGCGTTGCGATCGACGCAGGTACGGGCATGCGCTCCCGCGCGCAGCGACGGACCCGCGGATGGGGAGCCAGGGAAGTCGAGTGGCTTGGACGGTGGGAGCGTTCAGGCCGTGGCGGCCGCAAGCTTGCCGGGCGGGCCGGCACGCAGCAGCATGCCGAAGAGGTCGCGGGGCTCGTCGGGATCGGCCAGGAGGTCGAGCTCCTGGTAGTAGCCGGTCTCCTGCAGCCGGTCGCGCACATAGCGCAGAGCCGAGAAATCCTCGATGGCAAAGCCCACGGAGTCGAACAGGGTGATCTGCTGGTCGGCGCTGCGTCCAGTGGCCTGGCCGGCGATGACCTGCCAGAGCTCCGTCACCGGGTGGTCCGGGGCAAGCTGCTGGATCTCGCCCTCGATGCGGGTCTGGGGCGGGTATTCCACGAAGATGTCCGAGCGCAGGAGAATGTCCCGGTGCAGCTCCGTCTTGCCGGGGCAGTCGCCGCCGACCGCGTTGATGTGAACGCCCGCGCCGACCATGTTGTCGCTGAGGATCGTCGCGCATTGCTTGTCGGCGGTCGCGGTCGTGATGATCTGCGCGCCTTCCACCGCCTCCTGCGCGGTGGCGCAGATTGTGACGTCGAAGCCCATGCCGGCGAGGTTGCGGGCGCACCGGCGGCTCGCCGAGGGATCGATGTCGTAAAGACGCAGCTTGCGCACGTTCAGGACCGCCTTGAAGGCGAGCGCCTGGAACTCGGATTGCGCGCCGTTCCCGATCACCGCCATGCAGTCCGCGGCTTGGGGCGCCAGGTACTTGGCGGCAACGGCGGACATGGCCGCCGTGCGCAGGGCCGTGAGGATCGTCATTTCCGTGAGCAGCATCGGATAGCCGCTGCCCACATCCGCCAGCACGCCGAAGGCCGTGACGGTCTGGCGGCCATCGCGGGTGTTCTTCGGATGGCCGTTCACGTACTTGAAGCCGTAGAGTTGCCCATCGCTCGTGGGCATCAGCTCGATGACCCCCTCGACGCTGTGGGACGCCACGCGCGGCGTCTTGTCGAAGAGCTCCCAGCGCTGGAAATCCTCCTCGATATAGACGGCGAGATCGGTGAGAAAGCGCTCCACGCCGATCGTGTTCACGAGCTTCATCATGTGGTCGACACTGACGAAGGGAACGATGTTGAGCTTCGCGTCCATGGTGAGGAAATCCTGTGGGGAGAGGCGGCCGCGCGGCCTTGCCGTCAGGCCGCGCGGGAGAATTCGGCGCCCTGGGCGCGGAGCGTGATGGCCTTGCCGAACAGGCTGCCCACGAGGTCGACCAGCAGCTCCGCGGTGCGGCCCTGCACGTCGCGCATGGGGTTGAGTTCCACCACGTCGAGCGAGCCGACGAGCCCTGAATCATGGAGAAGCTCCATGAGGTGGTGGGCCTCGCGATAGTTCAGGCCGCCGGGCACCGGCGTGCCGACGCCAGGAGCGAGGCTCGGATCCACCACGTCGAGGTCGAAGCTCACATGAAGGTGCGTCGTCGCGGGGTCGATCCGGGACAGCACGTCATCGAGGATGGCGCGGATCCCGTGCTCGTCGACGGCGCGCATGTCGTGGCAGCGGATGCCCGCCGCAGCGACGGCCGCCTTCTCCTCGCGGTCGATGGACCGGGCGCCGATGACCGCAACGTCGCGCGGCTGCACCGCCGGGAAAGCCCGGTCGCGCATGAGCGCGGACAACGCGCCGTCGCCGGTGAGGAATGCCACGCTCATGCCGTGCAGGTTGCCGGACGGCGAGGATCCGGGCGTGTTGAAGTCCGGATGCGCGTCGATCCAAAGGAGGGCCACACGCTTGCCCGCCTCGGCCGCGTGACGGGCCACGGCGCTGACGGAGCCCATGGAGACGCTGTGGTCGCCCCCGATGATGAGCGGGCGCTGCCCGTCCTGCAGGGCGGCGAGCGTCTCGTCGTGAATCGCCTCGACCCAGCGGGAGACCTCCTCGGCGTGGCGGCCGAGATGATCGACGCCTCGCGCCGCATTGCGCTCCGCCGGGGCCACATCGCCGCGGTCGGTCACAACATGGCCGAGCTCGGCGAGGGCCGAGGGGAGCCCCGCGATGCGCGCGGCGGCCGGGCCCATGGAGGTGCCGGGGACGCCCGCCGCCATGCCGAACGGAACGCCGATGAGGCCGATGGGGCGCTGGGCGTCGGAGGCCAAGGAAGACGCGGCGGATTTAGCTGGGTTCATGTGTCGAAGCCCCTGAAACGGATGCATGAAACATGACATCGGCGAGCTTCAACAGAAAGCCAACAGAGTGCTATAAATGCTCACCTGGCCTCGCAATACGTCAGGCAAATTGGCGAAAAGACAGGAATCATGCGCCTCGACGAGACCGATCAGAAGCTCATTGGCCTGTTGCGCAGCGACTCGCGGCTGCCGGCCGCGACGCTGGCGCGGGTCCTGGGGATCTCCCGTGGGACGGTTCAGAACCGCATCGACCGCCTGGTGCGCGAGCGCGTCATCCGAGGGTTCACCTTGCGTCTCTCGGCGGAGGCGGAGGCCAACATGGTGCGCGCCGTAACGGCCGTCGAGATACGGGCTGGCGATTCGCGGGCCGTGGTCGCCGCCATGAAGCAGATCCCCGCTGCCGTAGCGGTTCACTCGACCAACGGCCGATGGGATCTGATCATCGATATCGCGACGACGGACCTGGCGAGTCTCGACCGAATCATCAGCCACATCCGGGAGATCCCCGGCGTGACGCACTCGGAGACGAGCATCCTCCTCAACGAATTGTAGGAGGCAACGGTGCCGAGGGGGCCGTGGCTTGCCATGCGGGCTGCGGGAGCCCGCCTACGAGGCGGCAATCCTGTCCCACGAGCCGTGCCGGAACGTTCGGCGTGCGGCTCCGAGCAGCACAACCCTAGCGGTATTCGCGAAGAGTGCTATTCGGCTTGGCCGCAGTGTTTCACCGCCACCGCAAAGCGAGTATTGCAAGGCACTTTAGGATCATTTTCGCCTCATTCAGACTAAGTCAAAGCATATCTTATGTAATGCCATTTCAATAGGGCACATTCTCGCCCCATTTGGACGGCAAAGCTCGATTTATTCGGCGCATTGATTTGCCGGATCAATCGATAGTCGTTGGAACGCTGAATAAAAACAAAGATCAGCGTTCCCTATTCTAGGGGCGATCATGACTTACTTTGAGAATGGCACCTTTGAGCTGCACAGCGAACATCAGCCTTGGAGCTACCGGACCGATGGCAGCAACGCCCGCTTCGAGGTGAGGTCGGGCGACAACTGGGCCTATGACGGCAGCGCCAGGGAGCGCTCCGAAATCGCGAGCTACAAGAAGTTCGCCTACAATCAGACCTACACGGTTCAATACAAGTTCATGGTGGAGCCCGGCGCCGTCAACACGGCCGACTGGCTTCTGATCGGTCAGGTTCACCAGACCGAGGACCCCGGCGAGATGGGCGTGAGCCCGCCGGTGGCGATCGAGATGACGGGCGACCACATGCGGGTCGTGGCGCGCGACACCACGCAGGCCATGACGACCACCTGGCCCAACACCAAGACGCTCTGGACCGATGCCGCGCCGCTGCAGCGTGGCCAATGGTACGACCTGAAGCTCGAGTTCAAGTTCGACCCCTATGGCGCCGGCATGCTGAACGTGTGGCGCGATGGCAGCCAGGTCGTGCAGTACAACGGGCCCCTCGGCTACAACGACAAGATCGGGCCCTACTGGAAGCACGGCGTCTACCGCGAGGCATCCCCGGAGACCTTCGCGATCAACTACGCGGATTTCTCGCTCGTCACGGGCACCACCGCCGCGCCTCCGGCGCCCCAGCCGGACCCTGTCGCGGCGCCCCAACCTGCGCCAATCGTGGTGGCGGATCCGGTGACCGATGCGATCGATCCGGTGCCGACCACGGGACAGCTTCTGGGGTCGAACGGCGCCGACATCATGGAGTCGCGGTCGAGCACCGATAGTCTGCGCGGGTTGCTCGGCAACGACACCTACAATGTCAGGTACTCGACGGTGCAGGTGGTGGAGCAGGCAAGCGAAGGCGACGACACGGTCAACGCGACGGTTTCCTTCACCCTGCCGGCGCATCTGGAGAACCTGATGCTGCTCGGCTCCAGCGCCATCCGCGGCACCGGGAACAGCCTTGCCAACATCATCAACGGCAACGAGTCCGCCAATACGATTTCTGGTGGCGGCGGAGCCGACACCCTGCGCGGCAACGGCGGCGACGACGTGCTGCGCGGCGGCTCCGGCAGCGACTACCTGTCTGGCGGCAACGGTAACGATACGATCGACGGTGGCGCCGGCGCGGACGTAGCCTATGGGGGTTCTGGCAGCGACACCTTCGTCTTCAGCGTCACCCCGGACGGCGTGACCAACGTGGACTTCATCGGCAACTACAACCCTGCCGAGGACACGATCCAGCTCGCCGCTTCGGCCTTCGCCGATATCGGGCCCGCGGGGGCGCTGAATCCCGATGCCTTCGTCAACGGGCGCGGCGCCCGGGATGCTGAGGATCGCGTGATCTACAACAGCAGCTCCGGCAAGCTGTTCTTCGACGCCGACGGAACCGGGGCCACCAAGGCCGTTCTGGTGGCCCAGCTTTCCCCGGGGCTTGGCATGAGCGCGGCCGATTTCATGGTCATCTGACCGGCGCTGCCGCATGGACGAACGAGGGCCCGCCCGGCGCACGCCGCGGCGGGCCCTTTCGTGCCGACCGCGCCCCTGGACGATCCGGCGGATGTCCGCGCGAACCCGAATGCGCCGTTGACCGTCCGGCGGGCGCCTGCACAATCAGGCGAAAGGGGCCGTACCATCCATGATCGTCTGCTGCGGCGAGGCGCTGATCGACTTCATCCCGGCGCGCACGGAGGCCGGGGAGGCCGCCTATGTGCCAAAGCCTGGCGGCAGCCCCTTCAACGCCGCTCTCACGCTGGGACGCCTCGGAGCCCGGGTCGGGTTCATGGGCGGGCTCTCCTCCGACTTCTTCGGCACGCTCTTGCGGGACACGCTGGCCGCGAGCGGCGTCGACCTCCGCTACAGCGTCCTGGCGGATCGCCCGTCGACACTCGCCATCGTGTCCCTGGGCGGCGGCGAGCCGCAATATGCGTTCTTCGACGAATCGAGCGCGAGCCGCCTGTTCGCTCCAGGCGACGCGCCCACCCTGGGCCCAGACGTGCAATGCCTGCAGGTGGGCTCGATCTCCCTTGTCGGAGAGCCCGCCGCGTCGGGCATCGAACGCCTGTTCCTCGCCGAGCGCGGACGGCGCGTCCTGTCCATCGACCCGAACATTCGCCCCTCCGTGGTGCCCGACCCCGGCGCCTACCGGGCGCGCATGGCCGCAATGATCGCGGCCGCCGATCTCATCAAGATCAGCCGCGCCGATCTCGACTGGCTCCACCCGGGCGTCGACCACGAGGCCTGGGCGCGGGCATGCCTGCGCCAGGGAGCGGCACTCGTGGTGCTCACGGCAGGCGGCGAGGGCGCCCTGGCGGTGACGCGCAGCGGAACGCTCCATCAGCCGGCCGAGCCGGTTCGGGTGGTCGACACAGTGGGCGCCGGCGACGCCTTCACGGGCGGCCTCCTGGCGGCGCTGCAGCGCCAGGGCGTGCTGGAACGCGAGCGCCTCCGGGATCTTAAGGCAGCGGAACTCGCAAGCGCCCTCGGCTACGCGTCCCGGGTTGCGGCGCTCACCTGCGCCCGCGCGGGGGCCGACCCGCCGCGGGAGGCGGACGTCGCGGCCTGAGGGAAGGCTCGGACCGCTTCGCCTCGCGCGCCCGTTTCGCGAGCCCTGCCGCGGCGCAGGCGCGGATCGGCCGGGGCCATCCATGCCGAAGCACGGACATGGTGGCGGCAAAGCCTGACGCTCCGCAGCCGGAACATGCGCGGGACAGCGGAGATGCGGGACCGTGCCGGCGTCAGGAGGCCGAGCGCAGGGACGGCGCGAGCTTCGCCTCCATCTTGTCGTAGTACCCCTTGAGGGCCGGGCGGAGCGCACGGCATCGGGCAAGGAGGCTCGCCGCGTCCGGCGCGCCCGCGTGGAGCGCGGCCAGGAAGCGCGGCTGAAGCGCCAGGAGTTCCTGGAGCGCCGGATCGTCCCGCTCGGCCGCTCCTGCCACGACCGTGTAGATCGCGGTCGCCGTGGTACGACCGCGAACGGCGATGCGGTCGAGTTCGACGGTGACGAACTGGTCCCGCACGCGCTCCGCCGTGTCGGGCCCGAGGATCACGGACACCCCGTATTCCTTGGACAGGCCCTCGAGCCGCGAGGCGTGGTTCACGGTGTCGCCGAGCACCGAGTAATCGTAGCGCCAGCGCGAGCCCACATTGCCCACTACGCAATCGCCCGTGTTGACGCCGACGCCCACGGTGAACCGCGCGAGCGCCGTGTCCCCGGTTTCGCGCTCGAGCTCCGCATTGAGAGCCTGCACGGCGTCGATCATGCGAAGCGCCGCATGGACGGCGCGCTGCGGGTGGTCGGGGCTCGGGAGCGGCGCGTTCCAGAATGCCATCACGCAATCGCCCATGTATTTGTCGATGGTGCCGCCCTCCGCCATCACGGCGCCGGAGAGAGCGTCGAGCAGGCGGTTGATGAGGGCGGTGAGGCGCTCGGGCTCGTCCTTGAGGCGCTCGGACATGGTGGTGAAGCCGCGCACGTCGCAAAAGAGCACCGACAGGTTCTTGCGTTCGCCGCCGAGCTTCAGGGAGGAGGGGTCGCGGGCGAGCTGGGCCACGAGATCCGGCGAGAGATAGCGCGAGAACGCATCGGAGACCTGCCGCCGCATCTGCCGCTCACGGGCGAAATCGAGCCCGAACCGGGCGCCGAACACGCCGAGCATCGCAGCCGCGGGGAGTGCCGGCGGCGCCCAGAACCGCGCGAACCGCAGAAGCGCCCAGGCGCCTGCGCACAGGAGCATGAGCGAGGCCGCAGCGGTGAGCCCCGTCCGCCACGAGGTGCGCGCCCCCGCAAGGAATGCTGCGAGAAGCGCGGCCGCGAGCAGGATACCCGCCATGGCCGGCGTCCCGACGGGCAGGACGTAGAGGCGGTGACGCAGGTTGTCGAGCACGGTCGCCTGCACCTCGACGCCGGCCGTCACCGCCTCGCTGTAGAGCGTGTAGGGGGTCGGAAAAGCGTCCGGCGCGCCGCTGTCCGGGGCCGCCGCAGCCTTGAGGCTGAGGCCCACGAACACGATCCGGTCCTTGAAGCGCCCGGGTGGCAGGAAGGCGGCCGGGTCGAGCGCCTGGTAATAGGACACGGTCGGGTAGGTGCGGGCCGGACCGAAATATTGGATGAGCGCGCCCTCGGGCGCGGGCTCCACCGGCTCGCCCGCGAGCCGCAGGGCTTCGGCCGCGAAGCTGTCGCGAGCTGTCGGCATTCGGCGCAGATAGGCGTCGCCGTCGAGAGAGACGGAGGTGACGCCGGCCGCCGCCTCGGCGTCGAGCAGGGCGTCCAGCGGCCCGACCCGGCTCACCTGCGTGCCCTGGTCCATGCGGGTCACCACGTCGTCGGCGGCCAGCACCGTGTCGGGCGCCATCGCCGCGGCGAGCGCCCCATCGGCCATGGGCGTCGAAGGCTCGGAGAAGATGATGTCGAGGCCGATGACCTTGGCGCCCGCCTCCCGCAGCTTGCGCACCACGTCCCCGTGAAGATTGCGCGGCCAAGGCCAGCGCTGGCCGATCTCCGCGAAGGACGGCTCGTCGATGGCGACGATGACGACCCCCGGTTCCGGGGGAAGGGGCGGATTGATCGTGGAGAACAGATCGTAGAGCCGCGCCTCGATGAGCCGGAACGGCGGGACGACGAGAAGCGGGCTTAGGATCGCCGCGACGAGCGCGGCGATCGCGAGCCGACGCAGCAGCGGTGTCCCCGGCTCCGCGTCGCGGCCTGGCCGCGCTCCGTCGGCCATGTCAGAAGCGCGCCCTCAACGTGGCGGCGAGGGTGCGGCTCGGCCCCGGCAGGCCCGGCGCGAGCTCGTATTCCTCATCGAAGAGGTTGAGCGCCGTCAGACCGATGAGAAGGCGCCGGTCAGGCGTCTCCCAGGTGATGGAGGCGTCTGTCGTCCAGTAGTCGCCGAGCTGGGTTCCTGCCAGGTTTCCGGTGCGCTCGCCCACATAGGTCTGCGCGAGGGTGAGCTTGATGCGGCTGGGATGGACCCAGGTGATGCCGGCGCGCGCGAAGCGCTCGGCCGTGAAGGGCACGTCGAGGCCGTCGCCCTCGCCGGCCCGGATCTCCGAGGTGGTCGTGCCGACCGTGCCGAAGAGGCCGATGCCGTAGCCGAGCCAGAGATTGGCCGTGGCCGCGAGCCGGTCGACGCGCGCCTTCTCGATGGCAAGCTTGTCGTAACTTTCCGCGATCGGGATCTCGAGATTGCGGACGTCCTGCCGCTGATACTCGACCGCCGTGAACAGGTTCGGCGTCCACTCCGCGTCCCAGCGCAGGGCGAGCGTGTCCGTGCGTCCCCCGAGCGCCACCGGCAGCGCATTCGGGATCAGCCCAACGGTCGTGATCGGCGCAAGCGTCAAGGGCAGGGCCTGAACCGTGTCGGTGCGGTAGGCCGCACGCAGCCATTGCCCTTCGAAGGGCGACAGGCCGACGCCGACGCGCGGACTTGCATGATTGTCCGTCGGCAAGGTCTCGATCGAGAGCGACGTATGCTCGACCCCGGCCTGGGCCTCGAACCACGGCGTCGGCCGCCAGAAGAGGTCCGCATAGAGCCGGTTGCTGCGGAAGGTGGCTTCGGTGCGCTGGGGCTCATCGAACAGGAAGGACTGACCGTCGATGATGACGGAGGTTTGCGTGCGAGCCCCGACGCGGGTTTCGCCGCGAATGAATTCCGCCCCGTAACGAAGGGTGAAATCATCGAATCCGATGGAGTGGTTCACATTGCCCGAGATCGCGTCCACCCGCGTCTTCTGCTGGTTGACGATATCGACGTATCCGACGACGAGGTCGTCGCCGACCGGCAGCGCATCGAAGCCGGCCCGCTGCTCGTAGCGCCCTGTATCTCCCCGGCTCCCGAACACGGCGGCGGTCAATACGTTGCGATAGCCGAAGGTGTGGCTCCAGCCGGCCCCGAACTGGGTGCTCGTGGGCTGCTCGTCGCTGTAGACAAGGGAATTCTCCCCAGTGAACGACAAGGGGCCCGGCTTCTGCTTCGAAGCCGCTCCGAACAGGAGGAACCGGTTTGCCGCCGAGGGTTGCCCGCCGATGAAGAAGGAGGCGTTGTCCAGAGTTTCGTTGTCGATCGTGAAGGGTCCGCGCGCATCGGTCCTCCCGACGTTGAACGAAAAGGCCGTTGGCAGAGGCTCGTTGGTGTAGCCGCGCACCAGTGCATCCGATTGCCAGCCGAGTTCGCCGCCGCGGGATATGACGCCGCCACCCACCTCCGCGTCCACGAAGGGCCTGCGCGTCAGGTCAGCGCGTCCGACACGCCCTGCCAGAGCGAGGGGGTCAAAAAGCAGACCTTGAACCACGAGGTTGAACGTCGTGATATCGTCCTCGGTCCCGGTCTCCACCGTTGCCAGAGAGGGGCGCGTCGTCAGGAGGGACGGCCGGGAGATCGACGATTGGTCGAAGTAGCTCGAGGCTGCGAACGGATCGAACGTCCGGTCGCCGTAGAAGCGAGCCCATTCGTTGAGGTTGATGAAGCGGTAGGCCGAGACCGGATAGGAGCCGCTCTGACGGTTCACCGCGAGGCCCGAATAATCGCCCCCGCGGGCGCGCGATCGGCGCACCGCCTCGCGGGCATGCCGGATTGCATCGTCGGCCCGATATTGGTCGATGGCGACCGCAGTGCGGACGATGGAGACCGCTGGGTCGTTGGGGTCGAGCCGGTCCGCATTGTCGAATGCCTGGTCGGCGAGTTCGAGCTCGCCGTTGTGATAATAGGCGATCGCGGCCATCAACAGGCCCTGCGAGTAGGCCGGGTTCGCGGTGGAGCCGGCGAGGATCGATTCGATCGCGCCGGCCGTATCGCCCTTCTGGAGCAGGTAGCGGCCCCGGGCGATATAGGCGACGTGGAAATCCGGATCGAGCTCCAGCGCCTTGTCGATCAGCGCGCCGGCCTCGGCAACCCGGCTCTGCTCGAGCAGATGAATCGCAAGATTGCCGTAAGGAACCGGATCGTCGGGATCGGCCTCGATGGCGCGACGGAATGAGGCTTCCGCTTCCAGCGACGCCTCCATCTCCGACTCGATCATAGCGATGGTGTTCCAGATCTCGGACCGACCGGGCGCGATGGCGGCGGCTTGGCGCAAGTCCGCCAGCGCTCCCTGCCGATCGCTGTCCACGTCAGCCTTGATCATGCCAGAGACCGAGAGGACGTCCTGATTGCCGGGATCGAGCGCCCGCGCCCGCTCGACAGACTTGCGCATCTCATCGCGGCGATTGAGCGCGAAGGCGAGCTGCGCCGAGAAAACGGCGATCCGCGGATCGCCAGGATAGCGCTTCTCGGCTTGCGCCAGGAGGTCTGCGGCCTTCTGCAGATCCTCCCGGAAGCCGGTCACGAGTGCATGGGCCAAGGCAGCCTCGGGGCTGTTGCGGCCGGTACGCGGCTCGGACAGCACGCGCTCGGGATCTGCGAGCGAGGCCGCGATGTAGCGGCCATAAGCTCCCGTGATGCGGCGCTGCGCGTCGAGGCCGCTCTCGGCCCGCGCGAAAAGGGCGGCCGCTTCGCGCCATTGGCGGCGCGTTCCGGCCAAGAGGCCCTCGACCAGAAACGCGCGTGATTGCTGCGCCCGGCTGAGCGGCAGCCGTCGTGCGGCGGCGAGCGCTTCGCCCGCAGCCTGTCGCCCATCGAGACGCAGGGCGATTTCGGCGAGGCTCAGCCAATCCTCCGCCCGGCGTGCGTCGGGCGCTATTGCGCCGATGCGAGCCCGTTCGGCACGGAGCGCCGGACCCTTCAGGGGCAACGCGGGCAGAGCCACAAACACGTCCCTCAGGGTGACGTAGAAGAGCATCTGCTCTCGGTCGTTCGGGCGCACCAGGATGAACTTGGTCGGGGCCTGGCCGATGGCGGCGACGGCGCCCTCGCCCTGGCGGACGGTGACGGAGCCTTGCGGGTTGCGCAGCTCCACCACACCCTCGAGCACCACGAGCGAGGTCTTGCCGTTGCCGTCGACGGAGAGCGACCAGTCGGTGCCGCGGATGGCCGCCACGGCCGCGGGGGTCTTCACGTCGACGCCGGAGCCGCCGCGATTGGCGCGGGCCCAGACCTGTCCGCCCTGCAGCTCGAGCTGTGTGTTGTTCTGGCCGCTCGATACCTCGTTCACCACGAGCGACGAGTTCCGGCCGACGCGGATCTGCGTCTGGTCCGCGAACAGGATGCCGAGGGTGCCGATGGCGTTGGTGCGAACGGCGTCGCCGCCGATGAGGTCCTGCCGCAGTTCCACGCCGCGCCAGCCGCCCTCCCGGGCGAATTGCAGCTCCTCGCCGCCCTTGGTCGAGACCACGGAACCGGCCACCGGGGTCGGGCGTGGGACAGGCTGCCCGAGAGCGGCGGTGGCCACGCCGAAGGCCAGAGCGCTGGCCGTCGTGAGTAGCCGAAGGAGATGCGAAGGCATGAGTGATTTTACACTTGTATGAAAAGCGCGCGTCCGAAGAGCGCGCACCTTAGCCTTGGATGCGCGGCGATCAAAGTCCTCTTCGGACCCGTCAGTCCGTGCTCCTGCACACAGCGTAAATCCGAGGCGGCACTCGTTGCCGAGTCCGTCAAGCTCCTGTATCTTTTACAGAAATCCGGTCCCGGCGCGGAGGTCGCCAGCCCGCCGATCCGGACGATGCGGGATCCGAGCCCCGCGCCGATCCGTCCCTCAGGCGGTCGTGGCCTTGCGGTGGGCGAGCAGCAGCTTCTGCTTGAGGTCGTGCTGGGCGAAGGGCTTTTGCAGCACGGGCCTGTCACGGTAGGCATCCTTGATGCCCGCGCTGCCGTAGCCCGTGGAGAACACGAAGGCGATGCCCCGCTCCACGAGCGCGTCCGCCACCGGGTAGATCGGTTCCCCCGCCACGTTCACGTCGAGAATCGCAAGATCGATGGTTTCCCGGTTCACCGCGTCGAGGGCCGCCGACAGACGCGCGGCCGGGCCGATGACCTCGCAGCCGAAATCCAGCAGCATGTCCTCAAGGAGCAGGGAAATTGCCGCCTCGTCCTCGACGACGAGCACGCGCAATCCCTGGAGGTCTTGGCCGTTGTCTGCGCTATCCGACACGAGGATCTTTCCGTTACCTGAATGGGGACCTGTCCGCACACTAGGGCGATGGCGCCGGTTCGCCAAGTCCGCCGGATCCGAAGGCGCCTTTTCGTGCGCTGCCACCCGTTCAAGACATGGTGGCCGATCCGGTGCAGGCAAGGCATGTCCGGCGGCGGACGGCCAATAACGCCCGTCGCGGCCAGAGGTTCGGCCCAAAGGGCGGGACCGTGCCCGTGAGATTGACGTTGCGCCAATCCTCCTTGAGGTTACGGGCGAGCGCGCCAAGTCTGGGGCTTCTAGCGCGGCAGCGGCCGGAGGGGAAAACCATGGCGAAAAGGTTCAGTCGGCGCAGTGCGGCCGCCTTGGCTGCCTGTCTCCTCGCCCTCCTCCCTGTCCAGGAAGCCGCGGCCCAGGCCAGGGACAAGGTGGTGGTCGCCTCGAAGATCGATACCGAGGGCGGCCTCCTCGGGCACATGATCGCCCTGGTGCTCGAGCGCCAGGGGATCCCGGTGGAAAGCCGGGTGCAGCTCGGGCCCACCAAGGTGGTGCGCACCGCCCTCGTCTCCGGCGAGATCGACATCTACCCCGAATACACGGGCAACGGCGCCTTCTTTCACGGGCCGGAGGACGATCCGGCCTGGAAGAGCGCCGGCTCGGCCTACGAGAAGGTGAAGACTCTCGATCAGGAGAAGCACGGACTCGTCTGGCTCGACAGGGCGCCCGCCAACAATACCTGGCTCATCGCGCTGCGCGGCGACGTGGCGCGGCGGGACAAGCTCGCCACCATGGAGGATTTCGCGAAAGCGGCCACGCGTCCTGGCACGATCAAGCTGGCTGGCTCCGCCGAATTCGTGGAGAGTCCCGCGGCCCTGCCCTCCTTCGAGCGGGTCTACGGCTTCAGGCTCCCCCGGGACCAGGTGGTGGTCCTGCCGGGCGGCGACACGGCCGTGACCATGCGGGCGGCGGCTCAAGGGGTGAGCGGCGTCAATGCCGCCATGGTCTACGGCACCGACGGCGCCATCGCCGCCCTCGACCTGGTGGTCATGGAGGACACCAAGGGCGCCCAGATCGTCTACGAGCCCGCCCCCGTGGTGCGGGCCCAGGTTCTCCAGCGCTATCCCGCCATGGGCCCGGCCCTCGCCAAGGTCTTCGGTTCGCTCTCCATGACGAAACTCCAGGCCCTCAACGCGCGCATCGCCGTCGAGGGGCGCCCGGCCCGCGAGGTGGCCCGCACCTATCTCGAGCAGGAAGGCCTCCTGCGCTGAACGCCGCCGCTGCGACATCCCCGCACGTCGAGGGGCCGCCGGACGAGCGGCGGTCGACGCTTGTCCTCCAGGCATGCCTCGCCCTCATCTTCGTCGGGGCGCTTCTTGGCCTTGGCTGGCTGTCCCTCGCCCCGAACCGGCTTCTGCCCGGGCAGCCGGTCTCCGGACCCACGGCGCTCGGCTTGTTCGCCGGCATCCTCCCGGTCTTCGTGGCGGGAGCCGTGGTGGCCTGCCGGCAGCAGGCCGGGCCGATGGCCCTCGGCCTCACCCTTGCGGCCCTCGTCCTGATGCTCGCTGCCACGGGGGGCGCCGCCGAGCGCCTCCTCGACGGCCGCCCTCCCGCCGCACGGGTGGCGCTCGGGGCGGGGTTCTGGGTGGCGCTCGCGGCTTTGCTCAGCCTCACGGCCGAGATCGCGCGCCAGGGCGCGCCCTGGCTCCGGCTCGTTGGGCTCGGGGCCGGTGCGGCGGCGGTTCTGGGCGGCGCTGCACTTGGGCTCTTCGACAGCCTCTCGCTCATGGCGGAGTACCGGGCCCGCATGGACGGCGTGCACGGCGCGCTCAGGCAGCATCTCGTCCTGTCCGGCAGCGCTCTCCTCCTTGCTCTTCTCCTCGCCCTCCCTCTCGGCTGGGCCGCCTTCCACTCCCGCCGCGTGGAAGCAGCCGCCAACGCTGCCCTGGGAGCCGTGCAGGTGACCCCGGCCATCGCTCTGTTCGGTCTCCTGATCCCGCTCCTCTCCGCCCTGCTCGCCTGGTGGCCGGATCTTCGCCGCCTGGGGCTCGGCGCCATCGGGCCGGCGCCGGCCCTCATCGGGGTCGCGGTCTATGTGGCCCTGCCCCTTCTGCGCGGCCTCGTGGCGGCCTTGCGCTCCGTCGATCCCGCAATCCTCGAAGCGGCCCGGGCCATGGGAATGACGGAGAGCCGCGTCACGGCCGACGTGCGCCTCCCCCTGGGGCTGCCGATCCTCGTCGGCGCGGTCCGGGTGGCGGCGGTGCAGAGCATCGGCCTCATGACCCTCGGCGGGCTCATCGGCGCAGGGGGCCTCGGCGCCATCGTCTTCGAAGGCATGGCGCAGTTCGCTCCCGATCTCATTCTCCTCGGGGCGCTGCCGGTGGTGGCCCTGGCGCTCGCCACCGATGCGGGCCTCGGGATCGCGGCGCGCCGCCTGGAGGCCCGGGTCCGGTGATCGACTTCGAGGATGTCGCCGTCGCCTTCGGATCCGTCGCAGCCCTGGAAGGCGTGACCCTGCGGGTCGAGCCCGGCGCCCTGTGCGTGCTCGTCGGGCCCTCGGGCTCGGGCAAGTCCACGCTCCTGCGCCTCGTCAACCGCCTCATCGATCCGAGCCGTGGGCGCGTTCTCGTCCGGGGCGAGGAGGTGCGGGGACTCGATCCGGCGACGCTCCGCCGCTCCATCGGCTACGTCATTCAATCCGTCGGCCTCTTCCCCCACCGCACCGTGGCCGAGAACGTCGCGACCGTGCCCCGGCTCCTCGGCTGGCGGCGGGAGGCCATCGCGGCCCGCGTCGACGCCATGCTCGACCTCGTGCATCTGGGCCCCCGTTTCCGGGATCGTCTGCCCGCGGAGCTCTCCGGCGGTCAGGCTCAGCGCGTAGGCTTGGCCCGGGCGCTCGCGGGCGATCCCGACATCCTGCTCATGGACGAGCCCTTCGGGGCCGTGGACCCGATCGTGCGCCGGGACCTGCGGGCGGAGCTGCGGCGCATTCACGAGGAGACCGGCAAGACGATCCTCCTCGTCACGCACGATCCCCTGGAGGCGCTCGAACTCGCCACCCAGATCGTGGTGCTGCGCCGCGGCCGCGTGGTGGCGGCGGGCACGCCCTTCGACCTGACGGGACCGGGCGGCGAGCCCTTCGTGCGCGACCTGTTCGGGGGCGAGATGCTGCCGGTCCGGCGCCTGCGCTTCACGACCGTGGGCGCCATCATGGACCCGCCGTTGCCCGAGGCGGCGCCGACGATCGATCCGGAGGAGCCGCTGTTCCAGGCGCTCGCCCGTATGATCGATACCCGCAGCCCGCGCCTCAACGTGGTGAACCCCGAGGGCGGAGCGGTCGGCAGCCTCTCCATCGAGGCATTGCTGGAGCGGCACCGGTGAACCGCTCGGATCGCCGTGCCGCGAGGCATTCGTGAGAGGCGAACTCTCCCGGGTCTGGACCATGCTGGCTCTTGCGGCCTTCGCGGCGCTGGTCGCCCTGCCCGGCGCCGCCCGGCCCATGCTGGGCGCCCTGGGCAGCGGGACGAAGGAGGCGTTCGCTCTCGACCGCCTGCTCGATCTTGCGGCAAGTCACGTGGCCATCGCCGGATTGGCGATGATCCCGGCGGTCGTCGTCGGCATCGGCGGGGCGGTGCTGGTCACCCGCTCCTGGGGGCGGGCTCTGAGACCCCTCGCCGATTCCCTCGTCGCCGCCTCGCAAGCGGTGCCTCCGGTGGTGGTGGTGGCGCTCGCCTTCCCGGTCCTGGGCTTTGGGGCTGCGCCCACCATCCTGGCGCTTGCGATTTACTGCGTCATGCCCGTGCTGCGCGGCACGACGGCGGCCCTCGAAGCCGTAAGCCGCGACCCCGCCGAGGCCGCCCGGGCCATGGGGCTGACCCCGGGCCAGATCCTGCGCGAGGTGGAGTTGCCCCTGGCGCTCCCCGTCATCGTGGAAGCCCTGCGGGTCGCCTTCATCCTCTCGGTCGCCACCACCGCGGTCGGGGCGCTCGCCGGGGCCGCGACGCTTGGCACGCCCATCGTAATCGGCCTCCAGAACCAGAACGAGATCTATATCCTCCAGGGCGCCGCCGCGACGGGCGCCCTCGCCTTTCTGGCCGACGGCCTCCTCCTCGGCGTCCAGGCGCTCGCGGGCCGGCGCGTCGCCGGCCATGCGGCCAACGCCGCGGGGACCTGACGCCGCCGCCCCTTGCGGACGTGCCGGAAGCCCCGAATAATCGTTTGCCCTCCCGAATGCCCGAGATCCTCCCTGAATGACGCTTCTTTCCCGCCTGCGCGACGTGATCCACCAGGTCGTCGATCCCGACGAGGCCTCCCCCGATTACCAGGCCCGTCTCACGGTCGCGGCCCTGCTCGTCCTCGTTACCCGCGTGGACGGCCATGTCACCCGGGTCGAGCAGGCCGGCCTCAAGGCGGTGCTGCGCTCGCGCTTCGGTCTCACCGAGGAGAGCGCGGAACGGATCCTGGAGGCCGCCGAGACCATCAACGACGATGTGGACCAGGCCTCCTCGCTGGCCGAGCGCATCCAGCACGACGTCAAGCCCGAGGACCGGCCCCGCCTTCTCGGCATGGCCTACCGGATCGCCGCCGTGGACGGCTACGTGCACGAATTCGAGGACGACCTCGTCTGGCGCATCGGTCGCCTCCTGCATCTCGGAGAGCCCGAGATCGCGGTCATCCGCGAGGAGGCCTTCCACAACCTCGCGCCGGAGCGCGCCCGCCGTGCCTAGTCGGTCGAGTCCACGGACGCGCCGCGCCCTCAAGCCCAAGGCGCCCGTCCTCATCGTTCTCCATCAGGAGCATTCCACGCCCGGCCGCGTGGGCCGCCTTCTTGCGGAACGGGGGCACCGCCTCGACATCCGCCGCCCGCGCTACGGCGATCCGCTTCCGGAGACGCTGGCGGAGCATGCGGGTGCGGTGATCTTCGGCGGTCCCATGAGCGCCAACGACCCGGACGATTTCATCCGTCAGGAGACGGATTGGATCGGTGTGCCGTTAAGGGAGGAGAAGCCCTTTCTCGGCCTGTGCCTTGGGGCGCAGATGCTCGCCCGGCATCTGGGCGCGCCGGTCTGGGAGCACCCGACCGGGCGGGCGGAGATCGGCTATTATCCGCTTGTGCCGACGGAGGCGGGGAGCGCCGTCGCCGAGCGCTGGGGCGTGCCCTGGCCTGCCTACGTCTATCACTGGCACCGGGAGGGATTCGATTGCCCGAGCGGCGCCGAAACCCTTGCGACGGGCGACGATTTCCCGACCCAGGCCATTAGCGTCGGGCGCAAGGCTTTCGGCCTCCAGTTCCACCCGGAGGTCACCCACGCCATGCTCTGCCGCTGGACCGTGCGGGCGGCGGAGCGCCTTGCGCTCCCGGGCGCCCAGGACCGGGCCCGGCAGATCGAGGGCCGCTTCATCCACGACCCGCACGTCTCCCGCTGGCTCGACAGCTTCCTCGACGACTGGCTCGCGCCCCTGGAGCCTTGAACGGAGCAGCCTCAGGGCGCGAGCCCCGCCAGTTCGGTGAGGGTGTCAGACCGGCGATGAGCCCGCCGTCAGGGCGCGCAGGGCCGCGCCCGTCGCCTCGTCGGCCGGGAAAAATGCCTCGATCGCAAGCTCCGACAAGGTCACGTCCACGGGCGTCCCGAACACCGTGATGGTGGAAAAGAAGGAGAGCGTTCCGGCCGGCGTCGAGAGCCTGAGCGGGATGAGAACGCCCCCGAAATCGGCTGCGTGATCCCCATGAACCGCCCCGCCCGCCGGATAGGATTCGAGTTCGGCGCGCAGGCGCTGCAATCCGGTGTCCCCCGTCCGCTCGATTTGCTGGCGCAGGCGGTCCAGCACATGGGAGCGCCATTCGGCGAAGTTCACGATGAGCGGCGCGAGTCCGCCCGGATGAAGGCTCAGCCGTAGGACGTTGACGGGCGGCTCCAGCAGTCGCGCCTCGCTCACGCCCGCAAGGAGCGGCGCAATAGCCGCATTGGCGGCGACGAGCGTCCAATGCCGGTCCACGGCCAGAGCCGGGTAGGGCTCGTGCCCCTTCAACACGAGATCGATGGCCGCCCGTGCGACGCGCAGAGCCGGATCGTCGAGGGAGCGCTCGGGGAAAAGCGGCGCATAGCCGGCAGAGAGCAGCAGGGTATTGCGCTCGCGCAGGGGCACCTGCAGGTGCTCGGCGAGCGTGAGCACCATCTCGCGGCTCGGGGAAGACCGGCCGCTTTCCACGAAGCTCAAGTGCTTTTGCGAGATCTCGGCCTCAAGCGCGAGATCGAGCTGGCTCATGCGGCGGCGCTGCCGCCAGCTGCGCAGGTGATCGCCGAAGGCGCGGGTGGGAAGAGCGTGCGTGACCATGGGGCTTAAGATAGCCCAGACGCCCGGCTGCAGAAAATTACCTCCCGCTTAATCGCGCGGCGCCGGCGGCTCGGTCATCGTGGTGCTCTCGTCCATGAAGGAGATAGACCATGTCCTCGATCCGCCCCTCGTCCTTCCTGCGTCTCGCGCTTCTCGGCGATGCTCTCGCCAGCGGCGCCACCGGCATCCTCGCCTTCGCGGGCGCCGGCCTCCTCGCAGACCCCCTCGGGCTCCCCGTTCCCATGCTGCACCTGGTGGGCCTCGTTCTCATCGCCTATGCGGCGGCGGTCGCCTGGGTGGGCACACGACCTGTGGTGTCGTCCCGGATCGTCTGGACCATCGTTGTGCTCAACGGGATCTGGGCCCTCGACAGCGTGCTGCTGCTGGCGAGCGGATGGGTCGCCCCGACGGCTCTCGGCATCGGCTTCGTCGTCTTCCAGGCGCTGGTGGTCGCGGGCTTCGCGGCCGCGCAGGCCCATGGCCTGCGGGACGCGTCGGCCGGCGGGACCGTTCCGGCTTGATCCGAGCCGCCCACAAAAACGGAAGCCCCGCGCCGGTTCGGCGCGGGGCCTATCAACGCGACGGGTGGAGGTCTCACTCCACGAGGCGCACGCTGCTGGCCAGCTTCGGCAGCGGCTTCGCCCCCGGGAACTTGGTGTGATCCACTTCGACGGTCGTGGTGTTGTTGCCGGAGATCTTCACGGTGCTCACGATAATCGGCATGTAGGGGCTGCCCTGGCCAAAACCGCCGGTGCCGTTGAGCACGAGATCCTGGTTGGGCGAGTAGATGCCGCCGACGAGGATGGTGGTGGAGTTGCCGTTGAGCTTGTTCGGCTGCTTCACCGTGGCGTTGCGGTCATAGACGACCGCCAGACCCGCATAGGGACCAGTGTCCATGGCCGAGAGTTCGAACTTTGCGCCCCCGTTGATGTCGAAACCCGTGTTGCCCATCAGGTAGAAGGTCACGCCCTTGCCGGTGAGCGAGTTCTGCGCGTTGAGCTTCAGGTCGCCGTCCTTGATGATGTAGAGCCCGGGCTCGAACACCGTATCGTCCTTGATGGACAGGCCGCCGCAATACACGCCCGGCTTCAGGGGCGATTTCGTGCTCAAGGCCGGCTTGGGGCAGGCCGTGTTTTCCGGAACCGGCAGGTTCGCGTAAGGATCGGGCAACTCGTCGCAATAGCTCTCGGGTTGCGGCGTCAGGCTCACCGTGTAGGTCACGGTCCCCACGGCGCAATAGCCATCCGCTTTGACCTTGGCGGAGCCCGTGATCGAAACAGCGCCGGTCGCCGAAGAATTCGCGTGCAAGGCGCAGTTCTTGCCCTCGAAAACGGCGCTGCCGGTGATCTCGATCGCCGGGCTCTTGTCCTTGCTGAGCGCGAACACGCAGGGTGGCGGGCCCTCGAACACCTTGACGGCCTTCGCCTTCACGCCAACCTCCATGGTGTTCACGTTGAGCACCCGCATCAGCGAGGTCGGCACGGAAGCCGAGGCCTTCACCACAGCCTCCTTGGAGGTCGCCTCCACGTCGGGATTCGCCACGAGGTGATCCGGCTTGTTGGCGTTGAACATCGCCTTGCCGGTGTTCTGCCGCTCGGTCGCGTTCAGGGTCTTGACCCGCACCGCCGCGAGGGCCGCCGCATCCGCGGCGGTCTGCAGGCTAGCGCGGCTTCCCGTGGCGCGGGAATAGTCGAGCGCGGCACCGGCGGCGCCGATAAGGGGCACAAGCGCCAGCGTGAAGACCACGGCCACGCTGCCGCGTTCGTTGCGAAGGAAGGTATGGAGGGATTGCATGCTCAGATGAACCCTTTGAAGCGGATCATCCGGCATCATCAGCCCTGCGGCTTAACCCACCCTTCGGCGGATCGCTCAAATTGTCTGTAAAAGGGCCTTGGACGCGTGGTGCCGCAAACATTCCGTCGTCGAGCGCCAGGTCGGTTCGAAAGGCATTTCGCCCTGGATGTCCCGGCCTCGTCCGCGAAGCCTGTTCCCGTCGGTCAAGCCGTTTCCGACGTTCCCGCGGCCAGAATCGATCCCGCATGTCTCGTCTAGCGGATCGCCGGACTCATCGGCCGCATCCATCTGGAATCACAGCCGCTTTTTCGAATTTCCCGCTCTTGCGGATCCTGGTGGTCACCCCCATATCAGGTTCACGCCAGCGGACATTGTTGTGGACGTCGAGGGCGGCGGGCGTCACCGCCAGCTCCGATGCGGCCGCGCCGGACGGATGTACTCCGGCCCGGCCTTATGCCTGCGCTCGCCTGACGATGCGAGCGCCCGTCTGGTCCCGGTTTGACGCCGCCCGTAGCAGGCGCGGCGATCCTGGTTTGGCCCCCGCCCGTAGCAGGCGCGGCGAGAGGTGCGGTTGCACCCTCGCCCGTTCGCCCCGGAGCGGGGGCCTTTTCACAGGCGCGGCTTCGTTGCGGAGCCGCCGCCTGCGCGATCACCCGTTGAGCGCGGCGTCGATGGGTCAGCAGCAGGACGGCAATCAGGCATTGAGATCGCAGGGCGACGGTAGCCGGCACAGGACCGTCAGCGCGTGGGTGCGGAGCGCCGCGGCTATCATGCGTCCTTCCATGGCTCCGACAGATCTTCCATGCGCTTGAGCACATCGAGGCCCTGCATGTTGAGGTAGTGCAGCATGTCGATGAAGATCCAGTTCTCCGTGAGCTTGCCGCCCTCCTCCCGGTAGAGATCGACGACCCTCATATCCGCCTCGTTCGGACTTGCCGTCATGCCCATGAAGCCGCCGGTATTGGACAGGGTCAGGTTCGCCCAGCCGAAGAACCCGCCGAAATGCCCCTCTGCCATTCGGCAGATATGTCCGTTGAAGCGGTAGCCGTTGCTGAAGGCCGACCTGAACGGACCGGAGTGCTGCCGAATGTAGCGCGGGATGGTGTAGGTGGCTCCAATGCCCGCCGGGCCCCACCAGATCATGTCGTCGTTCCAGGAGCGGGCAAGCTCCTCGGCAAGGCCGGCCGCGCCCTTGCTCCTGTCCGCGCTGCGCATGTCCCCGATCATCGCATTGATGGCCGCGAGCGTCGCCGTTCCTTTGGCCGGATCCTGGGGACCATACATCAGCCCCTCGTGCGTGGCCGGGCCCGGCTGCACGAGCTGGGCTCCAGTCTGGGGCGGAAACGGGTTCTGCCCAGCTTGGATCATCACCTGCGGGATGTCGAAGAACATCGCGGTTTCGGTGATGCGGCCGTTCTCCACGCGATCGAACTCGGCGTAGCGCATCATCGAGATCCTCCCCGACGGGCGAATGCCGAGCCAGGGCTGGTCGAAGAGCCCCATGAGATGGCCCATGGACACGACCCAGACGGATTGGAAATCGTCCAACTGGTTGCGCCCGGCCATGAAGATGTCCGGGCGACGCTGGAGACGGGTCATGGCCTGACGGAACGGCGTCCAGAACACGCGCGCGACCGCTTCGGCTCCCCGCTGCTCGTGAAAGGGATGCATGCCACGCCACAGCCAATCCGGGCTCGTGTGCTCCGCAAGAGCTGCCGCAAGGGTGTCGGCGCTGGCGCGAGCGATGGCCGCATGGTGGGCTCGCACAAGATCCTTCTCTGCCTGGAAATCCATTCCGATCATGCCTCTATTGATGCTTTTACTGCCGTCACATTCCAACCGACGGCTCCTGCCTTGCTCTCCAAGTGAGCGAGGATCTGCTTCCGGATGGACACCTGGTCGGTCACGATCCATCCAGCGGTGACCTAGCCGTTCACCACATGCGCGCGGACTCCATGAGCTTCACCCAGGCGTTCTTGGGCTTTGGCTCGCCGTCCGGCGGCCAGACGCTCAGGCTCATTTCTCTGCTCGTGACGTTCGTGCTCGGGTGAGGGTGCGTCCTATGCGGCCGCCTCCCGCAGTGGGCGGGGAGGGACCTTGCGTCCCGCGTCATACTCCTCCCAGCCGTGACCGTTGAACGGATCGACGCCGAGCTGGCGCATCACATGCGGGAAGTCGACCATCACCCAATTGTCGACGATCTTGTCGTCGACCACTTTCCAGAAATCCATGTAGCGGATCTCGACCCGCTTGCCCGTGGGCGCGATGCCCATGAACTCGCCCGAATGCGTGGCCTCCTGGCGGCCGAAGGCCGCCATCCATTCGCCTTCCGCGATGCGGGCCTCGTCGATACAGACCTTGTCCGAGAACGCGGCCTGGAACGGGCGCTGCCAGTTGTCCTGGAACTCCCTCAAGCCGTTCTTGGTGCCGCATCCGGCATTGCCCATCCAACGGAAGGTCTCGGCGAAGAACCGGCCCATGCCGCCGATATCGTGGTCGTTCAACCCGTCGACCATATTGGTGACGACGCGGCGGGTCTCCTCGGTCTTGCCGATGTCGTTGTCCCGGGTGAGCGCTGCCTGCTCAGGCCGTGATCCCTTCATCTGCTATCCTTTCACCGCGCCAGCCGTCAGGCCGGACACGATCTGCCTTTGAAAGACCATGACGAGAATGAAGAGCGGCGCCGTGATGGATACGGCTGCCGCGACCGCCTCGATCTGGTCGGTCGAGGTCGTCTCGCGATTGAAATACTGGGTGATCGCCGGAACCATCGTCTGCGTCTGCGCATCGAGCAGGAGCGCGCAGACGAGGTAATCGTTGTAGGCGAGCAGGAAGCTGAACAGGCCCGTGGTGATGATGCCAGGCCACATCACCGGCATGATCACGCGCCGAAAGGCCTGGAAATGCGTGCAGCCATCCACCCGCGCGGCCTCGTCGAGCTCGGTCGGAACGTTCTGGAAGAAGCTGCGCATCATCCAGATCGTGAAGGGTTGGTTGATGGCGACGAGCACCGCGATAACGGCCCAGGGTTTCCCATAGAGCGTCGGCGGCGTCTCGGAAAACAGCTGCAGGACATCGCCGAGGAGCGGCGTCGACCAGAACGGCGCGAGCAGTTCGCGGCTGTTGATGAAGGGCGGCAGATAGCCCGTCACGAGCACGGAATGCGGCAGGGCGCGAAACACGAGCGCCGTGATGAGGAACCAGAAGGCCAGGTTGGATCTCATCCGGGCCAGGGCATAGCCGGCCAGCGTTCCCACCGTGAGGGAGATCGTCACGACGCCCCCGGTGACGATCAGGGAGTTGATGAAGTTGCGGTAAAAACCGTTGCGCACCCAAACGGCCCAATAATGCTGGCCCGTGGCGCCGATGATCGGCTCGGCCAGCACCGCGAGGCCCGGGATCTGAGAGACGCCGGCGTTCACGAGCCGAAGGCCGGATGGGAGGACAAGACCCAGGGCCAGCACGCTTCCTCCGACGATCAGGAGAGAGGTGATCAGCCAGCCGAAAACCGTCGCTCCGCCGAACGAGAGCCAGCGCGCCCATGTAGAGGCCTGCCGCGCCACGAGTTTGTAACCCGCGTAGACGACGGCGAGCGCAACGGCGATGTCGAGAGCGCTCAGGCCTTCCCCGGCCGCGACGGTGCGCGGGCCGAAGATCACCTGGAGGGGATCGGACGAGAAGGCGTCGACCGGCAGCTTGACGGACATCACCAGCACCCACACCAGCGGGAAGGCTGCGACGATCGTCCAAAGAAGCAGCGTGCCGGCCGTCGCGAGCATGACTCCGACGGGCATCGGCATCGCCCGGGACCGGCCCTCGCCGACTACTCCGGTCGCCGGCCTTGGCGCCGCGACGGGCAGTGAGGTGATGGGAGTGGAGCTTGTCACCGGAGTCTCCCTAACGCTTCTGATCGCGCCAAGTGCGCATGATGAGGGGGACGAGAAGGATGACGATCCCGATCATCGTCAGCATGGACGACGCCGACGCGCGTCCGATCGCCCGGTTGCCCGTGTTGTCCGGCGTCAGGAGTTCGAAGGTCAGCCATTGCAGCGAGATGACGTGGGCCTGGCTCGCGAAGCCGACCACCTCGTCGAACACGCGGTAGCTGTCCATGAGGTGAATGAGAGTGACGAACACGATCAAAGGCATCAGGTGCGGGATGATCACGTAGCGCAGGCGGTCCCAGCGGGACGCACCGTCGACGACGGCCGCATCGACCGTATCCTGGTTCACGCTCTGGAGGCCCGCGTAGAAGATGATGAAGGCGAAGGGCGCTACGTGCCAGACCTTGTAGATCATCATCAGGAGTTCCGTGGTCCAGCCCTCGGCCAGAAGGGTGATCCTGCGATCGAAGATGGCCTCGAGAGCGGCCGTCAGGATTCCGTCACCCGTAAAGAGCCACCGGATGGACAGGGCGCCGATGACGGGCGTGACGATGAACGGCAGGAGCGTGACGAAGATGACCGGGCCGCGGATCGACTTGATCGTCGCATTGAGGGCCAATGCCAAAGCGAGGCCGATGCTGACGACGAAGGGAAGCGTGATGAAGGTGAAGGTCAGGGTGAAGCGCAGGGCCCGGAAGAAATCGATCGTCATGACCGTCGATAGGCTACCGCCTGGACCGAAGGCTGCCGAGATGTCGCTCGTGCGCAGGAGCGCGTGGTAATTGGAAAGGCCGACCCAGACGTTCTGGGTCTGCACGCGGCCTTCCTCGTCGCGAGCCGGAATCGTGCGGCTCTCCTTCTCGCAGACTGGGTTCGGAAAGCCGGGCGTGCATCGCTCCACGACCTCTTCCTTGAAGACGGTCTGGGTGTTCTGGAAGCTTTGGAGAAAAACGCTGACGAGCGGCGTTGCGATGAACAGGAGCATCATCAGCAGCGAGGGCGCGACGAACATCATGAAAGTTCGCGGCTTCATGAAAACTCCCACCGCAGTGTTGGGACGGACCGCCCCCGAAGACCCAGGATTTGGGCGAGGGGCTGCGCCGGGTGACCGGCGCAGCCTTGAGGGATCGACTTACTTGATCAGTCCGGCTTCCTTGGCAGCCGTCGTATACCGATCCTCGATGGCGGCGAGCGTCTGCTCTGCACTGGTTTTGCCAGTCAGGTAGTCGCCGACCATATTGCCAATCGCTGTATGAATGAGGCCCATGCGCGGGGAGGCCGGATAGGCCGGCGTGCCGAGCTTCAGGGTCTCAAGCGCGCCCATGGCCGCAGGTGTCGGCTTATAGCCGGGGACGAGCCAGACCGCATCGCTGTTGTTGGCCTCGACCATCTCCTTGTCGAGACCTTCCATGACAACCCGGAAAGCGGCCTCGGCTTCGGCGTCGGAGATGTTCTTGGCGATCACGACGCCATCCCACCAGACTGTCGTTGCCGGCTTTCCGCCGGGAACGGCTGCGGGGGCTGCCGCGACCTTCACCTTGCCGACAACCTGTGACTCGGCCGCGTTGTCCAGGGCGCCGGCGCGTGAGGCCCAGAAGTTGGCGAGGGCGATCTTGCTCTGCTGGAACTGCCTTTGCACGAACGTCGAGTCGGCCGTCAGGTATTCCGGGTCCATATAGGCGGAGAGCTTCTTGAGCATCTCCAGCGTCTTGACGCCGGCTTCGCTCTTCACGGCGGGCTTGTTGTCGGCCGTGAAGAACTGGCCGCCATAGCCCATGTAGAGGTTCGTGAAATCCATAGCGAGATTCCAGCCCGTCCGGGTGGTGGCGCCGATCGGATAGGGCACGAGGCCCGAAGCCTTGATCTTCTCGGCAGCCGCCAGCACCTCGTCGTATGTCTTGGGCGGCTCGATCTTGAGCTGCTCCAGGATATCCGCGCGATACATGAGGTGCTGCGTGTTCACCATCATGGCGATCGCCATGATCTTCCCATCGATCTTGATGAGCTGGTTTGGCGACAGGTTCTGGCCGTACTTGGCGACGAGATCGTCGAGAGGCCGGATAAGGCCGTTGTTCAACAGCGGCACGATCGATTCCGTCGCGACGCCGCCGATCTGATAAAGAGGAGGCTTCGCCGAGAACGCCTCTACATGCTTCGTGTTGAACTGCTGGTCGAGCTCGGCCTTGAAGTTCCCGCATTCCGCCATGGCGTTGGTAACGGATTTCCAGGCCTGAAAGCCGGCGCTGAGCGACCGGAGCGGCACCTCGTTCTTGAACGCGCAGGCGGCCGATGCTCCGGCGGTTGTCGCGAGCGTCAGAGCCGACGCTAGGGCAAGTTGTCTGATCAGCACGGTAGTTCTCCTCTGGTGTTGTCGGGCTGCTTGCGGAGCGGCTCCGTGCAGCCTTCCCTTGTAAATCTTGCTTGGTCCGCCGAGCGCCGCGCCACCGACCCGATCTACTGACGGGTTGCGGGCCCCATGCGCTCGCCGGTTTCCTTGTCGAACAGGTGGCATTGACGGGCATCGATCGCGATGCCGACAGGTTGGCCGATTTCTGCCCGGAAGGTCTTGTCGGCCTTGACGGCCACGAGCGCGCCACCGGCCTTGACGGTCACGAGCGTCGCATCGCCGAGAAGTTCGAAGGTGTAGACCGCCGCCGCGACCGCTCCGCTGCCGGGATCCGTAACGCGCGCGTCCTCCGCACGGAATCCAAGGGTCACTGGACCCGAGGTCAGGGACGGAAGGCCGTCGATGCGGACGTTCTCTCCCGAGAACACGCCGTCGACGAGATCACCCGACAGGAGGTTCATGGCGGGCGACCCGATGAAGCCCGCCACGAAGGTATTCGCGGGAGCATCGTAGATGGCCGTCGGCGAGCCGACCTGCTGGATCACGCCCTTGTTCATGATCACGACCCGGTCGGCCAACGTCATGGCCTCGATCTGGTCGTGGGTCACATAGACGGTCGTGACCGCAAGCTCGTGCTGGAGATGCTTGATCTGCGCCCGCGTGGAGACACGGAGCTTGGCGTCGAGGTTCGAGAGAGGCTCGTCCATGAGGAAGACGGCGGGTTCGCGCACGATGGCGCGGGCCAGGGCCACGCGCTGGCGCTGGCCACCCGACAATTCACGCGGAAAGCGGTGGAGCAGCTCGCCGAGTTCAACCATGGCGGCTGCCCGCCGCACGCGCTCGTCGTGCTGCGCCTTCGGGACTTTGCGAACCTTCAAGGGAAAGCAGATATTGTCGTAGACCGTCATGCTCGGGTACAGGCCGTAGCTCTGGAACACCATGGCGACGTCGCGGTCTTTGGGTTCGAGATTGTTCACGACCCGCCCGCCGATGCGGATCGTTCCGCTGGAGGGATCCTCGAGACCTGCAATCATCCGCATGGTGGTCGTCTTCCCGCAGCCGGATGGACCCAGAAGGACGAGGAATTCGCGGTCGCTGATGGAGAGACTCATCTCCCGCACGCCGACAAAGGACCCCCACCTGCGAGTGATGTTCTCAAGGACCACATCAACCATGCACAACGTCCTTTGCATGCGATTGCAAAAGCGACTATACTTCGTTAAACCAGTCTGGCAATAGCGAATGTAGAACTATGTGCGGGCGAGACTCGATGGCACTCGACACTCGGCGGAGCGCTAAGGACTATAAGGAGTCCCGCCCGGGCGAGCCCATGGGCGTCCCCGTGATCCACGCCGCGCCCAGCCCCCGGCTCGCGGCCCTGCGACTCGCTCATAGGAGGACGCGGCCCGGAGCGAACCCAGCTCAAATACGGCTCGGGCCGAGCCCGGGCGCCTGCTCGACCAGCTCCGGCGCATGAGGCTGCTTTCGCGGGGCTGACGCATGCGCGGTCCGCACCCACCGAATGACGATTGAACGGAACGACGGCGCCTGTCGCCGAAGCCAAAAGGAGAGACCTCGATGGCCCGGTATCTGAAGAAGGGCCGCGACGCGGACGCGATCGCGGAGGACGACGCCAGGGTGCGGGCCACCGTCGAGGCGGCGCTCACCGAGATTGCCCAGCGGGGCGATGCGGCCGTGCGCGAGATGTCGGTGAAGTTCGACGGCTGGGACCGCACCGATTACCGACTCACCGACCAGGAGATCCGTGACTGCCTCTCGCAGCTCTCCCAGCGCGACCTCGACGACATCCGCTTCGCGCAGACGCAGGTCAAAACCTTCGCCGAGCACCAGCGCGCCTCCATGCTGGACATCGAGGTCGAGACGCTGCCGGGCATCGTGCTCGGTCACAAGAACATCCCCGTCAACTCGGTCGGCTGCTATGTGCCCGGGGGCAAGTACCCGCTCCTCGCCTCCGCCCACATGTCCGTGATCACCGCCCGCGTCGCGGGCGTGCCGCGGGTCATCACCTGCGCGCCGCCCTTTCAGGGCAAGCCCGCCCCCGCCATCGTGGCCGCCCAGCATCTGGCCGGCGCCGACGTGATCTACTGCCTCGGCGGCATCCAGGCGGTCGGCGCCATGGCGCTGGGTACGGAGAGCATAGCGGCTGTCGACATGCTGGTCGGTCCCGGCAACGCTTTCGTGGCGGAAGCGAAGCGCCAGCTGTATGGGCGCGTCGGCATCGATTTGTTCGCGGGCCCGACCGAAACCCTCGTCATTGCCGACGAGAGCGTCGATGCCGAGATGTGCGCCACGGATCTCCTGGGCCAGGCGGAGCACGGGCCGAACTCGCCCGCGATCCTGCTCACCACCTCGGAGAAGCTCGCCCGTGAGACCATGGCCGAGGTGGAGCGTCTGCTCGAGGTGCTGCCCACCGCCGCCGTGGCGCGCAAGGCCTGGGAGGATTACGGCGCCGTGATCGTCTGCGACTCCGACGAGGAGATGGTGCGGGAGGCCGACGAGATCTCGTCCGAGCACGTGCAGGTGATGACCCGCGACCCGGAATACTTCCTCGCCCACATGACCAATTACGGCGCCCTGTTCCTCGGACCTCGCACCAACGTGTCGTACGGGGACAAGGTGATCGGCACGAACCACACGCTCCCCACCAAAAAGGCGGCGCGCTACACGGGCGGCCTGTGGGTCGGCAAGTTCCTCAAGACCGTCACCTACCAGCGCGTCCTCACGGACGAGGCGTCGGCGATGATCGGGGAGTATTGCTCCAGGCTGTGCATGCTGGAGGGCTTTGTCGGACACGCCGAGCAGGCGAATATCCGCGTGCGTCGCTATGGCGGCCGCAACATCCCTTACGCGACTGCCGCCGAATGAGCGCGCTCACTCTCCCGAAGGCGCCCTCCTTCCGGCTCGACGGCCGCCGTGCCCTCGTCACGGGGGCGGGCCGCGGTATCGGGCTAGCGGCCGCGGCCGCCTTGGCGGAGGCGGGCGCCCATGTGACGCTCGCCGCCCGCAGCCGCGACGAAATCGAGGCCGGCGCCGAGGCGATCCGGGCCGCGGGCGGGCAGGCATCGGCGCTCCCCCTCGACATGACGGACCTCGACGCCGTCACGCGGACGATCGGCGGCGCCCAGCCCTTCGATGTGTTCCTCAACAATGCGGGCACGAACCGACCGAAACCCTTCGTGGAGGTGCCGGTCGAGGATTTCGACGCCATCATGGGCCTCAACGTGCGCTCCGCCTTCTTCGCGGCGCAGGCGGTGGCGCGGCGCTTGATCGAGGCGGGGATGCCCGGCTCCATCATCAACGTCTCGTCTCAAATGGGCCATGTGGGGGGCGCCGGGCGCACCGTCTATTGCGCCTCGAAATTCGCGATCGAGGGGCTCACCAAGGCCATGGCGATCGAACTTGGCCCCCACCGGATCCGGGTCAACACGCTCTGCCCGACCTTCATCGAAACGCCCATGACCGCGCCCTTCCTGGCGGATGAAAGCTTCAAGGACCGGGTTTTGTCCAAGATCAAGCTCGGACGCCTCGGGCAGGTGGAAGATCTCACGGGCGCCGTGGTATTCCTGGCAAGCGACGCGGCGGCCCTGATGACCGGATCGTCGCTCATGGTCGATGGAGGATGGACGGCAGAATGAGCAGGGCTCCAGTTAGGCAAGGGCGCCGGCCCGTCAATGCGGTGGATGTGGCGGAGCTGGCCGGCGTCTCGCAATCGGCCGTGTCGCGCACCTTCACGCCCGGTGCGAGTGTCGCCCCTGCAACGCGGGACAAGGTCGAGAAGGCGGCAAAGAAGCTGGGCTACCGTCCCAATGCGCTCGCCCGGTCGCTGATCACCCGGCGGTCCCGCATCGTCGCCGTGGTCATGGCCTATCTCGACAATCAGTTCTACCCAGGCGTCCTTGAGGCCCTCTCCGGCAAGCTGCAAGCGCTCGATTATCAAGTCCTGCTGTTCACCTCACCGGACGGATCCCTGTCCGATCCCATGTTCGAGCAGGTCATGCGCTACCAGGTGGATGCGGTCGTGCTCGCATCGGCCAGCCTGTCATCTGCGCTCGCCCGGGAATGCCGGAAGGCGGGCGTCCCGGTCCTCCTGTTCAACCGCACCACCGACGATCCCGATGTGTCCAGCGTCACCGGCAGCAACGAGCTTGGCGGGCGCGCGATCGCCGCCTTCCTGGCGGCGGGCAGACACAAGCGTCCCGCCTATCTGGCCGGCATCGAGATTTCATCGACCAACCGTGACCGCGAAAGAGGCTTCAGGGCAGGGCTCGCGGCGGCGGGTCTTCCAGAGCCCCTGAGGGCGGTCGGCAATTATACCCTCGCGGGCGCAGAAGCCGCGACCCGGGAGCTGTTGTCCCTGCGCAAGCGGCCCGACGCGATCTTCTGCGCCAACGACCACATGGCCATCGCATGCTTGGACGTGGCCCGCCATGACTTCGGACTTCGTGTTCCGGACGACCTCTCGATCATCGGCTTCGACGATACCGGCCCGGCTCAGTGGCGCAGCTATCAGCTCACAACGTTCTCGCAGCCGCTGCATCCGATGGTCGATTCGACCGTCGAGGCCGTGCGCGAACTCATCGATCAGCCGTACCAGAAAGCGAGGCGAACCGTCATCGGTGGCGAACTCGTCGTCAGAGCGTCAGCCCGCCTTCCAAAGCAGGGCCTGATGGACATCAACGGGCGCCGTGTCTGGCGTGCCAATGGGGAGAGCTAAATGGGCATGAGGGGCTTTGATCCGGACTTCGAGGACCTGCCGGATTACATCATCAAGATCACGGAGCGGATCTGGGAGGGGCGGAGCATCGGCCTCATCCGTCGCTGGTATTCGGATGACTGCCCCGTCCATACCACCATGGGCCCGTTTGCGGGCTCCGAGGCGATGGTCGCAGGCACGCTCGAGACCCTGAACGCCCTGCCGCAGCGACGCCTGCTCCCCGAGGACGTGATCTGGTCCGGCAACGACACGGACGGCTTCCTGTCGTCCCACCGGCTGATCTGCCCCGGAACCCACAAGGGCGGCGGACCCCTTGGACCTGCCACAGGCAAGTCCGTCGTGGTCCGCGCCATCGCCGACTGCTTCTGCATCGAGAACCGGATCGTCGAGGAGTGGCTCATCCGGGACTCCGCTGGGCTCCTGTCCCAGATCGGCATCGACGCCGACGAGTATGCGGCCCGTCTGGCCGATGCCGATCACGCGCAAGGCAAGAAGCCCTGGCATCTGGGCGATGCGAAAAAGCTCCGGGCGGAGGGCGGGTTCCGGCCGCCCGTGCATCAGGATCACGCGGCGGCATCCCTGGTGCGAGAGACCATGGAAGCGATCTGGCGGGCTGACCTCGATGTGGTCGGCCGCGTCTACCACCCGGCCTGCAGCGTCCATCTCCCAGGCTTCAAGACAGCCTATGGGCACGAACAGGTCTACGAGTTCCTGTTCGGCTATCTGTCGGCCTTCCCCGACGCCAAGATCGTCATCGAGCACTCCATCGCCAGGGACGATCCCGGTTACCCGACCCGCGTCGCCACGCGCTGGTGGCTCACCGGCACGCATACCGGTCACGGCATCTTCGGCCCGCCATCTGGGGCGACGGTTCTCGCGCTGTTCATGAACCACGCTCACGTGATCAACGGCCAGATCCGCGAGGAGTGGGTGCTGGTGGACGAGGTCGCCATTCGCAAACAGATTGCGCTTCAACGCGGCTAGCTTGCAAACCTATGCATGTCTGTTAGCATTCATAAAAATCAGGGAGGAGAAGATGGCCATCAATCGACGTCAGCTGATCGGAACGGGTATCGGTGCCGGCGCTGCCCTGGCATTGCCCCGGCTCGCTCTCGCGCAGGGCAAGCCCTTCGCCGGCACCACCATCAACGTGCTGCTGCCGCAAGGCGCGCAGTTCCGGGCTCAGGAAAAGCGCTTCCCGCAATTCGAGGCGATGACGGGCATCAAGCCCGTTTACACCTACGTCCCCTACGGCCAGCTGCGAGACAAGATCACCACCGAAGGCGTCGCCGGCTCCTCCGCCTTCGACATCGTTTGCTACCAGGACAGCTGGGGGCCCGGGCTCGCCATCTACCTGCAGCCGATCGACGACTGGCTGAAGCGCGACGGCATCAACATGGACCGTTATCCGCAGGCCTATAAGCAGGGCAGTCAGCTGGAGGGGAAGACCCTCGGTCTGCCCGTGCGGGGCCACCCGCAGATGCTCTTCTACCGCAAGGATCTGTTGGACCAAGCGGGCGTGCAGCCGCCCAAGAGCTGGGACGAGCTCGTCACGGTGGCCGATGCGGTTCAGAAGAAGTCCGGCATCCCCGGCGTCGCCATGTATTACGGCAAGGGCAATGGCGGCCAAAACCTCTTCTTGTGGCTCAACCATCTGTGGGGCGCCGGCGGGGACATCTTCACGCCGGACTTCAAGACGACTCGGTTCAACGAGCCCGCCGCGGCGGAGGCGACGCAGCGCTATCTCGACTATCTGCTCAAGCACAAGGTTGCGGCTCCCGGCTCCGTGCAGTTCGTCGAGGCCGATGCGGTCAACTCCGTCGCTCAGGGCAACTCGGCCATGGTGATGGTGTGGTGGTGGGTCTATCCGCAGCTCACGGGCGGCCAGTCCACCCTGAAGCCGGAGCAGGTGGCCTTCGCACCCATGCCGCGCTACGCGCCCGATAAGCCCGCGTCCTATGCCCTGTCGCTGCCCTTCGCGGTGAGCGCCAATGCCAAGAACAAGGATGCGGCCTGGGAGTTCATGAAGTGGGTGTCGAGCCCCGAACTCGAGGTGGCCTGCGCCACCGACAAGTCGGACAAGGACACGGCCGACATCGTCGTGACCCACAAGTCGAGCTTCGTCGATCCCAAGGTGAACGAGGTCAATAACGGTTTGCACCGGGTGGCGGCGCAGAGCCTCGAAGGCTCCCGCATCATGCCGCAGCTCAAGGAATGGCCGCAGATCGCCGCCGTTCTGGAGAACACGATCTCCGAACTCGCGACCGGGTCGAAACCCGTCAAGGCCGGTCTCGACGCGGCCGCCCAGGAAGCGGATCGCATTCTCCGGCGGGCTGGCCGCCGGACCTGACCTCAAGGCGGGGGAGGTGCTCGGCGCCTCTCCCGCCTCCCGGCAATTTGCGGAGAGACCGGATGCACGACCGCGTCCTCAAATACTGGCTGATCGCCCCGGCCCTTCTGGTGATCGCCGGAACGCTGCTCTACCCGCTGGTCTCAGCGCTCTGGTACTCGCTTCACGAGTGGAAGCTGTCGGAGAGTCCCACGCTCGGGCCCTTCGTCGGCCTGGACAACTACGTCCTCGCGATCACCGACGATCCCGATCTGCTCAACAGCGGGTGGGTCACGCTCGTCTTCACGGTCCTCTCGGTGGTCTGCACGCTCACCGTCGCCATGGCCCTTGCGGTCCTGCTGGCCGGTAACACCCGGCTCGAGATCAACACGCGAACCTTGCTCGTCATCCCCTTTGCCATGTCGCCGGCCCTCGTCGGCGTCTCCTGGCGTTTTCTCCTCAACCCGGAATTTGGCGGCTTCACCGCCGTCATCGGCGCCGTCATCCCGAGCCTGAAGGGCGCCTCGTTCCTCGCCGATCCGGATCTCGCCATGGCGGCGCTCATCATCTGCGACGTCTGGCATTCGGCTCCCTATTTCATGCTCATGTTCATCGGGGCCTTGGCCTCGCTGCCGCAGGAGACCGTGGAGGCGGCGCAGGTCGACGGCGCGTCGAAGTTCAGGCTGTTCTTCGAGGTGATCTTACCCCAGCTCAAGCCGGTGCTCGCCATCGCCATCCTCCTGAAGATCATCTTCTCCCTGAAGGTGCTTGACCAGGTGATCACCCTGACAAACGGTGGCCCCGGCACCTCGACGGAAACGCTCGCGCATTTCATCTACCAAACCGCCTTCCGCTGGTACGACGTGGGTTATGCGGCGGCGACCGCCTACCTTCTCGCCGCGCTCATGGCGGTGTTCGCGGCGATCTATTTCCAGCTCATCACGGAGCGGCGGCCCGCATGACCGACAGCTCCTCCATCCCGGCCGCCGCAATCGTCGAAAGGCCGGCCAGCCGTCCCGCGACGGCGCGCCTCTCGCTCGCCCAGCGCAAGCGCATCGGCGGGGTCGCCCGGACGCTTACGATCCTCATCGTGGCACTCCTGTTTTTCGGCCCGGTCCTCTGGATCATGCTGACCGCGCTGAAACAGCCGCGGGACGTGTACAGCCTCAGCGTTCTTTTCACCCCGACCCTCGACAACCTGCGGGCCGCGTTCGCCTCGCCTTATTTCCTCGGCAGCCGGACCCTCAACAGCCTTATCGTCACGCTGGGCACCATCGTCCTGTCGCTGCCGATCGCCACCGCGGCCGCCTATGCGTTCTCCCGCTTCAGGTTCCCGGGCGGCAATGCCTGGTCCCTCGGCGTTCTGGCGACGCAGTTCATTCCGCCCGTGATCGTCATCATCCCCCTGTTCATCGCCTTTCGATCGGCGGGCCTCCTCGACACGCGCCTGGCGCTCATCATCGCCAACATGTCGTTCGTGGTTCCCTACTCGATCTGGATGATCAAGGGCTTCATCGACGCCATTCCGACCGACATGGAGGAGGCGGCTCAGATCGACGGCGCCTCGCGCCTGCGGGCCATCTGGGATGTAGTCGTGCCCATGGCGATTCCCGGCATCGCGACAGCCGCCATCTTCGCCTTCGTGGTGTCGTGGAACGAGTTCTTCTACGCCCTCGTCCTGTCGCGGCAGGATTCCGTCACGCTTCAGGTCGGCCTGATGGGCGCCCGCACGGAACGCGGCGACGCATGGGAGATCATGGCCGCCATGGGCCTCGTGATCATCCTGCCCATGCTGATCCTCTCGCGATATGTCCAGAAGTACTTCGTGTCCGGCCTGGTGTCCGGGTCGGTCCGATAGGAGACGGAAATGGCCTCAGTTGAACTTGTCGGGGTCGAGAAGCGCTTCGGCACCTTCACGGCGCTGCAGCGCCTGAACCTGTCCATCGCCGATGGGGAGTTCCTGGTCCTGCTCGGCCCGTCCGGATGCGGCAAGACGACCACCATGCGCATGGTGGCCGGGCTCGAGGAGCCGACCGCCGGCGACATCGTGATCGACGGCGAGCGGGTCAACGACGCCCTGCCGAAGGACCGGGACGTGGCCATGGTGTTCCAGAACTACGGCCTCTACCCCCATATGAGCGTCGCCCAGAATATCGGCTACCCGCTCAAGGTGCGCGGGATCGGCGGCAGCGATCGGGAGGCGCGCATCAAGCAGGCGGCCGAGAAGGTGGAGTTGGGCCCGCTCCTGCACCGCAAGCCCCGAGAACTCTCCGGCGGCCAGCGCCAGCGCGTGGCTCTCGCCCGCGCCATCGTGAGGACGCCGCGGGTCTTCCTCATGGACGAGCCCCTGTCGAATCTCGACGCCAAGCTTCGCGTGACCATGAGGGCCGAGATCAAGCATCTCCAGCATGAGCTCGGCGTCACGACGATCTATGTGACCCATGATCAGATAGAGGCCATGACCCTGGCCCACCGGGTGGCGGTGATGAACGGCGGCGCCATCCAGCAGCTCGATACGCCCGAGGCGATCTACGATCGTCCCGCCAACCTCTTCGTCGCCGGTTTCATCGGCTCGCCGCCCATGAACCTGGTGGCCGGTCAGGTCGTCGGCGACACCTTCCAGGCGCCGGGCGTCACGATCCGGGGCGACTTCACCGGCGCGAGCGGCAAGGTGGTCCTCGGCATCCGGCCTGAGGACCTGTCGATCACGGCGCCGGGCGAGGGGGCCATCGAGGGTCATGTCTATGCATCCGAGCTGACGGGCGAGGCCATCCTGGTCACGGTCAGCGTGGGCGATGCCCGGCTGATCGCCAGGGCGTCCCGCTCATTCCGGGGCAGTTTCGGAACGCCCGTCGGTCTCAAGGTCGACTTGAGCAAACTTCACTTCTTCTCCGAGGCGACCGGCCATCGGATCGACATCGCCACCCAACGTAAGGCAGCTTGAAATCATGGATATCAACACTCGCCTCATCCGCTACGCGGACCTGCGCCCCTGCACCAACGCCTTCGTGGATGCCCGCACGCCGGGCTCCGACAAGAAGGAGAATTTCACCATCATCGGCCCGGGCGTCTCCGAGAACCCGAACCAATACGTCCACGTGCCAGAACCCCATGGCTTCAACATCGGCGCCGCGCGCCAGCCGGGCGGATGCCTCAACTCGCAGCACAGCCATGAGACCGCGGAGGTGTTCGTCATCCATTCCGGTCATTGGCGCTTCCTTTTCGGCGTCAATGCGGGCGACGACGGGCATTTCGATGCGGCCCCGGGCGACGTGGTCTCCGTGCCGATCCACATGTTCCGCGGCTTCAAGAAGCTCGACGAGGGCGTGGGCTTCCTCTGGGTGGCGCTCGGCGACGACAATCCGGGCAAGGTCACCTGGGCGCCGCGCGTGTTCGAACTCGCCCGCCAATACGGTCTCGTCCTCCTCAAGGGCGGGCGGCTCGTGGACACTACGATGGGCGAGACCGTGCCCGAGGGTGCGGAGCTCGAAGATGCGCCGAACGACGAATTGATCCGCCGCCTCGCCACGCCGTCACTCGACAAGCTGGCCGAAGGCCACGTTCCGCTCGCCCGCATGACCGGCAACCCAAATTCGCCCCTGGCCGGCCCCGGCGTCGAGGAATGCCCCGTGATCACGCCGACGACCACGAAGGACGGCTTCGAGCCCGGCCCGATCGTCGGCTGGTGGCCACATGGCTTCAACCTGCGCTGCCTCAAGCTGGCGACGGGCGCCGTGGTGCCGTCCCACGCCCGCGACGAGGAGGAGGTCATCTTCGTTCATGCCGGGACGCTCGAGATCGACACCCCGCGGGGCCGCGTCGTCATGGGCGCTGGCGACACCTTCACGACGCCGAAGGGGCTGGAGCGCTCCTTCCGGGCGCTCTCCTCGGACGGCGTGATCGCCTATGTGGTGCGCGGCGGCGACGAGGCCGGCGCGGTGCGCTTCACCAACCGCATGGCGGCCGAGTGATGGCCCGTCGCTTCAGCCGCAAGCCTGCGTGCCGAGACCTAGGAGAGAGCGCGTGATGGGGATCCGCACGACCCATGTGGGCAGCCTGCCGCGCAGCCAGGCGGTGGCGGATTGCCTCTTCGCCCGGGAGAAAGGCATGCCTCTCGACGAGGCCGCCTACGACGCCCTGATGGTTGAGGCGACCGCCGCCATCGTGCGCAAGCAGCGGGAGGTCGGGATCGACCTCCCCTCGGACGGCGAGACCTCCAAGATCTCCTACGCCACCTACATCAAGGACCGGCTCACGGGCTTCGACGGCGACTCGCCCCGGCGTCCGCCGGCGGATCTTGCCGATTACCCGAGCTTCATGGAGCGCCTCGCCAAGGCGGGCGGCACGCCGAGCTACCGGCGCCCGCGCTGCGTCGGGCCGATCGCGGTGAAGGATCTCACGCCGCTGGAGAAGGATATCGGCGCCTTCCGGGCCGGCCTCGATGCGGCAGGCTATGGGGACGGCTTCATGAACAGCGCCAGCCCCGGCGTCATCGCCCTGTTCCAGCCCTCCGACCACCATGCCAGCCTCGACGATTACCTCGCCGACATCGCGGAGGGCATGCGGGCCGAATACGAGCGCATCGTGGAGGCGGGCCTCATCCTCCAGATCGACGCGCCGGATCTCGGCCTCGGGCGGCACATGATGTACCGCGACCTCACGGAGGAGGAGTTCGTCCGCCGGGCGGAGCTGCATGTGGAGGTGCTCAACCATGCCCTGCGCAACGTGCCGGGCGAGCGGGTGCGGATGCATGTGTGCTGGGGCAATTACGAGGGGCCCCACACCCGCGACATCGCGCTCGAGCGCATCCTGCCCGTGGTGCTGAAGGCAAAGCCTCGCGGGCTCCTCTTCGAGGCGTCCAACCCGCGCCACGCCCATGAATGGAGCGCCTGGACCCGGGTGAAGGTGCCCGACGACTACGTGCTCATCCCCGGCTGCCTCGATTCCACGACGAACTTCGTGGAGCATCCCGAGCTCGTGGCGGAGCGCATCGAGCGCTTTGCCGGCATCGTCGGCACTGATCGGGTGATCGCCGGCACGGATTGCGGCTTCTCCACCTTCGCGGGCTTCGGCGCCGTGGATCCCGAGATCGCCTGGACGAAGCTCGGCGCGCTCGTCGAGGGTGCCGCCATCGCGAGCCGCCGGCTCGGTCGCTCGGCGGCCGCGTGAGACCCATGCGTCCGCCGCTCGTCCTGCTGCCCGGCATGATGTGCGACGGACGCCTGTTCGAACCGCAGGTCGCGGCGCTCGGCGGCGCGATCCTGGTCGGCGACATCACGCGATCCGACAGCGTCTCAGCCCTCGCCGAGGACGTGCTCGCCGATATCCCCTATCCGCGCTTTGCCCTGGCCGGCCTGTCCATGGGCGGCATCGTCGCCATGCAGGTCGTGGCAAAAGCGCCTGACCGCGTTACGCATCTGGCTCTTCTCGACACCAACCATCTCGCGGAGACGCCGGAGCGGCAGGCCCTACGCGAGCCGCAGATCGCCCGTGTGCGCGAGGGGCGGCTGCGCGAGGTGCTGGTCGACGAGATGAAGCCCAACTATCTCGGACCTGCCCACCGGGACGATGCGGCCCTCCTCGACCGCGTCCTCGCCATGGGGATCGATCTCGGGCCCGCCGTGTTCGAGCGGCAGTCGCGGGCGCTGCGGGACCGTCCGGACGCCACCGAGGCGCTCCGGCGCTTTGCCGGCCCGAGCCTCGTGCTGTGCGGCCGCCACGATCGTCTGTGCCCCGTGGAGCGCCACGAGGCCATGGCGGCACTCCTGGAGCGGGCCCGGCTCGCGGTGATCGAGGAAGCGGGCCACCTCACGACCCTGGAGGCGCCCGACGCTGTGTCCGAGCATTTGGCCCGCTGGCTCGAGGAGCCGGTCTGACCGGCATGAGACCCTTGCCCGCACCTGCCTCGATGGCGCTTGCGCGGCCTTGCGGGATCGGACAGATTGCAAGACGTAGCGGGAGAGATCGCGGGGCGGCAACGCTCCGTGGCGCCGAAGGAGCAACCGCCCCGGAAACTCTCAGGCCAAAGGACCGCTCACCCTTCGATACTCTGAAAAGCGGAGCCATCGCTCCCGCCGACGGTGTAAGCTGCAGGCCTGGTGGTCAGGTTTCAGCGATGCTCTCAGGCCAATGACAGAGGGGGCGCCAAGCCGGTTCGGCAACGAGCCGGCGGGAGCGCTGTCCATGTCCAGTACCAATCCCTACCGTGTCGCCGTGATCGGCGCCGGCGTGACCGGGGTCACGACGGCATACAACCTGCTCAAGCGCGGCTGCGACGTCACGCTCTACGACCGCCATCCCTACGCCGCCATGGAGACGTCCTTCGCCAATGGCGGGCAGCTTTCCGCCTCCAACGCGGAGGTGTGGAACAGCTGGGGCACGATCGCGAAAGCCTTGCGATGGGTGCTGAGGCCCGATGCGCCGCTGCTCCTGAACCCCAAGCCGTCCTGGCACAAGCTCTCGTGGATGCTGGAGTTCATGCAATCCATCGCGCGCCATGAGGACAACACGGTGGCGACCGTGAGGCTGGCCATCGAGGCGCGGCGGCACCTGAAGCAGATGGCCGCCGACGAGCGGATCGATTTCGATGCGCAAGAGCGCGGGATCCTGCACGTCTACCGCACCAAGGACGAGTTCGAGGCGGCCGCCCGCGTGACGGGGCTTCTCGCCAAGGGAGGCCTGGAGCGGCGCCCGGTCACCCCATCCGAGATCCGCTCCATCGAGCCGGCCCTGAAGGGCACCTTTCATGGAGGCTTCTACACGCCGTCCGATTTCACCGGCGACATCCACAAATTCACCACCGGCCTTGCGGAGGCCTGCGCCCGAATGGGAGCGACCCTGCGGTTCTCCACCGAGATCCGGCAGATCAAGCCCGCCGATGGCGGCGTCCTCATCGAAAGCCGGGAGGTGGGCGACGACGGGGCCGAGACCCGCAGCGACGCGTTCAGCCACATCGTCATCTGCGCCGGGGTGATGTCGCGCCAGATTGCGGCGGCACTCGGGGACCGGGTGAACATCTATCCGGTCAAGGGCTATTCTATCACCGTCAACTTGGCCGAGGGCGAGGATCAGAACGCCGCCCCCTGGGTGAGCCTGCTGGACGATCATGCGAAGATCGTGACGAGCCGCCTGGGGCGCGACCGCTTCCGGGTCGCCGGCACGGCGGAGTTCAACGGCTACAACCGCGACATCCGCGCCGATCGCATCCAGCCCCTCGTGCAATGGTGCCGGCAGCATTTTCCGGCCATGAGCACCCGCCAGGTGGTGCCCTGGTCCGGGTTGAGGCCGATGATGCCGGACATGTTGCCGCGCGTTCGCCAGGGCCGCCATCCGCGGGTCTTCTACAACACGGGTCACGGGCATCTCGGCTGGACCCTGTCCGCCGCGACGGCCGATGCGGTGGGCGCCCTCGTCACCATGCAGCGAAACGCCGCCTGAAGCGCCAGCCGCCGAGGATCGTCATGGTCCACGGCGGTCTTCAATGCCCGGCGCGCTGCGCAAAGCGCGTCGGCCTCTTGAGGGCTCTAAACCCCCGAATGGAGTTCGTGGTGCAGTCCGACGAATACACGAAGGTCAAGGCCCTCATCGCTCCCCTGCGAGGGGCCATGTACGATTTCGAGGAGGTGCCTGTGAGGCGCTCCCTCAAGCGCCTCCTATCCCCGGATGCCGTCGTGCATCTGTGCTGGCCCTTCGGTGATCTCGTCGGGCCGGGAGCCTTCTACGATGCGGCCTACCGAGATCTTCTCGCCGCGATTCCGGATCTCGAGCGGCGCGACACCATCGTGGTTGCCGGCCCGGACGCGGACGGCGCCACCTGGGTCGGCTGCTGCGGCTACTATACCGGCAGCTTCGAGCGGCCTTGGCTCGACATCCCGGCCACCGGCCACCAAGTGGCCATGCGCTTCCACGAGTTCTACCGGGTGGATGGCGCACGCGTGGTCGAGATCCAGGCCATCTGGGACATCCCCGAGGTGATGATGCAAGCCGGCGCCTGGCCCCTCGCACCCAGCCTTGGCCGGGAATGGCACGTGCCGGCGCCCGCAACGCAGGACGGAATCGTTCAAGGCCCCTACGATGCCAATACCAGCGAAAGCAGCCGGAGGCTCGTCACCGACATGCTCTCGGCCCTGCGGCGCCATCCCTCGGAAGGCGGGCCCGAGGTGATGGAACTGGAGCGCTTCTGGCATCCGCGCATGAGCTGGTACGGACCCTCGGGCATCGGCACCGGCCGGGGCATCCGCGGGTTCAGGGCTTGGCACCAGATTCCCTTTCTGGCGGCGATGCCGGATCGCGGCCAACTCGGCGGCACGCAGTCTCACCTGTTCGCCGACGGCAGCTACGTGGCGGTCACCGGCTGGCCCAACATGCGCCAGACCCTGTCCCATGGCGGCTGGATGGGGATCGTCCCCACAGGACAGGTCATCGCCCTGCGGAGCCTCGATTTCTGGCGGGTCGAGAACGAGCTCATTCGCGAGAACTGGGTTCTCATCGATCTGCTCGACATCTACCGGCAGCTCGGCCTGGACGTGTTCGCGCGTCTGCGGGAGTTCAACAGGGCGCGGCCGTGAGGCGACCGCTCAGGCGTCGCTCGACGAAGCGCTCAGGGACATCGGGCACGGGCACGCAAGACAACGGGTTGTTCCCGGCCGGGTCGTCTGTTTTGCTAGGCCTCGTCGACGAAGGATTACGTAGGTGACCATCCCTTCCATCGCGGGGCCCGGAGGGCGGACTTCTGGCCGCCGGGACGGCTCGAGGCCGCGTGGCCGCGCCGTCGATCCCGCCGCCCTCGCCCACATCCGCGCCCTGCTGGGAGACCAGCCCCGACGACGGGACCTGCTGATCGAGCACCTGCACCGTATCCAGGACCGTTACCACCAGATCTCAGCCGATCATCTGGCGGCTCTCGCGGACGAGATGGGCCTGGCTTTTGCGGAGGTCTACGAGGTCGCGACCTTCTACGCTCATTTCGACGTGGTGAAGGACGGGGACATCCCGGTCCCGCCGATCACCGTGCGCGTATGTGACAGCATCACCTGCGCGATGCACGGGGCGGAGGATCTTCTGGCCGAGCTGAGAACCCGGAGCAGCCCCGCATTTCGCGTCGTGAGAGCTCCATGCGTCGGCTTGTGCGACCAGGCCCCGGTCGTGGAGGTCGGGCATCACTTCCTGCACAAGGCCGATGCAACGACCGTCGAGACCGCCATCCGTCTCGGTCGGGTCCATCCCGAGGTTCCGGACTACATCGATTACGAGGCCTACGTGGCGGCCGGCGGCTATGCGCTCCTTGAGCGGCTGCGGTCAGGCGGGATGAGCGTGGACGGTGTTCTCGCCGTCTTGGATGACAGCGCGCTGCGCGGCCTTGGCGGCGCCGGCTTCCCGACCGGCCGGAAATGGCGCTCCGTGCGCGGCGAGCCGGGGCCGCGGCTCATGGCCGTGAACGGGGATGAGGGCGAGCCAGGAACTTTCAAGGACCGGCACTACCTCAACACCGACCCTCACCGGTTCCTGGAGGGCACACTGATCGCGGCCCATGCGGTCGAGGCCGCGGACGTCTACCTCTACATCCGCGACGAATATCCCGTGGCGCGGGAGATCCTGGCCCGGGAGATCGCGAAGCTACCTCCCGGAGGCCCGCGCCTTCACCTGCGCCGCGGCGCAGGTGCCTATATCTGCGGCGAGGAATCCTCCCTTATCGAAAGCATCGAGGGTAAGCGCGGGCTTCCACGCCACAAGCCCCCTTACCCGTTCCAAGTCGGCCTGTTCGGGCGCCCAACCCTCATCAACAACGTGGAGACGCTCTACTGGGTGCGGGACATCCTGGAGAAGGGCGCGGCCTGGTGGACGAGCCATGGGCGAAACGGGCGGACAGGCCTCAGGAGCTATTCGGTTTCCGGCCATGTGCGCGATCCAGGCGTCAAGCTTGCGCCGTCGGGCATCACGGTGCGCGAACTCATCGACGAGCATTGCGGGGGGATGGCCGAGGGGCACGTGTTCAAGGCCTACCTGCCGGGTGGCGCATCGGGCGGACTCCTGCCGGCCACGATGGACGACATCCCACTCGATTTCGGCACCCTCGAGAAACATGGCTGCTTCATCGGATCGGGGGCCGTCGTGATCCTGTCGGATCAGGACGACCTCAAGGGAGCGGTCCTGAACCTCATGCGGTTCTTCGAGGACGAGTCGTGCGGCCAGTGCACGCCGTGCCGCGTGGGGACGCAGAAGGCCGTTGCGCTCATGCGGCGTCCCATCTGGGATCGCGCCCTTCTCGCCGAACTTGCCTCCGTCATGCGGGATGCTTCCATTTGCGGCCTGGGTCAGGCCGCACCGAACCCCCTGCTCTGCCTGATGCGTTACTTCCCCGAGGAGTTCGCCATCGTGGAGGCAGGCGAATGAGCGGATCGACCCATGCAGCGACCGGCATGATCGTCTTCGAGCTCGACGGTGAGCCGGTGGAGGCGCGCCCCGACGAGACGATCTGGCAGGTCGCCCAGCGTCTCGGAAGGGATATCCCGCACCTGTGCTACGCGCCGAAACCCGGCTACCGGGCCGACGGCAATTGCCGGGTCTGCATGGTCGAGATCGAGGGCGAGCGGGTGCTCGCAGCCTCGTGCATGCGCAAGCCGACCGTCGGCATGCGCGTCCATTCCCAAAGCGAGCGCGCCGAGAAGGCTCGCTCCCTCGTCCTTGAGCTGCTCGTCGCCGACCAGCCCGCCCGCGAGACGTCGCACGATCCGACCTCCGCGTTCTGGGATCAGGCGGATGCTGCGGGCGTCACCCAAAGCCGTTTTCCGGCCGCCATCCGCTGGGGACCGGATACGAGCCATCCGGCCATGAGGGTCAACCTCGATGCCTGCATTCAATGCGGATTGTGCGTGCGCGGCTGCCGCGAGGTTCAGGTCAACGATGTGATCGGCATGGCCTTCCGCAATGCCGGCGCCAAGGTCGTGTTCGACTTCGACGACCCGATGGGCGAGTCCACCTGCGTGGCTTGCGGTGAATGCGTGCAGGCTTGCCCCACCGGTGCCCTCATGCCCGCGGCCTATCTCGACGACGCCCAGGTCCGGACCGTTTGGCCCGATCGCAAGGTGGAGTCCCTGTGCCCCTATTGCGGCGTTGGCTGTCAGATCACCTACGCGGTGAAGGACGACCGCATCGTCGCGGCGGAGGGTCGGAACGGCCCGGCCAACCAAAACCGCTTGTGCGTGAAGGGTCGCTTCGGCTTCGATTACGTTCATCATCCGCATCGGCTCACGAAGCCTCTCATCCGCCTGCGGGGCGCCCCCAAACACGCCGACGACCAGGTGGATCCCGCCAACCCATGGACGCATTTTCGCGAAGCCACCTGGGAGGAGGCCCTCGATCGGGCCGCTGCCGGCCTGACCCGGATCAGGGACACGGATGGACCGCGCGCCCTCGCAGGATTCGGGTCGGCCAAGGGCTCCAACGAGGAGGCCTATCTGTTCCAGAAGCTGGTGCGCACCGGTTTCCGCTCGAACAACGTGGACCATTGCACCCGGCTTTGCCACGCCTCATCGGTGGCTGCCCTGATGGAGGGGCTCAATTCGGGCTCCGTGACGGCTCCCTTCTCGGCCGCGCTCGACGCCGAGGTCATCGTCGTCATCGGGGCAAACCCGAGCGTGAACCACCCGGTGGCGGCCACCTACATCAAGAACGCGGTCAAGAAGGGCGCGAAGCTCATCGTCATGGATCCGCGGCGGCAGACCCTGTCGCGCCATGCCTACCGGCATCTCGCCTTCAAGCCAGGCAGCGACGTCGCGCTGCTGAACGCCCTGCTCCACGTGATCATCGAGGAAAAGCTCTACGACGAGCAGTTCCTGGCCGGGTACACCGAGGGCTTCGACGCGCTGCGCGCGGAGATCGCCGATTTTTCGCCAGAGGCGATGGCGCCGGTCTGCGGAGTCGAGGCGGAGGTCCTCCGAGACGTCGCGCGCCTTTATGCGCGCTCCCGGGCCTCGCTCATCTTCTGGGGCATGGGCGTGAGCCAGCATGTGCACGGCACCGACAACGCGCGCTGCCTCATCGCCCTGGCCCTCATCACAGGTCAGATCGGCCGTCCGGGCACGGGACTCCATCCCCTGCGCGGGCAGAACAACGTGCAGGGCGCCTCCGACGCGGGGCTCATCCCCATGGTTCTGCCCGACTACCAGCCCGTCGAGCGCGAGGCGGCCCGCCGTGTCTTCGAGGCTGCCTGGGCGACGCCCCTCGACCCGCAGCGCGGGCTCACCGTGGTCGAGATCATGGACGCGATCCATGCGGGCACGATCCGGGGCATGTACATCATGGGTGAGAATCCCGCGATGTCGGATCCCGATCTGAAGCACGCGCGGGAGGCCCTTGCCTCCCTCGACCATCTCGTCGTGCAGGACCTGTTTCTGACGGAGACTGCGATTCATGCGGATGTCATCCTGCCGGCTTCGGCCTTTGCCGAGAAGGCCGGCAGCTTCACCAACACGGACCGCAGGGTGCAGATAGCCCGGCCGGTGCTTCCGCCTCCCGGCGATGCCCGGCAGGATCTGTGGATCGTGCAGGAGATCGCGCGCCGCATGGGGCTCGAATGGTCCTATGGCGGGCCAGCGGATGTGTTTGCCGAAATGACAGCGCTGATGCCCTCCCTCGCCAACATCACCTGGGAGCGCCTGGAGCGGGAGGGCGCCGTCACCTACCCCGTGAACGCGAAGGACCAGCCCGGCAACGAAATCATCTTCGCGGCCGGCTTTCCGACCGAGAATGGGCGAGCGCGCATCGTTCCGGCGCGGCTGCGACCGCCGGACGAACTGCCTGACACCGACTTCCCGATGGTTCTGTCCACAGGGCGGATCCTTGAGCATTGGCACACGGGCAGCATGACGCGTCGCGCCAACGTGCTCGACGAGCTGGAGCCGGAAGCTTTCGCTTTGGTATCTCCGCGGGAGCTTGGACGGCTCGGCCTCGTGGCCGGCGAGGAGGCGCTGCTCGAGACGCGGCGGGGTCAGCTCACCGTGAAGCTGCGGGCCGACCGGGACGTGCCGGAAGGCATGGTCTTCATGCCGTTCTGCTATGCCGAGGCCGCCGCCAACATCCTGACCAACCCGGCTCTCGACCCCATCGGCAAGATCCCGGAGTTCAAGTTCTGTGCCACGCGCCTTCGGGCGCTCTGAGCTGTGCTCGAGAGGACCCGATCCTCATTGGTCGTGACTGGCTGAGGCGCTTGCGCTGCGCATGCCTGCGCCCCGCCGCAGGTTCACGATGCGCTCCGCCGGGTAGCAATCGGCGGTCGATGGGCGTCTCGACCGCGACGGGTGGCACGCGGGGCAGGCGGTCGAGCGCGCCGAAAAGATTTGTCCGACGAGCACTGCGCCTCATTCTGGCCCAGCTTCCTTCTCTTCGCTATCGTGGCGCCATGAACCGTCATGCCGAGGCCTCTCAAGAGTCGACCCCGCAAAGCCCGCTCCCTTGGGCCTTCCCCATCCGTACCCTGGGCCGCCTTGGCTTGGTGGTCGTGGCGGTCGCTTCCGTCCCGGTCGAGCAGGGCAACGCTCAAGTTCCCGGCGTATTAACGCGCGAGAGCGTGCTGACCGGGCGCACGGGCCGACCGATCGGCTCAGTGGTGCTGCGGGGCAGCGCCAACGCCACCGTGATCCGGATCACGGTCCAGCCCGGTGGGCTGGAGCCCGGCTGGCATGGGGTGAGGCTCCATACCGTGGGCGATTGCAGCGATCACGGCTTGTTCCAGCGGGCACGAGGGCCGCTCGACCATGTGGTCAAGAGCCATGGGCTGCTCCATCCCGACGGCCCGGAGGAGAGCAATCTGCCCAACATTTTCGCGAACTCCGATGGTTCGGCGAACGCGGAGGTTTCCTCTCTTGTCGTTCGGATGCTTGGGCAGACCGGGATCGTCGAGGGGGACGGTACCGCTCTCATCGTCTACTCGCGCGAGGACGATCATGTCTCGCAGCCGGACGGGGACGCAGGCAGCCGCATTGCCTGCGCCGTCCTCGAGTGAGGCCATCCTCCACGAGCCCGTGGCCGTGTCATGCTTCGGCGCGAATTGGGATGCCTCGGGTCAGACTTGGCTGAACCGAACGCTCCTTAGCGATACGCCGCGAGGCGCTCAGGAATCGAGCAAAGGCGTCGACGGCAGCGGACCGATACCACAGGTGCGAGACCTGGCGTCCGAGGCTCGCGCATCGGTGAGGCGAGCGCATCGATCAGTGCCGTGGTCCCCCAAGCCACCTGGGGTATGCGGGATCACCTCCGACCACGAGGAGCCGGGCGCCCTCTTGCCCGTCATTGGCAGCTTCCGCGCCAGCGGGCGAGCGCAAGGTACGGGCTAGCCAGGTGATCAAGCCGCGCGCTATAGAGCGGGCGTTGCGGTTACTTTGTAGCTGATTGCCCGATGGCCGTACATTGTCGATGGATTTGGTCCGCAAGGATGATCTGCGTTTCATGCTCGCCCCAGATGCGGTCGCGGACGCCAAACCCAAACGGAGTGGTACCGTGATCTGGAATGGCGGGCGGTCCAATGGTTCGAGGCTCATTTGGAGCGCTTGCGAGGAGCCCAGTCGCGGTGTGCGGCGTGGCCAGGATGCCTGCCCGTGACCGCCGCCATGTTGCCCACGCTCGTCGGGATTCCGGCAGGAACCATCGTACTCAAGGATGATCGCACGCGTCGTCAGTGGCGCGCCGATCTGGCGCCGTTCGCAATCAGCAAGTACCCCGTCACGCAGGCCGAGTATGCGGCCGTGATGCATCTGCATCCGTCGACCCATGCAGGGCCGCAGCGTCCGGTCGAGGGCGTATCGTGGCTGGATGCCATTCGGTTCTGCAACGCATTGTCGGTGATGAGTGGATGCGAGCCGTATTATGTGCTTGACGACCTCTTGCCAGGTGCCGACCCCATCCCTGGCAGCACCGGCTACCGGTTGCCGAGCGAAGCCGAATGGGAATACGCGTGCCGCGCTGGAACCCAAGGTCCACGCTACGGCGAACTCGACGCCATCGCTTGGTATCGCGACAACGCCGGCGGGCACCCGCACGATGTGGGGCACAAGGAGCCGAATGCCTGGGGGCTGTACGATACGCTCGGCAATGTATGGGAATGGTGTGCCGACCAGTACGACCCGGAGGTCTACGGTGCTTACCGGGTGTTCCGGGGAGGGGGTTGGGCCGATGCCGAACGCGGCTGCCTCGCCACCAACCGCCGGCGTAGCCATCCGACATTCGCCATTGACGACCTCGGCTTTCGGGTCGCCCGGTCCTGCTAGCGGGTTCCGCGCAACGGCTCGCCGGCGGCATCCGCTACCCTGACATTGTTGAATTGCGGCGGGAAACCTGGGCAGCTGCCGTGCGTCGAGCCGCGACCTTCCCGCCGGCCGGATCGCCACTGATCATCGGCTGACGATCCTGCGGCCTCCGTGGTCCACGGCGTCCGGGCCTGCCTCACCCCTGAGCGGCCGCGTCGAGGGCATCTGGTCGACAGGGGCGCCGGCCGCCGGCGAGGTCCTTCCCCACGGCTCGTAGGACACGATCACCTCGGTCAGGTTTCGCACGATCTCAAGACTCGTCGGCTCCTGCTCGGGAGCGGACTCGGTGGCGGGAGCGTCGATGATCTCCCAAGTGTCGTAGAGATCCA
>DATCJK010000044.1:0-160000 GCA_036562855.1 Microvirga sp.
ACCAGCCGGACCTTGGGTCCGGCGGCCGCCTGCCTGCACCCGCGGGAGCGGCCCAGGCCAGACCCCGCCACCAGCCCCGGCCCACAGCCGGGGCTTCTTCGCGTCAGGGCGCCGCAGAACCACCCTCCGACACATCGCCCCAAACGAAGAAGGCCCGCCGCGAGGCGGGCCTTCTCCCGATGTTCAGGCCGATCTTCTCAGAAATCGAACAGGAAGTTCGCGGCGGTCAGGACCGGCTTGTTGGCGAATGTCGCCACCACATAGGCTTCCATCACACCCGTTCCGTCCCTGTCGTAGAAGAGACGTCCGTCATCGATGTCGTACAGCAGCTGGCCGCTGGTGGACGTGGCCTTTGGATCCGTTCCTGTGATCAGGGGCGATACCTTATCGAGCCGGTTGGGCACCCCATAGGTGTCGAAGACGATCGCATCCTTTCGGCTGAAGTCCTGGATCGTGGCGTCCTCGGCCATGGAGAGCACGAAGATGTCCGAGCCGGCTCCGCCGATCAGCGTGTTCGCTCCGGATTCGCTGACGATCCAGTCGTCGCCGGCGCCGCCATCCGCGATGCTTCCGGCGCCATAACCGGAGACGTTGATCGTGTCGGAGCCCGCCCCGCCGCTGACCGTGAAGGCTCCTGAGCCCGAGAGCATCAGCCGGTCGGCACCCTTCGTGCCGACGATGGAGCTCCCCTGATCCGCGCTGTAGATCGAGACGTCCACATGCTCGAACTGGCCGGCCGTCGCCGTTCCGTAACCGAATGCCGCCGCCTTCCTGCCGGTCACCTTCGACATGTCGAGCGTCACCTTTTCGGTGCTGTAGTAGATCTCCAGCCTCAGCTGATCGATCCCCGCCCCGCCCAGGGCCACGTTCTCGCTCTCGATGTCGATCAGGTCGTCGCCCGCTTCGCCCTTGAGCATGTCACGGCCCGTGCCGCCGACCAGGGTGTCGTTTCCGGCGCCGCCGGACAGCACGTCGATGCCCATGCCGCCCGTGAGGTGGTCGTCGCCCGCGCCGCCAAAGAGCCGGTCGTCTCCAGCGTCGCCGGACAGCCGGTCGTCGCCCAGATCGCCGGAGAGCCGGTCGTTCCCGTCGCCGCCGTTGAGCATGTCCTCTCCGGCGTCTCCCGCGAGCCGATCGTTGTCCATGCCCCCGTGCAGCCAGTCGCTGCCGGCGCCACCGGCCAGCCTGTCGGCGCCCGCATCCCCAAAGAGCGTGTCGTCGTCATCGCCGCCGAAAAGGCGATCGGCGCCGTCGAACCCGGACAGGTAGTCGCGCCCGGCGTCGCCGCGCAGGTTGTCGTTGCCAAGCCCGCCATACAGCTCGTCGTGACCGGCATCACCGAGGAGGGTATCGTTGCCGTCGCCCCCATGGAGCTCGTCCTTGCCCAGGCCGCCGTTCAGCCTGTCGTTGCCGTCCCCACCTTGGAGGCTGTCGTGTCCCTCGCCGCCCAGAAGGCTGTCCTTGCCGAGGCCGCCCAACAGCGTGTCATGCCCCAGGCCGCCCGTCAGCGCATCGTTGCCGATGTCTCCCACGAGGGTGTCGTGGCCCGCGCGCCCGTCGATCCTATCGTTGCCCTGAAAGCCGTAGATCCAGTCGTTCGACGAGGATCCATTCAGCTTGTTGCCCTTCTTCGTTCCCCGCATGAAGCCCATGGAGGTGTCCCCTTTATTGGTTGCCGGCACCCCCTGCGCCGGCACCGTTATATTATCTTGTAGCATCGGGGCGGGTGCAACCGACTTCTGCAACCTGGATGCGAGCGAAGGTCGCATCTTGCACCCGCGTCGGTTCCCGCGACGCGAACCAAGGCACCCGGCGGGGGCGCCTCGCGCCTTTAACGCCCGATGTGGACGCCCGATGACAGGGTGGACCTGAGCTTCTATGCCTGCACAATCGAAGCCCGATCACGCCAAGAACCTCAAGGGACCCATTTCATGACTCTCACCCCCGCCGACCTCGATGCCCTCTGCACCTGGGTCCGGACCGAGAGCCCGACCCATGATCGGGCCGGGGTGAACCTCATGATGGACCTGGTCGCGGCCGACATGGCGGATGCGCCTGTCCGGGTGGAGCGCATCGCGGGCGACCAGGGCCTCGGCGACGTGCTTGTGCTCCGGGCGGGCCCCGAGACGGGAGCGGCCCCGGTGCTCGCCCTCTCGCACCTCGACACGGTGCATCCGGTCGGCACCCTCGCGAGCGACCTGCCGCTCCGCATCGAGGGCGACCGGCTCTACGGGCCTGGGATCTACGACATGAAGGGCGGCGCCTGGCTTGCCCTGCAGGCGTTCAGGGACGTGGCGCGCGGCGGCAGGGCCAGCCGGCCGCTCGTTTTCCTTGTCACGCCTGACGAGGAGATCGGCAGCCCCATCACACGGCCGCTCATCGAGGAACTCGGGCGTCAGGCCGCTTCGGTGCTCGTCACCGAACCCGCCCGTGACGGCGGCAAGATCGTCACCTCGCGCAAGGGGGTCGGCCGTTTCGACGTGCATGTGGAGGGGCGCCCGTCCCATTCGGGCTCGCGCCACCAGGAGGGCCGAAGCGCCATCCGCGAGGGCGCCCGCCAGATCCTCGCCATCGAGGGCATGACCGACTACGCCCGCGGCGTCACCACCACGGTGGGCCTTCTCTCCGGGGGCTCGGCCATGAACACCGTTCCGCAGCATTGCCGCTTCAGCGTGGATCTCAGGGTCGAGACCGTGGCGGACGGACAGGCCTTCGAGGCTGCGATCCTCGGACTTCGGTCGCACGACCCGGACGTGCGCGTCACCGTCACGGGCGGCATGAACCGGCCTCCTTACGAGCGCACGCCGGAGGTGGCGCGCCTGTTCGATCATGCCCGCGCGCTCGCGGCCGAAATCGGGTTCGATCTCCAGGACGTGCCGCGCGTCGGCGGTGGATCGGACGGCAACTTCACGGCGGCCCTTGGCGCGCCGACCCTCGACGGCCTCGGCATCGATGGGGATGGCGCGCACACGCTTCAGGAGTACGGGCTTGTCTCCTCGATTGCGCCACGACGTAAGTTGATGGAGCGGCTGTTCGAGAATTTGTGAGCGGCCGTGATCGCGGCCCCAAATCAAAGGCCAAGTTTAGCGTAATAAAATCAGCGACTTAGTACCGCAGAGCTGACACATATTGGGCGGGAAACCATTCCGCCCCGAAGCGTTGAACCCCTGTTCTCAGCCGGCGGCATCCGCTCGCCGGCGCAGTCAGGAGGCGTCTATGAAAAGAACCTTTGCACTGGGCCTGGCCGGCGCTCTCGCGGCGGGTGCTGCCCTGTTTGCCGCTCCGCAGGCGGCGCATGCCCAGTTCCTGTCGATCGGCATCGGCGGCCCTGCCTATGGCTACGGCTATGGCTACTCGCCCTACAACGCGGTCGGCTACGGCTACGGCGCCCCGGCCTATTACGGGTACAATCCCTATGTCGGCACCCGCGTCGTGAGCAGTTACGGCTATGACTACGACGATTACGCGGAGCCGGTCGTGAGGACCCGGCGCGTCGTGCGCACGCCAGTCTACTACGCCCAGCCGCGCCGCGTCGTGCGCCAGCGCGTCGTGACCCGTGCTCCGCGCGTGGTAACGCGAGTCGGCAATCCTTACCCGTTCGCCGCTCCGCATGAGATCCGCGGCGGGCAGCGCACCGTGATCGTCCAGCGCAGCCCGGTGCGCCGCGCCGTGGTGGACAGGTCGGGCCGCATCGTCCGCTACTACTGATCGGACGAGCCTGTTTTCGGAATGGCGCGGATCCTCGGATCCGCGCCTTTTTCATGGGGAGGGCAGGGGCGCTTTTTGCGGCTCAGAGCGCCGGCGGGCGGAAGAGCGACTCCACCCCGTTGATGATGAACTGCACCGCGAGGCCGGCGAGGATCACCCCGAGCAGGCGGCTCAACACCACGTTGCCGGTCACGCCGAGGAGTTTCGCGACGCGCTCCGCCATCAGGAACACCACGAGGCATGACGCGACGCCGAGGGCGATGAGCGCGATCAGGATCGTGAGATAGCCCACATTGCCGTCCGCGCGCCCGGCCAACAGGATCACGGCCGTGATGGCGCCCGGGCCGGCCATGAGCGGGATGGCCAGCGGGAAGGCGGCCACGTTGCGGATGTGGTCCTCCGTGATCGCCACGTCGGCCGTGTGCTGCTTGCGCTCGTTGCGCCGCTCGAACACCATCTCGAAGGCGATCCAGAACAGCAGCAGCCCGCCCGAGATGCGGAAGGCCGGGATCCCGACGCCGAGCAGCCGCAGCAGGACCTCGCCGCCGAGCCCGAAGAAGGCCAGGATTCCGAACGCGATGAGCGACGCCCGAACGGCCACCCGCCGGCGCTCCTGCGTGGTCATCCCCCGGGTGAGCGACACGAAGATCGGCGCGAGCGCCGGGGGGTCGAGCGTCACCAGAAGCGTGACGAGGGCGGCGGAGATGTAGTCGGTGAGCATCGGCTGGACCCGGATTGAGCCCCGCGTTATGGCGTCACGGCCCAGGTTTGGCGAGGGGGCGGTGGCCCGATGTGCACCGATTTGCCCCGCTCGCCCTCAGCGAGGATCCCATGTTCACCGTCTTGGACCATGTGAGTTGGCCCGGCTATCCCGACCGTCCCAACGAGGACATCGCCGGCACGGCCGGGGCTTGGGCCTGGGTGATCGACACCTCGATCTTCCCGGGCACGCCCGCGCTCATGCACCCGGCGAGCGATGCCGCCTGGCTCGCGGCCTTCGCGCAGGAGCGCCTGACGGCGCTCGCCCCACGCGCGGAGGACGGGCCGGCCCTTGTCCGGGCCGTCATGGAGGCCGCCCGCGACACGTTCCTCGCTAAGGCTCCGCCCGAGCGGCACGACCCGGTCACCTGGCCCATGGGCGCCATGACCCTGGTCCAGGCCCGGGACGGCCGCCTGCGCGCCTGGACCTTCGGGGACACCACCGCCTATGTGCGCCGCCCCGACGGGGCGGTGATCACGCTCGGGGAGGGGCCGTCCTTACGGGACTGGGAATCCGAGAAGGCGCGGGAGCTTCTCGAGGCGAGCGGCAGCACCCCGGCGACCATCACCAGCGCTCCGGCCTTCCGGGCCTGGCTCGCGGATCGGCGCGAGCGCCAGAAGCGCAGCGGCGGCGCCGCGATCCTGAGCCTGCGCCCGGATGCCGCCGCGCAGATGCGCTACGACGAGGTCGAGGCGGGCCCCGGAACCGCGATCCTCCTCGTGAGCGACGGGCTCTCGGCCCTCGTCGATCTCTACCGGCATACGGACGCGGCGGGGCTCATGGAGAGGGCCTTGGCCGAAGGCGTGGAGCCCCTCGTGCGGGAGGCCCGCCGGATCGAGACCGAGGTGGACCTCGCCGGCAAGCTGTTCCCGCGCTTCAAGACGAGCGACGATACGACGGGACTGTTATTAAAAATATAAGAGTCCGAAGAGGTTAGATCGATTAGTTTATGTTTTGCGGGAGCTTCGGTGTTCAAGGAGCTCCGCGGAGCTTCCCATCGGTCGCGCTACTGAGCCGGATGCCTTGGGATAACGGCCCGAAACGCTTGTAAATCGGCCCGTTATCCCCCATCTAAAGCGTTGATTGCACACAGATTCGCGGGGATGCGCCAGGGGCTTCGGCCAGGCCGTCTCCGAGGTCCCGCCGGCGGGTGTCGATCCGCCCCGGGATTCCAGCCGAAAGACAGACCTTGACCGATCCGAACGACATCCGCTCCGGCGGCCCCGCCGGCGACCAGCCGGCGAGCGACATCAAGCTGATCTCCATCGTCGACGAGATGAAGCGCTCGTATCTCGATTACGCCATGAGCGTGATCGTGAGCCGCGCGCTTCCCGACGCCCGCGACGGCCTCAAGCCCGTGCACCGGCGCATTCTCTATTCGATGTACGAGAACGGCTACACGCCGGACAAGAAATACGTGAAGTCCGCCCGCATCGTGGGCGACGTGATGGGTCAGTACCACCCTCACGGCGACAGCGCGATCTACGACGCCCTCGTGCGCATGGCGCAGGACTTCTCGCTGCGGCTCATGCTCATCGACGGGCAGGGCAATTTCGGCTCCGTGGACGGCGATCCGCCGGCGGCCATGCGCTACACCGAGTCCCGCCTCGCCAAGGCGGCGATGCCGCTCCTCGAGGACATCGACAAGGACACGGTCGATTTCACGCCGAACTACGACGAGTCCAAGCACGAGCCGGCGGTGCTGCCGGCCCGCTTTCCCAACCTGCTCGTCAACGGCGCCGGCGGCATCGCGGTCGGCATGGCGACCAACATGCCCCCGCATAATCTGGGCGAGGTGATCGACGGCTGCGTCGCCTTCATCGACAACCCGGACGTTTCCACCGAGGAGCTGATCGAGCTCATTCCGGGCCCGGACTTCCCGACCGGCGGCTCCATCCTCGGCCGCGCGGGCGTGCGCTCCGCCTACACCACGGGGCGCGGCTCCATCGTCATGCGGGCCAAGTCCTCCGTGGAGGAGATCCGCAAGGATCGCGAGGCGATCATCTTCACCGAGATCCCGTATCAGGTGAACAAGGCCACGCTCATCGAGAAGATCGCGGAGCTCGTCCGCGAGAAGAAGATCGAAGGCATCTCGGACCTGCGCGACGAATCCGACCGCGACGGCATGCGCATCGTGGTCGAGATCAAGCGCGACGCCATGGCGGACGTGGTGCTGAACCAGCTCTACCGCTACACGCCGCTCCAGACGAGCTTCGGCGCCAACATGGTGGCGCTCAACGGCGGCCGCCCCGAGCTCATGACCCTGAAGGACCTCATCAAGGCCTTCGTGGACTTCCGCGAGGAAGTGGTCTCCCGCCGCACGAAGTTCCTCCTGAACAAGGCCCGCGAGCGCGCCCACGTCCTGTGCGGCCTTGCGATCGCCGTCGCCAATATCGACGAGGTGATCCGCCTCATCCGCACGGCGCCGGACCCGAACGCAGCCCGCGAGGCCCTCATGGGCCGCGACTGGCCGGCCTCCGACATCGCGCCGCTGATCGCCCTGGTGGACGATCCGCGCCACAAGCTGAACGAGGACGGCACCTACCGGCTCTCCGAGACCCAGGCGCGCGCGATCCTCGATCTGCGCCTCCAGCGCCTCACGGCGCTCGGCCGGGACGAGATCGGCGACGAGCTGCAGAAGCTCGCCAACGAGATCTCGGACTATCTCGACATCCTCCGCTCCCGCGTGCGGATCATGGACATCATCAAGACCGAGCTGCGGGAGGTCCGCGAGGCCTTCGCGACCCCGCGCAAGACCCTGATCACCGATTGGGACTCGGATGTGGACGATGAGGACCTGATCGCCCGCGAGGACATGGTCGTCACCGTCTCCCATGCCGGCTACATCAAGCGCGTGCCGCTCTCGACCTACCGGGCGCAGCGCCGCGGCGGCAAGGGCCGCTCCGGCATGAGCACCCGCGACGAGGATTTCGTCACCCGGCTCTTCGTGGCGAACACCCACACGCCCGTGATCTTCTTCTCCTCGGCCGGCCAGGCCTACAAGGAGAAGGTCTGGCGCCTGCCGGTGGCCGCCCCGAACGCCAAGGGCAAGGCCCTCATCAACATGCTGCCGCTCGACAAGGACGAGCGCATCACGACCATCATGCCGCTGCCCGAGAACGAGGCGTCCTGGGACAAGCTCGACGTGATGTTCGCGACCTCCCGCGGCACGGTGCGGCGCAACAAGCTCTCCGACTTCATCCAGGTGAACCGGGGCGGCAAGATCGCCATGAAGCTCGACGAGGGCGAGCACATCGTCGACGTGCAGATCTGCTCCGAGAACGACGACGTGCTGCTCACCACCGCCCGGGGCCAGTGCATCCGCTTCCCGGTGCCCGACGTGCGCGTGTTCAAGGGCCGCGATTCCATGGGCGTGCGCGGCATCAACCTTGCCGAGGGCGACGACATCATCTCCATGGCGATCCTGCGCCACGTGGAAGCCACGGGCGAGGAGCGCGCCGGCTACCTCAAGATGCGCCGGGCCGTCAGCGGCGAGGCCGCGGCGGAAGCCGCCTCCGGCGAGGTCGCGGCCCCGGCCGATGGCGAGGAGGAGACTGTGAACGCGGTGGCCCTCTCGCCGGAACGCTATGCGTCCATGAGCGCCCAGGAGCAGTTCATCCTGACGCTCTCCGAGAAGGGCTTCGGCAAGCGCACCTCGTCCTACGAGTACCGGATCACCGGGCGCGGCGGCAAAGGCATCACGGCCATGGCGGTCAACGCCCGCAACGGCCAGCTCGTCGGCTCCTTCCCGGTGGAGAACGAGGACCAGATCATGCTCGTCACCAATGGCGGCCAGCTGATCCGGGTCCCCGTCGACGGTATCCGCATCGTCGGCCGCGGCTCGCAAGGCGTCACGGTGTTCTCCACGAAGGGCGCCGAGAAGGTGGTCTCGGTGGAGCACATCGAGGGCGAGGATGCGGAGGATGGCGAGGGTATCGGTCTGGAGGCGGAAGACGCCCCCGAGTAGCGCTCGCATCCGTGCGAAGATCGGAAAAGGCTGGGCGGATTGCCCAGCCTTTTTGCTTTGCGAGCCCCCCTGAGCAGGTAGGACCATCCTTCGCACCGAGATCGCGGTTACATCCCGTCCATGTTAATGATATTGCGTTTCACGAACCGTTTGGGGGAAGTGAAATGCCTGTTCAGAGGATTGGAACGGCTGGCGCCGACACGTTCGAAGTCGGCGCGGGCGACATTGCTGGGAGCACGTTCAGCGGGGGCGCTGGCTTCGACACGCTTCAATTGATCGCGACGACCCACAGCCGTTTCGATTTTCAGGCGGTCGGAACGCTGTCCGGCATGGAGCAGATCCGCGGGACCAGGTTCACGGATTACATCTCCCTCAACATGGATCAGTTGAGCCAGATCACGACCTTCGACAGCGGTCCCGTGAGCGGTGGAGCCTTGGAGTACAAGGACATCGTCGAACTCTACGGCCAAGCCATCGACTTTCGGAACAAGACGCTGATCGGCTATCACGAACTCCAGGTGATGGAGGATGGCGCCGAGATCACCTTGAACAACAAGGCTCATGCGCTTCTCGTCGATGGAACGGAGGCCAGCGGCGAGCGTCTCAGGCTCGTGGGCGTCACACTGAATGCAGCCGAAAGGCTGGCCATCCACAAAGCCGGCATCGATTACGTGACGGATGACAGCAATGTCACCTCGTCGGATCTGGCGCCGACGTTGGCCGGGATTGCGGGCGATATCCTGGCTGTCGCCGGAGGACAGGCCGTCCGCCTCGATATCGGCGCTGCGGCCACGATCTCCGAGGACCGCGCGTTGAAGTCGCTCCGGGTGTCCCTCGACAGCTGGAGCGACACGAAGGACCGCCTCTACATCGATCCTTCGGCAACCAACATCCAGTTGGTTCCAGGTACCTTCGGTGACGCCGTCTACGTGAACACTATCGAGATCGGCACCGTCCGCCAGAGCGACACCTTCAACACCCTGGACTTTTCGTTCAACGACAAGGCCACGCCGGCGCTCGCTCAGGAATTGGTCCGGGCGCTCGTCTACCGGTACGACGGCGCAGCACTGCCCTATGGAAGCAACAAGGTCGAGATCGAGGTCTTGGATCAGGGCAATCGAGCCGCAACCGCATCGTTCGTTTTGCAACATGCCAATCTGAAGCCGACCGACATCACGGCCGAGGGGGCCTTCTCCGTGGCCGAAAACGCTCAATCATGGGCGCGTGTTGCCGTGCTCGAAGGGCAGGATCCGAACGCGGACGATCGGCTGACCCTGTCGCTCGTCGACGATGCAGGCGGCCTCTTCGACATCGACAGTTTCGGCAATCTCGAAGTGGCGTTTGGCGCGCGCCTCGATTACGAGACCGCGCGCTCCCATCAGGTGACTGTCCGCGCCACGGATCGGGGCGGCCTTTGGATCGACAAGGTCTTCACCATTGCCGTGACCGACATTGAGGATGGTGGGCGAACGGGTCCCGGCGGCAACCCGACGACGACCATCATGGGGACCAACGGGGTCGACGTCCTACGTGGGAGCGCGGCGGACGAGAGGATCCTCGGCCTTTCGGGCAACGACACCCTCTATGGCGAAGGCGGAGTTGACGCCGTCAGTGGCGGCCTCGGGCGAGACGTCCTGTGGGGCGGAGCCGGCCGCGACGTCTTCATCTTCGACTCCAAAGTGGCCGCCCGGCGGAACACGAACGTGGACAAGATCAAGGATTTCAAGGTCGTGGACGACACCGTGTCCCTGTCGAAGGGCATCTTCAAGGCGCTCGGAAAGAAGCAGAGCACTCTCGGCAAAGATGCCTTCTGGGCCGGTAGCGAGGCTCATGATGCCAATGACCGGGTGGTGTATAACAAGAAGACCGGCGCCTTGTTCTACGACGCGGACGGGACGGGCTCCGCCGCGGCGATCCAGATCGCGACCCTGACGAAGAACCTCAAGATGACCCACAAGGATTTCTTCGTGATCTGATGGGAGCTCGTCCCTGAGGCCGGTAGGCCGGGGCATTCAGGTCCTGGCGTCCCGATGCCAGCGACGCCCTTGCCGCTGGGCGTTCGGCAAGCTACGCCATGGCTCATGCCTCGTACCGCCCTCTACACCGGCACCTTCGATCCCGTTACCAACGGCCATCTCGACGTGGTGCGCCACGCGTGCCGGCTCGTGGACCGGCTCGTGATCGCCATCGGCGTTCATTCCGCGAAGACGCCGATCTTTCCGGCCGAGGAGCGGGCGGAGATGCTGCGGGCAGTCTGCCGGGAGGTCGCGGCCGGGGAGGGGACCGCGCTCGAGGTCGTCACCTTCAACGATCTGGCCGTCGACGCGGCGCGGCGCCATGGGGCGACGATCATGATCCGGGGCCTCCGGGACGGCACCGACCTCGATTACGAAATGCAGATGGCCGCCATGAACGAGACCATGGCGCCGGAGATCCAGACGGTGTTCTTCCCGTCCTCCCCCCTGGTGCGCCCCATCACCGCCACGCTCGTGCGGCAGATCGCGGCCATGGGAGGTGACGTTTCGGCCTTCGTGCCCCACATGGTGCACGAAAGACTGAAGCAGACATTCGGGCGGGGCTGACCTCAAGCCCCGGCCCGACCAACGAACCTTGTCAGGGAGCTTGTCCATGAAGCATGCCATCGCCGCGCTCGCGCTCGGCCTTCTCACCGCGACCGGCGCAGCGGCTCAGCAGCCTGCCGCCGACCCGCAGAACACGGTCTTTCTCGACACCAAGGACGGGCGCGTCACCATCCGCCTGCGGCCCGATCTTGCCCCGAAGCACGTGGAGCAGATCAAGACGCTGACGAAGCGCGGCTTTTACGACGGCGTGGTGTTCCACCGGGTGATCGAGGGCTTCATGGCCCAGACCGGCGACCCCACGGGCACCGGCACCGGCGGCTCCGATCTGCCGAACCTTCCGGCGGAGTTCACCCCGACCCAGTACCGCCGCGGCTCGCTCGGCATGGCCCGCTCGCAGAGTCCGAACTCCGCCAATTCCCAGTTCTTCATCTGCTATGACGGCTGCGGCCCGCTGACCGGCCAGTACACCCTCTTCGGCGAGGTCGTGTCGGGCATGGACGTGGTCGACAAGATCAAGAAGGGCTCGTCCTCGGCCAACGGTCAGGTCCAGAACCCGGACCGGATTGTGAAGATGCAGCTGGCGGCCGACGCCCGGTGACACTGGGCTCGGTCCTCAAGCGGGGAGGGGGCATTCCCCTCCTCGCCGCGCTTGCGCTCTGCATCGCCGGCCCGGCGGCCGCGCAGGTGGAGGAGGACGACCGCTATCTCGAGGATCCCCTGCCGCTCCCGGAGAGCCGCAACGGCGTGGTCCGGCCGCGGGGTGGCGCGCGGCTCGATCGCATCGACCGCATTGACCAGGTCTATCTGGCGGTTCAGGCCTGCTGGCAGCCGCAAAACCGGTCCACGGGCCAGGAGATCACCCTGCGCATGAGCTTCAAGCGCTCGGGCGAGGTGTTGGGCCAGCCGCGCATCACCTATTACAAGGCGGGCGGCGACCCGGATCAGCGGGAGGCCTTCACCCGTTCCGTCCGCGAGGCGTTCCAGCGCTGCACGCCGCTGCCCTTCACCGATCGCTTCGGCGCCGCGACCGCCGGGCGCCCCTTCACCTTCCGCTTCGTGGACACCATTCCCCTCTGAAGCGAACCCGGGCGCGCTTTCCCCGTTGCCCCTCCCGTCAGCCCAATCACACACAAGGAGAGACCCATGGCTGCCAATCCCGAAAACACCCTGATTCTGGAGACCACGAAGGGCCGCGTCGTCATCGAGATGCGCCCGGATCTCGCTCCCGGCCACGTCGAGCGCATCAAGACGCTCGCCCGCCGGGGTTTTTACGACAACGTGGCGTTCCACCGGGTGATCGAGGGCTTCATGGCCCAGACCGGCTGCCCGAGCGGTACCGGCACCGGCGGCTCGGACCTGCCCGACCTCAAGGCCGAGTTCAACGCGGAGCCCCATGTGCGCGGCGTCTGCTCCATGGCCCGCACCAATGCGCCCCATTCGGCGAACAGCCAGTTCTTCATCTGCTTCGACGACGCCCGCTTCCTGGACAAGCAGTACACCGTCTGGGGCAAGGTCGTGGAAGGCATGGAGAACGTGGACAAGATCAAGCGCGGCGAGCCCGTGCGGGAGCCGGACCGGATCGTCTCCATGAAGGTTATGGCAGACGCGGCGTAAGTCGCTGCGCCTGCGCGGCTTTGGATACGAGCGCAGATTTTGGTGGACGCCGCGTAAGCCTCTGCGCCGGCGCGGCCCTAAATAGGAGCGCAGGTCACGGCGGACGCAGCCTTGGCCGGCTCGGGAGTGCGCGGCCCGCATGACCGCCCCTCCGGTCTCGCGGCCTTTCGCCATTTGCGAAGGGGCCCTGAAACCCTTAAGTCACCCCTGTGACGGAAGCTCGCCCGGCTTGCCGTTCCAGGGGTGACCTTCATGGCCGTCGTTCTCGACCTTCTGAACAAGGACAACCGCCCGCGCCATCCGGAAAAGGCGCACCGGCCGGACCAGCCGATCCAGCGCAAGCCCGACTGGATCCGCGTAAAGGCGCCGGGCAGCCCCAAATGGGCCGAGACCCACCGGATCGTGAAGGAGAACAAGCTCGTCACCGTCTGCGAGGAGGCGGGCTGCCCCAATATCGGCGAGTGCTGGGAAAAGAAGCACGCCACCTTCATGATCATGGGCGATACCTGCACGCGGGCCTGCGCCTTCTGCAACGTGAAGACCGGCCTGCCGGAGGCCCTCGACCGGAGCGAGCCGGAGAGCGTGGCGGTCGCGGTCCAAAAGCTCGGCCTCGAGCACGTGGTCATCACCTCCGTGGACCGGGACGATCTGGCCGACGGCGGCGCCCAGCATTTCGCGGACGTGATCAACGCCATCCGGGCGCGCTCGCCCAAGACCACCATCGAGGTCCTCACCCCCGACTTCCTGCGCAAGGACGGGGCGCTCGAGATCGTGGTGAAGGCCCGGCCCGACGTGTTCAACCACAACCTCGAGACCGTGCCGTCCAAGTACCTGAAGGTGCGGCCCGGCGCCCGCTACTTCCACTCGATCCGCCTGCTCCAGCGGGTGAAGGAGATCGACCCCACCATCTTCACCAAGTCCGGCATCATGGTGGGCCTCGGCGAGGAGCGGAACGAGGTGCTCCAGCTCATGGACGACCTGCGCTCCGCGGAGGTGGATTTCATGACCATCGGCCAGTACCTCCAGCCCACGAAGAAGCACCACCCGGTGGTTCGCTTTGTCACGCCGGAGGAGTTCAAGGCCTACGAAACCACCGCCTATGCCAAGGGTTTCCACCTTGTCTCGGCGACGCCGCTCACCCGGTCGTCGCACCATGCGGGCGAGGACTTCGCGAAGCTCAAGGCTGCCCGCCTCGCGAAGCTCTGACAGGCTCAGTAACGCCGAGGGAGTTCCGATGCCGACCTTCCGCTCCTCGCGGCCGGTGAAGCACAGCCCGGCCCAGATGTTCGATCTGGTGGCCGACGTGGAGCGGTACCCCGAATTCCTGCCGCTCTGCGAGAACCTGCGCGTGATCCGCCGCAGCCCGGGCGCGGACGGGACCGAGGTGCTCGTGGCCGCCATGAGCGTCGGCTACAAGGCCATCAAGGAAAGCTTCACGAGCCGCGTCACCCTCGACAGGGCCCGGATGCGCATCCTCGTCGAGTACGTGGACGGGCCGTTCCGTTTTCTGGAGAACCGCTGGACCTTCAAGGAGAGTCCCGGCGGCTGCGAGGTCGAGTTCTACATCAACTACGAATTCAAGAGCTTCGCGCTGGGTCTCCTCATGGGCTCCATGTTCGACAAGGCCTTCCGCCGCTTCGCGGTGGCCTTCGAGGAACGGGCGGATGCCATCTATGGGCGGCAGGCTGTCGCTCGCGCTTAGACCAACGCCTCCCGCAACAACGCCAAAGCCTCTGCGACGGCCGCTTCCCTTACCCCCGCGCGTCCAAGCTCGCCGAACCGGCGCTCGCGGTGCTCGACCGGCTGGCCGCGACGCGCCATTCCGAAATGGACGAGTCCGACGGGTTTTGCCGCCGATCCGCCGCCCGGTCCCGCGATCCCGGTGATCGAAATGGCGACCTCGGCCCGGGAGTGGGCGAGCGCCCCCTCCGCCATGGCACGGGCCACCGGCTCGCTCACGGCCCCGTGGGCGGCGATCAGCTCCGCCGGCACGCCGAGGAGCTCGGTTTTGGCCTCATTCGAGTAGGTGACGAAGCCGCGCTCCACGACGGCCGAGGAGCCGGCGATTTCGGTGAGGAGCCCGGCGACGAGGCCGCCGGTGCAGGATTCCGCTGTGGCGATCATCCAGCCGCGCCCGGCATAGGCGCGGATCAGGGCGGCGGCGCGGTCGGTGAGGTCCGGGTTCATCACTCCTCCTCGGGCAGGCGGATCGTGGCGGCGGCCTGGGCGGCGAGGCCCTCCCGGCGTCCCGTGAAACCCATTTTTTCCGTCGTGGTCGCCTTGAGCGAGACCTGATCGACTCGCACGCCCGCGATGATTGCGATGCGCTCGCGCATGGCTTCCCGGTGGGGCCCGAGCCGCGGCGCCTCGCACAAGAGCGTCACGTCGAGATGGTCGATCCGCCCCCCACGGGCCCGCACCTTCTCGGCCGCATGGGCAAGGAAGCGATCGGACGATGCGCCGCGCCATTGCGGGTCGCTCGGCGGGAAATGGACGCCGATATCGCCGTCCGCGAGCGCCCCCAGAAGGGCGTCCGTGAGCGCGTGCAGGATAACGTCTCCGTCCGAATGGGCGAGCACCCCGCGATCGTGCGGCACGCGGATTCCGCCGAGCCACACATGGTCGCCCTCGGTGAAGGCGTGCACGTCGAAGCCGGTGCCGAGCCGTGTCACGAAGGTCATGGGGTCTCCCCTGAGGCGTCGCTCGGCGGCCTCGAAATCCGCCGGGTGGGTGAGCTTCACGTTGCCGGCCTCGCCGTCGAAAACCTGGACCGGAAGGCCGGCCCATTCGGCGAGGGCACCGTCGTCGGTGAGGCCATCGATCCCGGCTTCCGCAGCCCGGGCATGGGCATCGCGCAGGGCGGAGAAGCGGAAGGCCTGGGGGGTCTGGACTGCCCGCAGCCGCGCGCGGTCGGGCGTGTCGACGACGCGGCGGGCGTCGTCCACCACCTTGATCGTGTCGGTGACCGCAAGGCCCGGCACGGCCGCGTCGCTGGCGCGCGCGGCCGCGATCGCCCGGTCGATGAGCGCCGCGCCCACAAAGGGCCGAGCCGCATCATGCACCAGCACGATGTGGGGGGCCGCCGCGAACGCATCGAGACCCCGGCGGACCGAGCCCTGGCGCGTCTCTGCTCCATATGCAGGAGGCAGCAGCTTGGCCCGACCAGATGCGGAGAGGCCTTCGGTAGCGGCCGCATACAGAGCCTCGTCGTCTGGATGCATGACGACCAGCACGGCCCCCACGGCCGGGTGCTCGACGAAAGCCTGGAGCGTCCGGGTGAGAACCGGGATGTCGCCGAGGCGCCGGTACTGCTTGGGAAGGCCCTCGCCCGCTCGCGAGCCGCGCCCGGCTGCGACGATGAGGGCGGCGACCGACGGGGCTTCAGAGGGAGGAGACATGGCTGGTCGTGATAGTGGGATCGCCGCGCCCTGTCACGGTGGGCGGCGCCTTCGTCGTGCCCAGAGACAGGAGTGCGGGACCCGCGACGAGACTTCTCTTGCGCTCCGCCAAGACTTGGCTATTTCTTGGGCAGAATGATGAGTGACTACAAAACAGGCGATTCAGGGTTTGCGGTCGGCCCCATCCCGGTGGCCTGCCGGGCCGTGCTTGCGCCTCTCTCGGGCGTGACGGATGTCGCCTTCCGGCGCATCGCCAAGCGGTTCGGGGCCGGCCTGGTGGTGTCAGAGATGGTGGCTTCCGACGAGCTCGTGCAGGGCTCGGAGGAGGCGCAGCTCCGGGCCGAGGGCGCAGGGATCGAGCCCCATGTGGTTCAGCTCGCCGGATGCGATCCCCGTTGGATGGGGGAGGCGGTCCGGGTCGCGGAAGGCGCAGGCGCCCGTCTCATCGACATCAATATGGGCTGCCCGGCGAAACGGGTGATCGGCGGCTATGCGGGCTCGGCGCTCATGCGCGATCTCGACCATGCGGCCCGGCTGATCGAGGCGAGCGTCGCGGCCGCCACCGTGCCGGTCACGGTGAAGATGCGCCTTGGCTGGGACCACGCCTCACTCAATGCGCCGGCCCTGGCGCAACGGGCCGAGGCCTTGGGCGTGAAGGCCGTCACCGTGCACGGCCGCACGCGCCAGCAATTCTACAAGGGAACGGCCGATTGGACCGCCATCGCGGCGACCGCCCAGGCGGTCCGCATCCCCGTGATCGCGAATGGCGACATCCGCTCGGCCGAGGATGCGCGGCGCTGTCTTGCCCTGTCCGGCGCCGCCGCCGTGATGGTGGGTCGGGCCGCTATCGGGCGCCCGTGGCTCGTGGCGCAGATCGGCGCCGCCTTGCAGGGGCGATCGATGGCAGATCCCGCACCGGAGACCCGGGTGGCGGTCGCGGTCGAGCATTACGAGGGGCTTCTCGCCCTCTACGGCGAGCGCGTCGGCATCCGCCATGCCCGCAAGCACCTTGCCGCCTATGCGGACGAGGCCGTGGCGGACGGCTATCATGTGGAGCCCGCCGACCGCCTGGCGCTCGTCACGAGCGACGATCCGACCGCCGTCCTTGCCATTTTGCGCCGCCTCTTCGCGCAGCCCCGGCGCGAGGCCGCGTGATGGCGGTGGGCGATCTCATCATGAACGCCCTGCCGCTCCCGGTTCTCGCGATCGGGGAGGAGGGGCGGGTGCTCCATGCCAATTCCGCCGCGGAATCGTTCTTCGACGTGTCGCTGCGGGTCATGCAGCGGCAGCGCCTCAAGGACATCCTGCCCTTCGGATCGCCCGTGGTGACCCTCGTGGAAGAGGTCCGCCAGCGGGGCTCCAGCGTCAGCGAATATCGGATCGATATCGGCACCCCGCGCATGGGCCCGGAGCGGATCGTCGATGTCTTCGCGACGCCCCTCGGCGACGCCAGCGAGGGCGTGGTGCTGATGTTCCAGGAGCGCACCATCGCCGACAAGATGGACCGCCAGCTCACCCATCGGGGCGCGGCGCGCTCGCTCACCGCGCTCGGCGCCATGCTGGCCCACGAGATCAAGAACCCTCTGTCGGGCATCAAGGGAGCGGCGCAGCTCCTCGAGCAATCCGCCGACGAGGACGACCGACTCCTGACCCAGCTCATCTGCGACGAGACCGAGCGTATCGTGAAGCTCGTCGAGCGCATGGAGCTGTTCGGCGACGAGCGGCCCGTGGAACGCGGCCCCGTGAACGTGCACGGGGTGCTCGATCAGGTGAAGCGGCTCGCGCAGACGGGCTTTGCCCGCCATGTGCGCTTCGTCGAGGCCTATGACCCTTCGCTCCCGCCCGTGCTCGGCAACCGCGACCAGCTGGTCCAGGTGATCCTGAACCTCGTGAAGAACGCCGCCGAGGCGATCGGCATCGATGCCCATGAAGGCGAGATCGTGCTCTCCACCGCCTTCCGCACGGGCGTGCGGCTTCAGGTGCCCGGCGCCCGCGAGCGCATCAGCCTGCCCATCGAAGTCACCGTGCGCGATAACGGGCCCGGCATCCCGCCCGCCATCATGGGCGACCTGTTCGACCCATTTGTCACAACGAAGGCGCAGGGAAGTGGCCTCGGTCTTGCCTTGGTAGCGAAGATCGTCGGCGACCATGGGGGGATCGTGGAATGCGACCCGGCTCCGCGGCGAACGACGTTCCGGGTCCTGCTGCCCATGTTTCGCGCCAGCGACGGGCGCGGTTCGGAGAGCTGACGCAGGTCGCACCGGCGACGGACCTGGACCGGAGAACTGACATGGTCCGCGCCTGCGTTGGGCGCGGCGCCGAACCTTGAGAAGAGAGCGATGCCGAGCGGACATATTCTTCTTGCCGACGACGACGCCGCGATCCGAACGGTCCTGAACCAGGCCCTGTCGCGAGCGGGCTACGAGGTGCGCTCGACCTCCAACGCCGCCACCCTGTGGCGCTGGGTGGCGCAGGGGGAGGGGGATCTCGTCATCACCGACGTGGTGATGCCCGACGAGAACGCGTTCGACCTCCTGCCGCGCATCAAGAAGCTGCGGCCCGAACTGCCGATCATCGTCATGAGCGCGCAGAACACCTTCATGACCGCCATCAAGGCCTCGGAGCGCGGTGCCTACGAATACCTGCCGAAACCCTTCGACCTGAAGGAGCTGGTGGCCGTGGTGGGCCGCGCGCTCTCCCGCCCGCGGGCGACCGCGAATGCCGGCCAAGCCCCCGACGGGGACGACATCCCGCTCGTCGGCCGCTCGGCCGCCATGCAGGAGATCTACCGGGCGCTCGCCCGTCTCATGCCGACGGATCTGACCGTGATGATCACGGGCGAGTCCGGCACCGGCAAGGAACTCGTCGCCCGGGCGCTCCACGATTACGGCAAGCGGCGGCAGGGTCCCTTCGTTGCCGTGAACATGGCGGCCATCCCGCGGGACCTGATCGAGTCCGAGCTGTTCGGCCACGAGAAGGGGGCCTTCACGGGCGCCACCTCCAGGAGCGCCGGCCGGTTCGAGCAGGCCGAAGGCGGGACGCTCTTTCTCGACGAGATCGGCGATATGCCGATGGAGGCGCAGACCCGGCTCCTGCGCGTGCTCCAGCAGGGCGAATACACCACGGTCGGCGGGCGCGTGCCGATCCGGACGAATGTCCGCATCATCGCCGCCACCAACAAGGACCTGCGGGTCTCGATCCAGCAGGGGCTGTTCCGGGAAGACCTGTTCTTCCGCCTCAACGTTGTTCCCCTGCGCCTGCCGCCGCTCCGCGAGCGCGTGGAGGACATCCCGGACCTCACGCGGCACTTCTTTTCCCTCGTCGAGAAGGAGGGGCTGGCCCGCAAGCAGCTCGACGTGGACGCCATGGACCGGCTCAAGCGCTATCGCTGGCCAGGCAACATCCGGGAGCTCGAGAATCTCGTGCGCCGGCTCGCCGCCCTCTACCCTCAGGACACGATCACCGGCGCCATCATCGACGCGGAACTCGACTCGCGGCCCCTCACGATTCCGGCGCAACCATCGGGCGGACGCCCCGCACCCGCGACGGGCGATTCGGAGGGATTGTCGGACGCGGTGGAGCGCCACCTCGCGGAGTATTTCTCCCATTTCAAGGACACTCTGCCCCCGCCCGGCCTTTATCATCGCATCCTGCGCGAGATCGAGGGGCCGCTCATCGGGGCCGCTCTTGCCGCGACCCGGGGCAATCAGATCCGGGCAGCGGAGCTGCTGGGGGTGAACCGCAACACCTTGCGCAAGAAGGTGCGGGACCTCGACCTGCAGGTGATCCGCACGGCCCGTTGAAGCTCCACCCCTAGCGGACGCCCGAAACCGACCGCGGCTCCGGGCGGGCGGTGCGCAAGCGCGCTCCCATGAGCGCGACTGTAATAATTTGACCACAGTGTTGTGTTGGTGCATCACCGTATCAAGGGGACGGTGCCTTTAAGGCACCGCCATATCCGCGGGGCACCCGATCGACATGGACGAGATCCAGCAGGCAACCCGGCAGGGTGCCGCCGAGACGGCCCAACGCGGCCCCGGATGGCTCGGGACCGCCGCCGTGCTGGCGGCGCTGGCATCGGCGCTCGCCACCTTCCTGGTGCTGGCGGGCATGACGCCCATCCTGCCGACCCACAACGTGGTCGTGTGGGTGTTCAGCATCAACGCGGCGCTCGTGCTGCTGCTCATGCTCATCGTCGCCTGGCAGGCGCGGCGCCTCATGCGCGAACGCCGCGCCGGCACGGCGGGCGCTGGCCTGCACATTCGGATCGTCGGCCTGTTCAGCCTCGTCGCGGTGCTTCCGGCGATCCTGGTCGCCATCGTCGCGACCGTCACGCTCGAGCGGGGCCTCGACCCCTGGTTCACGGGATCGATCAAGGACCTTCTCGGTAACAGCCTCCAGATCGCCCGCGCCTACCGGGAATCCCAGTGCCGCTCGCTCGCCCGCGAGACGCAGCTCATGGCTGCGGACGTGAACCGGGCCAAGGTGATCTACGACGCGGACAGGCGCGTGTTCCGGGAGTTCATGAACTCCCGCGCCATCGCCCTCGGGTTCCCGGTCGCCATGCTGCTGGAGCCGGACGGCGCCATCGTCGAGAAGATCGAGGCGAAGCCCATCGAGGGCCTTGCCCAGCCCTCGAAGGACGACCTCGACGACGCCAGCGACAACGAGGCTCTTTGCCTCTTCACCCGCGGCAACGTGTTCCGCTCCATGCTGAAGCTGCCGGCCCACCAGGGACGCATCCTCTACGTGGCCCGCGAGGTGGACCCGCGCGCTGTGGAATTCCCGATGGTGGCGGAGGCGGGCGTCGCGATCTACGACGCGCTCGAGCAGAAGAAGGCCGGCATCCAGGTGGCCTTCGCGTCCATGTTCACGCTCATTGCCCTGATCGTGCTGCTCTCGGCGATCTGGTTCGGCCTCAACTTCGCCAACCGGCTGGTCGCGCCCGTCCGCCGGCTCATCCACGCCACCGATCAGGTCGCCACCGGCAACTTCTACGTCCAGGTGCCGGTGCGGGGCAGGGAGGGGGACCTCGCCCATCTCGGCGAGACCTTCAACAAGATGACCTCCGAGCTGCGCCGCCAGCATGACGGCCTCACCGCCGCAAGCGAGCTCATCGATCGCCGCCGCCGCTTCACGGAAGCCGTCCTGTCCGGCGTTTCGGCGGGCGTGATCGGCATCGACGGCGAGGGCATCGTGACGATTGCGAATCCCTCCACGGAGGCTCTGCTCGGCGCGCCCCTCGACGACCTCGTGGGCCGGCCCATCGTCAGCCTCATGCCCGAGGTGGCATTGCTCATCGAGGAAGCGAAGCTGACCCGCCAGCGGGTGGTGCAGCAGCAGATCCAGATCGACCGGCGCGGCAAGGAGCGGACCCTGAACGTGCGGGTCGCGAGCGAGGCCTCCCGGTCGGAGGACGGAGACCTCGTCATCACCCTCGACGACATCACCGACCTCGTCACGGCGCAGCGTACCTCGGCCTGGGCCGACGTGGCGCGGCGCATCGCGCACGAGATCAAGAACCCGCTGACACCGATCCAGCTCTCCGCCGAGCGGATCCGGCGCAAATACGGCAAGGTCATCACGACGGACCGGGAGGTCTTCGACCAATGCACCGCGACGATCGTGCGGCAGGTCGACGACATCAAGCGCATGGTGGACGAGTTCTCGTCCTTCGCGCGCATGCCGAAGCCCACCATCGCGACCGAGGATCTCTCTGAGACGATCCGGCAGGTGCTGTTCATGATGCGCATCGCGCACCAGGACATCGATTTCGCCGACCAGGTGCCGGACCATCCGGTGAAGGTGCCCTTCGACCGCCGGCTGATCTCGCAGGCCGTGACCAACATCGTGAAGAACGCGACGGAGGCCATCGGCGCCGTGCCCGAGGCGGAGCGCGGGCGCCCGCGGATCACGGTGAACGTGGACGACACGCACCCCTCCTATGTGATCGTCGCCGTCATCGACACGGGCAAGGGCTTTCCGGTCGAGGGCCGCCAGCGGCTTCTGGAGCCCTATATGACCACCCGCGAGGGCGGCACGGGGCTCGGCCTTCCCATCGTCGCCAAGATCCTCGAGGAGCACGGCGGCGGCATGGAGCTTCTCGACAACCCGTCCGGCCGAGGCGGACAGGTTCTCATGTGGATTCCCAAAGTCATTCCGACATCGGCGGACGCGACGCCCGAACCGCGCAGAGCAAATGGATGAGTGCTGACATTCTCGTCGTCGACGACGAAACCGATATTCGCGAACTCGTAGCCGGCATCCTCGAGGACGAGGGCCATCGCACGCGCACGGCGGGGTCCTCCGACGAGGCGCTCGGCGCCATCGAGGCCCGGCGCCCGCACCTCGTCTTCCTCGACATCTGGCTGCAGGGCAGCCGGCTCGACGGGCTTCAGGTGCTGGAAGTGGTGAAGAGCCATCATCCCGACCTCCCGGTCGTGATGATCTCCGGCCACGGCAACATCGAGACGGCGGTCTCGGCCATCAAGGCGGGCGCCTACGACTTCATCGAGAAGCCGTTCAAGGCGGATCGGCTGGTGCTCGTGGCCGAACGGGCGCTGGAAGCCTCGCGCCTGAAACGCGAGGTCCGGGACCTCAAGTCTCGGTCCGTTCAGGCGAGCCGCATCGCCGGCAAGTCCGTGGTGGCGAACCAGCTGCGCCAGACGATCGAGCGGGTGGCGCCGACGAACGCCCGCATCCTGATCACGGGCGCGCCCGGCACCGGCAAGGAGCTTGCGGCCCGAACGATCCATGGCATGTCGGGCCGCGCCAACGGACCCTTCGTGGTCATGTCGGCGGCCACGATCACCCCGGACAACATGGAGCCCGAGCTGTTCGGCATCGAGGGCGGGGAGGGGCGTTCCCGGCGCACCGGTGCCCTAGAGGAGGCCCATGGCGGGACCCTCTATATCGACGAGATCGCGGACATGCCCCGCGAGACCCAGAACCGCATCCTGCGTGTGCTGGTCGACCAGAACTTTCAGCGCGTCGGCGGCACGACCCGGGTCCACGTGGACGTGCGCATCATTTCCTCTTCGTCGCGCGACCTTGCGGCCGAGATCGCGGCCGGCCGGTTCCGGGAAGACCTGTTCCACCGTCTCGGCGTGGTGCCCCTGCGGGTGCCGTCCCTCGCGGAGCGGCGGGAAGACGTGCCGGAGCTGATCGACTTCTTCATGGAGCAGATCTCCGCGGCGACCGGCCTTCCCCGGCGGACCATCGCCGAGGATGCCATGGCGGTTCTCCAGTCGCACGATTGGCCTGGCAACATCCGCCAGCTGCGCAACAACGTGGAGCGGCTGATGATCCTCACCTCGGGCGAGCCCGATTCCGAGGTGACGGCGGCCATGCTCCCCTCGGAGGTGGGCACGCTGGTGCCGACGACCCCAGGCGGCGCCGGCGGCGAGAAGCTGATGAGCCTCCCGCTCCGGGACGCCCGGGAGATCTTCGAGCGGGAATATCTCCTGGCGCAGATCGCCCGGTTCAGCGGCAACATCTCGCGGACGGCCGAATTCATCGGCATGGAGCGCTCGGCGCTGCACCGGAAGCTGAAATCCCTCGGGATCGGCAGCTAGGAACGGGGCCGAGGCGATTCGGCTGGGGCAGGGGACGGGGCCACGCCCCGGAATCCCTTCCCGTTGGAGGATTGGCTCGTCCCCTGCCGCCCGGGGCGCCGCATTCCGCCTCCCGGCCCCGACAGGCACCCCCTTCCACGGGAAATATGCCCTGCGACCAAGGCAGGAGCTGGCCTACCCCTTGCGTAACCGCTACGTTCGCCCTGTAATATAAAGGCCGGTCTCCGACCGTACGTCCGTGCGGATAACCAAATTGGCGGCCCAAGAGCCACGACCGGCGGCAGAGGGCTGGCGAGGCAACTGTAATGGCGGGCGATCGCGCGCAGAATCTTCAGGACACGTTTCTCAATCACGTCCGGAAGAACAAAATTCCTCTAACTATTTTCCTAGTGAACGGCGTGAAGCTCCAGGGCGTCGTGACGTGGTTCGACAATTTCTGCGTACTGCTTCGCAGGGATGGCCATTCCCAGCTGGTCTATAAACACGCCATCTCCACGATCATGCCGGGGCATCCGGTTCAGCTCTTCGACCCGGTCGACGAGGTGGCGGAGAAGGCCTGATCGCCCGCGCGGCCCGGTACTTGGCTGGCCCGGAGACGTTCGGCGGTTCTCTCCGACGCGGGTCCTCCAGCCGGGCCCAGGCCGCTGGAACCTCGCCGAGGCGCTTCGCTGTCACGAAATGCAACAGCCGGGTCAACCGATCCGGCTTTCGTTCGTTAACATGGGTGCCCGCTCCGGGCGCTTGCGGCCGTACGCCCCTGTGGGCGCTTCGGCCCTGACAGATAGGTGAACCACACGTGACGGAGCTACGGACTCCGGGGGAACATCGACTGGCGGCGCTCGCCGAGCCGGAGAAGGACGTCGCGGCCGGAACGCGGACGCTGGTCGTCGGCCCCTACATGACCCGCCGCCGGCGACCCCGCGCCGGCGCCGAGCCAAGCCCGGACGGCGAGAGCACGAATCCGCGCCCGCCGGAGGCTCGCCTCGACGAGGCCACGGGCCTTGCGGCCGCAATCGACCTGAGCGTCGTGCAGGCGATGGTCGCGCCCCTCGCCGCGCCCCGGCCGGCCACCTTTATCGGATCCGGTAAGGTGGACGAACTCGGCGGCCTGGTCCGTGCCGAAGAGATCGGCCTCGTCATCATGGATTGCGCGCTGAGCCCCGTGCAGCAGCGCAACCTCGAAAAGGCGTGGGGCTGCAAGGTCATCGACCGCACCGGGCTCATTCTTGAGATCTTCGGCCGCCGTGCCCGCACCAAGGAAGGCGGGTTGCAGGTCGAGCTCGCCCACTTGTCCTACCAGAAGGGCCGCCTCGTAAGGTCCTGGACCCACCTGGAGCGCCAGCGCGGCGGCTTCGGCTTCCTCGGCGGTCCCGGCGAAACCCAGATCGAGGCGGACCGGCGGCTCATCCAGGAGCGCATGACCCGCATCGAGCGGGAACTCGAGACGGTGGTTCAAACGCGCACGCTTCACCGCAAGAGCCGGAGGAGGGTACCCTACCCGATCATCGCGCTCGTGGGTTACACGAACGCCGGAAAATCCACGCTCTTCAACTACATGACCCGCGCCGAGGTGCTGGCCGAGAACATGCTGTTCGCCACCCTCGACCCAACCTCCCGCGCGATCGACCTCCCTCATGGGGAGAAGGCGATCCTCTCGGACACCGTGGGGTTCATCTCCGACCTGCCGACCATGCTCATCGCCGCCTTCCGGGCCACCCTGGAGGATGTGATCGAGGCGGACGTGCTGCTCCATGTGCGCGACGTTTCCCACGGGGAGACCGACGCGCAGGCGAGCGACGTGCAGGGCGTCCTGCGCGATCTCGGCATCGACCCCAACGATGCGAACCGGGTGATCGAGGTCTGGAACAAGGCCGATCTCCTGAGCCCCGACGAGCGACAGCGCCTCGCCACGGCGTCCGAACGGCAGGCGACGGAACGACGGCCCGTGTTGATATCGGCGCTGACCGGGGAGGGGGTTCCGGAGCTTCTTGCGGCCATCGAGGGCCATTTGTCCCTAGGGCGTCCGAGCTACGCGGTGAACGTGGCCGCCGAGGACGGGCAGGGGTTGGCTTGGCTGCACGAGAACACGGAGATCATGGACCGGGAGGTGACGGAGGCCGGGACGACGATGCTCACCATCCGCCTGACGCCCGGAAAGGAGCCGCGGTTTCTCAATCGCTTTCCGGAGGCGCGGCGGGTCTAGCGTGCGGGGCTCATGGGCCGGCACGCTCGGCTGTCTTCGCCGCGACCCACAGCGCTTCCATTTCGTCGAGACTCGCGTCTGCGAGCGATCGGCCCTGCGCTGAGAGCGCGCGCTCCACGGAGCCGAAGCGGCGCTCGAATTTGGCATTGGTGCGTCGCAGGGCAGCCTCGGGATCGATCCCGTGATGGCGCGCGAGGTTCGTCACCGCGAACAGGAGGTCGCCGATCTCATCCTCGATGGCATCCCGCTCGCCTGTCGCGGACGCCTCCTCGACCTCGCCGAGCTCCTCCCGGATCTTGTCCACCACCTGGGCGGCCTCCGGCCAGTCGAAGCCGACCTTTGCGGCTTTGGCCGTTAATTTGCCGGCGCGGGTTAAGGCGGGCAGGGCGGTGGGAACGCCCGACAGGAAGGCATCTTTCGGCTCGGGGTGACCGGCGGCGAGACGCGCTGCCCTGCGCTCCGCCTTCTCGCCCTGCTTGATCTCGTCCCAGAGCGCCTTTACCTCGGCCGGCGCCATGTGCCGCGCATCCCCGAATACGTGGGGGTGACGGCGGAGAAGCTTGCGGGTAATCGCTTCGACGACGCCGCCGAAATCGAAGGCGCCTTGCTCCTCGGCCATGCGGGCATGGAAGACCACCTGCAGCAGCAGGTCGCCCAGTTCGTCCTTCAAGTCCACGAGGTCGCCGCGCTCGATGGCGTCCGCCACCTCGTAGGCTTCCTCGATGGTGTAGGGCGCGATGGTCGCGAAGGTCTGCTCCAGGTCCCAGGGGCAGCCGTCCTGAGGGTCGCGCAGGGCCGCCATGATGGCGAGAAGCCGGTGGATGTCGCGGGACGGGGTTATCACGGTTCAGCCTTGATCCTGGGCGAGAGGGTGCCCGCTCTTACCCTCGCAGGCGAGCCGCAGGAAGAAGGAAACGGGCATGACAATGACACGCCGGGCATTCGTGGCGGGGATTGCGGCGGCCGGCGTCCCCGACCTCGCATCGGCCCAGGATGTCGGCCAGTGGTTTCCGCTCGTCGGAGACGACGGACGGGCCGTGGCGAACACCCGGCTTCCCGTGGAACTGACCTCCGAGGTGGAGGAGCTCCCGGGAGCCCTCTGGCTCGGTTCGGACCGGCGCGATCTGATGCTGGTCGAGTTCTACGACTTCAATTGTCCCTGGTGCCGCAAGGCCGCCCCGGACCTCGCCGTGCTCCTGAGTGAAAAGCCTGCCTTGCGGCTCGGCCTCGTCAACAACGCGATCCTCTCGCCGGAATCCGTGGAGGCGGCACGGGTGGAACTTGCCCTGCAGCGGCTCGGACGGCCGGCCTCGGTGCACCGTTTTCACCAGCGCCTTTTCGAGCGCCGGGGCGTCGTCAATGGCCAGAGGGCGCTCGAAGTGGCCGAGGAGGTCGGAGCGCCTCGCGGCCAGGTCGAGGCCATCGCGGCCGGCGACGAGGTGGCCGAGGATCTGAAGACTCAGATGCGGCTCGCGGCGTCGCTCGGGCTCATGGCGACGCCGTCCTTGATGGCGGCCGGCGCCGGCATTCTCGGCTATCCCGGACCGGAGGCGCTGCGGCGCGTTCTGGCGGAGGTGCAGCGCTGCGGGCGGATCGGCTGCTGATCACGGCGAACGTCCGACGCGGTCTGTCCCAACATCTGCGGCGTGCCACCCGCGGCGCCAATCACGGAACACGATCAACGATGCGGCGACGTCCGCTTGCGGATTCGATGCTGCGGCAGCCGGAGAGGGAAGCCTGCTCGCGTGCATATCTAATTCGCATAAGATATATTATGGAACTAACACTATGGCATTCTGGAACGTCGGAAGAGAAGCCTCTCCATGGCCGGCACATACTCGACAAGCACGAAGCCGGCCTTCTCGAGAACACGGCGAGATCCGGTGTTGTCTGGATGCGCGAACGCCCGAACCTCGGGCAGCCGCAGGATGCGATCGGCAATATCCATGCTCGCCGCTACGAGTTCGCTCGCATATCCCCGGCCCCAGGTGGCGGGGTGAAAAAAGTATCCCACCTCGACACCCCAGCCTGGGTCGAACGGATCGTTGTAAAGACCCCCCCAGCCGATGATGCGCCCACTTGCTTTGTCGATGACCGTCCAGGGTGCATAGCCGTCGCGCCGACGGTGCCACTCATGAACCAGAACGCGGCGCCGGCAGGCGCGTAGCGAGGCGTCGTGATGAGTGTGGCGCATGGACCCGGCGTCGCCCAAAAACTCGAACAGATGGGCCACATCGCTCTGACGTGGCTTCCGCAACAGGAGCCGCTCGGTTTCCAGGCTCATCGCATGTTCTACTCAAATGATGCCAGACGCGGTGTTGCCACGGCGGACTCTCCCGGTCGGCCGTTCACGACGTTCAGCCGTGCAGGACCCGCATGCCGTCATAGGCCGGCTCCACGTTCGGCGGAAGCTCCCCGCGCAACGTCTCGTAATCGAGATCCGTATGCAGGTTCGTCAGGATGGCGCGGCGCGGCTGCACCTCCGCGATGAGGTCGAGCGCCTCACTTAGGGAAAAGTGCGTCGGGTGCGGCGTGCGACGCAGTGCGTCGAGGATGAGCACGTCGAGGCCCCGGAAATGCTGCAGGCTGTCCTCCGGGATCGCGCTCACATCCGGGACGTAAGCGAGGTCGCCGAACCGGAATCCCAAGGCGTCGATGTCCCCGTGGACGACCCGGAACGGGAGCGCCCGGATGGCACCGCCTGGGCCCTCCACGATCGTCATCTCGCCGGGTGTCAGGCCCCGTTCGTCCATGATCGGCGGGTACCCACTCCCGGGCGGCGAACGGAAGCAGTAGCCGAACCGGGCATTCAGGATGGCGCTGGTCTCAGGCATCATATAGGCCGGAATCCGCCGGCGCATGGCAATGACGAGCGGCCGAACGTCATCGATGCCATGCGTATGGTCCGCGTGGTCGTGGGTGTAGAGGATCGCGTCGAGGCGCCTCACATCCGCGGACAGGAGCTGGTCGCGCAGATCCGGCGAGGTGTCCACGAGCACGGTCGTCGTGCCTTCGGGGCCCGTTTTCTCCACGAGAATCGAGCAGCGACGGCGACAATTCCTAGGGTTCTGCGGATCGCAGGCCCCCCAGCCGGAACCGACGCGCGGCACACCGCCGGACGAGCCGCAGCCGAGGATGGTGACCGCAAGGGTCACGCGGCGGCCCGCCGGCCGTCCGCCACGGCGGCTTTGTCGAAGAGACGGTAGAAGTTGTCAGTCGTGATCTGAGCCATCTCGGTCTCGCTGACGCCCACCACGCCCGCTAGGACCCGCGCCGTGTGGGCCACATAGGCTGGCTCGTTCGTGCGCCCGCGATGGGGTTCAGGGGCCAGATAGGGCGCATCGGTCTCGACGAGGAGCCTATCGGGCGGCACCGCCGCCGCGATCCGACGGATATCCTCGGATTTCTTGAAGGTGAGAATCCCGGAGAACGACACGTAGAACCCAAGCTCGACGCCAATTTCGGCGAGCTCGGCGCTCGATGAAAAGCAATGTAAAACAGCCTTATAGCGGCCTTGGCTCATCTCGTCTCTTAGGATCGCAATCATGTCCTCGTCCGCGTCGCGGGCATGGATCACGAGGGGCAATCCCGTCTCCCGGGCTGCCGCGATGTGGGTGCGGAACACCCGCTGCTGCACGTCCCGTGGGCTCTTGTCGTAGAAATAGTCGAGACCCGCCTCCCCGATCGCGATGCAGCGCGGATGCTCCGACAGGCGGGCGATCTCGTTCGCGGTGACATCCGGCTCGGCCGCCGCGTTGTGCGGGTGCGTTCCGACCGTGCAGAAAACCTCACCGTGCGCCTCGGCGAGCGCGCGATAGATGTCGAAGCGCGCCACATAGGTTGAGATCGTCACGACCCGGCCGATCCCGGCGGCCCGGCAGGCCGCCAGCACGTCCGGCAGGCGCGAGGCGAGATCGGGGAAATCAAGGTGGCAATGACTGTCGATCAGCATCGTCTTCGTCCGAGCGCTGCCAGGCGCCCTCCTCTGCCGGGTCTCGGGTCCGGTGAGCGCTCATAAACCCGATCAGGCGGCCCTCGTCCACCCGAAGCCTTCGGGGATCACATGGCGGCGCTGCGCACCTTGCTGCGGCGCTCGGCGGTCAGGATGGTCCTGGCCTTCTCGCGCTGGCGCCTCGCCATGGGATCGTCGAACTCGCTCGGCAGCATCACGGGCACCTGGAGGCACATGCTCTGGGCAGGCAGCACCTGCCGCCAGTCCTGGATGAGTTGCTTGTAGCAGCGCCCCACGGGGCGGATCTTGCGATCAAGATCGTAGAGCCCCACCGGCGTCACCCGGTTGTTCTCCTCCCGGAGGGCCGTATCCCAGTCGATCTGGTCCGTGAGCGAATACCAGGTGAAGCCGACCGTCGGGACGCCGTCGTTGCGCACGCGCAGCACGTTGGCCCATTGCTTCCAGAGCCAGTTCACGGCTTCGTCGCCATTCGGGCCCTCGACGAGGTTCGTCTCCGTGTGCATGACCGGCAGCTTGTAGCGGTCGTAGTACTGGCGCGTGATCTCGTCGTATCCGAACACATCGCCGGCCGCGGTGCTCGAGCCGTCCGGGCGCACCCGGTGCTCGTTCGTCATGTAGTAGTCGTTCCCCATGATGCAGTGATGCCGCAGCGACGACCGTTGGAGAAACCAATGGTACTCCTCGCGGCTCATGCCGTTGTCGAGGAGATACTCGTACATCTCGGAATCGACCCGCCGTCCGTAATTGAGGTCGAGAGACAGGAAGCGGCGGGCATTCATGAGCTCCGCCGGCTTGATCGCGGCCGGGTTCTCCGCGTGGTAGTACTCGGAGGACTCGCTCTGAATGAAGATCGCATCCGGCCGCACCGTGAGGATCCGTTCCATCGCGAGCACGTTCGCCTTCACGATGTGCTTAAGCGCCGTCACGAAAGCCTGGTCGCTCGCCATCTGCTCGTTCCACCAGCCATAGGCGGCCGAGAACAGGGCGCAGATGAACATCTCGTTGATCGGCGTATAGAGCTGGATCCACGGATAGCGGGTCGCGAACGCCTCCGCATAGGCGGCGAACAGTTCCGGGAAGTCGCCGTTCTGAAAATTGCCGATCCAGTCAGGCACGCCGAAATGACATAGGTCCAGGATCGGGACCACGTCTTGCTCGCGCAAATGGCCGAGCGTCAGGTCTGCGAAGGACCAATCGTAGCGGCCGGGGCCGAGAAAGGTCGTGTGCAGCGGCGGGCCGTAGCGCAGGAAGTGGATGTCGAGCTCCTTCAGGAGCTCGAAATCGGTGCGCCAATGGGCGTAGTGCCCGCACTTCTCCATCTGGTCGATACGGGTGCGGCCGTTGTTGATGGTCGGGATGCTGTTCTCGATCCCGGTCGCGAACATGAACGATGGGGTTGGCATCGGCGCTTCCGGTTCGGCGCCTTCGACTCCTGGAGCCGCCGGACGCGTGGGAACGGAGGCCTATTCTGCCTCCGCCTCGACGTAACGCGGGAAGATCGGCAGAGGTTGCGGCAGGGACGTGCCGGGGGCGAGACGCTGGCTGGCGCCGATTGCCGCAAGCCCCCTGCCCTCCTCGGCGACCGCCAGGAGATCGAGAAGCTTGGCGGCGGCATTCGGCACGAAGGGCTGGGCCATGATGCCGATGGCCCGCAGCACCTCGGCCGTCACGTAGAGAACCGTCTCCATGCGGGCCGGGTCGGTCTTGCGCAGGGTCCAGGGTTCCTGGGCCGCGAAATACCGGTTCGCCTCCGCGACCACGCTCCAGATTTCAGAGAGCGCCGTGTGGAGCGCGAAGTTCTCCATGGCGGCCCTGGTCTTGATGGGCAGCGCATCGGCGAGCCGCAGAATGTCCTGGTCGGCCTCGGTGAGGTCGCCGGGATGCGGGACGGCGCCGCCGCAATTCTTCGCGATCATCGAGAGCGAGCGCTGGGCGAGGTTGCCGAGGTCGTTCGCGAGATCCGCGTTGATGCGGTTCACGATGGCCTCGTGCGAGTAGTTGCCGTCCTGGCCGAACGGGACCTCGCGCAGGAAGAAGTAGCGAAGCTGGTCGACGCCGTAGGCATCCGCCAGGGTGAACGGGTCCATGACGTTGCCGACGGACTTCGACATCTTCTCTCCCCGGTTGAGGAGGAATCCGTGGCCGAAGACGCGCTTGGGCAGCGGCAGGCCGGCCGACATCAGGAAGGCCGGCCAGTACACCGCGTGGAAGCGCACGATATCCTTGCCGATGATGTGGATGTCCGCCGGCCAGTTCGCCCAGCGCGGATTGCCCTCGTCCGGGAAGCCGCAGCCCGTCAGGTAGTTGTTGAGGGCGTCGACCCACACATACATCACGTGCTTCGGGTCGCCCGGCACGGGCAAGCCCCAGCTGAAGGTGGTGCGGCTGATGGAGAGGTCCTTCAGCCCTGAGCGCACGAAGCTGACGATCTCGTTGCGGCGGGTCTCCGGGCTGACGAAGGTGGGGTTCGCCTCGTAATGGGCGAGAAGCCGCTCCTGGTAGGCGGAGAGCTTGAAGAAGTAGCTTTCCTCCTCGATCCACTCCACCGGCGTGCCGGTCGGCGCGCGCAGGGAGCCGTCGGGCTGCTTGGTGAGCTCGCTTTCGTCGTAATAGGCCTCGTCGCGAACGGAGTACCAGCCGGAATATTTCGACAGGTAGATGTCGCCGCGCTCCTGCATGCGGCGCCACAGCTCCTGCGTGGACTGCAGGTGGTCCGCATCGGTCGTGCGGATGAAGCGATCGTAGGAACAGTCGAGCCGGTCGGCCATGGCGCGGAACTGGGCGGCGAGGTTGTCCACGAAGGCCTTGGGCGTCGTGCCGTTGCGGTCTGCGGTCTGCTGAACCTTGAGGCCGTGCTCGTCGGTGCCCGTCATGAAGAACACGTCGTAGCCGTCGATCCGCTTGAAGCGGGCGATCGCGTCGCTGGCCACGACCTCGTAGGCATGCCCGATATGCGGCGCGCCATTCGGATACGAAATGGCCGTGGTGATGTAGAACTTTTCGCGGTCGGCCATGGATTCCTCGCTGGGCTTCAGCGGCTCAGGCGGTCCGGCGAACCGCATCCGCGAGATCGTCGAACAGCGAGAGGACAAGGGGCCGGCGGTCGAGATTGTAGGTGTCGATCTCGCGCGCCTGGCGGGCGAGCTTGTCACATACCTCCACCAGCGGCGCAAGGCGCGCGGGCCCGAGGGCCGCGCGCTCGTGCAGGCGCTCGCTGACCCAGCGCTCCACGGTGTCGAGGGCAAGCTCGTAGGTCTCGTCCGCATCGCGCCTCGCCACCTGCTCGGCCAGCGCCAGCACCCCTTTGGCCTCCAGCTGGGGCAAGGCGTCCAGGGCTCGGCGGATGCGATCCACGAAGGCGATGCGGTCCTTGTCGAGCATGGCGAGCGTTCGCCGGACCGATCCCTCGCCCAGCCGGATGGCCTCGTCGAGCACGTCCGGCGCCGCTTCCGCCCAGGGGCCCCCGAGGGAGCCGACGGCCCTTCGGACGTCCTGGCCGGCCAGGGGACGGAGCAGAAGCCTGCGGGAGCGGGACCGGATGGTGGGCAGGACCCGCTGCGGGGCATGGCTCACGATCAGGAAGAGGGAGCGGGGTGGCGGCTCCTCGATGATCTTGAGCAGGGCGTTCGCCGATTGCGCGTTCAGCTCCTCGGCCGGATCGACGATGGCGATCCGGTAGCTCCCGTCCATGGAGGTGGAGCCGAACATGTCGATGGCGCGCCGGGCGACCTCGGCGGAAATCTCGGTCATGTACCGCTTGCCGTCTTTCGTGAGGCCGCGGCGGATGACGATGAGGTTGGGATGGGACAGCACCCCGACCTGGCGGGCGACGGGATGGCTCGGTTCCACCTCAAGGCTCGTGACCGTCTCGGTAGGTCCGCCACCAAGGGCGAGGAGGCGCCGGGCGATCCTGTAGGCGAGGGTCGCCTTCCCGATTCCGGGCGGTCCTCCGATCAGCCAGGCGGCGGGAAGCCGGCCGGCCCGCATGGCCTCTACGATCCCAGCCTCCGCCTCCTCATGCCCGAACAGCACGAGGCGTTCCCGCGGGTGCGGGGTCCCCGGGAACCGGTCCGGTTCCTCGAGCCCATCGGCCTCACGCGACATGGGCTCTCGCATTCGGGGGCTGAGCCAGTGCCGGAGCCCTCTCCTCCACGATGGTCCAGATGGCGGCCTCGACCGCTTCGAGCGGCTGGGCGGCATCGATCACGGCGCAGCGCTCCGGTTCGGCCGCCGCGATGGCGAGAAAGCGGTCGCGGAGCGCTTGATGAAACGAGACGGCCTCCGCCTCGAACCGGTCCGCCGCCTCCCCGCGCTCACGCTGCCGAGCGCCGGCGCGGGCAAGGCCCGCCTCGGCCGGGAGATCGAGGATGAAGGTCAGATCCGGTGCTGTCTCGGCAACGACGACCCGCTCGAGGGACGCCAGGATCGCCGCATCCACCTCGCCGCGGGCGCCTTGATAGGCCCGGGTCGAATCCGCGAACCGGTCGCAGAGCACGTGGATGCCCTGCTCGAGGGCCGGCCGGATGGTCTGTTCGAGATGATCGTGCCGGGCCGCGTAGAACATGAGCGCCTCGGCCACGGGGCCGAGGTGTTTGGCGCGTCCGCCGAGGATCGCCGCGCGGATGTGCTCCGCTTTTGGCGACCCGCCCGGCTCCCGGGTGGTCCGGACCTGGTGGCCCATTCGCTCGAGGCGGTGCCGCAATCGCTCGATCTGAGTCGACTTGCCGGCCCCCTCCCCGCCCTCGAAGGTGATGAACCAGCCCTGCATCAGCCGCGGTCGGTGACGCTCGAAAAGGCGCGGCGGAACAGGCCGGAGCCAAACTCCATGAGCCCGTCGAGAGCCCGCTGGCTGATCGTCCCCATGCCCACATCCTCGCCCGCGTAAAGCGGAATCTCGAGTGCCTGCGTGTCGCCTCGCATGACCTGCAGCCGGGCCACCTGCGCGCCTTTCTGAACCGGAGCCCGGATAGGCCCCGTATACACCACCTTCGCGGTGAGCCGATCGCTCGTGCCGCGGGGCAGCAGGACGCGAATAGGCTTTGGCGAGACGAGAGGCAAGGACCGCTTGTCGCCCCCGAACACCTGAGCTTCGCCGACCGTCTCGTTCTCCGCGAAGAGCTGCCGGGACTCGAAAGCCCGGAAGCCATAGTCGAGAAGCTTGCGGGATTCGGTCGCCCGGTCGCGGATGGTCTTGAGGCCGCTCACCACCAGAATCAGGCGCTGCCCATTCTGCACGGCGGATCCGGCAAGCGCGTAGCCCGACTCCTCCAGGTAGCCCGTCTTGAGGCCATCGGCCCCAGGGAACTCGGCGAGGAGCGGGTTGCGGTTCTGCTGACGGATCTTGTTCCAGGTGAATTCCCGCTCGGAATAGATCTTGTAGTTTTCGGGATAGGCTTCGATGAGGTGGATGGCGAGCTTCGCCATGTCCCGCGCCGTCACCTTCTGCTCCGGATGGCTGTACCCCGTCGCGTTCCGGAAAGTGGAACTCGTCATCCCAATCTCGCGAGCACGGTCGTTCATGATGCGGGCGAAGTTCTCCTCCGTCCCCGCAATGCCCTCGGCGGCGGCGATCGAAGCGTCGTTGCCCGACTGCACGATGATGCCGCGCAGGAGATCGGACAATTTAATGTTGCTGTTGAGCTGGGCAAACATCGAGGAGCCCTCGCCCCGCCCGCCGCCCTTGCGCCAGGCGTTCTCCGAGATGTTGAACTCCCGGTCGAGGGTCAGCCGGCCTTCCTTGAGCTCGCGGAAGATGATCTCCGCCGTCATGAGCTTCGCCATGCTGGCGGGGGCGAAGGGTTCGTCCGCGGCCTTCTCGAAGAGCACCGTGCCGGAATCGGCATCCAGCAGGATCGCGTGCGGCGCCTGCGTTTGGAAGGACTGCGCCATGGCGGCAACGGGCACAACCGCACCCCAGGCCATGGCGGCAAATCCGACCAAAGCCTTAAGCCAATGACGTTTCACAAGAATTTCCCGCATGCCCAGACACTCTCCGTTTGAGGGGGAGAGCGCCCAATGTGGATCGCGCCCTCGGCGGAATCAACGCCAAGGTTGCGAGAAAGATCGTTACCGTGTGGCGGAAATCACAACATCCTGACCGCCCACGGACCGGAAGGACCGGGCGTGGCTTAGGCTCGCCGAGACGGAAGCTCCGGGAGCGAAGGACAGACCGGCCATCACCGGGCGCGACGGCGGCAGGGTTCCGGATGCCGTTCCGGCAACCGGAACTGGCGTCGCGGCATTCGGGATCGTGCCGAGGTCAAAGGGGCGCTCAGGCGGCAGCGGCACGCCCGCCGCGACCCGGGCGGCTGCGGGTGCCGTCGTTGAGGCCGGAGCCGTGGCCTCGGCAGGCAGGGTGTCCTCGCCCGCGTCGTCCGGCTCGAAGCTGCGCAGAGCCAGGGCCTGACGCGGCACATTGGTCTGGGGCCGGGCCTGGGCGATCATGGTCGGCGCCGTCGTCCCCGGCATGGCGGCGGGCTGCCCGTCGGTGCGCAGGCTTGCGAGGAGGATCTTGTCGTCGCTGCCATTCGGCGAGGCACGGCCCACATATTCGACCCGCACACGAGCCGTGCCCATGTGCTTGAAATCGAGCGCTTCGGCGGTCCGCTGCGACACGTCGATGATCCGGTTGCCGTGGTAGGGCCCGCGATCGTTGACCCGCACGATGATGGAGCGCCCGTTCTGCACATTGGTGACCCGGGCATAGCTCGGGAGCGGCATGGTCGTATGTGCCGCAGCAATCGACTGGCGGTCGAATACCTCGCCGTTCGCCGTCAGGCGCCCGTGAAAATTGGCGCCGTACCAGGAGGCGAGGCCTTCGTTCACGTAATTCGGGTTCTCACGGGGCACATAGGTACGGCCGGCGACCGTGTAGGGCTTCCCGACGAGCTGGCGCCCTCCCCCCTTGGGCACCGGATCGCCGTCCTTGACCACCCGAGGGCTCGCCGCCACGCCGTATTTCGGGTCGACGCCGCTCATTTTCTGGGAGCAATTGGCGGCGGTGAGCGCGATGGCGGTGGCGCCCAGAATGCGCAGCAGGCGAGCGGCGGGCAGCGCCGTAGAAGTCTCGGTCGTTTGAACCGGCATGTTTCCCTGCAATCCCCTGTGCCCATCGACCAGGTCTCGATCGAACCTGGCCGGTGGGTCCGGGTGTCCGGACGTGGCCCCGGAACCCTGAAGTCGAGGTGCTAAAGGAAGGTTAAACAGTCACGCTTGTCAATCCGGCCACCGGCTGGCGTGCCTGCTTCCGCACGATCCTTGGGAAACAACGACTTCAGGGAGTTAGGAGTGGAGCTTCCCTTACGGCATGAGCCGCATAAAGTGCTCGAGCCGACCTGTGAGCGGCTGAGTCCATCGGCTTTTCAGGCCGCGCCATGTCCCACATCGGCCTCCGCCCCCTGGCTTGCGAGTTGACGGCCCGACCTGCCGGGCCTTAGACAGCCCCTGATCCGGCGCTCGCGGCCCGCAGGGGCTGGACTGGATTCACCAGGAAGGGTGGCCGAGCGGTTTAAGGCAGCGGTCTTGAAAACCGCCGTGGGGGCAACTCCACCGTGGGTTCGAATCCCACCCCTTCCGCCAATACTTTGTAGCAACGGCTTGATGGGTGGCAATTTTCGAGGGAACGCTTCGGACCTATCCCACCCCGTCTGCATCTGCTGATAGGATCAAAGATCGAGCGCCGCTACGACGAGCTCCTGCTGCTCCGTCGATATTCCTACGAACAGCGGCAAACGTATGAGTCGCTCCGACAACGTATCCGTTTGTGTCATCGGCCCGTGAGTCCGCGCGTATCGACGTCCCGCCGGTGAGGAATGCAGCGGCACGTAATGGAACACAGCACTTATATTTTGAGCCCGAAGTGTTTCGAGGACCCGTTGCCTATCTTGGTCGGGGGCAAGCAAAACGTAGTACATATGGGCGTTATGCTTGCATTCGCTTGGTATAATAGGGCGCCGTAGAAGACCCTTCTGCTCATGATCTTCAAGCAGCTGATGATAAATGTTCCAGGAAGCAAGCCGTTCGTTCGTGATCTCATCAGCTTGCTGCAATTGTGCCCATAGGAATGCTGCTACTAGTTCGCCGGGGAGGAACGATGATCCGACCTCCTGCCAAGTGTACTTGTCTACTTCCCCACGGAAGAACCTGCTGCGATCAGTGCCCTTCTCGCGGATAATCTCGGCCCGCGTTGCCATAGTCGGATCGTTGACCAGGAGTGCGCCACCTTCCCCGGAGATCACGTTCTTGGTCTCGTGAAAGGAAAATGCGCCCAGTGCTCCGATGCTGCCGAGCGCCCGGCCCTTGTAGGCGGCCATCACTCCCTGAGCCGCATCCTCAATCACGGGCAGCCCATGGCGTGCAGCGATGTCCAGAATCGCGTCCATTTCGCATGCTACGCCAGCGTAGTGGACAACCATGATGGCGCGGGTGCGGGACGTGATCGCTGCTTCGATTAGCGTCTCGTCGATGTTCAGGGTGTCGCAGCGAATGTCGACGAAAACAGGCACGCCCCCGCGCAGCACGAATGCATTTGCCGTGGACACGAACGTGAATGATGGCATGATAATCTCGTCCCCTGGGACGATATCGAGAAGCAGTGCCATCATCTCCAGCGCAGCGGTGCAGGAGTGCGTCAGCAGCGCTCGAGCTACCCCCGTGTTCCGCTCGATCCAGGCGTTGCAGTTCTTGGTGAACGGCCCATCGCCTGCGAGGATACAGCCCGAATTGGCTTCGGCAATGTGCTGGAATTCCCGTCCCGTCATAAATGGGCGGTTGAAGGGTATGCGATGCTGGGTCATCTCTTGCCGCCTAAGCCTGCGTTTCTATTGCCCGTAGAGGCAACCCGAGGCGCCGTCCATCTCGAACGTATGTGCCCTGCCCCACGGTAAACAGGTGTCCGTCGTCCCGATGCCAACTGCATAGGGGTAAGAGATACCCTTGACGGTCGTCGGCAGACTAGCCAAACCGAGACACTCCTCTCAGGCAGGAGAGCATAGCAGCATGCTTCGCTCAGGATCAGCGATCGCTTGCAAGTTGATAAGATGAAATTTAATGAAAAAAATAGCGATACTGCAATCAAACTACATCCCTTGGAAAGGTTACATCGATATGATTGCGGCTGTCGATGAGTTTATCTTTTTCGACGACATGCAGTATACCAGGCGCGACTGGCGGAACCGCAACCAGATCAAAACGCCTCAAGGTCTGCAATGGCTCACGGTGCCCGTAAAGGTCAAGGGGAACTACCATGTTTCGATCCGGGAGATCGAGATCCAGGGAAGCGATTGGTCGCAAGCGCACTGGCGCAGCCTCGTTGCGAACTATTCGCGCGCGCCGCACTTCGGATCCATCGCGACTTGGCTTGAGCCCCTCTACCTGGACGCACGTTATGAGCGCTTGACCGAACTTAACCAGACGCTTCTCAGGCGCGTTGCCGATTATCTCGGGATCGAAACTCGCTTCAGCCAGTCGTCCGACTACCAGCTGATCGAGGGGAAGACGGAACGCCTAGTCGATCTCTGCCGACAGGCTGGCGGCACCGAATACATCTCTGGCCCTTCAGCGAGGGACTACATTGATCCACAGGTGTTCGAGGCGAATGATATCAAACTCACTTGGTTTGATTACGCTGGATATCCAGAGTATCCGCAGCTGTGGGGTGACTTCGTCCATGGTGTCACGATCCTCGACCTTCTCTTCAATTGTGGCGACCGCGCGCGCGAATACTTGCGCTACGTGCGATAGGCGCATGTGAGCCGACTGGCGTGATCGCTTTGAACAAGGGCAGGACTATGAGTGTTTACCACTACAATCTCGGCATGCTGTTCGAGGAGAGGGCGCATGGATGTGAGCGGGCTGCCCTGCGCTTTCCTGGTCTGGATGTGACCTATGGGGATCTGCTGGACTTAACCGCTCGTCTGGCCGCCTTTCTGACGCGGCGCGGCATTGGACGAGGGGACGTCGTCGCTATCGCGCACAACAAGGCGGCGCTTTCATACGCCCTGATGCTGGCAGCACTCCGGATCGGAGCCCCCTACGTCAATATCGACACGGCATCCCCGTTGGCGCGCAATAGCCGCATCCTGTCCGTCAGTGGAGCCCGTCTTCTCTTCGTCGACGACCCTGATCACCTGTCGTCCATGGAGCAGCTCGGGGCTTCGTGCGGGGTTCCGGTTCACTTGCTCGCAGAGGATGAGCTCCGGCCCCTTGACACGGTTGAACTCGAGCGTCAGCGCGAGACGATGGCTATGGTGGATGGCGCCACGATCGCTTACATCATGTTCACCTCCGGATCGACTGGAACGCCGAAGGGCGTCGCCGTCACGCATCAGAACGTGCTGCACTTCATTCAATGGGGCATTGGTCGCTTCGGCATCACGGCTGAGGACAACTTCGCCAATCTCAGCCCGATGTACTTCGACAATTCTGTTTTCGACTTCTACGTGGCCCTGTTCTCGGGGGCTTCGCTCACCCCTGTGCACCGCAATCTGCTGAATGCGCCGAGCGCTCTTGTCGAGCATGTGGCAGCGATGGGCTGCACCATTTGGTTCTCCGTACCGTCGTTGCTGATCTACGTCACGGCCATGAAAGCGCTGACGGCGTCGTCCCTGCCCTCGATCCGGCATTTCGTATTCGGCGGCGAGGGGTATCCCAAGGTTGAGCTCGTCAAGCTGCACCGCATGTTCGGTCGTCAGGCAAAGCTGGTAAATGTGTACGGTCCGACGGAATGCACCTGCATCTGCAGCGCCTACGATCTGACGGAAGCCGATTTTGCTGACCTGTCCGGGCTGCCGCCGCTTGGCCGGCTCAACCAGAACTTCGATTATCGCATCGTTGATGAGAACGATGAGGGCACGAATGAGGGAGAGCTGTGCCTGATTGGACCGAACGTCGCCGCCGGCTATTTCAATGACGCAGAGCGCACCCAGCAATCGTTTGTAACCATCAGCGACCCGAAGCGTTTCATGAAGCGCATGTACCGGACGGGAGATCTCATCCGGAGGGTTGGCGATACGCTGTTCTTCATTGGGCGCAAGGACAATCAGATCAAGCATATGGGGTACCGTATCGAGCTGGAGGAGATCGAGCACGGGCTCGCCAAGCTTCCCGGCGTTTATCAGGCCGCCGCGATCTATCAGCGCCGCGATGCCGCGTTCGGCAAGATTTTTGCATTCGTGTCCAGCGGAGCGCCACTCGATGAGAAGAGCTTGCTCAAGCAGCTTCAAGGGTTTCTGCCCGAGTACATGATCCCGAGCCGCATTCTCGTGGTCGACGCCCTGCCGAAAAGCCCCAACGGGAAGGTGGATCGCCAGGGCCTCGCCGCCCTCCTGCCCAACCTGGCGCGATGAGATCGGGGTTCATGGCTCCGGCCGCCGAGTTCGTGCGGTTCGCGTTCGTCGGGGCGCTCAATAATCTTGGTGGGTATCTGCTCTATCTGGCCGTGACAACGCTTGGAGCCGATCCGAAGCTCACAGTGAGCATTCTCTACCCCGTCGGTGTGTTGATCAATTACCTGACGCACGCCCGCGTGTCGTTTCGGGCACGCGGTCTAGGCACGGGTACAGCAGCACGGTTCGTTTGCGCGCACACCGTGGGCTTGTTGCTTAACCTAGCGCTTCTCACTCTCTTCGTGGATCAACTCGGTCTTCCGCACCAAGCGGTTCAACTCGTTGCCGTCGGCGTCGTTGGAGTCGTTCTCTATGCGCTCTTCAAGCTGTTCGTCTTTGTGGAGCAGACTGCTTCTAGAGAGTAGGCGCCTCTTCAGGAGCGCCAATGGACAAGTGGCGTCTGAAGCCAGGCTAACGCTGCCGACCGATGCTATCCCCTTGTCGAGATTTTCTTCCCCTGCGGAAGAATATTGATATGCCGTTGGCGCTCAGCTTTTCCTGCGCGTTACGCAACTTCAGGCTCTCTTTTTTCGTAAGCTTGCTGTAAGCCGCGGCCGTATGAGGGCCCCTGTCGAGCCAGTATCATGATCCCATCCCGTCTCTGCCCCCATTGCCAGCGAAGCGAGCCCGTCCAGGCGGACGAGCCTGTCTGGCCTCGGGACTGGAACTGCTCCGCTTGTGGATTCCAGGTGCCGACCTCAAGTGGGGTGTCGCTCTTCGCGCCCGAACTTGCCGACGAGATCGTCGGCATGGATCCCGCGGGTTTCACCGCCTTATGGGAGGTTGAAACAACTCACTTTTGGTTCACCGCACGAAGTCACCTGCTGTCCGGCCTGATCGCTCGCTATTTCCCGCAGGCTCAGTCGGTCCTGGAGATCGGTTGCGGCAACGCAGCGGTTTTGCACCGTATCGCGGCGGAAAGGCGGTGGAAGCGTATCGCAGGAGCCGAACTTCACCCTTCGGCACTCGCCTTCGCACGGCAGCGGCTCGGAGAATCGGCGGAACTCGTGCAGATGGATGCCCGAAAGATCCCGGCCAAGGACACGTTCGACGTCGTAGGAGCCTTCGATGTTCTCGAGCACATTGAGGAGGACGAAACCGTATTGAACCAGATGGCTGCAGCTGCCTCACAGGGCGGTGGTATCATCGTAGCGGTGCCTCAGCATCCATTCCTGTGGAGCGCCAACGACGACATCGCCCACCACGTCCGTCGATATCGCCGCGGCGAGATGGAAGCCAAGATGAGGGCGGCAGGGCTCGAAATCCTGTTCTCCACCTCCTACGCAGCTCTCATCATGCCAGCCTTCATCGCGTCCCGCCTGGCCCCGTGGAGCCGGCAGCGACGCGCCAAAGACATCGTGGATACCGAGTTTCGGATCTCGCCTCTTGCCAACCGGGTTCTTGGGGTCCTCACGCGGGCTGAGGTGCTCCTGTCCCTAAGAGGAACTTCCTGGCCATACGGTGGAAGCCGCATCGTCGTTGCGCAGAAACGGGGTTGACGCCAGCCAGCTCCGAAGTCGAGCTCAAGACGTTGACCATCAGAGGGGAGCCTAGTTTCACGGGAATCACGAGGATTGACCGCCAGAATCCAAGGCGATACGAACCCGGCGGTGTTCTACAATCCGGCCTTCCGCCTGCTGGCGACCCGGGATGCAGCCGCTTCGGCAGGTTGACGAATGTGCCCCGTAGGGGCAGTCGGAGTGTCCTGCATCCGTGATATGGCCTACTTTCAAGTCTAAATTTAGTTGTCTGCGAAGTCTATGAAGCTTTCTGTCGTCGCCACACTGTACCGCTCAGCACGCTTCCTCGACGAATTCTATCGCCGAGCGAGCGCAGCCGCGCACGCCTTTGCTGGTGACGACTACGAGATTGTTCTCGTGAACGACGGCTCCCCTGACGATAGCCTCGAGCTGGCTGTTATGCTGTCGCAAAGCGATAAGCATGTGGTGGTCGTCGATCTGTCGCGTAACTTCGGACACCACAAGGCGATGATGGCGGGCCTCGACCACGCTGCCGGGGACCTGGTGTTCCTCATTGATAGTGATCTTGAGGAGGCACCGGAATGGCTTGCCGAATTCGGAGCTATCATGGAAGGCGAGGGTCATGACGTCGTTTTCGGCGAGCAGATAACGCGCAAGGGCAATTGGTTCGAACGGATCAGTGGCGAACTGTACTACCGAATTTTTGACCTGCTGGCGAACATCAAGCACCCTCGTAACATCACCACGGCCCGGCTGATGACGCGCCGTTATGTGGAGGCGCTGCTCCAGCATCGAGAGCGTGAATTGGTTATTTCCTGCCTTTGGGTGATCACGGGTTTCAAGCAGAAGGCATGCTTGATCACGAAAAGCTCGCGCGATGGCTCAAGTTACAGCGTGGGGCGTAAATTGGCGCATGTCGTCAATGCAATGACGTCTTTCAGCGACAAGCCGCTTTACCTCATCTTCTACTTCGGCCTGGTAATCTTCGGGGTATCAGTGGCATACGCCCTGTATCTGATAATCTGGCGTCTGATTGCGTCTGAGGCTGTGGATGGCTGGACGTCAGTCATGGTGTCGGTCTGGGTTCTCGGCGGCCTCATGATCTCTTTCGTCGGCATCATCGGCATTTACTTGGCAAAGGTTTTTTCCGAGACAAAACAAAGGCCTTACGTAATCGTCAGGAAGGTTTATGGGAACTGAAGTGGCGGACATTGATAGCAACTACGAGCGTTTCTACGCCAACCGTGGCACTCGGGTCTATCCAACCGAGTTCGTGGTTCGCACTCTGCTGGCGAAATACCCGCGCCTGAATTTCAGCAAGCCAGCTCCCGGAGCGAAGATCCTGGATGTTGCCTTTGGTGACGGGCGAAACACGGCGTTCCTATGCGAACAGGGCTTCGATGTCTGCGGTATAGAGATCACGCAGGGTATCGTTGACCAGACGGCAGCACGACTTTCAGCACTGGGTCATCGGGCAGACCTGCGTGTCGGGCGCAACAACTCGATCCCCTACCCCAACAGTTTCTTCGACGCTGTTCTTGCGTGCGCCTGCATCTACTATTGCGATGCGGGCGACGAGATGCGGGATAATCTCGTCGAGTATGCCCGTGTCCTGAAGCCAGGCGGGTACCTGATTGCATCGGTCGCCGACAGTGCGTCTTATATCTTCGATGGTGCGGACCGGCTGCCCGATGGATCTTTCCGGATCGTTAACGACCACTACTCCAACCGGGTCGGCTATCGCCTTCACGCCTTTCAGACACAGGATGACTTGATGTCTTACTTTCGACCCCAGTTTGAGGATTTCTCGATCGGGTCGTCGAACAACGATTACTTCGGCATTAATGAGCGGCTGTTCTGGGTGGTCTGCCGTAAGGAGAGCGAAACTGAGGATCGAACGTGAGAACGCCTTCGCTGTATCGCTGCCCCCATCCTGAATGCCAGCGACTTCCCCTCCGGGAGGAAGGTAGCCGTCTCGTCTGCGACAATGGGCATGTCTTCCTTCTAGCACCCGGGTCGGATGTGCCGATTTTCGCCGAGGCCGAGGCGAATAGCAGTGAGTACACGATCGAGAACGCTGCAGAGGTGCACGATAACGCCCTGCGCTGGTTGTTTCGGACTTTCGGCACGACTGAAGATCGGCTGCGCGAGAACCTGGTGGCGCGCCTCGCTCTGAAGGACGGACAATCTCTGCTCGTTACGGGCGCTGGCGCGTGCAACGATTTGCCATACATCGCCGAAAGCATGGGTTGGAGCGGTACCATCTATGCGCAGGACATCGCCAAGCAGATGCTGCTGGCGGGCGCGGCAAGGCACGGGGGCTCCCTGAGAGACAAAGGGATCGAAGTACAGTTCTCCATCAGCGACGCAATACGGCTCCCGTTTGCAGACGGTGTTTTCGATGCGGCTTACCATTATGGCGGCATCAACCTGTTCCCGAGCATCCGCGATGGGATTGCAGAAATGAACCGGGTTGTCAGGCCCGGCGGCAAGGTGGTCATTTCAGACGAGGGATTGGCTCCTTGGCTCCGGACAGCCGAGATCGGTCGGCAGCTTGTCTCCAACAACGCGCTGTATGCATGTCAGGCCCCCTTGGAGCATCTGCCCGAAACCGCTCGGGACGTGAGACTGTCGTGGGAACTCCACAATTGCTTTTACGTGATCGAATTCATCGTCGGTGACGGCCCGCTGCCGATCGATATCGACGTACCCCATGTCGGCCGACGCGGCGGGAGCATCCGCAAGCGCTATTTCGGTCAACTCGAGGGGGTGGATCCGACTCTGAAGGATGCGGTGTATGCAGAGGCGGAGCGCCGCGGCATCAGCCGTGTTGACTTTCTCGAGGCCGCCCTCCGGCAAGCTATCACCAAATGACGTCATGATCTCGTTGACGCGCACGCTGGTAGAGAAGCGCCCCTTCGCGTGGAGAAAGGTCGGCCTTGTCTACCACCCGTCGATGCCGGGGTTTACTCACGGCTCGCACCCGTGCGCAGTTCATTATCAAGACGATGTTTTCGTTGTGGCCTTCACCTGTCGCGATGCGGAGCGCCGGTCTCATGTGTTTCTGTCCTATGCGCGCCTGATTGAAGACAGGATGGAACTGCTCGGTAAGCCGAAGCTCGCTATGCAGCCGGGGCCGGCTGGCACATTCGATTGCGATGGAACCATCAGCGTCTGTATCGTGAGCCACGGCGGCCAGCATTTCATCTACTATGTCGGATGGCAGAACCTGCCGGACGGGCTTTGGATCTGCGATACGGGACGAGCTTCGCTCGACTGCGCGGCGCTCAGTCTTCGCAAGGAATTCGCGGGTCCGGTACTTGGCCGGGACAAAGCCAACCCCTTGTTCGCCGCGGCCACGGCTTTCCACGTTTCCGGCGATACATGGCGGACCTGGTACAACTCGGGGATCAGCTGGACCAGAACAGAGACGGGCTGGCACCACCATTACGGCATCCATCACGCTCACTCGAAGAACGGGATCGATTGGACCTGCGATCCTGGCATGTGCCTGCCCTTCGCCGACGAATACGAATATGCATTCGGCCGTCCATCGGTGATTTATCGCGAGGGGCTGTACTTCATGTGGTTCGCCCATCGCGCGACCAAGGATATCGCAACCTACCGGATTGGATTTGCTTCCTCTGCGGATGGTATCGCTTGGAGCCGCAACGACGCCATCTCCGGCATCGATGTCTCGCCCGAGGGCTGGGATAGCGAGATGATCTGCTATCCTTACGTATTCGAGCACCGCGGGAGGCTCTACATGCTCTACAACGGCAATGGCTACGGCAAATCGGGCTTCGGCCTTGCGGTCCTCAATGACCAGTGAGCTTCAGAGGAAGGGCAGCATGTCATGAAGCGCATCGTACTTGCGGGCAACGCCGTTACGGCTGACATACTCGATCGCTACTTGGCCGGAGATCCGCGTTACGAGGTTGTCGGCTTCGTCGTGGACGAGGAGTTCATGGACAAGGGAATGACGTTTGATCGTCCGACCATTCCTCTGTCGGATGTCGTAGGCTCGTTCCCTCCTTCTGAGCACTCGATCATCATGGCCATGGGCTATAGCAACGTGAACGAGGATCGGCGGTCCATGTTCGAGCGCCTCAAGGGGCTTGGATACGCCATCGAGACTTACGTTCATCCCGAGGCGATGGTCCATAGCAATCATCCTATTGGTGAGGGCAGCATCGTTCTGCCGGGCTCGGTGGTCGAACCTCACGTCCATGTCGGAGCCAACACCGTCATCTGGTGCAACGTGACGGTGGCCCACCACGCCGTGGCCGGTGACCATTGCTGGATCGCCTCAGGGGCGGTGCTCTCCGGCAAGGCGACAATCGGCTATGGCTGCTTCATCGGAGTGAATGCCACGATCGTGAACGGCGTGAACATCGGTGATCAGGTGATTGTGGGCGCCGGCGCCCTGATCACAAAGGATGCTAAAGCCTCGACGGTTCACCTTGCTCGTTCTGCCGAGAAAATTCGTTTCTCGGCTCAGGAATATGCCAGGCACTTTGGGATCTGAACATGGATAACCGCTTACTCGGCGTACTAGCCGAGGTTCTCGGTCTGCGCGTCAGCGACATTCGCATCGATATGACCAAGGAGGATATCGAGAACTGGGATTCGCTCAAGCAGATGGACCTCATCATGTCCATCGAACGTGAATACAACATCGAGCTTGAACTCGCCGACATCTTGCGTATGAACACGATCGTGAACATCGCCACCGTCCTGCGCGAGAAGGGGATTGACGTTGCAGGTTAGCGGCGCTGTCGTTCTCGTCACTGGCGCGGCACGCGGCCTAGGCCTCGCGATTGCCCGGCACTTGAGGGATCAGGGCGGCATCGTTGTCGCTGCGGACCGCGATAGCACAGAGCTGGGGCAGCTGGACGAGAACCTGCACACGGTCTGTATGGACGTCACCGATCCAGAACAGGTGCGCCAGGCTGTCTCGACTATCTGCGACCGGCACCGTCGCATTGACGTGCTCGTGAACAACGCCGGCATGATCCATAGCGAGCCGCTGGTGAACATCATGCAGCCCGATCGGATGATGCATGATCTCGATCGTTTCAGGGAGTGCCTCTCCGTAAACCTTGAGTCGGTTTTCATTGTCACGTCGGCTGTAGTCGAGCAGATGGCGCGTCGCCGCATTCGGGGATCAATTGTCAATATTAGCTCCATCAGCGCGCGGGGCAACGAGGGGCAGACCGCATATGCGGCCGCGAAAGCTGGCGTGAATGCGATGACCGTGACGTGGGCCAAGGAACTCGGACGCCTCGGCATACGCTGCAATGCCGTCGCGCCCGGCTTCATCGACAGCCCGTCGACACGGCAGGCGCTCAGCGCCCCGATCATCAAGCATGTAGAAGCGAACACACCCCTACGACGGCTGGGTCGTGCTGAAGAGGTCGCCAAGGCAGTCGCGAGTCTCATCGACAACGACTACGTGAACGGAGTGGTGCTGGATGTGAATGGCGGATTATCGATCTGACATGAACAAGCCGACCGACGAAAACATTGAAGTGGTCCGGCGCCTGTATCGTGGTCAGGCGTTCTTTTTTCCATTGATCGCTGCCGTTCTCGACGGGACACAGGACGGGCTGATTTTCATCGACAATACCGAACTGCCAACCGAGGCCTATGTGGAGCATGCATCTGGCTTTGCGCAGATCTTCGGAGCGACAAGCTTGCAGTTCGAGAGAGCGCTCGAACGTTACCTGATCACCGACCGCCCGTTCGCGGTTCCGAAGGTCCGCTTATATGCGCGAGTGGGGCCGCGCTTTCTCACCAGCGACGTGCTCCGGGAGTTTCGTGCTGAGCGTCAGCGCTTTCGACTGCAGCTCTCGTGCAAACGCGCTGTCCTTGAGGGCTCGACTGAAGGACATATCCAGACTTTGCCGGTTGTGCCCCACCTGATGGATGCAATCGAGCGGCGGTTTGGGCTTGCCACGCGGTTCTGGCGCAGTGCCGAAGACTTCGCTGCCCAGTCCCGTGGCATTGTCGTTCTAGAGGGAGGAGAAGTCGTCGCCCTGTGCTATGCGGCTGCGTTGGCCGACGACAAAGCGGAGATCGACGTCGTCACGAGTGAGGATTGCAGGGGCAGCGGCTTCGGTCGCCTCGCCGCGGGCCGGTTCATCGATCAGTGTGTTGACGCGGGCGTTGAGCCCTTATGGGATTGCTTCACGAACAACCTGCCATCCATGAAAACTGCACGTGCGCTCGGCTTCAAGCCAGAAGGCCCAGCCTACCCACTTTTCACCATTCCACGCGGGTCTGCGCTAGCGCCGTAATGTCGATGTGGCCGGTCCTTCCACGCTCGGGCTGACCCTGTCCGGGAACCGGCATTACGTGCGCCACGATGATCTTGATGTCGCCGACGACGCCATCAGGGCGCCGCGCCAGAACCTCGATCTCATCGCCTCCGGTCGGGTTGACCGGAAGCGTGCGCCAGATCACGTGCGATCGATCGAGTTGCTCCTGCATCGTCGCCCCGCTTTTGGCTTTCAGCTCAATATGAATCCCGTTCGCCGGACGCGGTTGGGCGCGGTACGGATACACGCCATCGGTCAAAAACATTCCCACCGCTGGCGTGGCAGGCGCTTTGAACGTGGCACGGGCGCATGCAACTGCTCCTGGGAGGTGAAGAACGAGACGCTGCCCGTCGGACTCAACGCGTGCGCCGGAACATTCGGCCGTGACCTGCCCTGCTGCGTTGGCGAGCGGCAACGGCGCAGTCGCGCGAGCTGCCAACACCCCGAGGCCCCCAAGCACTAGCGCACCGGCTACGATGAGCAGGCCCTTGGCGTGCCCCCGAAGGCCTGCCATTTCCTGCACTGGAGCGGCGGCAGCTTGCCCCGCAAGCACAGCGAGAGCAGGAAGGAGGACGATAATGTATCTTGGCTGCGCTTCGCTGAGCAGGAGAAGAATGCCGGATACGACTACTACAAACGTAAGCGCCGCAACGGCGAGCGGCGTTGGTCGAGCTCGCCAAGCTCCAGCACACGCAAAGGCCAACAGCGGAAGCAAAGCTGATCGAAGGATCCAGTCGCGAGGTGGTGAAACGGCAGGCACAGTAGGCGTAGTGGCAGTTATGAAAGTGTCCATGCTGTCCGAGAAATCCGACGTGGCAAACCACGTGTAGCCGTATCCAGCCGAGATCTGTTGAGCCTTCTGAAAAGCATAGAGGGGATAAAGCGTCCCATTGGAGGCCAGTTCCTGCCAAAGCCGAACGAGTCCGACCTGTGATCGCTCGGCTAGAGGGATTGCCGGCCAAAAGTATTCAAACCAGGGAAAGTTGGTGTGGAAATCCTGCGTTGACGCAAGGTTCAGAGCAGACAACGCCATCAAGAAGCCGCCGTCAGCGGCGCGGCCTGCGATAACGGGTGTTATCAATATGCCGATCAAGTTCGCGGCAGCCAATGCAACGACGACGTTGACGACAGCGATGCTGCGCCCCTTTGCGTATAGGGCCAATGAGGTCAGAACTGCCGTCAACGAGACAAACAATCCTGTGGTGCGGCTATAATCCAACAGCACGATTGAAATGCCCAACGAGCAAGCAGCTAACAGTGATATTCTGGATTGCTGAGTGAAGGCGAGAGCTGTCAATGCTAAGGCCGTGACCAGTATGGCTAGATTATCAGGCGTCGCGACAGTCAGCATGTAAACGCGCTCGTGCATCAGGGTGATAAGAACCACCGCGACAAGCGCGGCTGCAGGGCCAGCCCACTTGCGCACAGCCCAAGCAACTACGGCGATCGCTGTCGTATTCAACAACACATTATATATCTTGAAAAGACTATAATTTTCCTGAAAAATCAGACCGAATGGCACAGTATAAAACAGCGATCGGCGCCAATAGAGATCACCTATACTGATATATTGCGATTGACAATTCTTTAGATTTTCTGCGAGCGTTTCCTGCAAATAGATGCCGCACCTGAAGTATACACCGAAATCACTCCCCTGCTGCGAATCGAAAGCCACGCTCCAGCCGATTGACGCGACCGTACCGAGGATGAGAGCAAGTGCTACCAAACGATTGATTGTCGAGAATGACCTGCGTGCGATCCATGACGCCAGAGCGCACGCTGCTATGACGAGCCCGAGCGCTCCAACTAAGCCTACGGTTATTCCCAAGCGGAAAGGGGCAGGCACCAGGGCCGCGACGCCAGCCACGAGAGTAAAGCCCAGAAGAGCAACGGCGGCAGCGCGAATTATCAGGAACCAAGTACCCTCGCTCACTGGCTTGGGCTGCACCAGCGCCATAATCTATCGCTCCTTTTGGTGACTGTGCGTCGAGCGCACTGCAAGTCTCCAATTCTCAAATTCATCCAACGATTCGACTGCGGAACACATACGCCACTGTAGCGCGGCGCACCAATACGTTTGATGGCAATATGGTTCGGAAAAGCAATGTGCCACTGGCATAAGATACGACCTTCCTTGGCTCAGCCATTCAAATTCAATGCCGGATGGGACGGCGTCCAGCCCTTCGTGGAGAGCCCAGCCAGGTGACTCACCTTCGCACTTTCTACTCATGTCCTCGAAGCTATCTGTCGAAGCCTCTCCCAAGGAGGCGTCCGTCACAAACGTGGACCAGTGTCTGCGGTACCTTCACTGGGGTCGAAGGAGGTCTGTCCGCAGCCGAATTGCATGAAGAAGAAGCACCGGCGCCACGGTATTCGGTGCTGCTCGGATCACAGGCGGCGGATCGCAGGGGGCGAGCTATGACGCCCCAGACTCCAAATGCCTCGACTATTCTGATCCTACCGCTCGATGTGGCCTGCAGAGATGAGCGACCAAACCGGCGATTCACGACACTCGCGCACGGCCTGCAGGCTGAGGCTGCTCTCGGGGCCCTCGCCGATGCCAAGGCACAGGGTGACGTCCTCGTCAGGCTTGAGCTTGATGGCACCGCTAGCGACGGGTCCTCGCGACAGGCGGCTATGGCCGTTGACGCCGAGCCCGGGCAAATTCGAGCACCCGCTCAATACGGCCTCGAAGACGTGATGCGGTCTAGAGCTTGGCCGTCCAGAGCGGCCGCAGCACCTCCGTACGTCCTCTGTTCCGATCTCGGCCACGTCCTTGCCGCGCATGGGCTCGCCGTAAACCGTCAGGGTCATGGTTCACTGTGCTCGGTGCTTGGCGTTGCGCCAGGAGGCGGACATGCTCTCAATGAGCGCACCGGCGGTCTTAACCGAAGATCGTGCCCTTCGCCCGCTCACGGGCGGCGATGGGGTCGATGTCGTCAGCGACCTTCTGCCGGGCGTCGGCGGCCCTTTCGCGGGCTTGAGCAAGTGGCACGTCGCGAAGCAAACCAGGGCCCATCTCCCAGCGCTTGCCAGTCTGCTTCCACATGAAGAGCCAGGATCGGGCTCCGCCCGAGGAGACGTTCAGGTACAGACCGCCACCATCAGAGTGTCGGCCAGGGGTGGTGAGGATCGTGACCGTGCAGGCGCTCAGCTTGTGCAGTTGACCGGCCATCCTGTTCCCCCACCCGCTCGGCTGGACTGTAATGGACGTCATTGCACCTATGAGGACCTAGCGATCTGCTGTACAAGGCGTTCGGCGAAGAATAGCACGTCTCGTTGAACGGTCTTGGCCGTTGATTTGGGGTACACCCCTTCCGCCACGATTTCGCGCCGTTCTACTTTCAAAGACACGCGCCCGACGCGCCTCGTAGGATATCCAGCGGATGAATGCTCCCGCGCCGAAAGTCTCGTTCGTCTCCCTCGGCTGCCCCAAGGCGCTGGTGGATTCCGAGCGCATCATCACGCAGCTCCGGGCCCAGGGCTACGAGCTCACGAAGAAGCATGACGGCGCGGATGTGGTGATCGTCAACACCTGCGGCTTTCTCGACAGCGCCAAGGCCGAGTCCCTCGACGCGATCGGTCAGGCCATGGCCGAGAACGGCAAGGTGATCGTCACCGGTTGCATGGGCGCCGAGCCCGAGCAGATCCGCGACAAGTTCCCCAACATCCTGGCGATCACCGGGCCCCAGGCCTATGAGAGCGTCGTGTCGGCCGTTCACGAGGCGGCGCCGCCCTCGCAGAACCCGTTCCTTGATCTCATCCCGGATCACGGGGTGAAGCTCACCCCCAGGCATTATGCCTATCTCAAGATCTCGGAAGGGTGCAGCAATCGGTGCTCCTTCTGCATCATCCCCAAGCTGCGCGGCGACCTCATGAGCCGGCCCGCCGGCGAGGTGCTGCGCGAGGCGGAAAAGCTCGTGAAGGCGGGCGTTAAGGAGATCCTCGTGATCTCCCAGGACACGAGCGCCTACGGGGTCGACATCAAGTACCAGCCGAGCCTGTGGCAGGACCGCGAGGTGCGCACGCGCTTCTTCGATCTGGCCCGCGAGCTCGGGGAACTCGGCGTGTGGGTGCGGATGCACTACGTCTATCCCTACCCGCACGTGGACGAGGTGATCCCGCTCATGGCGGAGGGGAAGATCCTTCCCTATCTCGACATCCCGTTCCAGCACGCCTCCCCCAACGTGCTGAAGGCCATGCGCCGTCCGGCCCACCAGGAGAAGACCCTCGACCGGATTCGCAAATGGCGCGAGATCTGCCCGGACCTCGCCATCCGCTCCACCTTCATCGTCGGCTTCCCCGGCGAGACCGAGGAGGATGTGGATTTCCTGGTCGACTGGCTGAAGGAGGCGAAGCTCGACCGGGTGGGCTGCTTCCGCTACGAGCCCGTCCAGGGGGCGCCGGCCAACGAGATCGGCAACCCGGTTCCCCCGGAGGCCAAGGACGAGCGCTGGCGTCGCTTCATGAAGGCGCAGCGCGATGTGAGCGCGCGGCTCATGAAGGCGAAGGTGGGCAAGCGCCTGCCCGTGATCATCGACGAAGCCGGGCCGACCGTCGCCAAGGGTCGTTCCAAGTACGATGCGCCCGAGATCGACGGCACCGTCTACGTGGCCTCCCGCCGTCCCCTGCGGCCCGGCGACATCGTCACGGTCAAGATCGAGCGCGCCGAGGCGTACGACCTGCACGGGGTGGCGGTCTAACCCGCCCCCACATCCGACGCGTTGAGGCGACCGATTCCGGCCGCTTCCCAATCCCGGTAAGCGGTGGCGAGCGAGCCGCCGGTGTCGATGCCCCGGCTCGCATCGTCGATCACGTAGGTCTCGAAGCCCGCGGCCTGCGCGTCGAGGGCAGTCCAAGACACGCAGAAATCGGTTGCGAGACCGGCGCAGAAGACGCGCTTGAGGCCCCTCTCCCGGAGATAGCCGCCAAGGCCGGTGCGCGTGCGCCGGTCGGCCTCCATGAAGCCGGAATAGCTGTCCGTGTGGTCGTAGTAGCCCTTGCGGATGACCAGCTCAGCGTGCGGAACCTGCAGCCCCGCCGCGAGAGCGGCTCCTGGCGTGCCCTGGATGCAGTGATCCGGCCAGAGCACCTGCGGACCATAGGCAAGGTCCACGCGCTCGAAGGGCTGCCGGCCCGGATGGCTCGACGCGAACGAAATGTGGCCAGCCGGGTGCCAGTCCTGGGTGAGGATCACGTGGCGAAAGCGCTGGGCCAGCCCGTTGATGGGCGCGATGACGGCGTCTCCATCCGGCACCGCCAGGGCGCCGCCCGGGAGGAAATCGTTCTGGACGTCCACGACGATGAGAACGTCGCTCTCTGTCGGCCTGATCATGTCGAGATTCCGCTTGCCGGTTGCCATAAGGGCTCGTGCCTCGCACAACGAAAAGGGCGGCCGCTTCGGGCCGCCCTCCTCGTCTTCAGGCATCGGCCCGCTTATTGCGGCAGCTTGTCGTCGATGCCCTTCACGTAGAAGTTCATGCCGAGCACCTGCTCGTCCGAGAGCGCGCCGTTGCCCTTGCACTCGACCTGGGTGCCGTCCTGCTTGACGACCGGGCACTTGAACGGGTTGAGCTTGCCGGTCTTGATCGCGGCCTCGGTCTCCTCGGCCATCTTCTTCACGTCGTCCGGCATGTTCTTGTAGGGGGCCATCACGACCATCCCGGAATCGAGACCACCCCAGACGTCGCCAGACTTCCAGGTGCCGTCGAGCGCCGCCTTGGTGCGCTCCACGTAGTACTTCGACCAATCGTCGATGATGGCCGTGAGCTGCGCCTTGGGCGCGAAGCGGTCCATGTCCGAGGCCTGGCCGAAGCCGAGGCGGCCGCGGGCTTCCGCCTGCTGGATCGGCGCGGGGCTGTCGGTGTGCTGCGCGAGCACGTCGACGCCCTGGTCGAGCAGCGCCTTGGCGGCATCGCCTTCCTTGGCCGGGTCGAACCAGGTGTTGGCCCAGACCACCTTGATCTTGACGTTGGGGTTCACCGACTGAGCGCCGAGATAGAAGGCGTTGATGCCGGCCACCACCTCGGGAATCGGGAAGGCGCCCACGTAGCCGATGGTGTTCGACTTCGTCATCTTGCCGGCGATCTGGCCGATGACGTAGCGGCCCTCGTGGAACTTGGCCGCGTAGGTGGCAAGGTTCGGAGCGCGCTTATAGCCGGTGGCATGCTCGAACTTCACGTTCGGGTACTTGCGGGCGACCTTGAGGGTCGGCTCCATGAAGCCGAACGAGGTGGTGAAGACGAGGCCGTGGCCGGTGCGGGCGAGCTGCTCGATCGCGCGCTCGGAATCGGCTTCCGGCACGCTCTCGACGTAGGTGGTCTCGACCCGGTCGCCGAAAGCCGTCTCGATGGCCTTGCGGCCCACATCGTGCTGGTAGCTCCAGCCGTGGTCGCCCACCGGGCCCACATAGATGAAGCCGATCTTCAGCTTCTGCTGGTTCTGCTGGGCCGCGGCTCCGCCCGCCGAAACGGCAAGGGCGGCAGCGCCGACAAGCGCCGTGAGGATGGTCCTGGTCTGCATGACGTCTCCCATGGGGTTCGATGGCGTATTCGTTACAGGTCTGAAATTAGGCTGCAATCCCGCTTTGTGCCGATATGCTCGGCCGTTCAGTCCAAAACGCGGGCAAGAAGGCGAGTTCGTCACCGATCGGGCACGAAGGGGAGCCCCAGGGACCCCGGCGCGCCGATCGCCCGCCCGTGCCGCAGCGACAGGAGCAGGAGCGCGAGGATGGTGGCGAGGTAGGGCGCGGCGGAGAGCAGCTGCGACGGCACGCCGATCTGTGCCGCCTGGGCGTGGAGCTGCAGAACCGTTGCGGTCCCGAAGATGTACGCGCCGATGAGAGCCCAGCCCGGCCGCCAAGCGGCGAAGACGACGAGCGCCAGCGCGATCCAGCCTCGGCCCGCCGTCATGCCGGGGGACCAGAACCGGGTATAGACGAGAGCCAGATAGGCCCCGGCCAGGCCGGCGCAGGCGCCGCCGAACAGGATGGCGAGGAATCGTGTGCGCAGGACCGGCAGCCCAAGCGCATGGGCGGAAGTGTGGTTCTCGCCGACCGACCGTAGCGTCAGCCCCGCCCGGGTCCGGCGGAGATAGAGGGCGACGAGGATTGTGAGCGCGACCGAGAGATAGACGAACGGATCCTGACCGAAGAGCACCCGCCCGACGTAAGGCAGATCCGTGAGACCTGGGAGCGACAGCTGCGCGATCGGATCGCGCCGGGAGCCCACGAAGGGCGCGCCGATGAGCCCTGACAGGCCGAGCCCGAAGATCGTCAGGGCCAGCCCCGAACCCACCTGGTTCGCCGCAAATCCCAGCACCACCAGCGCGAACAGCGCCGCCATGAGGACGCCCGCCAGGATCCCGCAGGCGACGCCGATGAGAGTGGAATCGAAGGTGACCGCGGCCGCGAAGCTGCACGCGGCCCCCATGGCCATCATTCCCTCGACCCCAAGATTGAGGACGCCCGAACGCTCCGCCACCAATTCGCCGAGGGCGGCAAGAAGCAGCGGCGTCGATGCCGTGATGATGGTGAGAAGGATCGCCTCGTAGGCCATCAGGCGCGGTCCCCTGGCTTGCTGGCGCCACCCGTGAGGTGCCGACAGCTTGAAATCGGCGACAGAGATTGGACCGTCATGCCCGCGCTCCCCGGCCCGCGAACCTGACCCGGTAGGTCACGAGGGCGTCGGCGGCCAGCACGCACAGGAGCAGCATCCCCTGGAAGGCCTGCGTGAGATCGAGCGGAAGGCGCAGCAGGATCTGCGCGTTCTCGCCCCCGATGAAGGTGAGCGCCACCACGAGGGAGGCGACGAGGATGCCGAGCGGGTTGAGGCGCCCGAGGAAGGCGACCGTGATCGCGGTGAAGCCGTAGCCCGGCGAGATGGTGGGCTGGAGCTGTCCGATCTGGCCGGAGACCTCGGTGATGCCGGCAAGACCCGCGAGCCCGCCGGATATGGCGAAGGCTGCGAGCGTCGTGCTCTTCAGGCTGAACCCCGCGAACCGTGCCGCCCGAGGCGCGTCGCCGGTGAGCCGCAGGCGGTAGCCGAAGATCGTCCGGCCGACGATGACGGCGGTGAGGAGGATCGCGATCACCGCAAAGACCGCCCCGTAATGTACGCGGCCCGTCTCCAGGATCGGCGGCAGGGTCGCGGCCGGATCGAAGGTCACGGATTGCGGGAAGTTGAACCCCTTGGGGTCTCGCCAGGGGCCGCGGGCGAGGTAGTCGAGGATGAGCTGCGCCACGTAGACGAGCATGAGGCTCGTCAGGATCTCGTTCACCCCGAACCGCGTCTTGAGAAAGGCCGGGATCAGCCCGTAGAGCGCGCCGCCGAGGATGCCGAGCGCCATCATGGCGGGCAGCACCCAGGCACCGGCCTCTGTCCCTTGGGTGCGCAGGGCGAGCCAGCCGCCGAAGATGGCGCCGATCACGTATTGCCCCTCGGCCCCGATGTTCCACAAATTGGCGCGGAAGCAATAGGACAGGCCGATGGCGATGAGAGCGAGCGGCGTCGCCTTCACCAGGAGTTCCTGAAGCGCCCAAGGGTCCTGGAGGGGCCCCGTCACGTAGACCTGGAAGGCCGCGATCGGCGAGCGGCCGAGCAGCCAGATCACGAAACCGGCGATGAGGAACGCGGTCACGAAGGCGGCGACGGGCGCGACGGCGCGCATCACCGGCGAGACGTTCTGGCGGGGCACCAACTCAAGCAGCATGCGTCTTGCCCTGCCCCGGCGCCGCGCCGAGCATTTCGAGGCCGATGGCCTCGCGGGTCCAGGCCCGGGTGGGTTTCGTGGCGCTCAGGTGCCCGTCATGGATGACGGCCATCCGGTCGCTGATCTCGAACAGCTCGTCGAGATCCTGGCTGATCACCAGCACGGCGCTCCCCTTGCGGGCGAGATCCACGAGCGCCTGCCGGATCAGCCGGGCCGCGCCGGCATCGACGCCCCATGTGGGCTGGTCCACCACCAGCACCTTGGGCTCCCGGATCATCTCGCGGCCGATGACGAATTTCTGGAGGTTGCCGCCAGAGAGCTTGCGGGCCTGCGGGTCGCCGTCCGGCGCGCGCACGTCGAAGCTCGCGATCACGGAGGCCGCGAGATCCCGCGCCCGCCCCAAGGTGAGGAAGCCGAGGCGGGTGACACTACCGTTCGCGTGGTGCGAGACGAGCGTGTTCTCGCTGAGGCGGTGGGTCGGTGCCGCCGCGTGGCCGAGGCGCTCCTCGGGCACGAAGGCACCGCCGATCCTGCGACGGGCGTCGATGCCGGAGTTGCCGCAGGCTTTGCCGAGAATCGTGATCGCATCGGCTCGGGATGCGAGCCGCTCTCCGGAGAGCGCGGCGAACAACTCGCTTTGCCCGTTCCCCGCAACCCCCGCGATGCCGACCACCTCGCCGGCCTGGACCGCGAGGTTGATCCCTTTCAGGCGCTTCCCGTGGAGGCTCGCCGGACCCATCGTGAGATCGCGGATGTCAAGCAGCGTGTCCTGGGCCGTCTCGGCCGGGGCGCTGCGCACCTCGCCGACCTCGCTCCCGACCATGAGGGCCGCGATCTCGCGGGCGCTCTTGGCCTTCGGGTCGACGGTGGCGACCACCCGGCCCGCGCGCAGAATGGTAGCGCGCTGGCACAGGCGCCTCACCTCCTCAAGCTTGTGGGAGATGTAGAGAATGGAAACGCCTTCGGAGGCGAGCTTGTCGAGGGTGAAGAAGAGGCGCTCGGATTCCTGCGGCGTCAGCACCGAGGTCGGCTCGTCCAGGATGAGCAGCCGCGGGTTCTGCAGGAGGCAGCGCACGATCTCGATGCGCTGACGTTCCCCGGTCGACAGCGTCCAGACCGCGCGGTCTGGCTCCAGCGCAAGCCCGTAGCTTTCGCTCACGTCCCGGAGCTTGGCGCGCACATCCGCGAGCGACCATTTGCCGGAGAGCGCCACCGCGATGTTCTCCGCGACCGTCAGCTCGTCGAACAGCGAGAAGTGCTGGAACACCATGCCGATGCCGAGGCGGCGGGCGGTGACCGGCGAGTCGATGACCTCCGGACGGCCGCGCCACACGATCTCCCCGGCGCTCGGCTCCACCACGCCGTAGAGGATCTTCACCAGGGTCGACTTGCCGGCCCCGTTCTCGCCGAGCAGCGCATGCACCTCGCCCTGCTCGATGGTGAGGTCGATGCCGTCATTGGCCAGGAGCTCGCCATAGCGCTTGCTGATGCCGCGGAGGGTGACGATGGGCTGGCGAACTGACGCGGCGGACGGCACAGGGATGCTCTATTTCTAAGGAACGAGCACGGTTGCGCCCGTGGTTTCTCGGGCTTCGAGCGCCCGGTGCGCCTCCGCCGCGTCCGCGAGAGCGACGCGGGAATGGACCGGGATCCGCACATGCCCATCGCGCACGACGGAAAAGAGATCCGCCGCCATCTCGACGAGGGTCTCGCGTTTGGCGATGTGCGTGAACAGGGTCGGCCGGGTCGCGAAGAGGGAGCCCTTCTGCGCCAGAAGGCCGATGTTGAATGCGTCGATGGCGCCGGAGGACGAACCGAAGCTCGCGAACATGCCGAACGGCTTCAGGCAGTCGAGAGAGCCCGGAAAGGTCGAGCGGCCGACGCCGTCATAGACCACGTCGCATCCTTCCCCGCCCGTGATCTCCTTCACCCGCGAAACGAAGTCCTCCTCGCGGTAGAAGATCACGTGGTCGCAGCCGTTCTCCCGGGCAAGCGCCTCCTTGTCCCGCGAACCCACCGTACCGATGACGGTGCAGCCGAGATGCTTCGCCCACTGGCAGGCAATGAGACCGACGCCGCCGGCCGCCGCGTGAAACAGGATCGTGTGGCCCGGCTTCACCGGAAACGTCCGCCGCAGCAGGTACTGCGCGGTCAGGCCCTTCAGCATCATCGAGGCGGCGGTGTCGTGGTCGATCCCGTCGTCGAGCTTCACGAGGGACTTGGCCTCAACCAGACGCTCCTGGGCATAGGAGCCGAGCGTCCCCGCATAGGCGACCCGGTCGCCGGCCTGGAAGTCCGTGACCCCCTCGCCGACCGCCAGGACCTCGCCCGAACCCTCGTTGCCGGGGGTGAACGGCAGGCTCGGGACCACGTAGGCGCCGGTGCGGTAATAGACGTCGATATAGTTCACGCCGATGGCGCGGTGGCGAATGAGCACCTGGCCGGGGCCCGGCTGCGGCGTCGCCACATCCTCGAGCCGCAGAACCTCGGGGCCCCCATGGGCGTGAATGCGGATGGCTTGGCTCATGCCGTCCCCTTGTGCCAGGGCGTTGATCGGGGCACGGCCGCTCGCCGGCATCGTCCCCCTTTGTCCGGCCGATGATAGGGAGCACGGCTGGCCTTCGGCAATGGCGGGCCTGTGCTTTATTGTGGGTTGGACGGGCGGGGACCCGCGCGATAGATGCGTCTTTCGGATGACCTCGCGGCCATGCGGCCGCCCCCAGGCAGGGACATATGACCGATCGCGACTTCGATATCGCCGTCGTCGGCGCCGGGGCGGCGGGCCTCGCGGCGGCGCTCGCCTTCGCCCGGGATGGGTTCCGGACGGCCCTCATCGGCCCCGCCGAGGCGAGGCGCGACGGGCGGACGGTGGCGCTGCTGCAAGGCTCCGTCCGCTTTATCGAGGCGCTCGGGGTCTGGCCTGCGGTGGCGCCCCACGCGGCCGCTCTCGAGACGATGCGGCTCATCGACGATACCGGGAGCCTGTTCCACCCGCCGCCGGCCTCCTTTCGGGCCGGCGAGATTGGCCTCGATGCCTTCGGCTGGAATCTCGAGAACGCCACCCTGGTCTCCGAACTGGCCGCCGCCGCCCGCGCGACCCCGGGCCTCACCCTCATGGACGAGGTCTCGACCGGGTTCGAGGTCCTGCCGGATCGGGCCGTGATCGCCCTCGAGGGCGGACGCCGGTTGACGGCCGGTCTTGCGGTCGCCGCGGACGGTCGCAACTCTCGCCTTCGCGAGGCGGCGGGCATTGGCGCGCGCGCCTGGTCCTATCCGCAGACCGCCCTCACCACGATCCTGGCGCATGGACGCGATCACCGGGAGGTCTCCACCGAATTCCACACCCGGCACGGCCCGTTCACCCTGGTTCCGCTGCCGGGACGCCGGTCGAGCCTCGTCTGGGTCACCAGCCCCGACGACGCGGAACGCCTCAAGCAGCTGGATGACGAAGCCCTCGCGCTCGCCATCGAACGCCAGGCGCAGTCGATGCTCGGCCCCATGCGCGTCGACGGCCCACGGGGGGCCGTTCCCATGAGCGGCCTGTCGGTCGACCGCTATGTGGGCGAGCGGCTCGCCCTCGTCGGGGAGGCCGCCCACGTGTTTCCGCCCATCGGTGCCCAGGGGCTCAATCTCGGTCTGAGAGACGTGGCCTCCTTGCGGGATGCGGTGGTGGATGGCCAGGCCGCCGGGCATGATCCCGGCTCCGTGGAAAGCCTGCGCGCCTACCAGCGCGGGCGCGACCTTGACGTGCGTTTGCGGACCGCCGCGGTGGACGGGCTCAACCGCACGCTGCTTTCGGCCTTCCTGCCCGCCGACTTCCTGCGCGGTGCCGGACTTCTTGCCCTATCCGGGATCGGGCCGCTGCGTCGCGCCGTCATGCGCGAGGGCGTGCTGCCCCGCATCGGCGCGCCGCGGCTCATGCAGGAGCGTGAGGCGGTCTAGACCTCCGGATCGGCCGCATCCACAACGCTAGTTGTGTGTTCGCCGACCCTCGCCACCGGCCTCGCGGCATCCGGCGCTGACCGGAATGCGGGCGCGAGCGGCAGAGCGGCCATGGGCAGGCCGCCCTCCCCCTCCCCGGCCGTATAATCCATCAATCCGCGCCCCTTGAAATGCGGGTCCACGACCGCGTCCGCGAGGGGGGCCACGATCGTGCAGCAGCAATCGAGCGGTTCCAGAACGCGCTTCCAATGGGCGGCATCCCGAGCCTCGATCAGCTCGGCGAGCGCTGCCCGCGTGGCGGCCGGATCGACGTGGTCCCGGCGGAGCGCAGCGGGCAGGTCGATTGCCGCGCACAGAGCGTCCCAGAATTTCTGCTCAAGCGCGCCTACGGCCACATGCTGGCCGTCCGCGGTTTCGTAAAGCCCGTAGCGGGGGCTGCCGCCGGCGAGCATGGTCTCTCCGGCTTCCGGGTAGCGTCCGTGGGCCGCGCCTTCCGCGAGGGCGAACCAGGAGAAGGTGAACATCGCATCCGCCATGGCGATATCGAGGTGGATTCCCTCCCCGGTGAGGTCGCGCTGGCGGAGAGCGAGCAGGATGTTCATCACCGCCGGCATGGCGCCGCCCGCGATGTCCGCCACGAGGGCGGCCGGCATGGCAGGCGCGAGCGAGAGAAGGCCCGTCACCGCCTGGTAGTTGATGTCGTGCCCGGCCTCCTGGGCGCGGGGCCCGCTCTGGCCGTACCCGGTGACGGAGCAATAGACGATGCGGGGGTTGATGGTCCGCACCGCCGCAAAGCCGAGACCGAGCCGGTCCATCACGCCGGGCCGGAACTGCTCCACCAGCACGTCGGCGCGGCGCAGGAGCGGCTCGATCTGCCGCCGTCCCTCCTCGCTCTTGAGATCGGCCACGATGCTCTTCTTGCCGCCGTTGAGGGCCGCATAGGGAGCCGATCCGCTTTGGGTCATCGGGGGGAAGCGGCGCATGTCCTCGCCGCCGGGCTTCTCCACCTTGATCACCTCGGCCCCCGCCTCCGCCAGCATCAGCGTCGCGAGCGGTCCTGGCAGGAGGGTCGAGAAGTCGAGGACGAGGAGACCTTCGAGGGGACGCGGCATCGGGCTCTCACAGGGATCGGGAGGCGCATCCAACCATACCGGCGGGCTTGGCGCACCCGGGATGGCCCCTGGGTCAGGGGATCAGGTCGTGGGGCAGCAGGCCGGTCTTGATCACGAACAGAAAGCCGGTGAGCGTCACCATGGAGACGAGCGTGCCGAGCAGCACGCAGGCCGAGGCGCGCTCCACGCCCACATTGTACTGGGTCGAGATCACGAAGATGTTGAGGGCCGGCGGCAGGGCCGCCATCACCACAGCCGCATAGGTCCAGGTGGCACCGAAATCGCCGATCGCCGACAGGACGATCCAGACGAGCAGCGGGTGCAGGATGAGCTTGATGAAGACGAGCGCAGGCACCTCGCCGGGCATCTTTCCCATGGGCCGCAGCGCCACCGTCACCCCGAGGAGGAACAGGGCGCAGGGCGCGGCGGCGCCCGACAGCCAGTCCACCATCTTCATCGCCGGCAGCGGCAATTCGAGGTGCAGGTAGCTCGCGAGGACGCCGGCCGCGGTCGCCACGTTGAAGGGATGCGTGACCACCTTCCAGACGATGTCGCCGACGGTCGCAAGAAAGCTCCGCTTCTCGACGCCCGCCACCGCCATCAGGAGCGGTACGAGCGAGAACAGCAAAAGGTTGTCGAAGACGAAGATCAGCACCACGGGCGCGCTCGCCGCCGGGCCAATGGCCGAGAGGATCAGCGGCGGACCCATATAGCCGATGTTGGAGTAGGAACCCGCGACGCCCTGCATCACCGATTGCGGCAGGTCCCGCGTGTGCCACATGCCAGCCGCGAAGGAGAATGCGAAAGCGCAATAGGTGCAGATGGTCGTCGCCGCGATGAATGCCCAGTTGGCGAGCTGATCGAGCGGCTTGTCGGCGATGAGTTTATAGAAGAGGCAAGGCAGGGCCACGTAGATGAGGAAGAACTGCATCCAGGCGAGGCCCGCCTCCGGCCGCTTCACGACCTTGCCGCAGAAGAAGCCCAGTCCGATCAGACCGAAGAAGGGGGCAAGCAGGTTGAACAGCCCGACGAGGTCGGACATCGGCGGGCTCCGCGGAGGGAATGGGACGGGTCCTGCGCCGTTCTTGCAGGGTTTCCACAGGCCCGCAACGTGACTTTCGCGAATGGCGCCTAGAACAATGGATCATTCCTCCTCGGCCCGCCGAGTCGGCCGGAGGACCGCCCGTCCGACGCAAGGAGCCCCGTGTGGAGATGCCCATGAAGTTGCCGCGCCGTTTCTTCCAGCCCCTCGCCGCCGGCGCTCCGCAGCCCTTCCGGGAGCTTCCCGTGCGTCTGGAGCGGATGATCCATTTCGTGCCGCCCCATTTGGAGAAGGTGCGGGCGAAAATCCCGGAGCTGATCCCGCAGGTGGACGTCATCCTCGGCAATCTCGAGGACGCGATTCCCGCCGACCAGAAGGTGGAGGCGCGAAGGGGTTTCATCAGCCTCGCCAAGGCGAGCGACTTCGGCAGTACCGGCCTTTGGACCCGCATCAATGCCCTCAACAGCCCCTGGATCCTGGACGATCTCATGGAGATCGTCGGCGAGGTCGGGGACAAGATCGACGTGGTCATGGTGCCGAAGGTCGATGGGCCTTGGGACATCCACTACATCGACCAGCTTCTCGCGCAGTTGGAGGCCCGGCACGGGCTCAAGAAGCCGATACTCGTCCACGCGATCCTGGAGACCGCCGAGGGCGTGAAGAACGTGGATGCCATCGCGGCCTCCTCCCCACGGCTCCACGGCATGAGCCTCGGCCCCGCGGATCTTGCGGCGTCCCGTGGCATGAAGACCACCCGCGTGGGCGGCGGGCACCCGGAATACAAGGTGATCGGCGACCCCGTGGAGGGCGGCCAGCGCGCCGTCGCCCAGCAGGACCTCTGGCACTACACCCTGGCGCGCATGGTGGATGCCTGCCTCGCAAACGGTCTGAAGGCGTTTTACGGCCCGTTCGGCGATTTCTCCGACCCCCTTGCCTGCGAGAGCCAGTTCCGGAACGCGTTTCTGCTCGGCTGCGCCGGCGCCTGGTCGCTCCATCCGAGCCAGATCGAGATCGCCAAGCGCGTCTTCACCCCGGACCTCGCCGAGGCCGAGTTCGCGCAGCGGATTCTCGATGCCATGCCAGACGGGACCGGCGCCGTGATGATCGACGGCAAGATGCAGGACGACGCCACCTGGAAGCAGGCCAAGGTCATCGCGGATCTCGCGCGGCTCGTGAGGGAGAAGGAGGGCCGGGCCTGAGGGCCCGCAAGGCCGCAGGCCGTTGGCGCCCGGGGCGGCGGCGCCTATATTCCGGCCAAGGAGTTTCGACCCATGAAGGCACGTTCGGCCAAGTTCGGGATCGGCCAGGTGGTGAAGCACCGGGTGTTTCCCTTCCGCGGCATCATCTTCGACGTGGACCCCGAATTCGACAACACCGAGGAGTGGTGGCTGTCGATCCCGGAGGAGGTGCGGCCCCACAAGGACCAGCCCTTCTACCACCTCTTCGCCGAGAACTCGGAAACCGAGTACATCGCCTATGTGTCGGAGCAGAACCTGCTTCCGGACCATTCCGGCGAGCCGCTGCGCAACCCGATGATCAAGGAGATGTTCGTCGAGGAAGGCCGCGGCGCATACCGGGCGAAACCCATCATCGCGAACTGACAGCCCGGTGCGGGATGGCCCGCCCCGCCCCGCGCCGCGACAGGACCAGCGCTACTGCGGCGCTTGCGAGTGTGGTTGCGATGCCGAAGATCACGAGCGCCGTCGGCAAGCCGTAGCGGTCCGCCAGGAAGCCGCTCGTGATAACCGGCACGCTGAACCCGAAATAGGCGAACAGGAAATAGCCCGAGCTTGCCCGCGCCCGGGTGTCTTCCGTCGCAGCCCCGGCAACGGCCGCGAGGCCTCCGAGATAGGTGAAGCCGTAGGCCGAAAAGCTCACGATGGCGGCGCCCGCGAGAACCAAGGGCAGGCTTGGCCACAGTGCCCCGAAGGTCAGGCCTGCATAGCCGAGCGGGACGAAGACGAGGCCGATACGGATGGATTTGAGGGGATCGAGCCGGCGGGCGATAGGTTGCACGAGAAGGCCCGCCGAGATCACCAGGAAGGTCGAAAAGCCGGACCAGCCCGATAGGCCGTGGGCCCGCAGAGCTGCCGGAAACACCGAGATCACGAGGCCGACCGTCGCCCAGGCGATGAGAATCGCGACGCCATAGATCGGTGTGCCCGCCGGAAAGACGGGCATCCGTATCCAGGCGCTCGCTCGCACCTGGCGCCGACCGGGAACGAGGAGGGCGAAGACCAGGGCTCCCAATCCGGCGAGCGGAAGATAGGCCGCGTAGCTCGCGGGCGTCAGCGTCTCGCTTCCATGGCCAATGAGGATCAGGCCGGTGGCGAGGGCTCCCGTGCCGAAGCCGAGCGAGGTGGACGCCGTCACCGCGAAGGCGCCCCTCCGGCTCGCCTCATCGGGAGGAAGCCCCCTCGCCGCCATCAGCTCCACCATGAAGGCCGTCCCGGTCCCCGTGATGAGGCCGGTGCCGACACCGTAGAGGAAGCGCGCCACGCCCAGCATGCCGATGCCGGGCTGCCACATGAGAAGGCCTGTCCCGATCGCCATGAGCACCAGGGCCACCAGGAGCGGCGCCTTGCGCCCAACCCGGTCGGATAGACCGCCGAGGAACAGGAGCACGGGCACGAGACCCGCCACATAGGCCGCAAAGGCAAGGGTCGCGGCCCCGGTGCCATAACCCGAATGAGCCGCATAGGCAGCGTAAAGCGGTGCCGGAAGATTGACCGAGCCGGCCACGAGAAAAAGAACGGCGGCCGTGGCTGCAATGGCGCCAGATGCGACCCGACGCGCCGTACCGTCGGAGCCCGTGTCTTCGCGCCCTGTGTCAGCCGTCATGGGTACCCCCGGGGGCCGCCCACCGCCCTGCCCGCCTTGGCCGACCATGCTGGCCGATACGGGGATGTGCAACAAAAAAACGCCGGGCATGAGCCCGGCGCTTCATGGGGACGCCCGTGAGGCGTCGATCAGGGCTTGGGGGCAGCGGCCGGAGCGCCGGCTGCCGGGGCAGCCGCACCGGCGTTGCTCTCGAGGCGCTTGCGAAGTTCCTCGCTGCGCTTCTGGAGCTCGTCCTGGAGCTTCTTCTGCTGCTCTTCCAGAACCTTCGGGTCGAGGGCCGGGCCGTCGAAGGCCTTGCCGAAGCCCACCGCCGGCACCGCAAAGGTGACCTCGCGGCCGGCCGGGTTCTGCGCCGTGATGTTGAGGTTCGTGGCGCGCTTGAACGCGTTGATCGTCTCAGGGGTCACCGGCGACTCGGCGAAGCAGCCATTCTGAATGCAGATCGCGTACTTGCCGGCGATGGCCTGGCCCTGGTCCACACCGAACCGGATGCCCGGCTGAAGGAGCAGGCCCAGGGGCATCAGGACGCGCATGAAGCGCTGAGCCGGCTGGCTCTTCACGTCATAGACCGCCACCGCGAGGACCGGCTGGCCCTGGTCGGACACGAAGTCACGGGTGGTGTAGCAGATCTCGGTGCCGTTGCCCGGATCCTTGCCGCAGACCTTGGTCCAGTCCGGCTGGGACGGCTCGGCCTTGAGCTGAACGACCGTGGGGCCGGTCGGCTGAGCGGGCTGCTGGGCCTGGGCGCCCGGAGCGGCAGGAGCCGCGGGGGCGGCCGGAGCCGGAGCGGCAGCCGGAGGCGTCGCGGGGCGCTGGGGCTGCGGACGCGGCTGGGCCGGAGCTGCCGGTGCCTGGGCCGGCGCGGTTTGGGCGAGAACCGACGAGGCGCTCAGCATCAGAGCGGCGGCCGTCGTCAGGCCATGCTTGCCCCCGAGGCTCGCGAGGCGGGTCGCGAATGACATGTTGTTGATCCTCTTCAGTCGGAAGGTCGGCTCGTTGAAGGCGCTTGGCCGCCGTTTCGTTCGCTCGATTCGATGACCTTCAGTGGGACGGTGCTTCTTTGCCAAATGAGGCGAAGACGTGACGTGCGGCGCTCCTTTAACCTCTTGCGTCCAAGCTTTCCAGTCGTCGGCAGCGACTTTCGTTGTGCTATTCCAAAACGGTTACCCGAATCGGGCTGCTGAGCCATGGGCGTTCGCCTCCTACAAATCCTGAGATCGACGGGTGCCGCGTTCTTGGCCCTGAGCTTGACCATGGCCGTCGGCGCGGCGGCTGACGCGGCGGGCCTCGCGACGCCACGCCACGGGCTCGCGATGCACGGCGAGCCCGCGCTTCCCGCGGATTTCGCGCACCTTCCCCATGCGAATCCTGATGCCCCCAAGGGTAGCCGGTTGACCCTGGCGCTCCAGGGTACCTTCGACAGCCTCAACCCGCTCATCGTTCTGGGCGTCGCGCCCGACGTGGTGCCACGCTACGTGCTGCAGCCCCTCATGATGCGCTCGGCCGACGAGCCCTTCACGGCCTATGCGCTCGTCGCCCGCACGGTGGAGATGCCGGAGGACCGGTCTTCGGTCACCTTCAACCTCGATCCGCGCGCGCGGTTCTCGGACGGCCACCCCCTTACCGCCGAGGACGTCCTGTTCTCGTTCAACGTTCTGAAGGAGCACGGGAAGCCGTTCTTCCGGGCGAGCTTCTCGCAGGTGAAGGCGGTCGAGGTCGCGGGGTCGCACCGGATCCGCTTCGACCTTGCCGGCGCCAACGACCGGGAACTGCCGCTCATCATCGCGTCGCTGATGCCGATCTTTCCGGCTCATGCGACCGATCCGGCCACCTTCGCGCAGACGAGCCTGACGCCCCCCATCGGCTCGGGACCCTACGCCTTGACGGAGGTGCGTCCCGGCGAGCGCGTGGTGCTGACCCGGCGCAAGGATTTCTGGGGCGAGGGCCTGCCGGTCACCCGAGGTTTCTACAACTTCGAGGAGATCCGCTACGACTTCTACCGGGACGCCAACACGCTCTTCGAGGCCTTCAAGGCGGGACTTTACGATTACCGGGTCGAGTCGGATCCGGGCCGCTGGACGACCGGGTATGACATCCCGGCCGTTACGAGCGGTCGCCTGCGTCGAGAGGCTCTGTCGACGGCGACCCCAAAGGGCATGAACGGGTTCGTGTTCAACACCCGCAAGCCGCTCTTTGCCGATTCCCGCGTCCGTGAGGCCCTCGGCTATCTCTTCGACTTCGATTGGGTGAACCGGAATCTCTATTTCGGCCTTCTGCGGCGTGCCGACAGCTACTTTGCGGGATCCGACCTGTCCGCTCGCGGCCGGCCTGCGACGGACGAGGAGCGCCGCCTGCTCGCCGCCTTCCCGGGCGCCGCCCGGACCGACATGCTGGACGGGACGTGGTCGCCCCCGTCGCCGGACGGATCGGGCCGAGACCGCAACGCCGCTCGCGAGGCCATCGAGCTCCTCGGCCAAGCCGGGTGGGTGCTCGGCCCGGAGGGGCTGCGCAAGGCCGGAACCGGTGAAGCGTTCTCGTTCGAGCTGCTCGTGAATTCCAGGGCCCAGGAGCGGCTTGCGCTCAACTATGCGCAGTCGCTCCGCCGGGTCGGCATCGAGGCGCGCATCCGGCTTGTCGACGATGTGCAGTACTGGCGCCGCCTGTCCCGATTCGAGTTCGACATGATCCAGTGGCTCTGGCCGGCCTCCCTGTCGCCTGGCAACGAGCAGCGGGGCCGTTGGGGCGCCGCGGCCGCGGACCGCAGCGGATCGCTCAATCATGCGGGCGCGAAGTCGCCGGCCATCGACGCGATGATCGACGCGATGCTGGAAGCCGAGACCCGCGAGGGCTTCGTCGCCGCCGTGCGCGCCCTCGACCGGGTGCTTCTCTCCGGCTTCTACGTGGTTCCCCTCTTCTATGTGGGCGAGCAATGGCTCGCCTACGATGCCGCTCTCAAACGCCCCGATCGGATTCCGCTCCTCGGTACGACCATCGATGTGTGGTGGCGGGGTGCCCCTTGAGCCATGATGCAGCGCGGCGACTCGAAGTCCCTGTCCGCCCGGAGTTCCCGATGAGTGCGCTCGCCCGAGCGGAGCATGACGCCCCCGTGCCGGAGACCGTTTCCTTCGGATGGAATGCGGTCCGTCTCTCGGGCCTTCTCGAAGCGACGGCGGACCGCCATCCGGGTCGCCTTGCCCTGAACGACCAGCCCAATCGCGAGACCTGGAGCGGACGGCCGCGGATCGCCTGGACCTACGCCAATACGCACCAGATCGTCGGGCGCCTCGCGGCCTTCCTGGCGGGTCTCGGGCTCGCGCCCGGAGCCCCGGTGGGCATCTGCCTCCCAAACAGCTCGGAGGCATGCGTCGCGGTCCTGTCGGTGGAGCGGGCGGGCTATACCCCCTGCCTGTTGCCGATCGGGTGGGCGGAGGAGACGCTCGGCGACGCCATCGAAGCGGCGGCCATATCGGCGGTGATCTGCCAGGGACGCATCGCCGACGAGCGGCCGGCCGAGGTCTTCTGCCGCCTTGCGGCGCGTTATTTCGGGCTTCGCTTCATCTGTGCCTTCGGTCCCCAGGTGCCGGACGGCGTGATCGACCTCGATCGCGCGATTTTGGACACGGACGTCGCGCCGGTGCCGGAGACCGAGGGCCATACGGGCCTCGTGACGTTCGACCTGCGCGAGGGGCGGGTGCGCCCCGTGTTCCGCCCCATGTCGGCGGTGATCGCGGCGGCCGTCCATTACCTCGTCACCCAACCGGTCGGACCGGGCGACCGGATCTTGAGCCTCCTGGCGCCGGACGACCATCGCAGCCTCACCACGGGGCTTGTCGCGTCCCTGGTGACCGGGGCCACCCTGGAGAGCCACGGCTTCTTCGACAGCCGCGCCCTCGATCTGGCGCTGGCGGCCGAAAGCCCGACCCACCTCGTGGTGCCCGGCTGGTTGGAATCGGCGCTGGCCCAGGCCGATCTTCCGGAGAGCGTCTCGTCCGTCGTCGTGGTTCACGAGGCACCGGTCCGGTTCAAGGCCCGCGGCGAGTTGCAGCGGGCCGTCACGGACGTTCTCGGCTTCGGCGAGATGGCCTGCGTCGCCCGCGCACGCAGCCCCTCGGGCCATCTCGCCCTGTCGCTCGACGACGCGGACGGCGGCCAGACCGGAATCCTGCGGATCCGCCGGGACGAGGATGGCAGCCTCTCGTTCGGGGGTGCGGCCGCCGAGACCTTCGAGTTCCAGCGCGGCCAGCCCCGCATCCCGGCCCAGCCGCAGCAATGGCGCCCCTCCGGCTACAAGGCGGACCTATTCGCGGGGATCGTCATCGGAGTCCGCTGATCGCGGCGGGCTCCCGGGCCGAATTCAGGATGAACGACCGCAAGCTTCGCCGTTTCGGTCCCGTTCATCCTTGAGGTGCAACTTTCCTGCCCGTGCGGCGTTTACATGCAGATTTATTGCGCTCGCACGCGCGCGTTTCTGCAGGACTTCGACATGAATGGATTGCAAAAGGTGCTCGTCGTCGACAATGGCGAGCGCAGCCAGGATTACGCACTGTCGGTGCAGCTCGCCGAGATGGGCTTTGCCAGCGTCACCGCGCCGCTCGAGGCGACGGAGGACGTTCTTGCCATCCTGCCGAGCCCGGCCGCCGTCGTGCTCCATATGCCGCGCTACGCGACCTGGACCGAGCGCCAGCAATTCCTCGATCTCGCCGAGCGCCTGCGCAAGAGCCTCGCTCTCAGCGGCGTGCCGGTGATCCTGGTGAACGGGATCGACGGCGCCGGCGCGCATGCGTCCCTGCTCCAAAGCGAGCTCGGCACCCGCATCCTCTCGAAGCCCGAACTTTAGGACCCCGCCCGGAAGGCGCGCCGCTCCACAAACCCGCCCCGGTCGCCGGCCGCGAAAGCGGCTGCCGTCCGTCGCGGCTGGCTGCCGGGTCGGTGATAGACCGCGCAGGTGCTCCCTGGGCCCCCGCCCGTGTGCCCCTCGACACGCCAGCCAAAACGCCCCTGCCCTGCCATCAGCCCGAGTCCATAACCCGGCTCCGCCCAAGGCCGTCCCGCCATGCGGCCAGGGAGCGGGTGGGGATCGCGCATGGCGCTCAGCAATTCGTTTGGCAGAAAATCGCCGGTGAGCAGCCGGTCGAGCAGCAGCGCCGCCTCTCCCAAGGGGCCCACCAGCAGCCCATGGTAGACCCAGCCCGGATGGTAGGACCTGATGGTGCCGAGATTGACCCCGTCAAGGTCGGTGGGAACCCGGGCGAGCCGCGTGCTCGCAATGCCGAGCGGCGTCAGGACGAGCCGGTCCAAGGCAGCGCCCAACTCGTCGCCTGAGGCGTCCTCGACGAGGCGACCGGCGAACCGGTACCCGATATTGGAGTAGTCCCAGCCCTGCCCTGGCGGGTAGCGCAGGCGCTCCGCATCCGTGCGTTCGAGCAGTTCCTGCTCGGACCAGGGCGCGTCGCCACGCGCAACGGCCTCGTGGTAGGCGCCGAGCCCACCGTAATCCACCAGCCCGGCTCGATGCTGGAGCAGGTGCCGCAGGGTATAGCCGGCCGGCAGCATCCTATCGAGCGACAATCGTCCGTCGCGGCAGAGCGCCAGCGCGGCGGCGGCGATGACCGTCTTGGTGAAGCTCCACCACGGAATGCGCACGCGGTCGCCCGCGAGCCCCTTCAGCCTGCCGTTCTCGACGAGGCTGAAGGCCATGACAGGCGCATCGCTCAAGCGGCTTTCTTCTCGGCGATGCGGACGAGGTTGCGCAGGATCGTGGTCGTCGCCTTGATGCGATCGTTCGGCTCCTCCACGTCGCGGATGAAGACGATCTTCATGTCAGGCCGCACTTTCGCGAACGAGGCCTGCTCGGCCACGTAGGCCACGAGCCCGTTCGGATTGGCGAAGGCGTTGTCGCGGAACGAGACGATGATGCCCTTCGGCCCGCCATCGACCTTCTCCACATTGGCGCGGCGGCACAGGACCTTGATCGCCATGATCTTGAGAAGCTGATCGACCTCGGAGGGCAGCGGCCCGAAGCGGTCGATCATCTCCGCTCCGAAGGCGTCGATCTCGGCATCGGTTTCCAGCGTGGAGAGGCGCCGATAGAGGCCGAGCCGCAGTTGCAGGTCCGCCACGTAGGTTTCCGGGATCATGACCGGCGCGCCGACCGCGATCGATGGCGACCACTGGTCCTCCGCCGGCTCCTCGATGCCGGCCTTGAGCTGTGCCACGGCTTCTTCCAGCATCTGCTGATAGAGTTCGTAGCCCACCTCCTTGATGTGGCCGGACTGCTCCTCGCCCAGGAGATTGCCCGCGCCCCGGATGTCGAGGTCGTGGGAGGCGAGCTGGAAGCCGGCTCCGAGGGTGTCGAGAGATTGCAGCACCTTCAGGCGGCGCTCCGCCTGCACGGTCAGCTGCTTGTTGGCGGCCACCGTGAAGAGCGCATAGGCTCGCGTCTTCGAGCGGCCGACACGGCCGCGGAGCTGGTAGAGCTGCGAGAGGCCGAACATGTCGGCGCGGTGCACGATCAGCGTGTTGGCGGTCGGAATGTCGAGGCCCGATTCCACGATCGTGGTCGAGAGCAGGATGTCGTACTTGCCCTCGTAGAACGCGGTCATCACGTCCTCGAGCTGGCCGGCCGCCATCTGCCCGTGCGCCACCGCCACCTTCGCCTCGGGGATTTCCTTGTCGAGGAAGGTCTTCACCTCCGCGAGGTCCTCCAGGCGCGGCACCACGTAGAAGGCCTGCCCGCCGCGATAACGTTCGCGCAGCAGCGCCTCGCGGATGAGGAGCGGATCGAAGGGCGTCACGAAGGTGCGAACCGCGAGACGGTCCACGGGCGGCGTGGTGATCAGCGAGAGCTCGCGCACGCCCGTGAGCGCCAGCTGCAGGGTACGCGGGATCGGCGTCGCGGAGAGCGTGAGCACGTGCACCTCGGCGCGCAGCTCCTTGAGGCGCTCCTTGTGGGAGACGCCGAAATGCTGCTCCTCGTCCACGATGATGAGGCCGAGATCCTTGAATGCGATCGACTTTCCAAGGAGCGCATGGGTGCCGACCACGATATCGATCGACCCGTCGGTCAGCCCCTCCTTCACCTTCTTCATCTCGGCCGCGGGCACGAAGCGGGAGGCCTGCGCCACGTTGAGGGGAAGGCCGCGGAACCGGTCCGAGAAGGTGCGGAAATGCTGGCGCGAGAGGAGCGTCGTCGGCACCACCACCGCCACCTGCTTGCCGCTCATCGCGGTCACGAAGGCGGCCCGGAGCGCCACCTCGGTCTTGCCGAAGCCGACATCGCCGCAAACGAGACGGTCCATGGGGCGCCCGGCGCCGAGGTCGTCCAGCACCGCGTCGATGGCGTTCTGCTGGTCTTCCGTCTCGTCGTAGGGGAAGCGCGCCGAGAACTCGTCGTAGAGACCGTCCGGCGGGATGAGCCGCGGCGCATCCTTGAGGACGCGCGCCGCCGCGATCTTCATGAGCGCCCCCGCCATTTCGCGGATGCGCTGCTTCATGCGCGACTTGCGCGCCTGCCAGGCGCCGCCACCGAGGCGGTCGAGCTGGACCTCCGTCTCCTCGGATCCGTAGCGGGTCAAAAGCTCGATGTTCTCGACCGGCAGGAAAAGACGGTCGCCGCCCGCGTAATGAAGCTCCAGGCAATCGTGCGGCGCGCCCGCGGCCTCGATGGTCTTCAGGCCCGTGAAGCGTCCGATGCCGTGATCCACGTGGACCACGAGATCGCCCGGGGTGAGCGCCGCCACTTCCGTGAGGAAATCCTGCGCGCGCTTCGCCTTGCGCTTGGGGCGGACGAGCCGGTCGCCCAGGATGTCCTGCTCGCTCAAGACCGCGAGGTCGCCGACCTCGAAGCCGGATTCGAGCCCCCAGACCGCGACCGGCACCTCGGTCTTGGGCAGGGCGAGCGCGTCCACGTAGCGGGAGACGGGCTTCGTCTGGCGCAGCTCGTGATCCGTGAGCACATGGCACAGGCGCTCGCGCGAGCCCTCGGACCAGGCGCCGAGGATCACGCGTCGGCCTTGGCCCTGGAGCGTCCGGATATGTTGGACCGCCGCCTCGAAGACGTTCGATCCCTCCTCGGCCCGCTCCGCGATGAAGTTGCGCCCGCGGCGGGCCTCGCAATCGACCACGATGCGTCCGGCCTGCTCGGGAACCGCGAAGGGCGTGACGCGGGCAAGGGCCAAGTCGCCCGCGCGCTCGGCCCATTCCTCCGGGCGCAGATACAGGGCATCCGGCGCCAGCGGGCGGTAAGGCGCGACGCCCGGCTGGCTCTGGCCCATGGCCTGCCGGCGAGCATCGTAATAGTCGCGGACCTGGGACAATCGCTCGGCCACCGCGTCGTCGCCGAGCGCGTCGAGCACCACGGGCACGCCGGGCACGTAGTCGAGCAGCGTGTCGAGGTGATCGTGGAACAGGGGCAGCCAATGCTCCATGCCGGCATGTCGCCGGCCTTCGCTGATGGCCTCGTAGAGCCGGTCGTCCCGGGTCGGGGCCCCGAAGGCGGCCACATAGGCCTGCCGGAAGCGCTTGATGCTCTCCGTCGTGAGCTGCACCTCGCTCATGGGCACGAGATCGAGGGAGCGGAGCTGGCCGATGGTGCGCTGGGTCTCCGGATCGAAGGAGCGGATCGATTCGAGGGTGTCGCCGAAAAAGTCGAGGCGCACCGGGTTCGGGAGCCCGGCCGGGTAAAGATCGATGATGCCGCCCCGCACCGCGTACTCGCCGGTTTCGCGCACGGTCCCGCTGCGCAGGAAGCCGTTCGTCTCGAGCCAAGCGATGATGAGGTTGGTGTCGATGGCGTTGCCGGGCGCGGCCGAGAAGGTCTCCCGGGCGATGCGATCCCGGGGCGGGACCCGCTGAACCAGGGCGTTCACCGTCGTCGACAGGATGCGCGGCCGCTCCTCCGAGGTGCGGGAGCGGGCGAGGCGGGCGAGCGTCGTCATGCGCTGCGCGGTGATGGCGGGGTTCGGCGACACCCGGTCGTAGGGCTGACAATCCCAGGCCGGGAAGGTGAGGACCTCGATCTCGGGCGCCAGGAAGCCAAGGGCGTTCTGCAGCGTCTGCTGCCGCTGTCCGTCGCGGGCCACGTGAACCAGGACGGCCGCGCCGTCCACATGGCCGGACAGCCCGCGGGCGAGATCCGCGATCATCAGCCCGTCGAACCCGTCCGGAACGCTCGACAGGGTCAGGGCCTCGCCCTTCTTCAGGGCGTCGCGGGCACGGGTCAGGGCAGCTTTCATGGGAGCTTCGCGTCGAATCGGTTCTGGTGAACGCCGGGCGGATCAGCCCGGTTCACCGGTGCGGCCGTGAGGCCGGGGCGTCAGATATGGATTGGCGAGGTGTGGGAGTGGAATCCCTTGAGACGGCGGAATACGGCGGTGTCGTAGTTCTCCGGCGTCTCGTCCTCGCCGGTGATCCAGCGGAAGAGGTCCCGGTCGGGCACCTCGATCAGGCGCTCGAACTCGTCGAGATCGGCGTCGGACATGGTCCCGATCTCCGCATCGGCGAAGCGTCCCATGATCAGGTCCATCTCCCGGATGCCCCGGTGCCAGGAGCGGAACAGGATGCGCCGCCGGCGGGGGTCGAGGTCGGCGCTCGTACGGGTCGTGCCGCTCATGGGCGAGGCTCCGGGCAAGGGACGGGCTGTGAGGATCGTCGTGCCGCAAGCGAAGGAGCCGGTAACGGAAAGGTCGCGTCGCATCGCGGCGGCTTGGCGGCTATATAGCGATCCTCGCCGTCCTTGACACCCCGTCCCCACCATCCCCCAACCCTGCGTCCCATGCCTCTGCGCCCCTCGATTCTGGATCCGCTCTTCGCCCCCGCGACCGCCCTTCCTGGGGTGGGGCCGAAGATCGCGCCTCTGCTGGACCGCCTGCTTGGCGAACAGGGGCAGCCCGCGCGCATGGTGGACCTGCTGTTCCACCTCCCGAGCGGCGGGATCTCCCGCGAGCTGAAGGGCTCCATCGCCGACGCCCCGGTCGGGGAGCCGGTCACCATCGCCGTCACCGTGACGGCCCACCGCCCTCCCCCGCTCGGCCGTAGGGCGCCCTACAAGGTGCTGGTGGAGGACGATACCGGCGAGGTGACCCTCGCCTATTTCAACGCCCAGCGCCCCCGCATGGAAAAGCTCCTGCCCGTGGGCTCCCGCCGCCTCGTCTCGGGCAAGATCGAGCTCTGGGACGGAATGCGGCAGATGACGCACCCGGACCGGGTGCTGGACGAGCGCGCGGCCGCGGACCTGCCGGCAGTGGAAGCGGTCTACGGCCAAACGGAGGGCCTGTCCTCCCGGATGATCGCCAAATATGCGGGAGCGGCTCTCGAGCGGGTGCCCGCCCTTCCCGAATGGCAGGATGCGGCCTGGCTCCAGAAGAACGGACTGCCCGCCTTCGGCGACGCCTTGCGCGCGCTCCACCGCCCCGAGGCGGCCGGCCAGCTCACCGAGGAGGCGCTTGGCGCCTCCCCGGCGCGGCGGCGGCTCGCCTATGACGAGCTCCTCGCCTCGCAGCTGGCGCTCGCGCTGGTGCGCAGCCGCATGAAGCGCCTGTCCGGCCGGGTGAATGCGGGCGACGGGCGGCTCGTGGAGCGCCTCAGGGGGCTGCTGCCTTTCGGCCTAACCGGGTCGCAGGAGAAGGCCGTCGAGGATATCCGGAACGATCTCGTGGCGGACAAGCGCATGCTGCGCCTCCTCCAAGGCGATGTGGGCTCGGGCAAGACCGTGGTCGGGCTCCTGGCCATGGCGAGCGCCATCGAGGCGGGTCGCCAGGCGGCCATGATGGCGCCGACCGAGATTCTCGCCCGCCAGCATTACGAGCGCATCGAGCCGCTGGCCCGGCAGGCGGGGCTCACCATCGCACTCCTCACCGGGCGCGACCGGGGCGCGGAACGACGGGCCGTACTGGCAGGGCTTGCGGATGGGAGCGTGCAGATCGCGGTCGGCACCCATGCCTTGTTCCAGGAGGGCGTGGCCTTCCACGATCTCGGCTTGGCGGTGGTGGACGAGCAGCACCGGTTTGGGGTGCATCAGCGCCTCGCCCTCGGCGCCAAGGGCGAGGCGGTCGACATCCTCGTCATGACGGCGACCCCGATCCCAAGGACCCTATCGCTCACCTATTTCGGCGACATGGACGTGTCGGTGCTGAACGAGAAGCCAGCGGGGCGAAAGCCCATCGCGACGAAGCTCATCTCGAACGACCGCCTCGACGAGGTGATCGGCGCCATCGGGCGGGCGATCGCGGGCGGCGACCTCGTCTATTGGGTCTGCCCTCTCGTCGGCGAATCCGAAACCCTCGACCTCGCGGCCGCCGAGGAGCGCTTCGAGGATCTGAAACAGGTCTTCGGGGACGAGGTCGGGCTCGTCCACGGCAAGCTCGCGGGCCGCGACAAGGACGCGGCCATGGAGCGGTTCTCGAAGGGCGAAACCAAGATCCTCGTTTCGACGACCGTGATCGAGGTCGGGGTGGATGTACCCCGCGCGACCGTGATGGTGATCGAGCACGCGGAGCGCTTCGGCCTCGCGCAGCTCCACCAGCTCCGGGGCCGGATCGGACGCGGCGAGCGCGCCTCCACCTGCCTCCTCCTCTACAAGGGCCCCCTGGGCGAGACCGCGAAGGCGCGGCTCGAAATGATGCGCCAGACCGAGGACGGCTTCCGGATCGCGGAGGAGGATCTGCGCCTGCGCGGCGAGGGCGAGGTGCTGGGCACCCGCCAATCCGGCCTGCCGGGCTTCAAGCTGGCCCGCCTGGAGACCGATGGCGACCTCCTGGGCGCGGCCCGGGACGACGCCCGGCTGATCATCGAGCGCGACGAGGATCTCGAGACGGAGCGCGGCAAGGCGCTCCGCATCCTGCTCTACCTCTTCGAACGGGACGCGGCCGTGAAGCTGCTGCGCGCGGGCTAGCTCGGCTCCAGGGTCTTGATCTCCTCGATACCCCAGCGGCGGTGAGGCTCCCGCTAGCTCGGCTCCAGGGTCTCGATCTTCTCGATACCCTTGCTGCGGTGAGGCTTGCGCTAGCTCGGCTCCAGGGTCTTGATCGGCATGCGGCCGCTGGCCCGGGCGGCCTCCGCCATGGCCTGGAGGCGCGCTTGGTTCTCGTCCGGCTGGATCACGCCGGCCGACATGACGAGCTTTGCGGCATCGTCCACGTTCATGGGCAGTTCGATGATGTCCCGGCGCGGCAGATAGAAGAAGAAGCCGGTGGTGGGGTTCGGCGTGCAGGGCAGGAAGACGCCGACATACTCGCCTGCGGGCGGGAGATGCTCCTGCAGCTCGGTCCCAGCGGGATTCGACAGGAACACGAGCGACCAAGTGCCCTTCACGGGAAATTCTACCAGCCCGACCTTCCGAAACGAGGTGCCGGTGGTTGAGAAGATCGTCTCGAAGACCTGCTTGGTACCCTTGTAGATGCCGCGCACCACGGGCATCCGGTTCAGCACCAATTCGCCGAGATTGATCAGGGACCGGCCGACGAGGTTTGCGGTCAGGAAACCGAGCAGGGTGAGGCCCGTCAGCACGATCACGAGGCCGAAGCCCGGGATCGCGAAGGGCAGATAATTCTCCGGCAGATAGCGGGCCGGCACGAGCGGCTTCACCCAGCCGTCGACCCAGGTGGTGAACCACCAGGTCACGTAGAGCGTGATGGTGAGCGGGCCGGCCACCACGAGGCCGGTGAGGAAGTAGTTGCGCAAGCGGATGCGGGCGCTCGACTTCACGCGGGCGGTCGGGTCGAGATCGCCGGCGCCTGGCGCCTGAGGATTGGGCATACTCATCGCTTTCGCAGGGGACCCGAATAGGCTACGTCGCAACACCTCTATTGGAGCCCGGCGCTAGGCTCAAGAGACGCCGCCATTTCGGCCATGACGGCCGACCCGAGAGGCAGGACAGGAGCGACGTGAGCCACGACCTCGGCCCCTCCGGTGACCCGCGCCGGCCCCTCGGCAGGGGTCCGGGGTCAGCCCTGTGGCGGCCGATCCTCTTCGGCCTTGGCTGGATCTGCCTCGGACTTGGGGTGGTGGGGCTGTTTCTGCCGCTTCTGCCCGGAACCGTGTTCCTGATCCTGGCGGCCGCCTGCTTCACCCGTTCCTCGCCTCGGTTCGAGGCTTGGCTCCTTGATCACCCGACCTTCGGACCGCCGGTCCGGCAATGGCGGGAGACCGGTGCCATCCCCATAAGGGTGAAGGCCATCGCCGTCGCGAGCCTTGCCGTCAGTGGCTGGATCGTCGTCGCGAGCGACGCGCCGGACCTTGTGAAGGCCGGATGCGCGGCGCTGTTCGTCGGTGTCGCGGTCTATATTCTGACCCGCCCGGCGGGGTAGCGCGGGCCGCCTACTCCACCGTCACGGATTTCGCGAGATTGCGGGGCTGGTCCACGTCTTTCCCCATGAAAACGGCGGTGTGGTAGGCAAGGAGCTGGACCGGAATCGCGTGGACGATCGGCGCCACGATCGGATGGACCGAGGGCATCACGATGGTGGCCTCGGTCTTGAGCCCTGTGGCGGCCGCGCCTTTCTCGTCAGTGATCAGGATGATCCGCCCGCCTCGGGCCGCGACCTCCTGCATGTTCGACACGGTCTTCTCGAACCACCCGTCATGGGGCGCGATGACGATGACAGGCATCGTCTCGTCGATGAGGGCGATCGGCCCGTGCTTCAGCTCGCCGGCCGCATAGCCCTCGGCATGGATGTAGGAGATCTCCTTGAGCTTCAGCGCGCCTTCCATGGCGAGCGGATAGGAGGTGCCACGACCAAGATACAGCACATCCTTCGCCTTCGAGAGCTCGCGGGTCAGCGCCTCGATCTGGTCCTCCCGCTTCAGCGCCTCGCTGATGAGACCGGGCACGCCGATCAGGGCGTCCACGATTTCCTTCTCCTGATCGGCGGGAAGCGCGCCGCGGGCCCGGCCCGCCGCGAGCGCGAGCGCCAGGAGAACGGTGAGCTGGCAGGTAAACGCCTTGGTCGAAGCGACGCCCACTTCCATCCCGGCGAGCGTCTGCGCCACCACCGCGCTCTCGCGAGCCATGGTGGAGGTGGGTACGTTGACCACGCTCACGATGTGCTGGTCGTTCACCTTGGCATAGCGGAGGGACGCAAGCGTATCGGCGGTCTCGCCCGATTGCGACACGAAGAGCGCCACATTGCCCGGATCGAGCGGCGCCTCGCGGTAGCGGAACTCCGATGCCACGTCGATCTCGACGGGAAGACGCGCCAGGCGCTCGAACCAGTACTTGCCGATGAGCCCCGCGAGGTACGCGGTGCCGCAGGCCGAGATGGAGAGCCGGCGCACGTCCTTGAAGTCGAAGGGCAGGTCGAGGGGCAGCGCCACCCGGCCGGCCGTGAAATTCACGTAATGGGCGAGCGTGCGGCCCACCACCTCCGGCTGCTCGTAGATCTCCTTCGCCATGAAATGCCGGTGGTTGCCCTTCTCGGCCATGAAGGAGCCCGTGTAGATCTTCTGGCGCGGACGCGTGACGGGGCGGCCATCGGCATCCCGAACCTCGGCGCCGCTGCGGGTGAGGATCACCCAATCGCCGTCGTCGAGGTAGCCGATCTCATCCGTGAACGGCGCCAGCGCGAGCGCGTCGGAGCCCAGATACATCTCACCGTCGCCGTAGCCGATGGCGAGCGGCGCGCCGTGCCGGGCGCCGATCAGGAGGTCGTCCTCGCCGGTGAAGAGGAAGCCGAGGGCGAAGGCGCCGCGAAGGCGCGGGAGCGCCGCCGAGACCGCGGCCACAGGGTCCCGCCCCTGGCGCATCTCGTGGGTGACGAGCTGGGCAACCACCTCGGTATCGGTCTCGGTCTCGAACCTGACCCCGAGTGCCTCGAGCTCGATCTTCAGCTCCCGAAAATTCTCGATGATGCCGTTATGGACGACGGCGAGCCGGTCGGTGGCATGCGGGTGGGCGTTGGTCTCGTTCGGCTTGCCGTGGGTGGCCCAGCGGGTATGGCCGATACCGATCGCGCCCGCGAGCGGGGCCTCGGAGAGCTTCACCTCGAGATTGCGCAGCTTGCCTTCGGCCCGGCGGCGATCGAGATGGCCGTTCTCGAGGGTCGCGACGCCCGCGGAATCGTATCCGCGGTACTCAAGGCGCTTCAGCGCCTCGACCACCTGACCGGCGACGGCCGATTTCCCGAGAATACCGACAATTCCACACATGATTCCAACAGTCCTGGTTGTCAGGGAAGCTTGACGCTGAGCTAGAAGCTTCTTGCTTCCAGCTCAAATCAACTTCCCTAACCGATTGTGACAGGATTTCTCAGCGCTTGTTCTTGGCTGCAAGCGAACGTTCGCGGAAGTCCTTCGCCCAGCCTTCCTTCACGGTTTGGCGTCCGCGGGCAACCGCGAGCGCGTCCTCCGGCACGTCGTCCGTGACCACGGAGCCCGACCCCACGAAGGCTCCGGCCCCGATGGTGACCGGGGCCACGAGGGCCGAGTTCGAGCCGACGAAGGCGCCCTCCCCGATCACCGTGCGGTACTTGGCAAAACCGTCGTAGTTGCAGGTGATCGTGCCGGCGCCGATATTGGCTTCCGCCCCCACCGTGGCGTCGCCGAGATAGGTGAGATGGCTCACCTTGGCGCCAGCGCCGAGCTCCGCGTTCTTGATCTCCACGAAATTGCCGACCTTGGCGCCCGGTCCGAGATTCGCGCCCGGCCGGAGGCGGGCGAAGGGGCCGACGCTCGCCTTCGAGGCGACGAGCGCGCCTTCGAGATGGCTGAAGGCGTGAACGACCGCGTCCTCCCCGACCTGCACGCCGGGGCCGAACACCACATGGGGCTCCACCACAGTGTCCCGGCCGATGCGGGTGTCGTGGCTGAAATAGACCGTCTCGGGCGCGATCAGGGTCACACCCTCGGCCATGGCGGCGGATCGCAGCCGGTTCTGAAGGTCGCGCTCGACCACGGCGAGCTGCGCCCGGTCGTTGACGCCCTGGACCTCCTCCTCGGGCGCCGTGACCACGGCGGTCCCGTAACCCATGGCGATCGCCACCTCGACGGCGTCGGTCAGGTAGTACTCGCCCTTGGCATTGTCGTTGCGGATCCGCTCGAGGATCGTGAGCGCCACGTCGCCGCGCAGGGCCATGAGACCGGCATTGCACAGCGTCACCGCCCGCTCGGCCTCGCTTGCGTCCCTGTGCTCGCGAATGGCGACCAGCCGGCCACCCTGCTGGAGAAGGCGCCCGTAGCCCGTCGGGTCCGCTGCCTCGAAGCCGAGAACCGCGACCGCGGCACCGTCGGCCAAGGGGGCCCGTAGCCGCCCGAAGGTCTCGGCCCGCATGAGGGGCGTGTCGCCGAAGGCAACGACCACGTCGTCCACCGGGTTCGCGAGCGCGTCCCGCGCGCTCAGAACCGCGTGCGCCGTGCCCAGGCGATCGCGCTGCGTGAAGATGGACGCGTGCGGGATGACCCGCTGCGCCTCGCGGGCCACGTCGTCGCGTCCGGGGCCCACGACGACCGCCACGCGCCCGGCGCCCGCTTCGGCGACGGCAGCCAGCACATGGCCCACCATGGAACGACCGGCGACCTCGTGCAGCACCTTGGGCTTGGCCGACTTCATCCGGGTGCCTTCGCCGGCGGCGAGAACCACGGCGAGGCAGGTGCGCGACGAGGACGTGAAGCTGTTGGACGCCATAACAATATCTCAGCGGAAACTCTGTCTGGAGGAGCTAAACCAGCGGCCGGGGCTCCGCAATCTCCGCTTGGCCTCCAAAATGACACGCTTGGCTTGAAAACCGCGTTTACATCGTGCTCGCAAAGCCCGATATCGGTGGCAAAGGCCGCGGTTGACGGGAGGGAACCCGCCTGCCGTGCGGGCCTCAACGTAAGAGCAACGCCGTGCCGGTGCTTCCGGACAACTTCGTAACGCCGACCCGACGGGACCTTCTGGCCTCGGCCGGCCTTTCCGTCCTCGCATTCGCCGCGCCCCGTGCGGCCTTCGCCCAGGCGCAGACGCCGCAATCGATCATTCAGCTCGCCATGGGCGACGGCCAGCGTTTCGACCCCGCGATGGTGGCCGATATCGCTCGCCAGCTCGCGCGCCGCCCGTTCGCGCCGCCGCCCAACGACCTGCCGGATGTGTTCGCGAACCTCACCTACGAGCAGTATGTCGGCATCCGGTCCCTGGCGCCGGCGCCGATCTGGGCGGAGGGCCGCGGCATCTCGGTCGAGCCCCTTCACCGCGGCTTCGTCTTCACCAATCCGGTGAGCCTCTTCCTCGTGGAGGACGGGGCGGTCCGGCGGGTTGCGTACGACCGCACGCGGTTCGACTACGGCCGCCTGAACGTCCCGCCCAACCTGCCCGATATCGGGTTCTCCGGCTTCCGGCTCTATTCCACCTTCGGCAACGGCCAGCCGGTCGATTTCGCGATCCTCCAGGGCGCGACCTTCTTTCGCGCTCTTGGCCGCGGCCAGAACTACGGGGTGATCGCCCGGGCGCTGACCTTGAAGCCGGCGGAGGCGCGCGGGGAGGAATTCCCGATCTTCCGTGCCTTCTGGCTGGAGCGGCCGACGCCGGGCAGCAACGCGATCGTCATCCACGGCATCATCGATTCCGAATCGACCACCGGCGCCGTTCGCATGACCTTCCGCCCCGGCGAGGTCACCATCACGGACGTGGAGACGACCCTGTTCCCACGGGTGAACCTGGAGCATGTGGGGCTTGGGGCCATGGCCTCGACCTACCTGTTCGGGCCGAACGACCGGCGAAACGTCGACGATGTCCGCCCCGCGGTCTACGAATCGGGCGGCCTCCAGATCCTCAACGGCCAGGGCGAATGGCTGTGGCGGCCGTTGCACAACCCCGAGACCCTCCAGATCTCGGCCTTCGTGGACTCGTCCCCAAGGGGCTTCGGCCTCGTCCAGCGGGAGCGCTCGTTCGACGCTTTCCAGGACGACGAGCAGCGCTACGACCGCCGTCCGACCCTCTGGATCGAGCCGCTCGGGGACTGGGGCCAGGGTACGGTCCAGCTTCTCGAAATCCCGAGCGACGCCGAGATCAACGACAACATCCTGGCCTATTGGCGCCCTAAGGCTCCCATGGCGGCCGGGACCGAGGTCTCGTTCGCCTATCGCCAGCACTGGTGCTGGTATCCGCCCGAGCGGCCGCCCCTCGCCACCGCCGCACTGACGCGGGTGGGTCGCGGCTCGACCGGGCGCCGGCGCCGCTTTTTGGTCGATTTCACGGGCGACATGCTGGGCGACAACCCACCGCCGGACCTGAAGCCGACCCTGACCGTTGGTCCGGGGTCCATTCAAAACCTGAGGGTTTGGCCTTATCCTGACCGCAAGACCTTGCGCGTTGCCTTCGAACTTGACCCGGGCAACGAAAACGCGTGTGAGATGCGGCTCGTACTCGAAGCGGGCGGAAAGCCGATTAGCGAAACATGGCTCTATCGCTGGACCCCTTAAGCGCCGACGAAGCCAACGTGGCCGCCCTGGAGCGGCCCGAACCCGCCATGCCGCCCGAAAAACGCCTGGACATGCCGACGCAGAACCTGCGGCGGTGGTCCCGGAGCGAGGAGCGGCGGCTGGTCTCGGAAGACGGGCTGCAGACGCCCCGGCTGGCGCGCCTCTTCGTGTTCGGGGGCGCCCTCCTGCTGACGGGCTATGGCGCCTATGAGATGTACCAGGTGGTGTCGGTGAGCCGCACCACCGTGCTCCAGTGGCTCCTGCTCGCGCTCTTCACGGTCAACTTTTCCTGGATCGCGCTCGCCTTCACCAGCGCGCTTCTCGGCTTCGCGGTGCTGCTGAAGCGTCCTAGGGCACCCGAACCCCTGCCAGGAGCGCTGAAGTCCCGGACGGCCGTGGTCATGCCGGTCTACAACGAGCAGACCGCCCGCACCTTCGCGGCCCTGGAGGCGATCCGCGAATCCGTCGACGCCACGGGCCTCGGCGAGGCCTTCGACTACTTCATCGTATCGGATTCGACCCAGCCCGACGCCTGGATCGCGGAGGAGCGGGCCTTCCTCGAATTGCGGCGCCGTCTTGGGCCGAATGCGCGGCTCTACTACCGCCATCGCCCCAAGAACCACCACCGCAAGGCCGGCAACATCGCCGATTTCGTGAGCCGGTGGGGCGGGCATTACGAGCACATGCTGGTGCTCGACGCCGACAGCCTCATGACAGGCGAGTGCATCGTGCGCCTCGCGGTCGCCATGGAGGCCGATCCGGACGCGGGCATCATCCAGACGCTGCCCCTCATCATTAACCGCAACACGTTCTTTGCCCGGCTTCAGCAATTCGCGGCCCGGGTCTATGGCCCGGTCATCGCCACCGGCCTCTCGTCCTGGATGGGACGGGACGGCAATTACTGGGGCCACAACGCCATCATCCGCACGGCGGCCTTCGCGGCCCATGCGGGCCTGCCGGATCTCAAGGGCAAGCCGCCGCTTGGCGGCCACATCCTGAGCCACGACTTCGTGGAGGCAGCGCTCGTCCGCCGCGCTGGATGGACGGTCTACATGCTGCCGGATCTCGAAGGGTCGTATGAGGAGAGCCCGCCCTCCCTCATCGACCTCGCGGCCCGCGATCGGCGCTGGTGCCAGGGCAACCTCCAGCACATGCGGGTGATCGGCGCCCGCGGCCTCAAGCTGCCGACCCGCCAGCACTTCGCGACGGGCATCATGTCCTACCTGGCGTCGCCGTTCTGGCTGTTCCAGCTCATCGTCGGTATCGCGCTCGTCCTGCAGACGACCTATATCCGCCCGGAATATTTCAGCCGCGACTTCCGGCTGTTTCCCGTCTGGCCCCGGTTCGACCCCGAGCGCGCCTTGGCGCTTTTCGCCATCACCATGACGATCCTCCTGGCGCCCAAAATCTTCGGGCTTGCCTTGATGCTCCTGCGGCCGGAGGGCCGGCGGGCCTGCGGCGGCGCCTTCCGCCTCGTGGTCTCGGCCCTGATCGAGATCATCCTCTCGGCCCTGTTCGCGCCGATCCTGATGCTGATCCAGTCCGGCTCGGTGTTCCAGATCCTGCTCGGGCGCGACACCGGCTGGCAGCCCCAGCGGCGGGACGACGGCTCGATCCCCATGAAGGATATCGTCCGGCGCCACCGCTGGCACACGTTGCTCGGCGCATTCGCGGGTATCTCGGCGTTTCTGATCGCCACCTCGCTGGCGCTCTGGATGTCGCCCACCATCGTCGGTCTGCTTCTCGCCATCCCGCTCTCCTGGCTCAGCGGCCAGCTCGCGGTTGGCCTCGCGCTCAAGCGGCTGGGCCTTCTGATGACGCCGGAGGAGGTCCGTCCACCGGCCATCGCGACCCGCGCCAACGAGCTCCAGGCCCGCAACGCGGCCCTCCGCCTCGACGATGCGGACGCCTTGACGGCTCTGTTCGAGGACCCCGGCCTGCGCGAGCAGCACGAGGCCATGCTCCCCGTCACCCCGCCGCGCCGCCGAGGCGAGATCGAGCCCGACCGGGCCATGGCCGAGGCCAAGCTGGTCGACGCGGAGACCATCGAGGACGCCCTCCACTGGCTGAAGCCCAAGGAGCGCATGGTGGTGCTGCACGACCGGGCCCTCCTTGGCCTGACCATGCGGCTCAAGCCTGCGGCCACAGGCGCGGCCGAGACCAAGGCTGCGGCCGAGTAGACGGGGAACTGCCGTCCCGTCCGGGCTTTACCCCTCTGATTGCGACTTTCAGGTCAGCAGACGAGGTTCGGACATATGACGCAGTATCGGTTCAATCGCTGGGGCGGCATCGCGCTGCTCGCCTTCGGCATCGGTGTGGTGCTCTACGCGGTAGGGCTGCAGTTCTAAGGCTGCCCGGCCGACGCTGCCGCTTCAGGCATGAAAAAACCCCGGAACGGTGCCGTTCCGGGGTTTTTCGTTGGGCCGGAGGGTCGAGGTCTACTCGACGCCCATCACGAGGCCTTCGATGTCATGCTTCTGGGTGACCGGGATGAGCTTGTCCACGACCCGGCACACGAGGTGGTCGCGCACGGATTGGGGCAGCGCATCATAGTAATCCTGCGTCACCATCATGTCGTGCAAAGCCGCGTGGCCCGCGCCCGGCGCGTCGACGCCGAGCACCAGCACGGGCCGGGAGATCGGCGAGGGATGCGCGGTGCCACGGTGGATCGTCAGCGCCGACCGGCAGGACACGTCGCCCATCTGCGGGTACTTGCGCACCCCCTTCTCGGCGAATTGGGGCCAGATGTCCTGCGGCGGGAACATCTCGTAGTTCCATTCGCGCCCGTCGATCCACTGGGTTCCCGGAGCCACCTCGAAGGGACCCATGTCGGGCGTCACGTCGACGCCCGTCAGGTTGAAGGCGAGCGAGGTGATGCGCTTCTGCTCGTAGGTTTCCGGCGGGGACGGGAAATCCCGGTGCCAGGGCTGGTTCTTGGCGCCCTGGAACGGCGTGTCGAACCCGATCTCCACGATTTCGTAATCCGGCCCAAGCACCGACTCGCACATCCCCTGCACCCAAGGATGGGTGACGAGGTCCACGAACCCACGGAAGTCCTGCGGGTGGATCTCCACGTACCAGCGACGGGGCCCGCGGCCCACCGCTCCGCCCGGGCGCTGGATGGCCTCCCAGAAGGCGGTCATCATGTCCTCGCGCATGGCCTCGGCCCATTCGCGGGAAAAAGCGCCCTTCAGACCGACGATGCCGTCCCTGTAGAGCGTGTCGACGCTCTCGCGAACGTCGTAAGCTTGGCCATCGCCCGTGGCACTGCGCAATTGAGTGGACATGGAGCCTCCCCGAAAGCCGCCGAAATCAGTGGGAGAAGCCTATCAAGCGAACTGCGTTCCGTGAACCACCCAAGGGCTCAATCCATGACCCGGGCGGTAAGGTGTCACATCCGGCCCCTGCCCGCTCAGCGGCGCGGGAAGCGTTGCCGGAAGGCGTCGAGCGAGGCCTCGTCCGGAAAATCGACCCGGTAGCGGCGGGTCAGGTCGTCGGCGGCCGTGGGCGCCGACACGACGCAGCCATTGGCCCTGCACCAGGCGAGCATGTCGCCCGGATGCGCCGGCACCATGTCGGCGTTCCGGAAGGCGGCTGCGGTGAGGTTCAGCACGATGTAGCCGCCGGCCACGAACGACGGATGCGCGCGCTTCACATCCCGCTCGACGATCACGACCGCGAAGCTCACGGGTGGGCTCCGTCCAGGCTCCGGCTCAGGCGGCTCACCGGGCGCGCCCCAGCACGGCTTTGGGCGCCACGTCCACCTGCACCAGCTCCGTATGTGTCTGCGGCGTCGGCTGGAGGATCTCGAAGGTGACCCGGAACCCGACCCGCACAGGCATCTTTTTCTTGGTCGCCGGCGGGGATTCTCCTGAGAGCACGATCTTGAGATTCGCGGAGTTGAACTGACTCGACCCGGGCGGGGTGCCCGGCACCGTCACGCTGGCGACGATCTCGTCGTGCTTGCGCTCGCCGGAAGCCAGAAGCGTTTCCCGGGTACCCTCCACCAGATAGGCCACGAAGCCCATCTTGGCCGGCTTTTCCAGCTTCAGCCCCGTGACCCGCACGGGGCGGCGGTTGTGGTTGTCGACCCGCAGGATCAGGTCGTCGATCTCCTGATGCCCCCCGCTCCCGAGGCGCTGGACCGGGTGGAGCGACAGGTTCGGGGGCAGCTCGCCGATGGCCCCGTCCGCCTGCCGCCGGGCGTGATCGGAACCACGGACGGCAACCCAGATGGCCGCGAGGCTCAGGAGGAGCGCGAGGCCGACCAGCACATCGGCGAAGGACAATCCATAGGGGGCGAGGAATTCTTGCATCATGCGCGCACCATGGGCGAAGCCGGCGATGCCGCCAAGCCAGAGCGCTCGAAAGGCTCGGGTTTTGCAGCGGAAATGGTTGCCCCTGCCCTGCCGGACGAGGGCAAGATCGCGGCCCTGGGCGGAATCACGGTGGATTCACGGGGGCTGCCTTATCCTCAAGCTTTGAGGGGCACGACGCGGGAGGGCGGCCATGAAACCGCATGGCGGGCAGCGGCCGATCATCGCGATGGCCAGGAACCCGCATGATCCTTGGAGCGCCCCAGGCGCCAGGGGCTACAGGAACTTGTTCGGCACGGCCAATGCCGGAGAGATGTACCGGGGCTACCTCGACATGGAGGACGGCGAGGAGCGGACGCGCGACCTTCTCGACCGGGTCGCCCAGCGCATGGCCCAGTCCTATGGCTGGCCCGACCGGGGCGACGGGTCCGTTCCCGACGACAACCCGGCCATCGCCTCTGGCTATGTCTATCTCTCGCAGCTGGTCGGCCACGACCTCACCTTTCTCGGCTCCACTTTCCCGTCCATCAACGACGCCCTGCTCGACCAGCAGAACCTACGTACGATCGCGCTGAACCTAGACACGGTCTATGGCGGCGGTCCCCTCGACAAGCCGTTCGCCTACCGGGCGCCAGCCCGCAACGAGCAGCCGCGGATCCTGCTGCGGCTCGGGCGGGCCGGCGGCGAGGGCGCCGACCCCCGGCTCGTGGACCGTGACCTGCCCCGCATTGGCTGCCCCCATCTCAACGGACCCGACGGCCGGGCCGCGGAGGGCCTGACGGACGTGCTCATCGCGGACCCTCGGAACGATGCCCAGCCCATGCTGGCGCAGATGCTGGTGCTCTTCCATCTCCTGCACAACGAGGTATGCCGGCGACTCCGCTCCCGTCACGCCGGCCTTGCGGACCGGGAGGCTTTCGCGGCGGCCCGAGCGATCGTCACCGAGGTCTACACCACCATCATTCGCCAGGACCTCTTGGCGCGGCTTCTGAATGCGCGCGTGCGCGACTTCTATGAGAACAACCCCGATGCGCCCATCGAGAGGACAGGCGCGACCGGTATGCCGGTGGAGTTCTCGCACGCCGCGTTCCGATGCGGTCACGTGATGCTGCGGCCGGGCTATCAGTTCAACAGCGACAACATCTTCGGGCTACGGGATACCCTACAGGTCAATTCGAGCAGCCTCCCGGAGGCGATGCCCCTGAGCCGAGCCTGGCTGATCGATTGGTCCTTGTTCTTCCCGATCCATGGTTCCGTGCCCAATCCCAGCCGCCGCATCGCTCCCTATTACGTGCCCTTCCTTCACGACCAGCGGGCCTTCGGCACCCGCGACGGTGCGGTCCGGAGCCTGCCGCACCGAGACCTCCTGCGCGGTGCGTCGGTGCATATGCGCTCGGTCCATTCGCTCATCGAGAAGCTTCCTGCCTCCTTGCGCGACGCCTCGCCCGTCTTGAGCCGAGAGGACGAGCGCGCCCGCATGATCGTCGCTTGGCTCGAAGCCGGCACCGTGGCCTTCTCGGACGAGGACAAGGCGGTCCTGTCCCGCGATCCGCCGCTTCACCTGTTCCTGCTGCTCGAAGCGGCTCAGACGGAGAACGGAGAGCGGCTCGGCGTGCTCGGTTCGGTCATCGTCGCCGAGGTGCTCTATCGGGCGCTCCGCAATGTGAAGACCGGCGCCGCCGCCGAGGAGGACAGGGAGGCCGTGTTCGGCCGCGCGCCGCCGGAGACCATGCCGGACCTCATCGTCTGGCTCGCCGACAGCCTGGGTCTGGCCGATCCGGAGGCCGGCTTCGTCGGCTCGCGCCAGGGGCGCAACGCCTATTGAGCGCAACGCAACAGCCGCAAAGGAGAAACAGCATGGCCATCGAGCGGGTCGAGGTTCTGGACTACGTGGCCTTCGGAAAGATCATCGTCGATTGGGCGCTCGATCCGGCAAAGCGGCCACAGGATCTTGCGGGCGTGAAGGCAGCCCTGCGGGACGTGGTCGTCATCCCGAACCGGATCCAGACCGTCTCCTATGTGGAGGTCGCCCAATCGGATCTCGTGATCCGCCTTCCGAACCCGGACATGGTGCAGGAATCCCTGAACGCCTTCCAGCCCGGGCAGCCGAACGACGCCTACCCGGTGCCGCTCTTCTACCGGAACCTGCTCTCGGCCGGGAGCAACATGTCGAAGCTCGATGCGCTCTATTCCCGCATCGCCGACTACACGATCGCGCAGTGCCGCTGAATGGTTGCCGACGATACGATCGCCCGGCGCCTATAATGGCCGGCGTCAAGGATCCGGGATGGTGAGGCCGGCCCGTTCGAGGCCCTGCCGAACGCGGCGGCGGTCGTCCTCCAGGCGGATCGGAAAGGCGGCCGTGAACCAGGCCATGATGTCCGCTTCGCTGGCCGGTCGCTTCCCGTGCCAATTGGCGCGGATGAGCTCCAGGAAGCGCTGCGCCTGACGGGAGCCCCCGGCATCGAGGAGCGCGAGCGCGGCCGCGTGCCAAGCGGGCAAGTTGAGGATGACCTCCTCGGCGCGCTCGGCGGCAGCGACGCTGCCCGGGTAGTCTCCCGTCATGAAGCGGGTCGTCGCTTGATACGCCCAATGCGATTTCGACGGGCTGCCGTTCACGCGCAGGGCGCGGTCCGCGAGGGCCTGCGCGCGCGCATGGTCGCCGCAGAACGCAACCCCGAGCGCCGACGAGATCAGCGTCCAGGGGTCGTTCTCGTTGAGGTCGAGCGCCAGGCTGAAGCTGAGATCCGCCTGCTCGAACTGGCGCCGCATGGCGGACGACCACGCCATGGCGAGGTGTGCCCGTGAATCGAAGGGATCCGTCTGAACCGCCATCTTGGCGAGCGCCATGGCTTCCGCGTCCCGCTCGGGCGTGCGCACGATCCCTGGAAAGCTCAGGTGCTCCGAATTCTTGAGCGCCACGAGGCTGCTATAGGCGGGCGAGAAAGCGGGGGCTTCCTTGATGATGGACTCGAAGATACGGGCGGCTTCCCGCCATTCCTCCGCTCCCCACCAGGTGAGGGCAAGCTCCTGCCCCTTGAGCCATTGATCGTAGGCGCCGAGCGAGATGTCCGGCCGTCTCGCCGCGCTCATGACGCGCTCGGTGGAGAGCTGCACGTTCAGGGCAAGCGCGATGCGCCCCACGACGGATTGCTGGATCTCGAACCATCGATCGAGCTCGAGCGAGAAGGAATGGCTCCAAATGTAGCGGCCGGCGGGCTGCTCCTTGATGGTGAGGATGAGCGAGAGCGCCGTCTCCGCCATGCGCAGGGTGGCGTCGATCTGGAAGCGCTGCACCCTGTCGCCGGAGGGGACCTCTGCGGAGGCCGCCGCGGCCGCTCCGTCGATCACGGACCATTCGCGAAACCTCACGAGTTTGGCGATGAGGTCATGCCTGAGCCCATGCACCAGATGCGAGAGGCTCTCGTCCACTCCGCGGCTGTCGAAATCCGCAACGAAGAGGAGCGTGTGGAGCCTCGGCCAGTCGGATTCCTCGGCGGCGGGCGCGGATGCCTGCGGGACGGGCGGCGCGATGTCCGCCTTCCCGTTCTTGATGCGCACCAGGAGGTCTTTCGTCGCCTCGGAGGGCTCCGTGTCGTACTCCTCCTCGAGGAGGTCCCACAGGCGCTTATAGATCTTGAGGGCGCCGGCGGTGTCCCCCTGCGCGACGGCGATTTCCATGAGCCGGCGGCAGGCCTCCTCATGGGTCGGATCGAGATTGACGAGGGCCGACGCGGCGGCCTTCGCCTGCGCGAGATCAGGTCCGGTCCGCGAGAGGATCCCCTCCAGATGCCGCTGAAGCCGCTCCTGAAAGGATTGGCGCTGCACCAGCAGCCAGGCCCGGAACGAGGGATCGAGATCCTCGAAACCGGGCAGCAGGCTCTCCGTCAGCCGCTTGCGCTCGAGAAGCAGCGGATGAACGCCCGAGCGCTCCCCCTGCTCCAGCACCGACCATACGTCGACCTCGACGCGTTCCCGTCGAAACCGCACGGCCTCTCGGCTGGCTTCGAAGTGATCGAGCGCAAGGCCGTCGAAGATCTCGTGCAGGGCATGGAGCGTCTGCCTGAGGGAGGCGCGGGCCTTGTCCTCCGGGTTCTCGCTCCACAACAGCCCGCAGAGCCGCTCCCGCGGCTCGGACGGGCTGGCGCTGAGCAGGAGATAGGCGAGAAGCGCCTGGGCCTTCCGGTTGCGCAGGGTGACGAGCTGGCCCTCGGCCGCGAGCGAGAAGCCGCCGAACAGGGAGACCCTGAGCACGGGTGCCGCGCGAGACCCCTGCACCACCCGTGCGGATCGGACCTCGTCTTGCGGCTCGTCGGCTGGTTCGAACTGTCCCATAGGGCCTGGGATCCCGTTCTTCGGCGCGACAATCTAGATGAGTTCGGTCCCCTGCGTATAGAGGGGATTGCCACCACTGATGGCGAGAAACCCAGCAAGGCGCTCGGTTTCAAGGCGTGCGTCGAGGGATTGAAGCCCCGGCGCCTCGACCCGAAGGCAGGGGACGCCGATGCTCGCAACCGTGAGATCCCGGACGCGGTACGCGACCCCGTGAGCCGCCAATCGTTCGCTCATCCAGGCGAGCTGTTCCGCGCTGTCGGGGGGCACGCGACAGAGGATTTCCTGGCTGAAACCGGCACCGACCAGGATCGGGTGTTCGGCGGCGCGGACGGAGGCGAGCCGCAGGTGGCGGCGGTCCGCATCGGACAGGGCTTCCGGCCCGCCCTCGTGCTCCTTGTGGCCGGCCAGGACTCCCGCGAGCTCCATCTGGCAGAGTTCGAGGAGAGCGGCCTTCAGGGCCTCGGGAACCGTTGGCCTCGCCGCGAGGCCAACGGCGAGGCCGGTGCCCGTTCGGTTCACGGACAGGGCCGCGACGCAGGGAATCTCCAGGTCCGTGGTGAGATCGAGAAACCACGTCTGGCGGGCGCTCGCCCCCTGGCGCAGGGCGCTCAGCAGCCCCTCGGCGCCAGCGGCGGTGAGCTGTTCGGCGGGTAGGAGGCGCGGCCGTCGTCCCCCGATCCACCACAGGGCCGCAGCATCCCGCTCCACGAGTTCCAGAAGGCCGGACAGGATGGCCGCCTCGCGCGTCGGCCCGGCCGCACAGCCGGCTCCTCCCGCGGCGAGTCCGACGCGCTCCAGGGACAGGCATTCGATGGCCTCGCCGATGCAGCTCGTCCAGGCGGATCGGAAGTCGAGGCCCTTGCCGGACACGTCCATCGACGCCCCCTCCCCGCCCACCGGCCCGGCGACGGACCCGCCGATGCATACGAGCCCCGGCGCCAGCGGGGATGCGAGCTCGAAAAGGCGCGGCATGGCCTGCGCCACCCGCAGCAACGCGAAAAGATGCTGCGGGTCCTCGCCCTGGAGCGCGGCCAGCATGGCGCGGGCCGCCTCGTCCCGGTCCGCTGGAACCCGTTCGCCGGCGAGCAGCGATGCCGCGTCGGCGAAGACGGACATGAAGCCCTCCCGTCTGCTGATGCCGCATCCCACCGTGAACGGATTTGGCTTGCGAGGTCACGCCGGGATCACGGCCCTATGACGGCTGAGGCGCATGGTAGGACCTGTCGGCGGCATCATCCAGCCGGCAGCCTTCGCACCGAGGAGCGCCTGCAGGCTCCTGACCGGTGATCCAACGCGTCCCCGGCTCCGCCGGATCACAAGGAAGAGGCCTTCCATGCGCTCTCTGGACACGCCCATTCACGCGACAGCCCCGCCCGCCGAGCCTGACGACTGGCCCGAGCCGCGTCGCACGCCGATTCTGCCTGTCCTGGGGCTGGCCCTGCTGGTGATCGATCTTGGGGCCGTTACGATCAGCCTGATCATGATGCCGTAACCGACATCGGACCCGTTTCACAAGGAGAGCGCCGCGAACCCTGTCCGTGGCGCTCTCCTTCTGCGCGATGGTGGTGAACGGCTCCGAGTGGATGCCCGCCCGGAGCCTCAGCCGTCACGGGATCGGCCGCACCAGCTCAGCCAGCCGAGCGCGCAGGCGGCGGCGGTCGAGGCCGTAATGGCGCAGCATGTCATCGTCGTAGGTGAGGAGGTGGTTGAGGGCCGCCCGCTCGGCCCGCCACTCGCCCCAGGAGGCCAGGCGCTCGAAAAAGCCGAGCAGCGGCGCCGACAGGACATTGAGGCTGATCTTCGGAAACGAGGTCTGGGTCGGAAGGGTCGGGTTCCAGCGTGTCATCGTAGGCTCCTTCACGATGCGGCCTGCCTGGTCAGGCCTAGGGGATTACGCGGACATCAGGTTCGCGGTGGCGAGCACGGCGAGAGCGCCGGCAACCCCGAGACGGGCGAGCGTCGGCACGCGAAGCCGCTTGTGGCGCCCCGCCGCCGCGGCCATGAGAGAGGCGATCACAAGTGAGAGCGTGAGCGAGGCGCAGCCGGCGCCGGCTGCCATCACGGCGAGATCGACGGGTGTCGCCTGAGCGGAGACGCCAAGCGCCGCGCCGAGGAAGAACCCGGCGCTGACGGGGTTGCCGAGCGCCGTGAGCAGGCCGCCCCCGAAGTCGAGCGCCGTCGTGCCGCCGACGGCGTTCGGCCGCTGTGGCGACGGCCACGCGATGCGCCAGGCGACGGCCATCAGAAGCAGCGCGCCACCCCAGCGCGTTCCCATTGCCACAACGGGATTGTCCGTCACGCCCTTCGCCAGAAACAGGATCAGGCTTGCAAGGGTGGCGACGCCGCAGGCCACCCCGAGGGCGAGAGGCAGCGCGCCCCGAAAGCCCTTGGTGGCGGCAAGCGCCGCGACCGCGATCATGTTGGGCCCAGGCAGGACGAGGATGAGCATGTAGCTCGCCCAGAAGGTGAGAAGCGGCGAGACAGACGCGACATTCGCCGGGGAAAGGGAGGTCTCGCTCATGCGCCGCTCCTGCGGTCAAAAGGCGTCGGGTCGTGCGAGCGACAGCTCACCGGCGGTGGCGCGACCATCGGGCGATGCCGTTCCAGACGCCTCGAACGGGTCCATCCGCGCATCGGGCCGATGAGCCGGGACGAAGCCCGCGACGAGGAGCATCAGGCTGAGAACCAGCGTGGTCAGGGTGCTGCTGCGCATAGGTCTCCCCTTCGCGGCGGGCGAGCGCCGCGTTTCGGTCGTGACGCAAGGGATGGTTCGGAAAGGATCAGCCCGAGGATGCGCCGCGGAAGCGTTCTGACCCGGGTGGGGAGATGGCGCGATCGTCTGGCATGGGCTGGGCCCCCTGGAGTTCGTCGGCGCGAATCCGCGGCGATGCACAGTCACGCTAGGGCGCAGCCGTCATTGCCGCGTGAGCGCCGCGTCAAAGCACCGTGAGGGCAGAGGAAAAGCGCCGCCGATCAGGCCGATTGCGCGTGGAGCTGCTGCTTCCAAAAGGCAGCGCGCTCCTTGAGTAGAGCTTGCTGGAGATAAACGGCGGTTTCTTCCGGAAGCTGCTCGACCGGCTCGAACGTAAAAGCGGCCTCACCGTAAGTCTGCCACGCCGACTGGAGCTGCCGGTTGCGGCTCGATCCCATCCGAAGCGCGAACCAGATGCCGTTCTGCTGCGTGCCCAGATGGCGGCTCGCGCCAACCCACACCTCGCCCGTCGCCGTGCAGCGGATCGCGTAGATTCCCGCGACCGTCTTGCGCTCCTTGTAGGCCGCGATGGCGGCCTTCTTGTCGACGGGCATCATGGGTGCCTCCTCCAGCGCGCAGCACCGCGCCTCCGCGAACCGATAGACGCCCTCCCGCCAGTCGTCAATTATACCCGGGTGAAATTGTGATCGGAACGGGGCTGTGCTAGGTAGGGGCCTTCGAGGAGCCCCCATGACCACCCTGCCCTCACACACGGCCTTCAACGGCCAGAGCCTGCTCGCCCGCGGAACCCTCTCGGAAGTCGCCGTCGCCGTGAAGCGCGCGGTCGCGTCGAACGGCCTTGAGCCCATCACCGTGATCGAAGACCGGAGTGGCCGTCCGATCGACCTCGATCTGCGCGGCACCGAAGCCGACATCGCAGCCCGCTACGACGAGATTCCGGCGCCTTCGCCCGCCCGGGGGCGAGGACGACCGCGTCTCGGAGTCGTCGCGCGGGAGGTGACCCTGCTGCCGCGCCATTGGGATTGGCTCGCCACCCAGCCCGGCGGTGCCTCCGTCACCCTGCGCCGGCTCATCGACGACGCGCGCCGTTCCGATGCGGGCGAAGGCGATCATCGCGCGCGGCGCGATGCCGCCTACACCTTCATGGCCGCGCTGGGCGGCGATCTTCCGGGATTCGAAGAAGGGGCGCGGGCTCTTTATGCGGGCGATCGCGCGCAGCTCGAAAGCCGCATCGCAGCCTGGCCCGCCGATCTGCGCGACCACGCGCTGCGCCTCGCCTATGGCGAATGATCGGGAGGGCTAACCGACGGTTTACCGATCCGGTGCAATTGTCGCTCCGGGCCGCGTTGCGTAAAGGGCCCGAAGCAAGCGTTGTGATCTGAGGCTCCGTCTGGCCAGTTGCCGGACGGAGCGCTTTTCTGTCGGTCGCCTACTCGCTCGACCGCACCTTGGGCACGTAGGGCTCGTTCATGTCGAAGGTGTAGGCGGTCTTCACGGTGGTGTAGAACTCCGCCGCGTACCGCCCCTGCTCGCGCGGCCCGTACGACGATCCTTTTCGGCCGCCGAACGGCACGTGGTAATCGACGCCCGCGGTCGGCAGGTTCACCATCACCATCCCGGCCTCCGCGTTGCGCTTGAAGTGATTGGCGATCTTGAGGCTGGTGGTGCAGATGCCGGCCGACAAGCCGAACTCCGTGTCGTTCGCGAGCTCCAGCGCCTCCTCGTAATCCCGCACCCGCGTGACGGTCGCGACCGGCCCGAAGATCTCCTCGCGGGAGATGCGCATCTTGGGATCCACATCGATAAAGAGCGCCGGCGCCAGATAGAAGCCCGGCGTCTCGCGCTTGAGCTGTTCGCCGCCCGCAGCGAGCGTCGCTCCTTCGTCGCGGCCGATGCGGATATAGGAGAGATCCTGCTCCAGCTGGTTCTGGTCCACGACCGGACCGATATGCGTGCCGGGCTTCAGGGCGTCGTCGATCACGAGGCCGGACATGCGCTCGGTCACCGCCGCGACGAAGCGGTCGTGAATGCCGTCCGTCACGATGATCCGAGAGGAGGCCGTGCAGCGCTGGCCGGTGGAGAAGAAGGCTCCGTTCACGGCGCATTCGACGGCGACCTTGAGGTCCGCGTCGTCGACGACCACGAGGGGGTTCTTGCCCCCGAGCTCCAGCTGCACCTTCTTCATGGGATCCGACCCGACGCAGGCCGCCGCCACGCGCCGGCCCGTCGGGACCGAGCCGGTGAAGGAGATGGCGTTCACGTGCCGGTGCTCCAGCAGCGTCTGCCCCACTTCCGATCCACGCCCCATGACGAGGTTGAACACGCCGGCCGGCAGCCCTGAGCGGACGATGATCTCGGACAAGGCATGAGCCGTCGCGGGCACGAGATCGGCGGGCTTGAAAACGACCGTGTTGCCGTAGGCGAGCGCGGGAGCGATCTTCCAGGCGGGGATCGCGATCGGGAAGTTCCACGGCGTGATGAGTCCCACGACGCCGATGCCTTCGCGCGTGACCTCCACGTCCACGCCCGGACGCACCGAGGCGAGCTTGTCGCCCGCCATGCGCAGGCACTCGCCGGAGAAGAACAGGAAGATCTGCCCGGCCCGGACGGTCTCCCCGATGCCCTCCGCCAGCGTCTTGCCCTCCTCGCGGGAGAGAAGGCGTCCGATCTCGTCCTTGCGGGCGAGAAGCTCGTCGCCGATGCGCTTTAGGATGTCGTGCCGCTCCTGGGGCGTCGTCCGCGACCAGGCCGGAAAGGCGTGGCGGGCTGCCGCGATGGCTCGCTCCGCATCGGCGCGCGACCCTCGCGGGAACTCGCCCACCACATCGTTCGTGTTCGAGGGGTTGAGGTCCGGTGCCGCTTGCGACGCCTTGACCCATTCGCCGCCGATATAGTTCCGCGCGTGAATCGTCATGGTTCTGCTGTCCTCCCCGCCTGGCCCGGGTTCAATGGGCTGCGGTCCTGTCGATGTGCCCGAAGGTAAAGAGCCATTCGCCCCCGAGGCAAGCGCGGGAGCGGTATGGGAGAGGCTCCCCCGCCGCACGGGTCGCCGGCGGGCGCCAGCGCCCTAACCTAACGGATCCTCGTTCGTTCCACAGGAGCCCGCCGTGACTCACCCCGCCCTCGCACCCGGCCGGACGGCCGTCGTCACCGGCGCCGCCTCGGGCATCGGCCTTGCGGCCGCGGAGCGTTTCGCAAGCCTCGGGCTCAAGGTGTGCCTCGCCGATCTTCAAGGCGAGCGCCTCGACGAGGCGGCGCGGCGGGTTGCGGCCGCCGCAGCGGACAAAGGCAGCGTTCTTGCGGTGCCGACCGACGTGGCGAGCCGGGAGAGCGTGGAGGCGCTCCACCGGACGGCGAGCGAGGCGTTCGGCCCCGTGCACGTGCTCATGAACAATGCGGGCATCCAGCCGGGCAGCGCGATGTACGGTCCCGCGGAAGCCTGGATGCGCATCGTTGGGGTCAATCTCTGGGGCGTCATCCACGGCAGCCAGGTCTTCGCTCCGGCCATGGTCGCCCATGGAGAACCTGGGCTCGTCATCAACACCGGCTCGAAACAGGGCATCACGACGCCGCCGGGCGACCCCGCCTACAACGTCTCCAAGGCCGGCGTGAAGGCTTTTACCGAGGCCTTGGAGCACGAGCTTCGATCGACGGCGGCCGGTCGGGTCTCGGCCCGGCTCCTGATCCCGGGATTCGTGTTCACCGCGCTCACGGCCCGCGGCCGCACCGAAAAGCCTCCGGGCGCGTGGGCGCCGGAGGAAACGGTCGACTTCATGATGCAGCGGCTCGAGGCCGGAGACTTCTACATCCTCTGCCCGGACAACGAGGTGTCCCGAAGCCTCGACGAGAAGCGGATCGCGTGGGCGGCGGGCGACATCATCGAGAACCGCCCGCCCCTCTCGCGCTGGCATCCGGATTACCAGGATGCGTTCAAGGTGTTCCTGGAGAGAGGCGGCGCCGTTTGAGCCGGCGCCGCCGCCGCCTCAAGCGGCCTCGGATTCGCGCTCGCCCGCGGTGACGTCGAGGATCGGCGTGAAGCCGCCGAAGATCATCCGCTTGCCGTCGAACGGCATATGCGCGCCGATCGCCTGCATGCGCGGGTCGCTCATCATCTTCGCGTGCGCCGCATCCCGCACCTCCCGCGAGGGATATTCGATCCAGCTGAACACCACGACCTCGTCTTCCTTGGCCTTCACGGCCATGGGGAAGTCGGTGAGGGTGCCGTTCGGGACGTTGTCGCCCCAGCATTCGACCATCCGCGTCGCACCGAACTCGCGAAAGAGCGGCCAGGCCTCGGCCGCATGCTCCCGGTAGATCTCCTTGTTGGCAGCCGGCACGGCCGCCACGAACCCATCCACATAGCTCATCGTTCTTCCTTCCCCTCTTGGGCTGCGAAACATTCGTCGGGACTAAGCCGCTGCCGCCGCGCTCTCGGCCGCGGCCATATCCATCCACATCACCTCCCAGATGTGGCCGTCGGGATCCTCGAAGCTGCGGCCATACATGAAGCCGTAATCCTGCTGCGGTCCGGTATCGATGGCGCCGCCGGCGCGCTCGGCCCGTTCGACCGTCTCGTCCACGGCCGCGCGGCTCTCGGAGGAAACGCAGAGCAGGACCTCGCTGGTCTCGCGAGCATCGGCGATGCGACGCGGGGTGAACTGGCGAAACTTGTCGTGGGTGAGCAGCATCACGAAGATCGCGTCGGACAGCACCATGCAGGCGGCGGTGCCGTCGCTGAACCGGTCGTCCTTGCGGGCGCCTATGGCTTCGTAGAAGGCGATGGAGCGGTCGAGATCGGCGACAGGCAGGTTCACGAAGATCATCTTGGTCACTGGGGCGTCCTCCGGCATTCCTTGGTCCCACGATTGACAAGCTGACCGGCTTTGTTCAGAAAAGCAACCATGAAGTCAGAAAAAATAACTAAGGGCGATCCAGGCGCACGGCGTTCCTACGAGGATGCCTGCGGCGCCGCCCACGCGCTCGATCTTGTGGGGGAGCGTTGGGCGCTTTTGGTCATGCGCGAATTGCTCCTGGGGCCAAAGCGCTTCAGCGATCTCAGGGCGGACCTGCCCGGCATCAGCGCCAACGTTCTCACGCAGCGTCTGGAGGGCCTTGAGGCCGCCGGTATCGTCATCCGCCGTCGCCTGCCCTCCCCCGGCTTCGCGCAGGTCTACGAGCTGACGCCATGGGGCTATGAGAGCGAGCCGATCTTCCAGGCGCTCGGCCGCTGGGCCGCCCGGTCCCCGGCCCACGACCCGAGCCTCCCGGTCAGCGCCGTGTCGATCCTGATCTCCTTCAGGACGATGCTCGACCGGGAGCGCGCGAAGGGCTTCACCGCGCGGGTGGGCTTTCGCATGGGCCGCGAGACCTTCGTCGCGACGGTCGCGGATGGCGGCATCGGCGTGGCGCGTGGGGAAACGCAAGGAGCGGACGCTACCCTGACGGGGCAGCCTCCCGTGATTGCCGCGGCCGTGTATGGCGGCCAAGCGCTCGAGGATCTCGAGGCCGCCGGGATCCTGGCGGTGGAGGGCGATCGCGCGGTGGCGCGCCGCTTCACGCGTCTGTTCGCGTTGCCGCCGAAGGCGGAGGGCGTCTAAGGCAGGCCGAAGGTTTCCTTGAGGCTCCGCCCACCCGCAAGGCTCGCCTCCCATTCGGCCTCCAGGGCGATCTTCGCTCGGGCATCGCCGATGCGCTCTCGAAGCACCTTTGGGGAGAGCGCCACGAGGCCATCGTCGTCGCCGATGACGAGATCGCCCGGCGAGACGAGGCGGCCGCCGACAACCACCGGCACGTTCACGCCGCCCCGCGCGGCCGAGGATGGGCCCCGCGGCGTCACGAAGCGGGTGAAGACCGCAAAGTCGGGCCATTGCGCAAGGGTCGCCACATCGCGGATCGCGCCGTCGCAGACGAGCCCGACGCCGCCCCGCCTGCGGGCGTGCCCGCTGACGATCTCGCCGATCATCGCCGTATCCGCGTGAGCGCCGGCTGCGATCACCAGCACGTCGCCAGGCTCGATGAGATCGACCGCTCGCAGCACCGCTCCGAAATCCGGCGGTTCGCAGAAAGCCGTCACCGCCCGACCGAACAGCCGGGGCTGCTGGCCCGGAGGGCGCAAGGGGCGAATGGCCGGGTCGATCTGACCGATGTCGCGGGCGAGGTCGACCGCCACGGCCACAGGCACCTCCCGCCAGGGATCCCGGTCGGCGGGCGACAGCTGCGGCGCGGTGTGGATCGTCACGGACATCGGTCTAGCCCTCGGCTTCGAGCGAACGCATGGCGGCGGCAAGGCGGCGGACACCCTCCTCCAGGCGCTCGGGGGGATTGAGCGTGAAGTTGAGACGCATGGCGCGCCGGTCGCGGCCCCGGGGGTCGAAGACGCTGCTCGGGGTGATGCACACTTTCGCGGCAAGAGCCGCCGTGAGCAGCCGGTCCGTGTCGATGGCCGGATCGCGCGCCACCGCCCAGACGAACATGCCGCCGACGGGTTTTTCGACACTGAACCAATGGGAGAGATGTGTCTCCAGCGCGGCGCAGAGCGCATCGCGACGCTCGCGGTAGAGCGCCACGATGGTCGGCTGCAGCCGCTCGACCAGGCCACCCGCGATGGCAGCGAGCGCCACGCGCTGCGTGAGCCCGCTGGTGCAGAGGTCCGACCCCTGCTTTGCGGTCGCGAGCGCACGAATGAGGGAGGGATCGGCGAGAACCCAGCCGATCCGCAGGCCCGGCGCGATCTCCTTGGAGAGCGTGCCCATGTAGACGACGGGACCGCGATACGGGCCGGGGGGCCCGCGCGTCGCGGAGAGCTCGATCATGCGCGGCAGGGGCGCGCCGTCGTAGTGAAGGCCCACATAGGGGTCGTCCTCCACGAGCCAAGTGCCGGTCGCATGGGCGGCCGCCACGAGCGCCTCGCGCAAGGACGTGCCGACGAGACGGCCGGTCGGATTCGAGAAGTTCGGCACCGTGTAGGCGAATTGCGCGCCCTCAAGAGCGGCATGCGCGTCGAAATCGGCCGATTCCAGATGCAGCTCGCGATAGGAAGGACGACGGGGCTTCCACGCATCGAGGGCGCCCAGATAGGTCGGGAACTGGGCAGCGATCAGGCCGCCCTCGTCCACCAGGACCTTGCCCAGGAGATCGAGACCCTGCATGCCGCTCGCGGTGACGAGCACGTTGTCCCGGGTGAGCGTGAGGCTCGGGCCGCTGAACCGACGCGCGAGGGCATCGCGAAGGGCCGGCAGGCCCTCGATGGGGCCGTAGCCGAGGGTCTCGGCCGGGTGTTCCGCAACCGCGCTCCCGGCGATCGCGGCGATCTCCTCGGAGGGGTATGTTTCCGGCGCGGGCAGCCCGCCCGCCAGATTGATGAGGTCCGGGATCTGCCCCGCCGCCAGAAAGGTCTGCGTAACTGTGTTCGTGCTACCCATCCAGGCCGCAAAGCCCGGGCGCTTGCGGCCGGTGAGGTCGTCCGTCTTGGCTCTCAAATCCATGGGTCAGCTTGAGCCCGGCGCCCACCCGGTCGTCAAGCTCCTCGGCCCCTCGGCCGGACGACGCGGCCTGGGCTGAAGGAATAGGTGGGCAGGGGCGGCAATTGTCCTACATTGACGAACGCAATCGAGACGATGCGGCGCTGGGTGGACGAAGCGGACGTTCCCCGGGCCCGGCAGCCGAGCAAAGGCAGGACTGAAGGTGAGCACGACCGACGGAGCAATGCGGACGCCCGCGGTACGGGGGCTCTCGATCCGGAGCCGCCTGCTCGCGCTCGTGCTCGTGGCGGCCCTTCCGGTCGCCCTGCTCGACATCTGGAGCGAGATCGACCTCAGGCAGCAGCGCTCGGAGGAGGTCGAGCAGCAGGTCGCGCAGACCGCACGGCTCATCGCCGCCGAGCAGGACCAGTACCTCGAAACGGCCCGCACCGTGCTCGCGACCTTCCTCGACAGCCCGTCCGTGCTCGCGGGCCAGGGCGCATCCTGCAACGATTACCTCGCCAAGCTGCACCAGCGCTTCCCCGATTTCACGGGTTTCGGCGTCGCATCGCCTGACGGCACGCTCGTCTGCTCCTCGAATCCGCGTCTCGTCGGCAGCAAGTTCGGTGGCCGGGACTATGTGGAGGAAGCCCTCGCCAAGCGCGGGTTCGCCATCGGGGACGTGACGGCGGGGCCGGTCAGCAGCCGCAGGATCGCCGGAGCCGCCCATCCGCTGCTCGGGGCTGACGGAACGGTGCAGCTCCTCGGCCTCCTCGGGCTCGATCTGCAGCGCTGGTCCCAGGCCATGGGGGTGGCCTCCCTGCCGCAGGGGGCGAGCGTGATGGTGCTCGATTCCAAGGGCGTGGTCATGGCTCATGCGCCCGGGAACGGCCAGAACATCGGCAACCCGATATCCGGCATCGCCGAGGGACCTCAAAGTCCACGCGAAATCGTGGACGACGACGGCGAGCGCAGGCTCTACGGCTTCGCGCCGCTCCTCCGGGACGAGCGTCTGACCCTCGCGGTTGGCCTGCCGGTCTCCTCCCTCTACGGGGAGGTGGACCGCCTGTTCTGGCGCGAACTGGTGCTGCTGCTCTCCGTTTTCGTGGGCGTCGGCCTCTGTGCCTGGCTCGTGGCCGATCTCGCGATCCGCCGCCCGCTCGACACCTTCACGGTCGCCATCGACCGCCTGCGACGCGGGGACCTTGCCGCCCGAAGCGGACAGGCCACCACGATTCCCGAATTCGTCCGCCTCGGCCAAAGCTTCGATGCGATGGCATCGAGCGTCGAGCAGAACCAGCAGAACCTGCGCCGCGCGAACGATAACCTCCTGAGGGCGGTGGCCGCTCAGGAACTCCTCATCAACGAGCTCAATCACCGGGTGAAGAACACGCTCACGACGGTGCAGTCGATAGCGGCTAACACCCTGCGGGCCTCCGACGATCCGACCGTTGTTCGCCAATCCTTCGAGGCGAGGCTCCTTGCTCTCTCGGCCACCCACAACGTGCTGACCGAGCAGAACTGGGAAGGCGCCGACCTCGAGACGCTCCTGCGCGGTGAGGCGGTGCCCTATCAGGACGCGGACCAAGGCCGCCTGGTGCTACGCGGCCAAGCGGTTCGCCTGCCGCCCAAGGCGGCTGTCGCCATCGGCATGGTCTTCCACGAGCTGACGACGAACGCGGTGAAATACGGCGCGCTGTCGATGCCGGAAGGCCGCGTCCATGTGTCGTGGCAGAAGGACGCGTCAGGGTTCCTCACGATCGATTGGGGCGAAACCGGTGGTCCGCCGGTCACGCCGCCGAGCCGAAAAGGGTTCGGGTCTCGGCTCATCGAACGCGGCCTTGCGCTGGAACTCGACGGCGAGGTGGAGCTCGACTTTGCAAGGTCCGGCCTGCGCTGCCGCATTCGTGTGCCGCTGCATCCCGCGCAGCAGCCGGCCGCGTCGTCAGCGTCGCGCGGCGCGGTCGCGGGGACCGGCTAGAGGGGCAGGTCGAGCAGCCGCGACGTGGCCTGCATGACCCCGCGCAACTCGGCAAGGCCCTTGAGCCTGCCGATGGCCGGGTAGCCCGGAAAGGTCGCCTTGCCGATATCGTCGAGGAGTTCGTGCCCGTGATCCGGGCGCATGGGCAGCCGCCAGCGCGGATCGCCCGCGTCGCGCCGGCGGCGCTGCTCCTCGAGGAGGATGCGGATCACCGCCACCATGTCCGTATCGCCGCCGAGATGGTCCGCCTCGAAGAACGACCCGTCCGGCTCCTTCCGTACGTTGCGCAGATGCGCGAAATGGATCCGGCCCGCGAAGCGGCGCGCGATGGCGGGCGGGTCGTTGACGGCCGAGGCTCCGAGGGAGCCGGTGCAGAAGGTAAGACCGTTCGCGGGGCTGTCGACCGCATCCAGAACGAAGGCGATATCCGCCTCCGTCGAGACGATCCGCGGCAGACCGAGCAGCGGACGGGGCGGATCGTCCGGATGGATGCCCATCCGGATCCCGACCTCCTCGGCCGTCGGGATCACCTCCTCGAGAAAGCGCTTCAGATTCTCCCGGAGCCGATCTGGCGTCACGTCGCGGTAGCGGGCCAGAACCCTGCGAAGGCCGGGCACGTCGTACCGGTCGAAAGCGCCCGGCAGGCCGGCCATGATGGAGGAGAGCAGAGCGCGCTTGTCGCTCTCGGATGCTCCCGCGAACCAGGCCCGGCCGCGGGCGACCGCCTCGGGCTTGTAATCCGCGTCGGCGCCGGGCCGCTCCAGGATATGGCAGTCGAAGGCGGCAAAAGCGGCCTCGTCGAAACGGAGAGCGGTGCCGCCGCCCGGCAGTGGGTAGCGCAGTTCCGTGCGCGTCCAATCGAGGACCGGCATGAAATTGTAGCAGACCGTGCGCAGCCCGCAGGCCGCGAGGTTGCGCAGGGACTGACGATAGTTGTCGAAGAGCCGCCCGAGGTCGCCCTCTCCGATCTTGATGGCTTCGTGAACCGGCAGGCTCTCCACCACGCTCCAGCGTAGGCCGAGGCTGCCATCCGCCTCGATGGCCGCGACGCGCGTCTCGATTTCCTCGACGCTCCATATCTCCCCGTATGGGATGTGGTGCAGGGCCGACACGATGCCGGTCGCCCCCGCCTGCCGAATGTGAGCGAGGCGGATGAGATCGTCCGGTCCCCACCAGCGCCAAGTCTGTTCCATCGGCGATCCTTCTTCAACGCGTCCGCGCCAGCATAGGCATACATGGCGGTCTGCATGAAGGCGCCCATCGCCAGACCTCGAACGCCTCCTTCCAGAGCCGAGCGGATTGCGTTCGGCGGCCCGGCGCGGGCCTGAGCCCGCGCCGGGCCATTTTGCATCAGATCACGATGAAGTCCGCTGCCGTGATCGTCGCGCGGTTGGTCAAGGTCGCGAACAATTGGGCGTTGTCGCGAGCGCCGCCATCCACATCGAAGAACAGCTCCCCGGTGCCCTGGTTGTAGACCACCCGGTCGTCCGCCTCGCCCGCCTGAGCGGAGAACGCGAAGGCCCCCGCCGCGAGGGCGCCGACCGTGAGGCCCATGAACACGGCATCGTCCAGTTGGAACAGGTCGTCGCCGCGTCCGAAGTCCCGGATCGTGTCGACGTTGGTGGCGGTGTTGAGGGCGGCGTTGAAGATGAAGACGTCGTTGCCGCTGCCGCCCGTGAGCACGTCGTTGCCGCCGCCGGCGATGAAGCGGTCGCTGCCGCCGGAGCCGCTGAGCTGGTCGTTGCCGCCGCCGCCGACGAGGAAATCGGCCTTGCTGCTGCCGGTGACCCTGTCATCGCCCGCACCGGTGTTGAAGTAGGTGCTGCTGCGCGCCAGCGGAGCGGTGAGGACGTCGTTGCCGGAGGTGCCGAGAACCACGGCCTTGAACTGATCGCCGCGCGCCACGCCGGATACCAAGTCGCGCACGTCGAAGGTGAGGCCGCCTCGGTCCGCCAGGAAGGTGATGCCCTCGTCGTCGAACCGGCTCACGGGCCCAACGAGCCCATCCGCGCCGTTCTCGGCCTGGAGCCGCACGGCGAGCTTGCCATCCTGGTTGGTGAGCGTTCCCCCGTCCCTGGCCGAGCCGTTCCCGACCTCGGCGCTCGTGAAGGTCAGGCGCACCTGTCCGGACCCTGAGGCCGTCACGCGGGCGAAATCGAACCCGCTTCCGAGGTCGACCACATCGTTCCCATCCCGGCTCACGTTGAAGAAGGCCGTGTCGGCGCCGGATCCGCCGGTGATGTGATCGTGACCGCTCCCGCCCGTGAGCTGGTCGCCCGCCGAGCCGCCGTCGAGATAGTCGTCGCCGCTGCCGCCGATGAGAACATCCGCGTTCGACCCACCTGACAGCCGATCGTTGCCAGAGTCTCCATCAAGCCGGTCGCGTCCGCTGCCGCCGGAGAGATAATCGTCGCCCTGCTGGCCGCTCAGCCTGTCATGCCCGGCGCCGCCGTCCAGGTAGTCGTCGCCGCGGCCGCCGATGAGCCGGTCGTCTCCGCCGTTGCCGAACAGGCGCTCCGACCCGCGCCCGCCGACGAGCACATCGTTCCCCTCGCCGCCCGTGAGAGCCCGGCCGAGATTGACCTGAGCGGCGGCGAGAAGCGCCGACACGGCGGCCGTATAGGAGAGCTCGCGGATTTCGCCCGCCGCGATGGGAAGCACCAGCTTGTAGCCGGCGGTGCCGTTGACCTCGCCTGTGGTGCCGTCGCCCTGCCCTTCCAAGACGCTCATGCCGTGCAGCACGATCTCCCGGCGGTTCAAGGAGACGTCGTCGAGCAGGCGAGCGAGATCGCCATTGGCCGGATTGGAGAGATCGTAGGTCTGCGAGAGCACGTAGGACGTGCCTTCCGGCGTCGGGAAGCCGCCAAGGCCGGATCCCTGAGGCGAGTTGAGGTTGAGGAGAATGGGCCCGTAGGTGGGCAGGCCCTCGGCAAGCTCGATGAAGCCGTCCCGGTCGGTGTCCTGCGCCAGGGTCGGCACGACCGAATCCCGGCCGTCCTCGAAGCCATGGATGTGCTGGATGTGGACCTGACCGGCCTCGACGCCGCGCGCCGCTGTCAGAACCGTGAGCTTGTCGCCGCGCAGAACCAGCAGCACTCCGCCGCGGGCATTCGAATTGTTCAACTCGCCGAGCTCCGCATAGAAAACGCGGTTCGCCCCGGAGAAGGCTTGCAGCGCGGAGCTGAGGCTCGCCTGTGTCAGGGACTCGGTCGAGCTATGGGTCGCGCTCGGCGTGGAGCCGCCGTGGCCGTGATGGGTGTCGCTCATGGTCGCTTCCTCTTTTTGTCGTGCCCCGGACGCGCCGGGTCCGCCTTCTGCGAGTGGCAGCGCCCGCGCGAGGGACGACGGTTGGAGGGTGAACCGGCTTCCCCAACGTCAGACGCTGCCGAGGGGGCTACACCCCGGACGCGGCAACAGATGCGGGGCGACGAAAATCTTTTCGTCCGCCAGTGAGTTAGGATGGAACGTTGCGTGTTGCTCCGCCCGTTTCCCGGGCTGCCCGCACCCGTGCGCGGCAATCGGAAGCACGGTTGCCGTGGCACGGGGCGGTCGTGCTAAGTCGGGTCATGCCAGTGTCATCGAAGACCGGTAGCGCCGCGGCATTGGCCTCTTTTTGATGGGTGAGACTGTATGAAGCGCCTGGTTCTGTCCGCTCTCGTGACCTTGCTGCCTGCCTTGGCCTCGGCCCAGGACGTGACCGGCAAGCTCGTTCTCTACACCAGCCAGCCCAACACCGACGCCCAGCAGACGGTCGACGCCTTCAAGGCGAAGCATCCGAAGGTGGATGTGTCATTCGTGCGGGACGGGACGCCGCGCATCCTCGCAAAGCTCCGCGCGGAGTTCGAGGCCGGCCAGCCGCAGGCCGACCTGCTTCTGATCGCCGACAGCGTCACCATGGAAGGGTTGAAGAAGGAGGATCGCCTCCTTGCCCATCAGGGCGCCGATGTGTCCGCCTATCCGGCCGGCACGCACGATCCGCAAAAGCACTGGTTCGCCACCAAGCTCATTACCACGGGCATCGTCTACAACACGAAGGCGCCGTTCCGCCCCGCCGCCTGGGCCGATCTCCTGAACCCGGCCGCGAGGGGCCAGGTGACGATGCCGAGCCCGCTCACCTCGGGCGCGGCCCTGATCCATGCCGCGACCTTGACCGGTAATCTCGCGGGCGGCTGGAAGTACTACGAGGGCCTCAAGGATAACGGCGCCTCGGCAGGCGGCGGCAACGGCGACATCCTCAAGAGCGTCGCCGGAGGCGAGAAGCTCTACGGCGTCATCGTGGATTTCATGCCGATCCGCGAAAAGGCGAAGGGCGCGCCCGTGGAATTCGTCTTCCCGAAGGAAGGCGTATCCGCCGTGTCGGAGCCGGTCGCCATCCTCAAGAGCACCAAGAACCCGGACGCCGCCAAGGCCTTCGTCGACTTCGTGCTTTCCCGCGAAGGCCAGGAGCTGGCGCTCCGCCAGGGCTACATCGCCGCCCATCCGGCCGTCGCCCTGCCGGCGGGCTATCCGGCGCGCGAGAGCATCAAGGTCTTGAGCTTCGACGCCGCCAAGGCGCTCGCCGACGAGACGAAGAACAAGGCGACCTTCGCGGACATCTTCGGCCAGTGAGGGCTGCGGCCGCAGAGGTTTCGCCGCTGCAACGGGGAGGCTCGGGCCTCCTCGTCTTCGTTCTCGCCCTCGTCGTCGTGCTCTCCGCGCTGCCGGCCGCGCATCTCGTCGCGGCCGGCCTGTTTCCGGGAGGCCTGTTTTCGGTGGAGCGGGTCGCCGAGGTGCTCGGCGGCCGCGCCGCTTTGCGGGCCACGATCGGAAGCCTCGAAACCGCCTTCGGGTCCGGCCTCATCGCGCTGGCGCTCGGCACAGTGATGGCCCTCGTGATCGCCGCCACCGACGCCGGCGGCCGGCGGGGCACCGCTTTCGTCTTCGTGCTCTCGACGATGATCTCGCCGCAGGTGGCGGCCCTGGCATTCCTGAGCCTCGCCGGCCCGGCCTCGCCGCTCCTCAACACGCTGGGACTGGCGCCGGAGCCGGGATCTCCCAACCCGTTCCTCGGTCGCGGCGGCATCATCCTGGTTCTGGGGCTGCACCACGCTCCCCTCGTATTCGTCATCGTGCTGGCGGGCCTGAAGCGGGTGCCGCGCTCCCTCGTGGAGGCGGCGCGGATCGACCGGGCCGCGCCGGGTCGCATCGTCGCGGGGGTGCTGCTCCCGCTCCTGCGGCCGCATCTCATCAGCGCCGGCCTCCTCGCCTTCGTGGCGGGTCTCGGCAATTTCGGCATCCCGGCGCTCCTCGGGCTGCCGGTCAATTATCTTACCCTTCCGACACTGATCTACCGGCGCCTGTCGAGCTTCGGGCCCGGCGTCATCGGCGACGTTGCGTTGCTGGGCGTGCTCGTCGCCGTGGTGGCGGGCGCCTGCGTCATCGTCAGCGGCCTCGTCCTGCGTCGGGAGGAGGCGCGGATCGAGGACGAGACGGCGTTCGAGCCGTTCTGGCGGCTCGGCCGCGCCCGGCGCGCGGTCACGGCGGGGCTGATCCTCGTCAACGTCGTGGTGGTGGGGCTGCCGCTCCTCTCGCTCGGCGTCGCGGCGCTGGTGCCGACCTACGGCATGCCGCTGACCCTCGCGAATCTGACGCTCGACAATTTCGTCGAGGTGCTCATGCGCCAGGAAATGACGCGGCGCGCGCTCTCGAACTCGGTGCTGTTCGCCGGCGGCAGCGCCATCGTTCTGGGTATCGCCGCGGTGCCCATCGCCTACAGCCTGGTGCGCTGGCGCGGCGGCGCCTCGCGCTGGGTGCTGGGGCTCATCGAAGTTCCCTACGTGCTGCCCGGCATCGTGCTGGCCATCGCCTGCATCCTCATTTTCCTGCGGCCCCTGCCGATCCTCGGGGTGTCGATCTACGCCACGCCCTGGATCATCGTCTTCGCCTATCTGGCGCGCTTCCTGCCGGTCGCCCTCAAGCCCGTGATCGCCGCCATGGAGCAGGTGGAGCCGGCCCAGGAAGAGGCGGCGGCCCTCGACGGCGCGCGGCTGCTGCGCCGCCTGCGCGACATCATCGTGCCGACCCTCGTTCCCGCGGCGGCCGCCGGCATCGTCCTCGCCTTCCTGCTCGCCTTCAACGAGCTCACCGTCTCCGCGCTCCTGTGGAGCGCCGGCACGGAGACCCTGGGCGTCGCGCTCTTCAGCCTCGAAGAGGCGGGCCTCGCGAGCCAGGCGGCGGCGGTGGCGCTGACCACCGTGGCGGTGGTGGCGCTGGCCATGCTCCTCCTCGACAGGTTCGGCCGACGCCTCCCGGCCGGCGCCCTCCCCTGGCGGTTGTGACGCGAATTTGGGTCGTGAGGCGTGCCGCGGACGGCCGGAACGGCGCGCCGCACCCTCAATAAGCCGCTTTCGGGGCGCCATCCTCGATCAACGGAGGGGACGCCATGTTCGACGGCCTGAAGCCTGCCGCTCACCACAAGCTGTGGCCCTCGCTGCTGGTCATTGCCGTGATCGGCGCGGTCGGCGTCGGTGCGATGCTGATGATGTCGGGTTGAGCGCGACGCCGCGCTCCGCTGCTACGCGACCGGGTTGGTCTGCTCCAAGGCTTCCGCCAGGCGCTCCGAGAGCGTTTGGGCAATCGCCTGCGTGAGCGGAATGCGCACCAGGGTCCAGGTGTTGTGCGACTTCCAGAGCCGCACCGAGATCATCACGTCGGATCCGTTGCGCTGGACCGACGCACCTGTCGCTTCGGGCAAGGTATAGGGGCCGGAGCCCTCGAAGGTGATGGTACCCATGCGGCGAGACTCCAGTTGGGCGATAGCGTAACTGCCGGAATGCCGGAAAGATATCGATTTTCGCACGGAGGACGGTTGCCCAAGCTCGCCCCATCGGCTCGGCCGGCGATCGCCGAGACCTGTCAGACCCGCTTCGGCCCCGGCGATCCCTGAAGGCGCTCCGACGCATCGTCGCTCGAATGGCCCGCCTGGCCTCCATGCCAGACACGGGCCGTGCGCTCCTGGATATGGGCGGCGGCGGCCCGCTCGTCGTCGTCGTTCGAAAAGGCGAGGACGCGCTCCAGGAGCATGTCCACGCGCCGGCGCCCGACGAGGGTCAGATGAGCGAGCGTATCGTCGAGCCCAAGCTCCGCCGGACCCGGCTTGGACGAGGTCTCGGCAATGCTTTCGATGCGGGATTGAAGGCAGATGATGTGGTTCACGATGGACACAATGGGGACACGCGACGCCGGAAGTTCACGGGGGACAAGCGCTGAGAACGGCTCGAAACCGCCGGAGTTCCCCAACGGCCGAGCCTTTGGGCCCTGGCAGTTCGCATCCCGGGTCTGCCTCAAGACGGATGAGGACCGGCTCGGCCGGAGCCCGATGCAGCGCGAGACCTCGAAAGCGGCAGGCCGAACGCCCCTGTTCGCCCCTTGGGCTGGCGTCGCATAGCGCGGGCGTATATCAACGGCCCGGCACCGCCGCCGAAGGCGCGGTGCGGAATTTGCCCGAAGCAGCGGCGGCGGAGCAGGCGGAGCCGGGCGGGCTCTCGCTTGGCGCACCTCATACGTGCCCCATTTCCACACAATGACGAAACGGCACCGAGGGCGTCATGCGCCTCATGCCAACCGACGAGCCCGGTCGAGGTCTCGTGACGGATCAGATCAATTGCGACGGAGCATGCCGTCGAAGAGAGCGAGGTCAGAATATGAGCGGGTTCCGAGACAAGGGTTTCAGTGACCGGCTGAGCACGGCCGACAAAGCCCGAAAGGCCATGCTGGACCGCGTCCGCGCTAAGCCGGGCGCCGAGGATCCGGCTGTTGCCGAGCGCCGAGCGGCCCGGCAGGCCGTCAGCAGCGCCCGCGAGGCCCGGCAGGCCGAACGCGAAGCGGCCAAGGCCGCCGAACAGGCCCGCGAAGCCGCCGAACGGGAAGCGCGCGAGGCTGTGGAACAGGAGCAGCGGTTGGCCCGGCAAGTCGACGAAGCGGCGGCGAAAGTCGAGGAAGCCGAGCGCCAGGAGGCTTTGGCCGCCGAGCAGAAGGCCGCTCGGGATGCCCGCTATGCGGCCCGAAAGGCGCGCAAGTAAGCTCGTCCAGACATCCCGCCGAACGCCTTGGCGTTCGTCGCTCCTCCCCGCCGGACCTGATGGGCCGGGAACGCGGTTCGCGAGAACGAGGTGGATATTGCCGACGGACGGGTCCGAACGCCTCGTCGGACCCGTCCGTCGGCAAGGCTGGATCCGTATCGAGGCGGCTTGCCCGACGGGCGCTCCCGAACCTCGCGTTCCCACCATTCCCGCCATGCAGCCGCTGGCTCGCGGCCACCAATGGCCGCCAGGCGACGCGATGAGCTTGCGGGCCATCACGACTGGTACGGACGATTCTCGGCGGACGACCCCGGAGAGCAATGGTGAGCGCGCTGGGACTCGAACCCAGGACCCTCTGATTAAAAGTCAGATGCTCTACCGGCTGAGCTACGCGCTCTCCGGGGTGGGGTGGAGATAGGGAATCCACCGCACGGGGTCAACCGAAAAGCCGGGCGGGACCTCTCCGCCCGAGGGCGGTCCGTCGCTTCGCCGACGATCCGGTTGGTGATTGCGGACCGCCGGGCTTCTCCTTACCGTGCGGGGCCTCTTTTTGACCCGGACGTCCCATGACAGACCCCCGCCTGCCCTTCCTGGCCGAACTCGAGCGCAAGGTGCTCTGGCTGTCGAGCTGGACGATCCACAACGCGAACCACCTGCGGCCGAACGTGGACGGGCTCAAGGTCGGCGGGCACCAAGCCTCCTCGGCGTCCCTCTCCACCATTCTCACGGCTCTCTACTTCGCGGCCCTCCGGCCCGAGGATCGGGTGGCGGTGAAGCCCCATGCGAGCCCGATCTTCCACGCCATCCAGTACCTGCTCGGCCACCAGACCCGGGAGAAGCTGGAGAACTTCCGGGGCTACAAGGGCGCCCAGTCCTATCCCTCGCGGACCAAGGACATCGACGACGTGGACTTCTCCACAGGGTCCGTGGGCCTCGGGGTCGCCCAGACGCTCTTTGCCAGCGTGGTGCAGGATTACGTGAAGGCCCATGGCTGGGCGGCCGACAAGCCCGAGGGACGGATGATCGCTCTCGTGGGCGATGCGGAGATGGATGAGGGCAACATCTTCGAGGCGCTGCTCGAGGGCTGGAAGCAGGGCCTGCGCAACACCTGGTGGATCATCGACTACAATCGCCAGAGCCTCGACGCGGTCATCCGCGAGGGGCTCTACGCCAAGTTCGAAGCCATCTTCCGCGCCTTCGGCTGGGACGTGGTGGTGCTCAAGCACGGATCCCTGATGCAGGAGGCGTTCCGGGAGCCCGGGGGCGAGCGGCTCCGGGACTGGATCGACAGCTGCCCGAACCAGCTCTATTCCGCCCTTACGTTCCAGGGCGGCGCCGCCTGGCGCAAGCGCCTCCTCGACGACCTGGGCGACCAGGGACCCGTGACGGCCCTCATCGAGAGGCGCTCGGACGAGGAACTGGCCAAGCTCATGTCGAATCTCGGCGGCCATGACCTGCCGAGCCTCGTGGAGGCCTTCGAGGCCATCGACCACGACCGCCCGACCGTGTTCATCGCCTACACGATCAAGGGCTTCGGACTCCCCCTCGCTGGCCACAAGGACAACCATGCGGGCCTCCTCACGCCGACCCAGCTGGAAGGCTTCCGCGCCGCGTGCGGCGTGCGGCCCGGCCATGAATGGGACCCCTTCGAGGGTTTGAAGCTGCCACCGGCCGAGATCGACCGCTTCCTGCGCTCCGTCCCCTTCAACGCGAAGGGCACGCGCCGCTACGAGGCACCCGTCATCCCGGTGCCGGAGACGCTTGCCGCTCCCAAGCAGCCGCAGATGTCGACGCAGCAGGGCTTCGGGCTCCTCCTCAACGATCTTGCCCGCTCCAATGAGCCGCTCGCCGAGCGCATCGTCACCACCGCGCCGGACGTGACGGTCTCCACCAATCTCGGCGCCTGGGTGAACCGGCGCGGCCTCTTCGCCCGTCAGGAGATGAAGGATCTTTTCAAGGCCGAGCGCATCCCCTCGACCTTCACCTGGGATTTCTCGCCCAAGGGCCAGCATATCGAGCTCGGCATCGCCGAGATGAACTTGTTCATCCTGCTCTCGGGGCTCGGGCTCTCCCATTCCCTGTTCGGTGAGCGGCTGCTGCCGATCGGGACGCTCTACGACCCGTTCATCGCCCGCGGCCTCGATGCCCTGAACTATGCCTGCTACCAGGATTCCCGCTTCATCCTGGTCGCGACTCCGTCCGGCGTGACGCTCGCCCCAGAGGGCGGGGCCCATCAATCCATCTCCTCGCCCCTCATCGGCCTCGCCCAGGACGGCTTGGCCTCCTTCGAGCCGGCCTTCGTGGACGAATTGGCGGTCATCCTGCGCTGGGCCTTCGCCTATCTCCAGAAGGACGGCGACGGGGAGCCGAGCGAACGGTCCTGGCTGCGCGACGAAACCGGCGGGTCGGTCTACCTGCGCCTTTCGACCCGCAATGTGGACCAGCCCCAGCGCGCCCTCGTAGGCGACCTCGCCGACGATGTGGTCGACGGGGCCTATTGGATGCGCAAGCCCGGACCGAACGCGCAGGTGGTCGTCGCCTATACGGGCGCCGTGGCGCCGGAAGCCATCGAGGCCGTGGGCCTCATGGCGGAGGACCGGCGCGACATCGGCCTTCTCGCCATCACGTCCGCCGACCGGCTCAACGCCGGATGGACGGCGGCCCAGCGGGCGCGGGAGCGCGGCCTCGTCCATGCCCGCAGCCACATCGAGCGGCTGCTCGCGGAGGTGCCGCCCCATTGCGGGCTGGTGACGGTGATCGACGGGCATCCGGCGACCCTCGCCTGGCTCGGCTCGGTCATGGGACACCGGACCCGCTCGCTCGGGGTCGAACATTTCGGCCAGACCGGCACGATCCAGGACCTCTACCGCCATTTCGGAATCGACGCGCAGGGCATCATCCGGGCGGCCGAGAGCATCGCGCCGGGACGGCCGATCCGGCACCTCAAGGCGCTTGGCTGACGGGCGGCAGTTTCGATAGGCGTTCCGGCATCGGCGCCATGGCTCTCATCCGAGCGCCCCAGTCGGCACCTGAAGGCACGCGGTTGACAGGGTGCGGCCGGGGCGCGATCACGCGCCCATGACGCCTCCAGCCGATCCGACGACCTGGCGCGGTTTTTCCGGCCGTATCGCCTTGACGGCTCTCGGCCTCGCGGGCCTTCTCTACGCGTTCGTGCTCGTGGCGGACCCTTACGGCGTGCGCGCGGCGCCCGGCCGCGATCCGCGGCCGCTGATGGATCTGAACCAGCGCTACATGTACCCGCAGGTGGTCCGCAGCGGCCGCTTCGACGGGGCCGTCTTCGGCACCTCCACGATCCGCCTTCTCGACCCCTTGAAGCTCGGCGAGGCTTTCGGCGCCCGCTTCGCCAATCTCGGCCTCAATGCCGGGACGCCCTGGGAGCAGATGCAGCTCGCCGACCTGTACCTCCGCCACGTTCCGGCGCCCAAGGCGCTCGTCTTTGGGCTCGACCGGACCTGGTGCGAGGAGGATGCGGGCGAGAAGCGGCTGACGCCCCGCCCCTTCCCGCCCTGGCTCTACGACGAGAGCCGCCTCAACGATCTTCCCGAACTGCTCGATTTCAAGAGCCTCGAAATCGCGGGCCGTCTCGCCCTGCACGAACTCGGCTTCATGCCGGAGCGCATTCGGGGAGACGGCTACGAGGTCTTCGTGCCGGACGAGGCGCTCTACGACCCGGCCCGCGCCCGCTTTCACATCTACGAGCAGGAGCCGCAGGCGGCAGCGCCGCGCGCGAGGCTCCGGCGGGCGGAGCGCGCCGCCTTGCGGCTTCCGGCCCTCGATTGGCTCGGCGCTGTTTTGGATCGCGTTCCGGCCTCCACCTCCGTCACGCTGGCCCTCATGCCGATCCATGTGGCCTGGCAGGCGCAGCCCGGCTCCCGGGAGGCGGCGGTGGAGCGGGAATGCAAGGCACGGATCGCGGCGCTCGCCCGCAAGCACGGGGCCGCGGCGGTCGATTTCCGCATCCGCTCGGCGGTCACCACCGAGGACACCAATTACTGGGATCCGCTCCACTATCGCATCGGCATCGCGGACCGGGTGGTGGCGGCTCTTGCCGAGGCCCGCGCTACGGGCCGCGACGCGGCGGATGGGTTCTACAGGGTGCTGGCGCCGGCCCAGCGCTAGGCGAGGTCTGGCTCCGCCGCAGGCGCCGCGTTGTCCATGTGGCTGTCCATCTGCCCGACCGGCTCCGAGGCGCCGTCGCGCTCGCCGCGCGCCCAGCCCGCCTTCACCTCGGCGACATGGTCCTCGAGCCGCCCCTCGGCGATGGCCTTGCGCAGGCCGGCCATCAGCTCCTGGTAATAGGCGAGGTTGTGCCAGGTCAGGAGCATCATCCCCAAGATCTCGTTCGAGCGGACGAGGTGGTGGAGATAGGCCCTGGAATAGCTGTTCGACGCCGCGCATTTCGATTCCGCGTCGAGCGGCCTCGTGTCCTGCGCGTGCTTCGCGTTGCGCAGGTTGAGGCGGCCGTAGCGGGTGAAGACCTGCCCATGGCGCCCCGCCCTCGTCGGCATCACGCAATCGAACATGTCGACGCCGCGGCGCACGGCCTCGACGATGTCATCCGGTGTGCCGACGCCCATGAGGTAGCGCGGCTTCGCGCTTGGCAGATGCGGCTCGACCGTCTCGATCATCCGCAGCATCACCTCCTGCGGCTCGCCGACCGCGAGGCCGCCGATGGCGTAGCCCTTGAGATCGAGATCCACGAGCTCCCGGGCGCTCTCGATCCGCAGGCGCTCGACGGCGCCGCCCTGGACGATGCCGAACATAGCCTTGCCGGGCTGCTCGCCGAACGCGACGCGGCAGCGCTCCGCCCAGCGCAGGGACAGGCGCATGGCCTTCTCGGCCACCTCGTCCGTGCAGGGCAGCTTCACGCATTCGTCGAGCTGCATCTGGATGTCCGAGCCGAGCAGCCCCTGAATCTCGATGGAGCGCTCCGGGCTCATGTGATGGGTCGAGCCGTCGATATGCGATTGGAAGGTGACGCCCTGCTCGTCGATCTTCCGCAGCGCCGAGAGCGACATTACCTGGAAGCCGCCGGAATCCGTGAGGATCGGATAGGGCCAGTTCATGAACTGGTGCAGCCCGCCGAGCCGCGCCATCCGCTCCGCGCCCGGGCGCAGCATCAGGTGGTAGGTGTTGCCGAGGACCACGTCGGCCCCGAGCGCCTTCACCTGATCCGGGTACATGGCCTTAACGGTTGCGGCGGTGCCGACCGGCATGAAGGCCGGCGTGCGGATGACGCCCCGCGGCATGCGGATCTCGCCGGTCCGTGCCGCGCCATCCGTCCTGTTGACCGTGAAGGTGAAGGTGTCGCTGGTCATGAGATGGATCCGTCAGCCCGCCGCGCAAGCGGAACGCGGGCGGGGGGTGAGGTGAGCGTCACGGCTGTCCATTCGCGCGAGCGGCCCATCACGACGCCGGCTCGTCGGCGCGGAACAGGAGGCTCGCATCGCCATACGAATAGAACCTGTAGCCGGTTCCGATGGCCTGCGCGTAGGCGGCCCGCATGGTGTCGAGGCCGCTGAAGGCCGAGACCAGCATGAACAGCGTCGAGCGCGGCAGGTGGAAGTTGGTCATCAGCACGTCGACGGCCCGGAAGCGGTAGCCGGGCGTGATGAAGATGGAGGTGTCGCCGGAGAACGGCGCCAGCGTGCCGTCGTCGCGGGCCGCGCTCTCAAGGAGGCGCAGGGACGTGGTGCCGACCGCCACGATGCGTCCGCCCGTGGCTCTGGCGGCGTTGAGCGCCTCGGCCGTCGCCGGCGAGACGGTGCCCCATTCGGCATGCATCCGGTGCTCTGCGGTGTCGTCCGCCTTGACCGGCAGGAACGTGCCCGCGCCCACATGGAGGGTGACGAATTGCCGGGTGACGCCGCGCGCCTCGAGGCGCGCGAACAACTCGTCCGTGAAGTGCAGCCCCGCGGTCGGGGCCGCGACGGCGCCCTCCTCCCGGGCATAGACCGTCTGGTAATCGCTGCGGTCCCGGTCATCCGTGCCGCGCTTGCCCGCGATGTACGGAGGCAGCGGCAATTCCCCGAGGCGCGCGATGCTCTCGTCGAGAACGGGTCCGGTGAGCGAGAAGCGGAGCGTCACGTCGCCCCCCTCGCCTTTCGCCTCCACCTCCGCATCGAGGTGAGCGAGCTCGCAGGCGAAGCTCTCGGCGGTGTCGCCGAACCGGATCCGGTCCCCCAGATTGAGCTTCTTGGCCGGCCGGGCGAAGGCCCGCCAGCAATCCGCCCCCTCCCGCTTGTGCAGCATGATTTCCACGCGCGCGGCCGTCTCGCCCCGCAGGCGCACCCCGTAAAGCCGCGATGGGATCACCTTCGTGTCGTTGAGCACGAGCACGTCCCCGGGTCGCAGCAGGTCCGGGAGGTCGCGGACGATCCTGTCCTCTGCGGCCACGCCGGGCCGGACGACGAGCATGCGGGCCGCGTCCCGCGGCTCGGCGGGGCGCAGGGCGATCCGGTCGTCGGGCAGATCGAAATCGAAGAGGTCGACGCGCATGGACCGAGATGGGGCCTTGTCACAACGGGCGCGGGTTATCGGAGGGATGCGCCGCCGCGTCAATGCCGTGGCACGCGCAGGTGCTGCAACACGGTTCCGGTTGATCCGCCGCTCCAAATTCCATAGACCGCCGCTCCCGCCGCCACGCTTGCCGCTGGCCGCCCCAGATTCCGGTCGATCCGCCGCCATGTCCGCTCCCGCTGCCTTCCCCGTCGGCTCCGACACATTTCCGCTCTTCGATGTGGGCGCAGGCCCACCGGTGCTGTTCCTCCATGGCGCCCTGAGCGATCTGCGCCTATGGCTCCCTCATGTGGAGCGCCTGCAAGGCCGTTTCCGCTGCCTCGCCATGACGCAGCGCTGGTTCGGCACCACGGCTTGGCGGGCTAACGGGCCGTCCTTCGGGATCGACGCGCATGCGAACGACCTTGTCGCCCTCGTGCGGGCGCTGGAAACCCAGCCGGTGAGCGTCGTCGCGTGGTCTTACGCAGGGCATGCGGCCATCGAGGCTGTACGGCGGGCACCGGAGCTGTTCGCGGGCGTCCTGGCCTACGAGCCGGGAATCCGGAGCCTCGCCTTGTCCGACGACGAGACGGCCGAACTCGGGGCCGACGCCGGGGCGATGTTCGGCCCCGTCTTCGGAGCCGTCGGTTCCGGCGACCTGGAGGGGGCGGTTCGCCTTCTCATCGATGGATCGGGGGGCGCTGGATATTACGACGCTCAGCCCGAAGCGGCCCGGACGATTCACCGGGAGAACGCTCACACCTTGCCGCTGCTCCTCGCCCAGACCGAGCCGCCCGCCGCCAGCCCTGGCCTGCTCCAAGCGATGCCACGCCCCATCGCCATCTATCGCGGCGGCGAGACGCGTCCGCTGTTCCGGATCCAGGCCGACGCGGTGGCGCGGTGTCTCCCTGGCGGCCGCCACCGCATCATTTCGGGGTCCGGGCACCTCTGGCCGGAGCAGGATCCGGCAGGCTTCGCAGATGCGGTCGAGGCATGGCTGAACGAGGCCGTTTGACCGCCCCTGCGGAGACGCCTTTTCAGGGTTAAACCCTTGAAGAACAAGGGAAGAACTCCCATATGGAGTTCATGATGACCATCGCAGAAACCACACTCAATCAGGACCGGCCCGAGGTGCGGGACGAGGGCGCCTGGCGCGTGTTTCCGATGGAGGGCGCGCTGGAACTTCACTACCGCGACGTGGCCGGCAATCCGAGCCGGCGGCGCATCATGGCGCGTGAGCTGAAGGTCGGGCCCGGCAAGACGCTTCTCGGCGGTATCGACATGGCCGATGACGGATACCGCGGGTTTCGGGCCGACCGGATCGATTACGTGATCGATGCGGAGACTGGGCAGAGGGTCTCCCGCAACATCATCGATTGGCTGATCAAGCGGGCCGAGCGCCAGAACAAGGAACGCCGCCGCGCCGCGAAGGCGTGACGCCATACAACCATGGAAGCGCCCCACGGGGCGCTTTTTATGTGTCTGCTCCTCCACCCGGGCCGCTTGGAGCGTCCCCCACCCACCTTCGGACGGAATTCACGCTCAAGCTTCAATTTTGACGAGAAGCCGGTATTCAGTAGGCGGAAAAATGCTCTAGAAGGCGGCCATGGACCTGATTACGACGACCGAGGCGCTTGCCGCCGCCTGCGACCGCCTCGGCGGAAACCCCTTCGTCACCGTGGACACGGAATTCCTGCGGGAGACGACCTACTATCCCAAGCTCTGCCTGATCCAGATCGCCTCCACGGACGAAGCGGTGCTTATCGATCCCTTGGCCGAGGGCCTGGACCTCGCGCCATTCATGGAGCTCATGCGGGCACCTCGGGTCGTGAAGGTGTTCCATTCCGCCCGGCAGGACCTGGAGATCGTCTGGAATCTCGGTGGCCTTGTCCCGGCGCCCCTGTTCGACACGCAGGTCGCCGCCATGGTCTGCGGCTATGGGGACAGCGTCTCCTACGAGCAGCTTGCGAATGACTTGGCCAAGGCGCGGATCGACAAGTCCTCCCGGTTCACGGACTGGTCGCGGCGGCCCCTGTCCGATGCCCAACTCAGCTATGCCCTCTCGGACGTGACGCACCTCGTGAAGGTCTACGAGGCCCTGATCGGGCAGCTCCAGACGAACGGCCGCCTTGCCTGGCTCGACGAGGAGATGGCTGTTCTCACCTCGCCCGAGACCTACCGGGCGGATCCCGACGAGGCCTGGCGGCGCCTTGCGGGACGCCTGCGCAAGCCGAAGGAAATCGCGATCCTCATGGAGGTCGCGGCTTGGCGCGAGCGGGAGGCGCAGAACCGGGACGTGCCGCGCGGACGGATTCTCAAGGACGACGCGCTCATCGACCTGGCCACCTCGGCGCCCCGAACCCCGGAGGCTCTGGGCCGCCTGCGATCGATCCCGAACGGCTTCGAGCGCTCGCGGACGGCCGGGGACATCCTGGAGGCCGTGGAGCGCGGCCTCGAGCGCGACCTGAAGTCGGTGCCGCTTCCGGAACGGAGCCGCCGGGCTGGGAATACAGGTGCCGTGGTCGAGCTTCTGAAAGTGCTTCTGAAGGCCGTCGCGGAGGCAGAGGGCGTCGCACCGAAGATCATCGGCACGGTGGACGACCTCGATGCCATCGCGGAGGATGACAACGCCGACGTGCCCGCCCTTCACGGCTGGCGTCGACAGATTTTCGGTGACAAGGCCCTGGCGTTGAAGAACGGAGGCCTCGGACTTGCCATCGACCGCGGGCGAGTGACCGTTCGGACGCTCGGCTGAGCCGGGTCGTCCCCTCCACTACCGTTAGAGCAGCCCCTTCAAGCGCAGCAGGCCGAAGCTCGCAACCGTGGCCGAGTCCTTGATGGCACCGTCGGTGATCATGGCGATAACCTCCTCGACAGGGAAGCTGCGCGCGATCATGCCCTGCTCGCTCGCTTCCCTTTCTGCCTCGCCCTGACGGAGCCCCTGGGCCAGGAACAACTGGTAGCCTTGCGTCGAGTAGCCGTAGCACTCGTAGAGGTGGCCGACGGGCACGATTTCGTCGGCGGTCAGGCCCGTTTCCTCGCGCAACTCACCCCGGGCCACGTTGATGAGGTCGGCATCGGGCCGGCCCTCCCAGGATCCCTGGGGCAACTCCCAGAAGCGGCCACCGACCGGGTAGCGGTACTGCTCGACCATGTAGATTCGTCCGGCCTCGATCGCCGCGACCACGACGAAGTCGGTTTTCTCGACCACGCCGTAGATGCCGGCGGACCCATCCGGATGCAGGATGGAGTCCTCGCGCACTCGCATCCAGCGGTTCTCATAAACGAGCCGGCTGCCAATGGTGATGATCTCGTCCGCCACGATGCGCCCCACAGAATGCGTCCTGCATCTTTGTAGCAGAACGCGGGCACGCGTCACCATGTCGATGCTCTTTGGCGAGACTCTGAACGGCGCCGCGATGCGGCTCTCAGGCCGACAGCACTTCGATCCTCGGCTCGAGGTTCAAAAGCTTGCCCAGCGCCCTCACCCGCCCGAGCAGCCGCTCGCTGGCAAGCGGCTCCATGTGATGGGGAAGCTGCAGAACCACCGAGTTGCCGCGAACCGTGAGCGGGGTCTGCGGGAGGACACCCTCCATGGCGACCGAGACTGGGTAGGCGACCCGCATAAGGGCGCCGAGGAGGCGAGCGCGTTCGAAGAGACGTGAGCCCGCAAGCATCCTCAGACGGGGACTCGCCTTGTCTGGGTTCAAGCCCTCGTGCCGGAAGAAGATCGCGAGGCCGATGTAGGCCCGGCCTGGGTGGTCGAGCCCTACGAAAGCCGCGTGGGCGATGATGTTGAGGCTCTGTTCGCCCCGGTAGTCGGGATGAGCCCGCCAGCCGATATCGGCGAGGAGGCACGCGCCGTGCCGGCAGCGGCGCTCGTCCTCGCTCTCCGGCAGCCCGACCGTTTGCACGAATCGGTCGGTCCACTCCCACAGCTCCTCCCCGTGCCGGGGTGAGCGGGAGCGCAGGAGGTTCAGGTCCGAGGCGGCGCTGATGAGGGGGTCGAGAGACCGCGCCTCTCCGTCGAGCCTGTCGTAGAGAAGGCCTTCGCGGACACCGAGCGCGGAGATCGCTAAATCCTTCGGCTGGCCGAGGCGTATGATCTCCTCGAGCACGATGGCGCCGTAGGATAACAGCGGCCGGCGGGCTTCCGACACGCTCTCGATGTCCTTCAGGGTCTTCGCGTCGACCCGTTCCACGAGCTGGAGAAAGTCGAGCCCGTCCTCGGGGGGGATCGTGTAGCCGTGCATCACGTGGAGCGGGTAGTCCCGCGCCGCCTGATGGAGCTTCGCTAGGGCACGCCACGTCCCGCCCACCGCGTAGAAGGTGCGCCCGCGCAGGCTGTCGAGATGGCCCTGCGCCCGCTGGAGCCGCTCGCGCACGAGCTTCTGGGCCTTCTTCAGGGAGCCGCCGCTCACATCGAGGAGCGCAAGGCCACCAAGAGGCATGGTGACCCCCTCCCCGATCTGCGTACCCTTCACGTCCACCAGTTCGAGAGAGCCGCCGCCCATGTCGCCGACGATCCCGTCCGGAGCATGGAACCCGGAGATCACGCCAAGCGCGGACAGCTGCGCCTCCTTGGCGCCGGAAATTAGCTCCACCTTGCAGCCGCAGGCCTCCTCGGCCCGCGCCAGGAACGCCGGCCCGTTCGAGGCGTCTCGGGCCGCCGCGGTGGCGAGCACGAAGATCTCGGCGACGCCCATGGTGCGGCACAGGACCCGAAATCGCCCAAGAGCCTGAATCGCCCGCTCCACCGCCCCCTCGTCGAGGCGGCCGGTGGTCGCCACATGGCGTCCGAGGCCACATAGGACCTTCTCGTTGTAGATAGGGGTCGGGGCCCGGGTCAGCCCCTCATAGGCCACCAGACGGACGGAGTTCGAGCCGATGTCGATGATCGCCACCGGCCGGCCGACCGGCAACCGCCCTTGCGCCTCGCGCCGAATGGCACCGACGTCAACGGTGTCCACGTTTCGCGAGAGCCTTGGGACTGGAGTTCTTAAGGGATTTTCCACGGCCCGACAGACTCGGATTTGTCATGAAATACTTATGCGCATTGAATGGTTCCTCCCCGGAGGCAGGGACCACCCGCTTGCTGGCGCCGCTCGGTAGTACCGTCCAGCTCTGCTCGTTGTCGAGAAGGTTTGCGAGCATGATCTGATCGAGCACCTGCTGGTGCACCGTCGGGTTCAGTATCGGCAGCAGGGACTCGACCCGTCGGTCCAGGTTGCGGGGCATGAGGTCCGCGGACGAAATGTAGACGTGGGCTTTCGCGTTGGGCAGGCCGCCCCCGTTGCCGAAGGCATAGATCCGGGTGTGCTCCAGGAAGCGCCCAACGATGGATTTGACCCGGATGTTGTCGGACAGGCCCTTGATGCCCGGACGCAGGCAGCAGATGCCGCGCACGATGCAATCCACCGGTACCCCAGCGGCGCTGGCGTCGTAGAGCGCGTCGATGATCACGGGATCGACGAGCGAATTGCACTTCAGCCAGATAGCGGCCGGGCGCCCGGCCTTCGCGTGGGCGATCTCCTCCTCGATATGGGCGAGGATGCGCTTTTTGAGAGTGAGCGGCGAGACCGCCATGCGCTCCATCTCGGCGGGCTCCGCATAGCCCGTCACGAAATTGAACATGCGCGAGACGTCACGCCCGATCACCGGATCGGCGGTGAAGAAGGAGAGGTCCGTATAGATGCGGGCGGTGATGGGGTGGTAGTTGCCCGTGCCCACATGGCAATAGGTGATGAGTTGCCCGCCCTCGCGCCGCACCACGAGGGAGAGCTTCGCGTGGGTCTTCAGCTCGATGAAGCCGAACACCACCTGCGCGCCGGCGCGCTCCAGGTCCCGAGCCCAGCGGATATTGGCTTCTTCATCGAAGCGCGCCTTGAGCTCCACAAGCGCGGTGACCGACTTTCCGGCTTCCGCCGCCTCGGCGAGGGCCGCCACGATGGGGCTTTCCGACGAGGTGCGGTAAAGCGTCTGCTTGATCGCGACCACATTCGGGTCGAGAGCCGCCTGACGCAGGAACTGCACGACGGCGTCGAAGGACTCATAGGGGTGGTGGACGATGATGTCTTTCTGGCGGATTGCCGCGAAGCAATCGCCACCCTGCTCCCGGATGCGTTCGGGAAAGCGCGGGTTGTAGGGCTTGAACTTGAGGTCCGGCCGGTCGAGGCCGACGAGTTGGGAGAGTTCGTTCAGGGCCAGTATGCCTTCGACAACGAACAACTCGTCGGGCCCGATCTCCAGTTCCTCGGAAACGAAGACCCGCAGATCCTCGGGCATCGCCGCCTCGACCTCTAGGCGGATGACGCTTCCGCGCCGGCGCTGCTTCAGTGCGGTCTCGAACAGACGCACCAGATCCTCGGCCTCTTCCTCCACCTCGATGTCGCTGTCCCGGATCACCCGGAAGCCGCCTTGGCCCTGGACCGAATATCCCGGGAAAAGCCGGCTCGTGTAGCGCACGATCACCTGTTCGAGGGCGATGAAGCGCGTCGCGCCCGTCTCGGCAAAATCAGGCAGGCGGATGAAGCGGTCGGCCCGGTTCGGCAGACGAATGAGCGCGTTCAGGACTTTGGAATCGCCATTGCGGGTGAGCTTCAGGGCGATGGACGAACCGAGATTCGGGATGAACGGGAAGGGATGCGCCGGGTCGATGGCGAGCGGCGTCAGCACGGGAAAGATGTGGTGGAGGAAGTGGTCCTCGAGCCAGGTTGCTTCCGCCTTGGTGAGCTCGTTGCCGTCGACCATGACGATGCCCTCGTGGAGCAAGTCGTCTTTCAGCTCGCGCCAGCGATGCTGCTGGTCCGAAGCGAGGGTTGTGACCGCCGCCGCGATCCGAACAAGGGTCTCCTGCGGGGTCAATCCGTCCTGGGACAGCGTGGCGACGCCCGAGCGGACCTGGCCCATGAGGCCCGCAACCCGGACCATGAAGAACTCGTCCAGGTTATTGGCGGAAATGGATAGGAAACGAAGCTGCTCCAGGAGCGGGTGGCTGCGGTTCGAGGCTTCCTCGAGCACGCGGCGGTTGAATTGCAGCCAGGAGAGCTCCCGGTTGATGAAGCGCTGGGGAAATTTGCGGAGCGCGGCCCCGTCGAGGCCGATATCGGCCGGGGGCTTCGGGGCGGGCGGCTCCAGGGCCTCCTCAATTTCGGCCTGGGCGATGCTGTCCCGGACGTCCGCTGCGCTGACGGGCAACGACGGCTGGGGGGCCGGAGCCTCCGCTCCTGGCCGTTTTCGCTTGGCAGCGGCCTTGGCGGGGGAGACACGACGCTTCGGCACGACGGAGTTCACGCGGTCTGGGTCCTTCAGCTGGTTCGGCCTTCCATGATGGCGGGCCGGGGAGGTCCTGTCACCCGTCAACCACCTTCGTGACAGGGCCATGACGGGCCATGGCTCCTCCTCGGTTTGCACTTTGACGGGAGATGGACCGAAAACAACCCGTGCCTACTCCGGCTCGTCGTCCTGCCGCCCGAGGACGTCGGCGGCGATGGCTCGGGAGACCCGGCGACCACGGCTCAGGGCCTCCCGGTCGAGGGCCGAGACCACCTCGGCGGCGCGCGCCAGCGAGCGCTCGATCCGGAGGGCGATGTAGTCCACCACAGTCGTGTCGACCACGAGCTGCCGATCCACGAAAAGCTTTACCAGCACCGCCTTGAGAAGCGCGTCATCCGGCGGGTCGAGGGCCACGGAGGGGGCGAGGCGCAGGCGGGAGAGAAGGTCCGGGGTGCGCAAGCCCCACCTGTCAGGGGGAGTCTCGGCTGTGATCAGCAGTGCGGCCCTGCGCTCCCGCGCGAGGTTCATGAGGTGGAACAGGGAAGCCTCCTCGATCCCGCCTCGGTTCATGTCCTCGATCACCAGGGCGCCATTGGAGACGAGATGTGGGACCTTTTCGTTCGTGACGGCAGGCGCATCCACGGTCCAGGCCTTGGCTGTGGTCGCCCAGATCGAGGCCAGGTGGCTCTTGCCGCTGCCGCGGGGGCCGGTGAGCAGGAGGATCGTGTCGGGCCATTCGGGCCAGGCCTCGACGAGAGCGTAGGCCGCCTCGTTCGAGGGGCTGACCAAAAAATCCTCGCGCCCGAACCGCGGGTCCAGCGGCAGATCGAAGGTAAGCTGCTTGGGGATCTCACGCATCGGTCTCGGGCCCCGCCGCAGCCGCGCCCCCGCTGCCGTGATAGAGCGGGCTCGCCATGTACCGGGCAAGCGCATAGCGGGCGATCACCCCGACCGCGGCCGCAAGCGGCACTGCGAGCAGCAGGCCCACGAACCCGAAAAGGGAGCCGAAAGCGAGGAGCGCGAACATGAGCCAAACGGGATGGAGGCCGACCGACGCGCCGACGAGCTTCGGCGACAAGATGTTGCCCTCCACGAACTGCCCGAACACGAACACTGCGAGCGTCGCCACGATCCACGTGAAATCCGGCCAAAACTGCACGATGGCGACCCCAACCGAGAGCAGGAGGCCTGTCAGCGACCCCACATAGGGGATGAAGCTCAGGATTCCGGCCGTCATGCCGATGAGAGCCCCGAAATTAAGCCCGATGACGCTCAGGCCCACCGCGTAGAAGGTGCCGAGGATGAGGCACACGGCGGCTTGGCCCCGCACGAACCCGGCAATGGCTCCGTCTATGTCTCGGGCGATGGCGCGGATCGTGGTCTGGTGCTGGCGGGGAAGCCAGCTATCCACCGTCTCGACCATCCGATCCCAATCGACCAGCAGGTAGAACGCCACCACGGGCGTCACCACGAGCAGCGCGAAAACGCTTAGAAGCGCCTGTCCCCCGGACCAGAGGGAGGTCAGGAAGGTGCCGATCCACGCGGCCCCCTGCCCCACGAGATTGCCGACCGAGCGCTCCATGTCCGCGAGTGCCCCGGTGCCGCCGAGCCGTTCGATGAGCGGACCGCCCTGCTGGGCGATGAGTTGCTGAAGGCGGCCCACATAGGACGGAAGCCGGTCCACGAAGGCGGCGAGCTGCTGTGCCACGAAGGGCAGCACGATCACGAGGGCAAGGATGAAGCTGAGGACGAAAAGCACCAGGATCACGAGGGTCGCCATGAGGCGCCCGAGCCCCGCCCGCTCGAGCCGGTCCGCAAGCGGATCGAGAAGATAGGCAAGCGCGAACCCCGCCACGAAGGGAAGGAGGATGTCCCGTAGGAGGAACAGGGCGAGCGCCGTCGTGACGAGCGCCACGATCCAGAATCCGATTTGCCGCTGGACCGTCATCTACGCTCCGAAAACTGTGGGCCGTTCGTCACACGGCCGTATAGACGCCGATTTCATGCGGAGGCGCCTTCGTCGCCCGCCATGTGGCGGAGCCAGCCCGCGAGATAGGCGCCGGCGGAGGCTACGGTCAAGGCGGCCACAACCACCATCGCCGGGTTCTCGATCCGGCTCGCATCAACCCCGAACGCGTTGGTGGAGAGCACGAGAGCCGCAAAACCGATCTGCGCTGCGGTGTTCAGCTTCGACACGATGAGCGGCTTGATCTCGACCGGCCGGGCCATGACCCAGGACAGGAGGACCGCCGCGACGATCATCACGTCCCGGGACACCACGACGATGGCAAGCCAGCCCGGGAGCACGCCGACCACGGAGAGCGTCACGTAGATGGAGACGAGGAGCGCCTTGTCGGCGAGCGGATCAATATAGGCGCCGAACTCGCTGCGCATGTCGAAACGGCGCGCGATGAAGCCGTCGACCGCATCGGAGATCCCGGCCACGACGAAGAGCACGAAGGCCGTCGGCCACTGGCCCTGCATGATCATGACGATCACCAGCGGCACGAGGAGCAGCCGGAAAATGGTGATCAGGTTCGGGATGGTCATCCGGTTTCCGCAATCTCCTTGCATCAATGTAAAACTTGCCCGGCTGGATTGCGAGGGGCTGGGGGGCGGCGCCCTTGCCACCCGCCCTGCCCGGCTTTAGGCACGGCGGGCCGGAGGATGCCGGGGCCAACAGCCTTTCGGGAGCCCCTTCGGCGACGCGGCGGGCACCGCCGACGAGCCCGCGCCGGAGGACTTTCATGAGCGACCAGCCCAAACAGGGTCTCACCTATGCGCAGGCGGGCGTCGATATCGACGCGGGCAATGCCATGGTGGACCAGATCAAACCGCTGGTGAGGGCAACGGCGCGCCCGGGCGCAGATGCGGAGATCGGCGGGTTCGGCGGGCTCTTCGACCTCAAGGCCGCGGGCTTCAAGGATCCGATCCTGGTCGCGGCCAATGACGGCGTCGGCACCAAGGTGAAGATCGCGATCGAAACGGGAATCCACCACACGATCGGCATCGATCTTGTGGCCATGTGCGTGAACGACATTATCGTGCAGGGCGCCGAACCCCTGTTTTTCCTCGACTATTTCGCGACCGGAAAGCTTTCCCCCGAGGTCGGAGTGGCCATCGTGAAGGGCATCGCCGAGGGTTGTCTCCTCGCGGGCTGCGCCCTCGTCGGCGGCGAGACGGCGGAGATGCCGGGCCTCTACGCCCGCGGCGACTATGACCTGGCAGGGTTCGCGGTCGGGGCGGCCGAGCGCGGAACCCTGCTGCCGAAAACGGTGGCGCCGGGCGATGTGATGATCGGCCTCCCCTCCTCCGGCGTCCATTCCAACGGTTTTTCCCTCGTGCGCCGGATCGTGGAGCATGCGGGCCTGTCCTGGGATGCCTCCGCACCCTTTGCCCCGGGCCAATCCCTCGGGCAGGCACTCCTCGAGCCGACGCGCATCTATGTACGCCCGCTCCTGGCGGCGCTGAAGGCGACGAACGGGATCAAGGCGCTCTGCCACATCACGGGAGGCGGCTTTCCGGACAATATCCCGCGCGTGCTGCCGGACGTGGTGGGCGTGCGCCTCGATTTGGGTGCCATACCGGTTCCGCCGGTCTTCGGCTGGCTCACAAAGGCCGGCGGCGTCGCCGAAGCCGAGATGCTGCGCACCTTCAATTGCGGGATCGGCATGATCGTGTTCGCAGGGGCGAACGATGCCGATGCGGTGATCCGTGCTCTTGAGGAAGCGGGGGAGCGCCCCGTCCGAATCGGTGAGGCGGTCGCCGCGAGCGGCTCGGAGCGCGTGACCACCACCGGCGCCCTCGCTCTCCCATGAGCCGCCGCGTCGCCGTCCTGGTCTCAGGCCGTGGATCGAACCTCGCATCCCTCATCGAGGCTGCCGGGGCGCCCGGCTATCCTGCGCACATTGCCCTCGTGGTCTCCAATCGACCAGATGCGGGAGGGCTGGAGCGGGCGCGCGCGGCCGGGATCGAGGCCGTCGCCATCGATCACAAGCTCTTTCCAAGCCGAGAAAGCTTTGAGCGCGCACTCGACGGCGCGCTCAACGAGCGCGACATCGACTTCGTGTGCCTCGCCGGCTTCATGCGCGTGCTGACGCCCTGGTTCGTGGAGCGCTGGGAAGGCCGGATGCTCAACATCCATCCCTCCCTGCTGCCCCTCTTCAGGGGCACCCATACCCATGAGCGGGCGCTCGCCGAGGGCGTGCTCGTCCACGGATGCACAGTGCATTTCGTCGTCCCGGAGCTCGATGCCGGTCCTATCGTGGCCCAGGCCGCAGTGCCTGTGGTACCCGGCGACACCCCCGACGCCCTCGCCCAAAGGGTGCTGGCCCAGGAACACCTGCTCTATCCCCGCGCGCTGGCCATGGTCTGCAATGGAAACGCCCGCCTCGAAGGCGGGCGCGTGGTCTTTTCGGAGTCGTGGGAGGCGACCGGCGCCTGCCGGTCCCCTGCTTGAGCTCTAAACGGGACGCTGCAGCTTGCAGGCGTCAATGGCTGCAAGAGCCTTCGTGCGGGCGCCGTCGTTGAAAACGCCAGTCTCACGGTAGGCCTGCAGCTCGTCGCTATCGAGGGCACGCAGCGTGCGAGAAGCGTAACAACCGCAAGGGCTTGAGACTGCGCTTTCAGATATGTTCTGAACACGGGCCTGGGTTACGGCGCAGGCTTTCCGAATACGCGCTTCCAGTTCCACGCGGCTCGCGCGCTTGAGGGCTGGATCAGGCTGATAGTTGGTCGGCGTGCTCGAAGCTCCGGCCACCGCTAGACTGGTGCTGGCAACAAGGCTGGCGGCGATCACGAACAGGCGAAGGCTGGATGACATCGGGCTCCCCGAAACGGTTGAATGGTCAAGCTCTACCATAGGGCCGTCATCGGGGTGTTAAAGGATAAATGCAACATAATTTCAATCAACCGAAGGCGGGCTCCGTCCGCTTGGCGAGCGCGACCGGTCCGGGCTCCACAGAAGGCGTCTCCCGGACAAGCGCCACACGGATGTCGTGGACGGCAGCACCGCCATAGGGCGCCACCTGGTCTGCGCCCGTGAGCGTGTTGATGCCCCGGCCATGGGGGTGGGCGGCGTTCGGCCAGATCGATTCCGCGATCAGGACGCCCCGGCGGACCCCCTCGAACAGTTTTGCGCGCAGGTAAACCGAACCGCGGTGGTTCTCGAGCTTCACCCAGTCCCCCTCCTCGATCCCACGCGCCTCAGCGTCCCTGGGGTGAATCATCACTTCTGGGCGGCGTTCCCGGGCGAGCGCGGTCGGGGTCTCCGTGAAGGTGGAGTTCAGGAATTGCCGGGCCGGGCTCGTGGCGAGGCGGAACGGGTGATCCTCGGTCGCCTGCTCGATGACGCCCCAATGGTCCGGCAGCGTCGGCATCTCGTCCCAGGGCCCCATCGGCCCGTCGTTCTTATTCGGCACCTTGGTCCAGTCCGGCCTGAAGCGGAACTTCCCATCCGGATAGCTGAAGCCATCGAGATAGTGGGCCTGCCGAAATCCTGGCTGCGCATCGATATGCACCTCCTCCTCGAGGCGCGCGACGCTGCCCCAGCCGGAGGCCTCAAGGGTCCAGTCGATGATCTCACGGGGGCTCATGGCAAAGCCCCGATGCGCCGCACCTAATCGGGCCGCAAGGCCCTGCAGCACCTCGTGGTTCGAGCGGCATTCGCCTGGCGGGTCGATGAGCTTGGGCCCAAGCTGGAAATACTGGTGCCCGCCACCCTGGTAGAGGTCGTCATGCTCCATGAACATGGTCGCGGGCAGCACCACGTCCGCCATCATGGCCGTCTCAGTCATGAACTGCTCATGGACGCAGGTGAACAGATCCTCTCGGGCAAAACCCTGCTTCACCAGTTCCTGCTCCGGCATCACCGAAACCGGATTCGTGTTCTGGATCAGCATGGCTGTCACCGGCGGACCGCCGCGCAGGGCCACGGGATCGCCCGTAAGGATGCGCCCGATCTGCGACTGATCGAGATTGCGCACGCCCGTGTCGGCGGCGTCGACTCCTTCGATGAGGGTCTTGTTCCAGTGGTAGATGGCGCCGTTGTTGTGGAAGGCCCCGCCGCCCTCGTACTGCCAAGCGCCCGTAACGGCTGCGATGCAGGAGGCGGCGTGCATGTTCACCGCTCCGTTCCGCTGGCGCCCAAAGCCGTAGCCGAGACGGAAGAAAGTGCGCCGGCGCTCGCCCACTAGCCGCGCGAAGGCCTCGATCTCCTCGACCGTGAGCCCCGTGATCGCCGCCGCCCACGCTGGGTCGCGGGACTGCAGATGGGTTTCGAGCTCACGCGGGCAGTCGGTGTAGCGCTCGAGGTAGTCCCAATCCGCATACCCGTCACGGAAGAGCACATGCATGACCGCGCAGGCGAGCGCGCCATCGGTGCCCGGGCGCACGAGCAGCGCCAGATCCGCCTGCTTCATGGTGGCGTTCTGATAAATGTCGATCGCCACGATCCTGGCGCCGCGCTCCTTGCGGGCCTTCATGGCGTGGGTCATCACGTTGACCTGGGTGTGTACCGGATTGGTGCCCCAGATCACCACGCAATCGGCCAGCGCCATCTCCCGGGGATCGGGCCCGGCGAGCTTGCCCGTGCCGGCGATGTAGCCGGTCCAGGCCATGTTGGTGCAGATGGTGGAATACTGGCCGGAATACCGCTTCTCGTGCCGCAGGCGGTTGATCCCGTCCCGCATCACGAGGCCCATCGTGCCGGCATAGTAATAGGGCCACACGCTCTCAGCCCCGTGCGCCTGCTCCGCCTCCAGGAACTTCTGGGCGACGAGGTCGAGGGCCTCGTCCCAGCCGATCCGCTCGAACGCGCCAGAGCCCTTCGGGCCGGTGCGCCGCATGGGGTAGAGCAGCCGGTCGGGATGGTGGATCCGCTCGGCGTAACGGGCGACCTTCGCGCAGATCACACCCGCCGTGTAGCGATTGGTTTCCGCCCCATGCACGCGCCCGATGCTGCGTCCGTCGATGACCTCCACATCAAGGGAGCAGGTGGACGGGCAATCGTGGGGGCACACGGATGTGCGCCGTTCGGTGCGGGGGCTCAGATTCATGGGGCCGCATCATAGCGGCGGATGCGGAGATAAAAAGGCCGACGGCCCGGGCCTTGCTGAACCGTGAGGCCGAAAAAGAGACGGCCGGGTCGAGCCCGGCCGCCAGCATGGATCATAAAGACGAGGCTTACCTCGGTGGGGACGGGTGATTACCCGACGATCTCATTGCCCGAGAAGAACTGGGCGATCTCGAGCTTCGCGTTGTCCTGGCTGTCGGAGCCGTGGACCGAGTTCTCGCCGACCGACTTCGCGAACTGCTTGCGGATGGTGCCCTCAGCAGCGTTCTCGGGGTTCGTCGCGCCCATGATCTCGCGGTACTTGGACACCGCGTTGTCGCCTTCGAGCACCTGCACGACCACCGGAGCGGAGATCATGAACTCCACGAGCTCGCCGAAGAAGGGACGCTCCTTGTGGACGGCGTAGAAGGTCTCGGCCTCGCGCCGGGTCATGCGGATGCGCTTCTGCGCCACGATGCGCAGGCCGGAGCCCTCGATCACGGCGTTGACGGCGCCCGTGAGGTTCCGCTCGGTCGCGTCCGGCTTGATGATGGAGAAGGTGCGCTCGAGGGCCATGGGACGTCCTTTGTGCTCAAGGTTTTAGGAGGTGGCGCGCTTATAGCGGCGGCCCGCCGGGGTCTCAAGCAGGATTTCGCAGTTGCGAGAGGAACGCCAACGCTTGGAAAGCTGAGCCGGCTCCCCTACCCTAGCTTGCAGCCGACGGATCAGACCGCCGGATAACGAGAGGGCGGCGCAAGCCTGGCCATTCCGGTTCGGCGGAACGGCCGTCTCCAGGTGATGCGGCGCCCTGCAGCGTCAGCCGGCCCGACAGACGGCCGGCATCAACGGGAGTGAAGCATGAAGTCATCCATCCTCAGCCTGCTCGGCGCCTTGGTCCTTACGGCGCCCGCCCTCGCGCAGGCTCCGGACCCTAGCGGCACCTACCTGAGCGAGACCGGCGAGACCCGCGTGCGCATTGCCCGCTGCGGCGGCGCCTATTGCGGCACCATCATCGCCGTGAAAGGCGAGACGAAGGACGTGAACAATGCCGATACCGGCCTGCGCGGCCGCAATCTCGTCGGCGTCCAGATGATCTCCAACATCCAGCCCTCGGGCGACGGGTTCACCGGTCAGCTCTACAACTACAAGGACGGCAAGACCTATTCGGGCAAGATGAGCTTTCAGGGCGGCAACGCCATGCAGCTCTCCGGCTGCGTCATGGGCGGCCTGATCTGCCGGTCGCAGACCTGGACGAAGGTGAACTGAGCGCAATCCGATCTCCCCTTGCGAGGGATGCCAGACCGCATTTGGGTCCGGTTGAGGGGGCGGCGCCCCCTCACCTTTCCGCCAAGGGGTGTGAATCAACGCGCCCTTTGTCCGAACAGCACCGCCTGAACGGCCGGATCCTGCAGGTTCGTGGTGGCGCGCTGATCGGAAGCCACATCGAGACCGCGCTGCACCGCCGGACGGGCGAGCACCGCGTCGAGCCAGCGCTTCGCGTTCGGGAAATCGTCGATCTGCTGGCCCTGCCGCTCCCAAAGCTTCGCCCAGGGGGCGATCGCCATATCCGCGATGGAATACTCGCCGGCCACGAACTCCCGGTCCGCCAAGCGCTTGTCGAGCACTCCATAAAGCCGGTTGGTCTCATTGGTGTAGCGGTCGATGGCGTAGGGCACCTTCTCCGGCGCATAGATGCGGAAATGGTGCGTCTGCCCGAGCATCGGGCCAAAGCCGCCCATCTGCCAGAAAAGCCACTGGTCCACCTCGACCCGCCGGCGCTCGTCGGTTGGATAGAACTGCCCGGTCTTGCGCCCGAGATATTGCAGGATCGCACCGGACTCGAACACGGAGATCGGCTCTCCGTCCGGCCCATCCGGGTCGACGATGGCCGGCATCTTGTTGTTCGGCGAGACCTGCAGGAAGTCCGGCTTGAACTGGTCGCCCTTGCCGATGTTCACCGGGATGACCGTGTAGGGGAGCCCGCATTCCTCCAGCATGATGGTGATCTTCCAGCCGTTCGGCGTCGGCCAGTAATAGCAGTCGATCGGGCGCTGGGACGTGGTGGCCATCGGGGTCTCCCGGTTGCGGTTTGGCCCGGAAGGTAGGGCAGAATTCACGCGCCGAACACCGGGTAGGTTCATCGATCTCGGTGGACAATTGACGATCCCCGCAGGACGCGAGCTTGCGCTATAGAGTTGCATTGACTTCGATGGGCGCTGGGCGGACGACCGCCTTTGGGGGACCCAATGAAGCTTCTGGCACCGATCCTGTTTGCCCTTTCCGCTCTTGCTCTAGCCATGCCGGCTGCGGCCCAGAGCCCTCCGCCACCTCAAACGGACACGCCTTCGGAAGCCACGCCCGGCGCCAAGCGCGAGCGAAAGCCCCGAGCAGACAAGCCGGCTCGGGAACCCAGTGCCGCGCAGTTGGCGGTGCGGGAGCGGCAGCAGAAATGCAGTGCCGAATGGAAGGACGCCCGCGCGGCCGGCAAGGTCGCGCCCGGGCAAAAGTGGCCCCAATTCTGGAGCGCCTGCAACGCGCGGCTGAAGGGGAAGGTGGTCTAGGCAGACCGCCTACCCCAACCTTTTCTTGAACCCCTCGTGGCTTCGCTCGTAGCCGACGCGCTCGTAGAAGCGGTGGGCGTCGGTGCGGGTCTTGTTGGACGAGAGTTCGAGGAGGCGGGCGCCCCGCGCCCTCGCCTCCTCTTCGGCATGGGCCATCATCGCGGCGCCGATCCCCTTGGAACGTAGGCGGGCCGAGACCTTCACGCTCTCGACCTTCACCCTGAGGGCGCCGCGTCCGGTGAGGTTCGGGATGAAGGTGAGTTGGAACGTGCCCACCACCCGGTCCTTCTCCTCCGCCACGAAGAGAGCGTTGTCGGCGCTCGCCATGATGGCCGCGAAGGCGGCCCGGTAGGCGGGCTCGGTCTCCGGAGTCCAGGCATCTCCATGGCTGCCGAGAGTATCCTCTTCGTGGAGGCGGATGATCGCCTCCAGATCGCCTGCCTGCGCGCGCCGGATCGCGAGCGTCACGCGGCAGCCCGGGTGGCTTGCGGGAGAAGCGAACTCGCCGGCGCGAAACCGGGCTGGGCCTCGATCCGCTTCATCCAGGAGGCTATGTTCGAATAGGCCGTCATGTCGAGCCCCGCATCGCCCGTGTAGGCCGCGACGCCGTAGAGGTCGATATCGGCGATCGTGAGTCCCTCGCCCACCACGAAGGCGCGCCCGGCGAGGTGCGCTTCGAGGATCGCCAGCGCCGCGTGTGCCTCGCCGGCGTACATCTCCACGAGTTCCGGCGTCTCCTTGCGGAAGCCGAGCTCCATGCCGCGGGAGCGATAGACCGGAACGGCGAGGCGGTCGAAGTCCCAGTACAGCCATTCCCGCGCCTCGAAGCGCTCGTCCAAGCTGGCGCCGCCGAACTTGCCGGTGGTGTCCGCGAGGTATTCGAGAATCGCAGCCGACTGGCAGAGGCGCCGTCCGTTCTGGTTGTCCACGAGAAGCGGCACCTGCCCATAGCGCTGCTTGGCGAGATACGGCGCCTGCTTGTGCTCGCCTTCCCGCAGGTTCACATGCGTATAATCGAAGGGCTCGCCCGCGAGGGACAGGAACAGGCCGACCTTGTAGGTCGGGCCGGACAGGAATACCCCGTGCAGGGCGAAACGGGCAGGCATGAACGATCCCCCTTGATCCAGCGTCTGGCTTTGACAGCCTTGTGGGACCGCACGGTACCCGAACGCCCATGCGGGGCAAGACTCGGGCTGACCCGCCCACACCGGCCCGCCGGAACGGGCACGACAGGAGTGCTTTCATGATCAGCCCCGCCCGCGAACGGCGCATTCTCCAGCAGGCTGTCGCCTTCGCGGTCCTGATCCCCGTCTCCGCCGGCCTTTACGGGGTCTTGTTCGGTCAGGCGCTCACCGACGAGACCGTTAGCGTCTCGGGCGACAGCCACTTCCGCTACCTGTCGGGATTGCTGCTTGCCATCGGCCTCGCCTTCTGGAGCACGATCCCAGGGATCGAGGAGAAGACCGGGCGTTTTAGGATGCTGACCGCGCTCGTCGTTCTTGGAGGACTGGGACGCCTTCTCGGCCTGGTGCTGACCGGGGTGCCGTCCGTCTTCATGGTCGCCGGGCTCGTCATGGAGCTCGTGGTCACGCCGCTCCTGTGCCTCTGGCAGACCCGAGTCGCCAATCTCTACGCCGAGGAATTCGGCGTCACCGAGTGACGCCTAGAGCGCCTTCTCGAAGAAATATTCGACGGAGTTGGACACGTCGCCGAGGTCCCGGGTGCGCCCGTCGCGTCCATACCCCATGCGCTCATACAGCCGGTGAGCCTGCGTGAATCGCGTGTCCGACCAGAACACGACTCGGGAGGCGCCATTCCTTCGGGCATGCTCCTCCACATGGGAGACGAGGTAGGCGCCGAGCCCCTGGCGGCGTTGATCGGGGCGCACATAGAGCCTGTGCAGTTCGGCGGTGCCGGGCTCCGGAAAATCGACGAACACGCAGGCGCGCACCCGCCCGCGCTCGTCCTCAACCACCCAGAACGAGCCCTTCTTCTCGGCTGCGGCCGAGGCCGGCCGGCGCAGGTCCGGCAGGTCGTCGTGAGGGTCCGTGAAGCACCCCGGATACTCGGCAAAGCACAGGGTGATCAGGCCATAGAGATCCTGCGCGTCATCGTCCCGGGCCGGACGGAGCACGGGCGGGGCCGATTTCGCCAGGATCGGGGACGCGCTCATCGTCAGATCCCGAGCTTGCGCTTGAGGATTTCGTTGACGGCGGCAGGGTTTGCTTTGCCACCCGTCGATTTCATGACCTGCCCGACGAACCAGCCGAGCAGGGTCGGCTTGGCCTTGGCCTGCTCAACCTTCTCGGGGTTCGCGGCGATAATGTCGTCCACGGCCTTCTCGATGGCCCCGGTGTCCGTGACCTGCTTCATGCCGCGGGATTCCACAATCTCGCGCGGGTCGCCTCCTTCCATGAAGACAATCTCGAACAGGTCCTTGGCGATCTTGCCCGAGATCACGCCCTCGCCGATGAGGTCGACGATGGCGCCGAGCTGGTTCGCCGAAACCGGCGAGGACGCGATGTCCTTGCCTTCCTTGTTGAGGCGGCCGAAGAGCTCGTTGATCACCCAGTTCGCGGCGGCCTTGCCGTCCCGCCCCTTGGCGATCTCCTCGAAGAAGTCAGCCGAGGCGCGCTCCGCCACCAGAACGTCCGCATCATAGGCGGAGAGCCCGTATTCCGCCATGAACCGCGCCTTCTTGGCGTCCGGCAGTTCCGGCAGATCCTTGGCGAGTTCGTCCACATAGGCCTGGTCGAATTCCAGCGGCAGCAGGTCGGGATCGGGGAAATAGCGGTAGTCGTGCGCCTCTTCCTTCGAGCGCATGGAGCGCGTCTCGCCCTTGCCGGGATCGAAGAGGCGGGTCTCCTGATCGATGGTACCGCCGTCCTCCAGGATGCCGATCTGACGGCGTGCCTCGTATTCGATGGACTGCCCAATGAAGCGGATGGAGTTGACGTTCTTGATTTCGCAGCGCGTGCCGAGGGGCTCGCCCGGACGGCGCACGGACACGTTCACGTCGGCGCGCAGGCTGCCCTTCTCCATGTCCCCGTCGCAGGTGCCGAGATAGCGCAGGATCGTGCGCAGCTTCGACACATAGGCCTTGGCCTCGTCGGACGAGCGCATATCGGGCTTGGAGACGATCTCCATCAAGGCAACGCCGGAGCGGTTCAGGTCCACGAAGCTCATGGTCGGGTGCAGGTCGTGAATCGATTTGCCCGCGTCCTGCTCCAGGTGCAGGCGCTCGATGCGGACGGTGATCGACTCCTCCGGCGAGACGTCGACGATCACCTCGCCCTCGCCCACGATGGGGCTCTTGTACTGGCTGATCTGGTAACCCTGGGGCAGGTCCGGATAGAAATAGTTCTTCCGGTCGAAGGTGCTCCGCAGATTGATCTGCGCCTTCAGGCCGAGGCCGGTGCGGATGGCCTGGCGCACGCATTCCTCGTTGATCACGGGGAGCATGCCGGGCATGGCGGCATCCACGAGCGATACGTGGGAGTTGGGTTCGGCCCCGAAGGCGGTGGCGGCACCGGAGAAGAGTTTCGCCTGGCTTGTCACCTGGGCATGGATCTCCATGCCGACGATCACCTCCCAATCGCCCGTCGCGCCCTTGATCAGCTTCTTCGGATTCACCGGAGCGTTCATGCGGTCTGCCTCGTTGCCCGGTTACCCCAAAGTGGCCCGAGCCGGGTTGTGTTTCCGGTTCGGAGTAAGGCGGCAAAGCCCGGCGGGTCAAGGGCTGCGGGGTCGCGCGGCTGCCCCGCCGGGGTCCATCAACCGCCAAGCTTTCGCGGACCAGGAGACCAGTTATGCACAACAGACATTGGAGATCGGTCAAGCTTTGATGAAACCGGGTGACGGATCGAGCGTTGATCACACGGTTGAATGGTCAAGGAGATCAACAATGTCGATGGATCGTGACCCTAACGTCTATGATCGTGAGACTCGTGTCTACGATCGCGACAAAAAAGGTTCCAACACTCTTGCCTACCTGATCGGCGGCCTCGTTCTGGCCCTCGGTCTGCTCGCCTTCCTGTTTTACGATGGAAACAACAGCGACGTGAGCACCACGTCCTCCACCGGCACCCAGACCGAGCGTTCCACGGGCGCGACCGGCTCCACGGGCACGACGACGTCGCCGAGCACGGGCTCGACGGCTCCGGCGGCCCCTGCGGCTCCGGCCACCCCGGCCCGGCCTGCGACCCCCCAATAAGGTGGGTTGACCGGTACGCCTCTGTGTAACGCGTTGCGTAGCAGTCATGCGTCGAAGGGCCCGGCCTCGTGCCGGGCCCTATCGTTTTTGTGCCGCATGTCGAGGCCGGTGGTCCCCGGAACCGCCCCGTCCGCGATGGGTTAGCCCACTGAATTCAGCCGGCCCAGCAGACGGGCGCGACAAGTCGAAGGTTCCCCATGCCAAATCTCAATCGCAGCCCCTGGCTGATCCCCGTCCTGTTCGTGGCTCTCGCTGCGGGCGCATTCCTGCTCATCGCGACGACGCGCGCGGGGACCGATCTCAAGGATCTGCTCGGCGAATGGCTGATCCACAGCGTGCTTTTCGTGGTGTTCGCGGTTGCGGCGATCATGGTCTACCGCTCGCTGCGGCGGCACCACGCGCCTGCCGCAATGGACGAGGCGAGCTCGCGGGACACGCGCTGAGCGCAGGCTCAGCGACGGGCCAGCCGCTTGGCGCCATAGCCCGCAGCCGCCCAGACGAAAGCACCGAGCGCTCGGACCGGCCAAAGCGTCGGCACGTCCCGAGCGACCGGCGCCACCCAGGGAATGCCCAGCAGGGTGATGACCCAGATGATCAGCACCGACAGGCCGAGCGCCGCGATTGCGGCGATGAACACCTTGCCGAACTGATCCGCCTTCCAGCCGAGAAAGAACGCGATCGCGATCGTGACCGGGTCGAAGGCGGCGAGCAGCCAAGTTGCGAGGGGTACGGAGGGCGTAGTCACTGGCGCGCCGCCCACCAAGGCTCAGGGAGCTGAACCCGGCCGGCCGCGTCCTCGATCACCTGCCCGGCTGCGAACAGGGTCTCCTCGTCGAAGGCCTTACCGATCAGCTGGAGACCGAGGGGCAGACCCTGCCCATCGAAGCCCGCCGGCACCGCAATGCCGGGAAGGCCGGCCATGTTCACGGTCACCGTGAAGATGTCGTTGAGGTACATCTCCACCGGGTCGGCAGAGCCCTTCTCACCGATTCCGAACGCGGCGGACGGCGTCGCGGGGGTCAGGATGGCGTCGACGCCCGTCGCGTAGACATCCTCGAAATCGCGCTTGATCAAGGTGCGGATCTTCTGGGCCCGGACGTAATAGGCGTCGTAATAGCCGGCCGAGAGCACATAGGTGCCGATCATGATGCGGCGCTTGACCTCGCGGCCGAACCCGGCGGCGCGGCTCTTCTCGTACATATCCACGATGTCTCGGCCCGGAACCCGCAGGCCGTACCGGACGCCGTCATAGCGGGCGAGGTTCGACGAGGCTTCCGCCGGGGCAACGATGTAATAGGCCGGCAGGGCGTATTTCGTGTGCGGCAGGGAGACCTCGACGATCTCCGCACCGGCGTCGCGCAGCCACTCGATGCCCCGGTTCCACAGAGCCTCGATTTCCGGCGACATGCCGTCCAGCCGATACTCCTTCGGAATGCCGATCTTCAGGCCTTTCACCCCCCTGGTGACCGCCGCTTCGTAATCCGGCACTGGCAGGTCCACGCAGGTGGTGTCCCGCGGGTCGGGGCCGGCCATGGAGCTCAGCATGATGGCAGTGTCCCGGACGGTCCGGGCGATGGGGCCGGCCTGGTCGAGGGAGGACGCGAAGGCGACCGTGCCCCAGCGCGAGCAGCGGCCGTAGGTCGGCTTGATGCCGACCGTGCCTGTAAAGGCGGCGGGCTGTCGGATGGAGCCGCCCGTATCGGTGGCGGTAGCGCCAAGGCATAGATGCGCCGCGACCGCGGCAGCCGAACCGCCGGAGGAACCGCCCGGCACCAGATGCGCGCCCTCCACCTGCCCCGACGCGCCACTCGCGCCCACATTCGAGCCCTTGCGGCGCCAGGGAGAGACGACCGGCCCGAAGGCGCTCGTCTCGTTCGACGAGCCCATGGCGAACTCGTCCATGTTGAGCTTGCCGAGCATCACCGCCCCGTCCCGCCACAAATTGTTGGTGACGGTGGATTCATACGGCGGAACGAAGGATTTCAGGATGTTGGAGCCGGCCGTCGAGGTGACGCCGTTCGTGCAGAAGAGGTCCTTGATGCCGAGCGGGATGCCCTCGAGCGGACGAGCCTCGCCCTTGGCGATCCTCTCGTCGGAGGCTTTCGCCATATCGAGGGCGCGCTCGGGCGTCTCCAAAACATAAGCGTTCAGCGCCCGCGCCTGCTCGATGGCCGCGATGTGGGCCTTGGCGATCTCGGTCGCGGAGAAGGTCTTCTTGACGAGCCCGTCGCGGGCATCGGCGAGGGTGAGGCGGGTGAGGTCGGTCACGAAGGATCTCGAAAACGAAGGAGAAGGGGAGCGTCGCGGGTCACTCGACCACTTTGGGGACCAGGAAGAAGTTGTCTTCCGTGGCGGGCGCGTTGCCGACGATGGCCTGCGGGTAGCCGCCATCGGTGACGCCGTCGGACCGCTTCTTCATCACCATCGGCGTCACGGAGGTCATGGGCTCCACGCCCTCCACATCCACCTCGTTCAGCTGCTCAACGAAGGAGAGGATGGCGTTGATCTCGCCCTGGAGGTGCGGGACGTCCTCGTCCGTCACGGCGATGCGGGCCAGGCGGGCGATCCGCCGGACCGTATTCTGATCGACCGACATGGGTTAAACCTCGGCTGAAAAGTCAGGGGCGGCCTATAGCACGGTTGTCCAATGCCGCAACGTGTCGGCCACCGGTTCGCATGCGGCATAAGCCCAAGGCCCTTAATTCAAAACTGCCAGCGAGATACCGGAGGCCTGCCCCTCCGGCACACATCGCGGCTGCCTGGTTTGCTCCCCTCCCCCCTGTGGGGAGGGTGCCGGCAGGCGGGTGGGGGTGTGGGCGCCACACCGGCATGGGTCCGGAGCCAACACCCCCACCCCTAACCCCTCCCCGCAAGGGGGAGGGGAACAGGCGCTTGGCTGGTCGACCGTCGTGCGTGGGGAGGGGAAACCCGCGAGAACGGTCGCCGCGGAGGAGCGACAAAGCTTTAGATCCGTACCCCCACCGTCTTGTTCGGCACCACAGCCTGGGTCCCCTTCCCGTCCATGGCGGCCACGAACTTGTCGGCGCTCGGCTCGATGATGGGGAAGGAGCCGTAATGGCAGGGGATCGCAGCCTTCAGCTTGAAGAAGCGCTGCACCGCGAGGGCCGCCACCTCCGGCCCCATGGTGAAGCGGTCGCCGATCGGCACCATCGCCACGTCAGGCTGGTGGATCTCGGCGATGAGGCCCATGTCGGAGAAGATGTCGGTGTCGCCCATGTGGTAGATCGTCGGCTCGCCCGGCGCTTTCACGATGATGCCGTTGGCGCTGCCGAGCGGAAAATTCACGCCGGCCTCTACGAGACCCGCCGAATGATCCGCCCGCACCAGGGTGACGGAGAATCCCCCACAATCCGCCGTGCCGCCCGTGTTCATGTACTCGAAGGCCTGGAGGCCCTGCGTCGCCAGGTACATGCAAAGGTCGTAATTCGTGACCACCGTCGCGCCGGTCTCCTTGGCGATGGCCACCGTGTCGCCCACATGGTCACCGTGCCCGTGGGTGATGAGGATGTGGCTCACCCCCTCGATCACCTCCTCCCGCCGTCCCTCGAAGCCGGGATTGCCGGTGATGAACGGGTCGATCAGCACCGCCTTGCCCGCGAAATCGAGGCGGAACAGGGAATGGCCGTACCAGGTGATCTTCATCGGGGCTCCTCGCGCTTGTCCGGGATGGCGCTTAAGGTATGCAGGACCCGCCAGCCAGGGCAATGCCGCCCTGTGTGAAACGAGAGCCATCCCGTGATCCTGAACGACGACGCGCTGATCGCCCTCGTGGAGGGCCTCGCCCCGCGGGAGCGCCTCATGGGCGTCGACCTCGGCACGAAGACCATCGGGCTTGCCCTGTCCGATGTGGAGCACCGGATCGCGACGCCTCTCGAGACCATACGCCGGGTGAAGTTCACCCCGGACGTGGAGCGCATGAAAGCCCTGGCCGAGAAGTACGGGGTCGGTGGGTTCGTGGTGGGCCTTCCAGTCAACATGGATGGCACGGAGGGCCCCCGCGCCCAGGCGACCCGCTCCTTCGTCCGCAACATGAAGCCGCATATCGACCGTCCGGTCCTGTTCTGGGACGAACGCCTCTCCACGGCGGTTGTTACGCGCACGCTCCTCGACGCGGATGCCTCACGGGCGAAGCGCGCCGAGCACGTGGATAAGATGGCGGCCGCCTACATCCTCCAGGGAGCGCTCGACCGCTACGAGCGCATGGCTCAGGACCGAGCCGAGCCGTTCGCGGACGAGGACGACCCGGACCTGCAATTGTAGGAGTTTGAGCGGCTTTGCCACCAGACATACGAAAACGCCGCCCGGAGGCGGCGTTCGCAAAACCATGTAGAGACGATCAGAACCCGTTCTGCCGGTTCCAGGCCCGGGCGCGCTCCTTGACGATCTCCTTCTGGGATCTGCGATAATCCTTCACGTAATCCTTGGCCGCTTCCTTGTTGTAGTAGGAAGGGCGGCCATACGGTGACGGCTGCCGGTAGACGGGGCCGGGCTGGTAATATTCGACCGGGCGCTCGCGGTAGACGCGGTAGCGCGGGCGATAGACCGGCGCGTATTCCTCTTCGTACTCATCGTCCCAAAATTGCACGTTGTACACGGGCGCACCCACGGTCAGGTCGACTCGGACGGCCTGGGCCTGCGCTCCTGCCGCGCCGAGACCGAACCCCGCCACGACGAGGGCGGACGCCAGAATAGCCTTCAAGGACATCGGTTTTCTCCTGCTGGGCGCCGAGATAACGAAGAACGCCAAGCGTGTCACTGCGGCCTAACTTAACCGACGATCTTGAACGAACCCTGAACCGCCAAGCCGCCCTGGACGGCGCTTGCCGCCTGCCTTTCTGCGGTCTACAGCCGTGGAGCCGCCTCCTCTTCCCTCCTTGCCAGCTCTGGCCGGGGAGCGGCCTCCCGAGCCCCATGACCGCCATCGTCGCCAGCCTCGTCCCCGTCTTTCTTGTGATCCTGACCGGCTGGGTAAGCCGTGCCACCGGGTTCGTGACCCCACCCCAATGGGCGGGGCTGGAGCGCGTCACCTATGTGATCTTCTTTCCAGCCCTCGTGATCGATACGCTGGTCCGGGCGGACCTAAGCTCCGTGCCGGTCGCCGGTGTGGGCGGCGCGCTGATCCTCTCCATCTGCCTCATGGCGGCGCTCGTCCTGCTGCTGCGGCCAGCACTCGCCCGCCATCTTGCGATGGACGGGCCGAGCTTCACCTCCGTCTTCCAGGGCGCCACCCGCTGGAACACATTCGTCGCCATCGCCGTGGCCGGCAGCCTTTACGGGCAGCGCGGAGTTGCGCTCATGGCCGTTGCGATCGCCGCCATGGTGCCGCTTCTCAACATCATGGCGATTTACGTTTTCGTGCGCTACGCCGGCGGGCCCCGCCAGAGCGCGGGGCAGATCCTGCGTACGTTCGTGACGAACCCCTTCATTTGGTCCTGCGCCATTGGGCTAGCCCTGAACCCGCTTGCCGGATTCCTGCCCAAGCCCCTTCTCGCCTATGCGGATGTGATCGGCCGCGCGGCCTTGGCAGCGGGTCTCCTCGTCGTGGGCGCAGGTCTCGACATCAAGAGCCTGGCGAAGCCTGGGCCGGCCCATTTTCTCGCGATCGGCCTGAAGCTCGTGCTCATGCCGATCCTGGCTGTCCTCCTCGCCCGCTCCTTCGGCGTCGACGGCGCCGATATTGCGGTGGCGGTGATCGCCGCCTCGGTGCCAACGGCGAGCGCCTCCTACGTGCTCGCGCGTCAGCTCGGCGGCAACGCGCCACTCATGGCGGAGATCCTTACGCTGCAGACCGTGCTAGCCCTCGTTTCCATGCCCCTGATGATGACGCTGCTCACTGGCTAGGACGAGGCGCCAAAGAGCCAGATCCGACAAAGGTATCCACCACCTGCACGACAGTGCCTCCGCGATAACGGTCGCTGTCGGGAATGCCCCTAGATCCCGGAGCCAGGATCTCCCGCCACGGCCGAGCGCAAGCTACTGGCCGAACGCGTTCGCGTCCGCCCGGGGCGGAAAAGTGCCGATCTGAACGGAGAACCGAGGGCTACCGTCAGCGGGGCCGCTCTTCTGCAACTCGGCGACATCGCGATCGGGTGGCCTCACTGGTCTCCGCAGCAACTTACCCTCGCAGCACTACAACCAAATGTATGAGCAACGCGATTGCATCATCTTCGGTTGTGTGACAAACCAGCATCTCCTGGTCCTTGCGAAACGCCATCCATGCGAAAACCGGTGTCGCGCCCTCGCCCCTCAGGCGTCAGAACGTCAGAGCCCATGCCGGCGCTCAGCGAACCGGTGCTTTGGCGTGAGCCGGGCACCCGCGCCGAGGCGGCGCGGTACTTGGCCGAATTCGCCGGGGAATTGTGCTCCCTCGCCAAGCAATCTCGTTTCGATTTATTGGCTTACATGCTCGATATGGCGCGCATGGAGGCGACCCGCCTTGCCGACGAGATCAAGGATCAAAAGCCGGACGCCTGAAGCGACCTAACGGGCCGGCAGCAGCGATACCGCGTTGCCGCCATGGCGCTCCAGCCGGCCGGCGATCTCGAGTTCGAGCAGCGTCATCTGGACCTGCCGGATAGGCCAGCCGGACTGGCGCACCAGATCGTCCACCGCGATCGGCGCAGGCCCAAGGAGAGCAATGAGATCAGGCTCAGCCACCGGACCGGCCTCCTCGTTGGGCGCGGCCCATCCCCACGACAGGGAGTCGGCCTTCGGGGCCGGCGCGATACCCGGCAGGTCGAGTTCCTCCCACAGAGACTCCGTCGCGGATCCATGCGGCTCCTCGGCGCGGCGATCCAATCGTAGGCCAGTTGCGAGAAGCGGCTCGAGGGCGGATGTCACGTGCTCGACTGAGGCGCAGAGGGTCGCACCGTCCCGGATGAGATCGTTCGTGCATTCGGCCCGCGGATCGAGCGGCGAGCCCGGCACGGCGAACACTTCCCTGCCCTGTTCGAGGGCAAACCGGGCCGTGATCAGAGAACCTGACCGCCGTGCCGCCTCGACGACCACGACGCCGAAGGACAGCCCGGAGACGATGCGGTTGCGGCGGGGGAAATCGCGCCCGCGCGGCTCCCAGCCCATGGGCATTTCCGACAGCACGGCCCCACCACGCTCGACGATGGACTGGAGCAATGCTCCGTTCTCCGATGGGTAGATCCGGTCCTGCCCGCCAGCCAGTACCGCCACGGTCCCGGTATCGAGCGTTGCCCGGTGTGCCCGGGTGTCGATGCCACGCGCCAGGCCCGAGACGACCAGATACCCGGCGTCGCCGAGTTGCCGAGCCAAGCGCTCGGTGAACGCGAGACCGGCGGCGGAGGCGTTGCGGGAGCCGACGATAGCGACGGCTGGCTTCGCGAAGGCTGAGGCGGAGCCGCGCAAAGCGACGAGCGGAGGCGCCGTGTCGACGGCCTGGAGGGCTTTGGGATATTCCGGTTCGCCCATGGCGATGAAGCGCACCCCGAGCCGTGAGGCAGCCTCGATCTCGCGCTCTGCTTCTTCGCGGGTCGTGACCTTCACGAGAAGCCGCCCGCCCCGCCGTGCGAGATCCGGCAGAGCCTCCAGAGCGGCGCCGGCGCCTCCGAACTGGTTGACCAGCGCCCGGAAGGTGCGCGGCCCCACATTCTCGGAGCGGATCAGCCGCAGCCAGTCGAGCCGTTGCGCATCGGTCAGAATCGTCACGGGCGTCCTCTCCCTGCCTCGGTGCGGGCGGATGGTAGCGGCGCCCGGCGCCTCATCCCTTCTGCCCGATACGTCCCTCGGTGCCCGCGAGGAGGCGCTTGATATTTTCGGAGTGCTTCCACCACAGGAGCGCCGCCAGCACGACCGCAAGCTCCGCCATCTGCCGCTCGCCGAGCGACCAGAGCACCACCGGCGTCGCGGCGCTGGCAACGAGAGCCGCGAGCGACGAGTAGCGGGACAGGAAAGCGACCGCGAGCCAGATCGCAGCGAACACCAGCGCGGCGATGATCTTGAGGCCGATCAGGCAACCGATGAAGGTCGCGACGCCCTTGCCGCCCCGGAATTTCAGCCACACCGGAAAGAGGTGCCCGAGAAAAGCGCCGAGGGCTGCCAAAAGGGCTGTGTTGTGTCCCCAGTTCCAGGCGATGAGCACGGCGGCGGTCCCCTTGAGGCCATCGCCCAACAGGGTCGCCGCGGCGAGGCCCTTGCGGCCGGTGCGCAGCACATTGGTGGCGCCGATATTGCCGGAGCCCACTTTGCGGATATCGCCGAGCCCCGCGTAGCGCGTGAGCAGGACGCCGAACGGAATGGAGCCCAGAAGATAGCCGAGCCCCAGGGCCGCCAGGAAGAAAGGAGCGTCGAGGGACCAGTTCATGGAATTCGGCATGGGGCGTCTTTGCGGCCTCCTTTGACGTCAGGCGTCCCTGGTGTCGTACACGATCCTGCCCCCAACGAGGGTCAGCGTCACCTGCCCATCCAGACGGGCTTCGTCGAAGGGCGTGTTCTTCGAGCGAGACCGGAGCTTGGTCCGGTCGAGCACCCAGGGAGAATCGGGGTCGAACAGCACGAGGTCCGCCGGCGCGCCGCGCTGCAGGCGGCCACCGGGCAGGCCGAGGATTTCGGCGGGGCGCGTCGAGAGCGCACGCAGCAGGCGCGGCAGCGTGATCCGGTCCCCATGGACCAGACGGAGCGCTGCGGAGAGAAGGGTCTCGAGGCCAACCGCGCCGTTCTCGGCCTCCGCGAAAGGCAGCCGCTTCGTCTCCACATCCTGCGGGTTGTGATCGGAGACGATGACGTCGATCACCCCCGCCGCCAGCGCCTCGATCACCGCCTGCCGGTCGTCCTCGTGGCGAAGCGGTGGGGAGAGTTTCAAGAAGGTGCGGTAGGCGCCGATGTCGTTCTCGTTGAGTGCCAGGTTGTTGATGGAGACCCCGCAGGTAACGCCAAGTCCCCGCGCCTTCGCGGCCGCGACGATCTCGACGGAATCGGCGCAGGAGATCATCGCGGCGTGATAGCGCCCGCCGGTGAGACGCACCAAGCGGATATCGCGCTCCAGCATCACCGTCTCGGCCTCCCGCGGGATGCCGTGAAGCCCGAGGCGCGAGGCGAACTCGCCCTCGTTCATCACGCCGGGGCCGACGAGATCCGGGTCTTCCACATGGTGCAGAATGAGAGCGTCGAAATCCCGCGCATAGGTGAGCGCGCGGCGCATCACCTGGGCATTCGTCACGGAGCGCGCGCCGTCCGTAAAGGCGATGGCGCCGGCCTCGCGCAGCAGGCCGATTTCCGCAAGCTCACGACCTTCAAGCCGCTTCGTCAGCGCGCCCGCGGGGCGGACGTTCACGATCGCGGTGTCGCGAGCCCGGCGGAGCACAAAATCCACGATCGCCGGATCGTCGAGAACCGGGTTCGTATCCGGCATCGATACGATCGTAGTGACCCCGCCCGCCGCCGCGGCGGCGCTGGCGCTCTTCAAAGTGTCCCGGTGTTCCGCCCCAGGCTCGCCGATAAAGGCGCGCATGTCGATGAGCCCGGGCGCCAGCACTTCGCCCCGGCAGTCGATCACCTGCGCGTCCGCCACGGACCCGATGCGTCCGAAGTCGGCAACCACACCGTCCTGGACGAGGAGCGAGCCCGCCTCCTCCCGGTCGCGTCCGGGGTCGATCAGGCGGGCATTGGTGAAGAGGATGGGGCGTGTCATGGCCGTCACCGATTTGGCAGGTGCATGGCCAAAGCCTCCAGCACCGCCATGCGTACCGCGACCCCCATCTCCACCTGCTCACGGATGAGCGATTGAGCGCCGTCCGCCACCTCGGAGGAGATCTCGACACCCCGGTTCATGGGACCAGGATGCATCACGAGAGCGTCGGGCTTGGCGAAGGAGAGCTTCTCCTGGTCGAGGCCGTAGAAGCGGAAATATTCCTTCACGCTCGGCACGAACGAGCCGTTCATGCGCTCTCGCTGAAGGCGCAGCATCATGACGATGTCGGCGTCCTTGAGCCCGCCGCGCATGTCCGTGAAGGTCTCGACCTTGAAGCCCTCGATCCCGGGCGGCAGCAGGGTCGAGGGCGCCACGAGGCGCACGCGGGCGCCCATGGCGGCAAGCAGAATGATATTGGACCGCGCCACTCGCGAATGGAGGATGTCCCCGCAGATCGCGACGGTGAGTCCGCCGATCCGGCCCTTGTTGCGGCGGATCGTGAGGGCGTCGAGCAGCGCCTGGGTCGGGTGTTCGTGGGCACCGTCGCCCGCGTTCACCACTGAACAATCCACTTTCTGGGCCAGGAGATTCACGGCGCCGGCCGCATGATGGCGGACGATGATGATGTCCGGCCGCATGGCATTGAGGGTCGCGGCCGTGTCGATGAGGGTCTCGCCCTTCTTCACGGAGGAGGACGCCACCGACATGTTCATCACGTCGGCGCCGAGGCGCTTGCCGGCGATCTCGAACGAGGACTGGGTGCGGGTCGAGGGCTCGAAGAACAGGTTGATCTGGGTGCGGCCCCGGAGCGTCGATTTCTTCTTCTCGACCTGCCGGCTGACCTCCACCTGGCCGTCCGCCCGGTCGAGGAGCGCGGCGATGTCCAACGGGGACAGACCCTCGATCCCGAGCAGGTGCCGGTGGGGGTAGGGAGCGCTCGCCATGGGGTGAGAGCCCTACGGGTTTCGGCCCCAAAATCAACCCCGTCGGAGGGGCGATCCCGCCCGGACTTTCGCTTTTTTCCGCCAATTCCCATATGAGGGGTGACGAACGGTCAATTTGACTCGTTTCCGTTTCCGCACCAGTTAGGCGCCCGTTCTGCCGGGCTCCCGACCACGGCGCTCTCCCCTATTGCCCCTCCAGATCCGAGGCCGAAGACAGATGAAGGTGGTTGTTGTCGAGTCGCCCGCAAAGGCCAAGACGATCAACAAATATCTCGGCAAGGGCTACGAGGTTCTGGCCTCTTTCGGCCATATCCGCGACCTGCCTCCGAAGGATGGCTCGGTCGATCCGGAAGCCGATTTCAAGATGATCTGGGAGGTGGAGAGCCGGGGCGCGAAGCGGGTTGCGGAGATCGCCCGGGCCGTGAAGGGCGCCGAGACGCTGATCCTAGCCACCGACCCGGACCGTGAGGGCGAGGCCATCTCCTGGCACGTCCTGGAGGCCCTCAACGAGCGCAAGGTGCTGAAGGGCGTTCATGTGGAGCGTGTCACCTTCAACGCGATCACAAAGGACGCGGTCCAGACGGCCATGCGCCAGCCGCGGCAGATCGACCAGGCGCTGGTGGACGCCTATCTGGCTCGCCGGGCCCTCGACTACCTCGTGGGCTTCACCCTCTCCCCGGTCCTGTGGCGCAAGCTGCCGGGCGCCCGCTCGGCGGGCCGCGTCCAATCGGTGGCGCTTCGCCTCGTCTGCGACCGGGAATACGAGATCGAGACCTTCAAACCGCAGGAATATTGGTCCATCGTCGCGACCTTGGCCACGAAGGACGGGGCCGTGTTCGAGGCGCGCCTGGTGGGCGCGGACGGGAAGAAGATCACCCGCCTCGATATCGGGAAGGGCGACGAAGCCGAGGCGTTCAAGCGGGACCTCGAGCTTGCCACTTTCAAGGTGGTGAGCGTCGAGTCGAAGCCGGCGAAGCGTCACCCCTCCCCGCCTTTCATGACCTCGACGCTCCAGCAGGAGGCCTCCCGCAAGCTCGGGCTCGCACCCGCCCAGACCATGCGCATCGCGCAGCGCCTCTATGAGGGCGTGGATATCGGCGGTGAGACGGCCGGCCTCATTACTTATATGCGAACCGACGGCGTCGACATGGCGCCGGAGGCGGTCCAGGCCGCCCGCAGGGTGATCGGGCGCGAGTACGGCGACCGCTACCTGCCGAGCGTGCCGCGCAAGTATTCCACAAAGGCAAAGAACGCCCAGGAGGCGCACGAGGCCATCCGGCCGACCGATATGGGGCGTCTCCCCTCGCAGGTGCGCCGCTACCTCGACCCTGAGCAGGCCCGCCTCTACGAGCTCATCTGGATCCGCACCATCGCGAGCCAGATGGAATCCGCCGAGCTCGAGCGTACCACCGTCGACATCGCGGCGTCCGTCGGCCCGCGCAAGCTCGACCTGCGCGCCACCGGCCAGGTGGTGAAGTTCGACGGCTTCCTCACCCTCTACCAGGAGGGCCGGGACGATCCGGCGGACGACGATGAGGGCCGCCTGCCGCCCATGAAGGCGAACGACCCGCTGGAGCGCCGCCGCATCGCAGCAACGCAGCACTTCACCGAGCCGCCGCCGCGCTTCTCGGAGGCCTCGCTCGTGAAGCGGATGGAGGAGCTCGGCATCGGCCGCCCGTCCACCTATGCGGCCGTTCTGCAGACGCTCCGCGACCGCGAGTATGTGCGCATCGACAAGAAGCGCCTCGTGCCCGAGGACAAGGGTCGGATCGTCATCGCGTTCCTGGAGAGCTTCTTCCGCCGCTATGTGGAATTCGACTTCACGGCGGATCTCGAGGAGCAGCTCGACCGAGTCTCGAACAACGAGATCGACTGGAAGCAAGTCCTGCGCGAGTTCTGGCGCGATTTCTCGGCTGCCATCGGCGAGACGAAGGATTTGCGCACCACCGAGGTCCTGGATGCCCTGAACGAGTTGCTCGGCCCGCACATCTTCCCGGACCGCGGCGACGGCTCGAACCCGCGCACCTGCCCGACCTGTGGCCAGGGCCAGCTCTCCCTCAAGCTTGGCAAGTTCGGCTCCTTCATCGGATGCTCGAACTACCCGGAATGCAAGTTCACCCGCCAGCTCGCCGCCACCGGCATCGACGGCGATGGGGACGGAACGTCCGAGAACGGCGGCACGCCGGGCGTCAAGGTGCTCGGCGAGGACCCGGCCACCGGCCAGCAGGTCACCCTCCGGGACGGCCGGTTCGGCCCCTTCGTCCAGCTCGGCGAGGGCGAGAAGCCGAAGCGCTCCTCCCTGCTCAAGGGGACGCAGCCCTCGACCGTCACCCTGGAAATGGCCTTGAAGCTCCTGGCCTTGCCGCGCGAGGTGGCCCGCCATCCCGAGACCGGCGAACCGATCCTCGCCAATATTGGCCGCTACGGGCCTTACGTGCAGCACGGGAAGGTCTACGCCAATATCGGCCGGGACGACGACGTGCTGGAGATCGGCGCCAACCGGGCGATCGACCTCATCGTCGCGAAGGAGAGCGGCTCTGGCGGCTTCCGCCGAGGCGCCGCGGATCCTGGACGAGAACTCGGGGCCGATCCGGAGAGCGGCAAGAAGATCGTGGTGAAGGCCGGCCGCTTCGGACCCTACGTTACGGACGGTGAGACCAACGCCACCCTGCCCCGCTCCACGGCTCAGGAGGCCGTGACGCTCGACGAGGCCCTGGCTCTGCTGGTGGCTCGGCGCGAGGCTGGCGGCTCGAAGAAACCGGCCCGCGGACGTAAGGCGCCGGCCAAGAAGGCCGGCGCCAAGAAGAGCGCCGCCAAAGCTCCAGCCAAGGCCGCATCGAAGAGCGCAGGCAAGGCGGCCAAGGCTCCGGCAAAGGCGTCGGCTAAGAAAGCCGCTGCTAAAACGGTTGGCGCCAAGACGCCTGCCAAAGCTCCAGCCAAGCAATCAGCTGCGAAGAAATCGGCTGCCAAGAAGACGGCTGCAAAACCCTCCCGCAAGGCGAGCTAGCCTTGATGGTCTACCCGCTCTTCGAACAGGAAGCGCTTGAAACGGGCGCCCGGCTGATCATCGCCATGCTGGCCGGGATGGCGATCGGCCTCAACCGGGATCTCCAGAACAAGCCCGTCGGCATGCGCACGCTCGGGCTCGTCTCGCTGGGATCCGCGTTGGCGGTCCTCGCCTGCACCGGCTACGGCAGCCTGCATTTTGGGCAGGACGCAGCCAGCCGCGTCATCCAGGGCATTTTGACGGGAGTGGGTTTTCTGGGAGCCGGCGTGATCCTGCACGACCGTGGGAGAATGCAAATTCACGGCCTCACGACGGCAGCGACAGTCTGGATCGCTGCGGCGCTCGGCGTGACGGCCGGCGTCGGCGCCTGGCTTATCACAGTCCTCGGCAGCGGCCTGGCCCTGCTGCTTCTGGTGGGCGGCGGGCCGCTTGAACGCGTGCTCGAGCGACTCATCATCGGCCGGTCGACGCCGGAGAGCGAGGACCAGGAAAGCTGACCTGGACGCCTCCGCCGGGTCCGCTAGAACCCGAGATAAAGCGCCGTTGCGGCGGCAAGCGCCACGAAGGTGAGGGCCAGCCCGCCAATCGGCAGCCGGCGCACCGCCGGGCTCACCTGCTCAGGCTCGTTGAACGCGAAGGCCTCGCCCGCAAGGCGGGCTGTCCGCGCAAGCCTCAGGTGCTGAGATGTCCCTGCCATGATCCGTGTCGCCACGACGCTCTCTCCCGTACTGGAGCCTAAGCCTAGCCGTTCAACGTGAACGCCGGCTAAACGGTTCCTACTCCTTTGGTTTTGACAGTTTGACGACTGTCACGCCGCCGACACCTCCCCCCGCTAGACAGGCCCGGCACAAGGAGAGCCTGCGGACCGATGAACCCGGCCGCTGGGATCTCGCAGGGCTTCACCTATCGCTTTCAGTCCAAGAAGGAGGACCTCCATGGACGGCTACGTCCCGACCCGCTCGCAGGCCTACGAGGAATCCGAGAATACCGGAACGAACACGAGCGCCAACCCGACCTTGGGTGAGGTGATTGCTACCCGGTTCAACCGGCGCGACCTGCTGCGCGGCGCGCTCGCCGTTACGGCGATTTCCGCGACCGTCTCCCCGCTGGCGCTCGCAGTCGCCGAAAAGGCGCAGGCCCAAACGCCGAACACCACCCCCTCCTTCGCCTTCAAGGAAGTCACTGCCGGCTCGGACGAACGCCACTATGTGGCGGAAGGTTACGATGCGGACGTTCTCATCCGCTGGGGCGACCCGGTGGTTCCCGGAGCCCCTGCCTTCGACCCGATGAAGCAGACGGTCGACGCCCAGAACAAGCAGTTCGGCTATAACAACGATTTCGTGGGCTACTACCCGATGCCCGGCGCGGCGAACCCGAGCGAGCACGGGCTTCTGGTGGTGAACCACGAATACACCAACGAGGAACTGATGTTCCCCGGCCTTGGGCGTCAGGACACCAAGCAGGCGAATTTCGCCGGCATGACGAAAGAGCTCTGCGATATCGAGATCGCGGCCCATGGCGGCTCGGTCATCGAGGTGAAGAAAACGAACGGAAAGTGGGCGGTTGTCGCCGATTCCAAATACGCGCGCCGCATTACGGGCGAGACCGAGATGGAGATCACCGGCCCCGCCGCCGGCCACGACCGGATGAAGGTCTCCTACGATCCCGCCGGGCGCAGGGTGCGCGGAATGCTGAACAACTGCGCCGGCGGCACGACCCCGTGGGGCACGTGGCTTACCTGCGAGGAGAACATCAACGGCTATTTCTGGGGCAAGCTGCCGGAGGGCCATGCGGAAACGGCCAATTACAAGCGCATCGGCGTGCCCGGCAATTGGTACGCCTGGGGCAAGTACCACGACCGCTTCGATGTCTCGAAGGACCCCAATGAGGCGAATCGCTTCGGCTGGGTGGTCGAGATCGACCCGTTCGACCCGACCTTCGTGCCGAAGAAGCGCACCGCTATGGGCCGTTTCAAGCATGAAGGCGCCGCCGGCATCATCAACCGCGATGGCCGCTATGTGGTCTATCAGGGCGACGACGAGCGCTACGACTACGTCTACAAGTTCGTGACGGAAGCGCGCGTCGATACCCAGAACCGGGCTGCCAACCGTGACATTCTCGACCGCGGAACGCTGTTCGTGGCGAAGTACAACGCGGACGGCTCGGGCGAGTGGCTGCCGCTCATCCACGGGCAGGGACCGCTGACCGAGGCGAATGGTTTCAAAAGCCAGGCGGACGTGGTGATCGAAACCCGCCGGGCGGCGGACCTGCTCGGGGCCACCAAGATGGACCGGCCCGAGGACGTGGATGCCAATCCGAAGACCAACAAGGTCTACGTGATGCTCACCAACAACTCCCGCCGCAAGGCGAACGAGGTGGACGGCGCCAACCCGCGGGCCGAGAATCGCTTCGGGCACATCGTCGAGATGATGCCGGAGGGCGGCGACCACAGCGCCGTGAAGTTCACCTGGGAGGTCCTGGTGAAATGCGGCGACCCGGCGGTGGCGGCGGTCGGGGCCACCTTCTCCTCGGCGACCACGAAGGACGGCTGGTTCGGCATGCCGGACAATTGCGCCATCGACAGCCAGGGACGCCTTTGGGTTTCGACGGACGGCAACAGCCCCCGCCAGACCGGCCGTGCCGATGGCGTCTGGGCGCTGGAGACCGAGGGCGAAGCCCGCGGCACCTCCAAGCATTTCTTCCGTTGCCCTGCAGGCGCCGAGCTCTGCGGCCCCTACTTCACCCCGGACGACACCACCTTCTTCGTGGCGATTCAGCACCCGGGCGAAGGCGACGAGGACGATCCGAACGCCAAGCCCGCCACCTTCGAGAGCCCGGCCACCCGCTGGCCCGATTTCAAGGACGGAATGCCTCCGCGTCCGGCGGTCGTCGCCATCACGAAGAAGGGCGGCGGACCCATCGCAAGCTGAGCACTCCGCCCCTGTTGAACACCTGTGGAAGGGCAGCCTCCGGGCTGCCCTTTTTCGCATCCGGACCCTGGGTCGCGGGTTGTGTTTACGGTTTGTTCTCTTATGATCCTGCGAATGAGCTATAGTCCACGCCAACGCGAATCATCACGGACAAAAGTCCCAATGACGAACAACAACGATCTTTTCGGGGGCGCTGGCTCGAAGCGCGCTGCGGCGGCATCGGCCCGCAATGCGGCCGTCAAGGTGTCCCGCCAAGCACAGACCGGCACGCCGGATGAGGCTGGGTATGACGCCTCGGCCATCGAGGTGCTGGAGGGGCTCGAGCCCGTCCGCCGCCGCCCGGGCATGTATATCGGTGGCACGGATGAGAAGGCCCTGCACCATCTCTTCGCCGAGGTGATCGACAACGCCATGGACGAGGCGGTAGCCGGCCATGCGACCTTCATCGAAGTGGAGCTCGCCGAGGGCGACTGGCTGTCGGTGACGGACAACGGCCGCGGCATCCCCGTGGACCCGCACCCCAAATTCCCGAAGAAGTCGGCGCTCGAGGTCATCATGACCACGCTGCACGCAGGCGGTAAGTTCGATTCGAAGGTCTACGAGACCTCGGGCGGCTTGCACGGCGTCGGCGTATCGGTGGTGAACGCCCTCGCGGAGACCTTGGAGGTCGAGGTCGCCCGTGGGCAGACGCTGTACCGCCAGGTGTTTTCGCGGGGCGTTCCCAAGGGTAAGCTCGAGACCGTCGGGCGGGTGCTGAACCGCCGAGGCACGAAGGTGCGCTTCAAGCCGGATCACCAGATCTTCGGCAAGGAAGCTCATTTCCAGCCCCGTCGCCTGTTCAAGATGGCGCGCTCGAAGGCGTATCTCTTTGGCGGCGTCGAGATCCGCTGGAAATGCGACCCTTCCCTTCTGGCTGGGGTCGACAACGTCCCGCCGGAGGCGACCTTCCGTTTCCCGAACGGCTTGAAGGATTATCTCTCGCGGGACATCGAGGGGAAGGAGCTCGTGGTCGAACAGGCCTTCTCGGGCAAGATCACGAAGCCCGGCGGCCACGGCTCGCTCGAATGGTCGGTCGCCTGGATGGCGAACGAGGATGGGTTCTCCTCCTCGTACTGCAACACGATTCCGACGCCTGAAGGCGGCACCCATGAGAACGGGCTGCGGATCGCGCTGCTGCGCGGCCTGCGTGACCACGCGGAGCGCGTGAACCAGCAAAAGCGCATGGCGGCCGTCACCACCGACGACGTGATGGCGACCTGCGCCTCCATGCTCTCGGTGTTCATCCGCGAGCCGGAGTTCCAAGGCCAGACGAAGGACAAGCTTGCCACGATCGAGGCCGGCCGCATCGTCGAGGCGGCCGTGCGCGACGCATTCGACCACTGGCTCGCCATGTCGCCCCAGCAGGCGAACAAGCTGCTCGACTGGGTGATCGACAGGGCTGAGGAGCGGCTCAGGCGGCGTCAGGAGAAGGAAGTCGCCCGTAAGACCGCGACGCGCAAGCTGCGCCTCCCCGGCAAGCTCGCGGATTGCAGCACTGCGGGCGCCGCCGGCTCCGAGCTCTTCATCGTGGAGGGCGATTCGGCCGGTGGCTCGGCTAAACAGGCGCGCGACCGCGCTACCCAAGCGGTGCTTCCGTTGCGGGGCAAAATCCTGAACGTGGCCTCGGCCGGCAAGGACAAGCTTCACCAGAACCAGCAGCTCTCGGATCTCGTGCAGGCACTCGGCTGCGGGACGGGCTCGGGCTATCGGGATGGAGATCTGCGCTACGATCGCGTGGTGATCATGACGGATGCGGACGTGGACGGCGCCCACATCGCCTCGCTCCTCATTACCTTCTTCTACCGGCAGATGCCGCGTCTGATCGATACCGGGCACCTCTATCTCGCGGTTCCACCCCTGTATCGGCTGACGCAGGGGGCAAAGACCGTCTATGCGCGAGACGACGCCCACAAGGAG
>DATCJK010000046.1:0-82107 GCA_036562855.1 Microvirga sp.
GAGCCGCCGTGATCACCGGATCTGTGGGGCGGAGGGGAGGCGGTCCTGTGGGAGGAGCCCGGTGGCTTCTCTCCCGGGCGGCCGATGCGACGCAAGGCTGGCGGGGTTTGCTCTCTGCCGGCCCCAAGACCCCCGCCCGCCGGACACTACGATCCGGCCGCGCTGGTGGGCGCTCCAGCAGGTGAGCTCCTGTGACAGGGGGTGAGCCTGTGATGCGCGGGGTCGTGTTTGCCGGAACAGGTGCCCTGAGAGGGGCGGCCTGAAAACCGCGGGATGCCGGGGCGTTGGGCCGCCCTGCCCCCTACCCTTAGCCCACCCGGCGCCCCGGCGTCCCGCTTCCCTCCTCGCGGGGAGGGCACCACGAGACCGCATCCCCTCGGGCCGCACGGGCCGCGAGGACAGGGGTGCTGGAGCCGACCCAAGCACGCCTTGTCCTGCCACCCGCGATAGGAAGCCGGCTTACGGTTGGGAAGCAGGTCTTGCGGATGGCACGCCGCCGACGCATTCTGCGGCCTGGGTCAAAGTTACACCAGCACACGCAAGATGAACGGGAGAGTGGGAATGGCGAAAGTTTCACGGCGTCAGACTTTGGGCCTCGGCCTCGGCGCCGGCCTTTCAGTGACGATGCTGACGGGTCACGAGGAGGCGCAGGCCGCCCCTCAGAACACCACGTTCAGCCTGCTGCTCGTGAACGACATCTACAAGATGTCCGACGACAAGGGCCGCGGCGGCTTCGCCAAGCTCGCGGCGGTCGTCAAGCAGGAGCGGGCCCGCAACGTGCCCATGCTCTTCTGCCATGCGGGCGACACCTTCTCGCCCTCGCTCATGTCGGGCTTCGACCAGGGGGCCCACATCGTCGAGCTCACCAACATGGTGAAGCCGGACGTGTTCGTGCCCGGCAACCATGAATTCGACTTCGGCAAGGAAACCTATCTGAAGCGCATGGGGGAATCGAACTTCCCCTATTTCGGCGCCAACATGCGCCAGGCGGACGGCTCGCCGATTCCGGGCATGAAGGATAGCCAGCTCTTCACCCTCGGCCCCGTGAAGGTGGGCGTGGTCGGCCTCGTGCTCACCGGCGTTCCCGGCATGTCGCAGCCCGGCGACCTGAAGTTCGGGCCGGAGCTCGATGCCCTGAAGGCTCAGACGACCGCGCTGCGCCAGCAGGGCGCGGATATCGTCGTGTGCGTGGCCCATACGGACCGCGACATGGACAACCAGATCGTCCGCTCGCGCCTCGTGGACGTGCTGCTCACGGGCCACGACCACGACCTCGCCATCGGCTATGACGGCAAGACCGTGATGGTGGAATCCTCCGAGGAGGGCAATTTCGTCACCGCCATCGACTTCGTCGCCACGGTCGCGGGCGAGGGCCAGCAGCGCCGCGTCACCTGGGCGCCGAGCTTCCGCGTGCACGATTCCTCCACCATCGATCCCGATCCGGAGGTTCTCGCGGTCGTGAAGCGCTACGAGGCCGCGCTCTCCAAGGAACTCGACGTGGAGATCGGCACGAGCGTGGGCGAGCTCGACAGCCGGACCGCCACCGTGCGCTCGCAGGAGACCGCCATCGGCAATCTGATCGCGGACGCGATCAAGGAATCGACCGGCGGCGAGTTGGCCATCACCAATGGCGGCGGCATCCGCGCGAACAAGCAATACCCCGCCGGCGTGAAGCTCACGCGCCGCGACATCCTCTCGGAGCTCCCCTTCGGCAACTCCACCTCCCTCGTCGAGGTGACGGGCGCCGACATCAAGGCGGCGCTGGAGAACGGCGTGTCGCAGATCGAGCAGCGGGCGGGCCGCTTCCCGCAGGTGTCGGGCCTCAAGTTCGAGGTGGATTCCAAGGCCGCCGTGGGCTCCCGGGTGTCCAACATCCAGGTGAACGGCGCGCCCATCGACATGGCGAAGAAGTACAAGGTCGCGACCAACAACTTCATGGTCGCGGGCGGCGACGGCTACACCCCCTTCACCAAGGGCCGCGTGCTCATCGGCACCACGGACGGCAAGCTCATGGCGAACGAGGTCATGGCGTTCGTGCGCAAGAAGGGCACCGTGGATTCCAAGGTCGAGGGACGCATCGTCGTCCGCTGATCGCGTCCAGCGATCCGATCCCTGACAGGGCGCCCGCGGAGGTCTCCACCCCTCCGCGGGATCCGGCCCCTCGCCCGTTCGAACGGGCTTCTCCCCGCCCGGTTTCCGCGGAGGTCCCGTGACAGGTCCCGTGCAAAAGGCTCTCGCGGCATTCCGCGGGGGCCCTGCCTCCGAGGGATGGCGCACCCTCCGCTTCTTCGCGGAAGGCGCCGCCGATGCGGTGGCGGCCCGCGTGGACGAGCGCATCGCGGCGGGGGCCGTGGTGTTGCCGCCGCCTGAGCACATCTTCACGAGCCTGAGCCTCACGCCGCTCCACCGCGTGAAGGTGATGATCCTGGGCCAGGACCCCTATCCGACCCGGGGCGACAGCCACGGCCTCGCCTTCTCCTATCGCGGCCCGCGCCGCCTGCCCGCATCCCTGCGGGTCATCTTCGACGAACTCTCGACGGATCTCGATATCCCGCGGCCGCGCACGGGCGATCTCACCGCTTGGGCCGAGCAGGGCGTGCTGTGCATCAACACCGCGCTCACCGTGGAGGAGGGCTCCGCCGGAGCGCATCTGAAATTCGGCTGGCAGGCGCTCGCCGACGAGGCGATGGCCGCGATCTCCGCGCACCAGCCCGCCGTGGTGTTTCTGTTGTGGGGCAACGCCGCCCGCAAGCGCGCGGTGCTGGTCGATCGCGCGAAGCACCTGGTGCTGGAGAGCGGCCATCCCTCCCCGCTCAACCGCCTCAACGATTTTCGCGGCACGCGTCCCTTCAGCCGCGCCAATGCGTGGCTTGCGGAGAAGGGCCTGGAGCCGATCGACTGGCGCCTGCCCTGACACATTCCCGTCAGCAGAGACCGCGCGTTTTTATGCGCGCCGCCTTGCTGTCAATGGATGCAGACTAGCGGCGGCCGCGCGTCTTCAGGCGCACCGTCTTCGCATCGATCGTCATGTCGAAGCGGGAGAGAAAGCTCATGCCGAGAAGGCCGTCGATCCGGTCCCCGTAGGTGCCGCGCTCGTCCGACTGCACCACCACGGCGACGTCCTTTGCGGAGAGCTTCTTGAGCGCCACGGACCCCGCCTTGCCGCGCTTGGCCTCCGTGATGCCGTTGGCGGTGGCGAGCCGGATCGAGCTGCTCTCGTCCACCTCCACCTTCGCCTTCTTGGCATAGCTCTGCTTGAGCGAGACGAAGGTGGCGCCGGTGTCCAGGATAAAGCGCCCCGGCACCCCGTTGATCGTCGCCGCGACCGTGACGGTCTGGCCGGGGCGGGCGACGGGCAGCACCTCCTCGCCGCTGCCGCCGGTCGCGGCGCAATTCCCCTTGGCGGTGAGGTCCGCGATGATGGTGCGCGTTTGGCTGTTGTCGTTCCGCGACGGGTTGATGGCGACCCAGGTCTCGATGGGCGTCGTCGCCTCGCAGAACTGCCCGAGCTTCTCGTAGCAGCGGGTCATGCCGAGAAAACCGACGCTCGAAATGCGGTCCTTGTTGCCGAAAAGCTCGATCGCGGTCGCGTAATCGTCGATGGCCTGCTTGCACTGCCCGCCGCGATCGTGCCCCAGCGCCCGCAGGTAATAGCCGTTGTCGCCGTAGGGCTGGAGCCGGATGAGCTCCGTCGCGCCGCTGACCACGGCGGGATGATCGTTGAGCTGGAGCAGGATGTTCACGGCCCGGCGCACCGCGCCCGCGTTGCCCCCGCAATTCTTGGAGAAGGCGAGCTGCGCGTTCGCGGCCTCGCGGCGGCGGCCGATCTTCTGCAAGGCGTCGCTGAGATTGCCGATGGCGGTCTCGTCGCAGCGCTCGCGGTTGAGTTCGTCGAGGGCGCGCCACACCGCGTCCGTCCGGGCCAGCGTCTCGGGCAGGGCGATCCCAAGATCGCTCAACACATGGTCGAACTCGCCCGCCGATGCAGTCCCCGGCAGGGTGCCGAGCGCGAAGAGAAGCACCAAGGCGCGGGCCGCGCCCGCCGCCTTCCCCGCAAGGCCTCCGATCCGAACCACGAGTCTCTCCATGACAGGCTGCCGGACGACGCCGCAAGGTCGTCCTCGCGCCCCTTGGCGCAACCGGAAGTCACAGAATAACATCGCTCCTGTCAAGCTGCGTTCGGCCACGCCCGGGCCGATCCAAACCCATCATGAACGGCGCTCGACGGCTGACCGGGGAGGCTCAATCCACCTTGCGTTCGTCCGCGATCACCTTGCCGTCATTGGGCAGGCTGCCGGGGGCGACGAAGTCGACCGCGCCTTTCAGCTTCGTGACCCCCTGGAGGGTCTCGGCGACCGCAAGGCGCAGCGCGTCGCCGGGCTTGGCGGCCTCGGCCGCGAGCGTCATGACGTCGGTCTCGCCCTCGCGGGTCACGATGAGGCGCAGGCGCCCGAGATCCGGGTGACGGCGGCCAATCTCGGCCACCTGCTCGGGGCGCACGAACATGCCCTTGACCTTCGCGGTCTGGTCCGCGCGGCCCATCCAGCCGCGGATGCGCATGCCTGTGCGGCCGCAGGGACTCGCCCCCGCCATCGCGGCCGTGAGGTCGCCGACCGCAAGGCGGATCTGCGGATGATGCGGATCGAGATTCGTGACGACGACCTCTCCCACATCGCCCTCCGGCACCGGATCGCCCGTGCCGGGCCGAACGATCTCGACGATCAGGTTTTCGTTCACCACCATGCCCTGGCGGGCGGACGTCTCATACGCGATGACGCCCACATCCGCGGTCGCGTAGGCCTGGTACGCGTCGATGCCGCGACCGGCGATCTCCTCCTGCAGGGACTTCGGAAAGGCCGCGCCGGAGCACAGGGCCTTCTTGATCGAGGAGACGTCGCGTCCCGCCTTCTCGGCCGCGTCGAGCAGGATCTTGAGGAAGTCCGGCGTGCCGCAATAGGCCACCGGCCGGAACGCCTCGATCACCTCGAGCTGCTGCTCCGTGTTGCCGGGCCCGGCCGGAATGACGACGCAGCCGAGCGCGCGGGCCCCGGAATCCATGATGAAGCCGCCCGGCGTGAGATGATAGCCGAAGGTGTTCAGCACCACGTCGCCGGCCCGAAAACCCATGGCATGGAGCGCGCGCGCGGAGCCCCAGGGATCGGATCCCGTGCCCTCCGGCTCGAAGATCGGCCCCGGCGAGGTGAAGAGGCGCCCGAAGGCCGAGAGCGGCTGAGGTACGAAGCCGCCGAAGGGCGGCGCCGCCTTCTGCAGGCCCGGCACGTCCGACTTGCGCAGAACGGGCAGGCGCGCGAGAGCCTCGCGGCTCGTGACCCCGGCCGGGTCGATGCCCTTGAGGCGCTCCGCATAGGCCGGCGCCTCTAGCGCCGCGCGCAGCACCTCGGGCAGGCGGCGGAAGAGATCCGTCTCGCGGGCGGCGGGATCCTGCGTGTCGCGGGTGTCGTAGGTGTCGGCCATGGGGTGTCCTCGTTTGGTTCATTCCTACCGGAGAGGTGACGCAGCGCAATGGGCGAGACGGACCCTAGAACCGCCAGACCCGCAGGAGGCGCGTGATGTCCAGAAGCGTCACGAGGGCGCCGGAGATGTAGGTGAAGGCGGCCGCGCGCAGCACCGTGCGGGCAGCCGGCAGGTCGCCCTCGCCGAGATAGCCGCCCCGCTCCAGGATCGGCAGCGCCCGCCCGAAGCTGGCGTCGAACTCCACCGGCAGGGTGAGCACATGCACCACGAGGCGCGAGGCCATGAGCGCCACCACGACCGCGATCTGGAGGATGAGCAGCGCGGGCGACTTCACGAGTGCCATGAGGAGGGGCGCCGTGGCGAGCACCACGGCGGCGCCGATCTCGATGCGCTGCACCGTCCCGGCGAGCCTCACCCGGGCGGCGAGGAGCCGGTTGCCGTCCGCATCCTGGAGCGCGTGCGAGACCTCGTGGGCCGCGACGGCGACCGCCGTGACGGAGCGCCCGTCATAGTTCTGCGGCGAGAGGCGGACCACCTTGTCGACCGGGTCGTAATGGTCGGCCGGAGCGATCTCGACCGGGACGGCGTTGAGCCCCGCAAGATCGAGCAGATGGCGCGCCAGCTCGCCGCCGGTGCCCGGGAAATCCGTGCGCTCGGCCGCATGGCGGCGCATGGCCTGCCGGACCCAGAGCTGCGGGCCGAAGATGAGGGCGATCAGCAGGAGCGCGCCGAGGACGATGAGAAACGGCATGAGCGCAATATGGGAGCGTGCGGCGCCCGGCGCGAGTCCCTGGAGGGCGCAGCGACCTCAGGCCAGCCAGCGCTTGCGCCGCTTGTAGCTCTTCACCTCGCGGAAGGATTTGCGGTCCCCCTCGCCGACGCCGAGGTAGAATTCCTTCACGTCCTCGTTCTCCCGCAGCATCTGGGCGGGCCCGTCCATCACCACGCGGCCGGTCTCGAGGATGTAGCCGTAGGTGGCGTATTTGAGCGCCATGTTGGTGTTCTGCTCGGCAAGCAGGAAGGAGACGCCCTCCGTGCTGTTGAGCTTGCGCACGATCTCGAAGATCTCCTCCACGATCTGCGGTGCGAGGCCCATGGAGGGCTCGTCCAGCAGGATCATCTTGGGGCGGGACATCATGGCCCGGCCGACGGCGCACATCTGCTGCTCGCCTCCCGAGGTATAGCCCGCCATGGAGGTCCGGCGCTGTTTCAGGCGCGGAAAGTAGTCGTAGATCATCTCGAGGTCGCGCTTGATCGCGGCATTGCCGTCGCGGCGCGTGAAGGCGCCGGTGAGCAGGTTCTCCTCGATGGTGAGGTGGCCGAAGCAGTGGCGGCCCTCTAGCACCTGGATGCAGCCCCGGCGCACGAGATCGTTCGGCGACAGCTTGTCGACCCTGGCGCCGTCGAACTCGACGGAGCCCTTGGTGACCTCCCCGCGCTCGGCGCGCAGAAGATTCGAGATCGCCTTGAGGGTGGTGGTCTTGCCCGCGCCGTTGGCGCCGAGGATCGCTACGACGCCGCCCCGCGGCACGTTGAGCGAGACGCCCTTCAGCACGAGGATCACGTGATCGTAGATCACCTCGATGTTGTTGACGGCGAGGATGGTCTCCGAGGGCTGCGTCTGGACGGCGGCTTTCATGGGAACTCCGAAGGGTTCCCCTCCCCCACGGAGGGGGAGGGGATGGGGTGCTGCCTTAGGACGCGCGGTCGCAAGCCTCGGTGCGCTGCGGCCAGCCGGTGTTCTGGGTCGCGTAGGCCTTGGCGGCCTCCTCGACGAGAGGCTGGACCTTCTCCCGCACAGGCTGGAGACCCTCCGCGACCTTCACGAACTTGGTGCCGTCCCACTCCAGCACGTAGAGCGGATTGCGACCGTTGTGATCGGTGCAGGAGAGCTTGATCGGACCGGCGAAGCCTTCGAGCCCGAGCTCCTTCCAGCGCGCGGCCGTGATGTCGATGGCCTCGAGGCCACGACGCATGTCCTCGGCGTTGATCACCTTCTTGCCCGTGAGGCGCTGGGCATTGCGAATGCCCTCGGCGAGCAGGACGCCCTCGTAGAGGCCCTTGCCGTAGGCATGGTCGCCGACCTTGTCCTTCTGGGTGTCGGTGACGCCCTTGTCGACCACGTGCTTGAGGATGTCCTGCATGGCCGGGTATTCCTGCCCGACGAGATGCCAGGTCAGCACCTTGAAGCCCTTGGCGGCCGGACCGGCTGGACGGATGTCGTCCTCGTGCGGCCACCAGACGCTGACGAAGCGATCCATTGGGAAGCCCGAGCGGCTCGCCTCGCGGACAGCGGTCGGGTTCATGGCGCCCCAGCCCATCATGTAGACCCAATCCGGCCGGTCGCGGCGAACCGAGAGCCAGAGCGAGGACTGGTTCTGCATCTCGGAGGCCGGCACCGGATAGAGCTTCAAGGTGAAGCCGTTCTCCTTGGCGAAGGCTTCGAGCACCGGGATCGGTTCCTTGCCGAACGGGGCGTCGAGATGGACGAGGCCGATGGTCTTGCCCTTCAGCTTGTCGAAGCCGCCCTCGCGGTCCGCGATGTAGCGCAGGAACACGGAGGCGCCGTCCCAATAGGTCACGGGCGGGTTGAAGATCCACGGGAAGGTGTTTCCATCCGCGGCCGCCGAGAGGCCGTAAGCCATGGAGAGGATCGGGATGCGGTCGATGTGCGCGCGCGGGATCACGGCCAGCGCGGCGCCGGTCGACCACGGCGTGTAGACCACGGTCCCCTTGGCGCGGCCCTGCTCGTAGCACTCCACCGACTTCTTGGTGTCGTAACCGGTCTCGCATTCCTCGTAATTGATCTTGACGCCGCCGATGCCGCCGTCGCGGGCATTGAGCATGGCGAAATAATCGCGCACGCCGTTGCCGAACGGAATGCCCGAACCCGAGAAGGCGCCGGTGCGGTAGCTGTTGTGGTTGACGTAGATCTGGTCCTGCGCCAGGGCGGGCGCCGCCGTGAGCATCGAGCCCACGATGAGCCCCATGAGGGCTGTAGCCTTCTTCATCGCTTAAAACCTCCCTATGCCTTGTTCACACCCGCCTTGGCGGCGGAGCGTGCCTCTGGCAGCCGGCTCATACCCGCAAGGTCCGCGGATTGGGTTCACGGCAGCCTGTTCACCTCCGCCTTTGCGGCGGAGCGTGTCCGCTTTGAGCCAGGGCTACGCCCCAGCCGAACTCCTCCCCGAGCCGCTCAATACGGGAACGGCCAAACCCGAAGCTTCTGCTTCGCGATCTGCCAGAGCCTCGCCAGGCCATGCGGCTCGACGATGAGGAAGAAGATGATGAGCCCGCCGATCACCATGAGGTTCAGGTGCTCGGCGGTGGCCCCCGCGATCGGGATGCCGATGGCGGGCAGGCCGAACTTGAGGATCGTGGGCAGCGCCGAGATGAAGGCGGCGCCCATGAAGGAGCCGATCAGCGAGCCGAGCCCCCCGATGATCACCATGAACAGGATCAGGAAGCTCTGGCGGATGTTGAACACGTCGCCCGCCTCAGCGCCCCCGAGCCACAGGAACACCAGCAGCGCGCCCGCGACCCCGGCGTAGAAGGACGAGACCGCGAAGGCGAGGAGCTTGGTGCGCAGCAGGTTGAGCCCCATGAGCTCGGCCGCGATGTCCATGTCGCGCACCGCCATCCACATGCGCCCGACCCGGCCATGCACCAGGTTTGACGCGAACCAGGTGAGCACGACCACGATGGTGAGGGCGACGAGGTAGCGCGTTTCCACCGAGGAGGTCGGCCCGGTGATCGGCACGCCGAACAGGGTGCGGGTCGGGACTTCGATGGCGCCCGAGACGTTGTAGTTGTAGAGCCACGGGATGCGGATGAAGCACCATTGCAGGAAGAACTGCGCCGCAAGCGTCGCGACCGCGAGGTAGAACCCTTTGATGCGCAAGGATGGCAGGCCGAAAATGGCGCCGACGGCGGCCGAGAAGAAGCCGGAGACGAAGATCCAGACGATGATGTTCACGCCCGGGAAGAGCGTGGTGAGCTTGTAGCAGGCATAGGCGCCGACACCCATGAAGCCTGCGGTGCCGAGGGAGAGCAGCCCCGTATAGCCGGTGAGGATGTTGAGCCCCACGGCGGCGAGCGAGAACACCAGGAACGGCAGCATCACCGACCCGATGAAGAACGGGGTGCTGACGAGCGGGATCACCAGGAAGGCGATCAGCAGAATGATGCCGAGCCCGATCCGGTCCTCGCGCAGGGGGAACACCGCCATGTCGGCGGTGTAGCTCGATTTGTACTGGCCGGCCTCGCGGTAGAGCACGTGTTACAACCCCCGCTTCAAACACGTTCGATGATCTTCTCGCCGAACAGCCCTTGAGGCCGGAACAGCAGGAAGATGAGAGCGATCACATAGGCGAACCAGGTCTCGATGCCGCCGCCGAGCAGCGGCCCCCAGTAGAATTCGCCGAGCTTCTCGCCGATGCCGATGATGAGGCCGCCGATGATGGCGCCCGGGATGGAGGTGAAGCCGCCGAGGATGAGCACCGGCAACGCCTTGAAGGCGATGATCTCGAGGGCGAAGGACACGTCCGACCGCGCGCCCCACATGATGCCCGTCACGAGAGCCACGACGCCCGCCGCGAACCAGACGACTACCCAGATCTGGTTGAGGGAGATGCCGACCGAGAGCGCCGCCTTGTGGCTGTCCGCCACGGCGCGCAGGGCGCGGCCGATGCGGGTGTACTGGAAGAAGACTGCGAGCACCGCGATCATGATGGTCGCGATGACGGCCGCGGCCACGTCGAGATGCTGGATCGTGACGCGCCCACCGAACACCTCGAGGTCCGTGGCGCCGCGTGGCAGGAAGAGCTGGTCCGTGATCATCACCTTCGGGTTGCCGCCGAAGATGGACTCGCCGAGACCGACGAGGAAATAGGTGAGCCCGAACGTCGCCATGAAGAGGATGATGTCCGGCTGGTTGACGAGGGGCCGCAGCACCACCCGCTCCACCGCAACCGCGAGCAGGAACATCACGCCGATGGCAAGGCCGAGGGCCAAGAAGGCGGGGACGCCCTTCTCGTGGAGGCCCACGAGGGTGAGGGCCGCGAACACCACCATGATGCCTTGGGCGAAATTGAAGACGCCGGAGGCCTTGTAGATGAGCACGAACCCGAGCGCGATGAGCGCATAGAGGACGCCCGCGACGAGACCCTCCCAGAGGGTCTGGAGCAGAAGATCCGGCGCTTCGACCATGAGGACGAAGGGATCGACGAGCACGTTGTAGACGAGGTTGCCGCGGGCGATCACGCCCCCCTGCACGAGCAGGACGAGGAGGATCGCGATCCCGGCGAGGATCAGCGGCACGCGCAAGGCTTTGGTGACGCGCCGGTCGATCAGCGGCTTGCGGGAGGCGACGGCTGCGGAATCGGCCATGCTCACACCTTCAATGGGCCACGCCGAGATAGGCGTCGATGACGCGCTGGTCGCGCTTCACCTCTTCGGGCTTTCCGTCCGCGATCTTGCGGCCGTATTCGAGCACCACGACCCGGTCGGACAGGTCCATGACCACGCCCATGTCGTGCTCGATGAGGGCGATGGTGGTCCCGAACTGCTGGTTCACGTCGAGGATGAAGCGGGACATGTCCTCCTTCTCCTCCAGGTTCATGCCGGCCATGGGCTCGTCGAGCAGCAGGAGCTGCGGCTCCATGGCAAGCGCCCGCCCGAGCTCCACCCGCTTCTGCAGGCCGTAGGGAAGCTTGCCGACCGGCACCTTGCGGATGTGCTGGATCTCGAGAAAGTCGATGATGCCCTCAACGACCTTGCGGTTCTCGACTTCCTCGCGCATGGCGGGCCCGTGGCGGAAGAGCTGCCAGAAGAAGCCCGTCTTCATCTTGAGCGATCGGCCGGCCATGATGTTGTCGAGGGTGGACATGCCCTTGAACAGGGCGACGTTCTGGAAGGTGCGGGCGATGCCGCCGCGGGCCGCCTCGGAGGGCCGCATCTTCAGGCGGGTCTTGCCCTGGAACATGATCCGCCCGTCGGTCGGGTGATAGAACCCGTTGATGCAGTTGAGCATCGAGGTTTTGCCGGCCCCGTTCGGCCCGATGATCGCGCGGATCTCGCCTTTGCGGATGTCGAACGAGACGTCCGAGAGCGCCTTCACGCCGCCAAAGCCCAGGGACACGTTCTCGACGGCGAGCAGCACGTCGCCCTTCGCCAGGATCGGATGATCGGGAGCTCTCATAGGCTGATCCCCATCTTCACCCGGTGACGAGAGATTAGGCCGAGACGCTCCCTCATTCCGCCGCCTCCAGCATCTTGGCGCCATCCCCGACCGGATGGAGCGTCATGTCGCGGACCTTCACCCGGGCGGAGATCACGCCCTTGCGCCCATCCTCGAAGGTGACCTCGGTCGAGATGTCCGCCTCCTGCGAGCCGTCGTAGAGCGCCTGGATCAGCGGCCCGTAGCGCTCGGCGATGAAGCCGCGACGCACCTTCTGGGTGCGCGTCAGCTCGCCGTCGTCGGCGTCGAGCTCCTTGTGCAGGATGAGAAAGCGCTTGATCTGGGCGCCGCCCATGCGGGGCTCCTGCGCCAGGGACCGGTTCACCTCGTTCACGTGCTTCTCGATCATGTCATAGACGAGCGGGTGGCCGGCGAGCTCCTGGTAGGAGGCAAAGGTCACGCCGTTGCGCTCGGCCCAATTGCCGACCGCCACGAGATCGATGTTGATGAAGCAGGCGACGAAGTCGCGCCCGTCCCCGAAGGCCACCGCCTCCTTGATGTTCGGATAGAACTTCAGCTTGTTCTCGACGTATTTCGGCGGGAAGAGCGCGCCGTCCCGCATCTTGCCCACGTCCTTGGCCCGGTCGATGATCTTGAGATGGCCGTCGGCGTCGAAGAAGCCCGCGTCGCCGGAGCGCACGAAACCGTCCGGCGTCTTGGTCTCGGCGGTCTTGGCCTCGTCCTTGTAGTAGCCGAGGAACACGCCGGGGGAGCGGTAGAGCACCTCGCCGTTGTCGTCGATCTTGATCTCCACCTGCGGGGCCGGACGGCCGACCGTATCGGCGCGGATCTCGCCGTCCGGCTGCATGGTGATGTAGACGGAAGCCTCGGTCTGTCCGTAGAGCTGCTTCAGGTTCACGCCGATGGCGCGGTAGAAGCGGAAGATCTCGGGCCCGATCGCCTCGCCCGCCGTATAGCCGACCTTGATGTTGGTGAGCCCAAAGCGGTTCTTGAGCGGGGCGTAGACGAGCATGTCCCCGAGCCGCCACAGGAGGCGATCCCTCAGGCCGACGCCCGGCTCGCCGTTGAGGATCCGCTCGCCCACCCGGTTGGCATGGTCGATGAAGAACTTGAACACCCGCCGCTTGAGGGCGCTCGCATCCTCCATGCGCACCATGGTGAGGGTGAGCATGTTCTCAAAGACCCGCGGCGGTGCGAAGGCATAGGTGGTGCCGATCTCGCGGCGGTCCTCCACCACCGTGTCCGCGCTCTCGGGGCAGTTGACGCACAGCCCCGCGATGATGGCCTGCGCATAGGAGAAGATGTGGTCGCCCACCCAGGCGATGGGGAGGTAGGCTACGATCTCGTCGCTCTCCTTCAGATCGTCGAACTCGCAGCCGATCCGCGCCGCCGCGACCACGTTGTCGTAGGACAGCATCACGCCCTTGGGCCGCCCGGTGGTGCCCGACGTATAGAGGATGATGGCAAGGTCCTCGCCGCGCCCTGCCTCCATGCCCTGCTGGAGCGCCTGCGCCTCGCCCTGATCGCTGAGCCGCTTGCGGCCCTCGTCGATCACCTCCGCGATGGGATGGAGGCGGGCATGGTCGTAATCCCGGAGCCCCCGCTCCTCGTCATAGAGCACATGGGTGAGCAGCGGCACCTGGTCGGCGACCGACAGGATCTTGTCCACCTGCTCCTGGTCCTGCACGGCCGCATGCGTCACCTCCGCATGGGCGAGCACATAGGCCATCTCGTCCGCGACGCTATCCGAGTAGACCGGGATCGGAACGGCGCCGAGCCATTGGGCGGCCGCCATGGTCCAGTAGAGGCGCGGGCGGTTCTGGCCGATCACGGCGATCTTGCCGCCGCGCTTCACTCCAAGAGCCTTGAGGCCGGCCGCATAGGCCTGGACGGTGTCGTGGACCTCGGCCCAGGTCCAGGATTGCCAGATTCCGAGATCCTTGTGGCGGAACGCGGTGCGGTTCGGGCGCACGGCTGCGTTGCGCCTGATGAATTTCGGGAACGTATCGTCGCGAGCGGCGGGGGCCGTCGTCACAGACCATCCTCCTCAGGCCCCATGGGCCGGGATACGGCCGTGGGGTATGTCGTTTCCTCTGGCGGCGTGGGTTGATCCCCGCCTTGTCGGCCGGCCGAACCTTATGGTGGCTCGTTCCAGGCCATTCTGTTTCTAATTTGTAACTGGCTGGCGCAAGGCGACAAGAGTCGAAGCCGTGCCGAAATGCTCATATTGTGAGCATGGATCTGCGCCGGCGGTGCGCTTCTTCACAGGCCTGTGAGCAGATGCCCATCACGATAACGCACCCATCGGAGAAGCGGTCGGGCAGATCGTTGACTTCGTCAATGATCGGGCAAACCTTCCCATCAGGAGGCTGCCATGGCGCCCGATCCCGCCGATTCCCGTCATGTGAACGCAATCCGACGCTTCACCCGCTTCTATGCGAACCGCCTTGGCATGCTGCAGGAAGGACTCCCCGGCAGCACATTGTCGCCCACGGAAGCCCGCCTGCTCTTAGAGCTTGCAACCCGCGACCGACCGACGGCCGCCGCGCTCGGGCGGGATCTTGGGCTGGACGCGGGCTACCTCAGCCGGATCCTCAAGCGCTTCGCAGGCCAGGGCTGGATCGAGCGCACGCGCTCGACCCAGGATACCCGGCAGACCCGGATCACTCTTACCCCAAGCGGTCAGGCCGCGGCTGCGCTCCTCGACCAGCGCTCCAATGAGCAGGTGGCCGGTCTCCTGGCGGATCTGCCCGGGCCGGATCGGGCGCGGCTCGTAGCGGCCCTCGAAACCGTCGAGGCGTTGCTCGGCCCGCAGGCGCGGCCGCAGGCTCCCTATCTGCTGCGCCCCCACCGCCCAGGCGACATGGGCTGGATCGTGCACCGGCACGGGGCCCTCTATGCTCAGGAATACGGGTGGGACGAGACCTTCGAGGCCCTCGTCGCGGAGATCGCCGCCAGCTTCATCAAGGATTTCGACCCCAAGCGCGAACGCTGCTGGATCGCCGAGAAGGACGGGGACATCGTCGGCTCGGTGCTGCTCGTCCGGCAATCGGACGAGGTCGCCAAGCTCAGGCTCCTCTATGTGGAGCCGAAGGCCCGGGGGCTTGGCATCGGCAAGCGCTTCGTGGAGGAGGCGGTGCGGTTCGCCCGCCAGGCCGGCTACCGGCGACTGACGCTCTGGACGAACGACGTGCTCCACGCGGCGCGGCACCTTTACGCGCGGTCCGGCTTCCGGCTGGTCGAGGCCGAGCCCCACAGGAGCTTCGGGCAGAACCTCACCGCGGAAACCTGGGAGATGGAGCTTTAGGCCGGCGGCCCGCCTTGGCAGGGGCCGCCGGGAGAGCGATCCTATTCGGCCGCGACCGCAAGCGGCCGCGTCGGGGTGGGGCTGCGGAACTGAGCGAGGAGGCCCTCCTCCTCGGCCTGCGCCACCTTCAGGTTCCGGTCCTTGATATGGCCAAAGCCGCGGATCTTCTGCGGGACATTGGCAAGGCCCACCGCCACCGCGTGGTTCTCGGGGGTGAGACCCGCGAGAATCTCGCCGATGCGCTTCTCGAAGGCGCCGATCAGCCTCCGCTCGGTGCGCCGCTCGTGGGTATAGCCGAAGACGTCGAGCGGGGTGCCGCGGACGAAACGCCCTTTGGCCAGAACCCGGAACGCCTTCATCATCCAGGGGCCGAAGCTCATCTTGCGCGGAACCCCGGTCGCCGGGTCCTTGCGGGCGAAAAGCGGCGGCGCGAGATGGAACTCGTAGCGCAGGTTCTCGCCCTCGAAGGTGGAGGCCAGCTGCTTCTCGAACTGCCCGTTGGTGTAGAGGCGCGCGACCTCGTACTCGTCCTTGTAGGCCATGAGCTTGAAGAGCGACCGAGCCACAGCCTCGGTGAGGGCCGTCGAACCCGGCACCACGCGACCTTCCGCCTCCCGGACCGTCTCGACCTGCGCCCGGTAGCGGCGGGCGTAGCGGGCGCTCTGGTAGCCGGTCAGGAATTCGACGCGGCGGGCGATCACCTCGTCCAGGGTCTCGGAGAGGCGGCGCGACGGGGTCGGGGCCTTGAGGCCGCTCAGAAGGCTCGCGATGGTCTCGGGCTCCGCGAAGGCGCGGCGGCCCCAGGCGAAGGCCGCGAGGTTCATCTTCACGGCCTCGCCGTTGAGGGCAATCGCCTTCTCGATCGCGGAGCCGGACAGGGGCACGCGGCCCTGCTGATAGGCATAGCCCAGCATGAACATGTTGGCCGCGATCGCATTGCCGAGCAGCGCCGTCGCGATGGCCGTGGCCTCCACGAAGGCCGCGCCCTCCTGGCCGGCCGCCGCCGTGATGGCGCGCTTGATCCGCTCCGCCGGCAAGGAGAAATCCGCGTTGCGGGTGAAGTCGCCCGGCATCACCTCGGCGGTGTTCACCACGAGCGCGGTCTGCCCCTCCTTCACGGAGGCGAGCACCTTCTTGGTGCCCGTCACCACGAGATCGCAGCCGAGCACCAGATGGGCGGCGCCCGCGCTCACGCGGATCGCGTGAATGTCGTCTTGGTTGTTCGCCAGCCGCACGTGGCTGTAGACCGCGCCGCCCTTCTGGGCGAGGCCGGCCATGTCGATCATGCCCAGGCCCTTGCCCTCGAGATGGGCCGCCATGCCGAGGATCGCGCCGATCGTGACGACGCCCGTGCCGCCGACACCCGTGACGATGATGTTGAAGGTGCGGTCGATGGCCGGGATCGCCGGCTCCGGCAGGGGCTTGAGATCCATGCCGTCCGTCGCGACGGTGTCGGGCACCGCCTTCTTCACCTTGGCGCCATGCACCGTCACGAAGGACGGGCAGAAGCCCTTCACGCAGGAGAAGTCCTTGTTGCAGTTCGACTGGTCGATCTGCCGCTTGCGGCCGAACTCGGTCTCGACCGGCTGCACGGCGACGCAGTTCGACTGCACCGAGCAATCGCCGCAGGCCTCGCAGACGAGGTCGTTGATGATGACGCGCTTGTCCGGATCCGGGAATTCGCCGCGCTTGCGACGTCGGCGCTTCTCGGAGGCGCAGGTCTGGTCGTAGATCAGGACCGAGACGGCCGGCACCTCGGCGAGCATGCGCTGCACCTGGTCGAGATCGTCCCGGTGGTGGATCGTCATGCCGGACGGCCACTCGACCGATTTCGGGTATTTGTCCGGCTCGTCGGTCACGAGGGCGATGCGCTCGACGCCCTCGGCCCGGACCTGGCGGGCGATCATGTCGACCGTGAGCCCGCCCTCGTGCTTCTGGCCGCCGGTCATGGCGACCGCGTCGTTGAAGAGGATCTTGTAGGTGACGTGCGTCTTGGTGTGCACCGCCCAGCGGAGCGCCAGCACGCCCGAATGGTTGTAGGTTCCGTCGCCGAGGTTCTGGAACACGTGGCCGCGCGTGGAGAAGGCGCTCTCGCCGATCCAGTTCGCGCCCTCGCCGCCCATCTGGGTGAAGCCGTCGGTGGAGCGGTCCATCCACTGGACCATGTAGTGGCAGCCGATGCCCGCATAGGCCCGCATGCCGTCCGGCACCTTGGTGGAGGAGTTGTGTGGGCAGCCGGAGCAGAAATGCGGCGTGCGGGTCGCGATGTCGCTCGTGAGCGTCAGCACGCGCTGGGCATCCTTGAGGCGTTCCACGCGGCCGCGCAGGTCGTCGTTGTTGTGGTAGCGCAGCAGCCGCTCGCCGATGGCGATAGCGATGTCGTTGGGGTCGAGCGCGCCCTTCACGGGGAAGAGCCAGTTGCCGCCCTCGTCCTTCTTGCCGATGCAGACCGGCTGGTTCGCCGTGCCGTAGAGCTCCTCGCGCACCTGCACCTCGATGAGGGAGCGCTTCTCCTCCACGACGATCACGAGATCGAGGCCGCGGGCGAAGTCCATGAGCTCGCGTTGCGAGAGCGGCCAGGGGCAGGCGACCTTGTAGAGGCGCAGGCCCATGTCGTTCGCCTTGACCTCGTCGAGGCCGAGCTCGTCCATGGCCTGGCGCACGTCGAGATAGGACTTGCCGACCGTGATCACGCCCACCTTCGGCTGGCGGCCGCCGGAGAGCACGATGCGGTTGAGGTTGTTGGCGCGGACGAAGGCGAGCATCGCGTCGCGCTTGTAGTCCTGAAGCCGCGCCTCCTGATCGAGGACGCCGTCGCGGGGACGGATGTTGAGACCGCCGGGAGGCATCATGAAGTCATCGGGCATGATGATCTTCACGCGGTCGATCGACCCGTCCACGGAGGCAGTCGATTCGATGTTCTCCTTCACGCATTTGAAGGCGACCCAGGAGCCGCAGAAGCGGCTCATCGCGTAGCCGTAGAGGCCGTAATCGAGGATTTCCTGAACGCCAGCCGGGTTCAGGATCGGGATCATCACGTCGACGAAGTGGAACTCGGATTGGTGAGCGACCGTGGAGGATTCCGCCGTATGGTCGTCGCCCATCAGGGCGAGCACGCCGCCGTTGCGCGACGAGCCGGCCATGTTGGCGTGGCGGAACACGTCGCCCGAGCGGTCGACTCCCGGCCCCTTGCCGTACCACATGCCGAAGACGCCGTCGTACTTGCCCTCGCCGCGCATCTCGGCCTGCTGGGAGCCCCAGACGGCGGTCGCGGCGAGTTCCTCGTTGAGGCCCGGCTGGAAGACCACGTTGCTCGGCTCCAGCCACTTCTTCGCCCGGAAGAGGTTCTGGTCGAGGCCGCCGATGGGGGATCCGCGATAGCCCGAGACGAAGCCCGCGGTGTTGAGGCCGGCCAGCCGATCGCGCTCGCGCTGCATCAGGAGCAGGCGCACGATCGCCTGGGTGCCCGTGATGAAGATGCGATCCTTGGTGAGATCGTACTTGTCGTCGAGTGCTACGTCGCGGAGCGCAATGCCACGATCGGCCATTGGCCGTTCCTCCTCTTGGACCCTCGCCCGGCGCCGGATAGATCCGGTCTTCTCGTTGCGATATTTATGTCAGGAATACTGACATAAATCGAACCCAGCGTCAACGGATTCGCCCCGGATTTGCCGTGTTCCCGGGAGATGGCTCCGCCCGCGACGTGATGCCCAATGTGGTTTAAACTGCGCATCAGTCAGCGTCACGCTATGAACAAACGCATGAATCGCTCGATCGGTCTCCTCACCGTCTCCCTCCTCGCCGCCGGTCTCTGGGCCGGCGCCACTACCGGGGCTGGCGCCCACCCCCATGTGTTCGTCACCGCCCGGGCCGAGATCGTCTACGGCACGGACGGCAAGGTGACGGGCATCCGTCACGCCTGGACCTTCGACAAGGGCTATTCGGCCTTCATCACGCAAGGGCTCGACACGAACAAGGACGGCAAGCTCTCCCCGGACGAGCTGCAGCCGCTCGCCAAGGAGAACACCGAGTCCCTCGTGGATTTCGAGTATTTCACCGCGCTCAAGGCGAATGGGGTGAAGCAGGCCTTCGACGCCCCGCAGGAGGCCGGCATGACCTTCGCGAACGAGGAGGCGACCCTCTCCTTCCTGCTGCCCCTGAAGGCGCCGGCGGCCGGCGGCCGTGCGCTCATCCTTGAGGTGAGCGACCCGGTCTTCTTCGTCTCCTTCGCCATGGCCGAGGGGGCGGATGCGGTGAAGCTCGCGGGCGCTCCGAAGGGCTGCGCCACCACCATCACCCGGCCAAAGCCGCTGGAGGTGGCCCAGCAGCAGAACCTCTCCGAGTCGTTCTTCCAGGCGCTCGACGCCTCCGCCAATTTCGGCGCCCAATTCGCCAACCGGGCCCTCGTCGCATGTCCGTAAGCGCACCGTCCCTGGTTCTGACGGATAGTGGCGGCGGCCGGGGCTGGCGGCGGATCGCCCTTGCGCTCGCCGCGGTGGCCCTGGTCGCCGTGGCTGTGAGCCTCGTCCTGTGGTGGCTTGCACCCGCGGCACCGCCGCGCCCGCCAACCCGCACACCCTTCGGCATGGGCCTGCGCGAGGCGGCTCCGTCGGCGGGCGGGCTCGCCGATTATCTTCTCGCCGTCCAAGGCAACTTCTATCGCGGCATGCAGGCGGCCGTATCGGCCCTGAGGCAGGACGGCAGCGCCCTCTGGTCCCTCGTGACCCTCGGCTTCGCCTACGGGGTCTTCCACGCCGCAGGTCCGGGACACGGGAAGGCGGTGATCGCGGGCTATCTCGTGGCGAACGAGCGCACGCTCGTGAAAGGCTTCGGTCTCAGCCTGGCGGCGGCGCTGGTCCAGGCCGTGGTCGCCATCCTCCTCGTTGCCGTCGGCGCGCTCGTCCTCCAGGCGACCGCCGCGGCCATGAGCCGGATGACCGCCTGGGTGGAGCTTGCGAGCTTTGCGGCCGTCGCCGCGCTCGGCGCTCTCGTCACCTGGCGCAAGGCCGGCAAGGTGCTCGGCACCCTCGCGCTCGCCCGCGACCCGAAGGCGCCGGCCCTCGCGGAATCCTGTGACCATGTCCATCTGCCGCCTCCCGAGGCCCTCGACCGCCTGACCCGCTGGCGGGAGCTTGCGGGCGTGGTGCTCGCGGCCGGCATACGCCCCTGCGCCGGCGCCGTGATCGTCCTGGTCTTCGCCCTGTCGCAGGGTCTGCTCGCGGCCGGCATCGCGGCGACCTTCGCCATGGCGCTCGGCACCGCGATCACAACCGGGCTCATCGGCGCCCTGGCGGTTTTCGCGAAGGGCCTTGCCCTGAAGCTCGCCGGCGGGCGCGGCGCCGCAGGAGCGGTTGCCGTGGCCGGCCTCGAACTCCTCGCGGCCGCCTTCGTGCTCGTGATCGGGGTGAGCCTCCTTCTCGGCCTGTGGCGTTCGGCCGGCGGCGCCTGAGCCGACCTCCACGCCATGCCGAGAACCCGCAGGAACCGGTCGGACTGGCTCCGGCGCCGGAACGAGCGCCGGATCGAGCGGCTCGTCGTCCTGACACCGTCCCGTTTTCCGAGCGCCGTGTGGACCCATGCCCTCGGCCTCGACTTCGTGCCCGAGACGCCGGCACGCGCCATCACGGCCTATTGGGAGGCGCATCCGATCCGTGCCGACCGCCTCGCGCGGGCGCTTGCCCGCCGCAGCGGCGCCCCCGAGGGCTGGCTCTGGCGCATCGATCCCGACCGGACCGGCGGGGTGCCGGACACCTTCCGCATGCCGCCGCTGCCCTATCGAGAGGAGCGCTTTGCGGGCTCGGGCTGCCGGGTCTGTGGCCAGCCGGTCTTCCGCTATGGCTGGCACCGGGATTTTTGGGGCGACGGACGGCCGAACCCGCGCGCCCATTGGCACGCGGCCTGCGTCTCCGCCTGGCGGTTCTGGAATGCGCCGAGCGAGCAGGACCGGCTTCTCAAGCGTATCCAGCGCCATCGCTGCGCCGCCACGGGCTATCGCCTGCCCCGGGATGCGGAGGTCGACCACCGCATGCCCCTGTTCCGGGTCTGGCGCGACCATCGCGAAGCGCCCTGGCCGGATCTGCTCCGGTTCTGGGGGCTGCCGAACCTTCAGGTGATCACGCCGATCGCCCACCGGCGCAAATGCGCCGCGGAGGCGCGGGAGCGGGCCGCCCACCGCCTGCCCGAGCAGCCCGCCGCCGAATAGGCTCGGTCAGTGAGCGGCGGCCTGGGGATCGTTCTCGAGGAGGATCGGCTCGCCGTGGGGTGTCGCATGAGCGGCGCGGTCCCAGGCGTCCCGGCGTTGGGCAAGGGCCTCGGGCGACGCGATCCCCTTCGCGCTCACGAGTGCCTCGATGGCCGCGAGCCAGTGCCGGTAATAAGTGGAGCCGTCGTCGCAATCGCCCTCCCCTTGCGCCTGCCGGATCGCCGCCGCGAGGGCCTCGGCCCACTCGCTCCAGGTGAACAGGCCGCGCTCGTGGAGCGCTAGGGTCATGGCAAAGGCCTGGGCCTCCCACGGCTCCCGGAACACCGGAGCGCCCTCGGCACCTCGAGGGATCGGCGCCACCGCGGCGGCGGCGCGAGCGAGATCCTCTGGCCGGCTCGCCTCTGTGGCCGCGCGGTCCGCTTCAGGCCGGCTCAAGATAGCTCTCCCACGCGTCGACGGAGACCATGAGGGTCGGATCCGCCTCATCGCCCCACAATTCGCGCCCGGTGAACCGCACCGTGTAGAGCCATTGCGGGTCCTCGCTCGGTCCATGGGCATGGACGTCCGGGAAGACATGAGCGCCATGCACGCGCTCGATGACGCCCGCCTTGCTCCGGGCGTAGCGCGGCAGCCGCGTGTGGCCCCTTGGATTGAGGTTGCGGGTCACCACCCGGTCGCCGACCGCAAAACGCGCCGGTTGCGCGGCAGGGCGATCCGCCGGGCCGCCCCGGGCAAGCACCGCCGGCACGTCCTCCGCCTTCAGCACGCGCTTGATCGGCGCCGGGGCGGCGAGCGACCGGCCCTGCTCCAGTTCCGCCGGCGTGACGAGGCCCGTCTGCACCACGAGCTTTTCGACGCCTTTCGTCCAGATCTCGTAATAGCTCGAGGCCAGGTACTCGGCCGGCGGCAGGCTCTCCCGCGCGTGCCGGCTCATGTCGATGTTCCAGGTTCCGCTCGCGCCCATGGCGAGCGTGATGCCGAAGGCGCGCTTTTCCCAGGGCGCGTGGAACAGCGGCTCGTTCGGCTCGATGCCGATGGACCCGAAGCCCATCATGCCGCCGAGATCCTGCCCGCCGTTCATGGCATCATCTCCCCAGGCCCTACGGGGCCACTGAGATCCTGCCCGCCGTTCATCGGATCGACTCCTCAGGCGCAGGAGCGCCACTGAGATCCTGTCCGCCGTTCATGGCGTCGCCTCGCCGGGCGCAAGGGCAAGGCCGGTGCCGATCATCGAATCCCGCGTGACGAGGTCGGCGAGCGCGTCCTCGCTCCAGCCCTCCGTACCCTCGGGCCGCATCGGGATCACGAGGTAGCGAACCTCGGCGGTGGAATCCCAGACGCGGATGCGGGTCTGTGCCGGCAGGGTGACGCCGAACTCCGCCAGCACCCCGCGCGGATCGATGACGGCGCGGGAGCGATAAGGCGCGCTCTTGTACCAGACGGGCGGCAAGCCGAGCACCGGCCAGGGGTAGCAGGAACACAGGGTGCAGACGACCATGTTGTGCTCGTCCATCGTGTTCTCGACAGCCACCATGTGCTCGCCCTGTCGGCCGACGAAGCCGAGCGACCCGATGGCGGCGGTCGCATCCTCCAGGAGCCGGGCGCGGAAGGCTGGGTCGGCCCAGGCCCTCGCCACCACGCGGGCGCCGTTGCGTGGCCCGACCTTGGTCTCGTAGGTCTCGACCAGCACGTCGATGGCGGCCGGGTCGATGTAGCCCTTTTCCACGAGAACGGATTCAAGGGCCTTCACTCGGAGCTCGATCTCCGAGAGATGGCTGTGGTCATGATCGTGACCGTGGTCGTGATGGAGGTGATGTGCTTGGCTCATGGGTGGATGCTACGGCAAACCGTCCTGAAGCCCAAGCGCCGCAATCACAATCCGAGCGCCCCGCCATCGGAGCGCGGGTCGTGGGTGGCCTCCACCCGCCCGTCGCGGCGGTGCTTCACGAGCATGCCCGCATGGCCGAGGGCGTCCGCATAGGGCTGGCCGATTTCCTCGATGGCGTGTCCGCGCCGAGCCAAGCGATCGATGATCTCCGGGTCGAAGCGGTCTTCGACCTTGAGGGTCGCGGCTTGCGCGCCCCAGGCGCGGCCGAGCAGCCAGCGCGGTGCGTCGACCGCCTCCGCGAGACCGAGCCCGAGATCCGCGTAGCGGGTGAAGATCTGCGCCTGAACCTGCGGCTGCCCCTCCCCGCCCATGGTGCCATAGGAGAGCACGCGCCCATCGTCGAAGACCGCAAGGGCTGGGTTGAGGGTATGGAAAGGCTTGCGGCCCGGCTCCAGGGGATTGAGCGACCTTGGATCGAGCGAGAAGCCGCGCCCCCGATTGGACCACAGGACTCCGGTGCCGGGCAGGACGCAGCCCGAGCCGAACTCCCAGAACAGGGACTGGATGTAGGAGACCGCGAGGCCGCGCTCGTCGATGGCGCCCATCCAGATCGTGTCCCCGTCGGCCGGTGGCGGCAGGGGAAAGGGCGCCGCCCGGCGGGCGTCGATGGCGGCCGCCTCGCGCTCCAGAACCGAGTTCTCGAGGAAGGCGGCCGGATCTTTGGTCAGGTGGCGTGGGTCGGTGACGACCCGGTCGCGGATCGCATAGGCGCGCTTCGTCGCCTCGATCAGCCCATGATGGAGATCGGCCGTGTCCGTGCGGGCGGCCTCGAGGCGGCCTGCGATGCCGAGAATGAGAAGGGAGGCGAGGCCCTGCGTCGGCGGCGGAAGGTTGACGATCTGCGCGGGTCCGCGGCGCATGGAGAGCGGCTGCACGACCCGCGCCTCGTAGGTTTCGAGATCGCGGCGGGTCACCGGGCTTTCGAGACGCTCGAGATCGGCGGCGATCTCCCGGCCCACATCGCCCCGGTAGAAATCCCGCAGGCCCACATGGGCGAGGCGCTCCAAGGTCGCCGCAAGGGCCGGCTGCCGACGGAGCGTTCCGGCCTCGGGCCGCTTGCCGTCGACGAAAAAAACTTCGGCAAAGCCCGGCGCCGCCTGGAGGGCCTGCGCCTCCTTCAGCACGTAGCGCCCCTCGGATTGCGAGACCGGGCAGCCCTCCCGGGCCCAGCGAATGGCGTCTCCCAGCAGCAGGTCGAGGGGCATCTGCCCGCCAAGAGACCGGGCGAGTTCGAGGGCGAGGCGCCAGCCGCCGACCGCGCCCGGAACCGTGACGGCCGCATCCGGACCTCGCGGCGGCACCTCGTGGTAGCCCTTCGCCTGGTAGCGCTTGATCGTCGCGAGCGCGCCCGCGGGTCCGGAGGCATCCAGCCCGTGGAGGCGCCCGCCGGGCTCCCGGACGAGCCAGAAGCCATCGCCCCCAAGACCGTTCATGTGCGGGTAGACGACAGCCACCGTCGCCGCCATGGCCACCATCGCCTCGACGGCATTGCCGCCCTGGGCCAGTACGACTTGGCCGGCTTCGGCGGCGGCAAGGTGGGGGGCTGCGACGGCGGCGAAACCGAAGGTCGGTGTTTCGATCATGGCTCGGGACTATCGGGGAAGATACGGACGGGCTCGTCCAGGGAGGGGCGCGGCATCGGGAAACGGGGCAAACCTTGCACGGGACGAGGCGTTTAGGGTAGTGCAGGTTCAGTTCTTTAGCGGAGTCCGTCTCTTGCAGATCAGCACGCCCCAGGCCACCGGCACCAAGCGCCAGAACCTCATCACCGTCGTCAGCGTGATGATCCTGATCGGCACGGAGGTGTTCGGCGTGGCGTTCGCGGGCGGCTGGGCGCTGGCAGGACTCTTCGAGCTCGGCGACACCTTCGCTTACATCCTTATGGGCGTTTTCAGCCTGCTCGGCCTGTGGGCCATGCGCGCCCTGTGGCGGAACGCGGTGTCGATCGAGCCGATCGGCTAGGCCCCAGCCCTAGCCCCTTGCCCTAGCCGCAGGGCTTCAGCACCACCGGATCCGCCTCGCGCGGCACCCAATCCTCCATGGGCCGGCAATGCCCCTCGACGCAGACCCGCCAATCGGCGGTCGCGCCGGAGCGGCGCATGACGACTTCGCCTAGGGGCGGAAGCGCCGGGCGCCAGCGCCAGACGCCGCCCTCGAACCGCGCCTCCGGCGGCGGGTCCATGCCAGCGCCCGAGCCCCGCACCCGCGCCTCCACGAGTTCGAGGCCGGCCGGCGTGAGGCGCCAATCCTCCTCCCAGGCGATCTTCTCGACCGAATGGGTCCAGGCCAGCGTGAGGGCTCCGGCCAGCAGCGGGACCACGCCGGCGCCGGCCGCAAGGCACAGCATCAGGTCGGCGCGGGCACGGCGGACCGGCGCGTCCGCCAGAGGTGAATGCCGATGAAGGCGGCGGCGAGCGCAAAGCCGATCTCGTCGGTCACGGGCACCGCCAGGACCAGCGAGGCCGCAGCCGCCGTGGCGAGGATCCGCTCCCACCAGGGCATCGGTGCGCGAGCGAAGCCCACGGCCGCGACGCCCCATAGGCCGAGGGCCAGGGCCGTCTTGAAGACGATGTAGGCGACCGCCACCCAGTAGCCGGCGCCGTCGAGGCCCGGCACGGGCTGGAGCATGAGGGTCGGATCGTAGACGGCCATGTAGGGCACGATGAAGCCCGGCAGCGCGATCTTCACCGCCTGTATTCCGATCTTCATCCCCGATTCCTTCGCCATGGGCGCCGCCGCGAAGGCGGCGAGCGCCACGGGCGGGGTGAGGTCCGCCATGATGCCGAAATAGAAGACGAACATGTGCGAGACGATGAGAGGCACGTCGAGCTTCAGGAGGATCGGCGCCGCGAGCGACGACGTGATGATGTAGTTCGGGATCGTGGGGATGCCCATGCCGAGGATGAGGCTGAACACCATGGTGAGGACGAGCGCGAGGAACAGGTTGTCCTTGCCGATGGAGATCATCCAGTTGCCGACGATGGTGCCGAGCCCCGTGAGGGTCATGGTGCCGATGACGATGCCCACGACCGCGCAGGCAAGGCCCACCGGCAGCGCCTGGCGGGCACCGTCGGCGAGCGCGTCGATGCAGGCCTGAAGGGTCAGGCGTCCGCGGCCGGAGAACGCGTTCCAGAGCGCGAGTGCCGCGACGACGGCGAGGACCAGCACCACGCTCGCCGCAAGCGAAGCAGCGCAGACAAGGGCGAGGGCAATCCAGAACGCGACCCGAAGCGCCGGTACGGCAAGCCCCGCCGCGATCGCCATGCCGAGGATGAGCGCCACCGTGAGGGAGAGGCCGATCGCGCCGGCAAAGAGCGGCGTGTAGCCCGCGAACAGCAGGTAGACGAGGACGCCGAGCGGGGTGATGAGGAACCAGTTCTTCTTGAGCTCCGCCCGGGCGCTCGGCAGCTCGCTTCTCGGCAGGCCGCTCAAGCCGCGCTTGCCGGCTTCGAGATGCACCGCGAGGTAGCAGGCGGCGAAGTACAGGATCGCGGGGATCATCGCCGCCTCGACGATCTTGGCGTAGGGCACATCGATGGTCTCGGCCATGATGAAGGCGACCGCGCCCATGACGGGCGGCATGATCTGCCCGCCCATGGAGGAGGTCGCCTCCACGCCGCCCGCGAAGGCTGACGGGAACCCGAAGCGCTTCATGAGCGGGATCGTGAACTGGCCGGAGGCCACCACGTTGGCGACGCCGGAGCCCGACACCGTGCCCATGAGCGCCGAGGACGCGACGCAGACCTTGCCGGGCCCGCCCCGCTTGTCGCCGAATATCGCCATCGAGATGTCGTTGAAGAAATCGATGACGCCGGCCTTTTCCATGAAGGCGCCGAACAGGATGAACAGGAAGATGTAGGTGGCGGAGACGAGGGTTGGCACCGCGTAGATGCCCTCGGTGCCGAAGGCCATGTGCTCGACCACCTGATCGAGGGAATAGCCTCTGTGGTCGAGAGGCGCCGGCAGGTACTGGCCGAGCAGGCAATAGGCGAGGAAGAGCCCCGCCACGATGGGCAGCGCCGGCCCCATGACCCGCCAGACGAGATAGAACAGCACCGCGAGGGCAGTGATGCCGACGACCCGGTCGGCCGCCGTGAGTTCGCCAGCCCGGTTCACGAGGTCGTAGTAGAGCACCCAGTGATAGAGGCCCACCGCGAAGCCCGCGAGCCCCACGAGCCAACCGATGGTCTTGAAGGTCGGCGTCCCGGCTCGGTGATTGGCGAGCATCGCGCCCGCCACAAGGCACAAGAAGCCCACATGGATCGTGCGGACCACCTGGCTCGGCAGGCTGCCGCCGAACTTCACCACGAGCCCGAACGCGATCGCGACGGCGCCAAGCGCCATGGCGCCGTCGAGGATGCCGCGCCCCTTGTGGCGCTGCAAGGCGAGCCAGACGGTCCAGACCACCAGGGCCACCGCGATCAAGCCGATCAGCGTGAATCCTGCCAGCAGGGGCCGGTCGAGGGGCACGCCGAAGGCGGTGACGATCTGAAAGATCGAGAACGACACGGCCGTCCAGAAGAGGAGGCGGCCGAGCAGGCCCTCGCCGAAGCTCTCGGGCAGACCGTGCTCCGGGTTCGCGACCGGCTCGGTCGGCGCTTCCATCCGCACCAGTTCAGGCTTTGTCATGCGTCCCCTCACAAAAAAGGCCGGGGCAGCTTAATCCTGCCCCGGCCCGCTTGTCTCGGCTGCAAGCCCTTTACGAGCCCTGCTTCTTCACGCCTTTTTCGGCCAGGTACTTCTCGGCCCCCGGATGCATGGGGACCGGCATGCCCTGCATGGCGCTCTCGAGCTTGATGTCGCGGGCCGCCGCATGGGCGGCGGCGAGGTCCGGCAGGCTCTCGAAGACGGCCTTGGTCATGTTGTAGACCTGCTCGTCCTTCATGTCCGAGTGGGTGACGAGGTAGTTCACCACGGCGGCGGTCTGCACGGCCTGAGCCTGCCCCGTATAGGTGTTGGCCGGGATCGTGACCTTCACGTAGGGCGCGCCCACCTTGTCCACGACGGCGGCCGGGATCTCCACCACGACGATCTCCACCGAGGTGGCGAGATCGCGGATCGAGGCGACGCCGAGGCCGGCGGATTGCAGGGTGGCGTCGAGCTGCCGGTTCTTCATCAGCTCGACGGATTCGTTGAAGGGCAGGTACTCGACCTTGCCGAGATCCTGGTAGGTGAGGCCGGCGCCCTGGAGGATGGCGCGGGCATTGAGCTCGGTGCCCGATTTCGGGGCGCCGACCGAGAGGCGCTTGCCCTTGAGATCCGCGAGCGTCTTGATGCCGGAATCCTTGGAGGCCACGACCTGGATGTAGTTCGGGTAGATGGCGGTGATGCCGCGCAGCTTGGTGAGCTTGCCCTTGAAGCCCGCCTCCTCGTCGCCGGCCCAGCCGAGCGCCAGGCTGTCGCCGAGGGTGAAGGCGATCTCGCCCTTGCCCTGCTGGAGCAGCGTCAGGTTCTCCACCGAGGCCTTGGTGGCCTGAACCGAGGGGCGGCTCCCCTTGATCTTGTCGGTGTAGACCTTCGAGAGCGCGACCCCGAGCGGGTAATAGACCCCCGAGGTGCCCCCCGTCAGGATGTTGATGAAGTCCTGCGCCTTGGCCGGCAAGCTGACGCTCGAGACAGCAAGAGCGGCAGCGACGCCCATGAGGCGGCGCGTGAACGTGGAACGCATGGCGTGATCTCCCTGGAACCGGCGCCGTTGTCCCGGCACCTTTCGATCGGCCTAGTTTTGGCGACCCGGACGGAATTCTCAAGGGGTTTGCGCCCGTTCCCGCACAAGTGTGACCGGGGCAAGCCCGGTCGGCCGCCATCGGCCCTTGAAGGCGCCTGCCGGAAAATGCGAAAAGGCCGCCCTGTTCCGGCCGCATGCCGGGGCCAAGAGGCCTCCCTTACCCGTCTTCGATCCTTGAGAGCCCCATGAACCGCCGCCAATTCCTGTCGTCCGCCGCCGCCACCGCGAGCCTTGCGGCGGCCGGTTTCCCCGAAGCCGCCCTGGCGCAGGCCTCCCTGAAGATGGGTGCCCCGGCCCCGTTCTCCTTCGACGCGCTCAAGCGGCGGGCGGCGGATCTCGCCAAGGCTCCCTATACGCCCCCGCCCCGGGCGCCCGCCGAGATCCTGGAGCAGATCGACTACGACGCCCACGGCAAGATCAAGTTCAAGACAGACCTGGCGCTGTGGGCCAACGGCCCCAGCGACTACCCGGTCACGTTCTTCCATCTCGGGCGCTTCTTCCAGGCTCCCGTGCGCATGCACGTGGTGGAGGAGGGCCAGGCCCGCGAGATCGTCTACGACGACGCCTATTTCGACATGCCGGCGGATTCCCCGGCCCACAAGCTGCCCGACAACTCGGGTTTTGCTGGCTTCCGCTTCCAGGAGAGCCGCAACGGCCGGCTCGACTGGCGCACCAACGACTGGGTGGCCTTCCTCGGCGCCTCCTATTTCCGCGCCATCGGCGAACTCTTCCAATACGGCCTCTCGGCCCGCGGTCTTGCGGTCGATGTGGCGGTATTCAACAAGATCGAGGAATTCCCGAGCTTCACTCACATCTATTTCCAGACGCCGCGCCCGGGCTCGGACACGGTGGAGGTGGCGGCGCTCCTCGACAGCCCGAGCGTCACCGGGGCCTTCCGGTTCGTCATGCGCCGGGCCGCGGCGGTGATCATGGACATCGAGAAGGCGGTCTACCTGCGCACCGATGTGGCGCGCCTCGGCATCGCCCCCCTCACTTCCATGTATTGGTATTCCGAGAAGGCGAAGCAGACCGCCGTGGACTGGCGCCCGGAAATCCACGATTCCGACGGGCTTGCCCTCTGGACGGGCGGCGGGGAGCGCATCTGGCGCCCCCTCAACAACCCGCCTCGGATCATCACCTCGGCCTTCACCGACGAGCGCCCCCGGGGATTCGGCCTCCTCCAGCGCGACCGGGCCTTCGACCATTATCTCGACGGGGTCTATTACGACCGCCGGCCCTCGCTCTGGATCGAGCCGCAGGGGGATTGGGGCAAGGGCTCGGTGCAGCTCGTGGAGATCCCCACGGACGACGAGATCCACGACAACATCGTGGCGATGTGGGTGCCGGCCGAGCCGGCCCGGGCCGGGCAGGCGCTCGAGTTCCGCTATCGCATGCATTGGTCGGCGGAGGAGCCCTATCCGACCCCGCTCGCCCGCTGCGTCGCCACCCGCCTCGGCAACGGAGGCCAGGCCGGAACCGTGCGGCCGCGGGGCCTGCGTAAGTTCATGGTGGAGTTCAAGGGCGAGCCACTGACCCGGCTGGCGAAGGGCGTGATCCCCCGCCCGGTGCTCTCGGCGTCCCGGGGGAGCTTCTCCAACATTCTCACCGAGGCCGTGCCGAACGACGTGCCGGGCCATTGGCGCACCCAGTTCGACCTCTCGGCCGAGGGAGCGGAGCCCGTGGAGATGCGCTGCTACCTGCGCAATGGGGACGAGGTGCTGAGCGAGACCTGGCTTTACCAGTACCACCCGGTCGCCTGAGGGCGCCTAAATGGGGGCTGAGTGAGACCCGGCTCTACGAGGCCTCACCCCCCACCGCCGAGGCTGCCGTCCAGCCTTGAACGGCGGCCCCGCAGCCCCCATCCCTTGTGTGACCTGGGTCACGCCGCCTGGGACAGGCGGTGGATTTTCCGTTGCCCCCTCTGGAAAGAGAGGGCTTCCTGCTATACTAGAGCGCCATGGCCGGTGAACACCATCACCACGGACACCCCCCGCGTCACGCGGCGGCGGCGGACCCTACTCTCTCGCTTCTCAGGCTCTCGGCTTGGGAGCGTTTGGCGGGGGTAAGCGTTGTGCTCGGGGTGCTGTGGCTCCTGGTATTCGCCGTTCTGGCGTGAGGTTGAGGCGCGGGCCCGCAGGGCCACAGGCGTGAAAAGGTTGAGATGACCCGGACGGCAGCAGCGATCCGCTTCGACGATGTGACGCTCGGCTACGGGCGGCGCCCGGCCGTGCATCATCTCGCCGGGACCATCGAGGCTGGCAGCCTGACTGCGGTCGTCGGCCCGAACGGCGCCGGCAAGTCGACCCTGCTCAAGGGGATCGTGGGCACCCTGCGGCCGCTCGAGGGCGCCATCGAACTCACCGCCGGGGCCCGCCAGAGGATCGCCTACCTGCCCCAGGCGGCGGATCTCGACCGCACCTTCCCGCTCAACGTGTATGACCTGGTGGCCATGGGCCTGTGGTCCCGGGCCGGGCTGTTTGGCGGCATCGGTCGCCGGGATCGGATCCGCATCGAGGAAGCCGTCGCGGCCGTCGGACTTACTGGCTTCGAGCGCCGGTCCATCTCCACCCTCTCGGGCGGTCAGATGCAGCGCGCCCTGTTCGCGCGGCTCCTCCTCCAGGACGCCTCGCTCATCCTGCTGGACGAGCCCTTCACGGCGATCGACGCCAAGACCACCGCCGACCTGCTCGATCTTGTCCGCCGCTGGCATGACGAGGCGCGTACGGTCGTGGCGGTGCTTCACGATCTCGACGTGGTGAAGCGGGTCTTTCCGGAAACCCTTCTCATCGCCCGTTCCCCGGTCGCCTGGGGCGACACGGGCGAGGTCTTGAGCGCCGCGAACCTTCTCAAGGCGCGGCGCATGATCGAGGCCAACGACCCGCACGCGGAGGTCTGCGACCGGGGCGCGGCGTGAACGGCCTCTTCGAGCCCTTCACCGAATTCGAGTTCATGCAGCGGGCGCTTGTGGGCGTCATCGCCATCGCGCTCGGCTCCGGCCCCATCGGCGTGTTCCTGATGCTGCGCCGCATGAGCCTCACGGGCGATGCCATGGCCCATGCGATCCTGCCGGGCGCCGCCGTAGGTTATCTCGTCGCCGGCCTTTCCCTCACGGCCATGACCATCGGCGGCCTCGTCGCCGGCGTGATCGTGGCGGTGCTCGCCGGTCTCGTGGCCCGGTTCACGGACCTGAAAGAGGACGCCTCGCTGGCGGCCTTCTACCTCCTCTCCCTGGCGCTCGGCGTCACGATCGTGTCCCTGCGCGGCTCGAATGTGGACCTGCTGCACGTGCTCTTCGGCACGGTGCTCGCCCTCGACGACGGGGCCCTGCTGCTCCTCGCCACCATCTCCTCGATCACCCTCGCGACGCTCGCCCTGGTGTACCGGCCGCTCGTTCTCGAATGCGTGGATCCGACCTTCCTGCGATCGGTGAGCCGCGCCGGCACCCCGGTGCACCTGATCTTTCTGGGCCTCGTGGTGCTGAACCTCGTCGGCGGATTTCATGCGCTGGGCACCCTGCTCGCGGTCGGCATGATGATGCTGCCCGCCGCCTCCGCCCGGTTCTGGAGCGGCGACATTACCCTCATGACCCTGGTCGCGACCGTGATCGGCATGGGCTCGGGCTTCGTGGGCCTGCTTCTGTCGTTCCATTTCGAGCTGCCGGCCGGGCCTGCCATCATCCTGACAACCGGGGCCGTCTATCTTGCCTCGATCCTGATCGGCCCCCAGGGCGGCCTTCTCTGGCTCGTCAGACCAGGCCGCCACCTCGAAGCCTAACCGTCCGTTCAAGGAGACACAGGTCCATGATCCGCCTCGGATACGTTATGGCGTTTTTGCTTGCTCTCGCGGCGCCCGCAGCTGCTCAGTCGGAGCGCCCGAAGGTGGTGGCGAGCTTCTCGATCCTTGCCGATTTCGTGAAGAACGTGGGCGGCGACCGGATCGAGCTCTCCACCCTCGTGGGCCCCGACGGCGACGCCCATGTCTATGCGCCGACGCCGGCGGACGGCCGACGCCTCGCAGAGGCCAAGGTGGTGTTCGTGAACGGCCTCAAGTTCGAGGGATGGATCAACCGCCTCGTGAAGTCCTCCGGGACCAAGGCCGCCCTGATCGAGGCCGCGAAGGGCGTCACGACCGTCGCGGAGGAAGGCGGCCACGGCCATGGGCACGGCCATGGCGCGGTCGATCCCCATGCCTGGCAAAGCGTCGCCAATGCCAGGATCTACGTGGCGAATGTCCGGGATGCCCTCATCGCGGCGGATCCGGCCGGCAAGAGCACCTACGAGGCCAATGCGAGCGCCTATCTCCAGAAGCTCGATGCCCTCGACCAGGAGGTGAAGGCGGCGGTGGCCCGCATTCCCGCCGACCGGCGCCGGATCATCACCTCCCACGACGCCTTCGCCTATTTCGAGAAGGCCTACGGGCTCGATTTCGTGGCGCCGCAGGGCGTCTCCACGGAAGCCGAGGCCTCCGCCAAGGACGTGGCGCGCATCATCCAGCAGATCCGCAAGGAGAAGATCGGCGCCGTGTTCTTCGAAAACGTGACGGATCCGCGTCTCGTGGAGCGGATCGCCAAGGAGACCGGCGCCCGGATCGGCGAGCAGCTCTATTCGGACGCCCTCTCCCGCGAGAACGGCCCCGCTGCCACTTACATTGACATGATGCGCCACAATATAAGGGCGATCAGCACGGCGCTGTCGAGCTAAGCCCGGCCGCCCTCCGCCCCGCGAGATTTTCCCATGTCCGACAAGATCCCCGTCACCGTGCTCACCGGCTATCTCGGCGCCGGCAAGACCACCCTCCTCAACCGCATCCTCACCGAGCCGCACGGCAAGAAATACGCCGTGATCGTCAACGAGTTCGGCGAGATCGGCATCGACAACGACCTCGTGGTCGGCGCCGACGAGGAGGTGTTCGAGATGAATAACGGGTGCATCTGCTGCACCGTGCGCGGGGATCTCATCCGCATTCTCGACGGGCTCATGAAGCGCAAGGGCAAGTTCGACGCGATCATCGTCGAGACTACGGGCCTCGCGGACCCGGCGCCCGTCGCGCAGACCTTCTTCATGGACCAGGACGTCTCCGACAGCGCGCGCCTCGACGCGGTGGTGACCGTGGCGGATGCGAAATGGCTCGCCGACCGTCTGAAGGACGCGCCCGAGGCCAAGAACCAGATCGCCTTCGCGGACGTGATCATCCTCAACAAGACGGATCTGGTCTCGACCGCGGAGCTCGACGACGTCGAGGGCCGCATCCGCACCATCAATCCCTATGCCCGGATCCATCGCACCCAGCACGCCAACGTGCCGATCACGGAGGTTCTGGAGCGCAATGCCTTCGATCTCGAGCGCATCATCGAGCTCGAGCCCGACTTCCTCGAAGAGGGCCACCATCACCACCACGACGAGGACATGCAGTCCATGTCCTTCCGCGCCGGCGAGGTGGACCCCGAAAAGTTCATGCCCTGGATCTCGGAGCTGACCCAGGTCCAAGGCGGCAACATCCTGCGCTGCAAGGGCATCGTGGCCTTCCCGAACGAGCCGAAGCGCTTCGTCTTCCAGGGCGTGCACATGATCCTCGATGGGGACCTGCAGCAGGACTGGAAGCCCGGCGAGAAGCGCGAGAGCCGCGTGGTCTTCATCGGCCGCGAACTCGACGAGGGGATGATCCGCGAGGGCTTCCTCGCCTGCGCGGCCTGACCTCCATGACCGCGACCGCCGCCCCGTCCCTCACCCAGAACGTCGTGCCCCTCGATGCCGGCGCCCATGTGACCGCCATCGGCTGGCTCAAGGGCACCGTCGCGCTTGGCCTCACGGATGGCGCGGTGCTGCTCGCCAAGGATGGGGAGACCCACCGGGCGGCGGCGCATCCGGAAGGCGGCGTGCTCGTCGGCCTTGCCGACGGCGAACGCTTCGTCACCGGCGGGGATGACGGCCGCATCGCCGTTACCGGCCTCGATGGCTCCACCCGCGAGCTTGCCGCCACCAAGGGCGCCTGGATCGACGCCATCGCGGTCAACGGCAGCGGCGCCGTTGCCTACAGCGCCGGCAAGCGCGTCGTCGCCCGGGACGACAAGGGCCGCGAGAAGACCCTCGACGTGCCGAGCACCGCGCGGGGCCTCGCCTTCGCGCCCAAGGGCTACCGGCTCGCGATCAGCCACTATAACGGCGCGACGCTCTGGTTTCCGAACCTTGAGGCAAAGCCCGACGTGCTTGAATGGAAGGGCTCCCACATCGACGTGGTGTGGTCGCCGGACGGGCGCTTCGTGGTCACCTCCATGCAGGAGAATGCGCTCCACGGCTGGCGGCTCCAGCCCGACCGGGGCCACATGCGCATGAGCGGCTACCCGTCGAAGACCCGCTCCTTCGCCTGGTCCGGCGACGGCAAGTGGCTCGCGACCTCGGGCGCCGAGGCCGCGATCCTCTGGCCCTTCGATTCCAAGGAAGGCCCCACCGGCAAGGCGCCGCGGGAATGCGGCGTGCGGCCCGCCAAGGTGAGCCGCGTCGCCTTCCATCCCAACGTCTACGTGCTGGCCGTGGGCTACGAGGACGGCTGCATCCTCCTCATCCGCCTCAGTGATGCCTCGGAGCTGCTGGTGCGCCCGGCCGTCAAGGAGAGCGGCGTCACCGCCATGGCCTGGGACAAGGCCGGCAAGCGCCTCGCCTTCGGCTGCGCCGACGGGCAGGCGGGCATCCTGACCCTTCCGACCTGAGCCGCCCATGGCAGGCCTCGCCGCCTATTGGCAAAAGACCTTCGGCCGCGCGAAGGCGGACCCCGATTCCGTGCGGCGGGTAAAGGATTGGGCGCGCTCGGCGCTCGGCGCCGGAGAGGACGTCGCCTTCGCGGTGAACGAAATCGCCTGCAACGATCCCGGCTGCCCAGGGATCGAGACCGTCATCCTCGTCATGGAGCCGGGCCGCAAGACCCGGGCCTGCAAGGTGCAAAAGCCGCTCGACGAGGTGACGGAACCGGACGTGCGCGCCGCTCTTGCCCTTTGAGGCAACCACCATCCGGAGGCCTCATCTCATGTCCCGCATCGTCCGAGTCGGAGCCTTCGCCTGCGGCCTCGTCGGCGCCGTGACGGCCTCGCAGGGACCCGAATTCGCGCAGCAATACCGCCAGCGCATCGGCGGCGCGATCGACGAGCTGCGCCGCGTGGTGGAGCGGTTCGACGGGGATGCGCGCGCCCTCGGCGAGACCCGCGAGAGCGCCATCGCGCGCCTGCGATCCAACGCGGATGCCGTCGCGAGCCGTCAGGGCGCGGCCATGCAGGCCAACGTGGAGCGCCTCGACCGCCTGGCGCAGCACCAGCAGGCCATGGAGAGCGCCGGCCCCTTCGCCCGGGTGGCCTTGATGGTGCGGGACGGGGACACGGACGTGATGCGGGCGGCCTACCAGCAGTTCGAGCCCGCGATGCCCGTCACCGAGGAGGGCATCCTCTCGGCCGCCTTCGGCTTCGTCACCGTGTGGGGCGCGATCCTGCTCGCCATGGTGTTCGGCCAAAGCCTGCGCCCGCGGCGGCGCACGCGCCCCTTGAGGGCTTAAGGCTCCCGCTCGGGCCTTCCCGCGAGCACCACGTAGAACCCGAGCCCGTCCTGGGCCGGGAGGGTCTGGAGGCGGTCGATCCAGCCGCGCTTCTTGGCTTCCAGCAGGGCCCGGCCGATGGGCTGGAAGAGGGTCTCGCCCCCGCCCTCAGGGGGCGGGGCGAGGAGGATCGCCACTGTCTTGGCTTCAGCAAAGCGGCTGCGCTCCAGCATGTCCTGGAGGGAAGCCGCCGCCTGCTCGGCCGTGGCCTCGCGCAGGTCGAGGGTCGCGTCCGCGTCGGTGGCACCGAGGCCGCCGCGCAGCTTGTTGGCGTAGAACTCGTCGAAATGGGGCATGGATTTCTCCCCACCTCTCCCCTCGCGAGGAGAGGCGCGCTTAGCGCACCAGGATGTTCCGGAACTGCCACGGATCGGACGTGTCCAGGTCCTCTTTGAAGAGGCCCGGACGGCCCTGGAGCGGCGTCCAATCGGTGTAGTAGCCCTTCACGGGGCCGAGATACGGCATCTGCACCTCGAGGCAGCGGCGGAAATCCATCTCGTCCGCCTCGACGATTCCGGCCTCCGGGTTCTCCAGAGCCCAAACCATGCCGGCGAGCACCGCGGAGGTCACCTGCAGGCCGGTGGCGTTCTGGTAGGGCGCGATCCGGCGGGTCTCCTCGATGGAGAGCTGCGAACCGTACCAATAGGCGTTCTTGGCATGGCCGTAGAGGAGGACGCCGAGCTCGTCGATGCCGTCCACGATCTCGTTCTCGTCCAGGATGTGCTGCTCGGGCTGCTGCTTGCCCTCGGCGCCGAACATCTCGTGGAGCGACAGCACCGCATCGTTCGCCGGATGATAGGCGTAGTGGCAGGTCGGACGGTAGGCGACCCGGTCGCCCTCGCGCACCGTGTAGTAATCGGCGATCGAGATCGACTCGTTGTGGGTGACGAGGAAACCGAACTGATTTCCAGGCGTCGGGCACCAGGAGCGCACCCGGGTGTTGGCGCCGGGCTGGAGCAGATAGATCCCCGCGCCGCAGCCGGTCTCGTGGCCATGGGCGTTCTCGGGCTTCCAGGTCTCATGGGTGCCCCAGCCGAGCTCGGCGGGCTGCAGGCCCTCGGACACGAAGCCGTCCACCGACCAGGTGTTCACGAACACGTTCATGGGCTTGGGGTTCTTCGAGCGCTGCGTGTCGCGCTCGGCGATGTGGACGCCCTTGACCCCGAGCGTCTGCGCGAGCCGCGCCCATTCCTCGCGGGACTTGGGCTCATCGGCCTTCACGCCCGTATCGCGGGCGATGTCGAGGAGAGCCTGCTTCACGAACCAGGAGACCATGCCCGGATTGGCGCCGCAGCACGACACCGCCGTTACGCCGCCGGGGCTGCGGCGGCGCTCGTCGAGGGTGGTTTCCCGCAGGGCGTAGTTGGTGCGCGCCGCCGGGCCCTTGCTGGAATCGAAATAAAAGCCGGTCCAGGGCTCGTTCACCGTGTCGATGTAAAGAGCCCCGATCTCGCGGCACAGGCGCATGATGTCGACCGAGGACGTATCGACCGAGAGGTTGACGCAGAACCCCTGCCCGCCGCCCGCCGTGAGGAGCGGCGTCAGCAGTTCCTTGTAGTTCTCGCGGGTCACCGCCTGCTGGATGAAGCGGATGCCGCGCTCGTCCAGGAGCTCCTTGTGCTTCTCCTGCGGATCGATGACCACGAAGCGGCTCTTGTCGTACTCGAAATGCCGCTCGATCAGGGGCAGGGTTCCCTGGCCGATGGAGCCGAAGCCGATCATCACGATGGGACCGCTGATGCGGCCATGGACGGGCCAGGTGGTCATCGAAGGCGTACTCCTTGGGAAGCGGCGGCAAAGGGGAAAGCGGCACTGTCGGAGAATGCGGTGACAGGCCGATGATGGTGGGCCGCATGTAGGGTTTCGGGGGGCCTGGGGTCAACCTTGACTCCGCACCTTCCCCTTCGACCAGAGGGCGCGGCGCCCCCGCAGGTCCGCCATGCTCCCTGCGCACTCGACTTTTGCCAGCGAAACCCGACCTTCCCTCCTCCCGAGGCTCTCCTTCAGAGGCTCCCTTCCCGCTGCCCTCCTCCCCCCGAACCCTCCCGGACCGATGAGACTGCGCGCTCTCCTTGCCCTGCACGGTCGGACCATCGGGTTCGGCTTCCTGCTCGCCCTGATCTCGCTCTTCGGCCAGACCACCTTCATCGCCGTGTCGGCGCCCGAGATCCGGGCAGCATTCGGCCTGTCGAACGGCGGCTTCGGAGCACTCTATTCCACGGCGACGCTCGCCTCGGGCCTCCTGATGATCTGGGCCGGGGGCCTCATCGACCGGGTGAATGTACGGCTCTATGCGGCCGTGGCCCTCGGCGGGCTGGCGCTTGCGGCGCTCGGCCTCTCCTTGGCGCCCGGCGTCGCGGCGCTGGGCCTTACCCTCTTCCTGTTGCGCCTGTGCGGCCAGGGCATGCTCAGCCACGCGGCGGTGATGAGCGCGGCTCGCCTGCCGGAGGGCACCCGGGGCCGCGCGGTCGGAATCGCGACTCTCGGCTTTCCCTTCGGCGAGGCGGTTCTGCCGGGGATCGGCCTTGCTCTCGTGGTCGCCTATGGCTGGGCCGCTACCTGGCAGATGGTGGCGGCGCTGCTTATCGCCTTGCTGGTGCTGGCCAGCCTCATAGGCTTTGGCCGCTCCCTGCCAGACCAGGTGCCTCCTGCCCTGCAGGATCCCGGCCCTAGCGACGAGATCGCGCCGACGCGCCTGCAATTGCTCACCGATTGGCGCTTCCTCGTCTTCATGCCCTCGATCATCGCCCCGCCGGCGATCCTCACGGCGTACCTGTTCCATCAGCGTTTCATGGCGGACCTGAAGGGCTGGCCCCTCGAACTCGTCGCCCTTGGCGTGAGCGCCTACGCTGCAGGATCGGTGCTGATGACCATGACGGCCGGCACCTTGGTCGACCGATTCGGAGCCATCCGGCTCAGCGCCTTCCACTTGGCCGGGATCGTGATCGGCTCCCTGGTGCTGGCCATGGGCGGCGCCGCCTGGATCGCGGTGCTGTTCTTCGGGATCATCGGCATGTCGGCGGGGGCCAACAATGTGGTGATGCCCGCGGTTCTGGCCGAGATCTACGGCACGCGGCATCTGGGCATGATCCGGGCCCTCGCGGGCTCGATCTCCGTCGTGGCCTCCGCCTCGACACCCGGGACGACCGGCCTGCTGTTCGACCGGGGCGTGACCCTCGAGACCCTAGCGGTCGGATTTGCGGTCTATGCGACGGCCGCGTCCTGCCTCAACGGCCTGGTGCTGCGGCGAGCCCGGCTCCATCGGGAGCCGGGCTCGATCGTTCAAGATCCCCGGGCATAGGCCGCGAGCGCGCCCTGCTGGGCTGCCGCGACGAGGGCCGCGAGGTCCGGCTTCTCCTCAAGGCGGCCCGTCGCGGAGACGAGGCCGCGCGCGCCTTCCAGGGCGCCGGGCTCCAGTTCGAGCGCGAGAAACCGGGAACGCTCGAAGGGGCCCGGCATCCACAGACCGCCGGTGAGCGCCGTCGTGAAACCGAAGCGCTCGTAATAGGGCGCATCGCCGACGAGCAGCACCGCCCCATGGCCGAGCGCGCGGGCGCGAGCGAGGGCTTCCCGCATCAGCTTGGCCCCGAGCCCGAGGCTTTGGCGGGCGGGATCGACCGCGAGCGGCCCGAGCATGAGAGCCGGCCGGTTCGGCCCGGCCGAGACGTGCCACAGGCGTACGGTGCCGATGACGGCGCCGCTCTCCTCGGCAACGAGCGACAGGCCCTCGGCGGGACGGCGGCCCTCGCGCAGGCGCTCGCAGGTCTTCTCGAAGCGGGACGCGCCGAAGCAGGCGTCGAGGATGCCCTCGCGGGCCTCGACATCAAAGGGGGTCTCGTTGCGGATTTCGATCATGGCCGTGGCCCTCCCGAACTTGAATGGGAAGCGACAGCCCTCGCACCGGCGCAGGGCGCCGGCCGTCCGGGACTAACTTTGTGTGGGTTAGTGCCGGCCTCAGGAGACCTGAGGCCGGCGGAACGACGTCAGATGACGTGCGTCTTGAGCGGCGGGAACCCGTTGAAGTGGTACGCCGAGTAGGTGGTCGTGTAGGCGCCCGTGCCCTCGATCAGCACCCGGTCTCCGATCTCCAGCGAGAAGGGGAGCATGTAGGGCTCCTTCTCGTAGAGAACGTCGGCCGAGTCGCAGGTGGGACCTGCGAGCACGCACGGGACCTTGCGGTCGTCGTCGTGCTCCGTGCGGATCGGGTAGCGGATCGACTCGTCCATCGTCTCGGCGAGACCGCCGAACTTGCCGATGTCGAGATAGACCCAGCGCACCTCGGTCTCCTCGCGGCTCTTCTTCGAGACGAGGACGACCTCGGCCTCGATGATGCCCGCGTTGCCGACCATGCCGCGACCCGGCTCGATGATCGTCTCCGGAAGGCGGTTGCCGAAGTGCTTCGAGAGAGCCCGGAAGATCGACTCGCCATAGGCTTCGACCGCCGGAACGCTCTTCAGGTACTTCGTCGGGAATCCGCCGCCGAGGTTGACCATCGAGAGGTGGATGCCGCGCTCGGCGCATTCGCGGAAGATCGCGGAGGCCGAGGCGAGAGCCACGTCCCACGACTCCGTGTTGCGCTGCTGCGAGCCCACGTGGAAGGACACGCCGTAAGCCTCGAGACCCTGACGGTGCGCGTGCTCGAGCACGTCCACCGCCATCTCGGGGGCGCAGCCGAACTTGCGGCTGAGCGGCCATTCGGCGCCCACGCAGTCGCACAGGATGCGGCAGAAGACCTTCACGCCCTCGGCGCCGGTGAGCGCCGTCGCGCGGGCGATCTTCTCCACCTCGGCCTCGCAATCGACCGCAAAGAGGCGCACGCCGAGCTCGAGAGCCCGCGCGATATCGCGCTCCTTCTTGATCGTATTGCCGAACGAGATCCGCTCCGGCGTGGCGCCGGCATCGAGCGCGAGCTGGATTTCCACCACCGAGGCCGTGTCGAAACACGAGCCGAGATCGGCAAGGAGCTTCAGCACCGCAGGCTCAGGGTTGGCCTTCACGGCGTAGAACACGCGCGTGTCGGGAAGAGCCCGGGCGAACTTGGAGTAGTTCTCGCGCACGACCTCGAGATCGACGACGAGGCAAGGCCCGTCTTCGCGTCGGTTACGCAGAAATTCGCGGATGCGCTCCGTCATGGCGCTCTCCCCACAAGGTTCCAAGAGGCTTTTCGCAAAGCCTCGATTGAAGATCAGACGGCAAGCCGTCCGGCGTCAGCGGGGATGAGCCAATGTCGTCGCCGTGCGATGGAGACACGGAGAGCGCCAATGGGTTCTTCACCCGACGATGCTGCCTTGGATTGGAAAGGGGAGGCCCCTGACCGCACGCCTGGCAATGATAAACAAGCCTCTTCGGTGCTGACCTTTGGAGGGCCAACGAGACCAAAAAAGCCCGTTCGTCGTTGCTTTAAGTCGCGTCCCCCGCTGAGAGCGAAGTACGCCGGTTCGCCTCCGGCTGCCGGTTAGGGGTATCGAGAGCGAGGTTGCTCTCGGGCGGCTGTCCGGCCTCTTGTCCGGATGCCCACCAACCGACACACGACCACAGGCACGTGCGAAATTGGGCAAGGGGGAGATACGATCGATTCCCCCGGGTTGCAAGAGTTTTCGCCGCAGATTTTCGCTGGAGCGCACGATTTTTCGAAGGCCCGCCCGCGTTCAGCGGCCGTTAACGGCGGAAAGTGGACGGAAGAGCAGCCGCAGCATAAGTCTGGCCGCAACGGTCACGCTTGACCGCGGCCCCACCATCCCGAGCGCTCCGCCCCATGATGTCCCTGTCCCGCCGGACCCTGCTCAACAGCCTTCTCGCCACGGCCGCCCTGCCCGCCCTCACCGGATCCGCTTGGGCCCAACAGCCTCCGGCTCCGCCCGCGCCGACGGGTGCTCCGGCGCCGAACCCGTTCCGCTTCGAGGAGGTGGTGCGGCGCGCCCGCGACCTCGCCGCCGTGCCCTCCGAGGTCACGGCGCCGACGCTGCCCGATCCCCTCAACCGGCTCGACTTCGACGCCTACCGGGACATCCGCTTCCGCCCGGAACGCGCGCTCCTCGGCTCCGCCGGCGGGCCGTTCCGGATGCAGCTCTTTCACCTGGGCTTCCTCTTCCAGCGTCCCGTCACCGTGAACGTGATCCGGGACGGGGTGCCGACACCGGTGCCCTATCAGCGGGAGCTCTTCGATTACGGCAAGAACCGGATCGAGAGACCGCTTCCGGTCAATCTCGGCTTTGCGGGCTTTCGCCTGCACTATCCCTTGAACAACCCGAAGATCCTCGACGAGGTGATCGCGTTCCTGGGTGCGAGCTATTTCCGCTTTCTCGGTCGCGACCAGAAATACGGCCTCTCGGCCCGGGGCCTTGCCCTGAACGTGGAGGGCGAGGGCGGGCAGCGGGAGGAATTCCCCCATTTCCGCGAGTTCTGGGTGGAGCTGCCGCAGGCCGATGCGGATCGGGCGACCGTCTATGCCCTCCTCGACAGCCCCTCGGTGACGGGAGCCTATCGGTTCGACATCTATCCCTCGGCGGCCACGACCCTCGACGTGCAGGCGACGCTCTTTCCCCGCCGGCAGATCACGGCGGTCGGCCTCGCGCCACTCACCTCCATGTTCTACGAGGGCGAGAACGACCGGCGGCGCGTCGACGATTTTCGCCCCGAACTGCACGATTCCGACGGTCTGCTCATTCATTCTGGCGCGGGCGAATGGATCTGGCGGCCCCTGCGCAACCCGGCCCGGAAATCCGTGTCGTCGTTCCTCGACGCCAACCCGCGGGGCTTCGGCCTCCTCCAGCGGGACCGGGTTTTCGAGAACTACCAGGATCTCGAGGCCCATTACCACGAGCGCCCGGGCTACTGGGTCGAACCCGTCGGCGCCTGGGGCGAGGGCCGGGTCGACCTCGTCGAGATTCCGACGAACGACGAGACCCACGACAACATCGTCGCCTACTGGCAGCCCAAAGCCCCCTACGAGCCCGGCCAGGAGGTGGCCATCGCCTATCGGATGCGCTCGATCTCCGCGCCGAGGACACTGCATCCGGGCGGGCAGGTGGTGAACACCTTCCAGACGCCGCCCCGCGCCAGCGGCTCGAACGCCCCGAGCGACCGGACGCACCGGCGCTTCATCGTCGATTTCGGCGGCGGAGAACTCCCGTTCTTCCTCGCCGATCCGGCGCAGGTGCAGCTCGTGCCCTCCACCTCGGCCGGGCGCATCACCCACACCTTCCTGGTGCCGAACGACCAGACGGGCGGCTTCCGGGCCGCCATCGACGTGAAGCTCGATCCCGGCCAGAGCACGGATCTGCGCGCCTTCCTGAAGGCGGGCAACCGGGCGCTCACGGAAACCTGGACCTTCCCCTGGGCGGTCGAGTGACGGCGCGGATCGGCAGCGGGGCCTGCCCGGTCGGGCCTCAACCGATCTCGAACTGATCCACCTCGCGCATCAGCTCCGCAAAGGCCCGAACGCCGTGGTCGAGGGAGGCCTCGCCCTTCTCGGGCGTCGCGAGCGCCGCCTCGCCCATGGCGCCGGCGACGCTGAGATCCTGGCTCATCCAGCCAAAACCGATGGGCTGGATCGCCCGCAGGTGCTTGAAGCGACGCTCCATCTCGACCGTGCGAGGCTCGAAGTTCTGCGCCTTGTCCATCGCGACCGTCTGCGGCCGCGCCGCCAGCATGAGCGAGGTCTCCGCATCGCCCCCATGGATGCCGTGCCGGGCCTCCATCTCGCTGTAGAGCCCGGCCGGGTAGCCGAGGCGGTGCCAGGCGGCATTCACCACGAGAAGGCCGTGGCGCACCCGAAGATCGCGCGCCACGATATCGATGACGGCGATGTTGCCCCCGTGGGAGTTCACGAAGACGAGCTTGCGGCAGCCTGCCCTCTTCACGCTCTCCCCGATCTCGGTCCAGGCGCGGATCGCGGTCTCGGCCGTGAGGGTGAGCGTTCCGGGAAAGGCGAGGTGCTCGTTCGACTTGCCCACCGCCTGAACGGGCAGGAAGAGCACGTCGAGATCCTCCGGCACCGCCCTCATGGCGCGGGCGAGGTAGGCCTCGTTGATATAGGTGTCCACGCCCACCGGCAGGTGCGGCCCGTGCTGCTCCACGGCCGCCACGGGCAGGACCGCGATCGTGCGGCTCATGTCACGGGTGCGAAAATCCTCGGTCGTGAGGTCGAGCCAGAAACGGGCGGGCATGGATTCTCCTGGAAGCGGCTTGGGACGTTCAGACCTTCGCGGCGATCACCTCGACCTCGACCTTGAAGATCGGCCGGGCGAAGCCGGAGACGATCACGAGGGTCGAGGCCGGGGGCGGATCGGCCACGTACCGGTCCCGGACCGCCATGTAGGCCGGCAGGTGCTCCCGGTGGGTCACATAGGCGTTGATGCGCACGAGATCGGCAAATCCCATTCCGGCGGATTTCAGGATCTCGTCGATCGCCCGGAAGCACAGATCCGCTTGCGCATCCGCCTCCTCTGGCACGTGGTCGTCGGGCGCGATCCCGAGCTGGCCCGAGGCGAAGAGCAGCCTGTGACCGGGCGGGACCTCGATTCCATGGGAATAGCGGGCGAAGGGCGGGCGGATGGTGGGGGGCGTGTGCGGGCGCAAGGGATGAAAACCGGAGGACAAGACTCCTTTCAGCATAGCGGCCAGCTTCACTTTGTCATGCGCTCGCGGCACAAACCTTGCCAAGTTCGGCAAGGCGCGCACACAATTCGGCGCGGCAGACCACGACACAGCCAAGGGAGACGGGCAGAGATGACCATCGCGATGCGCACGGGAGCGGCACTTGCCGCCTTTTTCGCCATGGGCCTTGGCGGGGCGATGGCCCAGCAGAAGCTCACCGAGGTGAAGTTCGGCACGAACTGGGTCGCGCAGGCCGAGCACGGGGGCTACTACCAGGCCCTCGCCGACGGCACCTTCGAGAAGTACGGCCTCAAGGTCACCATCGTGCCGGGCGGTCCGCAGGCCAACAACCGCATGCTCCTGCCCGTCGGCCGCATCGACTTCTACATGGGCGGCAACCTGGTCCAGGCCTTCTCGGCCGTGCAGGAGAACATCCCCACCCTCGTGGTCGCGGCCCATTTCCAGAAGGATCCGCAGATCGTGATGGCCCACCCGGGCCAGGGTTTCGACAAGTTCGCGGACCTGAAGAACTCGAACGACATCCTGATCTCGAAAGAGGGCGTCGCCACTTTCTATCAGTGGATGAAGTCCGAGTACGGTTTCAGGGAAGAGCAGGTGAAGCCCTACACCTACAACCCCGCCCCCTTCCTCACGAACAAGAAGGCGGTCCAGCAGGGCTACCTGACCTCCGAGCCGCTCAAGGCCGAGAAGGCGGGCGGCTTCAAGCCCGTCGTGCACCTCCTCGCCGATAACGGCTTCACCACCTACGCCACCACGGTCGAGGCCCGCCGGGAGATGGTGGAGAAGCAGCCCGACGTGGTGCAGAAGTTCGTCGATGCCTCGACCATCGGTTGGTACAACTACCTCTACGGCGACAACAAGAAGGCGAACGAGCTCATCAAGAAGGACAATCCGGAGATGACGGATGAGCAGATCGCCTATTCGATCTCCAAGCTGAAGGAGTACGGCATCGTCGATTCCGGCGACACCGCCAAGCTCGGCATCGGCGCGGTGACGGACGAGCGGGTGAAGGGCTTCTTCGACAAGATGGTGAAGGCCGGCCTCTTCAAGGCCGATCTCGACTACAAGAAGAGCTACACGACCCAGTTCGTGAACAAGGGCGTCGGGATCGAACTGAAGAAGTAGAGGGCATGCTGCCTCTCCCCACTCGCAAGTCGGATGGTTCCGACTTGCGCACCTAAGGTGCCGATCTCGGGAACACCCGAGATCGGTCGGGGACAGGGCTCCCGCAGGGGACGAGGCTGCGCAGCGGACGACCATGAGGGGGCGGCTCAGGACGGACCACACCCGGACACGCCCCCTCGTTCCGCTCCGTTCCGCTCCGCTTGCCTTTGACGAAGGCCCTCTTCCAGCCAACGGGGAGAGGGGGATGGCCTCGCTCCCGATGCCAGGGGATTCTCGACCGTATGCTCAGCACCCTCGAACGCCCCACCCGGACCGCTCCGCTCGTGTCGCTTCGCGGCGTGCGCAAGACCTTCGCCAACGGCACGACGGCACTGGCCGGGCTCGACCTCGATATCCGCGCGGGCGAGTTCGTCTCGCTGCTCGGGCCTTCGGGCTGCGGCAAGTCCACGGCCTTGCGCATCATCGCGGGCCTCGCCGATGCGACGGGCGGCCGGGTGGAATGGCCCGGCGCCGCGGGCGACGACCATCGGGGCGATATCGGCTTCGTGTTTCAGGAGCCGACGCTCATGCCCTGGGCCAATGCGGCCGACAACGTCTGGCTACCCTTGCGCCTGCGCGGCGTCTCCCGGCGCCAGGCGCAGGAGCGCATCGACGAGAGCCTCGCCCTCGTCGGCCTCTCGGGCTTCCATCAATCCTATCCGCGGGAACTGTCGGGCGGCATGAAGATGCGCGTCTCCATCGCCCGCGCGCTCAGCCTTCGCCCGAAGCTCCTCCTGATGGACGAGCCCTTCGCCGCGCTGGACGAGATCACCCGCTTCAAGCTCAACGACGACCTCCTGCGCCTTCAGCGCGACCTCGACTGCACCGTGGTCTTCGTGACCCACTCGGTCTACGAGAGCGTCTATCTCTCCTCGCGCATCGTCGTGATGGCGGCGCGCCCGGGACGCGTGGTGGCGGAGATCGACGTGGACGTGCCCGGACCCCGCGACGAGAGCTTCCGGGCGAGCCCCGCTTATGCGGATCTCTGCCGCCAGGCCTCCGCGGCTCTGCACGGGGCGATGGCGCCCGACGAGCATCTGTGAGGTCCCGATGAGCGACGCCATGGCCGCCCCCTCCCTCCCCGCCGAGCCGCCCCGCCCGGCCCCGTTCGACTGGAACCGGGTTCTCAAGATCGGGCTGCCGATCGTGGTCTTCGCGCTCTCCATCGCCTGGTGGGAGCATTATGTGACGAGCCGCGGCGTGCCGGCCTATGTGCTGCCCGCCCCGAGCGTCATCTGGAAGACGCTTCTCACCGATTGGCCGGTCCTGTTCGGCTCGCTTCTCGTCACCTTGAAGACGACGGTGCTCGGACTTCTCCTGGCGGTCGTCGGCGGCGTCACGCTCGCGGTGCTGCTCAGCCTCTCGCGGCTCGTCGAGTACTCGCTCTATCCTTACGCGGTGGTGCTCCAGGTGACGCCGGTGGTCGCCATTTCGCCGCTGCTCCTGATCTATCTCGATCAGGAACTTGCGGTGCTCGCCTGCGCCTGGATCGTCGCGTTCTTCCCGGTCCTGTCGAACACCACGCTCGGCCTGCAATCCGTGGACCGGAACCTCCTCGAATTGTTCGATCTTTATGGGGCCACGCGGCCCAAGGGATGGCCCGCCTTCGTGGGGCGGTTTCTCTCCCGCGTGAAGGCGCTGTGGTATCTGCGCCGTCCGGCCGCCCTCCCCTATTTCCTGGCGGGCCTCAAGATCGCGGGCGGCCTCTCGCTCATCGGCGCCGTGGTGGCGGAAATCGCCGCGGGATCGGCCGGCGCCGGATCGGGCCTTGCCTACCGGATCATCGAAAGCCAGTACCGGCTCAACATTCCCCGCCTCTTCGCGGCGCTCGGACTTCTTGCCAGCACCGGGGTCGTCATCTTCCTTCTCATGGCGGGCCTGTCGCATCTCCTGCTGCGGCGCTGGCACGAGAGCGCCCTGTCGCGGGAGCGCTAGGGATGAGCCTCGGCTTTGCCGCCATTCCGGACGCTCCGCGCTACCGGCTGACGAACGCCCGGGCGCCGCTCGTGCTCGTCACGACGACCGGGCTTGGCGCCGACCGCGAGGGTTCTGCGCTCGTGGACATCACGGTCGAGGACGGGCGCATCGCTTCCGTCGTCCCCGCCGGCACCTTCAGCCTCGACACGGACCTGCCGGCCCTCGATCTCGACGGCGGCCTCGTCTTCCCCCGCTTCGTCGACGTGCATACCCATCTCGACAAGGGCCATATCTGGGCGCGCCGGCCGAACCCCGACGGCACCTTCATGGGCGCGCTGACCCATGCGGGCGCAGATCGGGAGGAGCGCTGGAGTGCGGACGACGTGCGGGCGCGCATGGATTTCGCGATCCGCTGCGCCTTTGCCCACGGCACCGGCGCGATCCGCACCCATCTCGACTCCATAGGGCCGCAGACCGCGATCTCCTGGCCGGTCTTTGCGGAGACGCGCGAGGAATGGCGCGGCCGCATGGCCCTGCAGGCGGTGTCGCTGTTCCCCATCGATCTTGCGATCGACGACGAGGCGCAGTTCCGCGCCATCGTGGCGGAGACCGCGCGCCATGGCGGCATTCTCGGCGGCGTCACATTCCTTGGTCAGGCGCCGACGGAGGCGACCGACCGGGCTCTGGACCGGATCGTGCAGGCGGCCGACGCGGAGGGCATCGACCTCGACTTCCACGTGGACGAGAGCGACGCGCCCGAAGCCCGGACGCTTACCCGCATCGCGGAAGCCGTGATCCGCAATCGCTTCAAGGGGCGGGTGCTCTGCGGCCATTGCTGCTCGCTCGCCTTGATGCCGGACGCGGATTTGTCAGGCACCATCGCGCGCATCGCGGAAGCGCGGCTCGCGGTGGTGAGCCTGCCCCTGTGCAACCTCTATCTCCAGGATCGGCGTCCCGGCAGGACGCCGCGCTGGCGCGGGGTCGCGCCGCTTCACGAACTGAAGGCCGCCGGCATTCCGGTCATGGTGGCGAGCGACAACACCCGCGACCCCTTCTACGCCTATGGCGACCTCGACATGCTGGAGGTCTTTCGCGAGGCGACCCGCATTCTCCACCTCGACCATAGCGGCCCGGACTGGATCCGCGCCGTCGCGGCGACCCCGGCCGATTGCATGGGCCTCGACCGGCACGGACGGATCGAGCCCGGCGACGCGGCCGACCTCGTCCTCACCCGGGCGCGCTCCCTTTCGGAGCTGCTGGCGCGGCCGCAGGCGAACCGCACCGTGCTCGTCGCCGGCCGCCCCATCGACACGACGCCACCCGATTACCGCGAGCTCGACCCGCTCATGAAAGGCTAAGGGCGGCCGGTGCGGTTCGCGCCGGCGCCCCAGGAGACACGCGTATGACCGCCCGCTACGACATCGCCGGCCTCAAGACCCGCCTCGGCTCCATCAAGACCGAGGACAACCCGGCCCTCGTGCGCCAGAAGAGCCGCGATTTCTACTGGTACTCGCCGACCCTCAAGCGCCAGCTCGAGCAGGTGACCGCGGACATCGTGGTGAGCCCGAAGAGCGAGGCGGAGGTGATCGAGACCCTGCGGGCGGCCTATGCGCTCGGCATCCCCGTCACCCCGCGCGGAACCGGCACGGGCAATTACGGGCAGGCCATGCCGCTGTCGGGCGGCATCGTGCTCGATCTGTCCGGGTTCAACCGGGTGAAGCACATCGCCCTCGGCCGCGTGGTGGCGGAGCCCGGCGCGATCATCGCGGCGATCGACCGGGAGACGCGGCCCCATTCGGGCCAGGAGATCCGGCTCCATCCCTCCACCTACAACACCGCCTCCATCGGGGGCTTCATCGCCGGGGGCTCGGGAGGGGTCGGCTCCATCAAGTGGGGCGGCTTGCGCGATGCGGGGAACATCATTCGGCTTCGCGTCGTCACCATGGAGGCGGAGCCGCGAGTGCTCGAACTCACGGGCGATGATCTTCACAAGGTGAGCCACGCCTACGGCACCAACGGCATCATCACCGAGGTCGAGATGCCGTTGGCCCCAGCCTATGACTGGATCGACGTGATCGTGGGGTTCGGCAGCCTCAAGGCCGCCACCGCCTTTGCCAACGCGGTGGGCGAATCCGATGGGCTTCTCGTCAAGCAGCTCGCCGTGGTCGCGGCACCCGCCGCGCACGACTATTTCCTGCGGCACCAGAAGTATCTGCCCCGCGACCGGCACGTGGTCCTCGTCACGGTGGCGCCGCATGCGCTCGATTCGCTTCTTGCCTTCACGGGCCGTCACAAGGGTGCCGAGATCCTGCTGCGGCAGGACCAGCTCTCGGAGGCGGACCTCAAGGGCTTGCCGCCGAACTTCGAACTGTCCTGGAACCACACCACGCTGAGAGCGCTGCGGATCGATCCGGCCATCACCTATCTTCAGGTGCTCTATCCCTTCCCGAACCAGATCGACCTCGTCGAGCGCATCCATGCCCGGTTCGGCGACGAGGTGATGGCTCATCTCGAATTCGTGCGCTTCGACGGCAAGGTCACCTGCTTTGGCCTGCCGCTCGTCCGCTTCACCACCGAGGCGCGGCTGGAGGAGATCATGGCGATCCACGAGGAGATGGGCGCGCCGATCTTCAACCCGCACCGCTACACGCTGGAAGAGGGCGGCATGAAGCAGACCGACGAGGTGCAGCTCGCCTTCAAGCGCGAGGCGGACCCCAGGGGGTTGCTCAATCCAGGCAAGATGATCGCCTGGGAGGATCCCTCCTACGATTATCGATCCGGCAAGACCTTCCTGTTCCGCGGCCTCGCCCAGGACGCCGCAGAGTAGGCATCCGCCATGCGCGTTCTCGTGCTCTACGCCCACCCCAACCCCGAGAGCTTCGTCGCCGCTCTCCACCGCACCGTGGTGGAGACCCTGCGCCGCGCCGGCCACGAGGTGGACGATTGCGATCTGTACGCGGAAGGCTTCGACCCGGTTCTCACCTACGAGGAGCGGGTCGGCTACCTGGCGATCCCCGAAAACCGAAAGCCCGTCGAGTCCTACGTTCAGCGGCTCGAGCGGGCCGAGGCGCTGGTGCTCGTGTTTCCGGTCTGGAACTTCGGCTTTCCGGCAATCCTCAAGGGGTTCCTCGACCGGGTCTTCCTGCCGGGCGTGAGCTTCAAGCTCGTGAACGGCCTTGCCACCCCGAACCTCACCCACCTGAAGACCCTCGTCGCCGTCACGACCTATGGGGCGACCCGGTGGCGGGCCTTTCTGCTCGGCGATCCGCCCCGCAAGGTCGTGACCCGCATGCTCCGGGTGCTCGTCGCCCCCGTCGCCCGGCGTCATTACCTTGCGCTCCATGACATGAACCGGCAGACGCCGGAGGGCCGGGCGGCCTTCATGGCCAAGGTCGAGCGGACCCTCAGCCGGCTCTAGCGGCCGAGATCGTTAGCCCGGCACCTTTTTCGTCCAACTGTCATCGAACGGTCATGGCGACGCTTCATGGTGCGCCCACGCGGCCAGGCTTCCCGGCGGAGCACGGGTTGTCGGAGGGCGAGACCAGGATCGTCCGATGGAGCGAACGATGAAGCACCCGGGATCCAAGAGCGTCGGCTGGGCCCTCGTCCAGACAGCGCGCCTCCACCGGAGCCGCATGGGCGACAAGCTCGGCGAACTCGGCCTCTTCGCCGGCCAGGAGCAGGTGCTCCAGGCGCTCGCCGCCTCCGGATTGATGACGATGGGAGAGCTTGCCGCCGTCCTGAGGGTGCGCCCGCCGACGGCCTCCAAGACCGTGTCGCGCCTCGCCGCCATGCGCCTCGTGGAGCGGCACCCGGAGCCGCACGACGCGCGTATCGTAAGGGTCAAGCTGACCGACCTCGGCCAGCGTCAGGCCGCCGAGATCGAGCGGCTCTGGGACGATGTGGAGGAGGAGCTCCTCGACGGGTTCGATCCGAAGGATCGCAAGCGCCTGCGCAAGCTCCTGCGGCGTGCCGCCAAGAACCTCGCCGAGGCGAGCGGCGCCGACTCGCAGGGCCTCGACGGGGCCGATGACGATCTCGACGCGGACCCCGAGGTGGTGCTCCAGATGGCGGCGTCGGCCTAGGGCGGCGCCCTGACGGTGCCTTAGCGCAGCAGCGACAGACCGAGGCCCGCCACGGCCATGACGGCGACCGTCCTCACCACGCCGAAGTGGAACCGGAACAGCAGAACGGCCGATACGACGCTCAGGAGCAGCATGTCCGGCCTCAAGCTCGCGAGCGCGGGCCAGGGCAGCCGGACCGGCCCAAGGCGCCAGGACGCGACTTCCGCAAACAGCACCTGAAGCCCGAAGGTCACCGCGAGCGACGCCACCACGCCCACCACCGCTGCCGTGATCGCCGCGAGCGCGCCGGCAAGGCGCGGGTTGCCGACGATCCTCTCGAGGGACGGAGCGCCGGCGAAGATCCACACGAAGGACGGCAGGAAGGTCACCCAAACCGTCATCAGCGAGCCGAGGGCGGCCGCGGCGACGGGCCCGAACGGAGCCGGGTTCCGCAGAGCCGCCAGGGTCCCGACGAACTGATTGACGAGGATCGTCGGTCCCGGCGTCGTTTCGGCGAGCCCGAGGCCATCCACCATCTCGGCAGTCGTCACCCAGCCTTTCACCTCCACGGCGGCATCGGCCAGATAGGCGAGCACCGCATAGGCCCCGCCAAAGGTCACGACCGCGAGCTTGGAGAAGAAGAGACCGAGATCGACGAGCAGGTGCCCCGGGCCGAGCGTCACTGCCGCCAGCAGCACGGGCGCCCACCAGGCGAGGAGGCAGGCGCCTGCCGCGAGCAGCGCCCCAGCGGCACCGGGCTGGGCACCGGCCGGCGCCGGCGGTCGCTCGGCGATGCCGAAGGCGGCGGGCGCCGCCCGGCTCGCCAGGGCGCCGATCAAAGCCGCGACGCCGACGACAGCCGGGAACGGGACGTCGAGGACCACGATGGCGACGAAGCTCGCGACCGCCATCGCGACGAGCGTACGGCTCTTGAGAGCCCTCTTGCCGATGCGGTGCAGGGCTTCGGCCACGATGGCGAGCACCGCAGCCTTGATCCCGAGGAAGAGCCCCTCCACCACCGCGAGCCCCTGGCCGTAGCCGTAGAGGAGCGCCAGGGCGAACATGACGAGGGCTCCAGGCACCACGAAGAGCGCGCCCGCGATGAGACCGCCGACGACGCCATGAAGGCGCCAGCCCATATAGGTGGCGAGCTGTTGCGCCTCGGGACCTGGAAGAAGGGTGCAGAAATTGAGCGCGTTGAGAAAGCTGCGCTCGTCCAGCCAGCGCCGCTCGTCCACCACGAGGCGGTGCAGCATGGCGATCTGGCCGGCGGCGCCCCCGAACGAGAGACACCCGACCTTGGCCCACAGGCGCGTGGCCTCGCCAAGCGAGACAGGCTGCGCCGATGCGCCCCCCGTTTCAGTGGAAGCCGGATCCGTCATCAGAACCCCCGTCCGCTCGCTGCGACCGCGGCGGCGCGAGGCCAATGGTGCCGCTCGCCCCTCGCTTCCCTGACCCAGGTGAAAAGAGCATCGTAAAGGCCGAACCCCGCCCGCAGGACTGCCTGGTCGTCATCCTCGTAACGCGCCGAGAAGCCGAGGGACAGGGCAAGGAGGCCCGCCGCCTCCGGAGCGAGATCGAGGCGGTCCGTATCGGCGCCCCGCACGATGCACGCCAGGGCCTGGAGATGGGGATCGCGATCAAGGCCGAAGGCGCCGAGCAGGGTGTCGAAGGTGCAAAGCTCGTCGTCATGCTCGAAGGGCGCTCCGGGGAGGTCGAAGGCGATGGCGCCCTCGTCAGCCGCCACGGCGAGAACCTGGTCTGGCTCCACGAACAGGAACCGCGCCTCGGGATCGAGAAAGCGGGAGACGAGCCAGGGGCAGGCGACCCGATCGACTTTCGGGCGGCGCCGGGTGACCCAGAATGTGGGTCGCTCGCCGAGCGTGACGGGACCGACCGCGCGCCGCACCCTCGGAAGGTCCGCCGCGACCCAGCCCTCGTAACCGCCGGCCAGCACCGAGGCCGCAAAGCCCTCGGAGCGCAGATGCGCCACGACCCGCTGGCTGCGGCCGTGGCCGTGGGCACAGGAGACGACCACCGGGCGAGCCGGGTCGAGCCGTGAGGCGAGAGCCGGCCCGTCGCCGTGATCGGCCAGGCGCGATGCGGGAAGAAGGTAGCCGCTCTCGTCCACGAGAGCGCGGCGCCGCACGTCGAGCAGAATCGGCGGATTTGGACCATGAAGCGAGGCGAAGACAGAGGCAGGCTCGAGGAGGAAAGGCGCGCTCATGACGACCTCATAGGGGATCGCTGCGAAACTTGGGCGCGCGCCTGAAGGGGTGTTCGCCACAACCCCGCAACGTCCATACCGCCTTCGATGGTGCGGCCGCAACAGCTTTCCGGCGGCGAAGATCCCTGTGCGGAGCGCAACCGGGTCCTGCGCCGAGGGCGGTCGCCAGGGCGCCCTGCGCGGGCTAGCGTTCCTCATGGATGCTTCTCCGCCGCCGAGCTTGTCTGTCGCCCATCAGGCCGAGCGCCGCAGCCGCCTCGTGGGCATCGGGCTCATGTGCGCGGCGCTCGTGTGCTTCTCGTGCCTCGACGCCACGGCCAAGTGGCTGAACCGGGAGCTCGATCCGCTGCTCACCGTCTGGTGGCGCTACATGGCGAGCGTGGTGCTGGTCTCCGCCTTCATCAACCCGGTGACGCGACCGGGCGTGCTGCGCACGAAGCGGCTCCAGTTGCAGATCGTCCGGTCGGTCCTGCTCTTCGCTTCGACGGCCCTGAACTTCCTGGCGCTGCAATATCTCCAGCTTGCCGAGACGATGTCGATCATCTTTGCGACGCCCCTGCTCGTGGCGCTCCTTGCAGGTCCCATCCTCGGCGAGCGGGTGGGGCCGCGCCGGCTCGCCGCCATCGCGGTCGGGTTTGTGGGCGTCCTGGTGATCACGCGGCCCGGCACCGGCACCACGCATCCCGCCGCCCTTCTCTCCGTGCTCGGGACCGGCGCCTACGCGTTCTACGCGATCATCACGCGCATCCTGGCGTCCCATGACAGCTCGCAGACCACGATGGTCTATTCCGGCCTTGCGGGCCTTGCCCTCATGACGCCCGTCCTCCCCTTCGTTTGGACGACGCCCTCCTCGCCGCTCGTCTGGGCGCTCCTCGTGGCCGTCGGCGCCTTCGGGGCCGTGGGGCATTGGCTCCTCATCCTCGCCCATGCGCGGGCCCCGGCCCCGATCCTTTCACCGTTCATCTACACGCAGATCGTCTGGATGCTGGCGCTCGGCTACATCCTGTTCGGCGACTGGCCGGACACCTGGACGCTCATCGGGACCGGCATCGTCATCGCCTCGGGGCTGTACCTCCTCTACCGCGAGCGCGTGCGACAGGTGGAGCCGAAGTCGGTTCTCTAGGGGACGCACCACGATGGACGACGCACCGGTCGGCACGCTTCCCGGGATCGGCCCCGTCACGCAAGATTGGCTTGACGAGGCAGGGATTGGCACTCTCGGGGATTTGAGGCGGCTCGGCTCCGTCGAGGTCTACCGCCGGCTCAAGTTCCAGATGCCGCGGCGGGTGAACCTGAATGCTCTTTATGCGCTCGAGGCAGCCCTGCGCGGCTGCCACTGGCTGGCGCTCCCGAGCGATGTGAAGGATGCGCTGCGCCGCGAGGCGGAGGCCATTCACATTGCTCTGCGCAAGGGTGGCTCGAGCCGCTGCGCACCGGGCTGATCCGCCTATCGGAGCCGTGGCGGGCCGGCTCAGGCTCGACTATGACAGACGCACCCATAACCCGACGGAGGAACGACAGGATGGCCAAGGCCGATGTGCTGATGATGGCGCCGATGATGCCCTACGTGATCGAGCGGCTGGAGGCGCAGTTCACCCTGCATCGGCTCTGGGACGCGCCCGACCGGGACGCCTTCCTGCGTGAGGTTGGTCCCCGGATCAGGGGCCTTGCGGCAAGCCCCGCCGCGGGACGCATCGCCGCCGCCGTCTTCGACCAGTTGCCTGGGCTGGAACTCGTCTCGGGCTTCGGCGTCGGCTACGACAATATCGATGCCGAGGAAGCGGGACGGCGCGGCATCACCGTGACGAATACCCCCGACGTTCTGAACGACGAGGTGGCGGACCTGACCCTCGGCCTCCTCCTCGCCACCATCCGCCACATCCCGCAGGCGGACCGCTATCTGCGCGAGGGCCGCTGGCTGGAGCGCCCCTACCCGCTCACCACCACCCTGCGCGGCCGCAAGGTTGGCATCATCGGCCTCGGACGCATCGGCAAAGCCATCGCGAAGCGCGTCGAGGCCTTCGGGGTCGAGGTGATGTATCACGGGCGCTCCCGGCAGGAGGGCGTAGCCTATGCCTACCACCCGACCGTGACGAGCCTCGCGGAGGCTTGCGACGTGCTCATCGCCATCACTCCCGGCGGCGCCGAGACGCGGCATCTCATCAACGCGGAGGTGCTGCGGGCCCTGGGGCCCGATGGCATCCTGATCAACGTCGCCCGCGGCAGCGTGGTGGATGAGCGCGCGCTCATCGAGGCCCTGCAGAACCGCACCATCCTGGCTGCCGGCCTCGACGTGTTCGAGGATGAGCCGCGGGTGCCGGCGGAGCTCATCGCCATGGACCATGTGGTGCTCCTGCCCCACGTGGCCTCGGCCTCCGTCCACACACGCAACGCCATGGGCCAGCTCGTGGTGGATAACCTCGCTTCGTGGTTCGCCGGCAAGGGCCCCCTCACGCCGGTGCCCGAGACGCCCTGGCGCGGAGCCGCCGCCTGAAGTCGTCACGCCTCCCGCAAGGCTGGCCAAGAATGTCGGAGCGCTGAGCCTTGGGCCGGACGCGGCTCCTCCTCGGCGAGAGTCAGAGCGCGAATCCGCCGTCGACGAGGTGGATCTGGCCCGTCGTGTAGCTCGCCTCGTCGGAGGCGAGATACACGGCGAGCATGGCCACCTCCTCGGCGGTGCCGAGGCGACCCATGGGCTGACGGTCGACGAAGGCTTGGCGCACCGCTTCGACCCCCTGGCCCGAAGCCTGCGCCTGCGCGGCGATGCGCTCATCGAGGGAGGGCGACTGGATCGTGCCCGGGCAGATCGCGTTGGCTCGCACGCCCCGCTTGATGAAATCCGCAGCGACGGCCTTGGTCAGCCCGATCACCGCCGCCTTGGTGGCGCCGTACGCGTAGCGGTTCGGGATCCCGCGCACCGAGCTGGCGCCGGACGCGATATTGACGATCGATCCGCCACCTCGTTCCAGCATCCCGGGGACGAAGGCGCGGATCGTGCGATGCATCGACTTCACATTGAGATCGAAGGAAAAGTCCCAATCCCGGTCCGAGCAATCGAGCACCGTTCCGTGATGCACGAAACCGGCTGCGTTGACGAGGATGTCCACGGGCCCGGTCTCGGCCGCGAGCGCTCCGACCGCATCGTTCGACAGCACGTCGAGGCGACGGCGCTCGGCTCCCTCAAGGCCGTCGAGCTTTGCGACATCGAGATCCGTCGCCCAGACCCGCGCACCCTCCCGCAGGAAGGCCTCCGCGATGGCGCGACCGATGCCCTGGCCCGCGGCGGTGACGAGAGCGGTCTTGCCTTGAAGGCGGCCTGCCATGTGGATCCCCTTTGGCTGATGCGTCTATGATCGGTCGCGAAGGTCGTTGCGGAAGAAGGTGTTGATCTCGTCGAAGGATCGGTTGGCGCCAAAGGCGTCGAACCGCCCCTCATGCGCAATCTCCTCGGCGGCGCGCATGAAGCCGCCCCAGGCGGCCCGCGCCAGAGCCGAGCCCACGCTGACGCGCCGCACACCCAGTTCTGCAAGATCCTGGAGCGTGAGCCCCGTGGCCGAGGCCATGAGGATGTTGACGGGTTTTGGCGCCACCGCATCGACGATCGCGCGGATCTCCTCGCGGCTGCGCGGGCCCGGCGTATAGAGTACGTCCGCGCCGGCCTCCGCATAGGCCTCAAGGCGGCGGATCGACTCGGCCAGGGGATCGGGGTGACGGACGAGGTAGCACTCGGCGCGTGCGGTCAGGACCACATCGGACCCGCTCGCATCGATTGCATCCCTGGCGGCGCGGATGCGCTCGACGGCAAGGGACAGATCGTAGAGGGGCTTCGCGCGATCGCCCGTTGCGTCCTCGATGGAGAGCCCGGCGACCCCGGTGCCGACGCAAAGCCGCACGCTTGCTGCGACGCCCTCCGGCTCGTGCGCATAGCCTGACTCGAAATCAGCGTTCACGGGCAGGTCCGTCGCGGCCACGATCTCCGCGATATGCGCCAGCATCGCATCCCGCGGCACCGCCCAATCCGTGTCCGGCAGACCGCGGGTGAAGGCAAAACCCGAGCTGGTCGTCGCAAGCGCCCGGAACCCGAGATGCTTCAGGTACCGCGCCGTGCCGATGTCCCACGGATTGGGGATGACGAAACAGCCGCTCTCGTGAAGGCGGCGGAAGTCGTCACCCACGCTCATCGCGGCTCTCCCCTCGTCGATATTGTTCGCCCGCGGCGGTCCTCTCCCCGCAAGCGGGGAGAGGCATTTCTGCGGTTAGTGATTATCCCGCGGCACCCCGAAGGTCTGTGCCACGCGCTGGTACTTCACCGCGGGCTTCAGGGTCATGCCCTCGGAGAGCTGATCCACCATGGAGCGCTGGATCTCCTGCCAGGGGGTCTGGCTCGCCGGATAGGCATAACCGCCGCGAGCCTCGAGATCGGCGCGCCGGCGGGCAATCTCATCTGGGGAGAGCAGGATATCGGCGGAGCGCTTGTTGAGGTCGATGCGGATGCGGTCGCCCGTCTGGAGGAGCGCAAGCCCGCCGCCAGCCGCAGCCTCGGGCGAGGCATTGAGGATCGACGGAGTTCCCGACGTGCCGGACTGGCGCCCGTCGCCGACGCAGGGCAGCGAGAACACGCCGCGCCGGATGAGCGACCCGGGCGGCTGCATGTTCACCACCTCGGCGGCGCCCGGATAGCCGATGGGGCCAGCGCCGCGCATGATGAGAATCGTGTGCTCATCGATGTCCAGCGCGGGATCGTCGATCCGGTGGTGGTAATCCTCCGGTCCGTCGAACACCACGACGCGGCCTTCGAAGGCGTTCGGGTCGTCCGGGTTGTTGAGGTAGCGCTCCTGGAATTCCGGGCTGATGACGCTCGTCTTCATGATCGCGGAATCGAAGAGCGTGCCCTTCAGGTTCAGGAAGCCCGCCTTCTCCCGCAGCGGGTTGTCGTAGGAGCGGATCACGTCCCGGTCCCAGGTGTGCTTGCCGCTGCAATCCTCGGCGACGGTCTTGCCCGTGCAGGTGATCGCGTTCTCGTGGATCTTGCCCGCGCCGATGAGCTCGGCCATCACCGCCGGCAGGCCGCCGGCGCGGAAGTATTCCTCGCCGAGATATTCGCCCGCGGGCTGCATGTTGACGAGGAGCGGGATCTCGAAGCCGATCCGCTCCCAGTCGTCACAGGTGAGATCGACGCCGATATGCTTCGCGATGGCATTGATGTGGATCGGCGCGTTGGTGGAGCCGCCGATCGCCGCGTTCGCCACGATCACGTTTTCGAAGGCCTCGCGGGTCATGATGTCGGAGGGCTTCAGGTCCTCCCACACCATGTCGACGATGCGCCGGCCCGTCTCGTAGGCGGCCTGCCCGCGCTCCCGATAGGGCGCCGGGATCGCCGCCGAGCCCGGGAGGGCCATGCCGAGCGCCTCGGCGAGCGCGTTCATGGTCGAGGCGGTGCCCATGGTGTTGCAATGGCCGACGGAGGGCGCCGAGGAGCCCACGATGTCCATGAACTGCTGGTAGTCGATGTCGCCGGCGGCGTGACGCTCGCGGGCCTTCCAGACGATGGTGCCGGAGCCCGTGCGCTCGCCCTGATGCCATCCGTTGAGCATGGGGCCGACATTCAGCGAGATCGCCGGAATGTTCACGGTCGCGGCCGCCATGAGGCAGGCCGGCATCGTCTTGTCGCAGCCCGTCAGCAGCACCACGCCGTCGAGCGGGTAGCCGTAGAGCACCTCCACGAGCGACAGATAGGAGAGATTCCGGTCGAGACAGGCGGTGGGGCGCTTGCCGGTCTCCTGGATCGGGTGGCACGGGAACTCGAAGGCGACGCCGCCCGCAGCTGTGATCCCGTCCCGCACGCGCTTCGCGAGATCGAGATGGTGGCGGTTGCAGGGGGAGAGATCGGAGCCCGTCTGGGCGATGCCGATGAGGGGCCGCTTGGAGGTCAGCTCGGCTTGGGTGAGGCCGAAATTCAGATAGCGCTCAAGGTAGAGCGCAGTCATCCCCGGATTGTCCGGGTTGTCGAACCACAGACGGGAGCGAAGCTGATCGGGGCTAATCCGCTGCCTTTCGGCCATTCCTACATCCTCCTGGGGGCTCTTCGTGCCAAATCGAGCCGGCCCTTTGTACCTGATGTGACCCGGCTGCAAGCCGGAAATCAACCATGCCCGTCGCCGGACCGTTCCTGCCTGCGACGCATGGCTCGCGCATCGGCGACCGGAGACGGCCCGGCTCGGCCCTCGCCCTTTGCTTGGCTTCCCGCCTGCGACGCATGGCTCGGGCGGCGGCGCTGGACGCGGCGTTTGACTTAGCCTCTGCCCTTCGCCTCAATGCAGAAAACTTGAGGATTGCCCATGCTTCCCATCGTTCCCGCCTTCTCCCGTATCGGCGAGGAGAACGCCTTCGCGGTGCTCGCCCGCGCCACCGAGCTCATGCGGCAGGGCCGGGACGTGATCAATCTCGGCATCGGGCAGCCCGATTTTCCGACGCCCCCGCATATCGTCGAGGCGGGAATCCAGGCGCTCCGGGACGGGCACCACGGCTATACGCCCGCCACCGGCATCCTGCCCCTGCGCGAGGCGGTGGCCGGCGATCTTCACCGGCGCTTCAACACCGAGGTGAGCCCCGAGAGCGTGATGATCGTGCCGGGCGGCAAGGTCACCATGTTCATGGCGATCCTCATGTTCGGGGAGCCGGGCGCGGAGATCCTCTATCCGGATCCGGGCTTTCCCATCTACCGCTCCATGATCGAGTTCACCGGCGCGACGCCGGTGCCGGTGCCGATCCGCGAGGAGAACGGCTTCGCCTTCTCGGCGGAGGAGACGCTGGGCCTCATCACGGAGCGCACGCGCCTCCTCATCGTGAACTCCCCGGCCAATCCCACCGGCGGCGTGACGCCAAAGCGCGAGATCGACGCGCTCGTCGCGGGACTCGCCCGATACCCGAACGTCGCGGTTATGTCCGACGAGATCTACGGCACCATGACCTATGACGGGGAGGCCCATGTCTCGCTGCTGCAATACCCCGAGCTGCGCGACCGCCTGATCTACCTCGACGGCGCGTCCAAGACCTATGCCATGACGGGTTGGCGGCTCGGCTGGTCGGTCTGGCCAAAACCCCTCTACGATGCGGCTCGCAAGCTCGCCGTGAACTCCCATTCCTGCGTGAACGCCGCCACCCAATGGGCGGGCGTCGCGGCCCTCAACGGCCAGCAGGACGCGGCCCGTGCCATGGTCGAGGAATTCGACCGCCGGCGGCGTCTCGTGGTCGACGGGCTCAACCGCCTGCCGGGCGTCTCCTGCATCACGCCGAAGGGCGCGTTCTACGCTTTCCCGAACATCACGGGCACCGGCTGGAAGGCGAAGGCCCTCGCCTCCGCGCTTCTCGAGGATGCCGGGGTCGCCACCATCGGCGGGCCGGACTTCGGGGTGCACGGGGAGGGCTACATCCGCCTCTCCTACGCCAATTCGGCGGAGAACATCGCGCGGGCGCTGGAGCGCATGGGAGCCTTCCTCGACAAGCGCCGGGCCGCCTGACCCCTGGTTGCCGCGCGGCACCGGAAGCCCACGGCTGATTGAAAGCAGACGCCGGATGAGGTAACTCTATACGGCCAAGGTTCACGTCGAGACCTGGACAAGCTCGGAGGCTCCATGCGCCGCCTGTCCTTGATGCTGCCGCTCTTCGCCGCCGTGATTGCCATGGCCTCGACCGGCATCGCCTTCGCGCAGGCTTGCCCCAACGCCGCCACGGCCCGAACGGGCTTCATGCTGGAGCGGCAAGGCACCCGAACCGAGGTGCGGCCTGCTTCCGATCTCTTCACCCATGCGGCGAATGTCTATTCCGGCGGCCGGCGGCAGGACGTGCTCTATTTTCGCGGTCTCATCGCGGTGAGCCGGATCAGCTCCGACGCACAGGCCATTACCGTGCCGCTCACGGATCTGCGCCAGGTCTTTCCGCTGGACGTGGGCGCCAAGCGGGCTCTCGTCTACGTGTCGACGGAGCCCGGCAAGGCCGGACGGCCGACCTCGGTCGAGATCACGGTACCTGGGCGCGAGAGCCTGCGGATCGGCGGCTGCACCTACGAGGTGATCGTGGTGCGCAACCGTATCCTCGCCCCGGACGGGCGCCTGGTCTCGCAGCACGCGGACCTCTACGCCCCCGACCTCGGCTTCGTGATCGGCCGCCGCTATGACGACGGCGGCCGCGAGACCCTCGTCACCTACGAGACGATCCGCCCGCTGGAGCGGTCGGGACCGCTCTGATTCGGCTGCCCGACTGTCAGGCTGAGAGGCCCGCCGCGGTCTCGTCGATCTGAGCCCGGAGCGCCTGATCGAGATCGAGGGCTTCGGCGAGCTGGCGCAGGAACTCGCGCTCCTGGATGGTGTCGGGATCGATGGCGATCCGTGCCGCCGCGTAGACCTGCGCGGCCTTTTCCTGCGAGGTGACGCCGGCGGCGAGCTCCTCCACATCGGCCGGAGCGCCCAGTTCGCGCTCGAGCCAACGGGTCGCCTCCGGATCGATGCCGGCCTCGTTGAGGCCCTGCAGGATCCGGCCGCGTTCCGCCGCATCCACCTGGCCGTCCGCGGAGGCGGCGGCCACCATGGTGCGCAGATAGAGAAGCGCATCGTCCTCGGTCTGCGAGACCGGATGGAATTTCGAGCCCTCGGGCACGGAGAGCGCCCGGAACGTGTCGTCGCCGCCGCCGCCTGCTCCTGCTGGCGCATCGGCCATGCCCAGCGCCGGCATCGGCGCGGCAGCCCCGCCCTGGGCCATTCCCGATACCTGGCTGCCCATGCCGCCCTGCGCCGCTCCAGACGGCTGGCCGGTGCCGCCTGCTCCCGCCGGGCTGGCGACCGGCTTCACGTCCACAAGCGGCTTGCCGGCCCTGCTGTTCTGGTAGGCCTTGTAGGCGAGCCCTCCGATCACCGCGAGGCCGCCGAGGCGCGCCAAGCCACCCGGCATGGCCCGCTTCGTCCTTTTGCTGCGCCCGAAGATCAGCCCGGCAAGGCCGACCGCCGCGGCCTGCACGAGCCCAGGGTTCTGGGCCAGCATCCCGCGAGCCTTCTCCATGAGTTGATCGGGGGTTTGGCCGGTCACGGACTGCACGACCTTGTTCACCTGCGGCGGCAGGTCGACGGGGCTGCCAGAGGCGCCCGGCACCATCGGCGCGCCCTGCCCCGGCTGCCCGGCCGATGGCTGGCCTGACGGCTGCTGACCGGCCGGTTGGCCGATCTGGGCCGCGGCGCCGATCAGGGCGTCGAGCAGTTTCTTCGAGTCGATCATGGCAGGCCTCCTCACGGGTCCACAGCTTGGCGTGGGCACAACGGAGGCAAGGCGGTTTGGTTCACCGAATCAGGCTCGCAGGGCAGCAGCCTCCCGGGCGAGCCGCGTGATCCCGGCGAAATCGCCGTCGCGGATGGCGGCGGTCGGCGCCACCCAGGTGCCGCCGACGCAGACCACGTTGGGCAGCGCCAGATAGGTGGGCGCGCTCGCCAAGTCGATTCCGCCCGTTGGGCAGAAGCTCAGGGCCGGCAGCGGACCGGCGAGGCCCTTGAGCCAAGCGGCCCCGCCCGAGGCGGCTGCGGGAAAGAACTTCAGCACCTCGAAGCCGAGCTCCATGAGCGCCATGGCCTCCGAAGCGGTGGCGCAGCCCGGCATCACAGGCAGGGGCGCCTCCGCAAGGGCCTCGGCGAGGCGGCGCGGGGTGCCGGGCGTCACGATGAGCTTTGCGCCCGCATCGGCCGCCTCGGCGATCTGGCTTGGGCTCACCACGGTGCCGGCCGCCACCACCGCGTCCGGCACCGCCTTGGCGATCGCCGCGATGGCATCGAGAGCCGCAGGGGTGCGCAGCGTCACCTCGACCACGGGCAGGCCGCCGGCGACGAGGGCCTGGGCAAGATCGATGCTGCGCCTCGCGTCGTCGATCGTGACCACCGGGATCACGGGGGCGAGGCGGGCATAGGCGCGGAGAAGGTCGGATTTCGAGGCCATGGAGGTCTTGTAGCGCGCCTCAACGAAAACGGGGAGAGGCGACCCTCTCCCCGTCTCCAGCATCCGGCGATCCGGCTTACTCCGCCGCGATCTTCATCGGCTCCTGCGGATAGGCCTTCACGTCGTTGCCGAGGCGGCCCGTGACGAGAGCCTCGTCGAGGTCGAGGCCGGGCTCGTCCCGCGGGCCGACGAAACGGCCGAAGGCCCAGGAGAAGAACCGGGACAGATCGTCCATCAGGATGAAGAAGGCCGGCACGAAGATCAGCGACAGCAGGGTCGAGACGATGAGGCCGCCGATCACCGCGATCGCCATCGGCGCGCGGAACTCGCCGCCGGCACCGAGCGCGAGCGCGGAGGGCAGCATGCCGGCCGCCATCGCGATCGTGGTCATCACGATGGGACGGGCGCGCTTGCGGCCCGCATCGATGATGGCGTCGACCCGGTTCACGCCCTTGGCGACCTCCTCGACGGCGAAGTCCACGAGCATGATCGCGTTCTTCGTCACGATGCCCATGAGCATCAGGAAGCCGATCACCACCGGCAGGCTGATGGCCTTCTGGGTGAGCACCAGGGCCAGGATCGCGCCGCCGATGGAGAGCGGCAGCGAGAGCAGGATCGTGAAGGGCTGCAGGAAGTTGGCGAAGAGCAGGATGAGCACGCCGAGCACCATCATGATGCCCGCGCCCATGGCCTGGCCGAAGGAGGTGAACACCTCCACCATGACCTCCGCGTCGCCGGTCTCCTTGAGCTCCACGCCCGGCGGCAGGTTGCGGGCCGTCGGGAGCGCACGGATCTCCTCCATCACGGCGCCGAGCGCGTCGGTGCCGCGCAGGTCGCCCTCCAGGGCCACCCGCAGGGTGCGGTCATAGCGGTCGATCGCGGTCGGTCCCTGCGCCAGTTCGATATCGGCGACCGCCGACAGGGGCACGGCCGCGCCGCCCTTCGCGGGAACCTTCAGGACATCGAGCACCGCCCGGTCGCTGCGCACGCTCTCGGGCAGCTGGACCCGGATCGGCACCTGCCGGTCGCCCGCGTCGAACTTGGCGAGGTTGGCGCCCACATCGCCGATGGTGCCGACCCGCACGGTCTCGGCGATCACATCCGTCGAGACGCCAAGCTCGGCGGCGAGCGCGGGCTTGGGAATGATGCGGATCTCGGGCCGGTTCAGCGGCGCCGTCGAGGTCACGCTCTCAAGCGTCGAGATGGTGTTCATCTCGCGCTGGAGCTTCGCGGCGGTCTCGATCACCACGTTCTGATCCGGGCCCGTGACGATGAGCGAGAGGCCGCGCTGGCCATTCTCGTTCAGCGCGAAGAAGCGCACGTCGGGGATCTCCTTCACGAGGTCCACGATGCGCGTCTGGATCTGCCGCTGGCGAAGGGTACGCTCCTCCTTGGGCACATAGTTCACGGTGAAGGTCGCGAGCCGCACCTCCTTCTTGCCCGGCAGCTGCGTGCCGCCGTTCACGAAGACGGAGCGGATCTCCGGCATCTGGCGCAGTTCCGCCGTCAGCCGGTCGGTGAGCCCCTTCGTGTCGTCGAGGCGTGAGCCCGGCGGCAATTCCAGGACGAAGAGCGATCGCGACACGTCCTCCTCGGGCAGGAAGCCCGACGGAAGCAGGTTGGTGGAGTAGATCGAGCCCGCGAAGAACACGAGGCCGAGGAAGAAGGTCACGAATTTGTGTCGCACGGACCAGCCCACCACCCGCGTGTAGCCGCGCATGATGAACCCGTCCCGCTCCTCCACATGCTTGTGGGGCCGCATGAAATAGGCGGCCATCATGGGCGTGATGAGACGCGCCACAAGGAGTGAGATGAGCACCGCCACCGCGACCGTGAGACCGAACTGCCGGAAGTACTGGCCCGCGATGCCGCCCATGAAGCTGACCGGTGCGAACACGGCGACGATGGTGAAGGTGATCGCGATGACCGCGAGCCCGATCTCGTCCGCCGCTTCGAGAGCCGCCCGGTAGGGCGACTTGCCCATGCGCATGTGGCGCACGATGTTCTCGATCTCCACGATCGCGTCATCGACCAGAATGCCCGTGACGAGCGTGATGGCGAGAAGGCTCACGAGGTTGAGCGAGAAGCCGAGCGCGCTCATGGCCCAGAAAGTCGGAATAACCGAGAGCGGCAGCGCGATGGAGGCGATGAGCGTCGCCCGCCAGTCCTTCAGGAAGATGAACACCACGATGACCGCGAGGACCGCGCCCTCGATGAGGGTCTTCATGGCGGATTCGTAGTTGCCGACCGTGTAGGTGACGGAATCGTCGATCACGTCGAAGCGCACGCCCGGATGGGCCCGGCCGAGATCCGCGACCTTCTTGGCCACGGCAGCGCCGACGGTGGCGTCGCTCGCGCCCTTGGAGCGCGAGATCGAAAAGGCCACCACGGGCTCGCCGTTGAAGCGGGCGAAGGTGCGGGGCTCGGCCGCCGTATCCGTGACGGTGGCGAGATCGTCGAGGCGCACGCGCCGCCCGCCCGTGAGCACGATGTTGGTGGCGGCGAGCGTCTCCAGCGTCTGCGCGCTGCCGAGCGTGCGGATCGACTGCTCCTGGCCGCCGATCTCACCGCGGCCGCCCGCGAGGTCCACGCTCGTGAGGCGCAGCTGGCGGTTCACATCCGCGGCCGTGATGCCAAGCGCCAGCAGGCGGTCCACATTGAGCGTGACGCGAATCTCGCGATCCACGCCGCCGACCCGCTGCACGCCGCCGACGCCGTTGACGCTCTGGAGCTGACGCGCCACCACGTCGTCCACGAACCAGGAGAGCTCCTCCGGGGTCATGGCGGGTGCCGAGGCCGCATAGGTGACGATCGGCAGGCCCGCGATCTCGACACGCTGGGTGATCGGCTCGTCGATGGTGCGCGGCAGGTCCGCGCGGATCTTGGCGATCGCGTCCTTCACGTCGTTCACGGCCCGGTCGGAATTCACCTCCAGCCGGAACTCGATCGTGGTCGTCGAAATGCCCTCGGCGATCGTCGAGATGATGTGCTTGACGCCGTTGACGCCTGCGACCGCATCCTCGACCCGCTTGGTCACCTGGTTCTGCAGCTCGGACGGCGCGGCGCCGGCCTGCGTGACCGTGACCGAGATGATCGGAATGTCGATGTTGGGAAAGCGCGTGATCGACATGTTCTGGAAGCTGAAGAGCCCCAGGATCATGAGCACGATGAAGAGCACGATGGACGGGATGGGCTTCCGGATCGCCCAGGCTGAAATGTTCAGTTGCATCGGCGTCGACCCCCGGCCCCACCGATCATTCCGATCGAGGAGCTCATCCTCATGTCGTTGCGCTCCGCGACCGGGCAGGCCGCGGGGCTCAGTTTCGTATCGATGTGCGCCCGGCGCCGCATCAGCGCGTCGCCTGGGCCGTCTCGGCCACCACGGGCCGCACCGCATCCCCGTCGCGAAGGAAGCTGCCGGCCTTGGTGACCACGAGTTCACCCACAGCCACACCGTCCTGAATCTCCACGACGCTGTCCGCCGAGAGACCCGTGCGAACCCGGCGCGACTGGACGCGGTCATTCGCGACCACCTGAACGGTGGCGCCCTCGGTGCCGTAGATCACGGACGAGACCGGAACCGCGACGCCGCTGCGGCGGGCGAGCTCCACATTGCCCCGGGCGAAGGCGCCGATGCGCAGGGACGGGTTGCGGCCGAGCGCGATGCGAACGCGGCCAAGACGCGTCGCTCGGTCGACCTCCGGGAACACGTTGCGGACGCGGCCTTCGATGGTCTCGCCCCGGTCGAGCGTGACGGCGGCGACCGCGCCCTCGCGGATGCGCACGATCTGCGTCTCCGTCACCTCGCCTTCCAGTTCGATCTCGCCCCGCGCGATGATGCGGAACAGCGGATCGCCGACGGCCGTCGCGGTGGCCCCGAGACGGGCGGTCTTGCGGCTGATGATGCCGGCCTGCGGGGCCTTGATCTCAGTGCGGCCGAGCCGGACCTCGACTTCTTGGCGCTGGGCTTCCGCCGAGCGCTTCTCCGCCTCGGCCATGCGCAAACCGTCGCGGGCCGCCGCCAAGCGACCCTCCGCGGCGCGGGCTGCTGCGACGCGCTGCTCGAGCTGCACTTCGGTGGTGTTGCCGCCGCGCAGGAGCTGGCGGGTGCGCTCCAGGGCCTGGGCGGCCTCGACCTGGGCGGCCTCCGCCTGCACGATCTGGCTGCGGGATTGGGCGATCCCCGCATCCGCGCGGGCGAGCGTCGCCACGTTCTGGGCGAGCGTGGTCTCCAGTAGATCGCGGGAGAGGCGCGCCAGCACCTGGCCCTGCTTCACCTCATCGCCCTCCTCGACCAGGACCTCCATGATGCGCAGGCCCTCGATCTCAGGCGCGACGAGCACCTCCTCGCGAGGCACCAGGGTGCCGGTCACGATGGCGCGCTCGACCACCTCGCGCTCGACCGCGCGCGTGACGGTCACGGCCGGGGCGAGCGAGGGCGTGGGAGCCGGCTGGGCGAGGGCGCCCGAGGCGAGGAGAGCGAGCCCGGACGCGCCGAGAATGACAGAGAGAAGACGCGTCACGGTGTGGTCTCCTTGGTAGGCCCGGAGGGGAAGTGGATATGGCCGGCGAAGGCGGCCTTCACGACCGCCATGACGTTGGCGACCTCGCGGGCCGGATCGAAGGACGGCGCGATGGCGCGGCGCACGAAAAGGCCGTCGGCCAGCGCCGACAGCATGACCGCAAGGGCCCCCACGTCCACGTTCGGCGCGATGTCGCCGCGCTGCTGGGCCTTCGCGAACAAGGTGCGCATGCGGCCGATCACGTCGCACTCGAAGTTCTCGGTGACGGAGGCGAAGGCCGGATTGCGGGTGGCCTCGGCCCAGATTTCCAGGCACAGCACGGCGCGCTCGCGCGGCTCGTCCTCGAAATGCTTGCGGGCCAGCGCCGAGAAGCTCGCCAGGAAGTCGTCCGTATCCTCAAGCGTTCCGAAATCGGCCATCACCCGCGCACGGTCGCGCTCGGCGAGACCGGCGGCAATCGCCTCCTTCGACCGGAAATAGCGGTAGAGGTTCCCCGGGCTCATCCCGGCCTCGGCCGCCACGTCCTGCATGGTGGTGCGGTGGAAGCCGGAGCGCACGAAGCAATGCTCGGCCGCATCGAGGATACGGCCGTGGCGGTCCTGGACGCCGTCCTGACCCTGGTCGGGGGCGTCGTCGGCGGGGTGTACGCGAAGGGACTGGTCCATGGATCCCGATGAGAATGAACGTTCATTCTCATATGCGCTCGACCCGGGTCGCGGTCAAGACTTTTGTTGCAACGCAACAGAGACAGGCCCGGCCTTGGGCAAGGGCCATCGACCCCTACTTTCGTATAGGTGATTGGCTGCCTATGGCCAAGCTGCGAGGGCCGCGCCGGGCGCGGCTCACCTATGCGCCGGGAAGCGTGAGCGCTCTCGTTAAGCCGGCGCGGCAGGCAGGGCAGCCTGGCGGCGGGCTCGCACCACCTGGAGGATGAGCACCGGGCTTGCGGCGGCCAGGCCGATGAGCGTGCTGGTGAGGCCCGGCGCGATGGTCGGTAGGGAGGCAAGGCCGACGAGCCAGCGTTCCCAGCCGCGCAGGGGCGCGAGAGCATAGCCCGCGAAGGCCATGGACAGGAGCACGATGCCGGCCGCGCAGCCGAACACCGTCATCAGGAAGTCGGGCCAGGTGAATTGCGGGGTCACGATCAGCATGGCCGGCCCATAGACGAACACGAAGGGCACGAGCGCCTTGCCGAGGCCGAGGCGAAAGGCCGTGTTGCCGGTCTTGAACGGATCGGCCCCCGCCATGCTGGCGCCCGCATAGGCCGCGAGCGCAACCGGCGGCGTGATGTCCGCGAGCACCCCGTAATAGAACACGAAGAAATGGGCCACGATGGGAGCGACACCGAGAAGCCCGAGGGCCGGCGCCGCCACCGTGACCATGATGATGTAGTTCGCGGTGGTCGGCACACCGCAGCCCAGCAGCACGCAGACGAGGGCCGTCATCAGGAGCGTGAAGAACAGGGTCATGCCTTTCACGTCCGCGAGCCCGACCGGCAGGATCTCCCCGAAGGTCTGGGCGAGCTGCGCCGCGAAGGACGTGACGATGAAGGAGATCTTGAACCCGACACCTGTGAGCGTGACGATGCCCACGATGATGCCGACCGTGGCGGCCGCGGCCCCGACGCCGATGGCGTATTTGGCGCCGACCACGAAGGCATCGACGAGGTCGATCACCTTCGCCCTGCCCTCCTCGGTCCTGAACCAAGCCCGCAGGATGAGGCCGACGACGACGGCGAAGACCGGAGCAAGGAAGGAGGCGTTGGTGAGAAACCCGCCCGCGATGGCGACGGCGACCGCGGCCAGGAACCCGAGGGTGACCGCTGGGATGCGCGACACGCCGACCACGATGCAGGCCGTGATGCCCCAGAAGGCGGCGAGGTACGGCGTAAAGCCGGAGAACAGGACGAGGAGCAGCACGAGGAGCGGCATCACCGTCTGCCAGCCCTCGCGGATCACCTGCGCTGGGTTCGGCAGCTCGTCGGCCCGCAGCCCCCGCATGCCGGTGCGCTTCGCTTCGAAGTGGACCTGGCAGAACACCCCGAAGAAATGCATCGCGGCGGGCACGATCGCGGCCAGGATCACGGTCTGGTAGGAGACGTTGAGGAACTCCACCATCAGGAAGGCGGCAGCGCCCATGATGGGCGGCGTGATCTGGCCGCCCGTGGAGGCGGTGGATTCCACCGCCGCCGCGAAGTGGCGCGGATAGCCGAGGCGGATCATGGCCGGGATCGTGAGGGAGCCCACCGTCACCGTGTTGGCGATGGAGGAGCCCGAGATCATCCCGAACAAGGCCGAGCCGAAGATCGACACCTTGGCGGGCCCGCCCGCGTAGCGGCCCGCGAGGCACGAGGCGAGATCGATGAAGAGCTTGCCGAGGCCGACCCGCGTGGCGAGCACCCCGAACAGCACGTAGTGGAACACGTATGTCGCCACGACCCCGAGCGCGATGCCGTAGATGCCCTGACTCGTGAGATAGAGGTGGTTGACGATGTTGGACCAGGTGGCGCCCGGATGCTTGAGGATGCCCGGCATGGTGGGGCCGAAATAGGCATAGAGCATTACGCCGATTGCGATGACCGGGAGCGGCCAGCCGACGGCGCGGCGCGTTGCCTCAAGCAGCGTCACGACGAGGATGGTGCCCATGGCCACGTCCATGGGCGCCGGATTGCCCACCCGGAAGGCGAGGTCGTTGAAGATCCACGGCACATAGAGGCTGGCGATTGCCGCTGCCGCCGCCAGGATCCAGTCCGCCAGGGCGATGCCGCCGGGCCTGTACCAGGTGGAGGGCAGGAGCTCGTCCTGGCGCGCCTTGGTGGCCGTGAACACGAGGAAGATAAGGCCCAGCACGAAGGCCATGTGGATGCCGCGGTGCGTGGTCTCGCGCAGGAGCCCGAAGCCCGCCGTGTAGTAGTGGAACGCCGACAGGGCGAGCAGAAGCCCTGCCACCGCCCAGGCCGTCGCCGGCAGGAGCGGCCGGAAGCGCATTTCCGGATCGAACTTCTCCTCCAGGGTCCGGGGATCCGGGATCGCGTCGAGGTCCACCGGGAGGGCGGCGGGGCGGGCGGCGTTGGCCATGGAAGCGTTATCCGAACACATGCGCTCTTGAGACGAAAGAGCCTCCCGCGGGCGCGCCGCGGGAGGCGGGATCAGGATCGGCCGGTCACGGCCCGATCAGGCCTTGGAGATGCCGGCTTCCTTGTAGAACCGCTCCGCGCCCGGATGGACCGGGATGCCGGCGCCCTGGAGCGCCGTTTCCTTGCGGATGAACCGGCCCTTGGCGTGGCCCGCATCGAGGGCCGCGCGGGTCTTGTCGCTCCACATGCCCTTGACGACCTCGTAGACGACCGCCTCCGGCACCTTGACGGAGGTGATCCACTGGGCGCCGACCGCAAGGGTCTTCACCGCGCCCACGTTCTTGTAGGTGTTGGCCGGGATCTCGTCCGCCGCAAAGAAGGTATATTGCTTGCGGATGGCTTCCGCCTGCGGGCCGTCGAGGGGAACGAGGTCGATGCCGCCGCCCGTCGCCGCAAGCTCCGTGATGGCGCTTGTCGGGTAGCCGCCGACGAAGAAGAACGCATCCATGCCGCCGTCGCGCATCTTCTCGGCCGCTTGGTTCGGCTTCAGGAAGTCTGCCTTGACGTCGCTCTCCTTCATGCCCCAGCCCGCGAGGATGATGCGGGAATCCACGAGCGTGCCCGAGCCCGGCTCGTCCATGGAGACGCGCTTGCCCTTGAGATCCGCGACCGACTTGATGTTCGCGGACTTGGCGGCGACGAGGTGGATGCTCTCCGGGTAGAGGTTGGCGATGAGGCGCAGGTCCTCCATCTTGCCCTTGCCCTCGAAGAGGCCGGTGCCCGAGTGGGCCCAGTAGGCCACGTCGGCTTGGCTGAACCCAGATTCGAGCGCTCCCGAGGCAATGGCGTTCACGTTCGCCACGGAGCCGTTGGAGGCCTGAGCGGTGAGGACGAGGTTCGGCGGATTCGAGATCGCGTTCGCGATGAGGCCGCCGACCGGGTAATAGGTGCCCGCGGTGCCGCCGGTCCCGATGCGGAAGAAGGCCGGGGCCTGGGCGAAGGCGCTGCGGCCCAGCAGGCCGACGGCCCCAAGGCCAAGGCCGAGCCGCGCGATGTCGCGGCGGGTAAAGGTGAGGCTCATGCGTGCATCTCCCGGAATATGTAACCGCTTCATCCTAACGCGGTTTTCGGGGGGTACAATCGGCGCGCAAGGTCCCCGGCGCAAGCGGGCGCGAAACCGCCGGCCGACTGAGCGCCGCCCCCGGGTTATCCGGCTGGCGTGTTCGGCTCGTCGTTGTGGGCCCTCAGGAGGCCTTGCTGGCAGCGCACATAGCTCTGGGTGCCGCGCTGGCTCGTCCAGGTGAGGCGATTGCCGTTCACCACCATGCGCACATTGGCCTTCCATTTGGTGCGGGTGTCCGAGCAGACAGCTGCGAAATGCCAGGTGTTCCCCACCCGCCGGGTGGTGTTGAAGGCGCAGGTCGTCTCCCCCGCCCAGGCTCCCTGGCTGTTGATGACCGCCGGCAGCAGACCCTGCCGCTTGATCTGGGGCGAGCAGGCTTTCGCATTCGGTGCCCAGATGCCTGCAAACGGACCGTCGGAATGGTGCTCCATCGGGGGCATCGCCGCCGACGACCGGGTCGAGACGGGCTCGACAGGCGCAAGAGGGGGCGCCTGAGCCGGAGTGGCGGGCAGAGAGGCGCTCGGGGCTGCCGCCGCGGAGACGGCGGCCGGCGGCGGTTCCGCCGCAGGCGGCGCCACGCTTGTGGGCGCCAGAGCCGTCATGACCGGAGCCTCGTCCTGGACGGGTCCGGTCTCCGTGACCGCATCCGCCATGGTCGTGGATGCGGGCGGCGCCTGGCCTGCGACCGGCAGGAGCGGGGTTGCGGGCAGGCTCGGTGAGGCCGGGAGGGACGAAGCCTCCGCCGGCATGGCGGCGAGCCGCTGGGGCTCCTCCTCCGCGACCCAAAGATCCGCAAGGACCGGTCCGACGGCGGCTGTCGTGCAGGCGAGCAGCGCGGCGCCCACGAGGGCAACGCTGAGGGAGGCACGCCGGGACGTCGCCTCGGACGGCAGCGTGAACGGCTGCGACGCCCGTTCGCAGGACGTGTCGGCAGGGGCTGGCCGGCGGAGCTTCGAGCGGACGTGCAGGACGCTGCGACGGACGGAGGCCGCAATCCGGGAAAGGGGTGCTGGACGCATCGGTGATTCCCGTCAGCAATGACTTGGAAAGACAACTGTCTCAATCCGGCACAGAATGGTTAACGAAGGGTTAAGGGCAGCGGTCCGCGCTTAGGATTTGGTGACTTTCTACGCGATTTACGGGCGCTGCTCCGGATTTGGGGCAGGAAGGCGCCTCGGCCTCAAGCGGCCGTCCGCTGCCATGGATTGGCCGACCGCATCCTGCACACCCGTGAGGCAGACGGCCTCGGTCCCGTTCTGCCTTGTGCCGTGTGACGATGCGGGTTCTCAACCGGCCCGGCTTTGGTCCTCGAGTACGAGCTGGTTCTCAGAGCCAGCGTGCTGTAGCCAACTCAAGGGATAAGGCCGCCCCGACATCCTGAGGATGGCTCGCTTGGCGGCGGAGCGGTGCCTTCATGCGCTCGCGCGGACACATCAAAGAGCCTGGCGCCGCGAGCGTCCCGCAGGGACCTCGGTCGTGGAGGCTAGATGCGGGAGTTCGTGCTCGCCTTCCGGATCGGCCGCGAAGACGGCGCGGTGCCAAATGACTGACAGGTACCGGGCAAGGTCCTCCGGGGTGTCGGCGAAATCCTGCAGATGCGCGTTCCGGTCGATGAACACCTGCTTCAGGAGATCGTCCACCATCGACTGCATCGCGTAGATCAAGACCCGCAGCCCGGGTTCGCTGGCTCCGTGGGACTGCCCCTGCAGGCTGCGGATGATGCGCTGCGCCCATTGATGATTGAGCTGCTGCCCCCGGCTGCGGAACGCCGGCGCGCTGTGGCGCAGTTGCAGGATCGCCCGGAACAGGTCCGCGTTGAGGCGGAAGACCTCCACATAATAGGTGTTGAACGTGATGATCCGCGCGTAGACGTCTGCGGCGCGCCTGGCTTTCGGCGCATGGGTGACCAGGGCTTCCTCGAAGGCCGAGACGACGTCGAGCACGATCGCGTCCCGGTCGGAATAATACCGGTAGAACGTGCCCCGCGCGAGGCCGAGCGCGTCCGTGATCCGCTCCACCGAAAGCGCATGCCAACCCTCTCGCTCCAGCACCTCGAGCGCCGCCAGGCGCAGCCGGGCCCGGGTCCGCTCGGTCTTACGCAATCCCTCGGATGACTTGGCTTCGGCGCGCAGCACGTCGAGAAATCGGAACGGGCCGGTGGTGGATGACGGAGGCGGCACAGCGAGCATTCCGGCTTGTACCTGAAAAATGGCCCTTGCACAAAAATGACGTTAGTGTCACTTTTCGTCCAGCGGAGGTCGCCCATGCTGTCGTGGAGAACGTCGGAGCCGTCTCAAGCACCATCGGCGAGCGCCGGTGTCGCGGTCTCGCTCGACGGCCTCGCGAAGCATTGGGGTTCCTTCGCCGCAGTCGATTACGTCTCCCTCGACATCGCGCCCGGTGAGTTCCTGACGCTGCTGGGCCCCTCGGGCTCCGGCAAGACCACGGTGCTGAACCTCATCGCCGGTTTCGTCGCCCCGGATGCGGGCGCGATCCGGTTCGATGGCCGCGATGTGACCGGCGAACCACCGGAGCGGCGGCACCTCGGCATGGTGTTCCAGAGCTACTCGCTCTTTCCACACATGACGGTGGCGGAGAACGTGGCCTTTCCGCTCCGCACGCGGGGCCATGACCGTCGCCGGGAGGCCGAGAATGTGGCGGCGGCCCTCCGGCTGGTCCAACTCGAGAATCTCGGCCAGCGCTACCCACGTCAGCTCTCCGGCGGCCAGCAGCAGCGAATCGCCTTTGCCCGTGCCATCGCGGCGAAGCCCCGCCTTCTGCTGATGGACGAGCCGTTGGCGGCCCTCGATCTGAAACTGCGCGAGCAGATGCAGTTCGAGATCGGGCGCCTGCGCCGCGCCATCGGCGCGACCGTCGTCTACGTGACGCATGACCAGGGCGAGGCGATGTCCCTGTCCGACCGCATCGCCGTGCTCAACGGCGGACGCATCGTCCAGATCGGAACACCCGCAGAGATCTACGACAGGCCGCGCACCCGTTTCGTGGCCACCTTCATCGGACAAGCCACTCTCCTGCCGGCGAGACCCGCCGGACGGGGCGACGTCGTGCTCGACGACCTGGCCGAGCCCTTCACGCCAGTCGGCGTCGACCTTGGCGCCGCTGTAGGGCAGAGCACCAGCATCTGCCTCCGCCCCGAAAAGATGCGGCGCCTCGCGCCCGGGGAGAGGCTCGCTCCGGGCGAGCGCGCGCTCGACGCCGTCGTCCAGGAGGCCGCCTTCTTCGGCGACAGCTTCCGCTATCTGGCGCGCACCGGCTCCGGACAACCGGTTTTGATGATCGAGCCGCGGCGCGGAGGCGTGATCCTCGAACGGGGAGACCCGGTCACGTGCGCCTTCAAGACTGCGGACGCCGTTCTGGTCAGGGATGACGTGACCGGAACGCCTTGATGAATTTCTGTGCCGAACCGACCGCCACAAAGAGGGCGGCCAGACGAACGGAGGGGACCCATGAAGACGATCAAGTATCTCATCGCTGCGGCAGCGGGTGTCGTAGGACTGACCGCCGCGTCCGCCAGAGCCCAGGAAGTCGTGGTGGCCGGCGCGGGCGGCGTGCTCGCGCAGGTCACGAAGGACGTGTTCGAGACGCCTTTCACGGCCAAGACCGGCATCAAGGTCAGGGCGGTCGCAGCCGACAATTATCTTGCCCGCATGAAGGCCATGCAGCAGACGGGCAATATCGAGTGGGACCTCACCGAGGCGACGCCGGAAACCTATCCGGTGATGGTGAAGAACGGCTGGCTTGAGCCCCTCGACTGGTCGAAGCTCGATCCGAAGAACGAGCAGCCCGCTTCGGCGCGCGCGACCCACGGCGTGGCGAGTGCCGTCTATTCGACGGTTCTGGCCTTCCGGACCGACAAGCTGCCGGCCGGCAAGACGATGGCGAGTTGGGCCGATTTTTGGGATGTGAAGACCTTCCCGGGGCCGCGCTCCTTGCAGGACACGCCGGTTCGCAACCTTGAATTCGCCCTGCTGGCGGACGGGGTGCCGCCGGGCGATCTCTACAAGGTGTTGGCCACGGCGGACGGCGTCGACCGGGCCTTTCGCAAGCTCGATGCCATCAAGCCGCATGTCACCACCTGGTGGAAGGGAGCCGCCCAGCCGATCCAGCTTCTCGCCAGCGGCGAGGTGAACTACGCCACCACGTTCAACGGGCGGGTGAGCGCCCTCCAGGCCGACAAGGTTCCGGTCGAGATGATGTGGAACGGCGGCTCGCTGAACGTGCAGTACGTGGTCATTCCAAAGGGCGCGAAGAATGTGGCGAATGCCTACGAGTATCTGAAGGCCACCTATCTCGACCCGGAGCGCGACGCGGAGTTCACGAAGAAGATCAAGTACCCCAATCTCGACCCCCGCACGCTCAAGCACCTGCCCGAGGATCTCGGTCGCGCCATGCCGACCCACCCTGACAATGTGAAGGCCCAGTTCACCTTCGATGGGGGCTTCTGGTCGGAGCGGCTGGAAGCCATGCAGGAACGCTGGGCCAAGTGGCTGCTCCAGTAACCGTCGGGGGCCGGGCAGTGGCTGCAACCATGGCTCAGGATGACGAGGCTGGCACCGGCGTGCCGGCCTCCCGCCGCCGCGGCAACAGGAGGAGCGTGGGGCAACCCGGCCTCCTGCTCGTCGCCCCGGCCCTGGTTCTGATCGTCCTCTTCTTCGTGGTCCCGGCCGCTCAGGTCTTCGTCACCGCCGTCTGGGGCGGTGACGGCTTCACCCTCACCCATCTCCATCGGGCGGTGGCGGAACCGGTCTATGGACGCGTCCTGTGGCGCACGGTCGAGATCTCGCTCATCGCGACGCTCGCATGCCTCCTCGTCGGCTATCCGGTCGCCTACTACCTTGCCCAGCAGCCGGAACGCACCCGGCAGCGCCTTCTCTTTCTCGTCCTCGTCCCCTTCTGGATGAGCATTCTCGTGCGCAGCTTCGCCTGGATGGCGGTGCTCGGCCGCCAGGGCCCGGTGAACGGCTTCCTGCAATGGACCGGCCTCACCGACGCGCCCGTGCAACTCCTGTTCACCACGGGCGCGGTCGCCCTCGCCATGGTGCAGATCCTGCTGCCGTTCATGATCCTGACCTGCCTCAATGTGATGCTGGCGATCGACCCGAACCTGACCCGCGCAGCCCGCGCCCACGGGGCCACCCCGCTCACCGCGTTCCTTCGCGTCTTCCTGCCGCTCTCCGCCCCTGGCGTCATGGCGGGCGCGGTGCTCGTCCTGATCCTCGCGATGGGGTTCTTCGTGACGCCCCTGCTGCTCGGGGGCCCGCGCAACCAGATGCTGGGCAACCTGATCGTCACCCAGATCGGCGACACCGTGAATTGGGGCTTCGCGGCGGCTCTCGCCCTGCTGCTGCTCCTTGCGACGCTCGTGCTCATTCCGCTCACCCGTCTCGTCGTCGGGCGGGGCGCCGGGTCGACCGGAAGGGTTGCCCCATGAACGCCGCGCCGTCCCGGACCTTGTCGGTGGCGTTCTGGCTCGTCATCGCCTTCCTGTTCTTTCCGGTGCTGGTCGTCCTGCCCTTGGCGGTCGGAGAGACGGAGACGATCCTGTTTCCTCCGCGCGGGTTCACCCTGCGCTGGCTCCATGCCTTCGTCACCGAGGAGCGGTGGGTTCAGGCGACGCTCCTCTCCGCGCGAGTCGCGCTCGCGGCGGCCGTGCTCGCCACCGGAACCGGCCTCCTTGCGGCCGTGGCGCTCGCCCGTCATCTGCGGCGGGCGCGCGGCTGGCTCGAGGGCATCATGGTGGCCCCGCTGATCGTGCCCGGCATCGTCTTCGGGCTCGGCGCCTACATCCTGTTCGCCCGCCTCAGGCTCATCGAGAGCGAAGCGGGCCTCGTGGCCCTCCATGCGGTCCTCGGCCTGCCCTACGCGCTCCTCATCATCGGGGCTGGACTCGCGCAGACGGACGAGACCCTGGAACGCGCGGCGCGAATCTGCGGCGCCGGGCCGATCCGCGCCTTTACGGCGGTCACGCTCCCGGCCCTCAAGGGGCCTCTCGTGGCGGCCTTCCTCTTCGCCTTCTTTGTCTCCTTCGACGAGCTCGCGGCGTCCCTGTTCGTCATGGGCGCGAAGTCGACGTTGCCGATGCTGATCTGGGCCGATCTGCGGCTCCAGTTCAACCCTGTCGTGAACGCTGCCGCGGCGGTGCTCATCATCCTGTCCGTCGCCGGCCTGACGCTCGCGGAGTTCCTGCGTCGGCCCGCTCGCGCCAACCCCTGATGTCCCACCGGAGGCACGGCTTGCCGATCCATTACGAAAAACAAGGCTCCATCGCCACGTTCACCATCGACAACGGCAAGGTGAACGTCCTCACCCCGGCGATGCACAAGGAGCTGTACCAGAACCTGCTCGACTTCATCGCCGACCCGGAGATCCGCGTCGGGATCATCGCCGGTGCGGAGGGTCGCTCCTTTTGCGCCGGAGACGACATCAAGACCCCTCTGCCCGCCCGCTCGAAGCGCGAGGAGATGGAGGCTCATCTCTTCCCGCACATGCACGAGCAGGACGGGCAGCCGGGCCGACCCGGCTGGGAGCACGAGATCATGCTCCTGCGCCGCTATAAACCCATCGTGGCGGCCGTCGATCATTACTGCCTCGGACAGGGCCTCATTTACCTCCTGGCCCTCAGCGACCTGCGGATCGCCTCGGATCGTGCCGTGTTCGGCTTCCCGGAGATCGCCTACGGCATGGGCGGCGCCGGCGGCATGGTGCGGCTCGGGCGGCTTCTGCCGTCGAGCGAGGCCTTGTGGCTGCTGATGACCGGCGAGAAGGTCGACGCGGAGGAGGCCCGCCGCATGCATCTCATCAACCGGGTGGTCGCCCCCGAGGCGCTCATGAGCACGGCGCAGCGCGTGGCCGAGACGATCTCCTCCCACCCGCCGGTCGCCGTGCGCGTGGAGATGGAGGCTTTCCAGCGCTGCAACGATCTGACCCGGGAGGATGCCATCTTCTACGCCAGCAACCTGTTCCGCCTCCAACGCCTGGGCGGATCCACGGACGGCATCGTGCCGGATTTCCTCACCCGGCGCACCGCCGGGCGAGGCTAGGGCGCGGGTCTCGTTCACAGGAGAGGTCGACCATGGGCGAGCGTTTTGGCCGGCATGACCGGCAGCTTTGGGCGGAACGCTGCGCGACGGTCAAGCGCTGCATCCTGCCAGAGACGGTGCCGGATCTCGTCGATGCTTCAGCGCAGCGGTTCGCGGAACGCACGGCCGTGGTGTTCTTCGAGGACGGCGTTGCCCTCACCTATGCGGCGCTCGCCGAACGCACCTGCCGTATCGCCAATGGGCTGCGCGCGATCGGCGTCGCAAAGGGCATGCGCGTCGGCGTCATGCTCTCCAACCGTGTCGAGTTCCCCCTCACCTGGATCGCCCTCGGGCGCCTCGGCGCCGTCATGGTTCCGATCAACCCATTCTATACGGCGCGCGAACTCGCCTATGTGCTTGAGGATTCGGGCGCCGGCGCGCTGGTGATCGATGTCGCCTGCCTGCCCACTTTCGCGGCTCTCACGGATGACCTGCCAGCCCTCGCGGAGGAGCGCATCGTGGTGGTCGGCGGCGCGGGCGGCGGCCGCACCCGCCAGTTCGACGATCTCGAAGCCCGCGGCGCGTCCGGTTTCACGCCGGGCGAGCCCGTGCGGCGGGACGACCTCCTCAACGTGCAATACACCTCGGGGACCACGGGTTTCCCGAAGGGATGCATGCTCACGCACGATTACTGGCTCGTGCTGTCGCGTTCCGCTTTGGCAATCGATCGGGAGGGCGCGGCGCGCCTGCTCTCAGCCCAGCCGTTCTTCTACATGGATCCCCAGTGGCACCTGCTCAAGGCGCTCTGGCAGGGCGGCGCCGTCTATGTCGCGAGACGCCCGTCCGCCACCCGCTATGCGGGGTGGCTGAAGGAGTTCGGCATCGAGTGGTGCCAGTTCCCGGAACTGGCCATCAAGCAGCCCGATGCGGGGGGCGCGCCGCATCTGAAGCAAGCCTTTCTGCCCGGATGGCGACCTGAATCGCAGCGCGTGTTCGCGGAGCGCTTCCCTCACGCGATCGGCCGGGACATCTTCGGCATGACTGAGATCGGTGCCGGCCTCGCCGTGCCCTTCGATGCGGCGGAGCTTGTCGGGTCGACCACCTGCGGCATCCCCGCACCCTGGCGCAGGGCTGAGATCATCGGCGCCGACGGCCGCGCGGTCGCGCCCGGAGAGGTTGGCGAGCTGGCCATTGCGGGCCGCTCCATCCTCAAAGGCTATTGGGGCAAGCCGGAAGCGAGCGCCGACGCCATTCGCGGCGAGTGGTTCCATACGGGCGATCTCTTCCGGCGCGACGAGGACGGCTGGTTTCACATCGTCGGCCGCATGAAGGACATGATCCGCCGATCCGGCGAGAACATCGCGGCCCGAGAGGTCGAATCCGTGGTCGCAAAGCTCCCTTTGGTCGAAGACGCGGCGGCACTGGGCGTGCCCGATGCGACCCGCGGCGAAGAGGTGAAGATCTACGTACAGCTGAAGCCTGGGGTGGCGCGGGAGGACTTCACCCCTGAAATGCTGCTCGATCATTGCCGCCGGAACCTGGCGCCCTTCAAGGTGCCCCGTTTCATCGCCTTCGTGGATGCTTTTCCGCGCACCTCGTCGAACAAGATCGCAAAGCACATCCTGAAGGATGCCGCCGATCTGCGACGGGGTAGCTTCGATGTCGTCGATGGCGTCTGGCGCTGACGGCCGGGATCCAAGGCTCACGTCGTTAGCCCGGCCGCTCGTTGCCATCCGCCGAGCGGATCGCGCCTTGAGGGCGGGATCCAGGTAGCGACCCCGAGCGGAGTGGCGAATGTCGAGACGATGTCCGCTCCTGCGCCCTGCTCCACCAGTTTCCCGCCAGCCATTCGGGGTGTTTGCGATCTGTTGGTTGTTCGGCTCGAGCGGGTGCGTCTGTGTGCCTTTCGGGTGTCCCAGGAGTTCCGGACGGCGGCGGGCGCTTGCGGCTTTTGCCGGAGCGTGTGGGTGTCTCCGGACGGCGGACGGTGTTTGAGGCTGTC
>DATCJK010000038.1:0-456629 GCA_036562855.1 Microvirga sp.
CCGCAAGAGCCCGGCGGCGCAGCAGGCGTAGCGCGACCCCCAGCATCCGGGCGGCCTCCGCATCATAGACCTGGCGCAAAGCGGCCCGATCGCCGGCCGCGCAGGCGCGCAGGGCGTCGTTCACGTCAAAAGCCGGGGAAGAGATCGTCACGCGAGCGTATGATCCGGTTGCAGAACGCTGCGGCAGGATACATGCGGCAAAATCGTGAGTCCCCCACCACAAAAGTCGGGGATGGGGATCATCGGCCCGCTGGAGGGGTGAGGCCACTCACCCCTCCAGCGGCTTGAAGGTGAGTGCAACGCCATTGAGGCAGTGCCTCATTCCGGTCGGCGGCGGCCCATCGTCGAATATGTGGCCGAGATGTCCGCCACATCGCCGGCAATGAACCTCAGTTCGAACCATGAAGACGAGCTTGCGGTCTTTCCGCGTTCCGACGGCTCCATCGAGAGATGCATAAAAGCTCGGCCAGCCGGTGCCACTCTCAAACTTCGTGTGCGACGAGTACACGGGCAAATCGCACCCCGCACAGTGGTAGACACCCGTCCGTTTCTCAGCGTTGAGGGGACTGGAGCCCGCCTGCTCCGTATCCTCGTTGCGCAAGACCGCATACTGATCAGGGGTGAGAAGGCGCTTCCACTCCGCATTCGTGCGCGTGATCTCGAAGCGGGCTTTCGGAGCGCTTGTCGCTGGCCAGGGGAGCCCGCCGCCGCATGCAGCGATGCCGGACAGAAGGAAGGTGCGGCGGTTAGGCATGGCTCTTGGTCCTCATGCGTCAGAACGAGTACCTGGCATTTGGCGTTTTGGATGCAGGTCGGCTCGAAAAGTCCAAGGGCAAAAATAGCAGCAGCTCTCTGCATCCGGCTGGGAGAACCGTGTGTATCCCTGGCACCAGGCCAGTCCCGGCCTGCGATGGCGCTCCTGAGGCGTCGTTCAAAATGGGAGGATTCTGATGTCTGTTGTTCGTGGAGCCGTTCTGTCCCTTCTGTTGTCCGTGTCAGTGACGCCCGCAATAGCGCAGGGCGTAAAGACTGTCGGCGGCGCGCCGATGTATCCAACGAAAACCATCGTTGAGAATGCGGTCAACTCGAAAGACCACACCACGCTCGTCGCTGCCGTGAAGGCCGCGGGCCTTGTCGACACCCTGCAGACACAGGGTCCCTTCACGGTCTTTGCGCCGACCAACAAAGCGTTCGGCAAGCTGCCGGCCGGCACCGTCGAAACCCTCGTTCAGCCTGCCAGCAAGGCGACCCTGACCTCGGTGCTGACCTACCATGTGGTCCCGGGCCGCTACACCGCTCGAGATCTGATGGCGCTCGTCAAAGAGGGCGGCGGCCAAGCGCAGCTCAAGACGGTGCAGGGGGCAACTTTAACTGTGGTTCCCGGTCGCAGCGGCAAGAGCCTGTTCGTGAGCGATGCCAAGGGCAATGACGCCCGTGTTACGATTGCGGACGTGATGCAGTCGAACGGCGTCATCCATGTGATCGACACCGTCGTCATGCCCTGAGTTTATCTCAGCTGTATAGCCGCACCGCACGTGACCTACCGCTCGCTTGGCTCCTGCCAAGCGAGCTTATCTTCTAGCCAAATAGATTCGAAAGAATCAGCAAGATAGATCCTCCGTAGCAAGGTTGCCACAGTTAACCCATCCAATATTATGTTGTCTTCGTAAGCTAATGACCCGAATTCTTGAGAGATCTGGAGATTTGCATTATGCATATTTGTTATCTTGTGTTGACCTCGGCAGCCTTGGCCTTGGCAGCGAGCTCGGCCTCAGCACAGCAGCAATTCAACGGCAAATGGAGTGTTGAGGTGATCACCGAGCGCGGTAATTGTGACCGCGCCTACCGGTTTCCCGTCGTGATCCAGAATGGGTCCGTTAGCTACGACGGGCCTGAGCAGATAGCTGCTTCGGGCCAAGTAGAAAACAATGGCAACATCCGTGGCGTACTCGGCCGCGGATCAGCTCAGGCCACCGTTGTCGGACGTCTGATGGGTCGCTCCGGCTCGGGGACTTGGACAGGAGCCGGGAGCCTGCGCTGCGCTGGCCAATGGCGGGCAGAGGCTCGTGCTTAAATAATTCTCGATGAGTAGAAAAGGGCGCCGGCCAGCCTGGCACTAACATCCGCAGCACTTGGACCTATACCTCCGGCGAGTTGATTACGGCTGATATCAGGCTTGATCACTCTGACCGCATGTTAGAGATCTCCTCCGCTCGTGGCCGACAGTCCTTTGCGCTTGCGGCTCAAGGGCGGCACTTTGGCGGGCCACGATAGTACGTGGTCTGCCCCCGCACGGGGAAGCAGGTGCGGGTGCTCTACAGACCGAGCAGCGCAACCCTCTTTGCGAGCCGACATGCTTGGGGTCGGCAGGTCGCTTATGCGGCGCACGAAGGCAAAGTTGAAGGCGCGACTGCTGGGTGATGCAGATCCAGAAGAGTGGGATCTGCCGCCTCGGCCCAAGGGCATGCGCCAGAGCACCTACGAGCGCTGGGAGGCTCGGTACGACGCTGCCGAAAAGGTGCTGGAGCAGCAATGCGCGATGGCACTGGCCCGGTTTCTGAGAAAGGACATTTAGCCAAGAGATTTCGATTTGAAACAGAGTAGTGGAGCGATCCTTACAGCAGTTGATCAGAGCCTGACGCGCGGTGCCCGTCGGCATTTTGGGCGCTGTCGACTAGCTGTGAGGACCTCATGCGCTCTGCGTAGTCGCGGAATGCATCAGAGATGTCCGAGAGGAGAGCGGCATTTTCCTGTGAAGCTAGATCGGGTCTGCGGGCCAACAGAGCGGCAGTGAAAGCCTCTATGTCCTGCATCATTTCACGCACCTCCCTGGGTGGTCACCCGATAGCTTAAACGTTTGGCTGGGCATTGCGGTTTCTTCCCGTCCAGCCTGGATGCCTGTCAGTGGGGACCTCCCGCTCAATCAGTAAGACAGATGACCAGGAGCCCAACGAACCGCCTTCACCTTGTTCAAATCTCGAACCGTTCGGGTTGGCTGGCGTTGACGAGCCATGCTGACCGTTAACACTGACCTTGGCCGCACGCACGTCCACACCGCTTCAGAGGCCGAGAAAGCCGATGTTGCGATTGCTGCACATCTTGCCGGCAACCGAGATCATCCCGTTGTGCGCGGCCTTGGGGCCTTGAGCGAAGTGGGGGATCAGCCACCGCTGCTCGTGCTCTCTGGAGCAGTGCTCGCTTTCGGTGTGCTCGCCGGCAATCGCCGAGCCACCGAGGCCGGCGCACGAATGCTTGGCTCCGTTGTGCTCGCGACTTGGATTAAGACTGGTCTCAAGCGGCTCGTAGCGCGCACCAGGCCCAACGTCCTAATGCAGGAGGGGCGCTACGAGGTGAAGCCGCTCGGGCCAGATGAAGGCTCCTGGCACTCCTTCCCATCCGGCCACACCGCTGGAAGCGTTGCTGTCTCGCGGGCTGCCGCCCGCATCTATCCTGAAGCTCGCACAGCCGCCTATACGGCCGCCGCAGCGATTGCACTCGTTCAAATGCCGCGAGGAGCGCACTACCCGGCGGACGTGGCTGCCGGAGCAATCGTCGGGCTCGCAGCGGAGGCCGCAATCGATCGCATCGCTCAGCACCTATTGAGCAACAAGAGCAATTCCAGGACGCGTTGGTCCCATCATCAAGTGTATCAACCACAGGGCCGGCGTGCAGCCGGGCTTGATCGGAGGAAAGCGCGAGGAGGGCCGCCGTAGGGAGCAGGTGGCCTTCCCTTGCGCTTGGCTATCTCGAACTGACCCTGCCGCGTTGGTTGCGCATCAACCTTGCCCAGCAGATCGCACAACCAGTGCGGGACGCCACTATTGCTGCGCCGGAAGGCATGCACGTTGGAGGGTCCGCCGAACTGACGTGAGGTCGCCAGCCCAGCCTTCAGTCGAAAATGTCGAAGATCGAGCCTCGCTTTTTTCGGTAACCGCCGTAACCCCCACCAGACTCTCCACGTTCGCCCCGTTCCCCGTATTCGCCCCGCTCCCCGCGCTCGCCATGGCCCGTGCTCCAGGGCTGCTGGGGCGGCGGCGCGTAGGGAGAGCCGGCAGGCGGCGCGCTGTTCTGGACGCCGGCAGCCATCAGCTTCTCGAGCTCGCCGCGGTCCAGCCATACGCCGCGGCAGGTAGGGCACATATCAAACTGCACGCCGGCGCGGTCTACCGTCTGCATGGAGCTGTTGTCATTGGGGCATAGGAGCAGGGGCATCTTGCATCCTTTTCTGGGCTAACGCGGCGCTGTACCGCGGCGGGCACCGGCACGGCGGGGCTAAGGCGACCGTAGTCAGGGTCGGCAGCCAACAATCTAGACTTAGGCTTGTAGGTCGCCGCCTGCAACGGCGCTATGGATCGCGGCGGCGGGTGGAGTAGGCTCGGCGCTGACTGGCCCATTCCACTGCGCTCAGGAGGCGAAGGTTGATCGTTCAAGCTGATGTGCTGAGCCCAGCGGAGGTGCTCACCGTAAGACAAGGGCTCGCCACCGCGCCGTTCCGCGACGGACGGGTCACAGCGGGAGCAGCCGCTGGGAATGTTAAGAACAACGAGCAGGCGCGCGGCAACGACCCAGGTGTGATTGCCCTCGCCCGCCGGGTACGGCTCGCACTGGAGGCACACCCTGTAGTCCGCACCTGGGCGCGGCCGGTTCGCTGGTCGAACCTGATGTTCGCGCGATACGGCTCGGGCGCGCAATACGGGCTGCATACCGACAACCCGGTCATGTTCGACGAGGGCGGCTGGCCGGTTCGGACCGACATTAGCTTCACCATATTCCTATCCGACCTGGACTCCTACGAAGGTGGCGCGCTTGTCGTCCGGGATCCAGCCAAAGATCGGGAGTTCAGACCCGAAGCAGGTTCGGCGATCTTCTATCCGACTGGCCAGCTCCACAGCGTGGCGCCCGTTACTCGCGGCGAGCGTTTGGTCTGCGTCGGCTGGATACAGAGCCTCATCCGGAGAGCCGATCAACGTGAGCTCCTGTTCGACCTGGAGCATGTGCGGGCTGGCATGAGCTCGGGTAGCGGGTCCCTGATGCTGGACAAGACGATCGGGAACCTGCTCCGGATGTGGAGCGAGGATTGACGAGCGAAGCCCGTCCGGCTGTTCGATAAAACGAGCTTTCGTTCGTCACGTTCGGCCGCGTGGACTCGTACCGCAATATGGCCTGCTTCTACTGCATAGAGGTCGTGCGGGATCCGTTCGGCCATGTGGTGCTCGTGCACCGCTGTGGCCGCATCGGGGCCAAGGGACGAAACCGCCTACATGAACACCAGGACAAGTGGCGTGCTCTGGCGGCGCCGGCCGCTCTTGAGGCTCGGAAGCGCGCGGCGGCTATCATGAGCCACGCGCACTATGCGGGCCCTGAGCTCCCCCGAGCGACCCGGAAGCCGACATCATCAATCGTGAAGGTTGGGTGGCTGCGTCGCCGATTGGTGGCTAGGCACCCCCGCTCTGGATCAGCCCAGCCGCCGCCTCGGAAGACACGGTAAACGCCATAGACCTCCGGGTCGTACTGGTCCGCACACCACTCCCACACGTTACCCAGCATGTCGTACAGCCCCCAGGCGTTCGGCTGCTTGAGCTTCACGTCGTGCGGGTGACCACCAGAGTTCTCCCTGTACCAGGCAATCGCATCCAACTGCCCGTAGCGAGGGCCCTGGGTACCGGCTCGGCAGGCGTACTCCCATTCCGTCTCGGTCGGCAGACGGTAGCCGTCAGTGCCTGGGCGGATGATGGCACCCGGGATCTGCTCGTCCATGTCGTAGACCGGCTCAAGGGCGCAAGCCTGAGAGAGCATGTTGCAGAACCGGACGGCATCAAGCCACGATACGCTTTCGACGGGGCGCTGCGGGCTGGCGTGTACCGCCGGTCATTTGCCGGTGACAGCGGCATGCTGAGCTTGTGTCACGGGCGCATTGGCTAGAGCGAAGCTTTTCAGTGCGACGCTCCATTGCTGTCTGGTCCGGTCGTCTTTGAGAACGATGCTCCCTGCTGGAATTGGGATCAGTTCGATCTGAAATCTATCTAATGACGTGGGCATAGTCGGCTACTGCTTCATTCTCATACGAAATCGGAGCCACGTGCCCAGTAAATGGCCCTTTTGTAGGTCCGCGGAATTAACCGCTTCACAAGGGGTGGGGTACTTCGGAATAAAAAAACAGGTTCTTTTATAGCGGCGGGTGGAAGCGAGAGACCCGCCTAGTGGTTCTGCCGAGCGGGTCTCCTTCGAGGGGTACACACGTATTCCTAAATCTGCGCCAAGGTAGCTGGACTGACGGAGCGAACGCCCACCATTGGCCGTTCGCGCAACATCCTTTGCTCGATGCAAAAGGCGCAGTGGAAAGGGAGAGGCCATGCCTGTCCCCGGATCATCAAGACTGCTCATCCCCCTGATGGAGGACAGTGCCGTGACCTCCCTCACCCTTGAGGACGAACTGAACGACAGCGGCTATGCGGTCGAGGTCATCACCTCGTGTGCTGCCGCCCTGACATGGCTGGATGCCTTCACCCCAGATGCTGCCATTCTCGACGTGAGCCTCAAGAACGAGACCTGCCGTGAGGGCGCGGACCTGCTCGCGGCGAGGCACAGTCCGTTCGTGATTTACTCGGGCAGACGCCAGCACGAGGGTCTCCTGCCCGATTATCCCGGCATCGAATGGGTCACAAACCCTGCACGCACGAGACGCTGCTCGCTGCTCTCAATCGGGCCTTGGCCAGTCAGGTCACGTCCTAGGCACATTGGAAGATTGGAAGGTCACATGTAACGCCTTTTCAACCATCCCCGCGCACCCTGACCTCTGGCCCAGTTGCGTATCGGCCCTGTGACCCCTCTGAGGAGACCCGCTCGGCAGAACAACCGGGCGGGCCTTTTGCGTCTGCCCGCCGTTCGCATTGTGACCTGGCCGCCATCATAACGGTTGTAAATACCGACGCTCGCGCAGGCAGTCGTGGACGCAGGGCAGACCCTCGTCACAGAGGGTGTCCGCACCCGGGCTGGCCAGGTGGGTGGTATAGACAAAGAATGGCTGTACCTGTTTGAAGGGATCCGTCCTGGAGCGTAACGTGATCGACCTACGACGTCGCTCGAGGCCACGCTGTCAGCTGTCGGGTGGCTTCCACGCGAACACCTCGGCACCATTGCGGTCCACGATGCGCAACCCATCCGGGGCTTGCGGCATCTCAAGGGTGCTGAACAGGGACTTCGCTCGGATCTTGGCGCTGTCGAGATCAGGCAGATCCTGGGTGATCCGATCAAGCGTTGCATGAGCGCTGTCGCCGGGCCGTATCCGGAAGAACTCGATGGTGAACTGCACGATGAGCGTCTCCTAAAGCGGATGCATCGTTATTGACCAGCCGAGGGCCTTCTCGGAGAGAGGGGGGCAATGATGGGGACGGTGTGCTCGATCTCTGGTGAACTCACTGGCCATGCAATGCAGTTACGGACGTAGAGCTGCCGCCGCTCCACAACACGTCTGTAAAGGCCCACGTCAATACGACGGGGCCCTATGACATTCCCCTGGGCCTCCTGATTGCAATCGAGGTGCCGTTCCGAGAGGTTGATCACATTCAAGCCCGCCAATGGAGCCAGACCAATGCAAGACCCAGGCTCACAAGCGTAGGTCGCATGACAAGGGCCTCGAATCTGCGGGCAGTTATTTGCTTCTGACTCGTCCAGCGCCTAGCGGTGTGTCCCACTCTCATGCGCGGCGTTTGGACTGCACTCCAACATGCCCGGCCCGGGCGCGCCACCCTCATCATCCCAGCGGGTGAGCGCTCCGCGATACAGGCGCTGTTCCGACGTGCAGAAGCTCTCGACCGCGATCATCGCGTTGCCAGCTTGCTGCATCAGCTCTTCCTCGCCCGTGCTGTGGTCAGCCTTAGACCAAGCCAGCCAGCAAAGCTCCACCGATCAGGAACGCGAGAAGGGCGATCGAGAGTGCCTGGCCTTGTTGACTGATAAAGACCTTGAATTGTTCGACCATAATAGCCTCCTTGGATGTGCCGCCCCTATGACTAGGAGGCGTTCTGCGATGTAAGCTCCTCGTCCCGGACCCAGTCGCCCGGCATGGCCGCAAGAGTCGCGTCGTTGCGGGCCAGGAGGGCCTGCAGCGCCGCCTGCGTGGCCTCGTCTGCAGCAGCGGCTGCCAGACTGAACACCGCACCGGCATAAGCTTCGGCATCGTCTGCCCGAGCATTAAGTAGGTGCACTTGGCGCTTGTCTTTCCAGTCGGCGCGGCCGGCATCGAAGCCAGCCTTCTTTCCGTCGAACCAAGCTTTCACGCGGGCATTCGCCGCCCTGACGGCGATGCGATTGTCGTAGATGCGCTGCTCTACGCGGTCGAGCTGGCTTTCCACCACGTGCTGCGATTTCTCAGACGTCGCCATGGCGTTGCCTTTTAGGGCCTCGAGCCTGCGGTCAATTCCGTGCAGCTTGATGCGAAGCTCGATGCAGAGCCGGTCGATGTGTTCGCTCATGGCGTGTTCCTCCAGCGCGCCACGTCAAAGCTCCAGGCCGATACGCGCGCGGTTGGCTTGCTCCTGAGCGATCTTCAACTCGCTCGGATCGACTCTGACAGCCAGCATCGAGCCTGCGACTCCAGGGTGGAGGGGCAGGTAGATGGTGGTCGCGACCCGTCGGTACGCGAGGAACGACAGCCCCTCGATCAGCTCCTCGTCAATGGCGACCGTGTACGTGCCGGCGGGCTGCGCCTCATCCAAGGAGGAGAGCGTAAACGGGAAATCAAACGTGATAGTCTCCTGAACGGTCCGCATCTATGCGCTCACCTTCTCTGCGCAATCCCTGGCGACCTGGCTGTTGGCCTCGGTCGCGCCTGGCATTGTAGCCCATCCATTTTTCACGACGAGATCGCCCCTGCTCCAGGAGGACGCTATCTTGATGGCGGCAACACGCTCGGCCAGCTGCGGGTCGCGCTTTGACTGCTCGACGCAGATCAGGGACAGGGCAGCGACCACATCGCTCCTAGATTGGTCGGTAGCCATCGCCCGGGCCGTGCCACTGGTGACCCAACCACCCCAGTTGAACCCGACGACGGCGAGCGCGACTGCGCCACAGGCGGCGCCGTAAAGTCCAGGCCTCAGCCATTCCGGGGCTTGCATGACGTTCTCCTCAGAAGCATGAAAGAAAATACTTTCGTGTCGTCTAAGATAAACATATCACAACGCCGCGATAGATCTTGATTTTTATTTCGCAGCTACTGCCCTTATTATGTACAAAGGGATCCCCCATATCTGATAAATACTTACTCTCACGCTGGTATGCGACGGCAAATTCACCGCAGCGACCGCACGAAGAAAAGCGAGTTATGGCCCAGGATATCTTCAGCTTGGCGAAAGCAGTGGTGCGCAAGGTATGGATCGCGTTGACCCCCCCATCAGCACCCGCCTTACAATCGAGACCGCAGCTCGCTGGCAGACATGGCTACGGTGACCCACGCATCAAACAGCCGGATTAATCTTGCGGGGCAGGCTCAAAACCGAAGGAGCCGGTCATGGTCATTTCGCACGGCTTCGTGCAGTTCCAGCATAGAGCCATGCCGGCTGCTTCCCTCATCCCCAGAGTGGTATTGCTCTAGGGATGAGCAAAGGATGGTGTCGACTTTTTCGCCGAGCAGGAGTTTCGCATGTCGGGTCACGCAATACACATCACGGTCGACGGAAGAAAGCACGCGGCGACCTACACGGTTGACCGCAAGCACCTGACGGTGTCCACAACCTATGGCAAGAAAACCGCCGAGGTGGATCCCAAGGTGCAACACCAAGTGCTCGCGCATCAACTCCTGGAGCAGCTCGTCAAAGAGGAGAAAGCTCGCAAAGGCTCGACGATTTGAGGGCGTGACGGGAAAAGTTGACCGGCAAGAAACGGCTTGCCGTCGGCAGGTAGGGAGAAGCTACACCCTGGCGTTCTTGCGTGCCATTTCTGCGCGAACAATCTCCTGGGGCAGCCTGCGGGCCACGCTTTCTACAAGGCCGGTACTCACCTGATACGTCTTGCGCCCATAGGCGGAATCAACAGTCAGAATGTTGCGTAAAAGATGTACCTCGCCTGTATAGGTCAGGCCATCCATCTCGAGACTGACCTCGGTCGGATCCATAGAGTGTCTCCTGTTGTTCTGTGATGCCCTCGGCCCACTTGGGTCGAGGGCTAGTGCACGGATGCTGCTAGAAGGTACGCTCAGCCAGCCATGCCTTCACGTCTGCCTCGGCCTGAGCCTGCGAAAGATTGTAGCACTTTGCTACTTGTACTGAGAGGCTTTGGGCTGTCTTGACGTCTTCAGCCTCGACGTTAGTAATTTTGGGCCATTGCGCAGAGATATCCTTTACGAGCACAAGGCTTGAACCAATCATTTCGTTGTCTGATTTCTCAATGTAACGGATCATATGATACTCCAAGTTCAATGCATGCGCCTTACTACCCGATGATGCAAGTTCATTAGCGAGGCATCTTCTTTGCAGCTTCGATTCACCTGCCGGTGAAATCTTAAGCACATGGTTGGAAGGCGCTTCCCACCCGTGAATGTCTCAAATATTATTGCCTGCCGTCTTTATGAATATAGTATCTCCTTCTCAAATTCTGGAAGTGTAGGTCATCTGGCTGCGTGACACGGACGGTCAGGCCCTCAGGGCGGCCCGATCTCGAAGAAGTCGAGGAAGAAGGCCAGAAAAATACGAAGATGTTCACGAAGATCAGGAAGCCGACCTGCCCGCCTGGCAACCCGCGAGGATGTGCTCGATCCATTTACCGCCATTGACGCCCTGGAAGGTCAGGCTGAACACCGTGGCACCAATTAGGATGAACAGCACCATCGCGGACAGACGCATAGTGCTGTCCATAGCCGACCAGATGAGGCTGACGCTGAGGCGACGGTGCATCGCGGCCAGCACCATCGATCCTACGGCCCCCATCGCACCGGCTTCCGTTGGCGTTGCCAGACCCATGAAGATCGTGCCGAGAACAACGAAGATGAGCACGATCGACGGGATCATACCCCACAGCACTTTACTCAACAGGGCCCAACCCTTGGGAGTGCGAGCGGATAACGGTAGCGGCGGGACCTTCTCGGGCCGAATGATCGACACCGCTGCGATGAAGATGACGAAGAGTGCCACTTGCAGGATGAAGGGCCCGATAGCTCCTAGATACATATCACCCACTGACACGCCGAGCTGATCAGCAAGGACAACGAGCACCAGCGAGGGTGGGGTGAGCTGCGTGATTGTACCGGATGCTGCAATGACACCCATGGCGATCCGCATGTCGTAGCCGTACTTCATCATCACAGGTAGAGAGATCATGCCCATGGCAATCACGGATGCGGCAACCGTTCCGGTAATTGCACCTAGGATCGCGCCTACGAAGATCACGGCATAGGCATGGTGAGGATCCAACTTCTGGGCCATCCCGGAGCCGAGGGGCAGGACAAGTGCCAAGGCCAATGCGCGCTTAGCAGGCCATATGGGCGACCCAACAGCTACTCGGCATTCGCTGTGGCAAAGGGGTTATTAGAACGCCTAGAAGCCGGGAATTAGGCGCTTCCCCAGCCAGAAGTCGATGTAGCGAGCGGAAATCTCACCCCTAGCCGAGTCAGGCGAGTTCTTGAGCCTCATGGAGCAGACGTCCACTATTAATCGGGGGCATAAACTCTGTCTCTTTCCCAATGTCTTTCCAGGTATGCCGAAATGGCGAGCGCTAATAAATTGAGCAGGACCGTTGGAATTGCCATTTAGGTGGGCGGTGTCTGCCTCCGCTTAGAGCACTCTAGCCCGCTTCGTCCTTGCCTACTGCGAGACCGAGACCGATGCTCAGCTCGTGCCATGCTTATGACGACCCCGCACCCGCATCCTCGCCTGCCAGCCTTTGTTCGGGCGGATGGCGGCGTGCGCGTCGCCATCCGCCCGACCCCCAGAGGTTCGGCCCCGTTTACGGTCGCGGAGAGCGGCGGTTACCGGGTTCGGTTCACTGGGTCCCCGGCTGTCTGCGAGGGCGTGCTCATCAACACGGGCGGCGGCATGACGGGCGGGGACGTCCTGCAGCTCAGGTGCGACCTGGGCGAAGCCGCCGAGGCGGTGCTGACGACCCAGGCTGCGGAGAAGATCTACCGTTCGGATGGCCCCGAGACTGAGATTTCCATCGACCTGACGCTTGCAGCCCGAAGCCGCCTTGCCTGGTTGCCTCAGGAGCAGATCCTGTTCGATGGCGCGCGCCTGCGCCGAACGCTGGGTGCATCACTCGCTCACGATGCGGCTCTCACGCTCGTGGAGAGCACCGTGCTCGGGCGGCACGCGATGGGCGAGACCCTGCGTTCGGGCTTGCTTCGTGATCGTTGGCGCATCCGGCGCGGTGGGCGCCTTGTCCTCGCCGAGGAGGTCCGCCTCGAAGGCGACATGACCCAGGCGCTCGCCCGAAAAGCTCTCGGCGGAGGCGCCCGTGCGACGGCAACCTTCCTCCACATCGAGCCCGACGCCGAGAGGATGCTGGAGCCCGCCCGTGCCCTCCTCGCGGGCTCCAAGTCGGAGACTGGCACCACTGCGTTCGACGGTATGCTCGTCGCGCGCTTCCTCTCACCCGATCCTCACGTTCTGCGCACCGAACTCGCCCGTTTCCTCGAGGGCTTCCTGCGCCGTCCGCTCCCCCGATCATGGCAGACCTGACAAACGGATTGCCGCAGATGCAAGCAATCATCGAACGGCCTCTGCAGGCACAAAGAGACACCCCATGCAGCTGACGCCCCGTGAGAAAGACAAGCTGTTGATCGCCATGGCCGCCATCGTCGCCCGCCGCCGCCTGGAGCGGGGCTTGAGGCTGAACTACCCGGAAGCTGTGGCGCTCATCACGGACTTCGTGGTGGAGGGCGCGCGGGACGGGCGCTCCGTCGCGGAGCTCATGGAGAGGGGCGCCCATGTGCTCACCCCCGATCAGGTCATGGAGGGCGTTGCGGAGATGATCCACGACGTGCAGGTGGAGGCCACGTTCCCGGACGGCACAAAACTCGTCACGGTGCATCACCCGATCCGCGGCGCGACCGGCGCGCTCGAACCCGGCGCCGTCACGACGTTGGATGGCTATCTCACCCTCAACGAAGGCCGCGAGGCGATCACGCTCAACGTGGCGAACACGGGCGACCGGCCGATACAGGTGGGCTCTCACTACCATTTCTCCGAGACCAACAGGGCACTCAGCTTCGACCGCGTCCGGGCCCGTGGCATGCGGCTCGACATTCCCGCCGGGACGGCCATGCGCTTCGAACCTGGCCAAAGCCGCGACGTGCGCCTCATTCCGCTCTCCGGGAGCCGTACCGTGTACGGCTTTCGCGGCGAGGTGATGGGCAGGCTCTGAGGAAACCATCCATGGCCCACACCTTCCCCCGATCCGCCTACGCCGCCATGTTCGGCCCGACGGCGGGCGACCGCGTACGCTTGGCCGATACGGATCTCGTGATCGAGGTGGAGCGGGATTTCACCACCTATGGCGAGGAGGTGAAGTTCGGCGGCGGCAAGGTGATCCGCGACGGGATGGGGCAGAGCCAGGCGACCAATGCGGAAGGCGCGGTCGATACGGTCATCACCAATGCGCTCATCCTCGATCATTGGGGGATCGTGAAGGCGGATGTGGGCCTGAAGGCCGGGCGCATCCACCGCATCGGCAAGGCCGGCAACCCGGATATCCAGCCGGGCGTCACCATCGTGATCGGGCCCGGCACCGAGGTGATCGCCGCGGAGGGGAAGATCCTCACGGCGGGTGGCTTTGACTCGCATATCCATTTCATCTGCCCGCAGCAGATCGAGGAGGCGCTCATGTCGGGCCTCACCTCCATGCTCGGCGGCGGCACGGGACCGGCGGCCGGAACCGCCGCGACCACCTGCACGCCGGGACCCTGGCATCTGGAGATGATGCTGCGCGCGGCGGATAGCTTCCCGATGAATCTGGGCTTTGCCGGCAAGGGCAATGCCGCCCTGCCGGGGGCCCTCGTCGAGATGGTGCGGGCGGGAGCCTGCGCCATGAAGCTCCACGAGGATTGGGGCACGACGCCGGCCGCCATCGACAATTGCCTGTCGGTCGCGGACGACCACGACATCCAGGTGATGATCCACACGGATACGCTCAATGAATCCGGCTTCGTGGAGGACACGGTCCGCGCCTTCAAGGGCCGCACGATCCATGCCTTCCATACGGAGGGCGCGGGCGGAGGCCATGCGCCGGACATCATCAAGGTGGCGGGGCTGCCGAACGTGCTGCCCTCGTCCACCAACCCGACGCGGCCCTTTACCGTCAACACGCTCGACGAGCATCTCGACATGCTCATGGTGTGCCATCACCTCGACCCGTCGATCCCCGAGGACCTCGCCTTTGCGGAAAGCCGCATCCGCAAGGAAACGATCGCGGCGGAGGACATCCTGCACGACATCGGCGCGCTCTCCATGATGTCGTCGGACAGCCAGGCCATGGGTCGGGTCGGCGAGGTGATCACCCGCACATGGCAGACCGCGCACAAGATGAAGGCGCAGCGCGGCCCCTTGCCGGAGGATGCAGGCTCCGGCAGCGATAATTTCCGGGCCAAGCGCTACGTGGCGAAATACACCATCAATCCCGCCATCGCCCACGGGGTCTCCCGGCATATCGGCTCGGTGGAGGAGGGCAAGCTCGCCGATCTCGTCCTCTGGTCGCCCGCCTTCTTCGGAGTGAAGCCCGATCTCGTCATCAAGGGCGGCGCCATCGCGGCGGCTCCCATGGGGGACCCCAACGCCTCGATCCCGACGCCCCAGCCGGTGCATTACCGGCCCATGTTCGGAGCCTTCGGCAAGGCCCGAACGGCGACCGCGCTCACCTTCGTCTCGGCCGCCGCCCTGGCGGAGGGCATCCGGGGGCGGCTTGGGCTCGAAAAGGAGCTGGTGGCCGTGGAGAACGTCCGGGGCGGAATCTCCAAGGCCTCCATGATCCATAACGGGGCTACCCCGGAAATCCAGGTGGACCCTGAGACCTACCGGGTCACGGCGGACGGCGAATTGCTGGTCTGCGAGCCCGCAACGGTGCTACCTATGGCTCAACGCTACTTCCTGTTCTGAGGCAAGTTCCGATGACAACCATGCTCCGCGCCACAGCTATCGTCCGGAAAGCCGCTGTGAAGGCAGACAACGTCGCCGACACCATCACGCTCGACCACGAGGGCCGGAATCGACGCCGGATTGCCTTGACCGGTGAGGCTGGGCTCGATTTCCTCCTCGACCTCGAGAAGGCCACGGTGCTGAACGACGGGGACGCCGTGAAGCTCGAGGATGGACGCCTCGTGCAGGTGAAGGCGGCGCCCCAGCGGCTTCTGGAAATCCGGGCCGAGAACGCCCTGCGCCTTCTGAAGGTGGCCTACCATGTGGGCAACCGGCACAGCCCGGCCGAGGTCACGGCGGACGCACTGTATATCGAGGAGGACCACGTCCTCGCCGAGATGGCTCGCAGCCAGGGCTGCACCGTAACCGCGGTGATGCGCGCCTTCCAGCCCGAGCGCGGCGCCTACGATCACGATTGCGGCCATGACCGCGGGCACCATCACCACGGCCATTCCCACGATCACGACCACTCCCACGCCAAGGCGCAGGATCACGGGCACAATCACACCGCTGATCATGCCCATGCCCATGCGCATGCGGAGGCTCACGCTCACTCCCACGGGTATGCCCATTCCCATGCCCATTCTCATGCCCATAGCAAAGGGTGCGGCTGCGGGCATGATCATCACCACGACCACCACGATCACAGCCACAAGCACGGACATTAATGGGCGCTCCGCTTCCGCTCTTCGTTTGGCTCTCGCCCGCCTTTCCGGTAGGCGCCTTCGCCTACTCGCATGGGCTTGAATGGGCCTTCGAGGCAGGCGACCTGTCGGGGGCGGCGGCGCTCGAAGCTTGGCTCCTCGACCTTCTGGAGCATGGCGCCGCGCGCAACGATGCGATCCTCTTTGCGTCCGCTTATAGGGCTGCGACGGCCGGTGACGGTGCGACTCTCGCGGAGCTCGCTGAACTGGCGCTCGCCCTCGCTGGCTCCGCTGAGCGGCGCTTGGAAACCGTGACGCAAGGTGATGCCTTCGTCACCGTCATTGCGCGGTCCTGGCCCTGCCGGTCGATCGACCATCTCAGGGCAGCCTGGGACGGCTCCGTCGCCTATCCGGTCGCCGTCGCGGCCGCTGCCGCCGGGCACGGGCTTCCTTTGCGCGACTCACTCGAAGCGTTCGGCCTCGGCTTCGTCGCGAACCTCGTCTCGGCCGCCGTCCGCCTCGGGATCGTCGGCCAGACCGATGGCCAACGGGTGACCGCAGCCCTCATCGCGCCGGTGCGCGCCGCCGCAGCCTTCGCCGAAGCCTCGACGCTCGACGATCTCGGCGGCGCAGCCTTCCGCTCGGATCTCGCGGCCTTGCGCCATGAGACGCAATATTCCCGCCTGTTCCGTTCCTGAATGAAGCCTGCCATGCCCTCACCGCGAAACGCATGGCGCACCCAAGCCCACCCCCCTAGAGCCGGAGTCCTGTCATGCCTTCACCCCACGGTCCTCTGCGAGTCGGCATCTGCGGCCCGGTCGGGTCCGGCAAGACGGCGCTCATGGAGGCGCTCTGCAAGCGGTTCCGGAGCATCTACGATCTGTGCGCCATCACGAACGACATCTACACAAAGGAGGATGCCCGCCTTCTGACCGTTGCGGGCGCGCTCCCGGAGGAGCGCATCATGGGGGTGGAGACCGGCGGCTGCCCGCATACGGCGATCCGCGAGGATTGCTCCATCAATCTTGCTGCCATTGACACGATGACACGCCGGTTTCCCGGCCTCGATCTCATCCTGCTGGAATCGGGAGGGGACAACCTCGCGGCAACGTTCTCGCCGGAGCTCGCCGACCTCACGATCTACGTGATCGATGTGTCCGGCGGCGAGAAGATCCCGCGCAAAGGTGGGCCCGGCATCACGCGCTCGGATCTTCTTGTGATCAACAAGATCGATCTTGCCCCCTACGTGGGTGCGAGCCTCGAGGTCATGGACCACGACGCGCGGCAAATGCGAGGCCAGAAGCCCTTCACCTTCACCAATGTGCGTTCAGGCGAGGGCGTAGACGTCGTCACACGCTTCATCGAGGAGACCGGCGGCCTGAGGGCGAGGGCTGCCTGACTTCGGCAAGCCTCTTGCATGGTCCGCTACGATCCAACGAGGCCCTCATGATCCGCTTCATCCTTCCCGCCGCCCTCCTCATCACCAGCCCGGCTCTGGCCCATACCGGCCTCGACTATGGGCACAGCTTCACGGCTGGGTTCCTGCATCCGCTCTTGGGGATCGATCACCTGCTTGCCATGGTGGCGGTCGGCTTCTGGGCAGGGCTTGTCGGCGGCACGCCGCGCTACACCTGGCCGCTCGCATTCGTCATCATGATGATCGGGGGAACTCTGGTCAGCCTGGCAGGTTTGAACTTGCTGGGCATGGAGCTCATGATCGCATTCACGGTTGGCGTTCTCGGACTCTTCATAGCCTTGCGTGCGTCGGTTCCGATGCTAGCCGGAATGCTCCTGTGCGGCGCTTTCGCTTTCGTGCACGGCTTCGCCCACGGCTCCGAACTGCCCGCGGGCGCCGAGGCCTTGAGCTACATCGTGGGCTTCACCCTTGCGACCGCGATCCTGCATGTCATCGGCCTCTTCGCCGGCACGAGAAACGCCCACCTCGGCCGCGCCTGGATCTCTGGCACGGCTGGAGCATCTTTGGCCGCGACAGGCCTCGTGCTCATGCTGGGTGCGTAGGGCGATCAGCTCTCAAGCCTAACCTAGTCCCCTGCCCGCAAGAACTCGGAGGCAGGCTTGGAGCAGGACTTCAACTCTCTTCAGGTGCAGCTCAAGGCCTACACCCTCCCACAGCACCACAAGAGTTGGCGCCTGCTGCTTAACTTCTGTGACAACAGCGCGTGATCAGGCAGCAGTATGGATTAGCCAGGGCGCACCCTGCTCTTGGCCGACGTCGACTCAGCCCGCTCACACTAGCCCTGAATACCAACCAGCAAACATCTTGGACGCATCTGCCGAGCGCTATATCGCCAAACGGCTTCGCACTGACTCACCCTGTAGAGCCGTGCGGTCCCCAGCCTCGCAAATTTCGCCGCGCTCCATCACCACAAAGCGGTCTGCCAGCTCGCGGGCAAATTCAAAGTACTGCTCGACCAACACAATCGACATCCCACCCTTCGCCCGTAAGTAGGCTATTGCGCGGCCAATATCTTTGATGATTGACGGTTGGATACCTTCCGTGGGTTCATCAAGCAGGAGGAGGCGCGGCTGCATGACCAGTGCTCGTCCGATCGCGAGCTGTTGTTGCTGCCCACCAGAGAGATCACCCCCACGCCTGTGAAGCATGGACTTCAGCACCGGGAAGAGTTCGAAAACTTCCTCCGGTATACGCCGTTCCTTGGTTGGGAGTAGAGCAAACCCGGTTTCGAGGTTTTCCTTCACGGTGAGAAGCGGGAAAATCTCGCGACCCTGCGGGACGTAGGCCACACCGAGTGCAGCACGTTCATAGGGCTTCATCCCAGCAAGGCTGCGGCAGTCCACTTCAATAGACCCACTCGAAATGGGCCGATGTCCTACGATAGCGCGCATGAGTGAGGTCTTGCCCACACCATTGCGGCCGAGCACGCAAGTGACCTCGCCAGCGCGCGCTTCGAGTGCAACACCACGGAGGACTTGGGCGGCGCCGTAATGCAGCGAGAGGTTCGAAACATTCAGCATCGTCATCGTCCAAGATACACTTCGATGACCCGCTCGTCGGAGCTAACTGCGTCGAGCGAGCCTTCGGCGAGAACAGACCCTTCGTGCAATACAGTCACTTTAACGTTAAGGCTGCGCACGAACGTCATGTCATGCTCAACGACGACCACCGCGCGCGTCTGCGCAATCTCTCGCAGGAGATCGGCAGTATCAGCAGTCTCTTGGTCGGTCATACCTGCGGCCGGTTCGTCAACCAGGAGGAGCTGTGGCTCCTGCGCTAGCAGCATTCCAATCTCCAGCCATTGCTTCTGGCCGTGGGATAGCTCCGCCGCCGTGCGTTTACGACAGTCCTTGAGGCGAGTGCGCTCAAGGAGTTCCTCAATCCGCTTGCGCTCGAGCGCGCTGCTACGGGCGAAGAGGGTTGGGAATGGTCGTCGGTCTGATTTTAGCGCGAGGCGCATGTTATCCTCGACGCTGTGCATCTCAAACACAGTAGGGGTTTGAAATTTACGCCCTATTCCGAGCTCGGCGATGGAAGCCTCATCAAGCTTTGTGAGATCGTGACTCCCGGCAAACACGGCAATTCCACTTGTCGGCCGCGTTTTGCCGGTGATCACGTCCATCATTGTCGTCTTGCCGGCGCCGTTCGGCCCGATGATCGCCCGCATCTCAGCCCTATCCACCGTAAGTGAGAGAGAGTTGAGTGCCTTGAAGCCGTCGAATGCGACAGTCACGGCGTCGAGATAGAGGAGCGCAGGCGTCGTCGGGGCGGTCATGGGTTACTCCGCTGGGGTGCTGAGCGGCGGGGCAGAGCTAGATGAAGCCGGACGTGGCCAGCGCAGGCGCCCCGCCAATTCCCGGCTGGTGCCGAGAATTCCCTTCGGAAGTAGGAGAGTAACCAACACGAAGAGCCCACCAAGCGCAAAAAGCCAGAACTCAGGGAGTACGCCGGTGAACCAGCTCTTCCCGGCATTGACCAGAACCGCACCGAGAGCTGCGCCCGCGAGTGTCTCACGTCCGCCAACCGCCACCCAAACGACGACTTCGATCGAATTGGCGGGCGCGAACTCACCAGGATTGATGATGCCGACTTGTGGCACGTACAGAGCGCCGGCAAGGCCGGCTAAGACGCCTGAAATCGTGAAGACGGTAAGCTTGTAGTTCTCAACGTGGTAGCCAAGGAAGCGGACGCGACTCTCCGCATCACGGACGGCAACAAGCACCTGCCCGAACTTGGAAGTCACAATAAAACGGCAGAGCAGATAGCTCATTGCCAGCGAGAGGGCTGAGGCGACGAAGAGTGCCGCGCGTGTCTCCCGCGCCTGCACAGGAAAGCCGAGGATGTCCTTGAAGTCGGTCAGACCGTTGTTTCCGCCAAAACCCATGTCATTGCGGAAGAACGCGAGCATCAGCGCAAAGGTGAGGGCTTGGGTGATGATCGAGAGATAAACTCCCGTCACTCGCGAGCGAAAGGCAAACCAGCCAAATGCAAAGGCGAGGCTCCCTGGTACAACAAGCGCCATGAGCGCGGCAAACCAGAACTGGTCGAAACCGTACCAGAACCAGGGTAGCTCCTTCCAGTTCAAGAATACCATGAAGTCAGGCAGGACCGGGTGGGAATAGACTCCACGCTGGCCAACCTGCCGCATCAAGTACATGCCCATGGCATAGCCACCGAGTGCGAAGAAGGCGCCGTGGCCGAGCGAGAGAATGCCGCCAAAGCCCCAGATGAGATCAACCGAAAGGGCGAGAAGCGCAAAGCACAGGTACTTACCGATAAGAGGCACAAGGTGGTCGGAAAGGTGAAAGGCGGATCCCTGCGGAACACCTAGATTGAGGACGGGCACCGCTACCGCTACTGCGAGCAGAAGGCCAAGGAACCACATACTGGTTCGATCAAGTACTCTCATGCTTCCACCGCTCTGCCGTTCAGGGCGAACAGGCCCCGCGGACGCTTTTGGATAAACAGAACAATGGCAATGAGGAGCACGATCTTGCCGAGCACCGCGCCGGCAAAGGGCTCCAGCAGCTTATTCGCAATGCCGAGAGTGAGCGCACCCACAAGGGTACCCCAAAGATTACCGACGCCGCCGAACACCACAACGAGGAATGAGTCGATGATGTAGCTCTGACCGAGGTTTGGACTAACATTGTCGATCTGAGACAAAGCAACCCCTGCCATTCCGGCGACCCCTGAGCCGAGCCCGAAAGTCAGTGCATCAATTCGGTCGGTTTTGATGCCCATCGAGGATGCCATACGGCGGTTCTGGGTCACAGCGCGCACTCGCAGACCCAATGAGGTTCGCCGCAGGACCAGGAGGAGCGCCGCAAAGACAGTTGCAGCGAACACTACGATGGCGATCCGGTTATACGTGAGGCTCAGGCCTCCGAGTTCGACAGCGCCGCTCAACCATAGCGGCGTTCCGACTTCGCGGTTCGTAGGGCCGAAGACGCTGCGGACCGTCTGCTGCAGGATGAGGGATAGCCCCCACGTCGCTAGCAACGTTTCAAGCGGACGGCCATACAGAAAGCGGATAATGCTTCGCTCGATCGCGACGCCAACCGCGCCAGAGACCAAGAAGGCAAGTGGGATTGCAATGAAGAGCGACACCCCAAATAGACCTGGCGCCTGTGTACGGATCAATTCCTGCACAACGAAGGTGGTATAAGCGCCAAGCATGACCATTTCGCCGTGGGCCATATTGATGACGCCCATTTGGCCAAAGGTAATGGCGAGCCCGACAGCCGCGAGGAGCAGTACGGAACCCAGGCTGATGCCGTAAACGATGTTCTGTACTGAGGCCCATAACGCGAGGCGTTGCTCGATGCGCGTGACGCCAGAAGCCGCCGCGGTTCGCAAAGCCTCTGGCGCATCTGACGGGAGCGAACGCAGGATAGCGGCGGCCTCGCCATCGCCGCGGTTTGTGAGGCCGGCAATCGCCTGAAGGCGCTCCACTTCGGGTGCGTCGGCCTTTGTCAGGATTATAGACGCGCGAGCAGCCTCCAGCGCTCGTCTCGCTGCCGGATCTGTCTCGCGGGCCAAAGCTGTTTCGAGAAGTGGCAGTTGAGCGGCATCACGTGATTTCAGAACAGCAAGCGCTGCTTGGCGACGCCTTCCCGCATCTGGCGCCATAAGGGTGAGGGAGCCAAGCGCCGCCTCAACAGCACGCCGAATTCGGTTGTTGAGGCGCACCGCCTTCAGGTCGGATGCATCTGCTACAGCGGCTTCACCCAGCTTAGCGGTGCGCAGGTCACCGCTGACGGTGCGGTAAACCACGAGCTTATCGCTAAGCCGAATGAAGAGGCGTCCAGCGGAAAGTGCGGAGATAACCTCCTCCGCGTTGCCATGGCCAATGACTCGAAGGTCCTCAACGGCCTTTTGCGTGTCATCGAATGAGTCTGCTGCAAAGCGAGCAAGCGCATCGTCGAAGGGATCAGCAAGGACCGGTGGGGCGCTGCCAAGCGCTAGTGCAACGACGATAGCAACGAGAAGGCGCTGAAGGAGTGACATCCAAACAAGCCTGACGCGAGAGGTGATTGACGGGCGGCCCTTGGGCCACCCGAACTCTATGCGATGCGCTGGGTGCGCCTTACGAGCCCTGGCCTCCGCACTTCTTTGTCACAAGGTTGTAGTTGCCGCACTTCAAGGTCACCCAATCGGCTTTGAGGGGCTTCGACTCCTCCAAGAAGTCCGACCACTCATCGCCGGGTACAAGCCCATCCGTCTTCCACACAACGTTGAACTGACCATCCTTCTGGATCTCACCAATCAGAACGGGCTTCGTGATGTGGTGGTTCGGGAGCATCTCGGACATGCCGCCTGTGAGGTTTGGAACCTTGATGCCAGGCAACGCATCGATGACTTTGTCCGCATCGGTGCTACCGGCTTTCTCGACCGCCTTCACCCACATGTTGAAGCCTACAACGTGCGCCTCCATGGGGTCGTTGGTTACGCGCTTGTCGTTTTTGGTGAACGCCTTCCACTTCCGAATGAACTCGGCATTTCCCTTGTCCTCAACGCTTTGGAAGTAGTTCCAAGCTGCTAGGTGCCCAACAAGAGGAGCCGTGTCGACGCCGGCGAGTTCTTCCTCGCCCACCGAGAACGCTACAACCGGGATGTCGGTCGCCTTAACACCTTGATTCCCGAGCTCCTTATAGAACGGCACGTTGGCATCGCCGTTGATGGTAGAGACAACTGCGGTCTTCTTGCCAGCTGAGCCAAACTTCCTGATGTCAGACACGATTGTCTGCCAGTCAGAATGGCCAAACGGCGTGTAATTAATCATGATGTCCTCAGGCTTCACGCCTTTGGACCTGAGGTACGCTTCGAGAATTTTGTTGGTGGTACGAGGGTAGACGTAGTCTGTGCCAGCAAGAACCCAGCGCTCGACCTTCTCCTCCTTGGCGAGATAATCGACGGCGGGAATGGCCTGCTGGTTTGGGGCAGCGCCGGTGTAGAACACGTTGCGCTCACTCTCTTCGCCCTCGTACTGTACGGGGTAGAAGAAGACGTGATTGAGTTCCTTGACGACTGGCAGCACGGACTTGCGTGACACCGAGGTCCACGATCCGAAAGTCGCCGCCACTTTGTGCTGAGTGATGAGCTCGCGCGCTTTTTCCGCGAAGAGCGGCCAGTTTGAGGCAGGGTCCACCACCACAGCCTCAAGCTTCTTACCGAGGAGGCCGCCTTTCTTGTTTTGCTCCTCTACGAGCATGAGCATGACGTCCTTCAGGGTCGTCTCCGAGATCGCCATCGTTCCGGACAACGAGTGAAGGACGCCAATCTTGATTGTTTCCTGTGCGGCAGCAATCTGAAGAGTGCCTAGAGTGGCACTGAGGGCGACCATGGTGCCAAGCACCGTTCGACGAGTGAATGTCACAGCTCTCTTCCCCTGCTTCCGGCACCTAGGCTGGTGCCGGTAAGGGATCTGCAAGGCGCGGGCCAACTCCCTTCGCGGATGATTTCCCCTTTACTTACATCTACTTATTCGCTGCACCGCAGCATACCTACGGAGCATGTATGCTGGAGTAGTCTCTAAGCAGTTGATCAAATCAGCAGCGGCTCTGCTCTTAAAACGTGCGTTATCATCGGGCTGGTGGTCGTCTTGCGCAGAGCGCTACGATCAAACTAACGAACTGCGGCTTTCGGCGGCGTCCTCAAGCCAATGGTGGGCAGCGGCTCGCCCAGCGTCTCGCAGACGCACGAGGAAGTCCCAATCCAAGTTCATGCCGCTCATCTGGCTCAACTCAGGAAGTTGCGTCTCAGCTGCAAGGTGGTGGAGCTTCAGACGCTGTAGCTTTCGTGCTAGGGGCGGGCCGCTACCATCCTTCGAGGTGAGTGTCTTCATTGCCGCAAGAGTATCCATGTCGCGGTTCAGTGTCGCATTAAACGTGATCTGATCCAGCCGCTTACTGATCTCGGATGAGGTGGTTGGTTTGCCCAGCCCCTCAGACGGCATAATCTGCACGACCAGAACCTCGAGCGCCCTCGTTGCCGTCACGAGGGGGATCAAAGGTGGATTTGCAGCATAGCCACCGTCCCAATACGCCTCTCCGCCGATAGAGACGGCATGGTGCACATGAGGGAGACAGGCAGAAGCGAGAACCACATCAACCGCCATCGCCTTTTCCCGGAAGATGCGCAGCCCTCCGTCTCGCACGCGGGTTGTTGCAATGAGCAGCCGTACGCTCGGTTTAGCCCGCAGGAGGTCGAAGTTGATCCTCTCCGACAGGAGTGTGCGAAGCGGGTTCAAGTTGAAAGGATTGAACTGATAGGGCGAGACAACGTGGCTTGCCAAGGCAACAGCAGCACCAATCCCAGCGCGCGGAGCTGCGTTACTCGCCTCCTTCCAGAACCATTCCAGTTGCTCTTGGGCTTGCCGTCTTCCACCGGTAGCGAGGCCGGAGGCAAGAACGACGGCGTTAACAGCCCCTGCGCTTGCGCCGCTGACAGCATCAAATGCAATTGACTCCTCATCGAGTAGTCGATCGAGGATGCCCCAGGTAAAGGCGCCGATTGAGCCGCCACCCTGTAGGGCTAATGAGAGCCGTCGTGTCTTGGCCCGCACTGGCTTGAGCCTTCCCTGCGATGGGTGGGGCTTCACTGAATGTACTTCAATCGATCGGGCAAACGCGTGAGACGTGGTCATAACGGCCTCTGGTGCACTGCAGCAAAACTCGGCAATAAGCTGAGGTAACTAGGTGCGATGGGCTGTGGTTCCTGCCCAAATTGGGGGCTAAAGGCGCTCATTCGAACACTTTCTCCAGGTGAAGTGGTCGTCTCGGGCTGATTTTAGCGAAGATCCATGTGGTTGCGTCATGGGTCATATGTTCTGACCTACCTTTCGCAATGCAGCAAACAGCGCCACGTTATCGGCAACAAGCCGTCGAGGAAGCGCCTGAGATCTCAACGCACGCCAACACGTGGAGATCGCCGCATGACGTCCTTAGTCCTCCTCCCCTTCCGCCCCTCAGTTGCGCGGATGGGCTTGGCACCAAAAGCAACCCAATCTGCTGTCCAGCAGTCCGTCAAACCAAGCATCCTCCGCCGCTTTATTGAAGCTGTAGCCCAGTCGAACCAGCGCAAGGCCGAACGCGTGATTGCTGCCTACATGGCTCGCCATGCCGGTGCGCTCGCCGGGGGCTTTGAGCAGGGAAATCAGCGCTCCTCCCTTTGAGCATTGCTGCCAGGCTGCTCGGCATTCCTCTCACACATTTTCAAGGAGATCAGACATGATCCTCGTTACTGCGATGCGGTTTGTTCACCAGGTGTGGGTTGAAGCCCGCGCACTCCAGCGTGAGGCCCTCAAGCGCTACCCTCACCTGCGAGATGACTAGCGCGATGCAGGCGATCTCAGATGCGACCTGCTTTGAGGCGCTGTTTTGCATCCCATCAAGCCACCAGCTTGTGCTGGTGCGCTCGCGCAGCCGCGGCGGGCTCTCGAGCCGCATGAGCTGGGAACATGAGGAATACGACGCCATGGGTCAGCTGGTCGCTCGTTTCGAGAGCTTCGAGGCGAGCGGTCCCCACGGGGAGCCGGGACGCGGTTGGCGCCGCTTCAACCCTCATGGCCAGGAGATTGCGGAGGAGCGGACGAGCTTCGCTGGCGGCGAGAACGATCTCACCAGCCGTCTGAACGACCCACCCACTTCTCTCGCGAGACCTGCCCCATGAAGCCAACAATCAAGAAGAAGCTGGATCTCACAAAGGTTCGTACCCGCTATGAACCTCCTACGCTTGAGGAGGCGATCCTTGCCGCTCAGGGGCTCTCGAGTGATATCGAGCACCAAGTCGCTATCGCTTGTGAGCTCATAGGCAGGCCTGAGGATGAAGTTCGGCAGGCAGCACTTCGGCTGAGGTCCTCGGCACTCCGCAGCACAGCCATAAGAGCTCAGGGCCCACGCCGACTAGTGGTCGTTGAGAAGAGGAGCCTACGAGCACACGTAAGGCATAGCAGCCCAAGCGATTGACTCCGCTGCCGCAGCGGTTAGCGCCTCTGGTGAGGAGCGGACGTAGCGGTGTCAGCTGGCTTTGTCGATCCATGGAAAAGGGCTGTTTCCCGGGAGTAGCCCCTATACTGTCGGCTTCGTCGCGTCCGCAATCGGAAATTTTGGCGCTGGCAAAAACTCTTGGGGCGTGGCTGCAAAGCCGAAGATAGACCGACACATGGGCTGGACCGCTTGGTAGCGGGCCGGCTCGGTTCGAAAACCCGATAGTGTTGGCCGACGTCCAGATAGCTCGCAGTCACGCTGTCAGACCATCGTCATTTCTAACAGCGCGCGATAGTCCTCATGGCTCGCCACGCGGGGGTTCGTCGGATGGCTGTGATCGGCGAGCGCGCCGGCCACAACCCCGTCGAGCTGGTCATCGCGCAGGCCGAGCGTGCGCAGGCCTTTCGGGATCCCAAGCCGCCGGTTGAGATCGTCAAAGGCTTGGGCGAGGTCGGTCCCTGCAGGAAAACCAAGGGCGGCGGCAAGCTGGTTGTACTTCTCCACACAAGCGGGCGCATTGAAGCGCAACACCGGGGGGAGCAGGATGGCGTTGAGCGTCCCATGGTGCAGCGAGGGCGTCTTGAGAGCGCCCAAGGCGTGCGAGAGGGCATGGATGGCGCCAAGGCCCTTCTGGAATGTCAATCCGCCCTCAAGCGACCCCATCATCATATGCCAGCGTGCGTCGCGATCGGAGCCGTCTGCGACCGCGCGCTCAATGTGCCGCCATAACCGAGCCGCTCCATCGAGTGCGATTGCCTCCGCGGGCGGGTTCACGCGAGGCGACAGGAAGGTCTCCACACAATGTGAGAGCGCGTCGAGCCCCGTCGCAGCGGTGAGGAAGGGTGGCAGGCCTAGCGTGAGCTCGGGATCACAGATGGCGCGCCGCGGGATCAGATGCGGGCTAATCACCCCTACCTTCCGGCCGTCGCGCAGGGTAATGAGGGCGGCCCGCCCAACCTCGGATCCAGTACCGGCGGTGGTCGGGATCGCGATGACGGGCGGGATCCCGGGGCCGATGCGAGACACGCCCCCCTCGATGGCGGCATAGTGCACGAGGTCACCCCCGTGGCTCGCAAGCAGCGCCACAGCCTTGGCGAGATCGATTGGCGACCCGCCACCGAAGCCGACGACCCCATCGCAGTGCTCGTCGCGATAGGTTGCGAGAGCAGCGAGGGTCGCCTCCTCGGTGGGGTTCGTGGGGACGTCGAGGAACACGGGTGCGTCGGCGGGAAATAGCGGCCGCACGCGCTTGAGGAGCCCCGCCGCCTCGATCCCACGGTCACTCACAAGGAGGGGCCGCGTTACTCCTAGCGCGGCGAGTTCGCCCGGCAGGAGCGCGATCGCGCCGTGCTCGAACTTGATGCTCGTGAGATAAGCGATATCAGTCATTGTGGGATTCTCGTGGTGTGGGCGGATTGCAAACCGGGTCCCACCCCCGTTCCGCACTTCTGGCATCGGCCAGACACAGAACAAGGAGTGGCGGCTCACGTCACCCGTTGAAGGTGAAGCCTGGCTTCAGTGCCGCCTCGGGCGGCATTGGCGGCGGGTCGCAGAAAAAGGCAGGATGGTCGGTGACCTAAGCCAATGCCGGACCACGGCAGTATCGCTCCTGCCGCGCACCGCCGCGGCTGCAATGAACAAAGAGCGCTGTAGCACGTGGTTAGAGTGCGGTCAGCACGGAGGATTACTGTGCCCGGCGTGATCGAGAGATGGCATAGGCAGGAGATCGGATCTCGAACATGGGATCGTTCGCTGGGCCGGCTACACCTTCGGGCAAGTTGATCACCGGATCGCTGGTCTTCCCGTCACACACGGCATTGGCCTCGAGCGCAGCTACAGCGATGGTACCAAGCTTCACAGACTTGCGGTTTTCCTCCGGCCAAAACGCAGTCGCGTCACCTGTTGGATCGTCTGGTTCGCCTAGGATGGCCACAAAGTCGAACGTGACCACCCCTCGCTCCAGCCGCTCCTTCAGTTCGTCCGCATAGAAGTTGTCGGGCTTAGCCTTGAGGTCGTCATCGGTGAGCCCCAGCTGACCCGCGCCAGCAACAGCCTTGAGTTTGGCAATCTTTGCCTCTCCGCGTCCATTGGTCAGCGTGTAGGCATGCACACCCCAGTAATCCACGCCAGCAAAGCTGGCAGGTACAGGACGTCCGTTGAGCCAAGCGGCTTGACGGGTCGTCTCAGGATTCGATGTTGCGAACGCCCTGATCTTCTCAGCGTCCGGCTTCCCGTCTGGACCAGGCAGACGCACCGTGACAAAGTCGAGTAGCTGGCGCGGTGTTTTGGTGGAGAACACGGGGGCTGAGACGAAGTAGAAGGTCATAGGCCCTGACGCGTCTTCAAAATCCATAGCAAAGCCGCGGGTTGTCGGCTTGGTCTTATCCGAAATAGTCGGATTGCCGCCGCCCATCGAGAACCGTGCAGTCATGGCGGTAGGTTTGGCAAAATGTGGGGCCTTGGAGAGGCTGGGGGCCTCGGCCGAGGGCGTGAACGTTCCCTTGACGCAGAAGCCCTTGGCTCCACTCGCTCGCACGCCTTTGTGGTTGCCGGCAACGGCGAACAAAGCATCGACGATTGCCTCCACATCCGCGTCGCCGGATGAGCCTGGTTGCGCCTGAGTTCCCTGCCCAGGAACATCAACTGTTGGCGTAGTCTGGCCCCAAGCAGCGCTAGCGAGAAAGCTGGCCAGAACGGCTGCGGATGTGAACGAAATTCGTTTCGACATCTGTGTCCTCCTCTATGGAATCCCGGGTCATGCCGTCCCAGCGCAGATGATATGGCCATGTTCGACCCGTGATCAAATCGTCGGTGCCAGTCCAGCCTCGCCTGAGGTATCCTACCAAGGAGCATCGGCGCCAGTGTGGGTCGGGCGTCATTTCGGTCGCGTCGATAGCTTCCTGTCGTCCGAAAAGCCGACTGGGTCGCTAAACCAATCTCAGGGAGGTACGTTACGCGGATGGAGCCGTTGCCAGCAGCTCTACCTGACGAAACAGGACCTTCAGGTGACCCGATCTCCTCAAAAGAGTCGCATACGCTCCCGGGCGGCCACGGCTCCTACCGGTCTGCATTGAGGGCAGAAGCAGACTTGAAAATCGCGGCCGCTATGTTCCAAAGGGGGCAGCTGCGTATCCCGCTTCAAGCGTCATCCCGCCACGGCTCAACGATATCTAGAACTGCACCCTGGTGGCCGGCGCGCGGTGGATCAACATGGCTCCCAGCGACCGCTCGCTTCCGACCGTTGCAACGCATCAAGAGCCTGCATGTTGATGAGCGCGTCGTCCACACCGCCAACGAGAGGCTCTACCCCGCGGACGGCCAACCCGAAGGCTTCGCCCTGGAGCCGATATTGATCGCAGCTCGGCAGTTCGACTGGTTGGGCCGTGCGGTCGCCGTGCTGCGTCCCGCGATCCACGAAGATCACTGTGGGTTCGTCGGGCGGCGCGTTGAAGGGGATCTGAATTTCGATCCGTCCGTTGGTGCCAAGCGCTTGGACGCGTTGGTAAGGAACAGCTTGGGTGGACACGGAGAAAGTCAAATGACGACCGTGGCCGAAATCAACCAAGCCGCTGGACGTTCTGTCCGTGCCAAAGGCAGGATCACGGTCGACAAGGGCAATCGCCCGAACCGGGAGGGCGTCGAAGAGCATACGGCCGCTCTTGACGGCATAGCATCCAATATCGAGCAGCGCGCCTCCGCCGATCTCCCGCTGGTTGCGAACGTTCGAGGGATCGACATTGAAGTAGCTGAACATAACGTTCACCGCCCTCACCTCGCCGATTTCTCCCGTACGCACGATGGATTGGGCACGCTGCCATTGCGGGTGATGGCGGATCATGAAGGCTTCGGCGATCAGCACATTCGACGCAGCCTCCTTGAGCTCGCGCGCCTGTGCGGCGCTTAAGGCGATCGGCTTCTCACAAAGGACGTGCTTTCCAGCACGGGCGGCAGCCAAAGTCAGCGGCACGTGCAGGTGATTAGGCAAGGGATTGTACACGGCCTCGATGTGGGGGTCGGCAAGCAGCTCCTCGTAGGAGCCATAAGCCTGCGGGATCCCCAGCTCGACCGCAGCCGACCGAGCGGCTTCTACATCACGCGATGCGATAGCAACAACGCGGCATAGCGGGCTCTTCATCATGGCCGGGATGACCTTTGTCCGGCCAATTCGTGCGGTGCTCAAAATCCCCCAACGGACCGACCTCATTCCGGCTCCCCTGCTCGCTGTGTGGCTAGACGTGTTGTGCCGATGCGCGCCAGAGGTCGATTCCGCTCTCCGTCGCGTAGCGGTCGATCTCAACCAGTTCGTCCGGCGCGAACGGCGGCGATGCGAGCGCGCCAAGCGAGTTCTCGAGCTGCTCCACACTGCGTGCACCGATGAGTGCGGAGGTAATCCTCTGATCGCGAAGAACCCAGGCGATCGCCATTTGGCTGAGGGACTGGTTGCGGCTCAGCGCGATGCCATTGAGAGCCCGAATACGCTCGATGTTGCCGGGGGAGAGAAGTCGTTCGGAGAGCGACCCTTCCCGGGTAGCCCGGGATCCTTCGGGCACGCCGTCGAGGTACTTGCTGGTCAGCATCCCCTGGGCCAAGGGCGAGAAGGCAATGCAGCCCATCCCCAGTTCCTCAAGGGTGTCGGTGAGGCCGTTCTCGATCCACCGGTTCAGCATGGAGTAGGAAGGCTGATGGATTACGCAAGGGGTCCCGAGCTCCTTCAGGATCGCGGCGGCTCGGCTGGTCATCTCAGGCGAGTAGGACGAGATCCCGACATAAAGCGCCTTGCCCTGCCGCACGGCGGCATCGAGCGCGCCCATCGTCTCCTCGAGCGGTGTGTCGGGGTCCACCCTGTGGGAATAGAAGATATCGACATAGCCGAGACCCATTCGCTTGAGACTCTGGTCGAGGCTTGCGAGGAGGTACTTCCTTGACCCCCATTCTCCATAGGGGCCGTGCCACATGCGATACCCGGCCTTGGTCGAGATGATCATCTCGTCGCGGTAAGGCTTGAAATCGGTGGCAAGGATCCGGCCGAAACCCTCCTCCGCTGAGCCCGGTGGAGGTCCGTAATTGTTCGCAAGATCAAAATGGGTGACGCCCCGATCGAAGGCGCGCCGCAGAATGGCGCGTCCGGTTTCGAACACGTCGGCTCCGCCAAAATTTTGCCAGAGCCCCAAGGAGATCGCCGGAAGCAGCAACCCGCTGCGCCCAGACCGGCGATACGGCATCGCGGTGTAGCGGTCATCCTGCGCGAGATACGTCATGCCCAACCGCCCGATCTCAAGCCGCGGAGGCCGATGCGGCATGGCCCTGCCAAAACGCGCCGGCGTCCTCGTCCGAGAGGGTGGCGGGCCTGTCCAAGGTGGTGGTAATCGCCATCGGCTGACCCGTCGCGCCTCCTTCGAGGATGCAATGCATGACCTCCAGCACATGCAGGGCCAGCCGGCCCGTGGAACGATGGGGAGTGCCCCGGAGCGCCGCGCTTGCCAGATCAGCAAGGCCGAGCGCCCGGTAGTTCGCCCGGGAGGGCGCCTCCGGGGGCCAGTTCGGCGAGCGCCAGTTCGGCGCGCCGAGTGGTATCTCGCTGGAATCGATCGTACCCCATTCGCCTCCACGCTCGGTGAATTCGACCTGCCCGCCGAAGAAGTTCGGGTCGGGCACGCGCAGGGAGCCTTCGGTCCCATAGAGCTCAATTGGCGGGTGGCCATGCTTCCACACGTCCCAGCTCATGCAGAAGGTCACCTGAGCTCCGGAGGCGAATTCCAGCAGGCTCATGACATGCGTGGGCGTTTCAACGGCGATCCGCGCTCCTTTGCGTGGGGAGTCCGCCGTCACAATGCGCTCCGGGAAGCCGATGCTCGAGATGGCCATGACGCGCTTCACCGGGCCGATGAGATTGACGAGCGCGCTGAGGTAATAGGGCGCCATGTCAAGGATGGGCCCGCCGCCAGGCTTGAAGAAGAACTCCGGATCCGGATGCCAGTGCTCCATGCCATGGGACATCAGGTAGGCCGTGCCTGACAGGATACGCCCGACCGCCCCCTGATCCACGAGCCTTCGCGCAAGGCGTGCGCCGGCTCCGAGGAACGTGTCCGGTGCGCAGCCCAGGAGCAGACCCTGGGCCTCGGCCTCGTTCACGAGGGTTCGTCCCTGCTCGAAGTCGATCGCGAGCGGCTTCTCGGAAAAGACGTGCTTGCCCGCTCGCAGGGCGGCGAGGGACACGCCGAAATGAGCGCCGGGAACCGTCAGGTTGACGATGAGGTCGACGTCCTTGCGAGCGAGCAGGTCGTCGACGGAATGCACCTCGATGCCATGCCGGGCCGCCTGGGCCTGAGCGGCTTCTGGTCGAACATCCGCGCAGGCGATCAGGTTTAGGCCGCGGTAGGCGGGAATGTTCTGAAGATAGATCCCGGAGATGTTGCCGCAGCCGACGATGCCGACATTGAGGTTCTTCATGACTCAGTCCTCGACGCGTTGAAGAAAGGCGAAGCTGGCGCGGGCCGTCTGCGTCGGATCCGCGGGCTTGTCGTGCTCGACCACCATGACCCTTGCTCCTGCCCTTCGACAGGCCTGCCACAGGTCGCGCCAGTCCAAGGTGCCGGCGCCGACATCGGACCAGCCATCCTGGTCCTCGTTCCGGCCGTTTGGAGCGATGTCCTTGACGTGAGCCGACACAATGCGGTCGCTGTAGCGGCGGATCCATTCCTTGGGTTCGACACCGCCGCGAACGAGCCAGGCGACGTCGACCTGCCAGGCCAGGGGGCTGGCGCCGGCCGCCTCGAAGATGAGTTCGAGCGCCGTGCGGCTGCCGTCCTTCGGCGTCAGCTCCCAGTGGTGATTGTGGTAGCCGAGCGTGATCCCCTCGCCCTGAAACTGCTCCGCCATCCGGCCGAGCTCGGCGCCCAGGTCACGCCAGCCCGCGGCATCCATGTCCCGTTGGTCCGGCGGGACGGCTGGCATGAACAGGTCCGTCAGCCCGAGCGTGCGGCAGGCCTCTGCAACGGCGCCGGGCCGCTCGCGCAGAGCCGCGAGGCTGACATGGCTGGACGTCGCCTTGAGGCTGCGCGCGTCGAGCTTCGCCCGCACGTTTGCTGCATCGTCGAGATGCGATCCAACGGTTTCGACGGAGCGGTAGCCCGCTTCGGCAACGACATCGAGAATATGGTCCAGGTTCTCGAGCGACCGAAGCGTATAGAGCTGGATCGATAGGACGTCGGTGGCGCTCATGCGGGCCTCTTAGTTGGCTGGCGATATTTTGACCGCCCGAAAGGCGCGGCCGTGAAGGATGATCAGGGAGCGGCAGCCTAGAGACGATCGCCCGTGTCAGGTGAGAACAGGGACACTTCGGCAGCATCGACGGCAAGGGACAGGCGATCACCGCGTGCAACCTTCCGATTGCCGTTCGTGCGCGCCTGAATGCTCTGCGCTCCATCCCGGCACCACACTACCGTGTCGGCCCCCATGGGCTCCACGATGTCGACGGTGAAATCCTGCCAGGGACCGGTGTCGCCAAGTTGAATATGCTCGGGCCGGATACCCAAGACAGCCTCGGTGCCGGCTACATTCCGCGTGGAGAAGCGATAGCCGTCAAGGGACAGGCGCCGCTCACCGGAGCGGAACTCCAAGGCATCGTCGCGGGCTTCGATCCGCCCGCTGATAAAATTCATCTGCGGGGAGCCGATGAAGCTTGCCACGAACCGATTAGAAGGACGGCGGTAGATCTCCGAGGGGCTGCCGATCTGCTGGACCTTCTGGTCCTGCATGACGACGATTCGGTCGGCCAGGGTCATAGCTTCAATCTGGTCGTGCGTGACGTAGATCATCGTTGCCTTCCCCAGCCGGGCATGAAGGCGTTTGATCTCGACCCTCAGCTCATTGCGGAGCTTGGCGTCCAGGTTCGACAGCGGCTCGTCGAATAAGAAAACGGCCGCATCCCGGACCAGCGCACGGCCGATGGCGACGCGCTGGCGTTGCCCGCCCGAGAGCTGATCCGGCCGGCGCTTGAGGAGATGAGTGATCTGCAGGAGTTCTGCGGCCTGGTTCACCCGCCGCTCGATCTCGGGCCGCGGCGTCCGTGCCATCTTCAGGCCAAACGACATATTCTCGCGCACGTTCATGCGCGGATAGAGCGCGTAGGACTGGAACACCATGGCAATGCCCCGGTCCTTCGGCTCCTCCCAAGTGACGTTCTTGCCGCCGATCCAGATTTGTCCGGAGGCCACGTCAAGCAGACCGGCGATGGCGTTGAGAAGCGTCGATTTCCCGCAGCCGGAGGGGCCAAGGAGCACGACGAACTCGCCCTGTTCGATGTCTAGCGACAGACCGTTGAAAACGCGAACGGCCTCGAAAGCGACGGAGACGTCGCGTACGGAGACAGCGGCCATGACTTATCCCTTCACCGCGCCTGCGGCGATGCCGCGGACGAACCAGCGCCCTGAGACGAAATAGACAACGAGCGGAAGAAGGGCGGCCAGCATGGTGGCGGCCATGTCGACGTTGTAGGCCCGCTCGCCCTGGGTCGAGTTGACGATGTTGTTGAGCTGCACCGTCATGGGGAGGTTCTGGCGGCCTGCGAAGGTGAGCCCGAAGATGAAGTCGTTCCAGATGCCAGTGACCTGCAGGATCGTGGCCACCACGAGCATCGGAACGGACATAGGCAGCATGACGCGCAGGAAGATGGGCCAGAAGCCGCCGCCATCGATGCGGGCTGCCTTGAAGAGATCGACCGGGATTCCGGCGTAGTAGTTACGGAACATCAGCGTCATCGTCGGCAGGCCGAAAATGACGTGCACGAGCACGATGCAAGGGAGGGAGTTGTAGATGCCGATGGTCGAGAAGATGCGAACCAGAGGATAGAGGAACACTTGGTAGGGGATAAAGGCCCCGAGTAGTAGGACGCCGAACATCACGTTTGCGCCCCGGACCCGCCAGAACGAGAGCGCATAGCCGTTCACGGCACCCACCGCGATCGACAGGATCACGGAGGGAATCAGGATTTGAACCGAGTTCCAGAAGCCCACGCGAATGCCGTTGCACTCGAGCCCTGTGCAGGCTGCGGACCAGGCCTTGGTCCACGCCTCAAAGGTCAACGTCTCGGGCAAGGCCAGGATGTTGCCGAGCCGGATCTCCTCCATGGGCTTCAGGGAGGTGATCAACATGATCCAGAGCGGCAGGAGAAAGAACAGGGCTGCCGTAAGGAGGAAGGCGTAGAGGCCGACGCGGCCCGCGGTCAGCCGGCGTGGCCGACGCCCCTGCGGCTCCGACCGCACGGCCTGGGCCGGCTGCGCAGAAGCTTGTGCCGGATTGTTGGGATGAAGCGCAGCGGCCGTCATGCGTGCCTCCCCTGCGGGCGGACATACTTGGCGTAGACCCAGGGAGCCAAGATCGCGACGACTGTGATGAGCATCACCGTAGCGGCTGCGGTGCCGAGGCCGATGTTGTTCCGCTCGAACAGGTGGTCCATTACGAACTTCGCCGGGACCTCGGTGGCGATACCGGGCCCGCCGAGCGTCATGGCTACGACAAGGTCATAGAGCCGGACGACACCCGTCGCGAGAAGAACCGTCGCCGTGACAACCATCGGCCGGAGCAGCGGCAGCACCACGGAAAGGTAATAGCGCCAGGGAGGAACGCCGTCGATACGCGCCGCCTTCCAGAGATCCGCGTCGACGCCGCGCAAACCTGCAAGCAGGATCGCCATGGTGAGCCCGGCCCCATGCCAAATGCCGGCAATCACGATGGTGTATATCGCCATCTCCTGGTTCACGAGCCAGTTAAAGGTAAAGGTCTCGAAGCCCATGTCCCGTACGAGCTTCTGAAGCCCAAGTGCGGGGTTGAGGAACCATTGCCAGGCGACGCCGGTCACGACGAAAGACATGGCATAGGGGTAGAGGAACAGCGTGCGAAACAGCCCCTCCCCGCGCACGTTCTGGTCGATGAACACGGCGAGAAGGAAGCCGAGAACGAGGCAGCCCGTGATGAAGAGCGTACCAAAGATCACGAGGTTTTCGGCCGAGGTCAGAAACCGATCATTGGCGAAGAGCCGCCAGTACTGCGTGAACCCGATCCAGTCAGAGCGCGGGAGCAAGGTTGAGCTCGTGAAGGATAGCCTCACGGTCCAGAGCATGCAGCCCACATAGACTACGAGTACCACAAGGGCCGTCGGAAACAGCGCGAGCGCCGCAGGCAGGCGCATCCGAGGACGCCGGCGGCCTGGCGGCATCGCGGCTGCCGCCAGGGGCGGAACCTCGATTGAGACAGTGGTCATGAAGGCCGTCCTCCGCTTATTGCGGCTAGGATCCGCCAGCACATAATGTGTGCTGGCGGGTTCGAGTGGCGGTGGACCTCAGACCGCGTCGCGCATCGCGGTGACAACCTTCTCGACGAAGACATCAACGGACATAGACGGGTTGTTCCAGTACTGGGTGACCGCGTCCTGCATGGCGCCCGAGAACGCCGGCGGGCTGAGGAGTTCCATGGCCTCGACCTGATTGGCCGGATCCTTCAGCACCGCGTGGGAGCGCTGCGCGCAAGCGTCCATGGACGAGACGTCCACATCCATTCGAACCGGGATGGAGCCCTTCTTCTTGTTAAACTCAAGCTGCGTGGCAGGATCGAGTAGCACTTCGGCCAGCTTGTCCTGAGCTGTCTGCATGGCGCGGTCCTTCGTCGCCGGGAAGACGAACACGTCGCCGCCAATCACGAGCTTGCCCCCGCCCTCGCCCACGAGGGTGCACCCGTATTCCTTGCCGGCCGATTGACCGGCGGCCGTGAATTCGCCCTTGGCCCAATCGCCGTTGAAGTGCATGGCCGCTTTGCCGGTGATGACGAGCGAGGCGGCGTCGTTCCAGTTTCGGCCCGGGCTACCGGGATCGACCAGCGCGCGCATCTTGCCGAACACGTCGGCGACTTCCTTGAACTTGGCGCTCCTGGCCGTTGCTTGTTCGCGCCCGCCATAGATCTTGCGGAAGAGGTCCGCCCCTCCATGCCCGACGAGCACGGCCCTGAACAGGTTATGCTCCCAATTGGGCTGCCCGCCCAGGGCAAGCGGGATCACGCCCTTGGCCTTCAGCTTGTCGCCCGCCGCGATCAACTCAGGAAACGTCTTCGGCGGCTCCACGCCTACATCCGCCATGACCTTTGTGTTGTAGAACAACCAATTCTGGCCATGGATATTGACAGGTACGGCATAGAACTTGCCGTTGCGCACTGTGGCATCGACGATGGACTTCGGCATGAGCTCGCGCCACTTACCGGCCTGCGCCTGCTTCTCGACATCGCGCACGAGTTCGTTGCTGACCAGTTCGTCGAATTGCTTTCCTGTATTGAACTGCGTCATGGTCGGCGGATTACCGCCCACCATGCGGTTGATGGCAGCAGCGCGAGCATTGGCGCCGCCCGCGATCGCGTTATCAGTCCAGGTCCCGCCCGACTTGGTGAATTGATCGGCAAACACCTTGACTGAGGCGGACTCACCGGCCGAGGTCCACCAGTGAAGCACTTCCGCCTTCAGCTGCTGTGCTTGGGCGCCGGAGCTCGAAATCAGAGCAACAGCCAACGTATACACAGAAATTTGTGTCTTCAGGCCCATAGCTTCCTCCCAGAAGCAGTTGATCGATTTTTGTAATCGATTACATCTTGTCACTAAGCTTGTATTCAGCAATTGAGCATGTCAAGCCGGAAAAAACTCGGCACGATTGTCAACTCGGAGATCCTCGATTTTCCGTGCAGCCCATGGAGTTTCACCAATATGAGCCGCAGCCGGTGGCGCTCAGTGAAAGAGATCCGCATTGCCGACGTCGCTCGCTTAGCCGGGGTTTCGACGGCAACGGTCAGCCGCGTCCTTGCCACCCCTGAACAGGTCAGGCCGAAAACCCATGCACTCGTCATGGATGCGGTTAGGCGCAGCGGCTACACGCCAAACAGTGTCGCCCGAAACCTGCGTACACGGCGCACCATGACCGTGCTTGCCGTCGTGCCGAATCTCGCTAATCCGGTGTTCGCTCAGATCCTGCGAGGCATCGACGATGAGCTGACGCAGTCAGGCTACGGGATCGTCATTGGAAGCTTGGACAATTGTCAGGACCGCGAAGCGCGTTACGTTGATCTCACGCTCTCTCAGCAGTTCGACGGCGTGCTGCTGATGAACGGCCGAATCCCGGAGAGCGGAAGGCGGAGCATGAGCGAGGCTGGCGTCCCGATGGTCGCTATATGTGCGGCCATTCCGAACGCTCAGATCCCGAGTGTCGTAGTTCAGGATCGCGAAGGATCACGCGAGGCCGCGCGGCACCTAGTCGGGCTTGGCCACCGCCGTTTGGGCTACATTTCAGGCCCGACAGGCAACGTAATCGAGACCGAGCGTTTTCAGGGTTTCCTGGAGGGTGCCCAGCAGGCGGGCCTTCCACGACGCGCCGTCACCCGGTGGGAGGGGCGCTTCGTGTTCGCGGCCGGTGAAGCCGCGGCAGCGTCCTTTCTCCAGATGAAAAACCGGCCGACCGGCGTGTTCGGGGCGAGCGACGAGAGCGCGATCGGCTTCCTGAAGGCCATTCGTTCTGCAGGTTTGCGCGTACCCAACGACGTCTCTGTAATGGGGTTCGACGGGATCGAGTTTGCCAGTTATGTCGAACCCGCCCTTACCACATTACAGCAACCACTCTACCAGCTGGGCCAGGCCGGAGCGCGGGAGATCCTGCGATCCATGAGCAGCAAGCCCCGTCCCAGCGACAGCCAAGTCCGCCTACCACTGCAACTCCTCCACCGCGGTACGACAGGGCTCGCCCCCTCGCGCCGCTCGTCAACACTGAAGTAGATGACTTTGGTTATCGAATAAGGAAGCCGGAATGCGTGACGCCTTGATCGTCTGGGGTGGCTGGAATGGCCATGAACCCGAGCAGTGTGCGGCGATCGTCGCCGACATGTTGCGAGAGGAAGGGTTTCGCGTTCACATGGAGAACGCGACAAAAGCCTTTTTGAGCCCGTCGCTCGGTTCGCTCAGTCTCATCGTCCCGATCTACACTATGGCGAAGATCGAGAAGGAGGAAGTCGCAAACTTCTCGAAAGCGGTGCGTGAGGGCGTCGGCCTCGCAGGTTATCACGGCGGCATGGGCGATGCATTTCGCGAAGCCGTCGAGTACCAGTTCATGTGCGGTGGCCAGTGGGTCGCGCACCCAGGCAACATCATCGATTATCGCGTGAACATCACCCGGCCGGGTGACCCGGTAATGGAGGGGATAAGCGACTTCGACTACTGCTCCGAACAATACTACATGCACGTCGATCCATCGAACGAGGTCCTGGCCACCACGACCTTCTCGGGCGAGCATGCTCCCTGGATCAACGGTGTCGTTATGCCGGTGGTATGGAAGCGGCGCCACGGCAGCGGCAGAGTCTTCTATTCGTCTCTTGGTCACGTTGCCAGCGAGTTTCAGGTTGTCGAGATGTCTGCAATCTTCCGAAGGGGAATGCTTTGGGCAGCGCGCAAGGAGTAGATCGGTTCCATACGTCAAATTTTTGGACCTTTGATCCACGCGCGCGACCTCGGCGCTGAATGAGCCAAGTGGTAGGCACGTAATCGTGGGTCGCTGATACAGCTACCTTCAGGGCTCCGCCCCTTCTCGCGGACTACGATCGATTTGGCGTTTAAGTGGGGGTCTTGAACGTTCGCTATGGATTGCAAGCGGACCATGTCGACCAGGCGCATCCGAGGCCGTTATGAGCAGACCACTATCAGCCTGGTAGCTATACGGTTGCTAGGCAGCAATCGCCAGAATCGGATTTTAAGCTAACTTATTGAGATCTTCGGTGGGTGATGTAGGGCTCGAACCTACGACCCGCTGATTAAGAGTCAGCGGGGCAAGAGATATAGTTCACTTGAATGAGAAACGATGGCGCGGTCTTGCTCCGCATTGAACAGGGTGTGCCAGTTCAGCCGGACTGGACTCTGCGCGAGAACGAATCTCAGCCCACAGCGGCGAGTAACCAAGTATAGAAACCAGCAGGCGAGCTGATAGGCCTTCACCGAAATCATCAAGCTCGCCCCTGGTCTGCACTGCTATGGAGGGAATGCCATTTTCTCCGCAAGATTGAGCACCAAGCGTCGCATATCATCGGTGATCTGCACTGGAAGCGTGGACGGTTTGGCGAGGTCTCGTATGATCTGCGCCTGCCGTGTTGGGGCGACCTCACCGTAGCTGGTGAGAGTGGTGAGCACCCCTTCGTGCCCAAGGTTCTGGCTCCAGGCCTTGAACTCTTCAGGCGTCTGACACAGCCGTTCCCCAAGCTGCGCCAGCGTCTTTCGAAACACATGCGGGTTGGCATAAGGCAGACCCGCCCCCGTGAACGCCCGCTTGAACACCTCCCGGATTGGCCCTGCGCTGTTCCAGTGCTTGCGCTCAAGCCCCACCGCCTCGAACTGCCCGCTCTCCCCAACCTCGACCCGGGTTGCCGGAAAGAGCGGGTCGTCCGGACTCCAGAGTTCCCGAGTCCGCAGTTCCTTAACCCAATCCTCCACCACCTGACGAATGGCCTCGTCCACCGGGAAGAACCACGTCGTGAAGGTCTTGGAGAACTTCGTCTTCACCTCACGGGCGTCCTGAAGCACATGCCCGTCCTGCAGGTCCACATGCTTCAGCTTGAACGAGGCGACCGCCGCATCGCGTGCCCCGGTCAGAATGATGAACGCGACCAACGCCCGGTTACGGCGCTGAATGAGTGTTTCTGCGGGCATGGTGTCGATCACGTGCCCGATCTGCTCCAGCGTCGGCACCCGCTGCTCCCGGCGCGCTTTGGCGATCCGGCTCTCTTTTTCAGACAGATTGAAGTACTCCGCATCCGCGTAGGATAGGCGCGAGCGGTAGCCCGGCTGACCGGCCAGCCAGATGAAGAAGTTCTTCAGCGCCGTCAGGGTGGAGTAGAGCGTCGCCTTGCTCAAGCGCTCTCCGGTTTGGACGTTGTCCTGCTCGGCGAGGTGGCGTTTGAAGCCAACCGCCTGCTGGATGTGGTACACCTTGAAGTCGCGGTGGCGGGTGTACACCTCAAAGCGGTCGAGCGACTTGGCAACCATGTCGAGTGAGGCCTCAGAGTAGCGCTTGGCTTCCTTGAGGTAGGCAAAGTACTGGCGCTTGATGCGCTCGTTCTCGGGGCTATGCGTCCGCATGGGAGTGGGCCTCCTCGTTGGAGTCACAGTTCAGGGAGGGCGTGTGGCTCTCTCCTATGCGTAGAGACGCCTGCGTGGACGTGATCGCCGGGCCGGCGCCAAACGAGCCGAGTTGGCCCTGGTTCGCCCGGCGATGGATGGTCGTTCCACAACTCGGGCAGGTGCCGCGCAGGTTGCCCATGTGCACGGTGATCGGCAGGTACAGAACACTTCCGGCAGCAGGCTCGACGGGCTTGCGGCACTTGACGCAGTAGATCTCACCCGGCCCGCAGGGCTGCTGGCGCTGCTTGCGGCAGGTGGTGAGAAAGCTACGCAGATCGCGGCCGCGGATGAGAACAGGCCGCGCTTGATCGACGACCGGCAGGCCAGCCTTGATCCAGGCACGGACGGTGTTCTTGTGGACGTTGAGGAGGCGGGAGGCCTCCTCAACCGTGTAGGTACGATGGATCTTCACCAAGCGGGGGTTGATGCGGGGCCGAACCATCAGACTGCCGCTCCCTTGGAACCAGTCCGGCGGTCGAGGCAAGCCGGAATATCCGACAATGCCGAGCGGGACCTCACAGGCGCCACTCCCAAGGATATCGTGGGACGCTCCGTCGCCGTGTTGCTGACCAGCGCCGCCTCGAGCTGCATCAAAATCGTGGAGGCGTCGGTCCGGAGCGCCTCCACGACGATGCGCACCCGCTCCGGACCAAGCTCCTTGAGCAGCAGATGAGCCTTGGCCGCTGCTTCCATATTTGCGGTAGCCGGTGTCTCGCTACTTGGGTTAGTTGCAGAACTCGCGAGTTGCACGTCCTGCGTCGGAGGCTCCGCCGATTCACACTGCTGCTTGCGAGCACGCTTGTACTCGTTGAGGAGGCGGTCGACCCCGCACTCCGTCACGAGCCCGCCCGCCTCGATCGTCTGGCGCACCGCCTCAACGACCTCAGGCGGCGTGCTCTTGGCGGCGAGCTTGTAGGCGGCATTCGGCGTCAAAAACGACATCATGTCGTTTTTGCCTTCAGCAAACAGCGCAAGACCGATGTAGCGCTGCGCAGAGCGCGGATGGATACGGACCTCGGCTTCCAGCCAGCTCACGAACTGACCGTGCTCCAGCTGCTTCTTGGCGGCATAGAGATCGCGCCCAATCTCGACCAGGCCGAGAACCGTTGATGTGACCTTCTGCTGAATCCGCTCGGCGGTCTGGCGCAGGCCAGCTGCGAGTTTGTCCGGCAGGACATTGTAATCGAAGACTGCCGCCTGCAGCGGAACAGCTGCGACGGTGACGGCACCAATGGCGCTTTCGGCTTCCTTGGTGTTGATTTTAAGGGAGCTGCTCATCACGCCACTCCCTTCGCGATCAGCGCCCGGATGTCCTCGACGCGCCACGCGGTGATGCGCGGTCCGAGCTTCACGGGTTGCGGATAGCGCCCACTCTTCACCCCCGCCCACCATGTGGAGCGGCTTACGGGGATGGGGCCGAGCGGCGCCAGAATGTCGGAGAGACGCACGAAGCCGGTGTTGGGCAGAGAGCTGAACGCGGCGCTCTGCAGCCATGCGGGATTGTTGGGATAAGCCATCGGCTAACCCTCCTGTCAGGTGACGACAGGCGGCCCCGCAGGTTTGATTTGACTCAACCTCTAGGCACGGTAGGGTGATCCCGCTCATTCGAGAGCCACGGGGTTCACCCCACCAGAGCCGCTCTGACCTTGCCGGGTCAGGCGGCTCTGTCGCTTGTCGGGGTCTTGAACGCGGTGGACCCGTCCGCAGCGCTCCACGTGGACCGCTTGGGATCCAAATAAACGTGATCTTCCGCGTGCTTCACATTGGGCAAAGCCCATTGTCCACAAGCGATGCTGTATTGAGGGGCATTCTCCAGGTGCGTCAAAGTGCACCGGCATTTTCTGCCGAGTTAACAGACAGTAATCGCGACAGCTTCACGCGGGCTTAGGCGCATAGGATTTTGCGCTGATCTGTGTGAGTGTACCTGTGCTCGATCTGTTTGGGTCCGATGCTCGTCTGCGGCTAATATTGAGTTAATCTTCACGTTTGGCCCACGCTTTGTGCGCCCGTGCAGAACGCCGCCCAATGGCTCATAAGCTCGCGGCGCTTCTCGAGAAGGTCACCGCGCCGGTACGCCGCTTCCGTCTTGTTCGGAATCGTGTGAGCCAGCGCCATCTCGCACACCTCCCGTGGCACGTTCGTTTGCTCGGACGCCCAGTCCCGGAATGCCGAGCGAAAGCCATGCGCCGTCACCTCGAGCCCCATGCGCCGCAGCGTCATCAGGAACACCATGTTGGACAGCGGCTTCCCGAGCGAGCGGCTCGGGAACACGTAGCGGCTCGTGCTGGCAAGCTCCCGTGCACGCTCAAGGATCTCGATAGCGCGCGGGCTAAGCGGCACCCGGTGCTCACGATGCGCTTTCATGCGCTCGGCTGGGATCACCCACAGCCCCCGCTCCAGACTCACCTCACTCCAGAGCGCCCCCAGCACCTCACCCGTGCGGCAGGCGGTCAGAACCAGGAACTCGAAGGCAAGCCGCGAGCCCTCTGCCGTATCGGATGATCTCAGGCGCGCGATAAAGGCTGGCACCTCGGCATCGGGCAGCGCCGCGTGGTGTTGATCGCGGTCCGTCTGCTTCGGCAGCCCCCGCACCACCCCCTCGACCGGGTTATCACCCGTACGGTGGCCGGCCGCCTTCGCCCAATCGAGCACAGTGCCGATCCGTTGCCGTACCCGCCGGGCAGTCTCCGGCTTCGTTAGCCAAATGGGAGCAAGGGCCTGCAACACGGCCGGTGTGGTGATCTCATCGACCCGCATCGGCCCGAGCACCGGGAAGGCGTAGGTTCTCAGTGTAGTGATCCACTGGTCCACATGCTTGCCGTTGGTCCAGGCCGCCTTGTGCTCGGCATGCACCTGCTCGGCGGCATCCGCAAAGGTCGGGACCACCCGCCGGGCCTGGCGTTTATGGCTAATGGGATCGCCTCCGGAGCGAGCGATCTTCCGATAAGCGACGGCAGCCTCACGAGCCTCGGCAAGAGTGACCAGGGCGAGGCTGCCAAGGCCGATGTCGCGGCGCCGGCCCTGCACGACGGTGCGCAGTGTCCAGCGTTTGGCGCCGGAGGGCTCGACCTCAAGATAGAGGCCGTTGCCGTCTGCATAGCGGCCGGGCTTGGAGAGGTTCCGAATCGTCACGGCCGTGAGCGCTCGGTCGGGATGGCGGCCCTGGCGCTTTGGCATGGTTCAGCCCCTCACTTCACCCCACATTCTGAGTAGGATGCAGCAGGATCTGCTTGGACGCAAGCGGACGAGCAGAGGTGTCAAACCCTTGCGCAGCAAGGCTTTGTGGGACTGCGCTGGACTGTATGGGACGTGTAGGTGGCGGAGACGGAGGGATTCGAACCCTCGATACCCTTTTGGGGTATGCTCATTTAGCAAACGAGTGCCTTCAGCCGCTCGGCCACGTCTCCGGATACGCGCTTCCTGACATTTTCAGGGTCGGAGGTCAACGCGGAAGGCGGCTGGTCGTGTCGACCTTGGCCGCCCGGTCGTCAACCGGCATGGCCAGGCTTGGGTTCCGCCCCGGTCAGGTCTTCGCCGCGCCGTCCTTCGCGGAGCCGTTCGGCGCGCGGGAGGGCTCTCCGGCCGCGTCGCGGCGGCGGCGCTCGTAGTTCTTGGCCACCCGCAGGTGCCGGGAAATGGCGTAATTCATGGCGGTGAGAAAGCCGTAGGCTCCCCGCACGAAATGGCGGCGCCCGAAATAGGCCTTCACGAAGGCGGCCGGGAATTCGACGAAGAGGCGCCAGACCGGGATCTGCACGCCCCTCTGATCGAGATCCACCGCCTGCTGGTCAGAATAGCGGTTCAGCTTGTCGATCTGGTCTCCGAGCGAGCGGACCGATTTGTGGTGGATAATGCCCTTGAGCCGCCCCACCCGCGCACCGGGCTCGAGATCCACCCGGTCGTGGACGAGGGACGGCGAGTAGCGCCCCCGGTCCATGCGGTAGAGCCGCACCGGCGCGAGGGCATAGGCCAGCGGGTGCGGCGCGCCCTCGCCCGGAAACATCTCGGCGATGCGGATGCGGTAGGCGTCGCGCTCCGGGCCAGAGCCTGCGAACAGCGCCCGAATCTCCGCGCTCAGATCCGCCGGCACCACCTCGTCCGCGTCGATGTTGAGAAGCCAGGGATGCCGGCACTGCTCCTCGGCGAAGCGCTTTTGCGGCCCGTAGCCCGGCCAAGGGTTGAAGATCACCCGGGCGCCGAGCGCCGCCGCCATGTCCTGCGTGCCGTCCGTGGAGCCCGAATCCACCACCACCAGATCGTCCGTGAGTTCGCGAACGGCACGGATCGTCTCGCCGATCCGGTCGGCCTCGTTCTTGGCGATGATGAAGATGGAGAGCGGAAGCATCGGGCGCACAAGCGGAATTCCGGCCTGCCGTACCGGTGCGCGGGCGCGCTGGCAAGGTGCGGCGCCCTCAGACCTTTTGCCCGCAAGGACCTGACGCCTCAGGATGCGAGGCTTCGCTCTGCCGGATCGACCGGGGCGAAGGGTGCCGAAACGGTGGCCGCGCGCCGCCGGATCGGCTAGGGGCTATGCCCCGCCTTTCCTCCCCATTTCGGAATTCACCATGGCGACACGTCTCGGGATCATCGGCTACGGCATCATGGGCGAGCGCCTCCTCGGCGCCGCGCTCCAGCACGATTCCGGCACGATCGCGGTATCCGGCGTCTGGGACCCCTCCCCGGCCGCCATGGAACGGCTGGCCGCGACGCATCCGGCCGTGCCACGTCCGAGCTCCGCGACGGATCTGATGGCGGCCTGCGACTGCGTCTACGTCGCCTCCCCGCCGGCGAGCCACATCGCCTATCTGCAAGCCGCCCTGGAGGCAGGGCGGGCCGTGCTCTGCGAGAAGCCCTTGGCGGTCGACGCCGCGGCGGCGCGCGCGCTCGTCGAGCATGCCGAGGCCAGCGGAGCGCGGGCGGCGGTCCAGTTTCCCTTCGCCTCGTCCCTGGCGGTCGACCAGCTCAAGGCCTGGATAGCCGAGGGTCGTGTCGGAAAAGTGCGGGAGCTTACCATCGAGGTGGCTTTCGCGGCCTGGCCCCGGCCTTGGCAGGCCGATGCCGCACGCTGGCTCGATGGCCGCGCCGAGGGCGGGTTCACCCGGGAGGTGGTGTCCCACTTCCTGTTTCTCGCCCGCCGGCTTCTCGGGCCGCTCGACCTCGAGGAGAGCCGCGTCGAGTATCCGGAGGCGGATCGCAGCGAAAGGCGGATCGAGGCGCGGTTCAAGGCCGGTTCGGTGCCGGTACGCCTCACGGGAGCGGTCGGCGGCACCGACAAGGCCGATCACAACCTGTGGACCCTCGCGGGCGAAGCGGGCGCGATCCGCCTGCGCGACTGGTCCATCGCCGAGCGTCTCCAGGATGGACAATGGAATGAGGCGGCGGGTGCCATCGCCAACGAGGCCGCTCGCCCCCTGGTGCTGCGCCGCCAGCTCGACAAGGTCGCCGCGCTGACCCGCGGCGAGCCCCAGGACCTAGCCACCTTGCGCGAGGCCCTCGACGTCCAGGAGGTGGTGGAGGCGATCCTCCGGGGCTGAGCCCCAAACCTCTCCCTCGAAGGGAGAGGTTCAAGCGTAGCGACGGACGAGGGCGGCAGAGCCGCGCGCTCAGGAGAATGTGAAGGCCTCCCCTCAACCGGCCCATCGGGCCGGCCGCTCCCGTCTGCGGGAGGTTTTCCGCCTCACGAGGCCTTCAGGAGACCCTCGGCCTGCATGGCTTCCTGAACCTTCGGGCGGGCGGCCACCCGGCCGAGGAAGGCGCCGAGGTTCGGATACGCGGAGAGGTCGAGCTTGTGGTAGTTCGCCCAGTTCGTGATCGTGAAGAGATAGGCATCGGCCACCGTGAACGTGTCGCCCATGAGATACGAGCGGCCGGCGAGCGCCTTGTCCACATAAGTAAAGCGCTGGTGCAGGCGGTCGATGGTGGCCTTGCGGACCTCCTCGGGCGTCGCGGGATTCCAGAGCGGACCGAAGCCCTTGTGGATCTCGGTGCTCACGAAGCCGATCCATTCCAGCACCTTGTAGCGCTCGGCCGTGCCGGCGGCCGGCAGCAGGCCGCTCGCGGGCGCCTTGTCGGCGAGGAGCTGCACGAGGGCGGAGACTTCCGTCATGACCTCGCCGTTGTCGAGGCCGAGCGCCGGCACGTAGCCCTTGGGGTTCACCTCCGCGAAGGACTGGCCGGATTCCGTGACGCGGGCCCGCAGGTCCACCTTGTCGAGGCTGATCGCGACACCCGCCTCGCGGGCGACGATGTGGGGCGCAAGCGAGCAGGCGCCGGGGGCGTAATAGAGCTTCATGGCAGGATTCCTGGGGGCGACGGCGCCCCTGCATAGGGTGAAGACCAACGGCACGACGCCGTGGCCCCTGCCATATCAGAACGGTCCGGCTGCCCTTCAACGGCGGCGCTCATGCAAGCCAGGCGAGGCAGGCTTGCAGCCGCGCAAGGGGGCTTCGCTCAGGCAGGTTCCCTTGACGCCATGTTGGCGGGGATCGAGGCGGCGGCCGGAGGGGCGAGGCGCAGATCGGCCATCAGCGGAAAATGATCCGAGGCGACCCGGGCCAGCGGGGTGCGGACGGGCGCCGCCGCAACCACCTCCACGGACGGGGTGACGAAGACATGATCGAGGCGCAGCACCGGCGCCCGAGTATGGAAGGTGGCCTGCGGCTCGCCGGTGGGGTTTGAGAGCTGCGCATCCCTCAGGCGCGAGGCGAAGAGCCGATAGGAACGCGAATGAGGCGGCGCGTTGAAATCCCCGAGCAGCACCGCCGGGTCGCCGCAATCCGCATGGCCGATCCAGTTGGATCCGACGAGGGCTTCCGCCTGCACCATCCGCTCGCGGGAGCGCAGGGACAGATGGGCATTGACCACATGAAGCTGGCGCCCCCCGATCTCAACCGAGACCCACAGGGCGCTGCGCTTCTCGAGCGCCGGCCCGGCGGAGGGCGAACAGGGCAGACGCCCGGAACGCACCACCCGCGAGGGATGGCGCGTGAGCACCGCGATGCCGAATTGCTCGCCGAAGACGCGGATGGTGGGCTGGAAATGCAGCTCCATGCCGAGCTTCGCGGCCACCATGGCGGCTTGGTCCACGGCGCCGGCGCGCACGCGTCCGACCCGTACCTCCTGGAGCGCCACGATGTCCGGCTCGCAGGATGCGATCACGTCGGCGATGCGCCCGGGGGAGACCTGCCGATCCGTGCCGAGCCAGCGATGAACATTGTAAGTGAGGATCCGGGCGGTGGATCGCGGGATGGTCGGGTCTAAATCCACCAAGGGGCTCCTCTGCCCGCGCGAACGCCGCGGGGCTCACGGCCCGGCGGCGGGCCGCATCGGGGAACGGGACGTTGCGCCCAAGGTTCCGAACGGGCGCCGCGACAAGGGATGGCGAGTCGTGGCCTGCGCCGCAAGTCTCCCTTCGGCGCAGACCCGGGTCCTGCGGGAGGCGCCGGGTAGGGGCTGATTGTGGTTGATCCGTGGCGAGGTCCCCTCGCGGGTTGGGAGGAGGCCCCGGGCGCAGGTGCGTCGGCCCTTCCAGGCACGGGACCTCGTCGCTGTCGCCCGAGGGCGTGATCGGCCAATCCGAGATCCAGAGCCGCCACGCGACGGGAGCGGCGTCACCTGCCCTTCCGCAGATTGCAAGGGGAGCAGGTTCATGAACTCGCGCGGCCGCAGGGCACGGCGGGATCGCGGGCGCGCGACGCGGCACCTGTCGCCCTCCCCGGCGTTGTCGTCCCGGAGACCCTGATGGAAGCACTCAAGATCCACGGCGAGCACGAGGACCAGACGATCGCGCAGATGCGTACCTGCATGGGCGTGGGCTCGGTGCATCGGGGCGTGCTGTGCGCTGACGGGCATTACGGCTACGCGCAGCCGGTGGGCGGCGTGATCGCTTATGAGAACCATATCTCCGTCTCGGGGGTCGGCTTCGACATCGGCTGCGGCAACCTCGCGGCCCGGCTCGATGTGCCCTTCGCGGAGATCCGCGAGCGCATTCCCACCATCGGGCGCGATATAGCCCGTAAGGTGAGCTTCGGGCTCGGGCGCACCAACCGCAAGCCCGTGGACCACCCCCTCTTCGAATCCAATCTGTGGACGAAGGCCGGGGTAGCGCATCTGAAGTCCATGGCCCGCGACCAGCTCGGCACGGTGGGCTCCGGCAACCACTACGTGGACCTCTTCCGCGACGAGGAGGACAGGGTTTGGATTGGCGTCCATTTCGGCTCGCGCGGGCTCGGCCACAAGACCGCGACGCAGTTCCTCAAAGCCGCGGGCGGCAAGGATGGAATGGATGTGGAGCCCGCGCTCGTGGAGGAGAGCTCCGAGCTCGGGCAGCGCTATCTGGCGGGCATGACGCTGGCGGGCGACTACGCCTATGCGGGGCGCGAATGGGTGGTGGAGACCATCGCCCGCATCCTCGGCGCCACGATCGTCGACACGGTGCACAACCACCACAATTATGCCTGGCGGGAGACCCATGGGGGCCGTGAATACTGGGTGGTGCGCAAGGGTGCGACGCCCGCCTTTCCAGGCCAGCGCGGCTTCGTGGGCGGCTCCATGGGCGACGATGCGGTGATCCTCGAAGGGATCGAAGGGCCCGACGCCGCCGGCTCGCTTTATTCCACAATCCACGGCGCCGGGCGTGTCATGGGCCGCAGGGCCGCCAAGCGCACCCTCTCGCCGGCAGAGATGGAGGAATGGCTGCGCCGCAAGGAGGTCTATCTCATCGGGGGCGACCTCGACGAGAGCCCCCTCGCCTATCGCCGCCTCGACGCGGTGCTGGCGCACCATGCGGGCACGATCCGCATCCTCCAGCGCCTGCGCCCGTTCCTCGTCATCATGGCGGGCTCGGATATCCGCGACCCCTATAAGGACTAGCGCGCTGCCCTCGGGCGACGCCAGGCGGCAAAAACCCCGCGCAAGAATCCTGCGCGGGGTTGCTTTCGTCTCATGCCGGTGCGGCGTCAGATCACGAAGAAGTCGGCCTCCGTGAGCGACAGGCCCTTTTTCACCTGCGCGAACTTCACGGCTGCGCGGCCGCCGGCGCCATCCACGTCGAAGAACACGGAACCGCTCTTCTTGTCGTAGATGACCCGGTCGTCGCTCTCCTGGGCGCGGGTGCCGAGCGCGAATGCGTCCTTCGAGAGCTTGCCGGCCTTCAGGCCCCGGAACACCTTGTTCTCGAGGTGGATCACGTCGTCCTTCACGTTGAAGTCCTTGATGGTGTCCATATTGGTCGACCGGTTCGGCGTGGTCGTGAACAAGAACGCGTCCTTGCCCTTGCCGCCGGTCAGCGCATCGCTGCCGATCCCGCCATCGAGCTTGTCGTTGCCGAGCCCGCCCGTTAACGCATCCCGCCCGCCGAAGCCGCGCAGCGTGTTGTTGCCCGCGTTGCCGGTGAGCTGGTTGCCGAACTCGTTGCCCGCGAGCGTGAACGCGCCCTTGGCTCCCGCATCCGCCAGCCGGACAGCCTCGATCTCGACGCCGGCCGCCAGGGTGAAGGTGCCATCGACCAGCACGGTGTCGAACCCGCCGCCGCTGAGCTCGACGAGAATGTCGTCGCCAGAAGCCCGGTACACATCGTTGCCGGCCCCGCCGCGAAGGATGTCGCGGCCACCGCCCCCGTCGATGGTGTTGTTGCCAGCGGTGCCGGTGATGTCGTTGCTGCCGCCGTTGCCAGTGAGGATGGTATTGCCAGTGCCGGCGCCGACGAGGTTCTCGACATTTGCGACGCTGTCCAGCGAGAAGCTGTCCGCGGTCGAGATCGTGTCGGTGCCCTCGTTCACCAACTCGCTGACCACGTCGCCGCTGTCGATGAGGTAGACATCGTCGCCCTTGCCGCCCCTCATGACGTCCGCACCGGCGCCGCCGTTGAGGATGTCGTCGCCGTCGCCGCCATTGAGCGTGTCGATGCCCTCACCGCCATTGAGGGCATCGTTGCCGCCCCCCGCGTCGAGCCTGTCGTTGCCCGCGTCACCGTTGAGGGTGTCGCTGTTGGCGCTGCCCTCAATGACGTCATTGCCAGCGGTGCCGCTGATGGTGCCGCCCGTGTTGGAAGCGTAGATCTTGATCTCAGGCGCGCCACCCACATTGACGAAGGTGTTGAGCCCGATGACCGAGACGGTGCCGCCGCCGACGAGGCTGATGCCGATCTGCTCCAGCTTGTTGCCGTCGAACGTGTTGCCGGCGATCGCCAATCCGGAGGGCTGATCCGCGTAGAGGCCAGTGAAGTTCTGGCGGAACGTGTTGTTCGACACCGTTCCGGTGGCGCCTGGGTTGAGGGAGAGGCCCGTGCCCCACCCAACCGCGAGGTTGCCGGTGACGGTCAGGTTCTGAGCGTCGCCGGTCACCGTCGCGATGGCCCGCGAGCCGTCGCTCGTATTGGACTGAGCGTGCAGGAAGATGGAGTTGCGGATCGCGACGTTGTCGGCCTGGATCAGCGCGCCGGCACGACCGCCGGTGAACTGACCACCGTCCCTGATCGTCATGCCGTCGATCACGACGCCGTTCGCGGTGATATGGACCCCACCTGTGATGACGGTTTCGCCCGTGCCGCGGCCGTTGCCCGTTCCGGCGACGCCCTTCTTGACACCTTCGATTGTCACCCGCTTGTCCAGGGTGAGGGCCTCGTCGTAGGTTCCCTCGGCGAGAAGGATCGTGTCGCCCGCGGCCGCAGCCTCGATGGCCGACTCGATGGTCGCGAAGCCGTTTCCGCCACCGGCATTGTCGACGAGCATGTAGGTCGTGTTGCCGATGCGCACCTTCTCCACACCGGTAAGGGTCTGAACAGCGCCGCCGACGGTGACCGTCCAATTCCCCCCGTTCCGGCCGAGCACCGCCCCGGCCTCATAGGACACGGTATCGAGACCCTCCCCGCCATTGAGAGCGTCGGCCCCGGCGCTGCCGATGAAGAGGTCGTCGCCATCGCCGCCCGAAAGGTGGTTGGCTCCGCTATTGCCGCGTATCGTGTTGGCGAGTGCGTTGCCCGTGACGTCAACGTTGGCGCCTTGGCCAGCCGCATAGTCCTCAAGGGCCACCGATGCGACTTCAGCCCCAAGCGTCAGGTTGAGATCAGCCGAGTTCTGCGTCGCGCGCACCTTGAGGCCGTTCACGACGATGGTCTCGTTGACCGCCCCGGCGCCAGTCTGCACCACGATGGTGTCGCCGGCCTGCATATCGATGCGCTTCTGACCGTAGAAGACGCTGTCGTCCACATTGTCCTGACCCAGATTGAGGGTCGAGATGGTGTTGGTCACGTAGAAGGAGTGCGCCTGCCCGTTTGCGGTGGCCGGGTTTCCATCAAAATCAATTGCTCGGGTCATCAGGTCGACCTGACCGTCCCCGTTCAGCACGTAGGCGTATTTGCCGCCCACCCCGGCAAGCCCATCGACAGCCGCGGCAAGCTGCGCTGCCGTGGGCGCAAGCGAGGCATCCTGATCGAGCCAGCGCAGGAGGACGGGAACGGACCCGTCGGCGATCGAGTTACCCGTGATCGTCGGCAGCTGCACGGATTCGTTGAGCCAGGAGCCAGTTCCATCGACCCTGCCGAGCATCGCGATGGTGTCGTAACGGCCAAGACCGGTCTCATAATCGAAGGCGTCGAGGAAACGGTTGCCGCTGATGATCTGGTTTGCCGCGACCGTGCCCGGAGTTCCCATACCGTTGGCGATGATGATGCCCTCGTTGAGGGCATTGTTGCGGATCGTGTAGCGGGTGATGTCGTCGCCGGGATCCTCGCCGCCTTGCGAAGGAGTCTGGCTGTCGTTGAGGTACACGGCGGCCGCAAAGCTGCTCTGCCCTTCGGCGATCATGACATCGAGGAAGCTTGCCTCGACGGTTGCGTTGTCGCCCCAGATCTCCAACAGCTTGTTGTTGGTCTGGCTGCCGGCCTTCAGTGTCAGGCCCCGCAGAACCGTGTTGTCGGCCGTGCTGTCGATCCAATGATTGGCACCGAACATGTTCTGTGCGCCCGATACGATCACCGGCCCGCCCGAGCGGGCCGCCTCGGCCGTATCGATGAAGTTGCCGTTCGCATCGACGCCCTGGAACGTCAGATCGGCCTTCGTGATCCGCAGGCCCTGCTGATTACCGGGCACATAGAGGGACGTCTCCACGTAGGTTCCTGGCGCGATGAGGATCGTCTCGCCGCCCTGGGCAGCGTCGTGCGCCGCCTGAACGGAGGTGTAGCCGTCACCTGCTCCCACATTGTCGACCAGAAGGTAGGTCTTCGTCCCGATCGTGACCTGGTCGACCCCGAGGAGCATGGTGCTCTTGTCCCCGACCTTGACGGTCCAGCGCCCATCCTGCGAGCGGCCGATTGTAGCTTCGTCGGGGTAGACGACCTGTTCGGTGCCGGGAGGCATCATGATATACGATCCCCCAAGCGTCCCACCGAGAAGGAGGTTGCCGGAGTACTCGCTCCCGCTTCCGCCGTTCGCCACCTCGATGCCACGGCTGTTGCCGCCGTTTCTGTGATCCAGGGTGTTGTCCATCACGTCCGTGTCGTTGCGGCGCACGCGCAGCGCCACGCCGTACTGGTCCGTGAACCCGGAGAAGACGTTGTTGGAGACGATGGAGTGCGACGCGTCGATGGTGACGAGCGCGTTGCCCTGCGGTGTCACGCCGTCGTTGGCGCTCACCCCGCCGGCCGTGCCGGTCACATGGTTGTTGCGGAAGGTGATGTGGTGGGACGCGGACTCGCCCGTGCCGTTGCCGTTGCCCAGCACGACAAGCTGCCGTGGGACGTTCAGTTCGGAGAACTGGCCAGTAAATCCGATCCCGCCCGGCCGGTCTCCCACGAAGGTCTTGCCGGAGAAGACGTTACTCGCGATCAGGAGATTGGTGACAGCAGCGGAGGCCTCGGACATCAGGCCAGCATCGCCGTTCGCCCGAATGTCGTTGCCGAGGATGGTCAGGCGGTCATGGTTGCCCTGGAGGTAGACCGCAGCTGTTTCGATGGCCGGTACGCCGTCGAAACCGACGATTGTGAACCCTCGCGCGGCATCGCCGATCTGGATGTCGTCCGCCCCGGGGGTCAGCGTGAGCGCGCCGAGGGCGCCCAGACCGCCCACACCTTGGATGGTGGTCACCTCGGCCCCAGCCACGGAGAGAAGCTTGATGCCGTCGGTGCCGAGAGCGACGTTCTCGGTGTACACGCCCGGGGCCACGAGCACGGTGTCCCCACCCTGTGCCGCGTTCACCGCAGCCTGAACCGTTTGGTGCCCGCCGGTCTCACCAGCCCGGTCTACGAGGTGGAAGGTCTCGCCGTCGATCACCACCGTGTGCGTCCCCGATAGGAGCACAGGCTGTCCGCTGCTTGGGGTAGCAACCCATCCACCGTTCTGAAAGTGCAGCTGCGTCCCTGTGGTGAATTGCATAACCGGATTGCTCATGGGTGCCCCTAGCTTGATTGGGCTGCGCCTGAAAGGCGGCAGGTTCTCAGACCGAAGGGCGCGAAGAGCACGACACAGGGTTTGGCGCCTCTGCAGGCCCCAGCCGTTTCAATGCGATGCTCGGAAAAGGCCAGCTTTCACCTTGCGGTTTCGAAATGCTGGTCCAAATGCCCCTCAGGCTGCTTGCTTCATGTGGGCCGATACGTTCGTTCCACTGACACCAATCGCTATCTCAAGATACGAAATAACGTCAAGTAATACATGCGTAGCAGGTGTTGATCCGAAGCCCCGAAAGCACATTCTTGCTGTTCGAAACTGCTGCTTTCACAGCAGCGAACCACATCTTCAGGTTGAATTAAACATCTCATGGGACGCGGGTACGGCCGCTCGCGTGGCTCGAAATAGATGTTCGAGGAGCTAAGCCTAGCGATCGGGGCAGCGGACGGATCAGGCGCAGACGTGCAAAGCGGAAGGTGGGGCCAAGCTCGCGACGCCTTCGCATGGTCATAAGGCGCAGCCTGGCGTTACCACGCCTCCGCCCAGGCCCGCATCTCAGTCTTTTCCGTCATCCCGTTCCGAAAGGCGATGCACGAAGGCTGTCAGGTGAGCTGGAACGGGCTCGTTGAGGAGATCCTGATAGGTCGAGCGCAACTGCCGCCCCAGCGCGCCGAGGATCTGCGCTTGGTTCAGGGATGTCGGGGCGTTGAGGCCCGTGCTCCAATCGCCGCCTATGAGGAGCGGACGCGGCCCGTCGCGGTGGGGGGTGTCAGGCATGATCCGCAATTCACTTCCTGTTGCCGCATCTCAGAAAGAACGGGTGCCCCATTGGCCAAGTTTCACGAAATTGTGTGCGGAGGTTTGCGGACCGTGTCCCGCTCCGCCCCGGGGGCGGAACAGGGTCGCTAAGCCTTGGCGGCGCCGATCGTGTCGGCCATCTGGGCGCCCCGTGCGCCCATGGGCGCGTGCGGGCCCTCGGTGGTGTCGTGGGCGGTCTGGTGCTCCACCTCGGCGTTGATCTCGGCGCCCATGAGCACGACGATGGACGAGATCCAGATCCAGGTCATGAAGCCGATCACGGCGCCGAGCGACCCATAGGTCTCGTTGTAGCTGCCGAAATTGGCGACGTACCAGGAGAACAGCATGGACACGACGACCCACAGCACGGCCGCCACGATGCCGCCGGGCGTGACCCACTTCCACTCCGCCGTGTCCCGGCTGGGCCCGTAGCGGTAGAGCACGGCGAGCCCCGAAACGACACCGATTAGCAGAACCGGCCAGCGGGCGAGGGAGAGCAGCCATTCCGTGCCGGAGCCGAGCCCGATCATGTTGAGCACGATGGGAAGCACCACGATGCCGCCGATCGCGACGATGATGAAGAGCAGCGCGCCGAGAGTGAAGCTCAGCGAAACGAGGTTGAGCTTGATAAAGCTGCGCTTCTCCTCCTCGCCATACACGATGTTGAGGGCATCGAAGATGGCCTTCATGCCGGCATTCGCGCTCCACAGGGAGACCGCGAGACCGATGGCGAAGCTTACTCCGAGAGTGCCTTCGCCCTGGGATGCGATGCGGGTCACCTGCTCGCGGATGATGTCGAGCGCGCCGCCCGGCAGAATCCCTGAGAGCGCCTGGAGATGATCCTGGATCGTGACCGGATCGGCGAAGAGGCCGTAGATGGAGACGAGCGCGGCGATCGCGGGAAAGAGAGCCAGAAGGGCGTAATAGGTGACGCCGGCGGCGAGCGACATCACGCGGTCTTTGCCGAATTCCTCATAGACCCGCCAGAGAACGTCCTTCCATCCGGTGGCCGGGATCTCGGTGGGTGTCGTCGCCTCACGTCCCCGGCCTGGTTCTTCCGCGGCCTGCGGCGGCGCGTGCTGCTTTTGCCCGAACTCCGGCGTGTTGCGCCCGGCCCGCTGCGGCTGCGGGGCGCCGGGCGCCCCGGCCGGCACCGCGCCGGTGCCCCGCGCGGAACCCGCCGCGACAAGCCTCAGCAACGCCCAGCCCAGCACCACGGACCACACGGCGGCCGCCGTCCCGGTACCGCGCGAGCTGCCGGCCCCATGCCCTGCCACGTCGTCGAACGATGCCCGATCCGCCATTATCGAACCTTCCCATCCGGGCCAAAACGCCCACACTCATCACGCAGGCTTAACCACGGATTGAACTGGGCGGTTCCAGGAACACGTTCGGCAGGCGCAGAGAGGGGTTTCAGCCTGCCATCGGGATAAAGCGTTGCAGAGATCCCGGCGCCGGAGATCCTCGTCGTGCCTCCTGTGCAAAAATGAGTACCAGGTGACTGGACAGCTCAGTGGGTCGTAGCTATACACCCGGTCGCTGATGAGCAGGCGCCTCGAGCGTTTGCCTCCAGATGCCCAGGTAGCTCAGTTGGTAGAGCATGCGACTGAAAATCGCAGTGTCGGTGGTTCGATTCCGCCCCTGGGCACCATCTGCCTTATAGGTTACGGCAGGCTCTCCGGCTGACGCTTCCGACAAGGCGTGCATAGAGTTCTGCTATGTCAGTATTGATGCAGAAGCTGGCAAAAGTAATCTGATTAGATCATCTAGTTTGACAGCGAGCTTTTTAGAACCGAGTGTCCAGCACAGCCAATTCGCGAATATAGATTACACGACCAATATTTTGACGGATCTAAGCTGATCTAAACTGGCAAGCTAGACAAATTAGCCGTGTAATACACTTCTCCATCGCAAACACAAATTGCCTCTGATATGCGGCTAGTTGTCAACAGTTCACAACTACCATGATTTGCTCAATTTGCTCCTCCTTGATGGCTCCCGACGTCCTTGTAGATACCCATACCTGTCAAAATTACGGTTCTTCAGCAGCAGTCTCCCCGTAGCAATCAATAGTGGCGAGCGGATCGATGAAGCATCCCGAGAGCGGGCTTTGCGGCCGGTTCGCTCGGCTAACTTCCAACAGCTTCTCGACGCCATAACGGACGTGGTGCGACCCGGCCGCCTGCTCGACGTTGGTTGTGCGCATGGATGGTTCATTCAGGTCGCGGAGGAGCGCGGATTCAAGGCAATTGGAATCGAGCCAGACTTAACCATGGCTGCGATGGCGCGACGCAATGGGGCACACGTTATCGAGGGATATTTCCCCAACGCGCTTCCGCCTGAGGAGCGCTTTGACGTCATCACGTTCAATGACGTTTTCGAGCACCTGCCGGATTTCAATCGCATGGTCGAGAACATCCGGGCCCACCTCACCTCCGGCGGAATTCTTGTCATCAACATTCCAGTCTCCGAGGGCGCAGTTTTTCGCCTCTCGCGGGCGGCGGCACGTCTTGGTCTCAAGGGACCGCTTGCCCGAATGTGGCAACAAGGGTTGCCGTCCCCACACCTGAGCTATTTTTCGACGTCTACCCTAACTCGACTGATGGAGCGGCATGGCCTCAAGCTGGTCAAATCGGGTCCTCTGACATCTATTGTGACCGATGGATTTTACGAACGCATTCGGGCCGACAAAGCGGTATCACCTGTCCGAGCAGGCTTGACGTATGCTGCGGGCCGAACCCTTGCGTACTTTGGCAATGCGTTGCCGTCCGACATCCACTTCTTTGCGTTCAAGTTTCGCTGACCACGCATCCTCTGTAAGATTACCGCTCCACTAACTCGATGGGAGCGAACTGTTCGCCCAAGCTGCGAGCCAAGCTGTCTCATTGAGGCTGTGAATAGCAGAAAACCTGAGCATTGCGCTGAAGATCTCCGAGCACCTGGGCGAACGGGGGAGCCGCCTCCGTCATGACGGCTTCGATTTTCTTGTAGGTTCTTCGCCGGTTGAGCCAGAGCAGGACGCTCACAGGCAGGCTCGCTCCAGCGATCAGTCCAAACTTTTCGTCCGCATCGAAGTCGTATGGATGGCAATAGGTCCAAGGACAGGGGTGATCCGTCTGAGCGAGCAAGCGCCTCATTAGGATCGTCGGCATGTAGCGTAAGTAGAATCCGCCAAGGAAAGGTAAGTTCGCAGGCCCGACGGTCCCGACCGGACAGGGAATTTCGAACAGACCCTGCGACCACCAAAAAGGATGCTTGGGCGCTTCGGGAAATCCGAAGAGCGGGTTGGGCACAGGCATGACGCTTGAGGAATATGCGAACCCGGCCTCAAGCAGAGCATCGACAGCCCAGATCGTCTCCGCAGTAAGGCTGTAGATCGGGGCCCGGTATCCTTGCACGCAGACCCCGCACAGGTCCTCCATGAACTTGCGCGCCCGCGTGACGTCGATCCTGAACTGCTTAGGATCTTCCTTCGTCAGCGGGATGTGTCGGTAGCTGTGCACACCCAATTCATGCCCAGCCGAGGCAATGGCCTTGATAAGCTCCGGCTCCTCTTCAGCAACCTGACCAACCGTGAAGAACGTTCCACGGATGCGGTGCTGCTCAAGGAACCGGAGCACGTCCCAGGTCACATTCGCAAACCGTCGCTCTTGCTTTAAGGACGCGCGGTGATCCTCCAAGTCGAAGGTGAAGGTTACGGGCATCGCATCGATCACTGGCTCGCGCTAGAATGCATCAAAATCAAGAAAGTCGAACAGCACTCGTCCACGCTCGATCGTCTTTGGTGCGCTAGGGACCAGAGGCCGATAGATGAAGTTCAGTGGGACGGGGCGAAGCTGGGTTGGAATGTTCACATAGAGATTCCGACGCAATGCAGCATCTGGGGCAAGCCCGAGATAAATGCGAGGGCCCAAATGCCTCAGGGCCAATGCACGGGTGACCGGCCAGCCCTGCTCCACCGGACGCTCAGCCCAGGCCGTGACGCCTGGCAGGTTGGAACGAGCCGCTAACGAGAGCCGTTGCTGAGACGAACCGGCACCAAAAATAGGGCGGTCGGGACAGCTTGCTCGCCAGCGCGCCGTCTCCGCTCTCCAGTTCCGAACGAAGTCTGAGGCTTCAGAAACGGCAAGCCTTTGGTCGATTCGGAGCGGCCCAACGCCGACCATCGCTCTGAGTGGCTCGACCAGTTGAAAATCGAGCTTGCGGACGAAGCCTGGAGTGCTGTTCGCGTTTGCTACGCCCACGACAGCCCGGAAACCCTGCTGAGCGGCGGCATCGTAAGTTGCGCTAGCGAGCTTGGTGAACAGGCCGCGGCCTTGAAACTCCGGATGCGTGGCCGTGTTGAGTGACAGAAGCGCCGGGCCAGTCTCGCTACGGATCGTCGCCATGATCGGCACCGTGGCGTAGTGAGCGACCAGACGGGACCCATTCCAAGCGTCGAAACCGAAGACCTGTCCGTCCGGATTGCGCAGGTAGAGCCAAGACAGGTAATCGTCCGTGAATGCCGCTTTGTTTTCTGGGAAACCCTGATGCAGTAGATCGCGGTATTGAGCGATGCTGTCGGGCCTTGCTGCGATGGGGGCCAGAGTTAGCTCAGACATCGGAGACTGTTTTCCAGAAGCGGGGTAAGGTTTGCCGATGACCCCACCCGCACGAGCCTCGACCTATTCTTGCGGCCTTATATGCACTGCGGCCAACTAATGGTGCCACCGGGATCGGGTCAAGCGCTGAGCGTCATGCCTACGCAGCAAGATTGTCCAATGCGTCAATACCCTCCCCTAGCGGATCGCCCCCTGCGGCAGCGGAAAGCCTGAGGGGGACTCGGCGGCCTCGGAGGCGGACGGGCGGCGGAGTGGGGAGCGGGGCTGCGGGGGCGGGTCGAGATAGATCGCTTGGCCGGGCGGACCCGGCTCGCCGGGCGGGCCTGGAGGACCAGGCGGGCCAGGGTCGCCCCTGTCTCCGCGCGGACCGATGGGCCCTGGCTGTCCGGGCGGTCCCATCTGTCCGCAATTCGCCACCACGGCGCCGCGGCGCAGGGATCCGGCGCGGACATCCACGATGCAGGTGGCGGGGTGATAGACGATGCGGAACTCGAAGCGGCCGGTGGTGTCGGAACGGCTCGTGAATGCGCCGTCGAGGGTGACCTCCTCGTCCGCGGCCGACACGGTGCCGATGACGATCAGATCCCCTTCCGTGATCCGGGCTGCGAGGATCCGCATATCGGCGGCCGCGGGGGTCACGGCCAAGGCCACAGCCATCGCTGCAAGCGGAACACGCATCCTCGTCCCTTTTCGGTCGCCAAAGCCCTGAAGCCTTACCATTGGGCATTCCGGCTGCTTTGGCCATACGACTCCCGTTGCGGGTGGCTGTTGGCTCGAACGCTTCAGGATTCCGCGGGTCCCACGCCTCGCGACCGCTCCGGTGCGGGCAGCACCGTGTCCCACCTGCTCGTCTTCGCAGGCACAGCGTGTTCCGCCGGCGCAGATCCGGGCCTCAGCCCTCGCGCCCCTCGGTGGAGCCGTCGTCCAGGCCCTTGTCCTCTTCGACCACGGGAATCGCGTAGCGGCCGGTCAGCCAGCGGTGCAGGTCCACGTCGGCGCAGCGCTTCGAGCAGAAGGGCCGGGAGGCAGGCTCGGTCGGCTTGCCGCAGATCGGGCAGGCCGCCTTGGTCTTGGGCTGGTTTTCGTTCGCGTGCGTCATGCGCGGGAGATAGGGGCTGCGGCGGCCGGCTTCCAGGTCAGGCGGCGTCGCGCCAGGTGGAGCGCACCGGGTACCCCTCCCCGTCGAGGAGCGCGATCGCCTCGTAGAGGGGCAACCCCACCACATTGGTGTAGGAGCCCACGAGCCGCACCACGAAGGTGCCGGCAAGCCCCTGGATGCCATAGCCCCCGGCCTTGCCGCGCCATTCGCCGGAGGCGAGGTAGCTTTCGAGTTCCTCCCGGGACAGGCGCTTGAACCGCACCCGGGTCTCCACGAGCCGCTCGCGCATGCCGTCCTTCGGGGTCACGACGCACAGGGAGGTATAGACCCGGTGCGTGCGGCCCGAGAGGAGGCGCAGGCACTCGGCAGCCTCCTCCATCACCTCGGCCTTGGGCAGGATGCGTCCCTGCACGAAGACCACCGTGTCGGCGGAGAGGATGTAGGCCCCGGCGAGTTCCTCGCGCTTGCGGGCCACCTTCCGGGCGACCTCCGCCTTCGCGCGGGAGAGGCGCCGGGCCAGCTCCTTGACGTTCTCGGCCTTGAGGGGCGTCTCGTCCACGTCCGCGGGCAGGAGCGCGTCCGGCTCGATCCCCGCCTGCTGCAGGAGCGCGAGCCGCCGGGGCGAACCGGAGGCCAGGACCAGCTTGGGACGAGCGGAGTTCTTGGGGTCGGACGCCACCGGGCACCTCTTGTTTGGCCGGGCCTAAACCCGGAATGCGGGCCCGGAAATGGGCACCTGAGGGATGGATGTCAAAGGGACGGGGTGGGCTCCGGCGGATCGGCCTTGACGACCGTGCTCTCCCGGTCGGCCCGCTCCAGCGCCCGGTAGCGGCGAACCCCGAAGGGGATGGAACCGAGGAAGAGCAAGGTCCCGAGGGTGAGCACCTCGAAGGGAAAGTTCACGATCAGCCCGAAGGTCGCGACGGTCACGAGGAAGATCGGCAGCACCCAGTTGCGCGGCACGCGCTTGCCCATGGTCTTGCCCGAATACATCGGGATGGTGGAGACGGTCAGGAAGGCAAGGCCCAGCACGTAGACGAGCACCACCGGCGCTGCGCCCGGTCCCATCGGCATGCCGAGAAAGTACAGGTAGAGCGGCAGAAGCGAGGTGATGGCGCCGGCGGGCGCTGCCATGCCCACGAAGAAGTTCTTCTGCCATTCGGGCCGGTTCGGGTCGTCCAGCATCACGTTGAACCGGGCGAGCCGCAGGGCCATGGCCATGGCGAAGATGAGGGCCGCGGTCCAGCCGAGGCCGGGCACGTGGTGCAGCACGAATGTGTGGAGCACCAGGGCCGGAGCCGCGCCGAAGCTGAGGAAGTCCGAAAGGGAATCGAGCTCCGCTCCGAAGCGCGATGTGCCCTTGAGGAGCCGGGCGAGGCGCCCGTCCACCCCATCGAGCAGGGCCGCCGCGAGAATCGCATAGACCGCGGGCTCGAGACGTCCGTCATAGGCCAGCCTGATCGCCGTGAGGCCGAGGCACAGGGCGATGAGGGTGACGAGGTTCGGGGCGATGACCCGGAACGGCACGGGCTTGAAGCGCTTGCGCGGCTCGTTCGCGTCGGGGGCAAAAGGCGGGAACAGGTCGCTCATGGGGCGCGACATTAGGGGCGTCGGCGAAGGGCGGCAAGGCTCTGCGCCAACCGCCCCCAGCCGATGACCAGGGTCGTTACTGGGTCCGGAACTGCCGGGCCGGCTCGTTCGCCTTGAGGTCGGCGAGCACGGTCTCGCCGGCCACAGCCGTCTGGCCGAGGCCCACGAGAACCTGGGTGCCGAGCGGCAGGAAGATGTCGAGGCGCGAGCCGAAGCGGATGAGGCCGAAGCGCTCGCCGGTGGAGAGCTCGTCGCCCGACTTCACGAAGGAGACGATGCGGCGCGCCACAAGGCCGGCGATCTGGACCACGCCGATCTTCGTGCCGTTCGTCTCGATCACGAGGGCATTGCGCTCGTTGTCCTCCGAGGCCTTGTCGAGCTCGGCGTTGAGGAACAGGCCCGGCGTGTAGAGGATCTGCGTGATGCGGCCCGTCACGGGGCTGCGGTTCACGTGACAGTCGAACACGTTCATGAACACGGAGACCCGGGTCATGGGCTCCTGCGGCAGGTCGAGCTCGGCCGGCGGCACGGCCGTGGTGATGAGGCTCACGCGCCCATCCGCCGGTGAGACCACGAGCCCGTCGCGCAGGGGCGTGGTCCGCGGCGGGTCGCGGAAGAAGTAGCAGACCCACACCGTGAGAATGGCGCCGATCCAGCCGAGGGGCGAGAACCAGCTTCCGAGGATGAAGGCGAGCACGGCCGCGATCAGGATGAACGGGTACCCCTCCTTGTGGATGGGCACGAAGATGCGGCGGATGGATTCGAGAAGATCGGTCATGGCGGGGCTTGTAGCGACAAGGGGGTGCGAAGGGAAGCGAGCGCGGCGCCGCGCTCCCCTAGGGACCTGACGGAGGGGCGGGAACGGCGTTAGGCGATGGTCTCCGTCACCGAGCGTCCTTCCGCCTCCGCGGCGCGCTTGAGGGTCTCCCGGGCCTGATCCGCCTCGCGCTGGCGGTTCCACATGGCGGCGTAGACGCCTCCGGAGGCAAGGAGCGCCTCATGGTTGCCGCGCTCCACGATGCCGCCCTTGTCGAGGACGATGATCTCGTCGGCGCCGATCACCGTGGAGAGCCGGTGGGCGATGACGAGGGTCGTGCGGCCGCGGCTCACCCGGTCGAGGGCGTCCTGAATCTCCTTCTCGGTAAAGCTGTCGAGGGCCGAGGTCGCCTCGTCGAGGAGGAGGATCGGCGGTCCCTTGAGGATCGTGCGGGCGATCGCCACGCGCTGCTTCTCGCCGCCCGAGAGTTTCAGGCCACGCTCGCCCACGGGCGTGTCGTAGCCCTCCGGCAGGGTCGAGATGAAGCGGTCGATCTGGGCAAGGCGCGCCGCCTCGGTGATATCCGTCGGATCCGCGTCCCACCGGCCGTACTGCACGTTGTAGCCGATGGTGTCGTTGAAGAGCACCGTGTCCTGCGGGACCATGCCGATGGCGGCCCGAAGGGATTTCTGTTGCACCTCGGCGATGTCCTGCCCGTCGATGGTGATGCGGCCCTTCTGCGGCTCGTAGAACCGGAACAGAAGACGCGAGATGGTGGACTTGCCGGCCCCGGACGGGCCGACGATCGCGACGGTCTTGCCCGCCGGAACCTCGAAGGAGACGCCCTTCAGGATCTGCCGCTCGGGGATGTAGGCGAAATGCACGTCCTCGAAGCGCACGGTGCCCTGGTGCACCTCGAGCGGCTTCGCGCCCGGGCGGTCCTCGATCTCCGGGTTCCGCTCCAGGATCTGGAACATGTCGTCGATGTCGATCATGGCCTGCTTGATCTCACGATACAGCATGCCCATGAAGTTCAGCGGGATGTAGAGCTGCACCAGCATCGCGTTGACGAGAACGAAGCTGCCGACCGAGGCCCGCCCGGCCATGATATCGCGGGCCGCGAGGATCATGACGACCGTCATGCCGATGGTGAAGATCACGGCCTGGCCGGAGTTCAGCACGGCAAGCGACGTGTAGGTCTGCGTGGAGGCGCGCTCGTAGCGCTCCATGGAGCCGTCGTAGCGCTGCGTCTCCCGGCCCTCGGCGCCGAAGTACTTCACGGTCTCGTAGTTGAGGAGCGAGTCGATCGCCTTGGTGTTGGCGTCCGTATCGGATTCGTTCATGGCCTTGCGGATGGAGATCCGCCACTCGGTCGCCTTGTAGGTATAGCCGAGATAGACGGCCACCATGACGAGGACGACGACCGAATAGATCCAGTCGAATTCCCAGGCCAGGATGCCGAGGACGAGCATGAACTCGACGATAGTCGGGATCAGCGTGAGCACCGCGAGGCGCGAGAGCTCCTCGATGCCGTTGCGGCCGCGCTCCAGCACCCGGGTCAGGCCGCCCGTCTTGCGCTCCAGATGGAAGCGCAGGGACAGGCGGTGCATGTGCTCGAAGGTGCGCAGGGCGAGCTTCCTCACCGCGTGCATCGCGACCTTGGCGAAGAGCCCGTCGCGCACCTGGGTGAGCAGGGCCATCAGGACCCGCGAGACCCCGTAGATCACGGTGAGGAGGATCGGAGCCTGCCAGATCCAGGAGCCCGCCGTCGCGGCGGCTTCCGCGCTCGTCTGCGCCCCGCCCGAGACCGCCACGAGGGCGTCGGTCGCCCATTTGAAGGCGAACGGCGTCACCATCGTGACGCCCTTGGCGATCAGGAGGAGCCCGAAGGCCAGGAACACCCGACGCTGCAGATCCGGCCGGCCATGAGGCCACAGATAGGGCCAGAGCTTATGAATGGTGGCGGCGAGGCCGGGCCGTTTCGGCTGGGCCGAGGACGCGGCGGGAGCGGTGGACATCGTGGCTGGGATCCGGTCGAAGGAGAGAGCCCCGATATAGGCGACGGATCGGCGGATTGCACCTGCGCCGTGACAGGACAGCCTAGGGGCCGGGCTGTCCGGTCCGGTACGGCCTCAGCTGCGAAGCCCTGCGGGTCGAGGAGCCGTGCTGGTCATTGGTCGTCCTGGCATTGACCCTGCTCTCGTTCGTGGCAGCGGTCCCGTTGGCGCTGCAGATCCGCGCCAAGATGCCGTTGCCGGACCGTCGCAACCTTGGATCGACGCCGCCTCGGCAACGGCGCAGCCTTGACGAAACAGCCGTCGGCGAGGCCGGTGACGCGCTCGTCGACGGCCATACCGACGACGTCGCGATAAAGCCGGGCCTTCGCCCCCCGCATGCGCGAGATAGTCCCACGCACCGCATCGCCGCGCGGCCTGGGCTTCCGCGGCGGTCGTCAAGGACTAGGACGAGAGCGTGATCCCCTTCCCTAACGGGCCAGGATCAGCGCAGCCCCCGCCACGGCGAGCCCGGCGCCTGTCCAGGCGGCCGGCGTCGGCGCCTCTCGGGTCTTCATCCATAGGAGCGGCAGGATGAGGATCGGGGCAAGCGACCCGAGGACCACCACGATGCCGGTTTCATAATGGCGGAGCGCATAGAGGAGCAGCGTCGTGGCGACCACATAGCCGAGCACTCCGGGCAGAACCGCCTGAGCGACGATGCGCGGCGTGAGCTTTGGCGCCAAGGCCATGGCGGTCGCGGGCCAGAGCGCCAGCGCGTTGACGGCAAGTCCCGCGCTCGCGGTCCGGAACAGAGAGACCGCCCAAGGGTCGGTTCCGGCGGCAAGAGCGGGCTTCACCGCCACGAAACCCACCGCCCTGCACAGGGCCATGAGGAGCCCGAAGCCCACCATGGCACCGACCGCTCCCACCGCTGCATCGAGCGGATGGTCGCCCTCCCGCCGCCCATAGGCCACCGCGATGGCAACCCCGCCAAGGGCGAGCGCGCTTCCGACGAGTGCCTGGCCCGTGAGAGCCTCGCCGAAGAACGCAAGGCCGAGGAGAGCCGCGATGGGGGCGCTCAAGGTCCCCAGCAGCTCGACCCGGCGCGGGCCGCCCCGGCGGATGCATTCGGCCCACGCCATGTTGCCGAGAAACACTCCAACGAAACCGCTGACCAGGAGCCCTCCCCCATGGGCCCAGGACTGGGTCGCCCCCGAGAGCGTCGCCCAGCCGCCCGTCGCGGTGACGATGACCGCAAGGAGAAGCGACACCGCCGTGAGCTGCACGCGGGTGAAGGTGACCGTGCCGAGAGCCCGGGCCGGGGCATGGGCCAGAATCGCGCTGGCGGCCCAGACGGCCGAGGCCGCGAGCGCAGCGGAGAGGACGAGGATCGGCATGGGGGCACCAGTCGTTGCGAGGCCGCTACGCTTAATGTAGCAACCTCTAGCCCATTCATGCGGCTCGTGCTACACATTTCGTAGCTAGCTCGAGACGGATCGACTGCTTTGCCCCAAACACGCCGGCCTGTTCGCGGCTCCCGTAGCGGCGTGCCGATCATGGTCCTCTTCGACCTGCTCGGGCGCCGCTGGGCTATGGGCGTCCTATGGACCCTCTGCCAAGCGGGCCCTTGCACATTCCGCGAACTCCAGGGGCGGTGCGACTCCGTCTCACCCACCGTCCTCAACACACGCTTGAAGGATCTGCGCCAGGCCGGCCTCGTCGAGCATCAAGGCGCAGGTTACCTCGCAACGGCCCGCGGCCTGGAGCTCTACAATCTGCTCGTGCCTTTGGGGCAGTGGTCCAAGACATGGGCCGGAGCGACCGAGCACGTGGGGAAGTAAGAGGTACGGATCGTTATCGCCGACCCTTTACGCGACTGCCGCCGTCAATTCGCGGCTGTCGCGCCGCTCTGATCGGCGGGCAGCACGAAGACCTGGCCGGGATAGATCCGGTCCGGGTTGCGGATCTGGCCCTGGTTCGCCCCGTAGATCACCGTGTAGCGCACGCCCTTGCCGTAGATGCGCTGGCTGATGCGCCACAGATTGTCGCCGCGGGAGACGATGGCGGTGTTCACGTCCGGGATGACCACGGTGCCCATGGGCAATTCCCGACTGTCGCCGCCTGCGGCCGCCACCTGCCCGGCCGCGGCGGGGGTCCGGGTCGGAGCCACATCCTGGGCCGGCGTGGTCTGGGAGGCCTGCGGCGTCGGCGTCGAGGGCTGCGCGGAGACGCGCGGCGCCACCGTCGGGGAAGCGGCCGCAACCGTGGGCGCGTCGACCCGGGCTGGCGGGACCACAGGCGGGAGCGGGGCCGCGACCGCCGGGCTCGGCACGTTGAAGGCGACCTCGGCCCGGGACTTCACGGAGCCCGACACCGGGTCCACGTCATCGAGCCGCACCCGGTAATCGCCCGGCCGGACGCCGCGGCCGATGGCGAAGGACACCTTGCCGTCACCGCCGACGCCGCCCGGGGCGATCAGGGTCTCGTTGAGATAAAGGCGCACCGTCGCGCCGGGGGCCGCGAGGCCAGAGACGTAGAGCCGGCCGCCCTCCTCCGTCTCCACCGCCACGATCTTGACCTCCGGCCGCGAAGCCGGGGCCGTCGCGGGCGGTGAGGCGGCGGCCTGCTGCTGAGGCTTTGCGGGCTTCGCCTCGCCTGCGGGCGCGGCTAGCGGAGCCGGCGCCTCGGCGACCTTCTGCTCCGGCGGTTCCGGGTTCGACAGGAGGACCGTGGGCTTATCCGGCGCCGTGAGGGCCACGAGCGGCCGGGAGGTGCGGTTCTCGCTGACGATGATGGTCACGCTCTCCTTCGACCGCTGGCGGTCGCCGTTCGGGGCTATGGCCTGGAGGGTCACCTGATGGGAACCCGGCGGCAGCGCCGGCGGCACGAAGGCAAACAGACCGGAAGGATCGGCGGGGGTGCGGGCATGGACCTGCCCGTCGCGAAGGAGTTCGATGGTAGCGCCCGGAGCCGCACGGCCGGCGATCACGCTCTCCCCGTTCGGCTCCACCCGGACGATGTCGAAGGCCGGGAGGGACGGGCCCTCGGCGGCCGGAGCCGGGGTCGGCGGGGGCGCCGCAGGGGGAGGTGCTGCGGGTTGGCTGCCCGGAGGAGGCAAGGCGGCCACTGGCCCGGGAGCTGCTGGGGGAGATGGCGCTGCGGCCTGCGGAAGCGTGGCGGGCTCGGGCCGGACCGGCACGGCGTCCCAGGGCTGCCAGCGCAGGAGGCCGACGAGCGCCACGACCGTGCCGACCGCGATCACGCCCAAGACGGCGATCGTCCCCCTCACCTGCTGATCCTTGCCCATCCGCCCTACTTTCGACCGTGCTCCCGAGCGCGCCCTAGCCCCTCCGACAGCCCCGGACCGCCACCCGAGCGGGAGGCACCGTGGCACTTTCCCCGATCTAAGCGGTTTAACTGTGGAAAGGCTACGGCCATAAGGATACCACGAATGCGCTACGACTCAGCGTGGGAAAGCACCCACTCGTCCAAGGTCCCGATGCGAGCCATCAATTCGATCTGTGTGTATTGCGGCTCCGGTTTCGGATCCGATCCCGTCTTCGCGGAAAGTGCGGCAGAATTGGGCCGGGCCATGGGAGAACAGGGCATCAGCCTCGTATATGGCGGTGGAAATGTCGGTCTGATGGGCACCGTGGCCCGCTCGGTCCTCGATCACGGGGGCCATGTCACGGGCATCATCCCCGATTTCCTCAAGGCCCGCGAGAAGATGCTGGACGACGTCCAGGAGACGATTGTCGTCCCCGACATGCACACCCGCAAGCGCCTGATGTTCGAGAAGGCGGATGCCTTCGTGGCGATGCCGGGCGGCATAGGCACCCTGGAGGAGCTGGTGGAGCAGATGACCTGGGCTCAGCTCGGGCGGCACACCAAGCCGATCCTGCTTCTCTCCACCAAGAACTTCTGGAAGCCGCTTCTGACGCTCGTCGCCCATATGCGCGAGCAGGGCTTCATCCGCCCCGGCCTCGAACTCAACTACCTCGTCGCGGAACGCGTCGAGGAGGTGATCCCGATGCTGGAAGCCTCGGCGCGCCGGGCCGGGATCTCCGCAGACGCGGAGCTCATCGAGCGGCGGTTCTGAACACCGAAAGTCGGATCGGGCCACCCTGGTCAGCCCCCCGCAAGGGGGCTAGCCTTCGTGCCACGGGCGGCTGCGGGGGACGAACGATCGCCAGCCGTCCGTCACACCTTGTGAGGGGACGACCATGATTGCGCGCCTTCTGGCCACGACGGGCCTCATCCTGCTTGCCGGCACAGCCCTTGCGGCTCCGGCAAAACCGAAGCCCGCGACGGCGCTTCAGATCACCAATGCCCGCGACGTGCCCGCAACGGCCGTCGAGATCGGCGTCGGGGAGACGAGCGTGAAGCTCGCAAAGCCGCTCGCCCCCAAGGGCAGGACGAACCTCAAGCTGCCCAAGATGAACGGCTGCCTCGTGAGCGTCGCGGCCGTCTTCGCGGACGAGTCGGTGGTCGAACTCGACGAGTTCGACGTGTGCAAGGAGAAAACGGTCCGCTTCACCGATTGAGCCGAGGCGGCTCCATATCCTACTCGGCCTTCAGCGCCCGCCGCCGCCGGTGGCGGGCGATCCCATGTTCGACGAGCACGTCCATAAGCGCGGTCTGGCTGAGGCCGCCCGCCTCCCAGAGCTTGGGATACATGCTGATGGAGGTGAATCCCGGCAGGGTGTTCACCTCGTTGAGAAAGAGGCTGCCGTCCCGGGGGTCGAGGAAGAAGTCGACCCGGGCGAGCCCCTCGCAGCACAGGACCCGGAACGCCTCAACGGCAAGCTCCTGGGCACGGGCGCTCTGCTCGTCGGAGATATCCGCCGGCACCCGCAGGGCCGCGCCGTTCGCGTCGACGTACTTGGCGTCATAGCTGTAGAAGCCGTGGCTTTCCGCCGGCGCGATCTCGCCGAGCGGCGATGCGCGCACCTCGCCGGTGCCGTCCTCCAGCACGGAGCATTCGATTTCCCGGGCGCCCGCGACGCTGCGCTCGACCAGCACCTTTCCGTCATAGGCGAAGGCGAGCGCGCAGGCCTTCTCGTATTCGGCGGCGGACCGCGCCGGCGACACGCCGACGGAGGAGCCCATATTGGCGGGTTTCACGAAGAGGTCGCCGGTGCCGAGAGCCGCGGAGGCGGCCTCGTAAGTCATCGGCGCGCGGGCCGTGACGGTCACGAAGGGCACCACGGGCACGCCCGCATCGCGCAGGAGGCGCTTGGCCACGTCCTTGTCCATGCCTGCGGCCGAGCCCATGACGCCGGAGCCCACATACGGCAAGTCTGCAAGCTCCATGAGCCCCTGGATGGTCCCGTCCTCCCCATAGGGGCCGTGCAGCACCGGCACGACGAGGTCGAGATGCAGACTGTCCCGTCCGCCCATGACGATCACCTCGCCGCCGCCGCCCGGCACCAGGACCACGTCGGGAGCGCCGTCCGGGATCGTGAGCGACCGCGCGCCGGTGCCGACGCCGTTACCCGCATCCGCCAGGCGCCAGCGGCCCTCGCGGGTGATGCCGATGGGAACCACGTCGTAGCGCTCGGGGTCGAGGGCGCGCAGGATGTTCGCCGCCGACATGCGGGATACGTCGTGTTCGGCCGAGCGTCCGCCGAACAGGAGCCCCACCTTCATTCGCGGCTGTGTCATCCCGAATCCTCTCCCCTGATCTCGGTGCCGTTATAGCGCCCGAGGCGGACGAAGCCACGGGGCGCGTCCGCCCCCATGTGAAAGGGATAGGCGGATTTTTAGACCGCCGCGCCGCTTCTCAGCAGCTTGTAGGTGATCGAATCCGTCAGGGCCTGGAACGAGGCGTCGATGATGTTGGGGGACACGCCGATGGTGGACCAGCGCTCGCCCGTGCGGTCGCCGGATTCGATCAGCACGCGGGTCACCGCGTCCGTGCCGCCCTGATAGATGCGGACCTTGTAGTCGAGCAGTTCCAGGTCCTGGATGAGATCCTGGTACTGGCCGAGATCCTTGCGCAAGGCGAGGTCGAGGGCGTTCACGGGGCCGTTGCCCTCGGCGGCGGAGATCAGCACCTCGTCGCCGACCCGCACCTTCACGATGGCTTCGGACACGGAAACGAGCTGGCCTACCGCGTTGTAGCGGCGCTCCACGTTCACGGAGAAGCGCTCCACCGTGAAATAATCCGGCACGTCGCCGAGAATGCGCTTCACGAGCACGAAGAAGGACGCGTCCGCGCCCTCGAAGGCGTAGCCCTCCGCCTCCTTGCGCTTGACCTCGTCGAGAACGCGCCCGACCCGGGGGTCGCTCTTGTCGAGGGCGACGCCGATGCGATGGAGCTCCGCGAGAATGTTGGAGCGCCCACCCTGGTCCGAGACCAGGACCCGGCGGGCATTGCCGATGCTCTCCGGCTCCACGTGCTCGTAGGTGCGCGGGTCCTTCACCACGGCCGAGGCATGGATGCCCGCCTTCGTGGCGAAGGCGCTCGCGCCCACGAAGGGCGCGTGGCGGTTGGGCTGGCGGTTCAGGATCTCGTCCACCCGCCGCGACACATGGGTGAGGTCGCGCAGGCCCTCCTCGGTCACGCCGAGATCGAAGCGCGTCGCGTAGCCGTCCTTCAGCTTCAGGGCGCCGATCAGGGTCACGAGATTGGCGTTGCCGCAGCGCTCCCCAAGGCCGTTGAGGGTGCCCTGGATCTGCCGCGCGCCGGCCTCGACCGCGGCCAGGGAATTGGCGACCGCGCAGCCGCAATCGTCATGGGCGTGGATGCCCAGATGGGCGCCAGGAACGCTCTTGGTCACCTCGGACACGATGGCGCCGACCTCGTGGGGCAGCGTGCCGCCATTGGTGTCGCACAGCACCACCCAGCGGGCTCCGGCCTCGAAGGCCGCGCGGGCGCAGGCGAGCGCGTAGTCGGGGTTCGCCTTGTAGCCGTCGAAGAAGTGCTCGCAATCGACCAGCACCTCGCGCCCGCGCTCCCGCGCCGCCGCGACGCTCTCGCGGATGCCGGCGAGGTTCTCGTCGAGGGAGATCTCGAGGGCCACATGGACGTGATAGTCCCAGGCCTTGGCGACGAAGCAGATGGCATCGGCCTTGGCATCGAGGAGCGCGGCGACGCCTGGATCGTTGGAGGCGGAGCGCCCGGCGCGCTTCGTCATGCCGAACGCCGTGAAGCGGGCGTTCTTGGTGCGCTTTTCCGCAAAGAAGGCCGTGTCGAGGGGGTTTGCGCCCGGATAGCCGCCCTCCACGTAGTCGATGCCCATGCGGTCGAGGAGCGTTGCGATGGCGCGCTTGTCGTCGAGGGAGAAATCGACGCCCGTGGTCTGCGCCCCGTCGCGGAGCGTGGTGTCGAAAAGAGCGATGTGCTCGCGGGTCATGGGCTCTTCTCCGAACAACTTCTACGCAGCGCGGCTTCGTTGCGCCGTTGGCGAGGCATGGGCGTGGAACGGCTCACGAGGCCTTCTCCGCGAGCGGCTTTTCCATGGTGGTGTTGGCGAGCCATTCGTCGGCGACCGGCACCGAGTTGCGGCGCTGCGGCTGGAACCCGCGGCGACGGAAGAAATCCTCCGCCGTGTCGCTGGCATCGACGGTAAGCCGCTTCGCGCCCCGCGCGCCTGCAAGCTTCTCCAGCGCATCGTAGAGCAGCGCGCCGACGCCCTGCCCCGCGGCGGCCGGATGCACGTAGAGCATCTCGATGTGGTCGGCGCCCTTCAGCGAGGCGAAACCCACCGGATCGCCCTCCACGGTGGCGACAAGGGTGAGGTGGCTCGCGAGCCGCGCCCCGAACGCCGCCTCGTCGTCCGCCCGCGAGGCCCAGGCCGCCTGTTGCGCCTCGGAGTAGTCGTCCCCCGTCAGCTCCTCGATGCTCGCTTGGAAGATTTCGGCAAGCGCCGGAGCGTCGGCGGGGAGGAAGGGGCGAAGGGCGGGTTTGATGTCGTTCCGGCTCATCTTTGGAAACTCCCGCGATGACATTGCTCCGCCCTGCCCCCACCCGCCGACAGGCCCTCTCCCCCCTTGTGGGGGAGAGTTGGAGAGGGGGGTATGGCGCCGACGGTCTGGATCGTGCTGGCCATGACTCGTTCGCTCCGCGAGCGCTTCTGCGAAGCGCCACCCCCCTCCGACCCCTGCGGGGCCACCTCCCCCACAAGGGGGAAGGGGTTGGGGTCGGCGGGCTGCATGGAGGTGGGACTGCTCATCTGGCCACCTCCCAGGTCGTGGTGCCGTCCTTGTTGTCCTTCACCACCACACCGAGGCTCGCGAGTTCGTCGCGGATGCGGTCGGATTCCGCGAAGTTCTTGGCGGCCCGGGCGCTCTTGCGCTCGGCGATGAGGGCCTCGACCCTGCCCGCATCCACGGTGATGGCGGCCTTCCGGCGCGCGCCCCAATCCTCCGCCGTCCCCTGCAGGAACCCGAAGGCGCGAAGGGTGCCGGCGAGTTCCGCATGCGCACCCGAGCGATCGAGCCCGTGCAGTTCGGCGATCATCTTGGGCGTGTTGAGGTCGTCCGACAGGGCCTCGATCACAGCCCCGGACACGGCGCCCTCCCCGGCTCCGGCCAGCCCGTACCAGCGATCGAGGGTCTTCTCGCTCTCCTCAAGCCCCTTCACGGTCCAGTCGATGGGCTGGCGGTAATGGGTGCGGAGCATGTTGAGGCGCAGCACCTCGCCAGGCCAGTCCTTCAACAGGTCGGCGATGGTCGTGAAATTCCCGAGCGACTTCGACATCTTGTCGCCCTCGACCTGCAGGAAGCCGTTATGCATCCACACATTGGCCATGCGCGACACGTCGAAGGCGCAGCAGGACTGCGCGATCTCGTTCTCGTGGTGGGGAAAGACGAGGTCGATGCCGCCGCCATGGATGTCGAAGACCTGCGCGTCGGCCGGGTCCTCGCAGGCAAGCCGCGTCTCGAAGGCCTTGACCAGATGGCGCCAGGCCATGGCGGAGCACTCGATATGCCAGCCCGGACGGCCGGGCGTCGCGATGCCCGCGGGTGACGGCCAGGACGGATCCTGCGGACCCGAGGGCTTCCACAGCACGAAATCCATGGGGTCGCGCTTGTAGGGCGCCACGTCCACGCGGGCGCCGGCCAGGAGATCGTCGAGGGAGCGCTTGGAAAAGGCGCCGTAGCGCGGCACGCCTTGGAGGCGGCCCATTCCGGCGACGCTGAAGAGCACGTGGTCCTCGGCCACATAGGCCGCCCCGCGCTCGATCAGGCGCTCGATAATCATGCGCATCTCGTCGATGTGCTCGGTGGCGCGCGGCTCTACGAAGCGCGGGGACTCGCCCTCGCGGTTCACGTCGCCCGGCATGAGCACCCCGAGGGCGCCGATATCCGCGTGGAACTGCCGGGCGGTCTCCTCGGTCAGCTCACGGATCGAGATGCCGCGCTCGAAGGCTCTGGCGTTGATCTTGTCGTCCACGTCCGTGATGTTGCGGACATAGGTGACCGCCCCCTCCCCATAGACATGGCGGAGAAGCCGGAAGAGCAGGTCGAAGACGATGATCGGCCGCGCGTTCCCGATATGCGCGTAGTCATAGACCGTGGGTCCGCAGACATAGAGGCGCACGTTCCGCGGATCGATCGGGACGAAGGCGTCCTTCGACCGGGTCAGGGTGTTGTAGAGGCGGATGGGCGCCATGAAACCAAAATCCTCCCAAGCCCGCGGGCCGGAGGGTGGTTTCGATCCAAGGGAAAAGGACGAGACGGCTCCAGCCAGCGTTGCGCGCTAGCTGCAAATGATCCCGCGGATGGCGAAAGCCGTCGACATGGGGCGGATCATTGCCCTGCCGCCTCGAATCCGTCAAGACAGCCGCGCCTCCGGCCAAGCTGCGTCAATCTGCGCCGTATTTCGGCGCGAATCGGGAAACCGCCCGGCTCATGGCGCGTTATCGGAATATTCAGGGGTCAGCGGCAAAGATCTAATCTAGGTCTTTGGTTTAACGGGGTTTTTACCATGCGTCGTACGTTCGCGGCACTCTCCTTCACGGCCGTCCTGGCCACGGCCGCCGCGTCCTACACGGTGCTGCCGGAAGGCATCAGCGTGGCCGCCTCGCCGGCCGCCTCGACCTTCCTGGTCCCGGCCAATGACGGCTACGGCGTCGGCGATTGCCTGGCCTCGGGCGGCGAGTGCGGCCGCTTGGTCGCCGATGCTTGGTGCGAGGCGCAAGGCTTCGTGCGGGCCGTCAGCTTTACGCCGGCCGGCCCCGAGGATGTGACGGGCTCGGTTCAGAAAGCTGCCGTGAGCACCCAACTGACCACCCAGGAACGCCCGGTGATGATCACCTGCGCCAAGTAAGGCGCGTCATCCACAGGAAACAGGTTTCGGGCCCGGCCGTTCTGCCGGGCCTTTTTGGTTCTCAGCCCTTCACCCGCTCGCCGCAGCGGGGCGCCGGCTCGTTGCCTCGTCTTTGTCCCTCAGCCCTTCACCCACTCCCCGCAGCGGGGGGCCGGCTCGTTGCCCCAGGGCATGATCGGCACGCTGGAGGTGGAGTTCTTCGGGGAGCCCTCGATCGGGCGGTCCGAATAGACGAGGTAGACGAGGGTGTTGCGCTTGGCATCGCAGCCCCGGACGATCTGCATCTTCTTGAAGATCAGCGACCGGCGCTCGGAGAACACCGTCTCCCCCTGCTCGAACTTCTCCTTGAACTTCACCGGCCCCACCTGCCGGCAGGCCAGCGAGATGTCGGACACCTCCTCGGCGAGGCCGAGCGTGCCCGAGATGCCGCCCCGTTCCGGGGTGGTGTAGTGGCAGGCGACCCCCTCGATGACCGGGTCGTCGAGGCCATAGACCGCGAGCTTGTCGTTCGGGGTGAGCGCCCGCCAGACCGTGGATTTCTTGAAGATGGCGTCCGGATCCTGGGCCTTCGCGCCGGCCGCGCCGCCGACCGCGAGCCCGAGGGCCAGAGCAGCGAGGGCAAATGTCCGCATGGTCGTGGTCTCCCTTGTCTCTCCCTCATGTGGGGTGAACGGCCGCGTTCCGCGAGAGGGCGCCGGGAGTTCCGAGGCCCCGTGCGGCAGGCCTTCCGCGACACCTTGCGACAGGGTAGACACAATCAGGACAAGGTGACGGCGCGCAATTTCCATGAAACGGAGGAATTGAGGCCGCTCCTTCAGGCCATTGGCGGACCATGATGACCCGATCCCTCCTGCGCACGCCCCTGCGTTCCCTCGTCGCCGTCGCGGCTCTCCTGATCACGGGCGAGGCGGCCCTGGCGCAATCGGCCCTGTGCCAGCGCTACCGGGCCGAGTTGGCGAACATGAACCAGAGCGGCGGGGGGCAGGCCGCCATGGCCGCCGAGCGTCAGCGGGCCGAGCTTGGCCGTCTGCAGAATTATTACCGCTCCATCGGCTGCGAGCGCGGCCCCTTCGGCGGCTTCTTCGGCGGCTCCGCGCCCCAGGAATGCGGGTCGATCGCCCAGCGCCTCCGCCAGATGGAATCCACCTATGCCCGCCTCGCCGCCCAGGCGAACGAGGTGGGCGGCGAGGCCCGCCGCCGGCAGCTCGAGGCGGCCGTGCAGCAGACCTGCAACGCCCCGCAGGAAGCCGCCGCCCCCCGCAACTTCCTGGAATCGCTCTTCGGTCCGCCCCGCGGCAGCCGCCCCGTCGAGGTGCAGCCCATGCCCGAGGATCCGAACGCCCCGCCGGTCGAGGGCGAGCAGCAGGCCCTCGGCGGACGCCGCCTTGTCTGCGTGCGCACCTGCGACGGCTTCTATTTCCCGCTCGCCAGCACGCCAAACGGGCGCGAAGGCGCGGACGAGATGTGCCAGGCCCTGTGCCCGGGCACCGAGACCGCGGCCTTCGCCATGCCGGGCAGCGACGACGCCATCACCCGGGCCGTTTCGCTGAAGGGCAAGCCCTACATGGCGATGCCGACCGCCCTGAAGTTCCAGAAGAGCTTCGACGGCGCCTGCTCGTGCAAGAAGGAAACCGAGAGCTGGGCCCTCGTGCTCCGCCGCGCCGAGGGCATGCTCGACCAGCGCAAGGGCGACGTCCTCGTGACGGCCCAGAAGGCGGAAGAACTCTCCCGCCCCAAGGCGCCGGCCCCGGCTCCCGCGGCCAAGCGGCCCGACCCCAAGCGCGCCCAGGCGGATGCCGCCGAGGCCGAGAGCCAGGCCCAGGCCGGCGCGGCAGCGCCGACGGCCAGCCAGGAATCCTCCGGCATCGGCCCGAAATCCATCGAGACCGGCCGCGTCATCCCGCGCGGCGAAGGCCCGCGCCAGGAACTGGCGACCGGCGACGGCACCAGGCGCAGCGTGCGAGTCGTCGCCCCGAACGTGATCCCGGTCCCGACCGCCCAGGCGCGGTAGGCAGAGGGCGTCGCCGGACTGCTTCCGCAAGGGATTTGACTCGTCGGGGTCGGACGTTATGACGTTTTTCCCGTGATCCGTCCGTGGCGACCGCTCCCGATCGTTGTGCCGGCCCTGGCCCTTCTGCGGAAGCTGGTCAGCTTGACCGCATGCGCCGGCTTCCTTGCCGCGATCGGCATCTTCCTCGCCATTCAGTCGCTCCTCTACGGCCTTGGCGAGATCCGTCCGATCCCGCTCGCCGACCATTGGGGGTTTCTGGGGGAACTGCGCCGGTGGTCGGACGGACGCTTCACGCTGTCCAACCTCTTCCAGCAGCATAACGAACACCGGATCGTCACGTCGCGCCTAGGGTTCTTCCTCGATGCGCACGCGTTCAATATGTCGAACGTGTCCCTGGTGGCGACCATGTATGCGACCCTTCTCGGGCTCGCGGCCGCCATCGTTCGTCTCACATTCGGGCCCCAAGGCGGGTGGAAGGCCTGGGGACTTGCCTTCCCGGTATGCCTCGGGATCCTCTGGTCGCCCGTGCAGTATGGAAACCTGTCCTGGGCATTCCAGCCGCAATTTCCCTATGTTCATCTCTTCGCCGCCCTGACGATCTGGGCGTTCGCGCGCTTGAACAAGTCAGAATCGGCCCAGGATTTCCTTCGCGCGGCAGCGCTCCTGGCGCTGGCGGATTTTCTTGCCGTCTACTCGATGGTGAGTGGCTTGTTCGTGATCGGCCCGGTGATCGCGGTAGCCCTTTGGCTGCGTTCTCGGCCGCGCGTCTGGATGACGTTCCTGGCGATCCACTCGACCCTCATGGTCGCATATTTCTCCGGGTATTCGACAGCGCTCGGCCACGCGATGAGCGTGGCGCCCGCCAAGGTTCTGGCCTACACTTTGCGCTATCTCGGCAAGGGCTTCGACAGCACCGAAACCGTTGCTCTCGCAGCGGGTGGGATCGGCATGATCGTGCTCCTGGCCCTGTCCGCCGGTCTGCTGGTTCAAAGCCTTCGCAAGAGACCCGCCGATCCAGCCATAGCCGTCCTCCTGGGATGCGCTGGATTTGTGGTGATGGAGGCCGTGGTGACTGCCGTCGGCCGCGCGGAAATCGCGGTCGGCCCCGCCTATATCGCCATCCGCTACGTGACTCCGTCTCTGATGTTCTGGCTGGCGCTGCTCGGGGCCGTTTGGCGATATCTGATGATGCCGGGCCTCGGGGCTGCCGCCGGAGCGCGCATACGCGTCGGTCTTGCGGCCACGGCGGCGTGGCTGCTCTGGGCGACGAACTATCTGGGGGATCCCTATACAATCTGGGCGCTGACCAACCGGGACATCGACACCGCAGTTTTCGCGCTGGTCAGCGGCGTCGAGTCGGACACCGCGCTGAAGACCCTGTATCCGGACCCGTCCGCCATCCGCCCTGCAGTCCAGTTCATGCGCACGCGTCAACTTGGGCCATTTTCACCGGATGACACCCGGTACGCCTTGCCGATCCATTCGTTTCAGGGGCTCCGACGCGACCGATTGCAACCGTGTGCCGGTTTGATCGAGTCGATGACGTCCGGGGACTCGTCAACGCGCCTTTCCGGCTGGGTCGGCGTCAAAGGCAGCGCCGCGCGTCACGCTCCGGCGGACTGGGTGGCAGCCTACGACCCGGCTGGACGGATGGTCGGATACACACGGCCTTCCATCCTGAGACCCGATGCCCGTTTCGCTCTGAAGGGAACAGGCCGAACATACGGTTTCGACTTCCATGTGGGAGCACCGCAAGCCGCCGGCCTTCTGCTCGTGGCGATGGGCTCTCAGGGCTCGGGCTTCTGCACATTGCGCCCGCAGACCGTGTCCTGATTTTGCCCCCGGATCGTCGCCCCGCGCATTGAGGCTGCAACAAGCATCTTAGCGCCGAACCGTTCGGGGTCGGTTTGGCAGTTCCGCAACGCATGAGCGTGCCGTGCAGGCGATGACCAGATCGTTGACGCCTAGCCTACCAAACCCTTCGCTTGGCTGCACTAATGGGTCTTATCGGGGCAGCCTTGATCCGTCTCGCATATCGTATCATTGGGACAGCGCAGCCATGAAGGTTTTCTGATCGCATGTGGTCCCACATAAAAAGCGCCAAGCCCGCATGGCCATGGGCACCGGTTCCTGCGGTTCCCGCTTGGTTCAGCCTCGTTGCTTTAGTAAGCGCGGGGTTCGCGCTGTACTCCCTCGCGTTCGGCGTATCGCAAATGAGGCCGGTCCTCATTAGCGACCATTGGGGGTTCCTCGCAGACCTGCAGCGGGTCGCAGCGGGGAAATATACGGTGTGGGACCTCCTGCGGCCCCACAACGAGCACCGCATCCTCACCTCGCGCCTGAGCTTCTTCGTCGACACCCACCTCTTCGATATGTCGAACCGGTCACTGGTGGTGACCGTGTATGCGGCCATGATGGCAATCGGAGTTTTTGTCGTTCGCCAGTCTCTCGGGCCGGCGGCCGGATGGAGGGCCTGGGCCGTCTGTCTCCCCCTGGCTCTCGGCGTCCTGTGGTCACCCGTGCAGTACGGCAACTTCTACTGGGGATTCCAGCCGCAGTTTCCTTACGTTCACCTTTTCGCGGCGCTGACGATCGGGTCGTTTGCGGCACTCGCTCAGGCGCGTACGGCCTGGGGTTTCGCCAGCCTGCTCGCTCTGACGGTTTCCTTCGACTTTCTGACGATCTACTCCATGGGGAGCGGATTGTTTGTCGTCGTTGCCATCGTCGGCGTCGCGCTCTGGCTGCGGACGCCTTGGCGCGCAACCCTGTCAGCGCTCGCAGGTCACGCCGTTCTCTCGGCCACTTACTTCATCGGCTTCCGACTTCCCAGATCCAGCGACCCTACTCTCAATCCAGTGGAGGTGCTGGCCTACGGCTCGCGCCTGCTTGGTAAGGTGGTGGACAGCACCGAGACCGTTGCCGGACTGGCAGGTGCTCTTGGGCTCGCCCTTTTCCTCACCCTCGGGCTCTGGATGCTTCGGCGGTCCTGGATGGAACGCCAGTTGAACGACAGGCCCGCCGCCGTCCTACTCTCGCTTGCCGGATTCGTGGTCACGGAAGCATTCCTGGTCGGCATCAGCCGCTTCCATTACATCTCGGGCGACATCTGGATTCCGTCGCGCTACGCGACGCTCTCCGCAGTTTTCTGGGTCGCGCTACTCGGCGCCACATGGAGAACGCTGAAATGCGTCTCCACTGGAAGAGAGCGGCCCTTGCCGTTCTGTCCAGCGACGCCCGTACTCGCAGCCGGCGCCCTGCTGGTGGCAACGTCCAATCTGCTCGATACCCCTTATGCGACCTGGGACCATCTGAACCGGGAGCTCGATGTGACGGCGTTTGCCATGGTCAATGGGGTCGAGAGCGAGGCGGCACTCTTGCGCGTGCATTTCCGCCCGTCGGCCCTGAGCGACCGCATCCATTTTCTCCGGGAGCGCCAGCTTGGTCCCTTCGGGCCCGGCGCCGAACGCTACCAGCTGCCTTTCAACAGCGTCCATGGGCTCGATCCCGAACGCCTCCCCACATGTTCGGGGCGCATCGATAAAGTCGAGCCAGGCCAAGGCTCCACCCGCCTCACCGGCTGGATCGCCGTGCACCGCAGCAACAAGAGAGCAGAACCCGCGACTTGGCTCGCGGTCTACGACAAGGACCGGACAATCGTCGCTTATTCCAAACCCGTCCTGCCGCGCTCAGACGTGCAGGCCGTCTACCGCGGCGAACACGATCGCTACGGCTTCGACCTCCACGTACCGGCGTTCGATCCGACGGCTACCAGGCTGGTCGCTCTCGGGCCCACGGGTCTGCGAGCCTGCACCTTGCGCCCGGCCGCACCCCAGACCTGACGGTCCTTAAGCGTCTTCCCCGCGCAGCCGCGCCTTGGCCTTCTCCGGTCCGATCAGCGGCAGGAGCGCGGCGAGTTCGGGCCCGTGGTCGCGGCCCGTGAGGGCAAGACGCAGGGGCATGAAGAGGGCCTTGCCCTTGGCGCCGGTCGCGGCCTTCACGGCCTCGGTCCAGGTCTTCCAGGTGGTCTGGTCCCAGGGTCCCGGCGGGAGGGCCGCGGCCGCGGCTTCGGCGAAGGCCCGGTCCTCGATCACGGGGGTCACGGGCCCCTGGACGACGGGCCACCACTGGGCCGCCTCGGCGACGCGGGTCAGGTTGGTGCGCACCGCGAGCCAGAACGCCTCCCCGCCGCCGACCCCGAGGACTTGGAGGCGGTCCGCCACCGCCGCGTACGGCATCTCGTGAACAAGGCGCGCGTTGAGCTGGGAGAGCTCCCCCTCGTCGAACTTTGCGGGCGCGCGGGAAATGTGGGCGAAGTCCACGAGACGCGCGAGCTCATCGAGATCCGCGACCGGGCGCACGGCCTCGGCCGAGCCCACGAGCACGGCAAGGGAGGCCACGGCCTGCGGCTCCAGCCCGCCTTCGCGCAGGCCTTGCAAGGAGAGGTGGCCGAGGCGTTTCGAAAGCCCCTCCCCGCTCGCGGTCGTGAGCAGGTTGTGGTGGCCGAAGATCGGCGCGGGACTGCCGAGCGCCTCGAAGATCTGGATCTGCACCGCCGTGTTGGTCACGTGGTCCTCGCCGCGGATCACATGGGTGATGGCGAGCGCGATGTCGTCCGCCACGGAGGGCAGCGTGTAGAGATAGGTCCCGTCCTCGCGCACCAGCACGGGATCGGAGAGCGAGGCGCAATCCACATGGCACGGGCCGCGCACGAGATCGTCCCAGGCGACGTCGCGGTGATCGAGCTTGAAGCGCCAATGGGGCCGGCGCCCCTCCGCCTCGAGGCGGGTCCTGTCCTCGGGGGAGAGCTGGAGCGCGGCGCGGTCGTAGATCGGCGGCAGGCCGCGGGCGAGCTGGCGCTTGCGGCGGAATTCCAGCTCGTCCGGGGTCTCGTAGGCCGCGTAGAGCCGGCCCATGACCCGCAGGCGCTCGGCGACGTCGTCATAGAGCGGGAACCGCTCGGACTGGCGCACCACGAGGTCGGGCGGCGTTCCGAGCCAGGCGAGGTCCCGCTCGATGGCCTCCGCGTATTCCGCCTTGGAACGTTCCAGATCCGTGTCGTCGAACCGCAGCACGAAGGTCCCGCCCTCGCGCCGGGCGAACAGCGCGTTAAGGAGCGCCGTGCGGGCGTTGCCGATATGGATGAACCCGGTGGGCGACGGAGCGAAGCGGACGATGGGCTTGGTCATGCGGGGCTTCTAGAGCGCCCGGCGGGCAACGGCAATCGCCAGGCGCCGCCCACGAGCGATGCCCAAGCCGTATCTCGACCGCCCCCGGGGCGACTTGCGTCCGGAGCACCAGGGGATCAGACATCCATCGCTTCGGTGCGCGGCTTGCCGACGGCGCGGGCCATGGCCTCGTCGGGCCGGTGGGCGACGGAACCCTGGTCACGGAAGCGGTTCACGATGGGATAGCGGCGGTCGCGGCCGAAATATTTGCGGGTGACCTTCACGCCTGGCGCCGATTGCCGGCGCTTGTATTCGGCGATGTAGAGAAGCCGCTCGATCTTCTTCACGGTGTCAAGGTCATGGCCCTTGGCGACGAGTTCAGAGACCCGCATCTCGAGCTCCACGAGGCCGTGCAGGATGTCGTCCAGCACCTCGTAGGGCGGGAGCGAATCCTGGTCCTTCTGGTTCTCGCGTAGCTCCGCGGTCGGAGCCTTGGTGAGGATGTTCTCGGGGATCACCACGCCGTCGGGGCCGAGCGCGCCCTGGGGCTTCCAGCGGTTGCGCAAGGCGGAGAGACGGTAGACCTCCATCTTGTAGAGGTCCTTGATCGGGTTGTAGCCCCCGTTCATGTCGCCGTAGAGCGTCGCGTAGCCCACGGACATCTCGGACTTGTTGCCGGTGGTCACCACCATCGGCCCGAACTTGTTCGAGATCGACATGAGGATGGTGCCGCGGGCGCGGCTCTGCAGGTTTTCTTCCGTAATGTCGGGCGCGCGGCCCGCAAAGAGCGGTGCGAGCGCGGCCTCGAAACCATCCACCGCGGGCGCGATGTCGATGGTGTCGTAGCGGACGCCCAAGGCCTCCGCGCAGGCGGCCGCATCGTTCAGCGATTCCGAGGACGTGTATCGGTAGGGCAGCATCACGCAATGGACCCGCGAGGGCCCCAGCGCATCCGCCGCCATGGCGGCGCAGATGGCAGAATCGATGCCGCCCGAAAGGCCCAGCACCACGCCCGGAAACCGGTTCTTCTCCACGTAATCGCGAAGGCCGAGGACGCAGGCGGCGTAATCCGCCTCCTCGCCCTCCTCCACCACGACCTGCGGGCCGTCCACGCAAGTCCAGCCGGACGCATCCTTCTCCCAAGTCGTGAGGGCGAGATCCTCCCGGAAGGCGGGCATCTGCAGGGCGAGCGAGGAATCCGCATTGAGAGCGAAGGAGGCGCCGTCGAAGACGAGCTCGTCCTGGCCGCCGATCTGGTTGAGATAGACCATGGGCAGGCCGCTCTCGGTCACCCGCGCGGCGACGATGTTGAAGCGCTCGTCGGTCTTGCCGCGCCAATAGGGAGAGGCGTTCGGAACCAGGAAGAGTTCGGCGCCGGTTTCGGCCAGGCACTCGACCACGTCCTCCTTCCACACGTCCTCGCAGATCGGGATGCCGATCCGTACCCCCCGGATCATCACCGGGCCCGGCAGCAGGCCCGGCTCGAACACCCTTTTCTCGTCGAAGACGCCGTAGTTCGGCAGGTCCACCTTGAACCGCACCGCCGCGATGGTGCCGCCGTCGAGATGGGCATAGGCGTTGTAGAGCGCCCCGTTCTCGGCCCAGGGAAGACCGATGAGGACGGCCGGCCCGTCCGCGGTGTCCCGCGCCAACTGCTCGCAGGCCTGCCGGCAGGCATCCTGAAAGGCGGGCTTCAGCACAAGGTCTTCCGCCGGATAGCCCGCGAGGAAGAGCTCCGTGAACATCACCACGTCGGCGCCGAGCGCCTTGGCCCGGGACCACGCGTCGAGGGCCTTCGCGGCATTCCCGGCCACATCGCCCAGGATCGGGTTGAGCTGCGCCAGGGCGATCTTCAAAATCCGCTTTGCAGTCATGGAGCAGCCATCCCGTCCACAACGCGGCGGGTGAAACCGAGCGGCGCCAGGGCGAGCTTCGGGGTGCGCGGTGCGGTCATAGGGCCGATCTACCGCGCGCCCGCTCGGGCGGCAATGGACACGCTATCAGGCCAGGCTTGCGCCGGGCGCCCTGCTCGCCAACCCGAACTCGGCGGGCGACGGCCAGGCCTGCGCCGGGCGCCCTGCTCGCCAACCCGCACTCGGCAGGCGACGGCCAGGCTTGCGCCGGGCGCCCTGCTCGTCGATCCGGACGCGGCAGCCTACTCGCAGACCTGAACCCGGCGGACCACGACGGTGTAGGGGTCGATCGCCACGCGGCGGCGCTGCCAGTAGCAGACCGGGCCGGGATCGTAGGCGCCGTAATAGGCATCGACCCGGGGATAGGCTTGGTAGGCCGGGGCGTAATAGGAGCTGGCCGGGTGATACCCGCCCTGATAGCCCCCATAGGAGTAGCCCCCATAGGCCGGCGCGTAGCCGTATCCGCCATGGCCGTACCCGTAGGAGGGATAGGCATAGGCCGGACGGGCGGCCGAAGCCGCCAGGGCACCGAGGGCGAGACCGCCGATGACGCCCGCCGCGATGGCGGCGCCCCGGTTGCGGGGGCGGGCTTCGGCCTCGTTCGAGAGCCCCAGGCCCGCCGTGAACACGGCCGCCGCGAGCGCGCCGGCCAGAACCTTCTGCGAAGACACCATCCTCATGACCGTCTCCTTCCGGCGGCCATTCGGGCCGCCACCGCAAAGTTAACGCGCAACAGGCTGTATCGATGCTGAATGGCGACGGGTCCGAGGCGGGAGGCACGATGCGGCCGCAAGGCGCCGCTCCCACCCGCCTGCGACAATCGGGAACCGCTGCCAAGCTCACCCCGTTCTATGCATGACAACGATCATGGAGGTTTCGATGCTGCGTGGCGGTCTGTTGTGGCTGATCGGCATTCCCCTGCCGATCATCCTGATCCTCTTCTTCCTCGGCTACCTGAGCTGAGACCTGCAAAGGCTTGAACCGGCTTTTGAAAAGAATGCCGGGTCAAACGAAAAGGGCGGCCCACCGGGCCGCCCTTTTCGCATTCAGAAGGCTCTGCTCCTATTCGGCGGCCTCGGCCCGGGGCCGCTCCCGGGACTGGCGCTCGCGCTTGATCAGCTCCGAGGTCAGGAAGGCGATCTCGAGGGCCTGCTCCGCGTTGAGGCGCGGGTCGCAATAGGTGTGATAGCGGTCCGAGAGATCCGCATCCGTGAGCGCCCGGGCGCCGCCGGTGCATTCCGTCACGTTCTTGCCCGTCATTTCCAGGTGAACGCCGCCCGCATGGGTGCCTTCCGTCTGGTGGACGGCGAAGAAGTTGCGGACCTCGCCCATCACGGCCTCGAAGGGGCGGGTCTTGTAGCCGGACCCCGCCTTGATCGTGTTGCCGTGCATGGGATCGCAGGACCACACCACCACCTTGCCTTCCCGCTTCACCGCCCGCACGAGGGCCGGCAGGTTGTCGAACACCTTGTCGGCGCCGAAGCGGCAGATGAGCGTCAGGCGGCCGGGCTCGTTGTCCGGGTTGAGCGCGTCGATGAGCTTGAGCAACCCGTCCGGGGTGAGCGATGGGCCGCATTTCAGGCCGATCGGGTTCTGGATGCCGCGCATGTATTCCACATGGGCGTGATCGAGCTGGCGCGTGCGGTCGCCGATCCAGAGCATGTGGCCGGAGGTGGCGTACCAGTCGCCGGTCGTGGAATCCACGCGGGTCATGGCCTGCTCGTAGCCGAGCAGCAGGGCCTCGTGGCTGGTGTAGAAATCGGTCGTGCGCATCTCCGGATGGGTCTCCGGGTCGATGCCGATGGCCCGCATGAAATCCATGCTCTCGGTGATGCGCTCAGCGATCTCCCGGTACCGCGAGGATTGCGGGCTATCCTTCACGAAGCCGAGCATCCAGCGATGGGCGTTCTCGAGATTGGCGTAGCCGCCCGTCGCGAAGGCGCGGATCAGGTTCAGCGTCGCGGCCGATTGCCGATAGGCCATGAGCTGGCGGCGCGCATCGGGCGTGCGGGATTCCGGCGTGAAGCCGATGTCGTTGACGATGTCGCCCCGGTAGCTCGGCAGCTCGACGCCGTCCAGGGTCTCGGTCGAGGACGAGCGGGGCTTGGCGAACTGGCCGGCCACGCGACCGACCTTCACGACCGGGGATCCGCCCGCGAAGGTGAGGACCACCGCCATCTGGAGGAACAGGCGGAAGAAATCGCGGATGTTGTCGGCGGAGTGCTCGGCGAAGCTCTCGGCGCAATCGCCGCCCTGGAGAAGGAAGGCCTCGCCGGCCGCAACTTTCGCGAGCGTGCGCTTCAGCTTGCGCGCCTCGCCCGCAAAGACGAGGGGCGGAAAGCCGGCGAGTTGCTCCTCGACGCCCTGAAGCGCCTGCTGGTCCGGATATTCGGGCACCTGCTGGACGGGCTTTGCCCTCCAGCTCTCGGGCGTCCACCGCTCGCTCATGACACACCCCCGTGTCGCTTGTTATGGTCGTGCCGCCCGAAAAGGTCGCCGGGCGAGCCGGCACCTATACACGAGGATGCGGCGAAAAGGCGAGTGCGGCAGTTCTGTCTGCCTTATCCCTTGGGAAGGGGCGCCTCTCAGGCGGCCGAGCCGACCGGCCCTCCGAGGGGAAGGTAGAGATCCGTCACGGCCCGGTGCTCAGGAACGTCGGGGAAGAACGACACGCGGCGGCAATAGAGCGGGACATCCCGCACGGTCTCGCCGCTTTGCGGCAGCCATTCTGCATAGAGGAACTGGATGGCGGCGGCGAAGCTCGGCTCGTTGCCGGTGTGCCGCAGCACGGCGCAGCGGCCGCCGGGAATGACCTTGCCCACGTTTCCGGCCTCGTTGGGCTCGACCGCGCGGTCTGTCGCGACGCACAGGTCGATGCGGAACGCATCCGGCGGGGTGGAATCCGGGTCGTCATAGAGGATGTTGTAGGTCGCATGGGTGCGGGGCGGCAGGGCCGCCTCTCGCCGCCAAGCGATGAAGCGACGGATGGAGGCGCCGAGGAGCGCATGGTCGCCCCGGTGCTCCAGGGCGGCGACCTTGAGGTCGGGCATGGTGACGACGGTCACCGAACGGTCGTCGTGCTGGTCGGTCATTTGGGTTCTCCGGATCTCGTCGAAGGATCGATAGGTCTCGTGCCAAGAGGCCCAATCCGGATCGGCACGGAACGCGCTCGGTGTCTGTCCGAGCCGCTGCTTGAAGGCGCGGGAGAACGCTTCCGGCGCGTCGTAACCGCTGTCGAGGGCGATCCCGATCACCGGTTCCTCGGCCCTGAAGGCAAGCTTGTAGGAAGCCCGCCTGAGGCGGGCGAGCTGCACGTAGCGGTGAAGGCTGATCCCGAAGAAGGCCGAGAACTGCCGCTGAAAGTGGCAGGGCGAATACGCCGCCACCGCGCTGAGGGCGTCCAGCCCCAGGTCCCCGTCGAGGTGTTCCTCGATATGGGCCAGCACGGCGCCGAAGCGTCCGTGCAGTTGGGTCGGTGCTGTCGCGCTCACGCGGGTTCTCCGTCTTGGCGCGAACGGTCTAGCCGGTCCCCGGATCCCTGGCTTGACGGATCTTGCGGAGTTGGCGCGGGGCCGGGCCGAGCAGGCGCCCTACCCCACCGCCACGGGCTTCTTCACCACGAAGGGCGTGCGCATGGTCACGAACTCCTCGGCGGCCGTGGGATGCACGGCGACGGTCCGGTCGAAATCGGCCTTCGTCGCGCCCATGGTGACGGCGATGCCGGCCATCTGGATCATCTCGCCCGCGTCGTGGCCGACCACGTGGACGCCCACCACCTTGTCGGTCGCCTTATCCACGATGAGCTTCATGAACACCCGCTCGTCGACGCCCGACAGGGTCGCCCGCATGGGACGAAAGCTCGTCTTGTAGATGTCGACGTCCCCGTAGAGCCCGCGGGCCGAGGCCTCCGTGCAGCCGATGACGCCGATCTCCGGGGTGGAGAACACGGCGGTCGGGATGATGGAATGGTCCACCATCGTGGGCTTAGCCCCGAACACCGTATCCGCGAAAGCGTGCCCCTCGCGGATCGCGATGGGCGTGAGGGCCGCCCGGTTCGTCACGTCGCCGACCGCGTAGATCGAGGGGATCAGGGTCTGGGAATAGCCGTCGACCGGGATCGCTCCGACCGCATCCGTCATGATGCCGGCGCGCTCCAGGCCGAGCCCTGCGGTGTTCGGGCGGCGCCCCGTGGCCACCAGCACCTGATCGACCGTGCGGGTGCTCCCGTCCGACAGGGTGGCGCGGATGCCGTCCGCCACCTTGTCGAGGCGCGTCACGGTCAGGCCGAGCGCCAGGTCGATGCCGCGCTTGGCGTAGGCATCGCTCAACGCGTCGCGCACGTCGTCGTCGAAGCCGCGCAGGAGCTTGTCGCCCCGGTGGAGCAGCGTCACCTGGCTCCCGAGGCCGGCGAAGACCCCTGCGAATTCCACGGCGATGTAGCCGCCCCCGACGATGAGGATGCGCTCCGGCAGCTCCGTGAGCTCGAACACCTCGTTCGAGGTGATGGCGAGTTCGCCGTTGGGGATCGGCGGCTCCAGGGTCGGGTGCGCGCCGACGGCGACGAGGATGAACCGTGCCCGGATCCGCTCATCGGTCTTGACGATGCGCACCGTGTGCGCGTCGTCGATCACGGCGCGGCTGTCGATGATCTCGACGCCGGCCTTCTCGAGATTCGAGCGGTACACGCCCTCGAGGCGGGCGATCTCTTTGTCCTTGTTGGCGATGAGGGTCGCCCAGTCGAAGCGCGGCTCTTCCAGCGTCCAGCCGAAGCCCGCAGCCTCCTCGAAGGTGTCGGCGAAGCGGCTCGCATAGACCATGAGCTTTTTGGGCACGCAGCCGCGGATCACGCAGGTGCCGCCGACCCGGTACTCCTCCGCCACCATGACCCGCGCGCCGTAGCCCGCCGCGATCCGGGCGGCCCGCACGCCGCCGGACCCGCCGCCGATCACGAAGAGGTCGACGTCGAAGCTGCCGGATGGGGCGTTCATGGGAGTGTCTCCTCGGAGGAAGGTCGCACGCGGGCGAAACAGGTAGCGGAGGCCCCGTCGGGCGGTTGCCGGATGGCGCGGAACCAGACGACAGCGGCGCCGATGCCCGCGGGCCACCAGCCCTGCCAGGCACCATGGCCGACGAGGGCCACCGCGCCCGCCGCGCCTACGAGGGCGAGCGCCGCGGCGGCCTCCAGACGTGGCAGGCCGCCGAGGCCGCGCAGGACCAGAAGCAGGACGGCCCCAGCCAACACGGCGCCGACGAGCCCGAGCTCCGCCCAGACCTGCACGGCGGCGTTGTGGGGATGGCCAACCGCCAGCAACGTCCGCCGGTCCGTGGGCACTTGGCTGGCCACGGGGGTCTCCCGCATGCGCGGGCTCACGCCGAAGCCGCCCCCGAGGAGCGGCTGCTCGCGGATCGCCGCGTTGAAGCTGAGCCAGATGTCGATGCGGTCGCGGGAATGGGCATCCTTGAGGCGCGTGTGGACCGAGGCCGGGATGAGCCGGTCCGTGACGGGGCCCAGCACCGGCGCCACGGCGAAGACGAGAACGACTGCCGCCATCGCGGCTCGCAAGGCAAGCCGAGGCGCCGCCCATGCGATCAGGAACGTGCCAAGACCGGCGAGGAGCCCGAGCTTCGCGGCTCCGCTTTCCGAGCGCAGGAGCGCCAGGGCGAAACTCACCGCCAGGACAGCCGCCGCACTCCAGCCCGGCACCCCGCGGCGCCCGAGCCAGAGCATGAGCGGAGCGAGCAGGACCAGGACCGTGAGGACGGGCCGGTTGAAGATGAAGGCCGCATCGCGCAGGCCCACCTGTCGACGGAAGGCAAGCCCGGTGCGCAGCTCGATCACGATGACCAGGCAGGCGAGCGCCGCCGCGCCGGCGAGAAGCCAGGGAATGCTGCGCGGCACCCGGCCCGGCAGGGCGAGCGCCAGGATGAACGCGGAGAGGACCGGCAGCCAGAACTCGCCCAACGCCCGTAGCGACAAGGCCGGAAAGGCGCTCCAGCCCGAGGAGACGAGGCCCCATCCGGCGAGCGCCAGAGCCGCAAGGCCAAGCGGAGTACGGAGGGCGGCGACCGCCCGGCCCTGGAACGCCCCAAGGTCTCCCTCCCGGGCGAGCGCCAGCAGGGCGAGAATCGCGGCGAGCCCCAGGAAGGCCGGGCTCGACCGATGGGCCGCCACCATGCCGAGGGGCATGAGCGCGAGCACGACCGCCGCGGCGTGCCACAGGGGTGCGGCGGCGCGGGCGCGAGGCGCGGCGAGAGGCGGGGAAGCAAAGGTCATCGGGGTGCTCAAGGCGCCCTGTTTAAGCGCCGAGCGAGCCCAAGGGAAGCGCGTCCGGGCGCCGCCTGCCGCCAGACCGGACGGCACCGGACGCCCCCGAACCGTCTCTCGGCGAGGCGACGAAGGGCTGAGTCTGCATGGCCGTCCGGCGCTTGCCCCACAAGCCGGGCCTCGTTAGCTTTCGTGCCAACGGCCTGCTGAATGCGGCCGGCTCACATGGAGGAAACCTTATGACCAGGCAATACAGCGGTCTGTGGCGCGGCGCTCTGACCGCTCTTGGCCTTGCCGTCGCCACCTCGGCCATGGCGCAGCAGGAGCTGAAGATCATGGCTCCGGCGGCCCCCGGCGGCGGCTGGGACCAGACCGCCCGCTCCATGCAGCAGGCGCTCACCCAGTCGGGCATCGCGAAAAGCGTGCAGGTCACGAACGTTCCGGGCGCCGGCGGGACCATCGGCATCGTCCAGTTCGTGAACAACGGCAAGGGCGACGGCAGCCAGCTCATGGTCAACGGCTATGTGATGGTCGGCGCCATTCTCACCAACAAGGCGCCGGTCGGCCTCGACCAGACCACCCCGATCGCCCGCCTCACGGCGGAGTACCTCGCCATCGTGGTGCCGGCGGATTCGCCGATCAAGAACGCCAAGGACCTCGCCGCGGCCATCAAGGCGGATCCCGCGAAGGTCACCTGGGCGGGCGGCTCGGCCGGCGGCGTCGACCACATCGCGGCGGCGCTCTACACCAAGGCCGCGGGCGCCGACCCGACCAAGATCAACTACGTCCCCTTCTCGGGCGGCGGCGAAGCGCTTGCCGCGATCCTCGGCGGCAAGGTGACGGCGGGCATTTCCGGCTACGGCGAGTTCGAAAGCCAGATCAAGGCCGGCAAGCTGCGCCTCGTGGGCGTGACCTCGCCGAACCGGCTCCCCAACGTGGACGGGCCGACCATCAAGGAACAGGGCGTCGAGCTCGAGATCGCCAACTGGCGCTCCGTCGTGGCCCCTCCCGGCCTCTCGGCGGACCAGAAGAAGGCTCTCACCGACACGGTCGACAAGATGGTGAAGTCGAAGGAGTGGCAGGACATCCTCAAGCAGAAGGGCTGGGACGACGCCTATCTGTCCGGCGATGCCTTCGCCAAGCAGCTCAGCGACGACATCGCCCGCACGAGGGAGATCCTCACCTCCGTCGGTCTCGTGAAGTCGTAAGGGACCTCGCACCGCCTGTTGATGGAAGCGCCGCCGGCTGGCGGCGCTTTCGTTTTATGTTGGACGCAGGGGCCAAAGCCCCGCATCCTCTCCACCCGTCCCCTCCTCCCGCGGGCCCGCCATGACCAGACGCCGCCTCGATCCTGCCGGCCTCGTCGCAGCCGCCGGTCTTTTCGCCCTGGCCGTGCTCATCGTCGTGGACATGGAGCGGATGCAGATCGCGCCGTTCTACGGCATCGGCCCCAAGGCGATGCCCTACGCGATCGCCATCGGCCTTGCCTTCCTCGGTCTCGGCAATCTGGCGCTCGCCTTCACGGGCGGCTTCCCGGAACGGGACAGCATGGACCTGAAGCGCGTCGCCCTCATCCTCGGCGGCGTCGTGGGGATGATCGGGATCGTCGCGTTCGGCTTCGGCTTCATCGCCGCCTCCATGGTGCTGTTCGCCTCGGTCGCGCGCGCCTTCGAGGAACAGCCCGTGCCGCCGCTTGCGGGCTTCGGTCTCATGGTCTCGATCGGCCTTCTCGTCGTCGGACTGATCCTGTCGCTCGCCGGCGTCGCATTCGCGGGCATCCTCATCCGGGTGCTGGTGCTCGCGAGCATCGCGCTCATCGGGTGGACGCTCCTTTCCCGCAACGGAGCCCGCAACCTCGCCATCGGCCTGGCCCTCGGCCTCGTCGCGTATCTTCTCTTCGCGAAACTTCTCGCACTCACGCTGCCCGTCGGGCCGCTGGAACAGCTCCTCTAGGGGGACGCTCATGGACACGTTCGCCTCCCTCGCCCAGGGCCTCAGCGTCGCCACGCAGCCGATGAACCTGCTCTTCGCGCTCGTCGGCGTGCTCCTCGGCACGGCGGTGGGCGTTCTGCCGGGCATCGGTCCTGCCCTCACGGTGGCCCTCCTCCTGCCGATCACCTTCAAGCTCGATCCGGCGGGCTCCATCATCATGTTCGCGGGCATCTATTACGGCGGCATGTACGGGGGCTCGACCACCGCGATCCTGCTCAACACGCCAGGCGAGAGCGCATCGCTCGCAACGGCCCTCGAGGGCAACAAGATGGCCAAGGCCGGACGCGGCGGGCCGGCCCTCGCCACTTCCGCGATCGGGTCCTTCGTGGCCGGCACCATCGCGACCCTCGGCATCGCGTTCCTCGCGCCCGTCCTGGTCGAGCTCGCGATTCGTTTCGGCCCCGAGGACTATTTCGCGCTCATGGTGCTCGCCTTCGTCACCGTGTCGGCGACCTTCGGGGATTCTCCCGTGCGCGGCCTCACCAGCCTCTTCCTCGGCCTATTCCTCGGGCTTGTGGGGATCGACCTTCTGACAGGGCAGGCGCGCCTCACCTTCGGGGTGCCGGAACTCCTCGACGGCGTCGAGATCACCACCCTCGCGGTCGCGGTCTTCGCCATGGGCGAGGCGCTCTACGTGGCCTCGCGCCGCCACCACGGCGAGGAGAAGATCGAGCCCGTGCGCGGCTCCCTTTGGATGACGAAGGAGGATTGGAAGCGCTCGTGGAAGCCCTGGCTGCGCGGCGCGGCCTTCGGCTTTCCCATCGGCGCCCTGCCGGCCGGCGGGGCCGAAATCCCGACCTTCATGTCCTATTCCACCGAGAAGCGCCTGACGAAATACCCGGAGGAGTTCGGCCGCGGCGCCATCGAGGGCGTGGCGGGACCCGAGGCCGCGAACAACGCGTCCGCGGCCGGCACCCTCGTGCCGCTCCTGACGCTCGGCCTGCCGACCTCCGCCACCGCCGCCATGATGCTGGCGGGCTTCCAGCAATACGGCCTCAATCCCGGACCGCTGCTCTTCGCGGAAAAGCCCGACATCGTGTGGGGTCTGATCGCGAGCCTGTTCATCGCGAATGCCATGCTGCTCGTCCTCAACCTGCCGCTCGTCGGCCTGTGGGTGAGGCTCCTCGCGATCCCGCAACCCTGGCTCTATGCGGGCATCCTGGTCTTCGCGGCCATGGGCACCATCGCGGCGAACCCCTCCCCGGTCGAGCTCATCATGCTCTCGGTCTTCGGGGTGCTCGGCTTCCTCATGCGGCGCTTCGACTATCCCATCGCGCCGGTCGTCGTCGGCCTGATCCTCGGTCCCGTGGCGGAGAGCCAGCTGCGACGCGCCCTCCAGATCAATCTGGGCGATCCTTGGGTCCTCGTGACGAGTCCCATCGCCGCGACCCTCCTCGCCATCGCCTTCCTCGCCCTCGTCGCGCCCTTCGTCCTGCGCGGGCTCGGCCAGTTCAAGGCGAGCGAGGATTAGTGGCTGCTGTCGTCTGGCCGCTCAGGCGGCCGCGACCTTCACCACATCGGAGCGCGCTTGGCTGATGATGTAGTCGGACACGAGCGACAGATCGATCGTCGCGCGCCCTAGCACCACCTGATCGGATATCTCCTCGAACAGGACTTGGCCGGACGACGACACAATCATTGTCGGACATTTCTGCCCGGCCTCGGCGTTATTCGCAGCAAGAATGAAACGCTGTGTCTCAGCGGCGCGGCTTACTAGATGGCTGCGCCAGACAGGGCAGATGCTAGCATCGCCGACGGCGTTATTCAGAAAGGCGATGATTTGCGCGCCCTGAGCAGCGAGCTGACGCCACTGCTCCGGGTAGCGGATCTCGCGACACATCTGAATGCCAAGGCGGATGTCCGTCCCGTTCACTGTGATACCGAAGACCGGCAACGTGTCGCCCGGCGTGAAGAAGCCTCGCTCGCTCATTGCCAGATTGATCTTCCGGTAGCGGTGGCTCTCACGGCTCGGGCCGAAATAGAACGAAGAATTGTACCAGCGGCCCTCGCTCCATTCGGCGCTGCCGATAACGGCATGGATAGAGCGCAACTCCGTCCGCTGCCGGAGCACCTCAATTGCCTCATTCAGCTCCCTCACGTCGATCCGGTCGAGATAGGTGGAATCTTGTGAGTAGCCCGACAATGCGCCCTCTGGGGCAACCAGAAGCGTGTGTCGCTCGAGGGCGTCGATGGCCTCTAGCAACACCTTCAGGTTCTTGGAGATATCGAGGCTTGTGGGCAGCTGCAGAACGGCGGCGGCTATATCCCGTCTCATCGGCGATCTCTCGTGAGCCGGTTGGAAACTCAAGCGAACCTAAGCGAAAGCCCGGCCGAGGCCGGGCTTATTACGCATCCCAAACGGAATGAGGCTTACTGCAGCTGGTGGCCGCGCTTGGCCATCTCGGCGCGGGCGCGAATGAGCACGTATTCGGAAAGGTTCTGAGACCAGTCCGCCATCTCCTTCACGATGTCGTCGAGCACCACGGGCTGGGTCTGCACGTAGCGGGTGCCGGCGGGCGACTTGAAGAAGGCCGAAATGTCCTTCAGCTCGCTTTCGGTGAGGCGCTGCGCATAGACCTTCGCGGTCGCGGCGACCATCTGCTGCTTCTGGAGCTCCATCTCAGGCTTCAGCATTTCGACCACCGCATCGAGGTCCGTGCGGATCTCGGGCCGGGTGACGTTCATCTGCTTGAGCTGGTCGAGCATGGGCTCCATGATGGCGTCATAGGACCGGACGATGCCGGACCCCAGCACCACCTCGCGCGCGACGGCAAGGTGGCTCGCGCTGGGCTGAGGCGCCTGGGCACCCTGAGCGGGCGGCTGCGCCGGAGCCGGCTGCTGGGCCTGGGCCGCACCCGCGAACACGAGAAGCGCCGCGGCGGCGCAGGACATGGCAAAACGGTTCATCACTGAAGCTCCCATCATGGACCGGGCTTATGGGCGAACGTTACCCAGTTCGACAAGGCCCTTTTCGGTCGCAAGCACCGCGCCCGTGGCAAGCCCAAGGAAAAGACCGTGCTCGACGACGCCCGGAATGGCGTTGAGCGCGGTGCCGAGCCCCTCAGGGTCGGCGATTCGCCCGCATGGCGCGTCGAGGATGAAATGACCGCCATCGGTGAGGAGCGTCGACCCGTCCCGGGCCTTCCGCAAGGTCACGCCCGCATCGATCCCGTGGCGGCGCAGGGCCGCCTCGACGGCTTGGCGCGTGGCGCCGAGCCCGAAGGGCACCACCTCGATCGGCAGGGGAAAGCGCCCCAGCGTCGGAACATGCTTCGACCCGTCCGCGATCACGATCATGCGGCGGCTTGCGGCCGCCACGATCTTTTCCCGCAGCAGGGCGGCGCCCCCGCCCTTGATGAGGCGCAAGGCGTCGTCGAGCTCGTCCGCCCCATCCACCGTGAGGTCGAGTTCGGGCGTCTCATCGAGGGTTGTGAGCGGGATGCCTTCGCCGTCCGCCTGGATCCGCGTCGCCTCCGAGGTCGGAACGCCGACCACTTTGAGGCCGGCCCGCACCTTCTCCCCAAGGAGCGCCACGAAATGCGCGGCCGTCGAGCCCGTGCCGAGCCCGACCCGCATGCCGTCCTGGACGAGCGCCACGGCCCGTTCGGCCGCGGCGCGCTTCAGTGCGTCGCTCACCGCGCGCCTCCCATCGGGCCGGCTGCACCGGCCGCCTTCGCGATAGACAGCATCACCGGTCGAGCCCGCCGAGGAGCATGTATTTGATCTCGGTGAACTCATCCATGCCGTGACGGGAGCCCTCGCGACCGATGCCGCTCTCCTTCACGCCGCCGAAGGGCGCGACTTCCGTGGCGATGAGGCCCGTATTGACGCCCACCATGCCGTATTCGAGCGCCTCTGCGACGCGGAACACGCGCCCGAGATCGCGGGCGTAGAAATAGGCCGCAAGGCCGTATTCCGTGGCATTGGCCTGCGCCACCACATCGGCCTCGTCCGTGAACCGGTAGACCGGCGCCAGCGGGCCGAAGGTCTCCTCGCGCGTCACCGCCATCTTGGTCGTAACCTCGGCGAGCACGGTGGGCTCGAAGAACGAGCGGCCGAGCGCGTGGCGCTTGCCGCCGACCACCACCTTGGCGCCCTGCCCCACCGCATCGGCGATGTGGCGCTCCACCTTGTCGATGGCCTCCATGGTGATGAGCGGGCCCTGCATCACGCCAGGCTCGGTGCCGTGGCCGACCTTCATCTCGGCCACCTTCTTCGACAGCCGCTCCACGAAGGCGTCGTAGATGCCCGCTTGCGCGTAGATGCGGTTCGCGCACACGCAGGTCTGGCCCATGTTACGGAACTTGGAGATCATCGCGCCCTCGACGGCGGCATCGAGATCCGCGTCGTCGAACACGATGAAGGGCGCGTTGCCGCCGAGCTCCAGGCCCACCTTCTTCACGGTGGAGGCGGCCTGGCGCATCAGGAGCTTGCCCACCTCCGTCGAGCCCGTGAAGCCGACGAACCGCACGGCCGGGTGCGAGGTGAGGACCCCGCCGATGGCCGGCGCGTCGCCCGTGATGATGTTGAGGACGCCCGCCGGGATGCCGGCGCGCTCCGCCAGAACGCCGAGCGCGAGCGCCGTCAGCGGGGTCTCGGGAGCGGGCTTGATCACCGCCGTGCAGCCGGCGGCGAGCGCCGGCGCGACCTTGCGGGTGATCATGGCGGCCGGGAAGTTCCAGGGCGTGATCGCCGCGATGACGCCGATCGCCTGGCGGATGACGACGATGCGCGCATCCTGCCGGTGGCTCGGGATCGTCTCGCCGTAGATGCGCTTGGCCTCTTCCGCGTAGAACTCGATGAAGGAGGCCGCGTATTCCACCTCGCCCCGCGCCTCGGCGAGGGGCTTGCCCTGCTCGCTCGTCATGATGAGCGCCAGGTCTTCCTTGTTGGCGATCATCAGGTCGAACCAGCGCCGCATGATCTGCGAGCGCTCCTTGGCGAGCTTCTTCGACCAGGTGCGGAAGGCCTCCTCGGCCTTCTCGACGGCCTCGGTCGCCTCGGCGGCGCCGAGGCGCGGCACGCGGGCGATGATCTCGCCGCTCGCGGGGTTGTCCACCACGTCCACCGGCTCGCCGACCCAGGCGCCGCCGATGAGGCAGCTTTCCACGAGCAGGGAGGGATCGTTCAGCTTCAAATTCTGGATGACGGGGGTGTCCATGGGTGAGGCCCTCCGGGCAAGCGCATACGGCTCGAGATCAGGATGGCTGCCTCTAGCACGCGATGCGGGGCGGGAGAAAGGCGTGGCGCTCACCCCTCCCTTGCAGGAAGAGGCGAGGATGGGCTCAGGGCCGCTGGGGAGAGGCCCCCGTGCTCCCGCGCGCCGCCGGTGTCGGACCCGCGGTGCCCTGCTGGGCCGCGCTGGGCACGGATGGGTTCGACTGCGGGGTGCAGACCACCCGCTCGTCGAACACGTAGCAGATGCTCATCTCCCCGGTCCGGTAGTTCACCCGGAAAACGCCGCCCTCCCGCTCGTGCCGGGAGGCCACGAGGCCGTATTCGCCCGGCGTCTGCGCGGTCGCGCCTTCGCCGGCCCCGAAGCACAGGGTGACGCCGACGCTCGCCTCCTGGAGGCCGTACTGGCAGGACGAAACCTCGCCGGTGATCCGGTCGATCCGGTAGATGCGGTTGAGGTCCGTCTGGGGGGCTGCCACGAAGTCGTAAGGGGCCGCGACAGCGGCGCCGGCCACCAGCGTCCAGAGTGCCACACTTGAGCCGAGAGCTTTGAGCCCGTAACGCATCCGCCGCATAGTGTCCCCACAAGGATCCGAATCAGCCGCAGCATATCACCCAGCTCTCTCCATGACCCGCGACCGAGCCATGGCTCGATGTCGCCCCGCCGACGATGGGGCAAGTTACTGCTGCGACACAAGAAATTGAGCCCAGCCGCCCGTGCGGCACCGGGCCAGCCCAAGCGAGAGACCATGAGCGCAACCCGCCCGCCCATCGCCGTGTTCGACCTCGACGGCACGCTCGCGGACACCATCCACGACCTTATCGGCACCTTGAACGTGGTGCTGAACAGCGAAGGGCTGCCCAGCCTGTCTCTCGAGGAAGGCCGCACCATGGTGGGTGCCGGGGCGCGGGCCCTGATCGAACGCGGGCTCACCTCCGCCGGGCGCGACGTGGTGCCGGAGCGGCTCGATGTCCTGCACACGGCCTTCATGGTGCATTACGGCCAGAATCTCTGTGTGGGCAGCCGCCTTTTCGATGGGGTGCCGGAGGCGCTGGACCGCCTGGAGGCAGCCGGGTTCCGCCTTGCCGTCTGCACCAACAAGTACGAGCGTCATTCCGTGGAGCTGCTGGAGGCTTTGGGTCTCGCCAATCGGTTCTCGGCCATCTGCGGGCGGGACAGCTTTCCGTATTTCAAGCCCGATCCCCGCCACCTGACCCTGACCATCGAGAAGGCCGGCGGCGATCCCTCCCGGGCCGTGATGGTGGGCGATTCCGTGACCGATATCGCGACCGCGAAGGCGGCGGCGATCCCGGTCGTGGCGGTGTCCTTCGGCTATACGGACATCCCGGTCCAGGATCTCGGCCCCGACCGGATCATCGACCATTACGACGGGCTTTTCGACGCCGTCCGGTCGCTGCTCGCCGTCGCGGCGTAGCGCCTCTTTTCAGTGGTGGTGGTGCGCTCCGGCGCCCGCCCCCATCCCGCGGACTTCGAACGTCACCGGCACGCGGCCGGCCTTCTCGAACAGGAGCGTGCCGGCAAAGCGCTCGCCCTCCTTCAGGGGACGCTTCAGGTCCATGAGCATGAGGTGGTAGCCGCCGGGCTTGAGCTCGACCTTCCCGGCCGGAGCCAGGACGAGCGCCTCGGTCGGCCTCATGCGGGCGATCCCATCGGCCATCACGGTCTCATGGAGCTCCACCTTGCCGGCTACCTCGGCCTCGGCCCCAAGGAAGCGGTCGGCGGCGCCCCGGTTCTCCACCGTCAGATAGCCCGCCCCGACCTTGGCGCCGCCCGGTGTCGCCCGGGACCAAGCCTCGCGCACCAGGACTGAGCCCGCAGGCGCGTTCTGGGCCGCGGCCGGCACGGCGGCCAGCAGCATCGCTGCGATCACGACGGAACGGATCATGGGGATCTCCCGCACAGGCCCTGTCAGCGCAGAACGCCCCTTGGGTGCTCGCCGCGACGGATCACGACGATGTGACGACAGCCGATCAGGAAGGAATGGTGGGCGCGACAGGGATTGAACCTGTGACCCTTCGCGTGTGAAGCGAATGCTCTCCCGCTGAGCTACGCGCCCTGATGTGGGCCTTCTAAGGGCCCGAGGCCCCGCGCGTCAAGACACCAATCGCCACGGGCTCCAAGTTCCTTGCCGAGCTTCTAAAACGGGTGGGCACCGACACCCGTCCGGCGCCGCCGGCGCCGCCGGCGCGACCCATTCGAAGATCCGCACGCGAACCAATCCCGACAAAACATTGTGTCATCGTAGCTGTGGATGATCACGGCAGTGTTTATGGTCCTTTTAAGGAAGCTTGTGCATAAGCTTCAGCGCATATCTGGTTCACGGCAACGGATCCGAAACGGGGCTGTTGCGTTGAACCGTCACGAAACCAGCACACACTGGTACGGAGTGAGGCAGAAACATGGGACGCACCCGCGCCGCCCTGTACGGGCTTGCTTGCGCCTTCGTCGCCGCGGCGACGCCGGCTGCGGCTTTCTTCGAGATCGATCCCCTGACCCGCCAGCCGCTCTACGGCTACGGCACGGATGACACCTTCCGGGCCCAGGCGACGCCCGTTCCGCGGCAGATCGTGTCCTTCAGCGGCCGCTACGCCCCGGGCACCATCGTGGTCTCGACCGAGGAGCGGCGTCTCTATTACGTGCTCGGCGACGGGCGGGCCGTCCAGTACGGCGTCGGCGTCGGCCGCCCCGGCTTCGAGTGGGCCGGCACCAAGAGCGTCACCATGAAGCGCGAATGGCCGGATTGGCGCCCCCCGGCGCAGATGCTCCGCCGTCGCCCCGACCTGCCGCGCTACATGGAAGGCGGACCGGACAACCCGCTCGGCGCCCGCGCGCTCTATCTCGGCGGCTCCCTCTATCGGATCCACGGCTCCAACGAGCCCGAGACCATCGGTCAGGCGGTTTCCTCGGGCTGCATCCGCATGACGAACGAGGACGTGATCGACCTCTACAACCGCGTGAAGGTCGGCACCCGCGTGGTGGTGGTCCGCTAAGCCTCTCACCTCCTTTGGTGCGAAAAGGCCGGCTTCGCGCCGGCCTTTTTCGTTGCGGCAGAGATCAGCTCCGTCGCGCCGGCTCCCGCGAGAGGCCCTTGGCGTCGAGCTCGGCCAGGTAATTCGCCCATTTCTCGTCGTGCTTCGCCCCGAGCTCGTGCAGGTAGTCCCAGCCGTAGATCCCGGTATCGTGCATGTCGTCGAAGCGCAGCTTGACGGCATAGTTGCCCACGGGCTCGACGCCCAGGATCTCCACATTGCGCTTGCCGGGCACCGTTTTGCGCTCGGAGGGGGAATGGCCCTGCACCTCCGCCGACGGGCTCGTGACCCGCAGATACTCCGCCGGAAGCGCAAAACTCGACCCGTCGTCGAAGGCGACCGTCAACATGCGGCGGTCCTTGGCGAGGCGCAGTTCGGTCGGCCAGCGTTTCGGGTCCATCGAGTCTCCTCCTGTGCAGCGGGGCTGTCATGCCCATATGCGGCCGGCATCTTCCCCTCGGCCGCGGATCGGTGCCCTTATCCTGCCCGAAAGTCCAGGCTCTGATGATTTGACGCGAGCAGCCAAGGGTTTAAGCTGCCGCCAACTGCACAAATCCAGGAAAAGGGGACCGCTCCTCCATGTGGGGACCTCAGGACGTTCTCAGGGCCAAAGACCCGATCGTGGCCGACCGGACGCCGCCGCTCGTCGACCCGTTCGGTCGCGCGATCTCGTATCTGCGCGTCTCGGTGACGGACCGGTGCGATTTTCGCTGCGTCTATTGCATGTCCGAGGACATGGCCTTCCTGCCCAAGCGGGATCTCCTAACCCTGGAGGAGCTTGATCGGGTCTGCTCGGTCTTCGTGGCTCGTGGGGTCCGAAAGCTTCGCATCACCGGGGGCGAGCCTCTCGTGCGGCGGGACATCATGACCCTGTTCCGCTCCCTCTCCCGTCACTTGGAAAGCGGCGCCCTGGAGGAGCTGACGGTCACCACCAACGGCTCCCAGCTCGCCCGCCACGCCGCGGAGCTCGCTGCCTGCGGCGTGCGGCGCGTCAACGTCTCCCTCGACACCCTGGACGAGGCGAAGTTCAAGTCCATCACCCGATGGGGCGAGCTGCCCAAGGTGCTCGCGGGCATCGATGCCGCTCAAGCGGCGGGGCTCAAGGTGAAGATCAACGCGGTCGCGCTCAAGGGCGTGAACGAGGATGAGATCGAGAGCCTGATGGAATGGGCTCACGGGCGCGGCATGGGCCTGACCCTCATCGAGGTCATGCCGCTCGGCGAGATCGAGACCCACCGGGTCGACCAGTTCCTGCCCCTGTCGCAGGTGCGGGCGCGCCTGATGGACCGCTACACCCTCGAGGAGACGCCCGAGCGCACCGGGGGACCGGCCCGCTACGCGCGGGTGAAGGAGACGGGCGGGCTGCTCGGCTTCATCACGCCCCTCACCCATAATTTCTGCGAGAGCTGCAACCGGGTCCGCCTCACCTGCACCGGCAAGCTCTACATGTGCCTCGGCCAGGAAGACGCCGCGGATCTGCGCTCGCCCCTGCGCGCCTCCGAGAGCAACGAGCGCCTGGAGCAGGCGATCGAGGAGGCGATTGCCCGCAAGCCCAAGGGGCACGACTTCATCATCGATCGCCGCCGGAACACGCCCGCGGTCGGCCGGCACATGAGCGTCACCGGCGGGTAGCGACCCTTCGCGTCAGCGGCAGACATCCACATCGTCGGTGTCGCCGGCGGCTGGCGACATGCTGGCCTCACGGTCGCCACTTGCATCCCCACGGGCGGGTAGCGAAATCTTTCCCGCGCAAGGGAAAGAGGGTGACGCCCCTGCCGGGGTCCTCTACGCTTGACCGATGCAAACCTATGACGTGATCGTCGCCGGTGTCGGCGGCATGGGCTCCGCGACCTGCCATCATCTCGCTCGGCGCGGCCAGCGGGTGCTCGGGCTGGAGCGCTTCGACATCCCGCACGCCATGGGTTCCTCCCACGGACAGAACCGGATCATCCGCCTCGCCTATTTCGAGCACACGGCCTATGTGCCGCTGCTCCGCCGCGCCTACGAGCTGTGGCGGGAGACGGAGGCGCTCGCGGGAGAGCGGCTGCTCTTCGTGACGGGCGGCGTCGATGCGGGCCCCGAGGACGGGCGCGTGGTGCGCGGATGCCTCGCCTCCTGCCGCGAGCACGGGCTGGAGCACGAATTGATCGACGCCAAGGAACTGAACCGGCGCCATCCGGGCTGGCAGCTCCCCGCCCATCACGCGGCGGTGCTCCAGCCGGAGGCGGGCTTCGTCGCCTCCGAGCGGGCCATCGTCGCCCATGCGCAGCTCGCCCTCGATGCGGGGGCCGACATCCGCGCCCGGGAGGCGATCCTCGGTTGGGAGATCACGGGCGCCGGCACCGTGCGGGTGAGGACGGATCGCGGCACCTACGAGGCCGCACGGCTCGTCCTCTCCACCGGGGCCTGGATCGGCGACCATGTGCCGGAACTTGCCCGCACCGCGGTGCCGGAGCGCCAGGTCCTCGGCTGGTTCAGACCGAAGAACCCGGCGGCCTACCGGCTCGGCCAGTTCCCGGTCGGGATCGTCGAGGGCGAGCCGCAGGCGATCTACGTGTTCCCCGAATGGGGCATCCCGGGCTTCAAGATCGGCGTCTACAATCACTTCCGGGAGCAAGGCCACGGGGACGCCCTCTCGCGGGAGCCGAACGCCGCGGACGAGGCCCTGCTGCGGGACGCGGTAAAAACCTATTTCCGGGATGCGGACGGGCCGCTCCTGTCGCTCCGGGTGTGCCTCTTCACCAATACGCCAGACGAGCACTTCATCCTCGACACGCTGCCCGGCGCTCCGCAGGTGATCGTCGCCTCGCCCTGTTCCGGACATGGCTTCAAGTTCGCGAGCGTGGTGGGCGAGATCCTGGCCGACATGGCCATGGACCGCACCTCCCCGCTCGACCTCAGCCTATTCCGGCTCGATCGGGTAAAGCAGGCGGCCTGACGCGGCTCAGAGCCGGTAAGCCGTGCGGAACCCACCCCAGTGGCGGCCGAAGAGGCGGATAGGGGCGTCGACCTCGCGCATCATGACAACCTGCCCGCCCATGTCGCGGGCATAGGCCTGCACCACGAACGGGCGCGTCGAACGGGCGGCCGTGATGCCGGCCCTGTCGTCGAAGATGCGCCGATTGCGGCTGTTCGCGGTGTTCCAAGCGGCCTCGCCGGGGCGCTGGGCCTGCGAGTACTTGCGGTTATGGACCGGGATGTAGCCGTTCCGGTCGATGGCGAGACAGAACACCATGCTGTTGTCGGAGACGAGCAGCGGCTCCTGGATCGCCGGCAGCAGGTCTTCGAGGACGCGCAGGGACACGGTTTCGTATTGCTGCGGATCCGTGCCGGGGATAGGCCGGTAATCGGTGTCGAACATCTGTTCGCGGGTGAGGCGGCCGTCCTTGACCGCCTGCTGGAGCACGAACTCCACCTGCCGGGCGGCATCCTGTGCGGTCATGATGAGCGGGCGGTACTCGGCCTCGATTTCCGCGAGGAGCCGGCGCACCCTGGCCGCTCCGTCCTGTCCGAGCCCATCGAAGGCGCAGTGGAGGCCCATGGGGCTCGCGGCCACGAGCCGGCACCGAACGGACCCGAGGCGCTCAACTTCGAGGTCCAGCATGGACCCGACATGGGGCGAGAAGCCGTCGGGGCGCTTCAGCAGCAAGCCGCCTAGGCTGATGTCCACCGTGCCGGCGCGGGCGGAGCCGCCGCGAGCATCCTTGACCATCACCCTCAGATCGGTCGGGAAACGGTCGACTTGGCGGCGGTCGCCGATCTCGTTCTGCCGCATGACGGCGACGAAGCGCTGGGCGAGCGCATTGGCGAGGGCCTCGGCGGCCCCGGCCGCCTGGTTCGCCTCGGCGATGCGCCCTGTCGCATCCTGGGCGGCCCGGTCGACGGACTGGGCCCGGTCGCTCACCTGCTCCACGAAGCGCGAGGCTTCCGTGGCGCGCTGGGCGAGTTCGTTGATCGAGTTGCTCTGCTCCTCCACGGCCGCCCTCACGGCGCCGAAGACCGGCTGCACGCTCTGGATCACGTCCATGACCTGCTCGACCGCACCGATCGACGAGGCCGCGCTGGACCGCAGGCGCGCGATCCGGGAGCGGATGTCGTTCGCCGCGTTGCTGGTCTCGACGGAGAGGGACTTCACCTCCGCGGCGACGACCGCGAAGCCCTTGCCGGCCGCGCCGGCCCGGGCCGCCTCGATGGTGGCGTTGAGCGCCAGAAGATTCGTCTGCCGGGCAACCGCCGCGATGGTGTCGATGATCCCGACGATTTCCTCCGTGGCGCTCGCCAGTTCCGCGATGAGGGCATTGGCGCCGCGCGCGGTGTCGACCGCTTCGACGATGCGGGAATCCGCATGGTCCATGGCGCCGTTGATCTCGCCCGATGTGGCGGCGAGCTCCTCGGTCGAGGAGGCAAGGCCGAGCGTCTGCGCGGCCGCGCCCTTCCCGGCCCGCACGAGGTCGCCCATGTGGTTCTGGATGGCCCCGATATCGTCCTGGGTGGCCGTAACCTGCGAACTCGCGGCGGCAATCGCCTTGGTCACGGCCCCGATGGCCGTGAGTACGTCGGCCTCCAGGGTATCCACCACCTCGCCGTCGAGGCGGACGGGCCCGGCCGACCCCGCCGCTTGGGCAGGGGGCTCGGAAGCCGGGAGGTCGTCCGGGGACGGTCTGCGACGGAAGGCCGAAAGCAAGGGAAAGCCCGGATTTCAAAGGGATCGTTGATCGAAGAGCATCGGACTTGGACGTTAACGATCGCTTAAGGAGAGGGCCCCCGTCGCGGAAAAATAATGTTGCGGCAAGAGGATGCGACCCGGAGTTGCGGCACCGGCCTGCTCGCTGCAAGCAGGGGTGCCATGCGGCCGCGGCCGCGCCCCTCGACGGGACCCTGGGGAAGCCCTAATCAGCACCTTCAGTTCCGGAGACCTTCTTGTCCCCCGCCATCGACAACCCGCGCGGCACCCCTGCCGCCGACGACCGGCATGGCGTTCCCGCCATCGACGACCAGCAGGCCTCTCCTGCCGACGACCGGCCGGGCATTCCCGCCACGGACAACCGGCGCGGCATCCTCGCGATGCTGACGGCCATGACGCTGTTCTCGGGGAACGACGCCCTGACGAAGATCGCGACCGACAGCCTGCCGACGGGCCAGATCATGGCGGTGCGCGGCTTCTTCGCGGTGACCTTCACTCTTGTCCTCGTGGCGGCGCTCGGCGAGGGACGCCACCTCAAGGAGCTCGCGTCGCGGCGGGTCCTCGGGCGCGGCCTTCTGGAGGCCTCCATCGCCTTCATCTTCCTCACGGCGCTCGGGCAATTGCCGCTCGCCAACATCACGGCGATCCTTCAGGCGACGCCCATCATCCTGACGCTCATCGCGGTGGTGCTGGGTCTCGAGACCGTGCGCTGGCGGCGCTGGACGGCGATCATCGTCGGGTTCCTGGGGGTGGTGCTGATCGTGAAGCCGAGCCCCGAGGGCTTCAATGTTTACGCGGTCTTCGCCCTCGGCTGCGCGGCGCTCGTGGCCGTGCGCGACCTCATCACCCGCTCCATCGCGGCTCACGTTCCGAACGTGGTCGTCACCCTCTCCGCGACGCTCGCCGTGACGGCGCTCGGCTTCGGGCTCTCCACGGTGGAGGATTGGGTGCCGCTCACGGGCCGGCAGATCTCCGTGCTGGCCGGTGCCGCGATCCTCGTGACGCTCGGTAATCTCGCGGTGGTGAAGGCCTTCCGCGTCGGCGAGATGTCGGTGGTCTCGCCCTTCCGCTATTTCGTGATCCTGACCTCGCTCATCCTCGGCTATCTCGTCTTCGGCGAATTGCCGGATGCGATCTCCGTGGCCGGGATCGTGCTCATCGTGGGCAGCGGGATCTACACCATCCATCGCGAGCAGGTCCGCCGCCGCGCCCTCGCCGCCGCGTCACCCGGAACCGCCCGATGACCGCCATCACCCGCAAAGCCGGGCCGCCGCTCGCCGTGCTGGTCGCCGTCTCGGCGCTCCAGCCCTTCGCGCTCAACGTCCTGGCGCCGGCGACCCCGGCTCTCTCCCGGTCGCTCCAGACCGATTACGCGACCGTCCAGCTGACCTTGACGCTCTACCTCGTGACGGTGGCGGTCATCCAGCTCATTGTCGGCCCGATCTCGGACCGGATCGGCCGCAGGCCCTGCATCCTCGCTGGCCTTGCCCTCTTCACCCTCGGCTCGGTGCTTGGGGTCTACGCGACCAGCATCGAGACGCTTCTCGTCGCCCGGGTGGTGCAGGCGGCGGGGGGCGGCACATGCTTTGCCCTCGCCCGCGCGGTCGTGCGCGACATCGCCACCAAGGACGAAGCGGCCAGCCTCATCGGCTACATCACCATGGCGATGGTGGTCTCGCCCATGATCGCGCCCCTCGTCGGCGGGTTCCTCGATGCGCGCTTCGGCTGGCGCTCCATCTTCGTCGCCATGGTGGCGCTCTCCCTCGGGGTCGGCGTCGCCGCCGTGCTGCTCCTGAAGGAAACCGCCCGCAAGAACCCGGACAGCTCGCTGGCCTCCCTCTTCCGGGGCTACCCGGACCTCCTGCGCAATCGCCTGTTTGTGGGCTATGCCCTCACCCTCGCCTCCACGACGGCGGCCTTCTTCGCGTTCGTGGCCGGCGCTCCCTACGTGGTCGTCGAGGTGATGGGGCAGTCGCCGGACGTGTACGGCTTCTACTTCCTCATCAACGCGGGCAGCTACATGATCGGCAACTTCCTGTCCGGCCGCTTCGGGCGCCGGATCGGCAGCGAGCGGCTCGCCCGGATCGGAATCTACTTCTCGGTGGTCTCCGTGGCCCTGGAGATCGCCTGCCTCTACGCCCTCCCCTGGACGCCCGCGACCCTGTTCCTGCCGCTCACCCTCAACGGCATCGGCAACGGGCTCACCATTCCGGGCGGCACCGCCGCCGCCCTTTCCGTGCGCCCCGACCTTGCCGGGACGGCCGCGGGACTGCTCGGGGCGACGCAACTCGGCTGCGGTGCCATTGCCTCCGTCCTCATCGGCCATTTCGTGGTGGGAACGCCGACCTCACTGGTTTGGGGCATTCTGTTCTGCGTTCTCGCAGGCTGGGCCTGCCTCGCGATCCTCGTGGGTCGCCGTTTCGAGGCCCGCCCGGCGCCCTGACGCTCCATCGGGGCAGCTCGCAACAAAGAGACATTCCGCGCTAGTCAACAATAACGTTTGGGCAAGTCCCATCAGACTTTTAGCGATGCTTGTTTCAGCGCGGCCGATGGGCTAGGACGCGCCCACTGCGACATTCTTCTAAAACATGCCAGCCATGCAATTATTCCGCAGGTTGGCCTTCCATCGAGGGTGGGAACGTGTCGGGACTTCTCGGTTTAAGCCGGCTCATCGACTTCCTGAACGAGCGGATCGGCAAGATCACGGCCTGGGCCATTGTGATCGCGGTGCTGGTCTCGGCCATCAATGCCATCATCCGCAAGGTCTTCGGCGCGTCGTCCAACGCTTGGCTCGAACTGCAATGGTATCTGTTCGGCGCCGTGTTCATGCTCTGCGCCTCCTGGACCCTGAAGGCCAACGAGCATATCCGCATCGACATCGTGTCGAGCCGCCTCTCCAAGCGCGGTCGCGACTGGATCGACATCATGGGGCACATGCTGTTCCTGCTGCCGTTCGTCCTGGTGCTGATCTACCTCTCCACGCCCTTCTTCATCCGGTCCTATCAGTCGGGCGAGGTGTCGACCAACGCGGGCGGCCTGCTGATCTGGCCGGCGAAGGGCCTCATCCTTCTGGGCTTCATCCTCCTCTTCTTCCAGTGGCTGTCCGAGCTCATCAAGCGCGTCGCCATCATGCAGGGCCTGATCGAGGACGAGCATGCGGCTGGCGGCGGCCACGCGGCGGCGGCGGAAGCCGAGGCCGAGCGTCTCCTCCAGGAACTCGCCGCCACCAACCAGGCTGCCCTCGCAGGGTCTCCCGTCGTCGGGGCTCCGGGCGCAGCCACCAACCAGACCAAGCCCACGGGCGAGTTGCCCGGCGACGGCGTGCGCTGACCCGCACCCCGCCCCGCATTTTTTTCTGGAGTTCTCGTCCATGGCTCAGTTGATCGCCCAGAACCTGGCGCCGATCATGTTCGCGGCGCTGGTGATCTTCCTGCTCCTCGGCTACCCGGTCGCCTTCGCGCTTGCCGCCAACGGCCTTCTGTTCTTCGTCATCGCGGTCGAGCTCGCGCCCTATGCGCCGGACGTCATCCGCCTCGACTGGCCGCTCCTCCAGGCCCTGCCCGAACGCGTCTACCAGACGATGTCGAACGAGGTGCTGCTCGCGATCCCGTTCTTCACCTTCATGGGATTGATCCTCGAGCGCTCCGGCATGGCCGAGGATCTCCTCGATACCATCGGCCAGCTCTTCGGCACGCTTCGCGGCGGCCTTGCCTACGCCGTGATCTTCGTGGGCGCCCTGCTCGCGGCCACCACGGGCGTCGTGGCGGCCTCGGTGATCTCCATGGGCCTCATCTCCCTGCCGATCATGCTGCGCTACGGCTACGACCGGCGCTTGGCGTCGGGCGTTATCGCGGCATCGGGCACCCTGGCCCAGATCATCCCTCCCTCCCTCGTCCTCATCGTCATGGCCGACCAGCTCGGCCGCTCGGTCGGCGACATGTACGAGGGCGCCTTCATCCCGGGCCTCGTGCTCTCCGCGCTCTATGCGGGCTACGTGTTCATCGCCTCGATGATCGACCCCAAGGCCGCTCCCGGCCTGCCCGCCGATGCGATCGGCTACCGTGAGCCGGACGGCTCCCGCGGCGTGTGGCAGCTCGGCGTGCTGGTGCTCTTCTCCGGGCTCGTCGGCTACTACATCATGGGCCAGACCGGCACGCGCGCCGGCGCCGACTTCGTGATCCTCACGATCTGCATCGGCACCGTGGTGGCCCTCATCTGCGCCGCGATGAACCGGCTGTTCGGAGCGCAGCGCATCGTGCTCCTCGTCATCACGACCGCCATCGCCATCGCGCTCTACCTCTATCTCCTCGCCAACGGCTACCAGACCTCGGGCCTCATCATGGAGATGGTGGCCGCGGGCGCGGTCTACGCCCTCGTGGTCGGGGTCGTCGAGCGCTTCACGGGCCGGCGCCTCCTGTCGCGGATGGCCGAGCAGGTCACCTTCGTGATGGTGCCCCCGCTCCTTCTCATCTTCCTCGTCCTCGGCACCATCTTCATCGGCCTCGCGACGCCGACGGAAGGCGGCGCCATGGGCGCGCTCGGCTCGCTGATCCTGGCGGCGTTCAAGCGCCGGCTCGACAACAACCCGGCCCGGTTCAACTTCGCCATCGTCAAGCAGGCGACCGAGGCGACCGCGAAGCTCTCCGCCTTCGTGCTGTTCATCCTCATCGGCGCCCGCGTGTTCTCGCTCACCTTCTACGGGGTGAACGGACACGTGTGGGTGGAGCACCTCCTCACGTCGCTCCCCGGCGGCCAGGTGGGCTTCCTCATCGTCGTCAACATCATGATCTTCCTGCTGGCGTTCTTCCTCGACTTCTTCGAGCTCGCCTTCATCGTGATCCCGCTGCTTGGGCCGGCGGCGGAGAAACTCGGGATCGACCTGATCTGGTTCGGCGTGATGCTGGGCGTGAACATGCAGACCTCGTTCATGCACCCGCCCTTCGGCTTCGCGCTCTTCTATCTGCGCTCTGTGGCGGCGAAAGAGCCCTATATCGACCGGCTCACGGGCAAGCGCATGGAGCCCGTCACCACCGGCCAGATCTACTGGGGCGCCGTGCCTTTCGTGGTGATCCAGTGCATTATGGTGGCCCTGGTCATCCTGTTCCCGCAGATGGTGATGCACTACAAATCGTCCGCCACGCAGATCGACCCAGCCGCGGTACAGCAGAAGCTCGACAGCCTCTCGATCCCAGGCCTCGACGCACCGGGCGGAGGCGGCCTGCCCGGGCTCCCGGGCCTCGATATCAACGAGCCGCCGAAGATCCAGTAGGCGGATACCAGGACGGCGGGCTTCGGCCCGCCGTTTTTGTTTGCAGAGCGGCTTCGCCGCTGGTTCGTTGGCCTGGATCCCGGATCTGCGTTCCGCTGCGCTGCACTTGTCCGGGAAAGGGGTGAGAGGGTGATCACACCCGCAGCGCCCTTTCCCGGACAAGAGAGCGCCGCAAGGCGCGGACGCGGATCCGGGATCCAGTGCAAAGAGCCGCCGCGCAGCGGCACCGCCTCAACGAAAAAGGCCCCGGATCGCTCCGGGGCCTCGCCTTTCGTGCGTCCTGCGCCTCAGGTGCGGGCGCGGGAGCGGATCATGAAGTTGTCGAAGGTGTACTCGGCGACCTGCCACCACAGGTACTGCTCGCCGCGGAAGGCGCGGTAGGCCTCGTAGACCTTCTTGAAGTCCGCATTCTTGGCCGCGAGCTCGTCGTAGAGCTCGTTCGACGACTTCAGGCAGGCTTCCATGATCTCCTGCGGGAAAGGCCGGAGCTGGGCGCCGCCGGCCACGAGGCGGCGGAGCGCCGCCGGGTTGCGGGCGTCGTACTTCGCCTGCATGTCCACGTTGGCATAGGCCGCGGCCGCCGTCGCGATGGCCTTGTAGTTCTTCGGCAGCTCGTTCCACTTCGCCTGGTTGAACATGAAGTGGAGCATCGGCCCGCCTTCCCACCAGCCGGGATAGTAGTAGTAGGGGGCGACCTTCACGAAGCCGAGCTTCTCGTCATCGTAGGGGCCCACCCACTCGGCCGCGTCGATCGTGCCGCGCTCGAGCGCCGGGTAGATGTCGCCGCCGGGAATCTGCTGGGGCACCGCCCCCAGCTTCTGGAGCACCTGGCCGGCAAGGCCCGCCGTGCGGAACTTGAGGCCCTGCAGGTCGGCGACCGTCTTGATCTCCTTGCGGTACCAGCCGCCCATCTGGGTGCCCGTGTTGCCGCCCGGCAGCGCATAGATGCCGCTCTTGGCATAGAACTCGTTCATGAGGTCGATGCCGCCGCCATGATACATCCAGGCATTCATCTGCCGGGAGTTCATGCCGAAGGGCAGCGAGGTCGCGAAGGCGAAGGTGGGGTCCTTGCCCACGTAGTAATAGGAGGCGGTGTGACCCATCTCCACGGTGCCGTTGCCGATGGCGTCCGCCGCCTGGAAGGCGCCGACGATCTCGCCCGCCGCGAAGGGCTGGACCTGGAACTTGCCGTCGGTGGCCTCGTTCACGTATTTCGCGAACACCTCGGCGGCGCCGTAGATGGTGTCCAGCGACTTCGGGAAGCCCGAGGTCAGACGCCACCGGACTTCCGGGGCCGATTGGGCGATGGCAGGCATGGCGATGGCCGTCGAGGCGACACCGACGCCCGCGGCCTTGATGAATTGACGGCGCTTCATTGTGCGTTGTTCTCCCTCTGGGTCCGCAGCCCGCCTCCCCGCGGGCTCGACCGGATAAGAGTCCTGACTTCGCGAAGCGGCGCAAGACGGATTCGCTCCTCGCTCCGCCTCACTTTTAGTCGGATGGCCCCGGATCCCGCCTCCATGCGTTAAAGTCGTGTTCAGCGAGGTGGAGGACACTGGTCCCATGGGCAGGAATGGACATACGTGACCGGTGGAGGCTGGAAGGGCTGGTTGGCAGGCGTCCTCGCGGCGGCCGCCTTGTCGAGCGCGCCGGCAGAGGCCCAGCAGACCCCGGCGGCCGACGACCGGCCGACGATCCGCGTGGCGGTCGAGGGTGCCTATCCGCCCTTCAACTTCATCGATCAGAACAATGAGCTGCAGGGGTTCGAAGTCGACCTGCTGAAGGCGCTCTGCGACGTGATGCGGACCCGCTGCACCCTGGTCCAGCACGAATGGGAGGGCATCATCCGGGGCCTGATCAGCCGGGAATACGATGCGGTGATGTCGTCCCTGGAGATCACCGAACGGCGCCGGAGGCGCATCGCGTTCTCCCGCCGCTACTACCTGATCCCGCCGGTCTTCATCGGGCCCAAGGACTCCACCGTCACGGCGATCACCCCGGAGGCGCTGGCGGGCCGCTCCATCGGCGCGGCCGACCGGAGCGAGCACGCCGCCTTCATCGAGGACCGGTACAAGGGCTCGGAGCTGAAGGTCTACGGCAAGCTCGACGAGGCCAATCTCGACCTCTTCACGGGACGGATCGACCTGGTGGCGGGCGACAAGCTCGCGCTCTCCCGCTTCCTGGAGAGCCGCGAGGGCGGGTGCTGCCGGTTCATCGCCGACATCCCGGTGAACCCCGCCTTTCACGGCTTCGGCTACGGGGTGGGCTTGCGCAAGGAGGACGAGGGCCTGCGCGCGCAGTTCGACGCCGCCATCGAGCAGGTGATGCGCGACGGCACCTACGACCGCATCCGCGCGAAGTATTTTCCGTTCGACATCAAGTGAGGACCCGCCGGCACGCGGCTCCTCCGAAGCGGGGAAGCCGGGCCCAAAGTCGGTTTGACGCCCCCCTGCCCCGTCCTTAAGACCGTAGCCTTCACACGAAGCGAGGGCGAATGATGGCGAAGGTCGCTTTTCTGGGCTTGGGCGTCATGGGGTATCCGATGGCGCGGCACCTCAAGGCCAAAGGCCACGAGGTCACGGTCTACAACCGCACGTCCGAGAAGGCCGACCGGTGGGTCGCCGAGCATGGCGGCCGCGCGGCGCGCACGCCTCGGGAGGCGGCCGAGGGTCAGGAGATCGTCTTCGCCTGCGTGGGCAACGACGACGACCTGCGCCAGGTCACCCTCGGCGAGGACGGGGCGCTCGCCGGAATGGCGAAGGCAAGCCTGTTCGTGGACCACACCACGGCCTCCGCCGAGGTCGCCCGGGAGCTCTCGGCCGCCGCGAAGGCCAAGGGCCTCGGCTTCGTCGATGCCCCGGTCTCCGGCGGCCAGGCGGGGGCCGAGAACGGCGTCCTCACCGTCATGTGCGGTGGCGAGGCGGAGGATTACGCGAAGGCCGAGCCCGTGATCATGAGCTATGCCCGCGCCTGCCGCCTGCTCGGCCCTGTGGGGTCCGGCCAGCTCACCAAGATGATCAACCAGATCTGCATCGCGGGCCTCGTCCAGGGCCTTGCGGAGGGTATCCATTTCGGCAAGCGCGCGGGCCTCGACATCGAGGCGGTGCTCGACGTGATCTCCAAGGGCGCCGCCGGCTCCTGGCAGATGGAGAACCGCGGCAAGACCATGAACCAGGGCAAGTTCGATTTCGGCTTCGCCGTCGATTGGATGCGCAAGGACCTCTCCATCGTCCTCGGCGAAGCCCGCAAGAACGGGGCGAACCTGCCCGTCACGGCGCTGGTCGATCAGTTCTACGCGGAAGTCCAGAAGATGGGCGGCAAGCGCTGGGACACGTCGAGCCTGATCGCGCGCCTCGACCGCTGAACGCCTGGACCGCACCGATAACGAAAGGCGCCGGAGAGTGATCTCCGGCGCCTTTTGCTTTGGCGTCTAGCCTGGAGGGCAAGGCTGGCCCGGGAGGCAGCCCGGCGGGCCTCCGCGCCCCGGGCGCCCGCCGCCTGTGCCACCACCGCCTGCTCCACCACCGCCTCCTGGCGGCGGACCACCGCGAGGCGGGCCGCCGATGCCCGGGGGCAGCCCGCCGGGCGGAGGTCCGCCGGGACGAGGACCGGCTCCGGGAGGGGGACCGCCGGGCGGCGGACCGGCCGGGAAGCCACGGGGCTGGAGGGCCTCCGGCGGAGGGCCGGAAGGACGAGGCGGCCGCGCGATCTCGGGCGGGGGTGCAGCCCGCGGCGGCTGGGCGACGGGCGGAGCCGGGCGCTGCGGCTGCGCCACGGGAGGCGGCGCAGTGGGCCGTGGGGGCTGGGCGACAGGCGGCGGAGCGGGACGTTCGACCGGGGCCCGGGGCCGGGCAGCCTCGGGGGACGGAGCCGGACGCTCGATCCGCGGCGCGGGGCGCTCGGGTTCAGGCCGCGCGCGCGGCGCCTCGGGCGCGGGACGCTCCCGCTCCGGGCGGGCCTGAGGCGGCGGGGTGGGCTGCCGCGGCGCGGCGCTGGGTGCCGGGGTCGCCGGACGGGCGGCCGGGGGTGCTACCGGTTCGGGGCGCGGAGCCGGTTCGCCACGGGGCGCCTCGGGACGGACGGGCCGCTCCTGCGGTCGCTCGGGCCGGGCCGCCGGCCGCTCGGCGGGAGCTTGCCCAGGAGTGCGGGCGCCGGAAGGCGGGCTCGCCGCAGGCGGCGTAGGGGCGGGTGCTTCCCTTGCAGCCGGACCCTGTCCCGGAACGCGGGCCCCGGGAGGCGGGCTGGTCGGAGGAGCCGCACTCGGGCGTTCAGCGGCCGGCGGAGCAGCACTCGGCGACGGGGCGCTTGGTGGTGCGGCACTCGGCGGTGCGGCACTCGGCGGCGCTGCGGGAGCGGCGGGTCGCGGTGCCTCGGTCCGGTTGCCCGACGGACCGTCCGCATTGGGACGGGCGTCCGGTCGGCTGACAGCCGGAGCATCGGCGCCAGACGCAGCGGGCCGCTGCGGCGTCGCAGGCGTGGCAGCTGGCGGGCGCGCAGCCGGAGGGGTGGCGTCGGGCCGGGTTGGATTTGCCGATGGAGCAGCGGGAGCCGTTGGAGGTGGCGTCGCGGGCGCTGCCGCAGGTGGCTGCCCGGGAGTGCCGGGCCGTGTCGCATCCGAGCCACCACCCGCACCCGGACGGGTCGGCTGAGCGGGCGTCGCGGCAGGCGGCGTCGTGGGCGCGGCTGTACCGGGAGCACCAGTAGGCGGGGGCGTCGGTGCAGCGGGCGTCGCTCCAGGGCTCGCTGGAGGCTGAGTGCCTGGGGTTGCCGGCGGACGAGCGACAGGGGGAGCGCCCGGAGGCGGAGCCGTCGGGGTCGCTGCGGGTGGCGTTACCGGTGCGACCGGCGACGGGGCGGTCGGGCTCGCAGCCGGGGGCGTCGCGGGAACGGTCGGCGACGGGGCGGTGGGTGTCGCCGCTGGCGGTGTCGCAGCCCGTGGGGCCACAGGAGCCGCACCCGGTGTCGCAACCGGGGGCGCCGCGGGAACTGCCGGCGCGGTAGCGGCGGGTGGAGCCGACGGAGGCGCGCCCGGTGTCGCGGGAGCCGTCGGCGCGGTGGCGCCAGGCGCGGGCTGCGCCGTCGCCGGGCCGGGCGGCTGGCCCGGATTGGTGCCGGTGAGCGGGATCGGGCGGGCCGGGAGGCGCGGCACCGTACCGGGCCCAGGCTGCACCGCAGGAGCGGGAGCGCCGGGAACGGGAGCTGCGGCCGGTGGCGTCGCGGCCACGGAGAGCGGCTGGATCGGAGCGGCCAGACCCGGCTGGTTCGGCAGGGTCGGCACGGCGCTTTGCGGCCGAGGAGGACGGGTGCGCTGGCCGCCCTGCACCGCCGGACCGGTGGCCCCGACGGGTTGGAGCGGAGGCGGCGCGACCGGGATGGCGACCGGCCCCTGCGGGGTCACCGGAGCGATGGGCTGGTAGAAGGCGACGGGCGGCCGCGCCCGCACAGGAATCGGGATCGCCACGGGGATCGGCAGGACGCCGATGATGGGAGCCTGGGGGGGCGGCGAGGAGACGATGATCTCGATGTATTCGTCGTCGTAGTCCCGCTCCGGCAGCAGATAGATCGGAGCGCGCGGCGGCGGCGGCGCCTCGCGGATGATGGTGACGACCTCGGTCACCTCGATGGTCTCGACGATCGGGAGCGGCGGCGGCAGATCCTCGTAGATCACCTCCTCGAAGACGACCGGGGGCTCGATAGGCGCGGAGAGGCGCACGAGCCGGCGGCGGGCATCGGCCACGTGCGGGCCGCGCTGGTAGCGGCGCAGATAGGTCCAGTACGCCTCGCGGGAATCGCGGGTCACGGTCCGCCGCCACACCACGGCCTCACGCCGGGCCGCGAGGATCGCCGTGACGCGCCGGGCCATGGGATGGCTCGGGTGACGGCGCAGGAAGGCCTGGTAGTCCGGGATCGTGTCGCGCTCGATGGCGATCGTATAGGCCTCGTCCGCGGGCGCGTCCTCGATCCGGCGCACCTGCGTCCGACGCGGAGCCGGCGCAGAAGCGGTCTCGATCGGTTCGAAGAACACGAAGGGCACGTTTTCGAGATTCGAGGCATGCCACGGGGTCTGGAGCCCATTGGTCGCCTCGTGGGTGCGCAGGCGGATGCGGGAGAACACCTCGTCCACCCCGAGACCCGGCTCGCGCATCTGCTCGACGAGGGCAGTCGCGTAGGGTCCATAAGCCGCGCCCTGAGGATCCTGCACCGTGATGTTCGGCGCCGAGGAGAAGCCGATGAGGAAGCCCGGGGGCGGTTCGACGAGGGCAAGGCCGCTCGCGATGGACTGCCCCGTGGCACCCAGGGGATAGTCCCGCGCCATGTCGGCCACGACGATGCGCACCCGGCCCGGTGCCCCGTTGAGGGAGCGGACGAGATCGGAGAGGCGGAAGCCCTCGATGGCCACATCGGCCTCCCGGGCGATCCGGGCGTCCACCGGAAGGAGATAGTTGTCGCCCTCGAGCTGGGTACCGTAGCCCGCAAGGTAGACCGCGATGGCGGCGTCCGGCTCGGCCGCCTGCACCTTGTCGAGGAAGTCGCGCACCACCCGGCGCAGGTCCGTCGCGGTGAGATCGCGACCCTGGATCACCTCGAAGCCGGCGCTCGTCAGGGCCTGAGCCACGAGGCCGGCATCGTTCACGGTGGTGGGCAGCGCGCCGCTCTCATAGGCTCCCTGCCCGATGACGAGGGCGATCCTCTGCTCGGCCGCCGCGTCCCTGGCCGCGAAGGCGGCGACGAGCAAGGAGGCCAGAATGGCGAAGCGCTTGAAAAGCCGCACGATGGGGATCCTTCACCCGGAGGTCGGGTCTTCGACCGCAGGAGGGGCCCGCGCGGTTGAACGACCTCTGAACGCATTGTGAAGGAAACGTGGCGGCCGCTTCTTTGTTCGAGGGGCGCCCCCGTCACGGGCTCGGACGCTCCCCGGCTCTTAACGTCGGCTGAGCGTCAGGTAGCCGATGAAGCCGGCGATGCCGAGGGCGAGCATCAGCAGCACCATGTCCCGGGTCTCGCCCGTGAACGCCGCGTCCCGGCGCGCCTGCTCCAGTTGAGCGGCATGCTCCGGGTCGCTCGTCATGACCATGGACAGGACGGCGATCAGGGTGACAAGGCCGAGAATGAGCCAGCCGGTGCGCGACATGGAGGTCTCCAAGCATCCGTTTCAGAAGGACGATGTCCGACAGATAGGGATCGGCCGGCGCCCTGTGAACGGGGCGCCCGCCTCCCGCGGACCGCGCGCCTCCCCTGGGGACAAAGACGGAGCGGTCAGCGCCCCTTGAACTGGGGCGCCCGCTTCTCGCGGAAAGCGCGCAGGCCTTCCTTGAAGTCGTCGCTGAAACCCGCCTCGCTCTGCAGCCGCGCCTCGAGCGCGAGCTGCTCTTCGAGGGTGTTCGACAGGCTCTCGCGCACGGCTTCCTTGGTGAGGCGCTGAGCGAGACCCGGGCCCTGGGCGATGAGACCGGCGAGCTTCGCCACGTCCTCGACGAAGGTGGCGTCCTCGAACACCTTGTAGACGAGGCCCATGGCCTTCGCCTCCTCGGCCGGCACGGGCTCGGCGGTGAGCATCAGGGCGAGGGCGAGCTTCGGCCCCACGAGCCGCGGCAGGATCCAGGTGCCGCCCGCATCCGGCACGAGGGCGATCTTGGCGAAGGCTTCCTGGAGATAGGCCGAGCGCGCTGCCACCACCACGTCGCAGGCGAGCGCGATGTTCATGGAGGCGCCGACCGCCGGTCCGTTGAGGGCTGCGATGGTAACCTTCGGATAGGTGGTGAGGCGCCGGATGAGCGGGTTGTAGTCCCGGGCGAGCGGCGGGCCGAGATCGATGCGCCCCTCCGCGTCCGTGGGCAAGTCCGTGGTGAGGTCCTGTCCGGAGGAGAAGGCGCGGCCCTCGCCCGTGAGCACCACGACCTTGACGGCCTCATCCGCCTCGCAGCGATCGAGGGCCTGCCGCAGCTCCGCATGGACCGTCGTGTTGAACGCGTTGAGCTTATCCGGGCGAGCCAGCGCAATGGTCGCCACGGGGCCAGCGGTCGAGAGGCGCAGGGTGGTGAGGGTCATGCGGCTTGGTCCTTCCGGTGGTCCATGGCGCCGTCGCGCAGCATCGTTCGAAGCTTGGCCTGTAGCACGGGCAGCAGCTCGGCCTCAAACCAGGGATGCGTCTTGAGCCAGCCGTTGTTGCGCCAGGAGGGATGCGGCAGGGGGAGGACCCGTGGATGGCGCGGATCGTCCAGGATCTCGCGCCAGCGGCGCACGGTTCCGGTCAGCCCGTCGCGGAACCCCTCCCCCAGGTGCCAAGCCTGGGCATATTGCCCAATGAGCAGGACGAGCTCCAGATTGGGGAGCGCCCGAAACAGGGGCTCGCGCCAGAGCGGGGCGCATTCCCGCCGGGGCGGCAGGTCTCCGCCCTTCGCGTCCTGACCCGGAAAGCAGGAGCCCATGGGCACGATCGCCACCTTCCCGGGGTCGTAGAAGGCCGCCTCGTCGAGGCCGAGCCAGCTCCGAAGGCGGCGCCCCGACGGATCCTGAAACGGGATCCCGCTCGCATGGGCCCGGGTGCCCGGCGCCTGGCTTGCGATGCACAGCCGCGCGGCCGCGCTGCCCTGAAGGATGGGACGGGGCTCATGCGGAAGGGCGGCCCCGAACCGGGGCGCATCGCGGCAGACCCGGCAGGCGCGCAGATCCGCGGCGAGACGGTCGAAATCGGTCGGCATGGTCATGGAACGAATATGGGGATCGATCCCCCTGCCCGCGCGGCGCGGATGGTCGCGGCGCCATGGAACCTTCCAGGTGGTGGGGGACCTCGGACACCGTCCCAAAGAAAAAGCGCGGCCGAAGCCGCGCTGGAGGTGAAGGTCTCAAGCAGGAAACGTTCGGCGGAGTCGCGGGTTCCGCCGAACGAAGCGTTACACGCCGCGCAACGCCGCAAGATCGAGAGGCAGGGAGCGCAGGCGCTTGCCGGTGGCGGCGAAGACCGCGTTCGCGATGGCAGGCCCCACGGTGGGAACGCCCGGCTCGCCGATGCCGCTCGGCGCCTCCGCCGAGGGTACGATGTGGACCTCGACCTTCGGCATCTCGCTCATGCGGGTAGGCTCATAGGCATCGAAATTGGCCTCCTGCACCACTCCGTCCTGAAGGGTGATGCGGTTGCGCAGAACGGAGGAGAGCGCGAAGCCGACCGAACCCTCGATCTGCGCGGCGATCACGTCTGGGTTGACGGGGATGCCGCAATCCACGGCCGCCACGATGCGGTCGACCTTCAACGCTCCCGACGCCACGGTGACGTCGGCCACCATGGCCACATGCGAGCCGAAGGACCGGTGGACGGCAACGCCACGCCCGCGGCCTTTCGGCAGCGCCTGTCCCCAGCCGGCCTTCTCGGCCGCGAGGCGCAGGACGGCGGCGTGACGGGGCGCGTCCTTCAGCAGTGCAAGGCGATACTGAAGCGGGTCCTGCCCAGCCGCATGGGCCAGCTCGTCGATGAACACTTCCATCACTTGCGCCGTGTGGGAATGGCCCACCGAGCGCCACCACAGCACCGGCGTTCCTTCCTTGGCGTTGTGCACCTCGGCGTGGAAGTTCGGAATGGCGTAGGCCGTGTCGGAGGCGCCTTCCACGCTCGACGTGTCGACGCCGTTGAGGACCGCCGCCTCGAACGGCGTGCCGAGAAGCACGGACTTGGTGACGATGCTGCTCTGCCATCCCGTGACATTGCCGCGGGCGTCGAGGCCGGCGCGCACCCGGTGATACACCATCGGGCGGTAATAGCCCGCGCGCATGTCGTCCTCGCGGGTCCAGACGAGATGAACCGGGGCTCGGCCGCCGATGGCCTTGAGGATCGTCGCGGCTTCGGCAAGATAGTCGGCCTGCGGCGTCACCCGCCGGCCGAACGAGCCGCCGGCCCAAACGGTGTTGATGCGCACCTTATCGGCGGTGACGCCCATGATGGACGCCACGACCGCCTGGTCGATCGTCGGGAACTGAGACCCGCTCCACACATCGACGGTGCCATCCGGGTTCTGCGCCACGGTGCTATTCATGGGCTCCATGGCGGCGTGGGCGAGATAAGGGAGCTCGAACTCCCCTTCCAGAACCTTCGCCGCGGTAGAGAGCGCGCCGGCGGCATCGCCACGGCTTGCGGCCACATGACCGGGCTTCGGCGCGATGGTCTTGTACTCGGCCATGAGCGTCTCGGTGGACCGCTTTTCGGCGAGGCTGTCATCCCAGGTCACCCGCAGCGCATCGCGTCCGCGCATGGCGGACCAGGTGTCCTTCGCGACCACCGCAACGCCGGTCGGGATCTGCACCACGTCGGTGACGCCCGGCACCTGCTTGGCCGCGCTCGCATCGAAGCTCTTCACCACGGCCCCGAATTGTGGGGCATGGGCCACCACGGCGGTGAGACCGTTGGGACGGCGGATGTCGAGCGAATAGACGGCGCTGCCGTCGGTCTTCGTGGCCGAGTCGATGCGCGGCACGCGCTTGCCGATATAGACCCAGTCCTTCGGGTCCTTGAGTCGCGGCTCCTGCGGCACGGGCAGCTTCGCGGCCGAGGCGGCGAGCTGGCCGAAGGTGGCGGAACGGCCGCTCACGGGGTGGCTCACGACGCCCTTCTGGACCCGGATCTCCGATGCCGGGACCTTCCACTCCGATGCCGCGGCCGCGACCAGCATCTCGCGCGCCGCCGCGCCAGCCTTGCGCAGTTGCGTCCAGGAATTGGCGATGGCGGTCGAGCCGCCGGTGCCCTGCACCGGGCCCATGAGCAGGTTGTTGTAGAGCTTCGCGTCCGCGGGCGCGAAGGCGGCGCGCATCTGCGCCCAATCCGCGTCGAGCTCGTCGGCGACGATGGTGGCGAGGCCCGTGGTGTTCCCCTGCCCCATGTCGAGATGCTTGATCATCACCGTGACGGTGTTGTCGGGCGCGATCTTCACGAAGGCATTGGGCTGCGGGGGGCCACTATCGACGCCCCCGGCGGTCGCCGCGTTCGCCTTGACGCGCGGGAAGAGGAGCGTCGTGCCGATCACGAGCGCACCGGCCGCGGCAGCCGACCCGGTCAGGAAGGCGCGGCGGGAGGCGGTGGTTTGCTTCAATGGATTGAGCTTCAGCATGGCGGCCCCTTTAGGCAAGCGAGCGGGCGGCGTCGTGAATGGCGGCGCGGATGCGCTGGTACGTTCCGCAACGGCAGATGTTGCCGTCCATGGCCGCATCGATATCGGCGTCGGTCGGCTTGCTGTTCCCCGACAGGAGCCCGATGGCGGACATCATCTGGCCGGACTGGCAATAACCGCACTGAACCACGTCGAGCCGGCGCCAGGCGGCGCGCACGGCCTCGGCCACCTTGCCGTTCACTCCCTCGATCGTCGTGATCCGCGCATCGGCCACGTCGCCGAGGCGAGTCTGACAGGAGCGGACCGGCTGACCGTCCACGTGAACCGTGCAGGCGCCGCACTGCGCGATGCCGCAGCCGTATTTCGTACCGGTCAGGTCGAGATGGTCGCGGATCGCCCAGAGCAGGGGCATGTCCGGATCGGCATCGATCTGTTTTTGTGATCCGTTGATCGTCACGCTGATCATGCTGCGCGTCCTCGGCTGCCAAACAGTGGATGTCTCGATGGGGCCGGCGCTCGGCACCAGCTCACGGTCCCATCGTCTACCAGGGAAACAATGTTGCTGTAGATCAGCCGGCGCACGCCCTATGGTGGCAGACGATCGCCGAGCCGTCGCTTTCTCGATGTGCGGTGGCACACATGATCTAAAGCGCGTGCCTCAAGGGCGAGGATCACGAACGCGTGTGCTCCTGGCGCCAGGCGCGGGGTGACTGGAACGTACCGGCCCAAAGCCCCAATCGCCGACGACGCGCCATGGCCTCTTCCGGTTCGTAGCCGCCATAGGCTACCGCCAGCCCCGCGCCGACCAGCCAAGCCCCAATATCGTCGCCATCGATGGAACAGCGCGCGAGCGAGCGACGGTAGCGGTCGCGGCCCACCACCCGACAAGTGAGCGGGCCTTCCCGGAGCTTGTCGCCGAGGGCGTCCCTCGCCACGACGCCGCACCGGTACGAGCGGCCGTCCCGTTCGCAGGACTGGCGCATCTCCGGGGCGTCGAGCCCCTCCAGCCGAATGGTGACCTCCCCGAGGCGCAGGGTATCGCCATCCACAACTGTCGCCTGCCCGGACAGGCTGCGCCCGCCCGGCTTCATGAACCAGACCGCGCCCACCGCCAGGACGGCCACCAGGAGGAGGGATGCGAGGCCGCCGCGGCGCTGCCGGGGCCGTGCCTGCCTGAACATAGGGGAGGACATTAACGATTCGTGTGCAGGATCAGGCAGACGTAACCTGGACATGGGCCTGCCGTAACCCTGATGGTGGCCTCCGCAGCTTCCCTGCGCGAAGAAATCGCGCCTTCCCGATCCGCGCTCCAAAGGCGGCGGACTGCGCATGACGTGCGCGATCTGCGGGAACACCTCACCGCCTCGTCCGGGCTCCAGCGCTCCATTGATTACGACATGGTGGCCGCCTATGCGCGCAATTACCGCCAGGCCTGGATCCAGCACATCTTCCTGGCGATGGCGCTCGCCTGCGCGGCCTCCCTCTGGGTCTCGCCGCAGCAGCTGATCGTCGGGTGCCTCGCGATCGTGACGACGGTGGTGCTCACCGGCCTCGCCTGCAAGCGGTTCCTCGCCGCCGATCCCGGCCTCGTGTCGCTCCCCACCTGGCGTGTCGCCCTGATCCTGAGCGAGTTGGCGCACGGCACCGGATGGGTTCTCTTCCTGGCACCGCTCCTTGCGCATGGAGAGTCGCCCCATTCCGCCAGCGAACACGGCTTCGTCATCATCGCCGTGCTCGTGGTGATGACCGCGACCAGCGTCCTGCGGGCGCCCCTCATCGCCGCGGTGGCGGCCGGCATCGCGCCGCTCACGGCGGTGCTCGTCACCATCGCGTCCCATGCGGGCGAACCCGAAACCGTCGCGATGGCGCTCCTGGCGCTGAGCGCGCAGGCCTTCCTCCTTTACTTCGCGTATCGCCTCGAGCGGGCAGCCGCCGCGACCTACCGGGCGCGCGCCGAGATGCGGGCCCGCTTCGCGGAGCTCGAGCAGATCAGCGCCAACACGCACGAGGTGAGGCGCCAGGCCGACGAGGCGAACCGGGCGAAGGCGCAGTTCCTCGCGACCATGAGCCACGAGCTGCGCACGCCCCTCAACGCCATCCTGGGCTTCTCCGAGGTGATGAAGAACGAGGTGCTGGGCCAGCACTCGACGCCGTCCTATCGGGAATATTCGAGCGACATCCACGGCAGTGGGCAGCACCTTCTCGCGCTTATCAACGAAATCCTCGACCTTTCGCGGATCGAGAGCGGCCAATACACCCTCGCCGAGGAGACGGTCCGCCTCGGCGATCTCGTGGCGGCCGGCGCCGCCCTCATGGCGCCCCGGGCAGAGGCCAAGGGCCACGCGGTGTCGGTGAGCATCGACCCAAGCCTCGACCCGGTGCGGGTGGATCCCGCGGCCGTGCGGCAGATCGTGGTGAACCTCCTGTCGAACGCGATCAAGTTCACGGCGCCGGGCGGGCTCATCACGGTGAAGGCCGGCTGGACCTCGCGGGGCGGCCAGTATGTGAGCGTCACGGATGACGGGCCCGGCATACCGGCCGAGGAGATCCCGGTCGCGCTGTCGTCGTTCGGACGCGGATCGCTCGCTGTGCAGAACGCCGAGCAGGGCGCGGGCCTCGGGCTGCCGATCGTGAAGGGCCTCGCGGACCTCCACGGCGGGCGCTTCGTCCTGCGCTCGGAACCCCGCAAGGGCACCGAGGCTGCGGTGATCTTCCCGGCTGCCCGGACGCTCTCCCACCGGGACGAGCCCGCAGCGCCTCAAGTCCCGGCGGCTGACGCCGCCTAGATCAGGCGCTCTTCTCGGACACGCCCGCCTGCGAGAAGGTCGCCATCTCCCGGTGGGTCGCGACCGCCGCCTTCACGATACCGGCCGCGAGCGCGGCGCCCGTACCCTCCCCGAGCCGCAGGCCGAGGGCGAGGATCGGGATCTTGCCGAGACGCTCGAGCACGTCTTGGTGCGCGCCTTCCGCCGAGACGTGACCCGCGATGCAATGGTCGATGGTGGCGGGGTGGATCGCGTGGAGCACCGCCGCGGCCGCGGTCGTCACGTAGCCGTCGAGGATGACCGGGATGCGCTGGAGCCGCGCCGCCAGGATCGCGCCCGCGATCGCCGCCACCTCGCGGCCGCCGAGGCGGGTCATGATCTCCAAAGGATCGTTGAGATGGGACCGGTGCCGCTCGATGGCCGCCTCGACGGCCGCGACCTTGCGGGCGAGCCCCGCATCGTCCACCCCCGTGCCCCGGCCGACCCAATGCGCGGCCGGGCCGCCGAAGAGCGCCGTGTAGATGGCAGCCGCGATGGTGGTGTTGCCGATCCCGAGCTCGCCGACGCACAGGAGGTCCGTGCCGCCCGCAATGGCCTCCATGCCGAAGGCCATGGTGGCGACGCAGGATTTCTCGTCCATGGCCGGCCCGTCCACGATGTCGCCGGTGGGCATGTCGAGGGCGAGGTCGAACACCTTGAACCCAAGCCCGTAGGCCGCGCAGATCTGGTTGATGGCGGCGCCGCCCGCCGCGAAGTTCTCCAGCATCTGCCGGTTGACATCGGAGGGGTAAGCCGACACCCCTCGGGCCGCCACACCGTGGCTGCCGGCGAAGACGCACACGAGCGGCCGGTCGACGGAAGGCTGGGGCTTGCCCTGCCAGGCGGCGACCCATTCGGCGAGCCATTCCAGACGGCCGAGGCTGCCCTCGGGCTTGGTGAGCTGCCGGTCGCGCTCGCGCACCGCCGCCACCGCGGCCTCGTCGGGGCCGGGCACCATGGTGATGAGGCGGCGGATGTCGTCGAAAGGCTGGCCGGTATCGGTCATGAGGGGCTCCGGCGCCCGGGCGGGCGGACAGGATGGAAGCGTCCGGGCCGTGGGGTCCGGAATCGGGCCGCGGAGCTATAGCGGCCACGGGTCGTCGGGTGAAGGCTCGCCGCGCACGGAATGGGAGAGTGGGATGGATGCGCCCGAGACGGATGCAAAGGCCGCGCCGCGCTTGCCGCTTTGGCAGGCCTTGGCCGTCGACACCGCCCGGGCCGTGCGCTTCTACTCGCGCCTTCCCGTGCCGGCCCTGCCCTTCGAAGAGCAGCCCCATGCACTGCCGGATTTTCGCACCCTGCCTCGCGCGGTCCCCATAGCCGGGCTTGTGATCGGCCTTGGCCCCGCGCTCGTCCTTGCGGCCGCCCTCCTCCTCGATATGGGCCCGTGGCTCGCCGCGGCCCTCGGCGTCGCGGCCATGACGATCCTGACGGGCGCCTTCCACGAGGACGGGCTCGCCGACGTGGCGGACGGCTTCGGAGGCGGCAATCCGGAGCGGCGGCTCGCCATCATGAAGGACAGCCTCATCGGCTCCTTTGGGGCCTCGGCCATCGCGCTCGCCCTCGCGCTCAGGATCGGCGCCCTCGCAACCCTCGCCGACCGGCTCGACATCGTCCCTGCCGCCATCGCCGTGCTGATCGCGGCCGCCCTCTCCCGCACCGCGGGCCTGACACCCCTCGCCTTCCTGCCGCCGGCCCGCCCCGACGGCGCCTCCCGGGCCGTAGGCCAGCCCGCGCGGCCGGTCTTCTGGATCGCGGCCGGGATCGCCGCGGGGCTCACCGCGATCCTGGGGCTTGCGGCCGGACTGCCGGCCATCGGGCTCGGGCTCATGATGACGGGAGCGGCGCTTGGGGGCCTTGCCCTTACCCGGCTCGCCCACCGGCTCATCGGCGGGCAGACCGGGGATGTGGCCGGCGCCGCGCAGCAGCTTGCCGAAATCGCCGCCCTCCTCGGTCTTCTCGTCGCGGTCCGGCCCTGATCCGCGCCCGCCGGTTGAACCTTGGGCCGATCAGTGCTTTGTCCTCACGTCGCCTTGCCAAGCCTGGACCCGAACCTGGACCCATGACCCGCGCCTCGAGCCCCTGCATCCGCGTCTGCCTCCTCGATCCCGAGACGGGTCTGTGCGAGGGCTGCGGGCGCACGCGCGAAGAGATCGGCCGCTGGTTCCGCCTCACGGAGGAGGAGCGGGTGAAGATCATGGCGGAGTTGCCCGAGCGGCTGCGGCGCGCCTACCTGCCCCAGAAGGACAGCGCTTGAGGCATGGGCGCTGCCGGCGTTTCAGCTCTCGTTCTCCTCGCGGCGGTCCTCGTCGGTCTCTATGGGGAGGAGCCGATCGCCGGGCTGGCGCCTTGGGATGCGGCGCTCCTCATCGGGCTCATCGGCATCGGCCTGACTCTGGCGGGGTGGATCGTCAACGAATGGCGGCATAGCTGGCAGGAGGGTCTGCGCGCGACGCTCGTGTGGAGCATCGCCTACGGGCTCCTGCTGGTGGCCTATGCCCGGCAGGATGCGGTTCTCGCCGGGCTCGACCGGCTCATCGGCGAGGTGGCGCCTGGGCGGGTGGTCTCGGGCTCCGGGGGCGAGGTGGTGGTCGCCCGGCGGGCCGATGGCAGCTTCACGCTCATGGGCCGCGTCAACACCGAGGAGGTGCGCTTCCTCTTCGACACGGGCGCCAGCGCCGTGGTCCTGACGGCCGAAAGCGCCGCGGCGGCGGGCTTCGATCCCGCCACCCTCTCCTTTTCGGTGCCGGTCGCCACCGCCAACGGGCGCACCCTTGCGGCTCCCATTACCATCGAGACCCTGAGCATCGGGCCGATCACCGAGCGGCGCGTGCGCGCCCTCGTGGCCCGGCCGGGCGTGCTGCCAGGCAATCTCCTCGGCATGACCTTTCTCGAACGCCTCGCGTCCTACGAGGTGCGCGGCAACCGGTTGATCCTGCGGCCGAAGGGGAGCTGAGGGCCGCTCAGACCAGCAGGCTCGCCGCGAAACGGGCGCAGACCACGAGAAGGAAGATGCCGAAGGCCACCTCGAGACGGCGCTTCGAGAGCCGGTGGGCGAGCCGCGCGCCGATGGGCGCGGTCCAGATGCTCGTGGGCACGAAGAGCATGAAGCCGAGGAGCGACACATAGCCGAGCGCGAGCGGAGGCTGGATCGCCACCACGTCGGGGAACTCCGCGGCTTTGGGCCAGCCCGCATAGATGTAGCCGATCGCGCCGGGAAGCGAGATGATGACGCCGAGCCCCGAGGAGGTCGCGACCGCCTGGTGGATCGGTCGGCTGTAGAAGGTCATGAACAGGTTCGAGAGCTGGCCGCCGCCGATGCCCATGAGCGCGGAGAGCACCCCGATGACCCAGCCATAGACCACCATCACGGCGCGTCCCGGCATGTCGGTCCCGAGCCGCCAGCTATCCCGCCCGAAGAGCAGGCGGATGGCCGAAACCCCGGCGACCCCTACGAATACCGCCTTGAACAGATCGGCCGGCGCGAAGCGCGCCACGAGGCTGCCCATCACGACGCCGACCACGACGGGCACCGCCCAGACCCGCAGGATCGACATGTCGACCGCGCCTTTCGCCCGGTGCGCGTTGAAGGAGCGGATGGAGGTCGGGATGATGACCGCCAGCGAGGTGCCGACGCAAAGCGGCATCCGCACCTCTTCCGGCACGCCGACGATCCGGAACAGCTCGTAGAGAACCGGCACCACCACGGCCCCGCCCCCGACGCCGAACACACCGGCCAGAAGGCCGGTCACCGCTCCGGCGGCAAGAAGGGCCGCCGCCAGCCAGGCGAGTTCGAAGGGGGAGATGCCGAACATGGAAGGATCCTGGAAGGAAGGTATGCGCCTCTGTGCGGGAATTCCTCATCCCCCGCAAGAACACCATGGGTTGAGGCCCCTCAACCCGGTCGCCTCCGACGGCTTGGATCCAGAGCTTTCCGACGAGGCTCAGGCGGGTCGTGGGGCATCAATCTCCGGCAGTCTCTCGCTGCTCCACTCCGACGAGCGTCGCCGTCATGAGCGCCACGAGCTTGCGCTGGCCCCTCGCCTCCGCATGAACTTCGGCCTGCGCCACCGTGAGGGTGCGGCCTGCGCGCACGACCTTGGCGCTGGCGATCAGTCGCTCGCCCGTGGCGGGCGCGAGGAGGTTCTGCTTGAACTCGGCGGTGAGGACGTTCTGCCCGGGACCCATGAGTGTGAAGGCCGCGCAGCCGCACGCCGAATCCGCGATGATCGCGACGACGCCCGCATGGACGAAACCGTTGTGCTGGGCGACCTTCGGGGTGATGAACAGCTCGATCTCGGCTTCACCGGGCGCCGCGCGGACGAGCCGGGCCCCAATGGTCTCCATCACGGTCTGATCACGGAAGAGGCGCTCGAGGTCGTCACGATAGGCCGGGTTGCGCGGCGTCGCCTCGGCCATCAGGCCGCCTCGCCGAGCGCCGCCCGGGCGCGTCGCACATGGGCGACCGCGTCGCGCAAGGTGGCAAGATCCGCACCCGGCTTCACGCCCTCCGTGGCGAGGTGGCGTCGGTAGGCCCGGGCGCCCGGCTGGCCCATGAAGAGACCGAGGAGGTGACGTGTCATCGTATGAAGGCGCTGGCCCTCCGCGAGACGGGCGGCCACGTAAGGCTCGAAGGCTTCCAGCGCCTCGAACCCGTCGCGCAAAGGCGGCTCCTCGCCGAACAGCTCGCGGTCGACGGCGAGCAGGATCTCCGGCTCGTGATAGGCGACGCGGCCGAGCATGACCCCATCCACATGGTCGAGATGCGCCTTGCACTCCGCCATGGTCCGGATCCCCCCGTTGATGCCGATGGGAAGCGAGGGCCGGGCCTGCTTCAGGCGATAGACGCGGCCGTAATCGAGGGGCGGCACGTCCCGGTTCTCCTTCGGGGAGAGACCCTGGAGCCATGCCTTGCGGGCATGAACGACGAGCGCATCGGCGCCGGCCTTCGTGACCGCATCGGTCAGCGCATCGAGCGCGATCTCGGTATCCTGATCGTCCACACCGATGCGGCACTTCACCGTCACGGGAATGCTGACCGCAGCCTTCATGGCCGCCACGCCCTCGCCCACGAGCGCGGGCTCGCGCATCAGACAGGCGCCGAAGCGGCCATCCTGCACGCGGTCGGAGGGGCAGCCCACATTGAGGTTGATCTCGTCGTAGCCGAACTCCGCGCAGATCCGCGCCGCCTCCGCGAGCTCGGCCGGGTTGGATCCGCCAAGCTGCACTGCGACCGGATGTTCCTCGGCGGAAAAGCCAAGCAGCCGCTCCCGGGGACCATGGATGACGGCCCCGGTCGTGACCATCTCCGTGTAGAGCCGAGCCCGGCGCGACATCAGGCGATGGAAGAACCGGCAATGCCGATCCGTCCAGTCCATCATGGGTGCAACCGTGAAGCGGATGTCCCGCGAGGTGAGAAGGGGCGACGTCATTGGACGGAGATAGACGGGGGGCGGGCGGGCCGCAACCCGGCGGATACCGACGGATCTGGCGAATTCGCCTGCAACCGCTGCCGTTTTGGGGTATGCCGGAGGAGCTGGAGACCTGCCATGACCGCCCTCGCCCACGACATCGCCCGCATCTTCGGCACACCCTCAGTGGTGATCGACCTCGACCGGGTGGAGCGCAATATCGCCAAGTTACAGGCCGCCTGCGACGCGGCCGGAGTGGCGAACCGGCCGCATATCAAGACCCACAAGAGCCCGGACCTCGCGCGAATGCAGAAGGATGCGGGGGCCCGAGGCATCACCTGCCAGAAGCTCGGCGAGGCGGAGGTGATGGCGGAGGTCGGGTTCGAGAGCATTCTCGTGAGCTACAATATTCTCGGGGAAGAAAAGCTCGGACGCCTCGCGCGGCTCATGGACCGGACGCGGATGATCGTCGCCGCCGACAACCCGGTGACCGTGGAAGGCCTGCCGCAGGCCGCGTCCCAGGCGGGCCGCGATCTCGACGTGGTGGTGGAATGCGACACGGGCTACAAGCGCGCGGGCGTCGAGACTCCGGGCGAGGCGATTAGGCTCGCCAAGGATATCGCCGCGCGGCCGGGGCTGCGCTTTGCGGGGCTGATGATGTACCCGCCCGTGGGCAGCGTGGAGGCCTCGCAGCGTTTCCTCGACGAGGCGCTCGCCGGCCTGCGCGAGGCAGGGCTTGAGCCGGAGATCGTCTCCACCGGCGGCACCCCGGCGCTCAAGGAGCTCGGGCAGATCAAGCCCGTCACCGAGCATCGCTCGGGCACGTCCATTTTCAACGACCGCATGATGCTGCGGGCGGGCTATGCGGATCTCGACGACGTGGCGCTGCACGTGGTCTCCACGGTGGTGAGCCGGGCGGGCGCCGAGCGCGGCATTCTGGACGCAGGCTCCAAGACGCTCACCTGGGATTCCGGCGGGCTCGACGGCTACGGCCTGATCCTGGAGCATCCGCAGGCGCGCATCGCCCACTTCTCCGAGGAGCACGGCTTTCTGGATCTCTCCGCCTGCAACGACCGGCCCGGTATCGGCGACGTGGTGCGCATCGTGCCGAACCATGTCTGCGTTGTGGTGAACATGGTGGACCGCCTCGTCGCGACCCGCGGCGACACGATTGTGGGCGAGATCCCAGTAGCAGCGCGGGGGAAGATCGTCTGAGGCGAGGCTGCGCGCAGCCTACCCTTCAATGCCCGTGCTTGTGGCCGTGGTCATGCCCGTGGTGATGCTCGTGACCGCAGCCGCACCCGTCCCCGTGGGTGTGGGACTGCGCATGCGCCTCCGCGTGCGAATGGCTGTGTGCGTGGGCGTGGGCGTGGGCATGGTCGTGCCCATGGGCGTGATCGTGCGAGTGGCTGTGCCCGTGACTGTGCCCGTGACTGTGGGAGTGTCCGTGGTGGTGATGGTCGTGGCCGCAATCGTGGGCGTCGGCACCGCGCTCCGGCTGGAAGGGGCGCATCACCGGCGTCACGGTGCAGCCCTGGCCCCGGGCCATTTCGGCGAGGGCTGCATCCTCCTCCACGTAGAGGGCATCCGCCGTAAGCTCCACGGGCGCATGGCGGCCGCCTAGGCGGTAGGCAGCCTTCACGAGGCGCACGGGATTTTCAGCCCGGATTTCGAGAAGCCGCTGAGGCGCGGCCTTCACCTGGACGAGGCGCCCGTCCTCGAGCTTCACCGCGTCTCCATCGTTCAGCCCCGAGGTGTTATCGAGATCGAGCAGGAAATCGAGACCGGCTTCGCCCCTGAGCACCCCTTGGCCGCGGCTCCGGCCCTCGTGGTCGAGGCTGACGGTGTCGGCGACCTTGTCGGCCTTGACAGCGGGTTTGCGGACGATGGCGGTAGCGCGGAGCATGGCTGTCCTCGAAGCAGGGGTGGGTCGGTTGCGCCAGTGGTAGCACCGTTGCGGGCCCCTGGGCCAGCCGCTGGCCGCAACCCTGCCCAGGCTTGAACGTCGATGGCACCCTAATACGCGATCTTGTCGGCCTTGCTCATCCAGGCGGCGAACACTGCCTTTGCATCGGCCGTAGGCGCGTGGATGGTCGGGATCAGGCGCTCCGTCACGGGCTTGGGGATCTCGTCGTAGATGAGCTGATCGTCGAAGCCGATGGCGGCCGCGTCCTCGCGGGTATTGGCGTAGACGATGCGCGACACCCGGGCCCAGTAGGCGGAGGCGAGGCACATGGGGCATGGCTCGCAGCTCGTGTAGAGCGTCGCGCCAGGGAGCGAGAAGTCGCCGAGCGCCGCGCAGGCCCGGCGGATCGCCGTGACCTCCGCATGGGCCGTCGGGTCGTTGGCGGAGGTCACCTGATTCCATCCCTCCGCCAGCACTTCGCCATCGCGCACGATGACGGCTCCGAACGGCCCGCCGGCGCCGCCCTCCATGTGCTCGCGGGAGAGCGCGACGGCGCGCGCCAGGTATTTGTGATCGTCGGGCGTCAGGCTGGTCATGGGGGCTGTTTAGCGGCTGGGGCGCGGCTTGGGAATTCCCCTCCCCTTCGGCGCGCCTACCGGCGCTGCTGAAGCAGCTGCGCGGCGACGGACGCCGCGATGGTCGCGGGCTCCTTGCCCGCGATTCCCGGCAATCCGATGGGGCAGACCAGAGCGGCGATGCGCTCCTCCGGGATTGCGATCTCCCGATAACGCTTCTCGAACCGCGCCCGCTTTGTCCCCGATCCGATGAGGCCCACGAAGGGAAAGCCCCGCCCGAGGGCCGACGCCGTGACGGCGAGGTCCAGGGCGTGATCGTGGGTCATGACGAGGATGAGAGCGTCCCCCGGAGCCGCCGCGATCTCGGCTGCGAGATCGGTCGCGTGGACGGGCGTGGCGTTGCCGGGAATGTGCGGGGGAAAGGCGTCCGGGCGGCTGTCGATCCAGCGTACCGCAAAGGGGAGCGGCGCCAGCGCAAGGACGAGGGCGCGGCCCACATGGCCGGCACCGAAGAGAAGGACCGGAGTCGGATTGTCGGGGGCGGGCTCGCGCCATGTCTCCTCCATTGCGCTGGGAGAAGGAGAACCGCGCCTCACGCGACCATCTTCGAGCCAGGCCTCGACGGCGCCGCCTGCCGCCAGCGCCTCCAGTTCGGCCGTGTCGCGCCGGTCGAACGTTTCGATCAGCACCGTCACGAAGCCGCCGCAACACTGGCCGAGATCGGGGCCGAGGGCCTGGTCCACGAACCGGGCCGGGCCACGGCCCTGCCCCAGGGCTTGCCGGGCGAGAGCCAGCATCTCCCATTCGAGGCGGCCGCCCCCGATGGTGCCGTGGAACGCACCGTCGGGCCGCACCACCATCCGGGCGCCCGCCTCGCGGGGCACCGAGCCCTTGGCCTCATGCACGGTGACGAGCGCCGCGGCCCCATGGGCCGCGACGAGATCGGCGAGCCGCCGCCAGTGGTTCACCCCGCGGATCCCACGGTCGGCGGGTTCATGGATCGTCCGCGCAGCGCCTCGCAAGCCCTCAGGATCGCTTCCGGCGTCGCGGGCGCGTCGAGGGGCACGGGGCGCGCGGGGTCGATGGCATGGACAGCATCGGCGAGGGCGCAGAACACGCTGTTCGCCAGCATGATCGGCGGCTCGCCCACGGCCTTCGACCGGTAGATCGTGTCCTCCCGGTTGCTGTTGGGGAACAATGCCACGCGAAAATCGGCAGGCACATCGGAGGCGACGGGGATCTTGTAGGTGGAGGGCGCGTGCGTGCGCAGGCGGCCCTCGCCGTCGAAGACGAGCTCCTCCGTGGTGAGCCACCCCATGCCCTGCACGAAGCCTCCCTCGATCTGGCCGATATCGATGGCCGGATTGAGGGACTGGCCCACGTCGTGGAGGATGTCGACGCGAGTCACGCGGTTCTCGCCCGTGAGCGTATCGACGATCACCTCCGCGCAGGCCGCGCCGTAGGCGAAATAAAGGAAGGGTCGCCCCGTCGCCGTCGCCCGGTCCCAGGTGATCTTCGGCGTCTTGTAGAAGCCCGCCTGCGAGAGCTGCACCCGCGAGACCACGCAAAGCTTCGCGAGTTCGGTGAAGGACAGGCTCTCGTTGCCCGCAAAGACCCGGTCCTCCCGGAACTCCACCTGGTCCTCTGTGACGCCGAATTTCTGGGCCGCCTGCGCGGCCATGCGAGCCTTGATGGCGCGGGCCGCGATGCGGGCCGCCATGCCGTTGAGATCGGTGCCGGACGAGGCCGCCGTCGGGGCCGTGTTCGGCACCTTCGCGGTGGTGGTCGCGGTGATGCGCACGCGCTCCAGGGCGATGCCGAACTCCTCGGCCACCACCTGCGCGACCTTCACATAGAGCCCCTGCCCCATCTCGGTGCCACCGTGGTTCAGGTGCACAGAGCCGTCCTGATACACGTGGACGAGGGCGCCCGCCTGGTTCAGATGCGTGAGCGTGAAGCTGATGCCGAACTTCACCGGCGTCAGCGCGAGCCCGCGCTTCATAATCGGTGACGATGCGTTGAAGGCGGCGATCTCCTGGCGCCGCGCCCGGTAATCCGAGGAGCGTTCCAGGGTCTCGATGAGGCTGCGGAGCGTGTCGGTCTCCTCCACCTCCATGCCAAAGGGCGTGAGATTGCCGCCCGGGCGGTAGAGGTTGGCATAGCGCACGTCGAGCGGGTCGCGGCCTGTCGCCCAGGCGATCTGGTCCATCACGTGCTCGATGGCGAGCATGCCCTGGGGGCCGCCGAAGCCGCGAAACGCCGTATTCGAGACCGTGTTGGTCTTCAGGCGCTTCGAGCCCACATGCACATCGGGCAGCCAATAGGCATTGTCCGAGTGGAACATGGTGCGATCAACAACGCCGGACGACAGGTCCGCCGAGTAGCCGCAGCGGGCGAGATGATCCACCGCGTAGGCCGAGACACGCCCCTCCTCGTCGAAGCCCACCTGCCAGTCGCACCGGAAATCGTGGCGCTTGCCGGTGAGGATGAAGTCGTCGTCGCGGTCGAGCCGCAGCTTGCAGGGCCGCCCCGTCACGCGCGCCGCGAGCGCCGCCGTCACCGCCCATTGCGTCGCTTGGCTCTCCTTGCCGCCGAACCCTCCGCCCATGCGGCGGATCTCGCAAGTGACGTAGGAATCCGGGATGTCGAGAACGCGCGCCACCACATGCTGCACCTCGCTCGGGTGCTGCGTAGAGGAATAGACGTAGACGTCCCCGTCCTCGCCCGGGATCGCGAGCGCAATCTGTCCTTCGAGATAGAAATGCTCCTGGCCGCCGACCCGGAACGAACCCGCAAGCGAGCGCGGCGCGGCGGCGATGGCCGTCCGCGGGTCGCCCCTGCCGAAGGCGTAGTCCGGAAGCACGGTCTCGCCGCGCTCCAAGGCGTCCTCGACGGTGACGCTCGGGCGCTCCGCCTCGATCTCCATGGTGGCGAGCTTCACGGCGCGGCGGGCAATGTCCCGCTCCGTCGCGACGACCGCGAAGAGGGCCTGGCCGTGGAAGCCGATCTCGGTCTCGACGAAGAGCGGATCGTCCCCAAAGGCCGGCGAGACGTCGTTCTTGCCCGGGATGTCGGCCGCAGTCAGCACCGCCACCACGCCGGGCATCGCGCGCACGGCGGAGAGGTCGAGGGAGAGAAGTCGGCCGCGCGCCTTCGGCGATTGGCCGATCGCCACATGCAGAGTGCCCTCGGGCTCGCGGATGTCGTCGATATACTGCGCCGCCCCCTGCACATGCTTCATCGCAGAATCGTGCGGCAGGGGCTGGCGGACGTGGCGGAGCGCTTCGGAGCTCTCTTCCCCCTTGTGAGGGAGAGTTGGAGAGGGGGGTATGGCGTCGAAGCCATGCCTTGCGTCGCCCACAACCCGTTCGCTCCGCGAGCGCTCCTGTGGAGCGCTACCCCCCTCCCTGCCCTCCCCCACAAGGGGGGAGGGAGTTGTGGAAGACTTCAGGACTGTCTCATCCATCGCCCTACTCCGCCGCCTCGAGCCGGTCGCGCTCACCGATGATGCGGGTCGCGCGGCTGGTCCCGTGGGCGATCTCCATGAGCGCCTTAAAGAGAAGGTTGCGCGCCACCGTGGCGCGGTATTCCGCCGAGGCGCGATGATCGGTCATGGGTTGGTAGTCGCGGGCGAGCGCCGCGTAAGCGCCCTCCCAGGCTGCGGGCTCGTCGAGGGAGAGGCCCGCCAAGGCCGCTTCCGTCTCCGCCGCGCGCTTGGGGATGCCCGCCATGCCGCCGAAAGCGATCCGCGCCGCGGCGATCTGGCGTCCGTCGAGGGTGAAATTGAACGCGCCCATCACGGCGGAGATATCTTCGTCGAAGCGCTTGGACACCTTGAAGGCGCGGAACGCCTCATTCGCCTTGAGCTTCGGCAGGGTGATGCGCCGGACATACTCGCCGGGCTGCCGGTCCTGACGACGGTAGGCGATGAAGAAACTGTCGAGGGGGATGGTGCGCGTGCCTGCGATGCCCGCAAGGTCGAGGCTGGCGCCGAGCGCCAGGAGCGCGGGAGCCAAATCACCGATGGGCGAGCCATTGGCGATGTTGCCGCCGACCGTACCCGAGGCGCGCACCTGCGCGGATCCGAAGCGGCGCATCAGCTCGCCGAGATCCAGATCGATGGCGCTCAGTGCCGAAAACGCGTCCGCATGGGTGACGGTCGCGCCTATGGCGAGGGCGTCCGGCCCGTCCTCCAGGGCATCGAGCCCGGCGACCCGGCCGAGCCAGATCACCTTGTCCATGGGAGCCATGCCCTTGGTGACCCATAGGCCCACATCCGTGGCGCCGGCGACCAGCGTCGCATCCGGGTGGTCGGCATAGAGCCGCGCGAGGGACTCCTCGCTCGCGGGCGCCGCAAAGAAGCGGGCCGCATCGCCGACGAAGACATCGGCCGAATCCGCGGCCGTAATCAGGCGCTCTTCGATGATAGGGCGCGTTTCCGCAAACCGGTCGGCGGGCTCCGCCGCGCAGGCCGCGAGCGCCGCATCGACGATCGGGCGGTAGCCGGTGCAACGGCACAGGTTTCCGGCGAGCACGTCGTTCACCGCCTCCCGGGTCACCGGGCGTGCGCCCTCCTGGTAGAGGGTGAACAGGCTCATGACGATGCCAGGGGTGCAGAAGCCGCATTGCGACCCGTGGTGCGCCACCATGGCGGCCTGCACCGGGTGGAGCGCGTCGCCGGCCAGATCCTCGACCGTCACGATCTCGGCCCCGTCCACCTGCCCCAGGAGCAGGATGCAGGCATTCACGGGCTCGTAGGTCAGCCGCCCTTCCCTCACCCGGCCAAGGGCCACCGTGCAGGCGCCGCAATCGCCTTCCGCGCAGCCTTCCTTGGTGCCCAGGCTTCGTTCCTGCAGGCGCAGATAGTCGAGCAGCGTCGTCCTAGGGTGGAAATCGGAGACCTCCACCCGCTCGCCGCGCCGCCAGAAGCGGACCACTTGTCTTGTCACGCCGTTCCTCCGCCGGTCTCAAGCCGGCTCAATGGGTCAGGCGGGGTAGAATGACGGAGAGGCAAGCGCAAGCCAATGGGGCATGAAAAAGGGCGGTGTCGCAGCGCGACTCCGCCCTTGGAACCCTGATTTGGTGCAGGTTTAGGCGGCCACGCGCCCGAGGAAGCGCTCGATCTCGCGCTCGAGCTCCCCGGCGACCCCATCCACCTGCTGGGCGGCACCCGTCACGGTGACGGCGGTCTCCGATGTGCGCTGGGCGGCTCCGGTCACGGTGGTAAGGCTCTGGGCCATGGCCTGGGTCCCCTGCGCGGCCTGGGCCACGTTGCGGGAGATTTCCTCCGTGGCCGAGCCTTGCTGCACCACCGAGGCCGCGATGCCGACCGTGGTCTCGTTGATCTCCCGCATCCTGCCGGTGATCCGGCGGATCGCGTCAACGGCGCCGTCCGTGGAGGTCTGGACGCTTTGGATCTGCTTTGTGATTTCCTCGGTGGCCTTGGCAGTCTGGGTCGCCAGGGTCTTCACCTCGGCGGCGACCACAGCAAAGCCCCGTCCGGCCTCGCCGGCTCGGGCAGCCTCGATCGTGGCGTTGAGGGCCAGCAGGTTCGTTTGCTCCGCGATGGACCGGATGAGGTCCACCACATCCCCGATCCGCTGGGCCGCCTGGGCTAGGCCGCCAATCTCGGAATTCGTGGTCTCGGCCTCGTTCAGCGCCCGCTCGGCGAGCGACTTCGCTCGGCCGAGCTGGCCGCCGATCTCGTTGATGGAGGCGGAGAGTTCCTCGGCAGCGCTCGCGACCATCTGGACGTTGGTGGACGCCTCCCGGGAGGAGCCGGACGCCTGCTCGATGGCGCCCCGCGCATTCTCGGACACCCCGGACATCTCCTCGGCTCGTCCGCGCATGCCCTGGGTGGAGGAGGTCAGCGAGGTGAGAAGCCCGGTCGCCCGGTGGCGGAAATCCTGGATCGCCGCGTCGAGATCGGCCCGACGGCGGGCATTGCCCTGCTCCACCTCGCGCTGCTGCTCCTCGAGGGACTGGGCGCGCAAGCTCGTCTCGCGCAGGACCTCGAGGGCTCTCGCCACGGCGCCGATCTCGTCTCCCCGCTCCTGGTGGCTGATGGGGCTGGCAAGGTCGCCCTGGGCGAGCGCGTCGACGCGGCTGGAGATGAGGCGCAGGGGCCGGAACAGGCGGGCCGCGACGAGGCCCGCGCCGATGCAGATCAGCACTGCGGTCAGCATCGCCATCAGGCCCATGCTCCGCATGGTGCTGTCATAGGCGTTGAAATAGGCCTCGATGGGGATGCCCACATAGAGGGCGCCGTTCACCTTGCCGGCCGAGTCGAAGGTGGGCTGGTAGACGGTGTAGAAATGACGCCCGAACAGGAGCGTCGGCCCGTAATAGGCCTCGCCGCGGCGAAGATAGGCCTGCGCCGGGCTCTCCGGGGCCAGCTTGGTGCCGACCGCCCGCTCGCCGTTCTCCTTCTTCACCGTGGTGGTGCGCCGGACGAACGCGTCCTGGGTGCTGTCGAAGGTGAAGATGGTGGCGTTGCCGCCCACATAGGCGACGGAATCGTCGACGATCGAGAAATCCGAAAAATTAGCCAGCGAGGGGGATTCGATCCGCGCCACCCGGGAGCCGTTCAGGGTGACCTTCGCGTCCTTGACGCGGCCCGCATAGACCAGGGCGAGGCTGCGGATGTACTGCTCGCCGTCCTGCTCCTGCTTGACCTCGAGTTCCGACCACATCTCCCGGGATGCGGCCGCCCAGAGGGCACCGGCGGTGAGCATGACGGCCGCCGCGACGAGCGCGACGACTTTAGCGACGAGATTGATCTTTCTGAACACAGGCGCCCCCGAGCATGAATTCTTCATGGCCGGGGGACGCTAGCAACCAAAAGTAAATCAGGTGTTCTACCGATGCTACCATGCCATGGCCGGCACACCGGCGGCGGCAAGGGCGCTACCAAACCCCTGTGTTCGGCATGGAGGTCCAGGGCTCCTGGGGAGCCTTCGCCTCGCCGCGCTGGAGGAGCTCGATCGAGATGTTGTCCGGCGAGCGGATGAAGGCCATGTAGCCGTCCCGCGGCGGCCGGTTGATGGTGATTCCGGCCTCCATCAGCTTCTGGCAGGTGTCGTAAATGTCGTCGACCCGATAGGCCAGATGGCCGAAATTGCGCCCGCCCCCGTATTCGTGCTCGTCCCAATTATAGGTGAGCTCGACCAGCGGCGCCTTCGAATCCCGCGCCTTTTCCACGTCGCCGGGCGCGGCGAGGAAGACGAGCGTATAGCGGCCCTTCTCGTTGTCGATGCGGCGCACTTCGACGAGGCCGAGCTTGTTGCAGTAGAAATCGAGCGATTGCTCGAGGTTCGCCACGCGAACCATGGTGTGAAGATATTCCATCGAGGTCTCCCCTTGGCTATGCGGTCACGTCTTGGCGCTTCCCGCCGCCGGGTCAAGGGCCCTGCCATCATGCGTGGGGCGCAGGCTATGCAGGCTCCGGCAGGAAAAAGCGCCTGGATGCGCCGGACCGCCGGTTCGGCTATGACCGGCCAGTCGACCCATCGAGGCTCCCCTTGAGCGAACGAAACCCCATCGAGGCCCGCAAGGAACGCGCTGCCCTCTGGTCCATCGCCGCGAGCGCCGCCATCACCCTCGCCAAGGGGGCGGCAGGCCTTGCCACGGGATCGCTCGCGCTCATCTCGGATGCGGCCCACAGCCTACTCGATGTGGCGGCGACCACGATCACGTTCCTCGCCGTGCGCGCCTCCCACAAGCCCGCCGATGCGGAGCACCATTATGGGCATGGCAAGTTCGAGTCCCTCGCGGCCCTCATCGAGACGGCCTTCCTGTTCCTGCTCTCGGGGGCCGTGGCCTATGAAGGCGTCCGCCGGCTCCTCAACCAGGAATTCGAGGTGGAGCCGAGCTGGATCGCCGCGGCAGTTCTCGTCGGGGCCATTGCGGTCGATTCCTGGCGCTGGCGTTCCCTGAAGCGGGTGGCGCGGGAGACCGGCAGCGAAGCCCTTGAAGCGGACGCGCTCCACTTCTCGGCCGATCTCGTCAACTCGGCCCTGGTGCTGGCAGCGCTCGGGGCGGCGGCTCTCGGCTACCCGCAGGCGGATTCGCTCGTTGCCATCGGGGTGTCGCTCTTCATTGCATTCGCGGGCTTTCGCCTGGCGAAGCGCACCATCGATACCCTGCTCGACGCCGCCCCAAAGGGCCTCGGCGAGCGCATCCAGGCCATTGCTGAGGCTATACCGGGCATCGTGGCGGTCGACAGGGTGCGGGTCCGTCCGGGCGGCGGTCAGGTTTTTGGAGAGGTGCTGGTGCGGGTGCCGCGGACCCTGCCGCTCGAAAAGGTCGCCTCGATCAAAGCGCAGCTCATCGCGGCCGTGGTGGCGCAGGTGCCGCGCTCCGAAATCGTGGTGACGGCGGAGCCGACGCAACTCGACGACGAGACGGTGCTGGAGCGCGTGCTCCTCATCGCGGCAAAGCGCCGGATGCCTGTGCATCATGTGATGGTGCAGGAGGTCGCGGGACGTCTCAGCATCAGCCTCGATCTCGAGGTCGATGGGCGGATGAGCCTCGCCGCGGCCCACGGGCTCGCCTCGAAGCTCGAGGGAGCGATCCGGGAGGAGCTCGGCGAGACGATCGAGGTCGACACCCATATCGAGCCGCTGCGGGTAGGAGCGCTAGCCGGCACCGACGAGAGCGCCGGCACCACGGCTGCCGTCGCCCGATCTCTCGCCGAATGCGCCGCGCTGGTCGGCACCGTGAGGGACGTTCATTCCGTGCGCGTTCGCCGTACCAGCGACGGGCTCGTGGTCAACTACCATTGTCGCATCGAGCCGGCCCTGCAGGTGACGGAGGTGCATGCCTGCGTCGACGAACTGGAGCGCCGCTTTCGCGCGGCTCATCCCGAGGTGGTGCGGGTGATCGGCCACGCGGAGCCCCTGCGACGCGTCTGAATGGCGCCCTTGCGTTGCGTCACGTGCCGCTGGTCCTTTAAACAGGGCGAAGCACCATCGCGAGCAGGCCCATGCGCACCGAAACCGCCCCCGTCATCCGACTCGAGGATTACCGTCCGAGCGACTACCTGATCGACCGGGTGGACCTCGACGTGCGCCTGCACCCCACGGCGACGCGGGTGACGGCGACCCTGGCGATCCGGCCGAACCCCGCAGGGCGAAGGGGCGAACCGCTCGTGCTCGATGGGGACGAACTGATGCTGAAGGCCGTCGCCCTCGACGGGCGCGCCCTGCCGCCGGGCTCCTTCACGGCGACACCGCAGGGCTTCGAGCTTCACGAGCCGCCGCAGCGGCCCTTCACCATCGCGGTCGAGACCGAGATCAACCCAACGGCCAACACGAAACTCATGGGGCTCTACCGCTCGGGCGGGAACTATTGCACGCAATGCGAGTCGGAAGGCTTCCGGCGCATCACCTACTTCCTCGACCGGCCGGACGTGCTCAGCGTCTACACGACGCGCATCGAGGCAGAGCGCGATGAGGCGCCCGTTCTGCTCGGCAACGGCAATCCGGTGGAGAGCGGACCGATCGAGGGCACCACCCGGCATTTCGCGGTGTGGCACGACCCGCACCCGAAGCCCTCCTACCTGTTCGCGCTCGTCGGCGGGCGCCTCGGTCACGTGCGGGCGCCCTACACCACCGCGAGCGGGCGGGAGGTGGAGCTTGGGATCTATGTGGAGCCTGGCAAGGAAGATCGCGCGGATTACGCGCTCGATGCCCTCATCCGCTCCATGCGCTGGGACGAGCGCGTGTTCGGCCGGGAATACGACCTCGACGTCTTCAACATCGTCGCCGTCCCGGATTTCAACATGGGGGCCATGGAGAACAAAGGCCTCAACATCTTCAACGACAAATTTGTGCTGGCCTCGTCCGACACGGCGACGGATGTCGACTACGCGAATATCGAGGCAATCATCGCGCACGAGTATTTTCATAATTGGTCGGGCAACCGGGTCACCTGCCGCGACTGGTTCCAGCTCTGCCTGAAGGAGGGCCTGACGGTTTTTCGCGACCAGGAATTCTCCTCCGACGAGCGCTCGCGTCCCGTGCACCGCATCGCCGAGGTGAAAGCCCTCCGGGCGCGGCAGTTCTCTGAAGACGCGAGCCCGCTCGCCCACCCGGTGCGGCCGACCCGCTACGCGGAGATCAACAACTTCTACACGGCGACCGTCTACGAGAAGGGCGCCGAGATCGTGCGCATGCTCAAGACACTCATCGGCGAAGCGGATTTCCGGCGCGGGATGGATCTCTATTTCGAGCGCTGCGACGGCACGGCAGCGACGGTGGAAGATTTTCTCGCCGCCTTCGCGGATGTCACAGGCCGCGATCTCTCGCATTTCGCCCGCTGGTACGAGCAGGCCGGTACACCGCGCGTGACGGCGAGCGGCACCTACGACGCGGCCGCGCGCACGTACCGCCTGGATCTTGTGCAGGAGACGCCGCCAACGCCTGGACAGCCCGTGAAGGAGCCGATGGCGATCCCAGTGGCGCTCGGCCTCGTGGCCGAGGATGGGCGCCCGCTCGACGCCGCGGCGAACGCTGTCTCCAGAGAGGGCGTCTTCGTTCTCGATGCGGCCCGCGCAACCCTCGACTTCCAGAACGTGCCCGTGCGTCCCGTGCCCTCGCTCCTGCGCGGGTTCTCGGCGCCCGTGCGCCTCTCCCTCGACCTGTCGAACGCGGATCTCCTTGTTCTCCTGCGTCACGACACCGATCCATTCAACCGCTGGCAGGCGGCTCAGAGCGTGGCGATGCGCCTTCTGGTGGCGCGCGGCACGGGCGCCGACTTCGATGGGACGGGCGCGGAGGCGCTCGCGACGGCCCTGCTCGCGTTCCTCGATGCTGAGGCCGAAACGGACCCTGCCTTTGCGGCGCTCGTCCTCACCCTGCCGAGCGAGGCGGACGTGGCCCAGGAGATAGGGCGGGACGTGAACCCCGACGCGATCCATGCGGCCCGGCGCGAACTGCGCCAGGTGGTGGGCCACAGATGCGGGACCCGCTTGCAAACCCTGCGCGCTGCTCTCGCACTGCCCGGCGCGTACAGTCCGGACGCTGGCAGCGCCGGGCGCCGCTCGCTTCGCAACGTCGCTCTCGACCTGATCGCGGCGGCCGATCCCCAAGCGGGCGAAGCCATGGCAGCTGCGCAGCTCGAAGCCGCCACCAACATGACCGACCGCATCGCCGCTCTCGCCACCCTGTCGCAATTGCCGGGTCGGGTGCGTGAGGATGCGCTTGAGGCTTTCGCGGAGCGCTACCGGGATGAACCTCTCGCACTCGACAAGTGGTTCACCCTTCAAGCGACGATCCCCGAAGATGAAACACTGGAGCGGGTGCGCCGCCTGATGAGGCATCACGCGTTCTCCATGGGCAACCCAAACCGGGTGCGCGCCCTCGTCGGAGCCCTCGCCATGATGAACCCGACGCAGTTCCATCGGGCGGACGGCGCAGGTTATCGATTCCTCGCTGAAATCGTGACCGCCGTGGACCCCGCGAACCCCCAATTGGCGGCCCGGCTCGCTACGTCTTTCGGGTCATGGAGGACAATGGACGGAGCGCGCAGGGGACAAGCTGAGCAGGCCCTACGAAGCATCGCCGAAAAGGCCAGTCTTTCCCGCGATCTAGGAGACATTGTTCAACGTTCCCTTGGGTAATCGCTATATGACTAAGTATCTGTTTTCTATTATGTTTTTCACCTGTGGACAGCTGTTAAGAACTTCTTAAAATGGGCGTCGGCAGGCTTGTTCCCAGCTGGACAAATCACCTGCCCACGATTCTATTGATGGTGATTCGGAGAGATGCGGCACGTCCTCCGAAACAGGACGATAAATGGATTCCGGAGGGGCTTCGCATGGCGGGGGCGGAGACCGCATGGGTATCGGCGCGCGCGGGAACCATTCTTGGTGTAACCCGTAGCCTGGCGAGCCCGGCTTACCAGCATCTTGAACGGTATGAGCCGTGGCTGCGGCTTGCCGTTCCGGCCCTCCTCGGCCTGTTCCTATTGACGCTCGCAACGAGCGCCTGGATCCAGCTCTCCGACGCGCGCGAAGAGACCGTGGTTGACGCGATCGCGGACATCGACGTGCTCGCGAGCCTCTCGGCCACGCGCATGGGCGGCGCGGCTTCCCCGATCGATCGCGTCGCGGCGGCAACTCAGCTGGACGATCTCGCGAAAGGTCTGCCCGCCGGAGCGCTGGCCCGGGGCCGCAGCCTCATGCTGGCGGACGGCAGCGGCATCGTGCAGGCGGTCTATCCGGCCGCGACCGCGATGCCCCGCACCCTCAACGAGCTTCTGGGCGAGTCGCAGCCTCTCACCGTCTTCGCCGACCGGGCCGGGGTGATGACGATCCGCCTCGCGGACGGCGAGCCTGCGATCGCCACCGTGCGCGCGCTTGCCTCGTCGGGTGGGCAGATCGCGGTGGTGCAGCCCCTCCCCCGCGTCCTCGCGAGCTGGCAGGCGCGCACCATCGGGCAGGTCTCGCTTCTTGGCGCCGTCACCATCGTGCTCGTCGGCATCGGCGCTGCCTACATGATGCAGTCGAACCGGGCCCGCGCGGCGGACGAGGTCTGCGTGAAGGTGCGCGACCGTATCGACTCCGCCCTCAACCGCGGCCGCTGTGGCCTCTGGGACTGGGATATCGCGCGGGGCCGGATCTACTGGTCGGATTCCATGTACGAGCTCCTCGGCTACGAGCGGCGGGACGAGTTCCTGTCCTTCGGCGAGGTGAACGCCATGGTGCACCCCGACGACCAGGATCTCTTCACGCTGGCCGACGAGCTCGCCTCCGCCCGCACATCCCTCGTGGACTACCATTTCCGCATTCGCGCCGCGAACGGCGACTGGGTGTGGCTGCGCGCTCGCGCCGAGCTGATGGCGGATCCGGACGATGAGACCCGCCACCTCGTTGGTATCGCGGTCGACGTGACGGAGCAGCGCATCCTTGAGGAGAAAGCCGCCAAGGACGACGCACGGCTGCGCGACGCGGTCGAGGCGGTCTCCGAGGCTTTCGTGCTGTGGGACGCGAGCAACCGCCTCGTGCTCTGCAATTCGAAGTTCCAAAACCTCCACGACCTGCCGCTCGATGCCATCGTCCCCGGCCGCTCCTATGCGGAAGTCATGGCGCAGGGCCGCCCCCCGGAGGTGCAGCACCAGATCGTGCGCGAGGAGCGCCAGGACGAGGGTGCCCGCACCTTCGAGGCGCGGCTCGAGGACGGCCGGTGGCTGCAGATCAACGAGCGGCGCACCAAGGACGGCGGCTATGTCTCCGTGGGCACCGACATCACGGCGCTGAAGCGCCACGAGCACCAGCTCATGGATTCCGAGCGCCAGCTCATCGCCACCGTCAACGACCTGAAGCAATCCCGCCAGAAGCTCGAGGCGCAGACGCAGCAGCTCGCGGATCTCGCCGAGCGCTACCTCGACCAGAAGGCGCAGGCCGAAAGCGCCAACCGCGCGAAGTCCGAGTTCCTCGCCAATATGAGCCACGAGCTGCGCACGCCGCTCAACGCCATCATCGGCTTCGCCGAGGTGATGGAGACCGGCATCTTCGGGACCCTCGGCTCCACCAAGTACGAAGAATACTGCCGGGACATCCGTTCGAGCGGCGAATATCTCCTCTCCGTCATCAACGACATCCTCGACATGTCCCGCATCGAGGCGGGCCGGGTGAGCCTCGTGAAACGCTCGGTGGAGGTGAACACCTCCGTGCAGCGGGCGCTGCGCCTCGTCTCTGAGCAGGTGCGCGCGAAAAATCTCACCGTCTCCATCGACGTGGCACCCGAGGACATCACCGTTCCGGCGGACGAGCGGGCGCTCCACCAGATCCTGGTGAACCTCCTCCAGAACGCCACCAAGTTCACGCCCGACGGCGGCTGCATCACGGTCCGCACCCGCCACGCCGCCGAGGCCATCAACATCTACGTGGAAGACAACGGCATCGGCATTCCGGAGCACGCGCTCCAGAAGCTCGGACGTCCTTTCGAGCAGGTCGAGACCGAGTTCTCGAAGAGCTACAAGGGCTCGGGCCTGGGCCTTGCCATTGCTCGCTCGCTGGCCGAACTCCATGGCGGCACCCTGCGCATCCGCAGCCAGGAGGGGGTCGGCACCATCGTGCTGGTCCACCTGCCGCTGGCGGAGAACACCAGCGCGGAGATCGCCCTGGCCGACGCAGCGGCTTAAGTACGCGACACCCATTCCAGAAGACAGAAAAAGCCGGCGCTGGGTAGCGCCGGCTTTGTCGTTTCTGCTTGGGTGGTGGAGAGGCCCGCCTGAGCGGAGCCTCTTAGGTATCCTATACCCAGATCAGCGCGAAGCTGGATGCGGAGAGCGCCAGGTACTTGCCGATGGTGGCAAACTGGATCTGCGCCGCACCGCCCACCCCGTCCGCATCGTATGACACCGCCCCGGTGACATTGTTGTAGATGAGACGCTGATCCGCCGTGGTGGCCGACGGACCGATGGTGAACTGCCAGGAGCCCACCGAGCCCTGGCTGGCAAAGGCTGTGAACACGGATCGGCTCAGCTGCAGCAGGTCGCCCTCGCCCACCGAGAAGTCGTTCACCGTGTCCACGTTCGATGAGCCCAGTGCCATATCGAAGCGGAAGATGTCCGTGCCGGTGCCGCCCGTCAGCCTGTCCGAGCCGGCACCGCCCACGAGTAGATCGTGACCCTCACCACCCGACAGGAAGTCTCCGTCGGAAAGACCATAGAGAGCGTCGTGGCCGTTGTGCCCAAACAGTTCGTTGTAGCCGCCATTGCCGGTGAGCACGTCGTTGTAGGCGGAGCCGAAGATGTTCTCGACGCTCTCGTAGATGTCCCCGACCGCCTCGCCGGTATTCTGAGAGACGTCGGACAGGTTGGCCAACACAGCCATTGTGTAGGCGACGGCGTCGCTACCGGCCCCGCCGATGAGCCAGTCGCCGCCCGCGCCACCATCGAGCACGTCGTTGCCGCCGCCGCCCACCAGGTAGTCACGCCCGGCCAAGCCGTTGAGGCGATCGGCCCCTTCATGACCGTACAGGTTATTGCCATCTCCGTTGCCGGTGAGCGTATCGTCGAACTGGGAGCCACTCAGCGCCTCGATGCTGTCATAGACATCGCCTGCCGCTTCGCCTGAGTTCTGCGCCGCGTTCGAGAGGTTGGCCCGCACGCCTGAAGCCGCTTGGTAGTAGCTCGCGAAGTCGTGCCCCGCTCCGCCATAGAGCCAGTCGGCCCCGCCCCGACCTTCCAGGGTGTCGTCGCCGCCAAGGCCGTAGAGTTCGTTCCCGAGATGGTTGCCGACAAGTTCATCCTTGTGGCGCGAGCCGGTCAGCCCTTCGATGGAGACGTAGCTATCTCCCGCTGCGTCGCCCGTATTGCGTCCCGCGTTCAGCAGATCCACCACCACGCCTGAAGCAGCGGTGTGGTACTCCGCATAATCGAAGCCGGCGCCGCCATCGAGTATGTCGCCGTCAGCTCCACCCACCAGGCTGTCGCTACCGTCTTCTCCAGAGAGAGCGTCGTGCCCCTCCTCTCCAAGCAGCGCGTCGTGCCCCGCGCGCCCGAACAGGTTGTTGCCATACCGGTCGCCGCCCAGGGTATCGTTGTAGGCGGAGCCCGACAGCCCTTCGATGCCGTCATAAGCGTCGCCGGCGGCCTCGCCGGTGTTGCCGGCGAGATGGGTCATGCGCGCCACGACGGCGGAGCTGTAGCCGGCGTAATCGTAGTCCGCACCGCCGACCAGCCTGTCGCCTCCTGCTCCGCCGAAAAGGAAGTCCGCCCCATCGCCGCCGTACAGAATGTCGTCTTGGGCGCCGCCAAACAGGCTGTCGTTGCCTTGGCCGCCAGCGAGCAAGCCCTCGCTTTCAATTCGGTCGCCTGAGCTCGTGCCGATGCGAGCGCCGACAAAGTATGTCTGCGAGTTCGCAATCACTTCCATCACACCGACTCTGGCAACCGCCTGCCCTTCGGCGTCCGGAGTCGTCATCATGTCCACCATCTGGACGATTAGACCGACGCCTTTCGCTAGAGCTTCGTTCGGCACTGGGCTGGAGGGCGCAGGCCGATCCTGATGGAATAGAATTTGATAGTCTCTGGCGATGGTTTCCGTTCGCCCGTCGCCATGTTTGTAAGTCGCGGTTACCGTGGTTTGCAGACCCGGAGAACCACCGTTTTGGGTTTTCTGTGTTGTAGTGGCTATTTCAACCAGCTTACCGCGAGATAACGTGCTGTCGACCTCACCTACATGGCGCGCCCAATTCCCCATTGTGCCGTCTGGATCGCCATAATAAAGATTGGTATGAGTGTCATCAATGAATCCGACGGGGTAGCTCCATCGGACGCTCACAAAACCATTGTCAAGAAGACGAGCTTCCTTCGTCAGTCCATCATCAGAAGCATGTCTACGCAGAACAAGTCTGCCACTGGCATCGAATTCTTCTATCTTTGACCAGCCACGCGTATAGTTGTATCCTACAAGCGTTGTCCGCCCATCGCTAAATCTCGTAGATTGAGTCTCAAGAATTTTATTCCCGTCGGCATCGAACGTCATGGACTGCATGCCGAAACTTCCATCCGGCTTAGTCCAATAAGAATATGACATTTTATCAGCCGGCATGTAGGCGGATACGAACTGAGTGCCGTCAGGCGTCGCCCAATTTTCAACCGTCATCCCGTCAACGGCCGCCGTCGTCAACACTGTGCCGTCAGGTTGGACTAGAACGAATTCTTTGCCGTTACTCGTTATGACAACTCCTCGCGGGCTGATGGTGATCGGCCCAGCACCGTCAACCCCACCTGTACCCGTTCCGGCTTGGGCGCCGCCGTAACCGACGGATCCGCCATATGCGCTGCTATAGCGATACCACTCCTCTTCCAACGAGAACGGTGCGAACATATGACTTCCCTGCCAGCTTGGGCTTATCCGACTTCGCGGTAGTCAATGCAGGTTTTTGGGAGGCAGATAACTCTCGGGATATACAGGATTCATAAGATTTTATTCTGATAGAAACTTGCTTTTCAACTACAAGATTGAGATACTCATGAGACGAACAACTTCTGGTAAAAACTCCCGAATAGGAGTTTTCAGCGCCGGAGGCTTCCGTCGCTACGCCACGCTATCTGAGATGTCCGCTACAAGCCGTCGCAACTCTCCCAAATGCTCCTGCAACACCTCCGCACTCGGCAGGCCGGCCACCGTCGCCAGCCGCTTCAGGATCGCCTTGGGAACGCTCGCCACGTCGAACGTTCCCTCGATCGTCAGCCGCTGCCACTGAAAGATGTCGTTGAAGAGCTTGTGCGCGTCGGTGAGCACGCGGGCATCCGTTTCGCTCAGGAGGCCTACCGCATGAGCGGCGGCGAAGGTGCCTTCCGTCGATATCCCAACCAAGGCAGGATGCGCGCTCCCATAAGCCAGCACCAAACCCTGCGCGATGAAGTCGAGATCCGTGAGGCCGCCGCGGGCGAGCTTAAGGTCCCAGGGGTCGTCGTCGCCCTTCTCCTGCGCGATCAGCTCGCGCATGGCCCGCACCTCCTTGAAGACGTGCTTCGGGTCGCGCTTCACGGTGAGAATGGCCGCCACGGCGTCGGTGACCCTCGCCCCGAAAGCCTCGTCTCCTGCGAGCACGCGCGCCCGGGTGAGCGCCATGTGCTCCCACAGGTCCGCCTCGCTTTGCTGATAGTCGAGGAAGCCGCGGAACTGCGATGCGACGGGGCCCTTCCCGCCCTGCGGCCGCAGGCGCAGATCCACCTCATAGAGGCGCCCGCGGCGGGTGGGCACCGTGAGCGCCGCGACGAGGCGCTGCGTCAGCCGCGTGTAGTAGATCACCACGTCGAGCGCCTTCGGCCCGGTGCTCTCGCGCCGCTCCTCGTCGAAATCGTAGATCACCACGAGGTCGAGGTCGGAGCCGGCCGTGAGCTCGCGGGTGCCGAGGCGGCCAAGACCGAGGATGGCGATTGTGGCGCCGGGCACCACGCCGTGCTCCGCCTCGAAGGTGCGGCGCACCTCGTCGAAGCAGGCGCGGATGACCGCACGGGCGACCGCCGCATAGGCCTCGCCGGTCTGGGCAGGGGAGAGAATACCCGACAAGAGCCGCGCGCCGGTGACGAAGCGCATCTGGCGGGCGGCGTCGCGGGTGCGGTCCAGAAAATCCTCATAGTCGCTCGGCTGGCCGATGAGTTGGCGCACCTGCTCCTCGATCGCGCCATCGTCCGTGAGCGGTTGCCCGAAGGCGGGATCGATGAGCGCATCGAGCACGTGCGGAGCCTGCGCCACCGTGTCGGCAAGGCGCGGCGCCGTGCCGAGGAGATCGGCGAAGAGAAGCCGCAGGCGGTCGTGCGATTGCAGGATGGTGAGGAGTTCGACGGCCGCCGGCATGCGGCCGAAGGCGCGGTCGAGAGCCGCGAGAGCCCCGTCCGGATCGGCGGTGCCGCCGAGCGCCGCGAGTAACGCCGGAACGAGTTCGGTCAGCACCTCGCGGGCTCTGGCGCTCTGGATCGCGGGGCGTCGGCCGAAATGCCAGCCGCGCACGGTCTCGGCCACCGCCTCCGGGTTCTGGAATCCGAGCCGCGCCAAGGTCGCGAGGGTGTCGGGGTCGTCAGTGGTGCCGGTGAAGACAAGGCTGCCGATATCGGAGGCGAGTTCCGGCCCGTCCTCGAACAGAAGCGCATAGTGCCGCTGCACGATGCGGGCCTGGGCCGTCAGGGCTTTCTCGAAGCCCTTCAGGGTCGGGTAACCGCAAAAGTGCGCAAATCCCATGAGCGGCTCATCGTCGGCGGGCAGGCGCTGCGTCTGCTCGTCGGCGACCATCTGCAGCCGGTGCTCAATGGTGCGCAGGAAACGATAGGCGGCCGAGAGCTCGTCCCGCGCCTCCGCGGTGATCCAGCCCTCGGCATTCAGTTCGCCGAGCATGTCGAGGGTGCGCCGGCCGCGAAGCGCCGGACGCCTCCCGCCGAAGACGAGTTGCTGCGTCTGCACGAAGAACTCGATCTCCCGGATGCCGCCGCGCCCGAGCTTGATATCGTGGCCCGCCACCGCGATCTGGTCATGGCCGCGCACCGCATGGATCTGGCGCTTCATCGCATGGACGTCGGCGATGGAGGCGAAGTCGAAATACTTGCGCCAGATGAAAGGCGTAAGGTCCTTGAGGAAGCGCTCTCCGAGCTCGATGTCGCCCGCGACCGGGCGCGCCTTGATGAGCGCCGCGCGCTCCCAGTTCTGGCCCACGGTCTCGTAGTAGGTGTAAGCGGAGGCGAGCGAAACCGCGGTGGGGGTGGAGCCCGGGTCGGGCCGGAGGCGGTAATCGACCCGGTGGACGAACCCATCCGCTGTGCGCTCTTGAAGGAGGCGTGCCAGGGCCTGCGCGATCTTCGTATAGACGGTGGCGCCCTCCCCGCTGCCGCCGAGCGCCCCGGCCTCGGGATCGAAGAACACCACGAGATCGATGTCGCTCGAATAATTGAGTTCGCCGGCCCCATGCTTGCCGAGGGCCAGCACCGTGAAGCCCGATCCCTCGCCGGGATCGTCCGGGTTCGCGAGCCGGATGCGCCCGAGATCGGCCGCCTCGTGCAGCACGACCGCGACGCCGCCGCGCACGGAGGCATCCGCGAAATCGGAGAGGGATTGCGTAACTTCCTCGACGCTCCACACGCCGCCGAGATCGGCGAGCGCCACGAGAAGGGCGTGGGCGTTGCGGTTGCGGCGGAAGGCGCGCACGAGGTCATCGCGCTGCAGGGTGCCGGCCCGCCAGGCGCGAAACAGGGAGAGCTGGCCCTCGGTGAGATGACGCGCGGCGTCCTCCGGCGCCGTGGTCGCGAGCCATGCAAGGCGCGAGGGATCCGCCAGGGCGAGCTGCCAGAGGAAGGGCGAGTGATCGGCGACCGCCAGAAGGAGGTCCCGCAACCTTCCCTCAGCCAGAAGCGGGCCGAGAGCCGTCGCCGCCGGCTCCTCGGCCACGCGGGTCAGGAGATCGGCGAGCCGCGCCTTCGCGCGCTTCGGGTCGGCGGGGGGCGGCGCCTTGGTGAGGCGGTCGAAGAGGGTTGAGGCGGGCATCGTCGGCACATTGCCCGGCCCAGCACGGATCGGCAAATCCGAACCTGTCGCATAGCCTCAGGAGGCGCAGCATCTCGCGGTCGGCGGCAGCATGGTCCTGCCTATGAGGTCCGGCAGGAGCAGCGCCCTACCCCTTGAGCGGCACCGACACCACGGCGCGAAGGCCCGGCCCGTTATCCTCCAGGTGCAACCCACCGCCGTGCAGGCGAGCGACGGCGGCCGCAAGGCTGAGGCCAAGGCCAAAGCCCGGCCGGGAGCGGGCCGTCTCGAGACGCACGAAACGCTCCAGGGCGCGGTTGCGGTCCGCCTCCACGATTCCGGGTCCTCGATCCGCGATGGTGATCCGGGCCTCCCCGTTCTCTGCCTTGGCGCTGACGCTGACGGGCTGGTCGGCGCCGTATTTGAGGGCGTTGTCGAGGAGGTTGGCCACGGCCTGCCCCAGGAGTTCGCGGCTGCCATGAACGGGCAGCGGGCCCTCGATGGCGATGTCGAGAGGCACGCCCGCTTCCTCGGCCAGCGCCTCGTAGAGCTCCGCCATGTCGCGCACGGCCTCGGACGCGTCGAAATCGGCCAATGCCTCGCGGGCATTGCCGGCTTCGAGCCGCGCGATCATGAGGAGCGCGTTGAAGATGCGGATGAGGTTGTCGCTCTCCTCGATATTGCTTTCGAGCGCCGCTTTAAGGGCTTCGGGCGTCTCGGCGTTGCGCAGGGCCTCGTCGGCCTTGTTGCGCAGACGGGTGAGCGGTGTCTTGAGATCGTGGGCGATGTTGTCCGAGACCTCCCGCAGCCCGGTCATCAGCTCCTCGATGCGGTCGAGCATGGCGTTGAAGTTCTGGGCCAACCGGTCGAGCTCGTCGCCCGTCCCCGCGACCCGCAGGCGGCCGCCGAGATCGCCCGCCATGATGAGCCGGGTGGTCTCCGTCATCTCGTCGAGACGCTTCAGCACCCGCCGGGTGATGAACCAGATGCTCGCAACGCCGAGCACCACGATGAGAATGAGGAACGAGCCGAAGGCGTTCTGGATCGCCTCGCGCAGGCGCAGGCGCTCCTCCACGTCGCGCCCCACCATCAGGCGAAAGTCCGAGGGCAGCAGATAGACCCGCACGATGGCGCGGTTCGGCGTCGCATCGGTGTCGTCGGTCCGCCCATAGGCCGTCTCGAACTGGGCCGGCCGGTCGAGAACGCCGGGCGGCAGGGCGCCGATATTGCCGGCAACCCGTTCGCCTGCCGGGGTCGTCACGAGGTAGAGCGAGGCGCCGGGCATCCGCGAGCGCCGCTCCACGATGTTGACGAGGCGGCGCAGCCCTCCGGAACGGTACTGTTCGGCGAGGCCCGTGATCTCGGCGTCGATGGTGGAAATGAACTGGTCGTCGAGCACCCGCCGGGCGCTCCAACCCACATAGCCGAACGTGGCGAGAGCGAAGAGGAAGAACACCGCCAGATATGCGATGGTGAGCTTGAACGCGGTCGTGCGAAAGAGCTTCCACATGGCAGCCGAGGACAAGCGCCGGCGGGCCTCCGGTCGATCGGTGAGGACGGCGGACAGCGTCTTCACCCCTCCTCCTCCACCACCTCGCCCGCGCCCTCGGCGCTAGGCCGCAGCATGTAGCCGGCCCCACGGATTGTGTGGATGAGGGGCTTGTCGAAGCCCTTGTCGATCTTCGCGCGCAGCCGCGACACGTGAACGTCGATCACGTTGGTCTGCGGGTCGAAGTGATAGTCCCACACGTGTTCCAGGAGCATGGTCCGTGTGACGACCTGGCCAGCATTGCGCATCAGGTATTCGAGGAGGCGGTATTCGCGGGGCTGGAGCACGATTTCCGTGCCCGAGCGGATGACCCGGTGAGAGAGCCGGTCGAGTTCGAGGTCCGCGACCCGGTAGGTGGTGGGCTCGGCGGAGGGCGCCGCGCTCCGACGACGCGCCAGCACCTCGATGCGGGCGAGGAGCTCGGAGAAGGCATAGGGTTTGGGGAGATAATCGTCGCCGCCGGCGCGCAAGCCCTTCACCCGGTCGTCCACCTGACCGAGCGCAGAGAGGATGAGAACGGGTGTTTCCACCTTCTGCTCGCGCAGGGAGCGGATGAGGGAGAGCCCATCGAGCTTCGGCAGCATGCGGTCGACGATGAGGACGTCGTAATCGCCGGACTCCGCCAGCGCATAGCCGTCGAGCCCGTCCGCCGCATGGTCGGCCACATGGCCGGCTTCCCGAAACGCTTTGACGAGGTAGGAGGCCGCCTCCCGGTCGTCCTCGATGATGAGAAGTCTCATTGGACCGCTTTACGCCAGAAGGTGCCGCCCACGATCGGAAGTCCTGTTGGACCTGTCTACGACAGAAAGGGCTGTCCATGATCGGACGCCCTCCAGGATCCATATAGGACGAAATGCGCCACGGCGGCAGCAAAAATGGCCCGACGGCAGGCCAGCCATAGAGGCCAGCCTGCCGTGGGCGGAGCACCGGGCCCTGCAGGGGGGCGACAGGAAGGGACCCGGCGTCCAACTCATGCCGGCCTCTCCGGAACGGGAGAGGCCGGGGGCGTTACGCCTTCGGCTGCTTGCCGACCTCGAGGGTGACCTCGCGCTCGCGCCCGTCGCGGTAGACGGTGACGGCGACGCTCTTGCCCGGGGCTACTTCCGCGATGCGGCGCGACAGGTCCTTCGCCTCCTTCACCGGCTGCCCGTCCACGGCGACGATGGTGTCGCCGGTGCGGATGCCGGCCTTCGCGGCGGGGCTGTCCTTAAGCGCCTCGGCGACGAGAGCGCCGCGCGGCTCCTTGAGGCCGATCGCCTCGGCGATCTCCTTGGTCACCGGCTGCATCTGCACGCCGATGAAGCCGCGGGTGACCGAGCCGTTCTCGCGCAGGGACGTGACGATCTGGTTGACCGTGCTCGCCGGGATGGCAAACGCAATACCCACATTGCCGCCCGACGGCGAGAAGATCGCCGTGTTCACGCCCACCACCTCGCCGGCGAGGTTGAAGGTCGGCCCGCCCGAGTTGCCCCGGTTCACCGGCGCATCGATCTGGATGAAGTCGTCGTAGGGACCCTGGCCGATATCCCGGTGCTGGGCCGAGACGATGCCGGCCGTAACCGTGCCGCCGAGGCCGAACGGGTTGCCGACCGCGAGCACCCAGTCGCCGACCCGCGCCTTCTGGCCTGCGAGCTTCACGAACGGGAAGTCGGAGCCCTCAACCTTGAGCAGGGCGAGGTCTGTCTTCGGATCCGTGCCGATGACCTTGGCGTCGAGCGTCTTGCCGTCGTCCATGACGACCTGCACCTCGGAGCCGTTCTCCACCACGTGGTTGTTGGTCACCACGTAGCCATCGGCCGACACGAAGAAGCCGGAACCCTGCGACTGGCGGGCATTGCCGCCGCGCGGTCCGCGCTCGGGGCGCTGGCCGCCGCGCTGGCCGTCCCGGAACTCGCGGAAGAAGCGCTCGAGCGGATGGCCCGGGGGCAGATCCGGCATGGAGAACTGCTGGCCGCCCTCGTCGTCACCGCCGCGATTGGCGACCTGCTGCATCTTCACCCGCACGGACACGACGGCGGGCTTCACCCGGTCGATGACGTCGGCGAAGGAGGGCATGGCGATGGGCTGCGACAGGGAGCGCAGTTCCGCATGGGCCGGGGTCGGGGCGATCCGGCCCTGCTCGACAGCGCCGCCGGCGATGATCGCCGCCACGGCCGCCGCGCCGAGCCACTTGGCATTGGACATCTTGATCATGGTCTCTCCTCAAGGATTCCCGTGGGATCCGTCGTGAGGAGACCATGAGGGTTTGCCCGTTACGGCACGCCTTCGAGGGGATGAAAAGTTGGTAAGGTTTGGGGGCACCCTCTGGCGCCCCCTCCCGTGGCGAGCCTTAAGCGGCCCGAGCTCCTTGTTCCAGCGCCCCCACGGCCCTCAATCCGCGCACAAAGGCGGCGGCGTCGGAGACCTGGAGACCGGCGAGGTTCATGCGCCCGCTGCCGGCCATGTAGATGCCGTGGTCGGCCCGGAGCTTGGCCACGACCTCCTTGGGCACCGCAAGGTTCGAGAACATGCCGCGCTGCCTCGTGAGAAAGGCGAGCGCCGGGTCCTCGGCAGCGAGCGCCGCGCGGACGGCGTTGATGCGGGCGCACATCTCGGTGAGTTCGCGGTGCCAGTCGGCCTTCAGCTCCGGGGTATCGAGCACGAGCCGCACGGCGGCGCCGCCGTGGTCCGGCGGCATGGACCAGTTGACCCGGGCGAGGGTCGCGAGGTTGCCCTGGGCGACCTCCGCCTCGGCCGCGTCGCCGGCCACCGCGAAGACGGCACCGACGCGGTCCCGGTAAACCCCGAAGTTCTTGTCGCAGGAATAGGCGACGAGCACCCGGTCAACGGTGGCCAGCATCCGGCGCAGACCTGCCGCATCCTCGTCGAGGCCCCGGCCGAGGCCCTGGTAGGCGAAGTCCACGAGAGGCATCAGGCCGGAACGGGAGACGAACTCCGCGACCTCGCCCCACTGGTCGAGAGACAGGTCGGCGCCGGTGGGGTTGTGGCAGCAGCCGCTGAGCAGCACCACGTCGCCGGCCCTGGCCTGCCGCAGGGCCTCCATCATGGCATCGAAGCGAAGGCTCTGGGTGGAAAGATCGAAATAGGGATAGGGCACGACCTCAAGGCCCGCAGCCTTGAAGATCGGCACATGGTTCGGCCAGGTGGGCTCCCCCACCAGGATCCGCCGCGGGCCCGCGCTCGCCAGAAGCTCCGCCGCAAGCCGCAGGGCGCCCGTGCCGCCTGGCGTCTGAAGGCCCGAGATGCGGCCGTGGTCGCCGGGTCCGAACACGATCGGCTTCAGGAGATCCACGAAGCGCAGGTCGCCCTCGGGGCCGAGATAAGATTTGCTCTCCTGCGTCTCCAGCAAGATGCGCTCCGCTCCCTTCATGGCGCGAAAGACCGGCGTGCGCCCCTCCGTGTCCCGGTAGACGCCGACGCCAAGGTCGAGCTTGTCGGTGCGAGGATCGTCCCGAAACTGTTTGATAAGGGCGAGGAGCGGATCGGGGGCTTGCGCCTTGAGGTGCTGGAACATGGACGGCTCGGCTGTTCGGGATCGATGGCTCTCCCTTACACCGCCCCGCCACCGGAGCCTAGGCACCCGGCCGGCCTTCTCGGGCCGGACCGCCGGTGTAGCGCGACGAAACAATCCAGCCGCCGCACGCAATTGTCCGGCAACATGCCGGGTGCATCACAGCTTCCGCCGCTCGTTGCGGGATGATCGGGAGGGATGCATGAGGCAACGCCCCGAAAGGCAGTCGCGATGGGCCGCCGTGGTGGCGGTCCTGTGCGTCGCCGGCGCGCTCGGCGCCCTGTACATCCCGCTCCTCTGACGCGGCGATCAAAGGAGACGCATCATGGATTTGGGCAAGGCCGACATTCGCAGCCTGTGGTTCCTGAACACGGCCGTGACGATCCGCGTATCCGTCGAGGACGGACATGACGGGATCGCGATCCTGGAGCATCGGGCGTCGCAGGGCGATTCCCCGCCCCTGCACGTGCATCACGACGAGGACGAAATCTTCCACGTGCTCGAGGGCGAGGTGCGCTACCGGGTCGGCGATATGGACCGGATCGCGCGGGCGGGCGAGATTCTGCTCACGCCGCGCGGCGTGCCACACACCTACCGGGTGGAATCGCCCGAGGCACGCATGCTCACGGTGACCCGCGCCGGCTTCGAGCGCTTCGTGCGCGCCATGAGCCGTCCGGCCGAGCACGACGGCATGCCGACACCCTCAGGCCCGCCGAGCCCCGAACAGGCCCAGGCCCTCGCTCAGGCCTGCCTCGCCTTCGGGATCGAGCTCGTCGGCCCGCCGCTCTAAGGACCCGTTCGGCGCCACCACGGCGCGAAGGGCCGAGATCATCAGCTCCTGCACGAATTGCACGATGTGATCCTCCGTCGTCCGGTGGTTCAAAATGGCGGCGCGGATCAGCGTCTTGCCATGGAGATTCGTCGTCGAGGGAGCCGCGACGCCGCGCTCGTGCAGGTCGATGACGATGCGGCGGTTCAAATCACCGGTGTGATCGCCACGGGCGCCGAAGCATACGATGTTGAGGTCGCCCGGACCTTCCACCGTGAAGACGCCACTCGCGGCCAAGTGCCGGCGCAGGCTTGCAGCAAGCCGGACCGATCCGGCGATCGCATCTCCGATGCGGTCGGCTCCGAGGGTCTGGAAGGTGAACCAGGTCTTCAGCGCCCGAAAGCCGCGGGAGAGATCGAGCCCGAGATCGCAGGGCCACACGCCGCCCGCCGCGAGACCCGCCGGCTCCCGCTGGAGATACGCCGCCTCGCTGCCGAAAGCCTGCCGGTGACGCGTCGGATCGCGAACGAGCACGAACCCGGCGTCGTAGGGCACGTGGGCCCATTTGTGAAAATCGAAGGCAAGGGAATCGGCGGTCTCGATCCCGCGAACCAGCGGTCGAAGAGCTGGGGCTAGAGCGACGAGCGCTCCGAAAGCTCCGTCGACGTGGAACCAAATCCCCTCCTCCCGGGCAATGCGCCCGAGCGCCGCGAGGTCGTCGAACGCACCGCAATTCACGGTACCGGCGGTGCCGACGAGGAAGAACGGCTCGAAACCCTCCGCACGGTCGTGGGCGATCATATGGCGCAGCGCATCGAGCTGCAGCGCCCCGCGCGCATCCACCGGAACGAGGCGTAGATGAGCCGAGCCGATCCCGCTTGCTTCCATGGCCTGCGCGATGCAGCGATGGGCCTCCTCCGAGGCATAGGCGGTCAGCTGGCGCGGCTGCGCTCGAAGTCCTTCAATGCGTGTGGCGCCGGCTGCCTTGTGACGCGCCACCAGAAGGGCCAGGAGGTTCGCGCCCGAGGTGCCCGTGACGAAGAGGCCCGAAGCGTCGCGCGGGAATCCAAAGAGCTCTGCCGACCATCGAGCAATCTGCCGTTCGACCTCGATGCCGATGTGGTTGCGTCCGCCGCAATTGGCGTTGAGTCCCGCCGCCAGCATCTCGGCCACCATCCCGACCGGCGTCCCGGCTCCATGCACCCAGCCGAAGAACATGGGATGCGTGTTGCCGGTGGCGTAGGGGCGGATCGTCTCGTCGAAATCCTGCAGCACGTCCGCAAGATCGCGGGGCGCCCGCGGAAGCCCCGACCGGAAGCGCGTGCGCACCTCATCGGGGGCCGGTTGCCAGACCCGGCCCTCGCCGGCCTGCCGCAGGTGGCGGATCATGCCCGTGAGCGCCGCCTGCGCGTCGCGCTCGAATGCGTCCCAATCGGCGGGGTCGAGGCTTTGCGGATCGAGCGGCATATGGTTTCCCGGCCGGACCCGCTTGGCGGGCCGCACTGCTACGGGGCCATTCGGCCACGGAAAGTTTAACGGTTCGATAACCATAACGACGTCAGCTGAGAGCGTCTTCGATAACGGGCCAGCCGCCATGTTCGACGTTCAACAGCTTGAGACGCTTCGCGACAACGTTCTCGTTGTGACATCGGCCGTGGAGGTTCACGAAGCAGAGACGAGCCGTGTGGAGTTCGACGCCGATGGCGTTCGCCTCTGGTTCGAATCCGCCGATCGCCTTTCGCCGAGTCCAGAGGCTCTGGCATCCGCCTTCTTCTTCCCATCCCTGAAGCTCGATCGTCGTCTTGCCATCGAAGGGGATCTCTGCCTCGATTTCGTGATGAATCTCGGCGAAGTGCGCCGCATCGCGAAGCTTTGGTGGGGGTTCGACGGGGGCCGCTTCGCGCCGGCGACGCGGGGCTCCGTGAAGTCCATGGTGGCGGGCCGCTATCCGGTGCGCGCAGGCCCGGAGCATACGGGCATGTTCTTCACGGGCGGTGTCGACTCGTTCTTCACCTTGCGGCGGCGCATCGGCGCGCTCCGCACGCTTGTGAGCGTCGAGGGCTTCGACATTCCCCTCGCGGACGAGCCCCGCCTTAGGGCGACCCGTGCCCTGCTGGCGCGGGCCGCCGACGATCTCGGGCTCGATCTCGTCACGGTGCGCACAAACATGCGCGAGCACCCGACCTTCGCCGCCGTGGATTGGGGCATCAGCCACATCGCGGCCCTGGCTTCCGTCGGCCACAGCCTCGCGCATCGGCTCTCCACGCTCTTCGTTGCAAGCTCAGACGTGCCGCCCCCTTGGGGCTCGCACCCCTATCTCGACGCCCTTTGGAGCTCGAGCCGGCTCACCCTTGTGAATGATGGCGCCGAAGCCTCGAGGCTCGACAAGGTGCGCGCGATCGCCGATTGGCCGGTGGTGCACCGCACCCTCAAGGTGTGCTGGGAAAACCGGGCGGCGAGCCTCAACTGCGGATTTTGCGAGAAATGCGTGCGCACGCAGGCGCAGTTCGCGGCGGCAGGCTGTGAGAACGCCGTGCAAACCTTTCCCGAAGGCGACCTGGCGAACCGCGTCGATGCCCTGCCCTTCACGACGGGCGAACTCCTGAAGCAGTGGCGAGACCTCCAGCCACACCTTGGCGCGCCACGGCTGAAAGCGGCCGCGGCTGCGCTAATCCTGCGCTCCGAGCAACGACGAGCCGCCTAGGCCTCGGTCTTCAGCACGCGCTCCAGCGCTGCCTTCTCGCCCTCGTCGAGGGGCGCAGCGCTTTCGGCCGCGCGCCGACGGCGGGCCGCCCAGAGGCCGAACGCCCCCAGGGTGATGACGAGGAGCGGCGTGAGCCAGAGAATGAGCGTGTGCAATCCGAGCACCGGGCGAAGCAGCACGAACTCGCCGTAGCGTTGGACCACGTAGTCCATCACCTGCCGGTCTGTCTCGCCAGCCTGCAGGCGCTCGCGCACCAGGACGCGGAGATCCTTGGCGAGCGGCGCGTCGGACTCGTCGATCGACTGGTTCTGGCAGACGAGGCAGCGCAGGCCCGCCGAGAGATCCCGGGCGCGCTGCTCGAGTGCGGGATCCTTCAGCACCTCGTCGGGCTGCACCGCGAACGCTGGCGCGGAGAGCGCCGCGACGATCGCAAGGCCCATGAGAGCACGCTTCGCCTGTAGCATCCCTCTTACTCCGCCGGGGCCGGCACGCCGTGCGGCGTGCGCGCCCGCACCGGCGCGCCGACACGCAGGCGGCGATCCGTGAGGGAAAGCGCGCCGCCGAAAGCCATCACGATGGAGCCGAGCCAGATGAGAAGGATGAGCGGCTTCGAATAGAGGCGTAGGTCCAGCCGCCCATCGCTGTGCACCTCGCCGACGCTCGCATAGACCTGGCTCAGGCCCACGCTCATGATGCCGGCTTCCGTCGTCGGCATCCCGCGGGTCACGTAGAGGCGCTTCATGGTCTCGAGCGGTCCGAGATCCCGGTTGCCGTGCCAGACGCGCAGGGTCGCCACGTCCTCACGATAGTTCGGACCGGTGCGCGGCGTGAGGCGCTCAAGGCGCACCTCATAGGGGCCTGCCGCAAGGCGGTCGCCCACCTTGAGGGTGCCGATGGCCTCCACGCTCCAGGCCGTCGCCGCGATGCCGATCACCGTGACGCCGACGCCCGCATGCGCGATCACCGTGCCCCAGGTGGAGCGCGGCAGGCCGCGGGCCTTGGCGAAGGCGACGGAGAGCGGCGTGCCCCGGCTCCAGGAGCGGGTGACGATCTCGTTGAGGGAGCCCAGCACCAAAAATACGCCGAGGCCGATGCCGAGAGGCGCCGCCACCGGCCCTCCGATCGTGAAGGCGAGCACGGCAACCGTGAGAACGAGCGAGAAGCCGAGCACCGCGTAGAGGCGCTGAATCGTCCCGAGCACGTTGCCGCGCTTCCAGGCCAGCGTCTGGCCGAGGGGCACCAAGAGGAGCAGCGGCACGATGACGGGCACGAAGGTGAAGTTGAAGAACGGCGCGCCGACCGAGATCTTTTCACCGGTGAGCGCTTCGAGCGCGAGCGGGTAGAGCGTGCCGATGAAGACCGTGGCGCAGCCCGTGGCCAGGAACAGGTTGTTCACGACGAGCGCGCCCTCCCGCGACACGGGCGCGAACAGGCCACCCTGCTGCAGCAGCGGCGCCCGCCAGGCGAAGAGCGCGAGGGAGCCGCCGATGAACACGACCAGGATCGCGAGGATGAACACGCCGCGAGAGGGATCGACCGCGAAGGAATGCACGGAGGTGAGAATGCCCGACCGCACCAGGAAGGTGCCGAGGAGCGAGAGCGAGAAGGTGAGGATGGCGAGCAGGATCGTCCACACCTTCAGGGCATCGCGCTTTTCCATCACGACGGTCGAATGGACGAGCGCCGTGCCCGCGAGCCAGGGCATGAACGAGGCGTTTTCAACGGGATCCCAGAACCACCAGCCCCCCCAGCCGAGCTCGTAATAGGCCCAGTAGGAGCCCATGGCGATGCCGAGCGTCAGGAACACCCAGGCCGCCAGCGTCCACGGCCGTACGGCCCGGGCCCAGACGGCGTCGATGCGCCCGTCGATCAGGGCCGCGCAGGCGAAGGCGAAGGAGATCGAGAAGCCCACATAGCCGATGTAGAGAAGCGGCGGATGGATCGCGAGGCCGGGATCCTGGAGGATCGGGTTGAGGTCCTGCCCCTCGGGCGCCGCCGGGTTGAGGCGGGCGAAGGGGTTCGAGCTCACCAGCATGAAGAGCAGGAAGGCGATCGTGATGGCCGCCTGCATGGCGAGCGTGTTGGCGCGCAGGCGCGGCGGCACGCTGTTCTTCGCCACCGCCACCACGGCGCCGAACAGCGCGAGAATGAGGATCCAGAGGAGCATCGACCCCTCGTGGTTCCCCCAGACGCCGGTGATCTTGTAGATGAAGGGCTTCGTGGTGTGGGAGTTCTCGACCACGTTGACGACCGAGAAGTCGGAGGTCGCGTAGGCGATCGTCAGCGCCAGGAACGAGAAGCTCACGAGCCCGGCGACGGCGAGCGCGGCCGGGGTGGCGACGCCCATGAGAACGGGGTCGTTCGTGCGCGTGCCCCAGAGCGGCACGGCGAATTGGATGAGCGACAGCCCTAAAGCGAGCGCGAGCGCGAAATGTCCGGCCTCGACCAACATGCCCGTTCCTTACGCCCTACGGCTTCGCTTGTTGTGGGGATTTTTCCTCCCCCTGCCAGTGGCCTTGACGCCGCAGGGCGTCCGCGACCTCCCGCGGCATGTACGTCTCGTCGTGCTTGGCGAGCACCGTATCGGCCCGGAAGGTGCCGGTCGGCTCGAGCACGCCCTCGGTGACGACGCCCTGCCCTTCCCGAAACAGGTCCGGCAGGATGCCCTGGTAGCGGACCGGGATCGCCCCGCGGGCGTCCATGACCTCGAAGGTGACCACCTGGCCCTCGGAGCGCTTCACGGAGCCTTCCTTGACGAGGCCGCCGAGGCGAAAGCGCGTTCCGGGCTGCACGCCCTTCTCCTGCACGTCTGCGGGAGCATGGAAGAACACGATGGTGTCGCTCATGGCATAGAGCACGAGGCCGAGCGCGAGCGCGAGAACGGCACCCATCGCGCCGATGAGGGAGAGGCGGCGCTGCTTGCGGGTCACGAGCTTGCTTCCATGGTGAGCACAGGGAGCCCGCGTCCGGCGGCGGAAGCGAGGATGAGGCGACGTTGCTTGCGGGTCATCGGTCGGCTCGGGAATTCCGGGAAAGGCTGCGCATCATGGTTCGCTCGGCGAGAGCTTCAGCTCCCGGGCCATAACATCGATCGCCTGCAATCCGGCTTGATCCTGCGCAAGGGCGATCCGCGCCTTCGCCAGGGCGCTTCGTGCCTTCTCGCCCTCGCCCAGCACCGTGTAGGAGCGGATGAGACGGCCCCACTCCTCGGCGGTTCCGCCTTGAGACTCGAGCCGGCCGGCGAGCCCCTGAACCATCCCGGCCACCGCATCGGCGGCCGGACGAGCGCCAAGGGGCTCGGTGAGCCGGGCGAGCTGCTGCTCGACCATGGGGCGCCAAGGCGCGTCGGCGGGGGACGCGGCGAGGATCGCGTCGTAGGCGGCCTTGGCCCTGTCCGGGTCGCCGTCCTGCTCCGCGGCGCGGGCCAGATAAAAGCGCGCCTTCGGCAGGCTCGCGTCGAGGGCGAGCGCCTTTTCGAACGCTTGGCGGGCCTCGGCAGGCACCATGCCGTCCTTCGCGAAGACGAGGGCCTCACCGTAGCTGGTCAGACGGGCCGGATCGGGACCAAGGAGCCTCAGGGCAGCCTCGTAGGCCCGCACCGCATCGTCCGTGCGCCCCGTGCGCAGATAGACCGGGGCGATCACCTCCCAGCCGCGACCGTCGTTCGGGTCCTTGGCGAGGTGAGCTTCGATCTGCGCGACGGCCGTCGCGAGGTCGCCGACCTCCGGGGAGCCGGCAGCCTGGGTCGCGGCCGCGCGGCCCGCCAGATGCGGCGAGCCGTAGGCGCCGTAGACCGCGAGCGCGAGCATGGGAACGATCGAGAGGGCGAGAGCCGACGCCGCTCGCCGGCGACGGAGCGCCGGCTCCCCGACGGCCGGGGTGGAGGGGTCGGCGACGGTGCTCGCCTTGAGGAGCCGGCGGGCGGCCTCCGCCTTCGCGGCCTCGGCCTCGGGAGGCGAGAGGAGACCACGCCCGAGGTCCCGCTCGATCTCGGCGAGCTGGTCCCGGTAGAACTGGGTGTTCGGGTCGGCGGCGATCACGGCTTCCCGATGGCGCGACAGGGGCCAGAGCACCGCCATCACGGCCAGGGCCGTCATTACAATCAGGATCATCCAGATCGCCATAGGCGCCTACTTAGCCTCTGGGAGCGCCGGAAACGATGGTGGCACGGTGTCACGCGATGGAAAATCTGGGGATGATTTTCGGATGGGGCTTGCGGCGCCCTGGATGGGCGCGGCCTCCCGGTCAGGCCGCGTCCCCCGGCAAGTCCAGCACGGCCCTGAGCCCCCCGCCCGGCGCGGCGTCGAGCCGGAGCGTTCCCCGGTAGAGCGCCGCGAGGTCCGTGACGATGGACAGGCCGAGGCCGGAGCCGGGCTTCGTCTCGTCGAGCCGGCGGCCGCGCTTCAGCATGTCGGCCCGGGCTTCCTCCGGCAGGCCGGGGCCGTCGTCGTCGATGATGAGGACGAGGCGGGTCCGGTCGGCCTCGCCCTGGCGCAGCTCCGCCGAGACCGTGACCCGGCCCGAAGCCCATTTGGAGGCATTGTCGATGAGATTGCCCGTCATCTCCTCGAGATCCTGCCGCTCGCCCCGGAAGCGCAGGCCCGGCGGCATCGACACGTCGACGACGAGGTTCTTGTCGCGGTAGATCTTCGTGAAGGTGCGTGCGAGCCCCGCGATCACCGGCTCCACCTCGGTCAGGGTGCCGAGCGTGCCGGCGAGCGCCGCGGCGCGGGCCCGGTCGAGGTAATAGTTCACTTGGTCCCGCATGATGGCGGCCTGCTCCCGGACCCGCGCCGCCACCTCGTCCGGGGCGTTTTCGGCCTCGTTGACGATCACGCTAAGCGGCGTCTTCAGGGCGTGGGCGAGGTTGCCGACCTGGGTGCGGGCCCGCTCCAGGATCTCCCGGTTCGTATCGAGGAGGAGGTTCAGCTCCGCGGCGAGCGGGGCCACGTCCTGCGGATACTCCCCAGGGATGCGCTCAGCCTCCCCGCGGCGGATGGCGCCGAGCCCCGCTCGAAGATTGGCGAGGGGCTGGAGACCAAAGCGGATCTGCAGCAGGGTCGTGAAGCCGAGGGCCGCTCCAAGGAGCAGGAACGTGATGAGAAGCGCCATGCGGAAGCGCCGCACGTCCCCCTCGATCTCGTCGGCGGGTCCCGCGACCCGGATGATGAACCGGCCGTCCTCGCCCAGGTCGATGTCCCGCTCGATGATGCGCAGGCGCCGCTCGTCCGGGGCGTTGCCGTAGTTGCGCCGGATCTCCCCGAAGCGCTGGGCCTGGTTTGGCGGAACGAGGCTGGGGACCGACCCGCCGAAAAGGGATTTGGAGGAGCGCACGTCCTTGCCGGTCGCGCCCGGGCGGCCGACCTGCCAGTACCAGCCGGAGAGCGGCAGCTCGAAGCGTGGATCGCCGATGGGCCCGAGGTCCCGGTCGGGATCGCCGGGCGCCACGAGGTCCGAGGCGAGATTGCTCGCATAGACGAGGAGGCGCTGGTCGAAGGCGCGCTCCGTCGCCTCCCGGTAGAGAGCCGAGAGGGTGAGGCCCGCGATGAGGAGGATCGCGAAGCTCCAGAACACAGCCGAAACGGCAAGGCGGACCGCGATGGACCGTCCGGCCAGGTCCGGCAAGGCCGGAAGCGTTCGGATCTGCGGACGAAGGAGGCTTCGGAGCAAGGGCGCCTCCCCGGGCCCGGTCACGCCTGGAGCCGGGGCGGATCGACCAGGTAGCCGAGGCCCCGCACGGTTTGGATGATGTCGACGCCGAGCTTCTTGCGCAGGCGGCCGATGAACACCTCGATGGTGTTGGAATCCCGGTCGAAATCCTGGTCGTAGAGATGCTCGGTGAGCTCGCCCCGGGAGACGATGCGGCCCGTGTGGTGCATGAGATAGGAGAGCAGCCGGTATTCGTGGCTCGTGAGCTTCACGGGGTTGCCATCCACCACCACCCGGCCCGAACGGGTATCGAGGCGCACGGGACCGCAGACGATCTCGCTCGTGGCATGGCCCGTGGCGCGGCGCAGGAGCGCCCGCACGCGGGCCAGAAGCTCCTCCATGTGGAAGGGCTTCGTCACGTAATCGTCCGCGCCCGCGTCGAAGCCCTGGACCTTGTCGCTCCAGCGGTCGCGGGCCGTGAGGATGATCACCGGCATCTTGCGTCCCTCACGCCGCCAGGCGGTGAGGACGGAAACGCCGTCGACCTTCGGCAAGCCGAGGTCGAGGATCGCCGCGTCGTAGGGCTCGGTCTCGCCGAGGAACTGCCCCTCTTCCCCGTCGAGGGCGCGGTCCACGGCGTAACCCGCCTGTTCCAGGGCGGTCACGATCTGCTGGTTGAGGGTTTGGTCGTCCTCGACGACGAGAAGGCGCACGCTCGTTACTTCCTCAAGGAAAGCCCGGCCGGGCTCGTTGAACCGAATTCAGCTGGCCCGACGGCCCGTGAGTCAACACATACGCTGTCCGCGCGCCTTTGACAGCCGGGCTCGTGGCCGGACCGGCGCCAGCGCCTGGACGGGCGTGCCGGAGGCGGGCTGCGTTGCGCATCACTGGACCGACTTCACCTGACCGGAGGGTCCGTCGATCAGCACATGGACCACCCGTCCGTCCCGGCGCAAGACGACGATCACATAAACGAGGACCCGCTCGCTCCAGCACAGATTGGCCCGGACCACGTCCGCGTTCGGCACCTGCCGCCGGGCCGTCATGATGGCCGCAGCCGGCGCCACGACGCCGCTGGCCGCCACGATTTCAGGCATTTCCCTGGGCGACACGCATTCCCGCGGCGCCTGCTCCCGCGCGCCCTGAGCCGAGGCCCCTTGAGCACAGGCCGCCCCCAGGAGGGCGCCGATTGCGATGAGCAGGCCAAAACGCATGGGGTCAAGCTGCCCTGTGGGGGGTGAATAGGGGCTGAATGCAGCCCAGGCCAGAAGGTTGCGTACGGGGCCGACCCGGACGGGCGCTCCGAGGCGCCCCGATCCGATTCGGCACCCGCAAGCCGGGCGCGATGACCGTTAACCCAGCAGCTGCCTCGTCGCCACGATGCGAAAGACTGTGGAGGCGATGAAGCTTGAGGCGACGACGAGTTGGATCGCGGCTTCGGCGAAGGCGCTCGGATCGAGGCCGCTCGTATCGAAGCCGAGGGCGCCGAGGGCCACGGCCGCGAGGCCGACGAGGTTGGCCCAGACCGTGCGGCTGGCCAGGATGGACTTGGTATCGAGCATGGAGACTTCTCCGGTGGTCGTGGGTTGGTCGAGGGTTGCGCGGCCGGGCGCCGCCTGCTGCGAAGAGCCTCCGGCGATGGCCAGTCGGGTGGGGGTTGCGCGCGCGAGCGCCGCCTGTTCCAGGCGCCGGAGACGCCTGCTCCAGCCACGGCCGAAGGTCGGCCAGCCCGGCAGGGTCTTGAGGTGGGCAAGACGTCGGGCGAGGAGGGCTCGGATCGCGGCCGGCGGATCGCTGGCGGCCGCGGCCGTCGTGATGGGTCCCATGCGCCCATCCTCCGGCACCCCCAGCGCCTGCTGCAGCAGGCGCAAGGCCCGGCGGGGACCCGCATGGACCGAGGTATCGAAAACCGCGAGGTCCAGCCCGGGCGGCAGGGCGTCGCCCGCGACCGCGTCCCAATACAGGGCGCGGTAGATCGGCTCCACATCCGCGGGGCCGAGCGCCCACACCTCCTCGCGACTGACCGGCCGACCGCGCCAGCGCGCGAGGGTTCCCTGCGTGACACCATGGCGGGTGGGGCCTCCGGGGTCGCGGGGGTGATCGACGGAGCCGCCCTCCTCCGCGAGGACGAAAGCGAGCGCATCGGAAAAACGGCTGCGGGTCATGGGGATCTCCGTTTGCATGCGGCGGCTCAGGGCTCGGCGGCGAAGGCGAATTGCGCGGTCGCGCCGATCTGGAGGCTGCAGGGCGCCCCCACGCTGCCGCTGAAGGACGTGCCCGCCTGCACGCGCAGAACCGTGCCGAGGGACGTGGCGCCATGAGGCAGGCTGACGGTGACGGCGCCGGTGGCTGTCACCCAGGCCTGGGCTGCGTGATCGTAGATCGAGAACTGGTTGTTGAACGGCGCGCCGCCCGCATAGGCCGGATTCGTGCTCGCGAGCGTGGGCGCGACGCGCATCGCGGCCGGGAAGGCGATCGGCACCTCGAAGGTGGCGGCCCCGATGCGCAGAACGGGCGCGCAGACGAAGCGCGGGTTCAAAGCCGTCGGGAGAGCCTGGAAATGGCGCATGCAACGCATGAGCTCGATATCGGCCGGCGTCGGCGTCCATGGGCTCGGCGGGCCCAGCTCCACCTTCGCCTTTCGAAAGGTGGTGGCCGTCGTGGGCTGGAGCCTCACGGCGATGGCACCGGTCTCGCCGGCGCCGAGGGTCAGGGTTGCCGAACGCCGGCCGGCGCCCGCGGGAATGGTCCCGGTCTGGGTGCCGATCTGCACCGGGATCGGGCCGGAGGGATCCTCCACCGAGATGGAGAGCGTCTGTCCTGCGAAATTCGGCCTGTCGCCGAGGAACGGCGCTTGGCCAAGGTCGAGCATCTGCTCGATCGGGCCGACCAGGGTCACCAGGCCGTCCGCATTCCGGCTGATCGTGCACAAGGGCCCCGACGCGGCGCGCCACCGGTCGTAGCCATAGGCGCCGACCGTGAGGGTGCCGCCCGCGAAGTTCCGCTGGTTCACCAGAAAGGCGCCGTTCATGAGAAGATTGACCCCGGGCACGGCGGGAGCGAGACCGGCCGTGCCGCATGGGAACGACACGATGCCTGTGCCCCGCTCGACCCGCAGGGCATCGCGCCATGCCGCGCCATCCGCGGAAACGCGCAGGCGAAAATCGTCGTCCCCGATGAGGCCGGCCTCGGCGCGGCCACTGAAGCCGCGCTGATAGAGCTGCGACACCACGTTCCCGGCGGTCTCCTTGTTGAGAACGAACCGCAGATCGCCGGTGCCGCCCTCCCCGGTCGCGCGGGCCGTGAACAGGGCTGCGTTGAGCTTCGCGGCGAAGCGGTTCACCGCATCGGCCGCGGTGCCGATCCCGAGCCGGTCGATGGCGTCGAGGTCCCGGTTGTAATGGCCGAGATCGTGCCAGAGGGTGCCGTCATGCACGACGATCCGGTCCTCCGCCTCCACATAGGCCGCAAAGCCGGGGCGTGGTTCCAAAAACCGCCACAGGCCCGCATCGAAGAAGGCGATCTTCCCATCGTGCGTCGCGAAGGCGCCGGTGGCGCCGGACCCGACGAGGTAGCGCTCGCCGTCCGCGGGCGTGGCGGGCGGCGCGATGCGGCCCCGCTCCTTCACGGCGAGATGGACGAGCGCGTCGAGCGCTGCGAGCGCCTCGTTGTGGGTGACGTGCTTCTGGGCCTGCGCGGCCGCGATGAACGGCAGCGCCAGGTGAGGCGTCGAGGACATGAGATCTCCGATCGTGTTCAAAGGATGCGGATCGTGGCGACGGCCTCATCGCCGCGCCCGACGGTCGCGCTCATCTGCGCGATGCGCAGCACGAGGCTCGCCTGCGGCACACCGAAATCCGCCAGTTCGTCGGCGGCCGGATAGAGAACCTGCGGCCCCGTCGCGGGGAGGCGGCGCTTCACGGTGCCGCCCGAGAGGATGTCGATCTCGTAGCGCTCCACGGCTTCGCCGAGCGGCACGTCCACGGGCTCCCACGCGTCCCCGCCCTGGCGGGTGCGGCGCGTGAAGGCGATGCGGATGCCGACAGCCTCGCGCCTTGCCCTCGGATGCACCGGCGCGAGGGGCTTGAGCGCCAGCGGGCCCGCACCCGCCGTGAAAGCCGTCATCGCCGCATCCGCGTGATCGCGGCCCGCCGGCCCGGCGCGGTAGAACCAGGGGCGCCCGAGATCGGCGAGGTCGCTCGTGAGCGGCACCACCGCCTCGTCGAGCCGCACCAGCAGCGCGCCCGCGGGCACCGGACGGCGCGCGGCGGATTCCGAGCCGCGAAGGCCGCGCAGAAAACGGGTCAGCCGATAGGTGCGCTCGCCCACGAGCTCCGCCCGCGCGGCGGACAGGATCTCCCAGGTGCCGTCGGGCCCGCGCAGAGCGAAGAGGTTGTCGCCCGCGAGCGCCGCCTCGTCCGTCACGGAGGCGATGGCGCCGCCCGAGAGGCGCACCTGAAGCACCGCCGCCGGATCCCAGCGCCACAAGGGCCCTGGCTGCAACGTGTTGAGCGTCGTGCCGATCATCGCGTTGATGGCGAGCGTCGCATGCGGGCGAAAGCTGTCGCCGTCGCCGGAGCGCCAAACCGTCACGGCACCGGGCCAGGGATCGGCGGCCGCAGCGATGTATTGCAGGCCCGCAGGCTCGCCCTCCGCGGCCGGCAGGTCGAGCACCACCACCTGCGGCTTGCCCGGGAGCGGCGGGGGGCGGCGCGTGGGGCGCGGCACGGCGCTGCCAGGCGCCTCGAACACGGCGGGCTCCACGGCCCGGGTCGAGACCTTTCGCACCGGCCCGTCGGCGATGCGCGTGACGCGATGCAGGCGCGGGCCGGCGCTCGTCGGCAGGCTCACCACGTCGCCGGGCTCGATCTCCACGCGGCGCGGCGAGAGCGAGAACTCCGCCGTCTCGCGGCCAGCCCAGAGGTCCTGCAGCCAGGCATCGGCGAGGCGCTGCGCCTCGGGCCGCCGCGTGATCACCGCCACGTCCGCCCGCGCCTCGCGGCGGCTCGATCCGGAGAGGCGACGCGAGGCCACCGCGGCGCGGCGATACTCCCCGTCCCCGTCCGTGAAGCCGATCTCCACCTGATGCGGCAGGTCGGTCTCCTGGGAGCGCACGAGACGGAGCGCCGGATCGCGCTCGGGCAGCACCAGATCGTCGTCCGCCAGATCCAGCACCGCGCGTCCGCCACGTCCCCGCCAGGTGACGGTGCCGCCGGAGGCGACCGCATCCAGTCCGAAGAGGCGCGCCAGCGGCTCCAGCGCCGCGCGTGCGGACATGGGCCGGTCGATCACGTAGCCATCGACGAAACCGTCGAGGGGCAGCGCGCCGACGGGCAGGCCGAAATCCTTGCAGATCGCGGCCACGAGGTCGTCGAGGGCGATGCCCTCCACGCGGCCGGTGATCCAGTGCCCGGTCTCCCAATTGCCCCCGTCGGCCCAGACGCTCGTCAGGTCCGGAAAGGCCGGATAAGGCCGCGCGTCCCAGGCCCAGGGATAGACGTTCGCCCGGTCGACCATGCGCCCGCCATAGACCGCCGAGACCGGGTTGAAGGCGCTCTGGAAGCCCCTGAGCGCCGAGTCGAAGCGCGAGAGGATGGCCTCGATCCCTCGCAGCTGCGCGAGGTCGTCGCGGGTGCCGCGGGAGAGCGGCGGATAGGCGTTCTCCGAGGATTTGGGATCGGGAAAGACGTTGGGGCCGTTGGGCCCCTTGTCCACCGCCGGGATGCCGATCTCCGTGAGCCAGATCGGTTTGGATTGCGGCACCCAGGCGGTGGTGCGCACCTCGACGCCGCCGACGCGCTCCCGGTGCGGGTTCTGCCACCACGAAACCAGGTCTTTCGCCCGAAAGACCCAGGGCTTGCCGTAGGCGCCGTCCGTGATCGCCGTGCGCCGCTGCGCGAGCCGGTCCGCGTTCGAGGCATAGTACCAATCGAAGGCTTCGCCCGAGCCGAGGCGACGGCGCAGGTAATCGATGTCGTGCTGGCTTCGCGCCTCCGCGAGATCGGCATGCGCGAGGCCGTCGCGCCAGTCGGAGATCGGCGGATAATAGTCGATGCCGACCGCGTCGATGGCGGGGTCCGCGAAGAGCGGATCGAGGGGAAAGCGAACCTCCGCGCCGCCACCCAGCACATGGGCGCCGTACTCGGTCCAATCCGCCGCATAGACGAGATCGGTGCCGGCGCCGAGCACCGCGCGAACCGCCGTGGCGAGGCCGCGCAACTGCGCCACCGCCGGATAGACGCCAGACGACGAGCGCACGCGGGTGAGGCCCACGAGCTCGCTGCCGATGACGAAGCCCGACACGCCGCCCGCGCCTTTCGCGAGGTTCGCGTAATGCAGCACCATGCGCCGGAAGCCCGCGGCGCGGGTGAACCACAGGTCCACCTGCGCGCCGGCTGCCGCGGTGCCGTCGGGCGAGCCCGCCTCGCCCGGGGCCGGATGGCAGGTGATGCGCCCACGCCAGGGATAGGGCGGCTGGCCCGTGCCGCCCGCAGGGTTCGGCAGGGTGTTGCCGGCGGGAACATCCATCATCACGAAGGGATAGAGCACCACCTGAAGGCCGCGCCGCTTCAACTCCTTGATGAGCCGCGTCACGGATTCGTCGGAGGGCGTTCCCCCATAGGCGGGCACGCCGTTCGAAAGGCTCACCGGCCTTGCGGTGGCGCGGGTGAAATCCGCCACCGCCCAGACGGGCTCCTCGGTGGTCTTCGTGCGCACGTCGACCCGGGGCGCGACGGTGCATTCGCCCGCCCGCAGGTCGTCGCCGAACCAGCTCACCACCAGCGACACGCGGCGCAGATTCGGGCACAGGGCCTGGAGCGCGTCGAGGGAGGCGGCCACATCGGTGGCGCGCTCCCATTGATGCCGGTTCTCGGGCCGCGTCGAGCCGAGACCCAGCACCTGGGAGACCGGCAGCGTGTCGTAGCCGAACTCGCTCGCGCCCGGGATGAGGCACACGGCGCGGATCTTGGAGCCGAGCCCGTCGCCCGGCCGTATGACCTCGAAGGCGAATTGCGGCACGCGGTTGCCGAAGGGCGCGAGGGGAAGGCGCTCGAACACCACATAGGCCAGGCCTCGATAGGCCGGCGCGTTCTCGGCGCCTTCCTTCGCAACGACGAGCGGATCGGCGGCCTGCGTCTCGTGGCCCGCATGGACCCGCATGGTGATGGTGGAGAGATCGAGCTCGCGCCCATCCGCCCAGACGCGGCGCACGAAGGCGACGGGGCCTTCGCACAGACCCACCGCGAGATTGGCGAAGTACACGTAGGTGGTCGTGGTGGTCTTGGGGCCACCGCCCATCATCCCGCCGCCCTTGCCCCCTTGGGCGCCCGAGCGCTCGGTCTTGGTCTGCGCCTCCCCCACGAGCCGCGTCGCCCAGATGAGCTGGCCGCCGATGCGCGCGCGGCCATAGACACGCGGGATCGGCGCGCCCTCCTGCGAGACGAGCCCCTCGATCTCCTTGAGCCGCGGCCCCTCCACATGGCGCGGGCTGTCGTCGCCGAACAGCGCGTTGTCGATGGCCGCTCCCGCGAGCCCCCCGAGCGCCCGCCCGACCATGGCCCCGAACGGCCCCGCGACCGCCCCGCCGACGGCGGAACCCACGGTCTGGAGGACGAGTGTGGCCATGGGAGAATCCTTTGGGCATGGGGCGCAAGACGCGCCGACGCTCCCCTCTCCCTCGAAGGGACAGGTCCGAGCGTAGCGAGGGGTGAGGGTGGCAGCGGTCCGTGATCCGGAGAGCGCGGAGGCGCTACTCCGGAAACCGGAACACGCCGGCGAGGTGCCGCTGCCACCAGGGTCGGTAGGCGACCTCGGCGACGGAGGCGCCGTCATGGGCGTGGATCATCGTGCCGGGACCCGCCGCGATGGCGCAGTGCTTGGCGGCGAGGCCCTCGCGCCAGCGGAAGAGCAGCACGGCGCCAGGCTGCACATGGTCGAGCGGGACGAGATGCCGGCGCGCGGCCTGTATGAGCGTGTCGGCGCCCGCCTCCGCCCAATCGGGCGCGTAGGGCGGCGGCAATTCGGGCTCACCGCCGAGCACCCCGCGCCACACCCCGCGCAGGAGCCCAAGGCAATCGCAGCCCACGCCCTTGAGAGAGGCCTGGTGACGATAGGGCGTGCCGATCCAGGACCGGGCCTCGGCGAGGATGAGCGAGGAATGAGGCATGGGTGTCCGTTCGATGGAAATCGTCGATCACATCCCGCGCTGCCCGCGCGCCACGGCGCGGGCGAGCGCGGCGGAAACCTGCGCTTCCGAGCGGCGGAAACTTTCGGCATCCGGCGTCGCGATGCTCACATTCACGGAGACCGGGCGCCCTCCCCCGCCGCCGCGCACGCCGAGGCGCCCGTCGGGGCCGCGGGCAAGCGGCATCACCGCCTCCGCCCCGCGCTCCCCCATGAGCCCGAGGCCGCGCCCGAGCGGGAAATAAGTGGGCGCGCCCACGACGCCGCCCTGCGCGAAGGGCAGAACGGCTCCGCGGGAGATGACGCCTCCTTGCGCGAACGGCGCGGGCGCCGCCCCGCCTCCGCCGCCGAAGAGCGAGCTGAAGAGGCTGCCGACGATCTTGCCGAGCTCGAGTGGCGCCGCGGACGCGGCGCCTTGCCCGTTGCCTTGAGCTCCGCCCTGCAGCGCCCCCGTCATCATGGTCTTCACGCTTTGCGACAGGGCGAGCTGGAGCGGCGCCAGGGCGAGCCTCAGGGAGCTCTCCACCAAGGATTGCCGCACGGCTTTGAGCGTATCGCCAAGCTTCTTGCCTTCTGATACATTCTTACTAAACGCGTTGGCGAGGCTCTCGCCGAACTTGTCGGAGAGGCTGATGAGAGTTTGCAGCTGGCGTTCTTGGTCTTTTTCTGAGCTGAGCAGCTTGTTCTGCTCCGGTCGCTTCTGGTCCGACATTCTAAGGTTACCCTCCATAACGATACTGCTTGCCTTCGCTGGATGCGTTGCCACGACGCGGGAAAGGGAGCTTGTGTTCGACACCAGCGGCCTGGCCAAGGGTGCGTGGGAACGGATCGACAAGGAGTGCGACTACGAAGCCTACAAAGCGGTGATCAACGTGCCCGAGGCGATCATCGCCAATCTGCGTTGGCGCAATCTCTACATCCGTTGCGTCGAGACCCGGGGTGTGCGCTTCAAGGGCACGCAAAATAAAGCCGTTTAGGTGGAGAGGCTGATGGGAGTTTGCAGCTGGCGCTCTTGGTCCTTGGCGGGGCTGAGAAGCCCATTGGCGGGTGGCAGCGTCGTCATGAGGGCGGCTCCTATCATCGGGGCTGGGTGCGCTTTGCTGGCGGCTTGTGTTCCGCCGCCCCCGCGCCAGCGGCTCCTGTTCGATACATCCGCTTTGCCGAAAGCAACCGCTCAGCAGACGGAACTCCAATGCGCCTACGAAGCTCACAAGGCTGTCATCAATGTGCTGGAGGAGGAAATCGCCGTGCTTCGCTGGCGACGCCTTCACATCCTCTGCATGGAAGCGAAAGGCGCAGTGTTCAAAGGAACGGAGTACGTCCCTCGCTCGTAAGCTGGGGCGGCCGAGCCAAGGTGGAGAGGCTGATGAGGGTTTGCAGCTGGCGCTCTTGGTCCCCCGCTGCACTCTCCCGTCCGGGAACGAGACGCTGAAAGCGCTTCTCACCGGAACAGGCTGCCCCCATCGAGGCCCGGCTCGCCCTGGCGCGGCATGCGGATGATGAAATCGTTGCCGGGCATGTGGGGGAAGCCGCGGAAATTCGCGGCGTTGGCGAAGGTATCGCGGCAGGTGGCGTGGCGCTTGTCGCAGCCGGCCGACACGCGGAACGCGTCGCCCACCGCAATGGGATTCGGCGTGCGCTGCCACAGGTCGAATTCCTGCGCGGTGCCCACTTTCCGGTGCATCTTCACCTCGAAGGAGAGGCCCGCATTGGCCCCGCCCGTGAAGGTGAGGCGCCCGCCCGTGCACCATCCATCCGCAAAACCGATGCCCGACGCCGCCAGCGTCAGCGCGCCGTCCGTGCGGGTGACGCTGCCGCCATCCGTGTAGCGGCTGGAGGCGAGGTTCACGCCGCAGCGCGCATCGCCGAGGTCCGCGCCGCAGGTGGCGCGGTAGAGGCGGCCGCGCTCCTCGTCGAAGCGGTGCATGAGGCCGCGCAGCTCCGCCACGAAGGCGCCGTCCGCCCGGCGGATCTCGCCGATGGCGGTGACGTCGAGGAGAAGCCGCTCCTCCGGGTTCGCCCAGTTCACGAGCCAGGCTTCGACGGTCGCGTCGTCGTAGGCCCCCGCCGCGATGTCGGCCTCGGTGAGGCCTGCCGAGACGAGGGCGCCCGCCACCTCCCCGCCCCCGGTGGCGAAGCCGAGCTGCGCCTCGGCCTCCGCGGCTTCGAGCCCGGTGAGCGCAGCAAATGTGGTGCCACCGAAGCTGAGGTCGCGGTCGTGATCGGTGAAGCCCATGGCGATCCCATCGCGGCGGATGAGACGCCAGCAGCGGCAGAGCGTGGTGACGCCGTCGAGCAGATGCGCGGCAAGGCCGCCCGGAAGAGTGCGCATGGTCCGTCTCCGGTTACACCACGATCTCGACGAGCGGCACCTTCGGAACGTCGCCCGCATCGAAGGCGGAGAGGTCGATGTCGAGCTCGTCCGTGTCGAAGCGCACCGGCACGTCGAACTGGTAGCCCGCCGTCACGGGGGCGCCTGCGGGCGGGGCGGTCATGAGGGTCACGATTCCGTTCGTCGGATCGCAGGTGAAGCCGGAGCCCACCGCCTGCTCGATCCCCGCCACGGCCACGCGCACCGTGCCGCCCACCGGCTTCACGATGGGGCGCAGATAGGGCGCATGGACGGCCCCATAGGCCTTCACGAGCGGGAAGCTGCGGTTCGCCCCGTCGCCCGTGCCGATGCGCTGGTCGTGCGGCGTCGGTGCTTGCGAGGGCGGGCCGGAGCGGTGGTCCACCCGGTCGCGGAAGCGAAAGCCGTAAAGGCGTCCGCGCCGCTCCTCGAAGAACACGAGCACCGCGTGGAGCGCGTCGAGCGTGCGGATGCCGAGCCCCGCATCGTAGCGCCGCCGCGCATGGGCATGGCGCGCGTTGCGGTGCTCGCGGCCCGAGGCCAGCGTGACGATATCCGTGCGCCGCACGGGGCCGCCGCGGGTGCCGAGGCTCACATCGAGGGGAAAGCGGATTTCGTGGAAATCAACGGGCATAGCTGAACTTTCGGGTATGGCGATCGAACCGGCGCTTACGCCACACGGCATCTTGAAAGGCTCACATCGAGGGGAAAGCGGATCTCATGACAATCGGCGGGCATGGAGGCTCCGGGATTTAAGCTTTGGCGCAACCGAGCCCGCGCGCGGGCGTTGAGCCGTGAGACGCGAAGCGAAAGATGCGAGCATGAGCCCGGCTGGTGCGCGGGCCGCTCTCGCCATGACGATGAACGAGGTGTCCCATGAGCAACACGCCCCACGACATCACCGAGGAATTCCCGGATCAGCGCGAGAAGATCACGCAGCTCAAGACCTCGAGCGGCCGCTTCGCGCGCATCATGGAGGAATACAACGAGGTGAACCGGGCCATTCACCGGATCGAGACGCGGGTCGAGCCCGCCCCCGAGGACGTGGAGGACGGGCTCAAGCGCCGCCGCGTGCAGCTCAAGGACGAGCTGGCGCAGATGCTCGCCGGATAGGGGCAGGCCGCCATCAGCCCCTCCAGGCGATGCTCGCAGGCTAGGCTACGCACCGTCCGGGTAGGCCGCCATCATTCCCTCCAAGTCCGGCCGCCCGGCCGGGCGGGCGAGCCCCGCGGCCGCGATGAGCTCGCGCGGCGTGGCGCGCCAGAACTGGTCCGGATTCCAGCGCAGCACGCCAAGGCCGAAGGTCAGGGCGTCGTCCCAGGGGAACGAGCCGTCGCCACCGGAGGGTGTGCGGGCGGGGCCGCCTCCCCGGACCCGAAGGTGGTGACGAGGAGCCGCGCGATCGCTTCGGCCACGGACGCGATCCCCCGGTCGAGGGGGAGTGCCGCCACTTGGGCATCGCAGAGCGGGTGCCCCCCGCCGCGCAGGGCAGCGCCGAGGATCAGAAGGAGGTCGCGGCTCGCAAGACGCCCGGAGCCGAAGCGCTCGGCGAGTGCCGTCAGGTCCTCGGCCGCAAAGGCGTCTTCGAGTTCGGCGAGCGCGCCGAGGGTCAGGCAGAGGGTGTAGCGGGTGTCGCCCAGATCGAGCGCCACCTCGCCGCGGCGGGGGTTCGGCATGTGGGATCTCCGTAGAACGTGCGCCTATGCGGCCACGAAGGCGAGCGCGCCCGCGCTCTCCAGGGCCATTTCGAAGGTCACTTCGGCGGCATGGTCGCCGCGATATTCGAGGCTCGTGATCTGGAAGGGACCCTCGAGCCGCCCGAAGGCGGGGATGACGATCTGGTAGACCAGCACCTCCCCGTCGAAGAACACCTGGCGCAGGCGCGCATCGGAGGCCTCGTCCTTGAACACGCCGCTGCCGGTGATCCCGGCGCGGCGCACTCCGGCGCCCGCGAGAAGTTCGCGCCAGCGCCCGGCGGATTCCGCGTGGGTCACGTCCACGGTCTCGGCGTTGAAGGCGAGCTGGCGCGTGCGCAGCCCCGCCACGGTGACGAAGCCCGTGGCGCCGTCGCTGATCTTGACGAGGAGGTCTTTGCCTTTTTGGGCGGGCATGGATGGGGTCCTTGCAGGGTGATGCGTGAGGTCAGGGCGCGACGGAGCACTTCCGTCACAGGCGCGGAGCCTTGTGGCAGGACGGAATTGGTCAGGGCGCGACGGGGAGCACTTCCGTCACGGCGACGAGGGTGAGGGTCGCGCGGGTAAGATTGCTGCGCTCGTCCTTCGCGGCCGCGATGGCGGAGACGCGAAGGCTGACGAGACGGTGGCCGTTCAGCGCCAGCGCCGCGTCGTGGAGGAGAAGGCTCATGCGCTCCGCGGCGAGAAGCCCCGAGCGGGCGCTGCCCTCCCGGGCCCAGACCCGGATCGTCGCCTCCTGCCGGTGACCGCGGTCGAGATCCGTGGACCAATCCTCCGCGCGCACGTCGCCGAACACCCCGTAGACGGGCTCGGCGGCGCGGGGCGGCTCGTCGTGGAGACGCAGTTGCCCGCCCATCAGGGCGCCAAGCTCGCCGTCGCCCCGCAGATGCGCGAGGATCGCGGCGCGCAGCGCCAGGATCGGGCCGCTCATGGGCTCAGCTCCTCGACGAGGCACACGATTTCCCGCCGCGATCCGTCCGGGTCCGACGCGGTGCGGATCGCAAAGCGGCGCGGGCCGAGGGCAAGCCGCATGGCGGCCGTGACCCCCTCCCGGTAGCGGAGCGTGACCCGATGGGTCACCGCCTGCTCCGGCCGGTCGGCGCGCAGGCGCTCCTCGCCGGCAACGAGGCGGATCGCGCCCCAGAGCGCGGGGCCCGGCGCGAAGCTGCGCATCACGCCGCCGAACCCGTCCGGGCTCTCGAGGGGCACTTCGAGCACGAAGCGGCGCGAGAGGGCGCCGATGGGGGTGCGGGCGGTCTCGTTCATCGGGCGGGGCCTCGCGGGAGGAAGCGGGATGCGGCGGGGCGGCGCGAGGGGCCGGGGAAAGAGCTGGATCCTCACAGGCGCAGCCTCCGGTAGGGCGTGACGAGGGCGAGCGCCTCGGGCGGCAGGCGCTGCTCGCCCGCCACATCGCCCCGGTTCTCGAACCAGCGCGCCGCGACGAGGCGGATCGCGAGCCGCAAGGGTTCCGGCACCGCGTCGGGCGCCGGGCCGTAGCCGGCGCTGACATCGATGAGGATGCCGCCCCGGGCGACGCCCGGCTCCGGCGCATCGGCCCCGACCGCGATGCGCGGCGGATCGGCCGCGGCCTCCGCCGCGAAGGCTGCTGCGGCCAACTCCACGATCTCGGTCGCGGAGAGCTTCACGCGGATGCGCTCCACCGCGATCAATGGGGAGAGCGGCAGGTGCACGTGGCGGCCCGTGGGCCAGCGGTCGAGGACGAGGCGCCAGCGCTGCTGCACCAGGATCCGCCGCGACGAGGCCTCCACGAGGAGCCGCGCGGCCTTGACGAGCCCGGCGACGAGGCTGTCCTCCGCCTCCGTGTCGAGGCGCAGGAACGCCCGCATCTCGGGCAGGGTGACGGGCTCGACGGCGGGGCCGTCGATGAGTATCGGGTGCATATGAGGATCCCGGGTGAGCGAATGACGAATGTTGGTTGGGCGGCCCTGCTGCTCGCCCTTGCGGCGAGTCCGGCGGCCGCGATCGTGGGCGGGCAGGAGGGCGGCGCGAGTCCCCTCGCCCGCCGGAGCGTGATGGTGCTGTCGTCGAATGGCGGCGTGTGCTCCGCCGTGGTGGTGGCCCGGGACGCGGTGCTGACCGCCGGCCACTGCGCCAGCGGCGCCGCGGAGCACCGGGTCCATTGGCGCGGCGAGGACGGCCAGCCGGTGCTGGTGGAGCCCGCCGCGAAGGCGGTGCATCCGGGCTACGATGCCAAGGCCGTGGAGGCCCGGCGCCGCTCCATCGACCTTGCCCTGGTGCGCCTCAGGGAGCCCCTGCCGCCGCGTTTCGAAACCGCGACGCTGACGCCGACGGCACCAAGCCGGGACGCCGCCTTGACGATCGGCGGCTACGGCGTCGTTCGCGAGGGCGATGCGCGCTCATCCGGCACGTTCCGCACGGCCGCGCTTCGGGTGGTGGAGCCCTATGGGCCGAGCCGCCTCCTGCTCTGGGCGGAGGGCGGCGGGTCGGGCGCGTGCCAGGGCGACTCGGGCGGGCCGCTCATCCTCGGGGAAGCGGTGTTCGCGGTGACCACCTGGTCCACCGGCGCGAAGGGCCGCGCCTGCGGCGCCCTCACGCAGGGCATCCTCCTCGGGCCGCAGCGCGACTGGATCGACCGCACGCTCGCGGGCTGGGGGCGGACGGCCGCGTGGCAGTGACGCCGCGCATCCGGCGCGCGGGCATTGCGGCGCAGGAGTTCCATGTTGGCCTGGTCGGGCTTACAGGGGATTCTCGCGCCGCATCGAGCCGTCGCGGCGCCCCTGCGACCGCGGCGTTCACAATCGCTGTGGAACCTTCGCCCCCAGCTCGCGCTTGCCTTGCTGAGGCAACACCCAAGCTCCTAGAGTTCCGCTCATGCGCGTCCTCCCACTCATCGCCCTGTCGCTTACCCTTGCTGGACCAGCGCAGGCGGTGGTTCGCGGCGAGGTGACCCGCGACCCGAACGGGGTCAGGCAATCCGTGGTGCGAGTGGAAAGCTCGAAGGGCGAGCTCTGTTCCGGCGCCGTGATCGGCCCCGACCTCGTGCTCACCGCGGCGCATTGCGTGACCGAGCAGGCCACCTACCGGGTGGTCGCCGTGGACCGCACCTTCCGCCCGCGGGCCCTGAAGGCCATCGCGGCTGCGGTGCACCCCTCCTTCGTGCCGGGCACGACGCCCCGCACGCAGCCCGGCATCGATCTTGCCATCCTCAAGCTTGAGCGTCCGCTCGGCGCCGAGTTCGCGGCGCTGGCCCCCGACGATGCGGGCCGCGTCGGCACCGGAACGTCGGTGATGCTCGCGGGTTTCGGCGTCGTCGCCGAGGGGCAGAAGCGCACGGCGCGCACGCTGCGCCAGACGAGCCTTCTCTCCCTAGGGCCCATGCAGGTGATGAACCGCGTCCTCGTGGTGGCCGATGCCGAGCGCCTCGCCGAGACCACGGGCGCCGGCGCCTGCCGGGGCGATTCCGGCGGGCCGATCCTGTCCGCGGACGGGCGCCAGCTCCTCGGCATCGTGAGCTGGTCGAGCGGCGCCCTCAACGCCCGCGAGGTCACCGCCTGCGGCGGCCTCACGGCCGTCACGCCGGTGGCCGAGAACGTGCGCTGGATCCTCGAGGGCACGGAAGCCCTCAACCGTTTCTCCGAAACCATCCCCATGGCGGGCCGCCAGGTGCCCAACGCCGCCTGGATGCGAAAGTAGCGCCGGAGACCTCTCCCCCGAAGGGAGAGGTCGGAGCGAAGGGTGAGGGCGACCGCCCCCACCCTTCCCGGAGCCGGACGCTCAAGCCGCGAATTGCAGCAGCTTGATCGCCGCGTAGTCCTGCACCCCGCCACCGACGCGCTTCGTGGTGTAGAACAGCACGTAGGGCTTCGCCGTGAAGGGATCGCGCAGGATGCGCACCCCTGCCCGGTCGACCACCAGATAGCCGCGACGGAAGTCGCCGAAGGCCACCGAGAGGCTGTTCGGGCTCATGTCGGGCATGTCCTCGGCCTCGACCACGGGAAAGCCCATGAGCGTCGCGGGCTGGCCGGCGGTGGCGGGCGGCGCCCACAGGTAGTTGCCCTGCCCGTCCTTGAACTTGCGGATCGTGCTCTGGAGCTTGCGGTTCATCACGAAGGAGGCGTTCTGACGATAGCCGCTCTTCAGGGCATAGATCATCGTGACGAAGAGATCCGACGCGCCGGTGCCGCCGAAAGCTCCGTTCGTGCCGGTCCTGATGGCGCCGAGCCGGCCCCATTGCCAGTTGTCCTCGGCCACGATGTCGGAGGCGAGGAAGCCCTTCGGCTTGTTCACCCCGTCGCCGTTCACGAAGGCCGCTCCCTCCTGCTCGGCGAAGGCGGTCTCCACCTCGTCGGCGATCCACTGGTCCACGTCGACCACCGCATCGTCGAGCAGCGTCTGGGTGGCGGCCGGCATGGCGTAGAGCTCCATGGCCGGGAAGTTCATCTCGGCGAGCGCGGGCGCCGCCGTCTGCGGCCGCGGCGCGGTCTCGCCCACCCAGCCCGACGCCGGGCCCGTGGTCGAATAGGCCCGCTTGTATTGGCCGCCCGAGATCACCCGCACGGAGGCGATGGAGCGGATCGGCGACACCACGGCGAGCCGCCGCAGCACCTCGCGCTCCACATTCTCGGGCACGAGATACCCGCCATCCGGCCCCGAACCCGCCGAGAGCGCCTTCTCCTCCAGCCGCTTGAGGCCCGCGGCCTCACCGGAGCGCATGTAAGCCTGGAAAGCCGCCTTGTGCTCCGCGAGCGCCGGGTCCCTGGCAGGCTCCGCAAGGCTAAGCGGCGGGCGGGCGCGCTCGACCGCGAGGCGATCCATGCGCCGCTTGGCATCGTCGAGCGCCACGTCGATCCGCTGCAGCTTCTCCTCCGTCACCACATCGGCGGTGAGCCGGGTCTCGATCTGCGAGAGCCGCGTGTCGTTCGTTTCCTTGAAGGCCTCGAAGGCCCGGGCGAACTCGTCGAACGCCGCCCCCACGTCATCGGTCACGGCCTTGGTTTCCCACTGAATGGTCATGCATCGGTCCCAACAAAAAGGCCCGCCGGGATGGCGGGCTTGGAAAAGGTCGGCGGCGTCGCTCTCAACCGAGGGCCGCCGCAGCCCCGCGGATGGCCCCCGCCAGCCCCTGCCCCTTCACGGTGGCGACGCGGGCGCCGGGGAGCATCGGGAAGGTGACGAGGGAGATTTCCCACAGGTCGAGACGCTCCAGGCGGCGCAGGCGCGTCGGGCGCTCGAACCGGGCGCGCTCGACCTTGAAGCCGATGGAGAGGCCGTCGACGGCGCCCTCCCGCAGGAGCGCGTGGATGTCCCGGGCGCGGGCGACGCCGAGGTTGAGGCGGCCGCGGACCTTGAGGCCCGTTCCGTCCTCGGCGAGGCTCAGCCAGCGCCCCAGCGGCTCGGCCGGATCGTGCTGCCACAGGAGGCGGATCCCAGCGGCCCCGCGGGCCTTGAGGCTCGCCGCGAAAGCGCCGGGCATCACCACGTCGCGGCCGAGATCCGGCACGTGAAAGAGGCTCGCATAGCCCTCGAACGTGCCGGCCTCGTCGGCCGCCAGAGCGTTCGCCAACAGCTTCACCTCGCGAGCCAGAGGCGCGGCCGTCATCGGTCGCTCCCTCGGGAGCCGGCTTTGCCGTCAAGCCTTTCGAGTTGTCGCACGAAGTCGCGGAAGACGAGGGCGGGGCGCGGGGTCTGCGCCTTCGGCTTTCGCGTGGTGCGCGTGCCGGAGCGGGGGGCGCGGCTCATGGAATCTCCTTTCACTGTTGGGAATCGTCGCTATGGCGCGTGTTGAAGCGCGCCAGCTCGCGCACGAAATCGTCGAAGCGGCGGTTCGCGGCCGAGAGGTCGCGGAGCGTCATGACCACCAGCGAGGATGCGCCGCAGGCCCAGACGAACAGGGCAAGATGCGCGAGGTCGCCGCGCTCGATCACGGATTGGGTCACCTGCTCGATGGGCATGGGCGCTCTCCTTGCGCCCGAACGCGGGCGATGCGGATCAAGGCTGCCGACGGGTAGCCCCCTGCCCTGTCCTCAGGCGCTCCCGTTGCGCCCGGACACGCGCGATGCGGATTAGGACCGCCGGCCGTAGCCCACCGCCTCGCGCTTCTCCTCGTCGGTGAGAAACGCGGCCGCGGAGACGCGGCGCCAGAGGCTCTCGCGCTCGGCCGCCAGCGCCTCGATGGCATCGAGATCGGGTTCGAGGGCGAGGCTCTCGCCGAAGGCCGGCGAGAGCCAATGGGCCAGGGCCTCGCCGGTGCGGCGCGCCAGGGGGATCACGGTCTGGCGGTAGAAGGCGCGGTTCGCCTCTGCGTAATTCGCATGGGTGTTGTCGCCGGAGAGGCCCAGCAGCAGCGGCGGCACGCCGAAGGCGAGCGCGATCTCGCGGGCGGCCGCAGCCTTCGCCTCCACGAAATCCATGTCCTTCGGCGTCAGCGAGAGCGGCCGCCAGTCGATGCCACCCTCGAGCAGCATGGGCCGGCCCGCATTGGCGGCGCCCTGGTAGCTCTCGTCGAGCTCGCGCTTGAGACGGTCCACCTGGTCGCCGGCGAGCGCCTGTCCCTGCACCACCAGGGCGCCGGAGGGGCGCGCCGCGTTGTCGAGAAGCGCCTTGTTCCAGGCGCCCGCCGCGTTGTGGATGTCGAGGGCGGTCGCGGCCGCCTCCATGGGCGAGAGGCCGTAATGATCGTCCGCCGGATGAAAGAGCGTGAGATGCAGGAGCGGCTGCACGCCCTCGACGCCGAGCCGATAGCGCAAGGTCTCGGAGCCGACCTGATACTCGTAGGCCACCGGCCAGCCGTCCGGCCCCGGCACCACGCGCATCCGGTCGGGACGCAGGGCGTGCAATTCCCGCGGGGCGCCGTCCACCAGCGCCGCATCGAGATAAGCGTTGCCCGAGACGAGAAGATGCCCGTAGACGCCCTCCAGAAAGCGCTGCCCGCCCTCGCGCGGGTTGGGCCGGGCGAGAAGCGCGAGCAGCGGATGGGCGGAGACCGCCTGTCCGCGATCGAGCAGGGTCAGCGGCAGGGACGCCGCCGCCTCGGCCACGAGCCGCACGGCCCGATGCACCACCGCGTTGCGCTGAAAACCCTCGCGGGCGAGCGCCGCGTAATTGCGCGACGTCCAGGCCGGGCGGCCTCCGTCGTAGAGGGTGAAGACGGGGGGCGAATGGGCGGATTTGGTCTGCGAAGGCGCGCTCCGAAACCAGCGGGAGAAAGCGTTCGGCATCGGGGTCTCCGGGATAAATCACGCAACGATGTTGGGGACGGGTGCGGACGCGGGGCACTATTCGGCCGACCGGGCCTGAGGCACGCTCTCACAGCACCCGAACGCGCGGCACCGGGCGCTCGTCGAGCAATAGGGTCGTGAGCGCCCAGACGAGGGCATCGAGGCGGTCGGGGGAGCGGCCGGTGGACAGGCCGCCATGGCCGAAATCGCACAATTCGTCCTCGAGGGCCGGGAAGGCGCCCACATGGTGCACCCGGCCCTGCGCGTAGAGCACCGCCACGGGCTCGGCGCGCAGATACTTGCCGCGGGTCGCATGGACCCGCGTCACCGGCACCGCCGGATCGACCTGACGCAGCACGGCGAGCGCCATGTCGCCGCCCTGGTTGGTCTCGACGATGAGCGCGTCGGCCTCCAGCCGCCGATAGAGCGCGATGGCGCGCTCCGCCCATTCTGTGGGCTTGAGGCCCTGCAGGGTCTCGTCCGCCAGCACGTAAGCCCCGCCCGCCTCGTCGCGGCCCGCGGCCACGATCCCGCAGGCATCGGCGCGCGCCGATGCGGTGGCCGGCGGATCGACCGCCACCACGATGCGCCGGAGCGGGGGCGCCGCCGCGACGCGGCCATCCTCCAGCACGGCCCGCGACCAGAGCGCATCCGCCCGGTCCTCCACCATCTCCCCGTCGAGTTCCTGACGCCCGAGGCGGGTGCCGGCGTAGCGGGCCTCGACGGCGGAGAGAAAGCTTGCCGCGAGGTTCTCGGCGTTCTGCGCCGTGCGGGCCCGGCTCACCGCCACGTTGGGATCCGCCATGAGGCGCTTCAGCAGCGGGATCGGCCGCGGCGTGGTGGTGACGAGCTGGCGCGGATGGGTGCCGAGGCGAAGGCCGAACTGGAGCATGTCCCAGGTCTCCTGCCCGTGCCGCCATTTGGCGAGCTCGTCCGACCAGGCGGCCTCGAATTGCGGCCCGCGCAGGCTGTCCGGATCCTCTGCGGAAAACACATGCGCGACCGCGCCGTTGGGCCACTCGAGCTTGCGTAAGGAAGGCGACCAGACGGGCCGCTCGGAGCGGCGCGCATAGCAGGCGAGTATGCCGGCCGGCCCCTCCACCATCACGCCCCGCGCGTCGGCCAATGTCTCGCCCACCAGCGCGATGCGCCCCACGCCCTCGGGGGCGATGTCGGGGTCGGCGGCCGCAAGGCCCCTCACCCATTCGGCGCCGGTGCGCGTCTTGCCCGTGCCGCGCCCGCCGACGAGCAGCCATTGCGGGCGCACGCGCCAGGGAAAGCGGTAGTCGAGGGTGCCAGGGTAGACCTGCCAGAAGCGGCCGGACACCGACCAGGATTCAATCAGGGTTTCCAACTCCCGCCGGGTCAGGGAAGCTGAAATCTCGCTCCAGATCCTCGTCCTGAACGAGGCGCTCAAGACGGCGCGCAAGCTCCTGTCGAAGCTCCTCGAGGGAGCGGGGCGCGCCATCGTCGGGTTCGTCGTCATGCGGGCGTCCTTCTCCCTGCCGCGCGAGGGCATCGGCGGCACCGAGCGTTTTCACGAGAGAGGCGAGCGTGCGGGCCGCCCGTTCGGGATCGGCGGCGTCGGCGGGCGCGAACCCATCGAGCTGCGCGCGCACCGCGCGGGCGAGCCGCGCCGCGATGGCGGCCCGATCCGCCGGCCCCTCGTCCTCGGGCGGGACCGCCGCCTGCAACGCCGCGAGCGGCACGGCGGCTTGCGCAAGTTCGATTCCGAGCGCCGTGCGCCTCGCCACCCGCTGCGAAGCGGCAACGCACTGGGCCCGCGGCGGCCATCTCCATTGCCGCCGCCAATTCCTGAAGGTGCGGGGGGAGACGCCGAGTTCCGTGCGTGCGATCTCCCCGAGCGTGCGCTCGCGCTCATGCTCGAATGCATGCCGCGCGCGCACCATCGCAGCCTCGCTGACAGCGCGAGCCTCCATGAGCCACCTTCCTGTGCGTTCGACGATGAAAGAACGGGGACGGGATCGGGCCGCATCATCGCGGGACGAAGATCCGCTCGACGATGGGAGAACCGGCCGAGCCACGCCGTTCGGACACGAAAAAACCGCCTCGGCGGGGCCGGAGGCGGTGAGGTCTCGTCAGGGTCGCCGATGCGTCGGCCGCATCAGCTACACTTCGTCAGTGTTCTTGTTTTGTACTCTAGGAGCGTGACGGTGTCAAGGGGGTTTCGGCTGACGTCTCGCGCTCCTCCCGTCCCATCCTCGGGGAGGATGGGACAGGCGCCTGAAATCCGACGGTGCCGCCACGGATGGATGGCCGATGATCAGCCCTCCCCGCTCCCGGAATCCCACGCGAAATGCTCGGCGAGATCCACCCGGCCGGCTTCGATGAGCGCCGCCCGAAGCTTGGTCCAAAGACCCGTCTTGGCCCACCGGTAGTGCAGCTGCGCGGCGCGCCACCAGGGGCCGAAGGCGGGCGGAACCTCGCGCCAGCGGCCGCCGGCGCGATGGCGCCAGAGCACGGCCTCGAGCGTCATGCGCTCCTCAGTGAAGGGCCGGCCGGTGCCGGACCGAACGCGGTCGAGAGCGGCCTTGAGCGCCCTCCAGTCGGCATCGGAGAGAATCGGCGCGGGAGCGGATGGAGACATGGGGCTTGGCGAGGATCCAGGACGGGAGGCGGACGGGGCGCCGAACACGGGCGGGAGCGGATGGATCGAGGCGAGAGGATTGCCCTCCATGGCGGGCCAGGCCGGGGGCTCATTCGCTCCAGCGCGGCGGGCAAAGGCGAGGACGGTCTTGGTCATTGGACAGTTTCCCGTGGAGTGGCGGCGAGGAAGCGAGGGGCGTTCCGCAAAGGGCGGCCCGTGAGGTCGGGGCCGCGCGGCTCCGGAGCCTCCGTCGATGGCAGGCAGCCCAGCGCGACGAGCGCCGCGAGATTGATGGCGAGGAGGAAATCCGGCGCGTCGGAGCCGGTCAGGAAGCCGAGCGCCGCCGATCCGAGAAGGGCGACCGCAAGAACGAGCCGTTCCTCGAGCGGAATGCCATCGGGGCCGAGCCCCGCGCCGGCGATGGAGAGGAGCGCGAAGCCTGCGACGGGCACCGGATCGGGCACCCGGCCGGCGAGCAACCCATCGAGGGCGAACGCGACGATTCCACCGGCCGCCGCAAGGCCGGCGATGCCCGTGACGGCGCCCATGCGGCCGCCCGGGTTCGGCCGCGCCGCCGCAAGATGGACGAGCCCGGCGGCGAGGAGCGCGGCCGATCCCGCCCCGGCGGCAAGCCCGAGCGCCAAGGCGGCGAGCGCCGCGTCGGGCCAGGCCCCCAGTCGCGGGAGCCGCGTGGGCGCCGGGCGACCGGCTCGCCGCGGCTCCGCCGCGATTGGGCGTCGCGCCCGGGCCGCAGCGCCGGCGTGACCTGTCGGATCGGTTATGAAGAGCATGGTCTCCACCCTCATCGAGTCCAAGCGGTTGATCGGGCGGGCGCCTGTTCGGCGACCCGCAGGGCCGTCACTGGCGGGCTCGACGGACGATGCATGCGCCGTCCGCCGGAACCGCCGTTGGGCAGGCGCAAGCGCTCGCCCAGGCCCGCCCCGCCCCGGGGGTCGAACCGTGATGCCTGGCATTGTCGGGCAAAGCCGCCGACGATCCTGTGCGGGACGGCACCGCGAGCGTGGCCGTCCCGGCGGGTCGCCCAGGGGCGGGTGAATGCAGAAAGGGACGGCGCCGCAAGAGGTTGCGCCGAGTCGGCCCTGGTCCCTGGGCGGACAGCGGGGCCGGGCGCCTGCACATCCGTGCGCCGCCGCACATGGGCATGGCGCGCCGCGATAGGCTCCGGGGCAAGGATTGTGCGAATGTCTTGCAAACGGAATGCTAAATTTAGGGTTGAGCGAGCGGGGCAGCGCCGCCACGCCGCCTAGCCCACACACCACGCTCCCGGGACGGCGGCGCCGGCTTCCCTCAGGTGCCGTTTTCCTGGCTTTTCCGGCGGTTCAAGGCGACCGGACAGGGCACCGAAGGGTCGCTGCGGCACCGGTCGAGCTCGTTGTCGTTATGTTCTAGTTTCCAGATCAACACAGAATAGTGTAGCAGAACTATCAGAACAAACGATGAACATAAACGGATCGTCAGGCTAACTTCGACTGTTTTGTGATATCGCCACCAGAATACCTCCCTATTTATAGGGGGCATCTGCTTTGGATGTTACAGCGTGCTGAATATTTATTTCCTATTTGCATGATTTACTAACAGAACGCCAGAACAGACTAACGTTCGCGCGATGGGGCGCAAACCCGGACGACAGGATACGCCCCTCACCGGCTCCAGGTCTTGCCCGCCACGGATCCTATGGAGCTGGCCGCCGCTGGGGGCCACCGGGCCAGCCACACGCCGTCCAACCGCATCAACACGCCTCCTCGCCAAGGGCATCCTCAGGGTGGAACAAGGCCTGACGGACAGGCGCGCTCGATGAATGTCGAGACGTGGCCGGGTCCCGCGCCACAGGCAGGGCCCCAACCATGGGGCGGAACCAGCGGACGCGGTGATGCGGGGCGGGACCGGCCGGCGCGGTAAAGCGAGCCTCAGCTCCCGACCGGCATCGAAGATCGGTCTCGGCGGTCAGAGCCAAGCCGTTCGCCGAACGTTCCGTTTTGGAGATGTTGATAGAATAGTATCACGTTTTCAGACGATCAAAGCTGGAACGAACAGAATACCTTTAGAATACAAGCGAGAAGAATGACGTCATATCTCAAGAAATACTCTCTGAATGGGGAGGGCCACCCCCATCATGCGAAAAATCCTTCGCCACCGTCTTCGTTCATCTGCAATTCAAAAGAATAGCATTGCACAATTCCCTCTCCAAATGGAGGGGCCTCCGCCGCCTCGCGAGGCTGCGCCGAACCGGACGGACAGGGCACCTGTGGCGCTTCGTCGGAACATCGCTCGCCCGCGCGCATTGGCACCGGCTCGGCAACGCTCCTCAATCGGTCGATGCGTGCGGCGCTTCGGTCCGCGCGTTTCGCATCGCCCCATCCCGACGAACGGAGTCGCGCTGCCACGTCGATCGATTCGCACCAATGCTCCTGGGGCGGCCCCGTGATACCGGAGGCCGCCACGGACAAACGATTCCCCGCCCATGAGTCTCCCCACCTCCCTCGAGCCCGACGCGGCCCGCCCAGCCGATGCGGCGCTCCAGACCGCCGAAGCCGGGCGCCTGCGCGCGGAAGCCGGGCGCCTGCGCGCCGCCGCGCGCGCGACGCGGCTCGTCTTTCTCGTCCTCGGCCTTGCGGTGGCGGCCTGGGCGCCGCTCGTCCCGGTGGTGAAGAGCAAGCTGTCGCTGGACGACGGGACGCTCGGCCTCCTTCTCCTCGGGATCGGCGGGGGCGCCATGGTGTTCATGCCGGTGGCGGGCTTTCTCATCCACCGCCACGGCACGCGCCCGGTGATGCTGGTCGGCGGGCTCCTGAGCTGCCTGGCGCTGCCGCTCCTCCTCGTCGCGCCGACGATCCTCCTCCTCGCCCTCGCTCTCGTGCTCTTTGGAGCCGCGCTCGGAGCCATCGACGTGGCGGTGAACGCGCATGCCGTCGTGGTGGAGCGTCAGGCCGGGCGTCCGCTCATGTCTGGTTTTCACGGGCTCTACAGCGCGGGCGGCTTGGTGGGTGCGCTCGGCATGAGCGCGCTTCTCGCCTTCGATGTCGATCTCGTGAGAGCGACCGTCGCCATCGGCGTGGTCCTGGCGATCATCCTCGTGGCGCAGGGGCCGGGCTTCCTCTCGCGCGAGGCGGACCGGGACGGCTCGGAGCGGCACACCTTCGCCCTCCCCCGGGGCTCGGTCCTGCCGGTCGGGCTCCTGTGCTTCATCGCCTTCCTGGCGGAGGGCGCGGTGCTCGATTGGAGCGCCGTGTTCCTGCGCTTCTCGCGTGGGCTCGATATAGGCCAGGCGGGCCTCGGCTATGCGGCCTTCTCGCTCGCCATGACGGCGGGGCGCCTCTTCGGCGACCGGATCACGGCGCGGGTCGGCCCGCGGGCGATCCTGCGCTGGGGCGGCCTCATCGCGGCCATGGGCTTCGTCCTCGCCGTCCTGGCGCCCTCCGGGCTTGTCGGCATGCTGGGCTTCGCCCTCGTCGGAATCGGCGCCTCGAACATCGTGCCCGTGCTCTTCAGCACCGCCGGCCGCCTGCCCGGCATGTCGCCGAGCGTCGCCATGGCCGCCGTCACCACGGTCGGCTATGCGGGCCTCCTCGCAGGCCCGGCAGCCATCGGATTGGCGGCGGAGCTCACGACGCTCAGCGCAGCGCTCCTGGGCGTCGCGGGGCTCTGCGTCCTCGTCGCCCTCTGCGCGCGGGTGGCGCGTTAGGGAGCGGAGCCCGTCGGATCACAAGGAACGCGCCCGCACCGAGCCGAGTTCGCCCTGCGCCGATGGGGTTCAATTCGCCAGGACTTCGTCGGCGCCGGCACTGCCCCCCGCTCCGAGCTTCGGAATTCAGATCACCAGGAATTCGCCCGCGCCGAGTCCGAGGCCCGCCTTGAACTGCGCGATCTTGATGGCCGCCGCAGCGCCGGTGCCGTCCGCATCGTAGAAGAGCGCGCCGGTCGCGCGGTTATAGACGATGCGATCGTTGGCATCCTCCGCCACGGGGCCGGCGCGAAAGAGATGCGGCGCGAGAGCGAGCGGCCGATCCGGCGAGCCGCGGCCCACCTTGAACACCGCATTGTCCAGATGGATCGCATCGTCCACGGCCCGGTAGTCGCGGATCGTGTCGGCGGAGCCGCGGGTCGCCTTCGTATCGAAGACGAACACATCACGGCCCGTGCCGCCGGTGAGGATATCGGCGCCGGCACCGCCCGCCAGCCGGTCGTTGCCCGCCCCGCCCTGCAGCCGGTCGACTCCGCCGAGCCCACGGAACGCGTCCCGCCCCGCCCCGCCGATGAAGGTATCCGCCGCCGCGCGTCCGACCGCGATCTCGGGATCGGTGTTCGCGACCGCGAGCGTGATCGTCTGGTCGACGAACAGGCCGGCGCTGTCGGTGGCGCGCACGCGCACGGAAAGGCTCGCCGCCTGCTCGTGGTCGAGGCGAAGGCCGTCCGCCACGAGGATCGCATCGCCGACGAGGACGAGGCGCCCGCCCGCATCGTCGAGGAGCTGATAGGTGAAGGTCTCGCCCGGGTCCTCGTCGAGCGCCGCGAGGCGCGCCGCCACGGTGCCGGATGGGGCGAGCTCCTGAACCGTGCCTCCCTCGACCAGGATCGCGCTCGGGGCCTGCGGGATGCGGCCGGGCTCCACCGGCGTCCAGGACACGGGCGCGCCGGCGAGCGACACCGCCTTGTCGGAGAAGACGAGCACCTCGACACTGCGCAGGAGATCGATCCCCTCGGGAGAGCCGCCACGGCCATCCGTCACGCGCACGCTGCCATCCGGCAGGACGACCCAGCTGTAATCCGCCGCGGCACCGGCATAGAGGGCCGCGTCCGAACCGTCGCCCCCGTCGAGCGTGTCCGCGCCCCCGAGGCCCTGCAACTGATCCCCGCCCGCTCCGCCCACGAGGCGGTTCGCGGCGTCGTTGCCCGTGAGGCTGTCCGCCGCTCCGCCGCCGATGGCGTTCTCGATGAGGGAGCGCTCGTCGCCCTCCGGCAGAAGCGCGTTCGCGACGGTCCCGGCGGCGCGCTCCGTGCCGCCCGCATTGAGCCGCGCCCGCTGCAACGGATCGGTCACGCTCCAGGCCCCGGGGCGCAGATCGACGGCGAGCGCCGTCCCATAGGCCGAGAAGTCGTAGGTGTCGCTGCCGCCGCCGTCCCAGACGGTCGAGAAGACCCGGTTCGCTCCCGGCGCGCCGCGCCCGATTCCGTCGACGCTCATCTCGCCGGTCCAGGGGTTCCAGGCATAGACCGTGTCGCCGGGCCGCGTCGCGTAGTTCGCCCCATACATGTGCTGCAGGGCACGGATGTCGTGCATCATGAGCGACTGGGCAAAGCCCCAGGTCTCGTTCGGATAGCCGCTGGTGGTGGAGGCTCCCGCATAGGAGCGGTAGCTCATCACCGTGTATTCCGTGGAATCCTGCGCGAAGGGCATGGCCCCGAACGCGCCGTCCACCTCGTGCGCGTGCTTCAGCCCCAGGGCATGGCCGATCTCGTGCAGGATCGTCGCGTAGGCGTAGTTGCCGAGCCGGGGCGCGTCGTACCAGGTGCGCCCATGCCCGAACCACACATCGCCGCCCTCGGGAGCCGGATGGGGGTAGTAGGCCCAGGCGGTGCCCGGTTCGAGGGACCGGGCAAAGCGCAGATCCGCGTGCTGGGTCAGCGTCTCGGGTATCTCGGCGAAGGCGAGGTTGGCGACCTCCGCGAAGGTCTGGAGCACGGCCCTCACCGCGCTCTGCTGGGCGGCCAGGAGAGGCTCGAACCCGTTCTCGGCCTCGCCGACCCCATAGGAGGCCCCGTAGAAGGCGCCGCTCGTCGGAAAGCTGTAGGTGAGCGCCGACGCATCCCAGCGCACGCCGCCCAGAAGGGCGTCGAGGGTCGGATCCCCCGTCGGCTCGACGCTCGCGACCCCTGCCATGTGCCTTCTGCCCCGTCGGTGCGGGCGCTTCTGCCCGTCCGGACTAGGTTGAGCCGGATCCTTGAACAAAGGGTTGCGCCGAAGAATCGGATTGGGCCCGCCATGCGGTTTTCGAGGCGCGCACCGGCCGATAAAAAATTCGGCCCCCGTCCGGAACCGAATTCCAGGTTCGGCGTTGCCTCGCCGGACGACGCATAGACAAGCTCGTCGAGGAGGAGCCCATGACCGTCTGGGCCGCCGTGATGACCTTCGTTTTCGGAACCCTCGCCTATCTGGCCGGGGATAGCTCCGCGCTCCTCATGGGAGCGGCGGAATTGACAGCCGTGATCGGGCTCTTCGCCCTCGTCTGTGCCGCCGAGGCCCTCAACTGAGGACGCGCCCGAGGGGCCTCCGACCGCACGGCTTCGCGCGAGCATGCCGGCCGTCGCCGCGCGCCTGGGGCGAGTTCGCCGGCTGCACGGGAGGTGCGCTGCCGGACGCTTGGCTGGTCGCTAGCGCGCCTGGGGAGGGTTCGCCGGCGCCACGGGAATCGCGTTGCCAGAGGCTTGGCTCGTGACTAGGTTGCGCCATGCACGCCTTCGTCCCCGCTAAGCCGCCCGCCCCGGATGCCGACGCCCTTGTCGACGCGCTCCTGGCGACGGGCCGTTTCGCCGATCGGGACGAGGTGCTGCGGGCGGCTCTCGCCACCCTGATCCAGCGCCCCCCGCCGACCGAGGCCGAGGCCCGGCTCGAGGCGGCCATCGAGGGCATGGGCGACGCCTTCTACGCCCTGGACCGGAACTGGCGCTACACGGCGATCAACCGCGCCGCCGAAGCCTATTACGCCCGGCCGCGGGAGACGATGCTCGGGCGCGTCATCTGGGAGATCTTCCCCTGGTCCGAGGGCACGGATCTGAGGATGCGCTACGAGGCCGCGATGGCGTCCCGGCGGACCGACTGGTTCATGGGCCCGTCCGTCGGCATCCCGGACCGGGCCATCGAGGTGCGGCTCTTCCCCTTCGGCGACGGGCTCGGCGTCTCGTTCCGGGACTGGACCGAGCGGCAGAGGACCGAGGAAGCGCTGCGCGCCAGCGAGCAGCGCCTGCGGCTCGCCATCGAGGCCGCCCAGATCGCCATCTGGGAATTCGACGTCGCCGCCCAGCAGCTCATGCCGTCTCCCGAGCTCAACATCATGCTCGGCTACCCGCCGGACGCCGCCCCCACCATCGAGGAGATGCGCCGGGGCTACCTGCCGGGGGAAGGCGAGCGCCTGCAGGCGGCGGGCCGCGCGGCGCTGGAGCGCGGCGAGCGCTTCTTCGAGGTGGAATACCGCTACCGGCGCCGGGACGACCGGGTGATCTGGCTGCAGCTCAGGGCCGAGATCCACCTGGGCGAGGCGGGCCAGCCCGAGCGGGTCGTGGGCGTGCTCCTCGACATCACCGAACGCAAGGCCTCCGAGGCCGCGCTGCTGGAGAGCGAGACGCGCCTGGAGATCGCGACCGCGGCCGCGGAACTCGGCATCTGGGATTGGGACGTGGTCGCCGGCACCATGATCTATTCCGAGCGGGCGCGGGCGATCTACGGCTTCACCCCCGACGAGCCGGTGACCTTCGCGGAGGTGCGGGCCCGCACGCACCCGGACGACCTGCCCAGCGTCTCGGCCCTCTCCCGCCGCGCCCTCGATCCCGCCATACGCGCCAAGGAGCCCTACGAATATCGGGTGGTCCGGCCGGACGGCACGGAGCGCTGGCTGCTCGCCCACGGGGAGGCCGTGTTCGGCGTGGCGGAAGGCGTCGAGCGCGCCCTGCGCTACGTGGGCACCCTGCAGGACATCACCGAGCGCAAAGAGGCCGAAACGGCGCTGCGGGAGAGCGAGGCGCGGCTCGCGGCGCTCACCGACAACCTGCCGATCGGCATGGTCTACCAGATGATCGTCTCGCCGGACCTGTCGCAGCGGCGAATGACCTACGTGTCGAAGAGCTGCGAGCGGGTGATCGGCATTTCGGCGGAGACCGTCGTCGCCGACGTCTATACCCTCCTCGCCCTCATGGACCCGGCCGACGCCGAGCGCGTGCGCGCGCGCGAGATGGAGGCCATCCGCACCCTCACGCCCTTCGAGATCGAGATGCAGGCGCGGCATGCGATCACCGGGGAGCTGCGCAATTACCGGCTCATGTCGGCCCCAAGGCGCCTCCCGGGCGGGGAGACGATCTGGGACGGCATTCAGATCGACGTCACCGAGCAGCGCCGCGCCGAGGAAGCCGTGCGGCGCTCCCAGGAGCGGCTGCGCACGGTGTTGAACGAGATGCCGGTCGGCGTGGTCCTGGCCCGCATGCCCTCGGGCGAGATCGTGTTCAGCAACGCCAAGGCGCAGGACCTTCTCGGCCATCCGATCGGCCACCCTAAGGATATGTCCGAGTATACGGGTTTCGGCGCCCTGCACGAGGACGGCACGCCGTTCCGAGCCGAGGATTATCCCCTCGTCCGCACCGTGCTCACGGGCGCCGACATCGACCAGGAGGAGATGCTCTACCGGCGCGGCGACGGCCGTCTCGCGCATCTCTCGAACTCGTCGAGCCCGGTCCGGGGCCAGGACGGGGAGGTGCTCGCGGTGCTGGCCTTCACGGACATCTCGGAGCGCAAGCGCGCCGAGGAGCACCAGCGGCTCCTCATCAACGAGCTGAACCACCGGGTGAAGAACACCCTCGCGACCGTGCAGTCCCTCGCGGCCCAGAGCTTCCGCGAGGCGGAGGCGTCGGGCGACGGGGCGAGCATCGCGGGCGCGCGCTCGGCCTTCGACGCGCGCCTCTTCGCCCTCGCCCGCGCCCACGACGTGCTGACCCAGGAAAGCTGGGAGGGCGCGGAGCTCGCCGCCATCGTGGGCGAGGCGGCCGCGCCCTATCGCGGCGCCGCGGAGTTCGACCGCTTCGCCGTCGCCGGGCCGGACCTGCGGGTCGATCCGAAGACCGCGCTCGCCCTCTCCATGGCGCTCCATGAGCTTGCCACCAACGCGGTGAAATACGGGGCCCTGTCCCGTCCCGAGGGTCGCATCCGCATCGCCTGGACCGCCTGCGATGGCTCGGCCGAGGGTCCGGGTCGGCGCCTGCACCTCACCTGGGAGGAGCGCGGCGGCCCGCCGGTGCGCGAGCCGACCCGTCGCGGCTTCGGCACCCGCCTCATCGAACGCGGCCTCGCCCGCGAACTCGGCGGCACCGTCGCCCTCACCTACGCCCCCGAAGGCCTCGCCTGCCGGATGGACGTGCCGCTGGCCTAGCGGGTTGGGCTGCCGCGTAGCGGTGGGTTTGAGGCACGCGCCCGCCCGTCTCGAACCACAGCCGAGGGCCGCGGACGCTCGGGGCGAAGGACACCGCCGGACGGCGAACGGGCCAACGGTTTGTACCCGATCGGTTTTCGGCTCCTGCGACTTCGAGGCTCGCCCTTGAGGTCGCTCGCCCCTCCAAACGGGGAGCTAACTGGATCCTTGATCTCCCGTAACCACAGAGGCGCGCATGCACGTGACCTGGGGAGATGGTCCATGGCTGAGATCAGCGGAACGGACAATGCTGAGACATTGCTTGGCAATGACGACCAAAACGATCTGATCCGAGGCCTTGGCGGAGACGATCAGCTGTTCGGGCTGGGCAATGCCGACACGCTCGTGGGTGGCAACCGGAACGACACCCTGGATGGCGGCGAGGGGCTCGACGTCGCCGATTATAGCCAGGATGGAGGCGTCGCGGGCATTACCGTCAATCTGGGCACCGGCCCCCTCGGCACGTTCTACGGCATGACCCTGGAGGGCGGACGCAGCCGGGATACGTGGGGCTTCATCGACGTTCTGACCAGCATCGAAAGCATCGTCGGCACGAGCGAGGTCGACACCTTTCGCGGCTCGGCTGGGGCTGATGAATTCATAGGGGGCGGCGGGAACGATCGATTCCTGGGCGGCGCGGGAGCCGACACCCTGCGGGGCGGCACCGGGCTCGGCGACATCGTCCGCTACGATGCGGAATTCGGGGATCACGCGACGACCGCCCGTGGGATCGTAGCCAACCTGGCCGCCGAAACCTTCGCCATCGCCGGCCGCACCCTTGCGGCATCGACCGTGATCGACACCTATGGCGACCAGGACATGATCGTCGAGATCGAGGAGATCGTGGCGACTGCCGCGAGCGACCTCGTCGCGGGTGGCTCGGCCGATGAGGTCCTGCGTGGCCTTGGCGGCGCCGATACGCTCTATGGCGGCGCGGGCCGGGACCGGCTCTATGGCGGCGACGACCACGACCTTCTCATCGGCGGCGACGGCGAGGACATCCTGGAGGGCGGCGCCGGCATCGATACGGCGGATTACGCGGCCGAGACACGGCTCGTGACCGCGACGCGCGGCATCGACGCGAACCTTCAGACGGGCAATGTGCGGGACGCCTTCGGCACGATGGATAGTCTCTCGGACATCGAGCATCTCATCGGCACGAGCCTTGCCGACACGATGGTCGGCTCCGTCGGTGATGAAATCTTCGAAGGCGGCGCCGGGGACGACCTCCTGGACGGGGGCATCGGGTCCGACTCGCTCATGGGCGGCGCAGGCAACGATACCTACGTGGCCGACGCCGCGGACATCCTGATTGAAGAGGCTGGGGGCGGCACCGATACGGTGCGCAGCGTGGCGAGCCACACCCTTGGGGAGCATTTCGAGGTCCTCCTCGGCGACGGCAGCAGCGCCAGCACCCTGGTCGGCAACCACTTGGCCAACACGATCCGCGGCAACGGGGCGGAGAACCTGCTCCAGGGTCTGGCCGGGAACGACACCCTCGACGGCGGCGCCGGCCACGATTCGCTGGATGGCGGCACGGGTGCGGACGAGTTCATCGGCGGGACCGAGAACGATACCTATTACGTGGATGGCCTCGACCGAATCGTGGAGCGGGCGGACGAGGGCCTCGATACCCTGATATCCTCGGGAAGCTTCGCTCTCTCCGGGGATGCCTATGTCGAGATCCTGCGCTTCGCCGACGCTCGGGGGCGAACGTCCTTCAACCTGACAGGGTCGAGCGGCGACAACGAGATCACCGGCAATGCGGGTGCGAACATCCTGAAGGGTCAGGGCGGCAGCGACCGTCTTTTCGGCGGCGCCGGGAAGGACCGGCTGCTCGGCGGGGATGCCTCGGACCGACTGTCGGGTGGCACGGGCCGCGACATCCTCGACGGCGGCAAGGGGCGCGACTTCTTCCTGTTCGATACGAAGGCTTCCGCCTCGAACGTGGATGATGTGAGGAACTACTCCGTCCGTGAGGACTCGATCCTTCTCGAGAACAAGGTGTTCAAGGTCGGCAAGGCGAGCGCCTCCCCCACCAAGCTGCTCGGCCTGAAGCCGGACCTGTTTGCCGTTGGCCCGACCGCTCAGGACGCAACGGACCGCATCATCTACGACAAGGCCACGGGCGCGCTCTACTACGACCGGGACGGCACCGGCGCGGCCGCCCAGGTGCAGATCGCGAAGCTGAAGGCCGGGCTCGCCATGAGCCACAAGGAATTCTTCGTCGTGTGAGCGGCCCGGGGAGACTGCTGACCGCAATCACACCTACGAAACCCATGATCGTCCTTGAAGGTGTCGGGCGCACGGAACGCTCGCGTCGCTCCGCATTGTGATCTTCAAAGGCTTCGGCTCCGTACCAGCGGCTCATCCTGACCGGGCACCGTGCGGCCGAACGACTTCTCGTCACCGCGAATAGCCCCGGCCTCGCGCCGGGGGTCACGTTTCCACACCGGGTGCCACCGGGCGGGACGCGCTCGCGCACCGTTGCGGCGCGTCCCGGCCCATACCTCCACCCCCTGATTGTTGAACGATTGTTGCGCCTGTCGCCGGGGGAGCTTGCCATAACGCGCCAATATTCGGGCTTGCGTTTCCGGATTCACCGATTAGTTGCCTTTGACAGGTACGTGATGGCATCACGCCTGCCCAGGTCGGGCAGGGCCGTGCACCCGTCTCGCCTATTGGCCTGGGATCGGGCCGTGGCCGCTCCGCGTCACGCCTGTTCGCCCCTTGGGAGGTTTGAAAAGAATGAAACGTCGTCAATTCCTGCAGACGGCTGCCGCTGGCGCCGCTGCGAGCGCGGTCGCCGCTCCGGCCATCGCCCAGTCGAGCCCGGATATCCGCTGGCGCCTGCAATCGGGCTTCCCGAAGTCCCTCGACACCATCTACGGCGCGGCCGAGACCTTCGCGAAGTTCGTGAACGAGGCCACCGACGGCAAGTTCCAGATCCAGACCTTCGCGGCGGGCGAGATCGTCGGCACGGCGCAGATCGCCGATGCGGTCGGCACCGGCACCGTCGAGATGTCGCATACCTGCTCGTATTACTACTTCGGCAAGGACCCGACCTTCGCGATCGGCACAGCCCTGCCCTTCGGCCTCAACTCGCGCCAGATGAACGCCTGGCTCTACCATGGCGGCGGCAACGACCTCCTCAACGAGTTCTATGCCAAGCACAACCTCTACGGCCTGCCGGGCGGCAACACGGGCACCCAGATGGGTGGCTGGTTCCGCAAGGAAGTGAAGACCGTCGCGGACATGCAGGGCCTCAAGATGCGCATCGCGGGCCTCGCCGGCCTCGTGATGGCGAAGCTCGGCGTGGTGCCCCAGCAGATCCCGGGCGGCGACATCTACCCGGCTCTCGAGCGCGGCACGATCGACGCGGCCGAGTGGGTCGGCCCCTATGACGACGAGAAGCTCGGCTTCTCGAAGGTGGCGCCGTTCTACTACTACCCGGGCTTCTGGGAAGGCGGCCCGGCCGTGCACTTCCTGTTCAACAACGGGAAGTACAAGGAACTGCCGAAGAACTACCAGGCCATCGTGCAGGCCGCCGCGGCCTATGCGAACATCGACATGCAGGCGAAGTACGACGCCCGCAACCCGGCGGCGCTGCGCCGCCTCGTCGGCGCCGGCACGCAGTTGCGTCCCTTCCCGCAGGAGATCCTCGAGGCCGCCTTCAAGGCCGCCAACGAGGTTTACGACGACACCTCCTCCAAGAACGCGGACTTCAAGAAGATCTACGAGAACGTCCGCGCCTTCCGGGGCGAGGAATACCTGTGGTTCCAGGTGGCCGAGTACACCTTCGACAACTTCATGATCCGCGCCCGCGCCCGCGGCTAAGCGGCTCCCGAAGCAGACAGACGAGAGGCCCCGGGGCGACCCGGGGCCTTTTTCTTTGGGGTCTCCCCTACCCCGCCCGCGCCAGCATCAGCCCCGCCGCGATGGCGGCAGCGGCGAGCCAGCGGGTCGCGCCAAAGCGCTCCTTGAGGGCGAAGGCGCCGATGGCTGTGGCGAAGAGGACCGAGGTCTCGCGCACGGCGCCCACGAGGCCGATGGGGGCGAGGGTCATGGCCCAGAGGGCGGTGCCGTAGGAGAGGTTCGCCATGGCGCCGCCAAGAAGCCCACGGGCCCAGGCCGGGCGCGCCGCGTCCCACAGGGCGCGACCGCCGAGGATGAGAAAGAGCGGGACCACCATCACACCCGTGAGGCCCATCATGGCGAGAAGATAGGCCGGAGCGCTGCCCGCCGCGCGGGCGCCGATGCCGTCGACGAGGGTGTAGGCGACGACGATCCCGGCGGTCGCGGCCGCGACCAGAAGGCTGCGCCCGTCGAGGCTGCCCCGGCGCAGGGCCTCCGCCCCGAGCCCCACGATGCCGGCGCACAGGAGCGCGAGGCCGAGCGACGCCTGGAGCGACAGGCGCTCGCCGAGGATCAAAAGGGCCAGAAGCGCCGTCGCGAGCGGCGCACCGCCGCGGATGAGCGGGTAGATGGCCGAGTAATCCGCGATCCGATAGGCGAGCCCGATCAGCGCGAAATAGGCCACATGGATGAGCGCCGAGGCGAGCACCGCCCCATGGGCGGCGGGCGCCGGCAGGCCGGTGACGAGAAGCAGCGGCAGGGCCGTCGCGGCGGAGCCCGCCGCGATGACGAAGGGCCCGGCGAGCGGATGGCCGCCGCGCCCCTTGGCGAGAGCGTTCCAGGCCGCATGGAGAAAGGCCGCCGCGAGAACGGCCATGAGGGCTTCGGGGGGAATGGGCGGGGCTCGCTGAAGCGTTGGGCCTCGCATCCGATCACAAGGTGCGGCTTTGCCGCAAGATGTCGCTCTGGATCCCGGCTCGTCGTTCCGCTGCGCTGCACTCGGCCGGGAAAGGCGTAGACAGCGCTGTCAGCCACAACGCCCTTTCCCGGACAAGGGAGCGAGGCAACGCCTCGCGCACGCAGATCCGGGATCCAGCGAAAGAAGCTGCCGCGCAGCGGCTCCGCATCCGCGAAGCCGCTGCGCATGAAGCTGTCCTACTCCGCCACGGGCGCGCGGTGCGAGCGCACCACCACGTTGGTGCCGAGCGGCACGCGGTCGTGGAGGTCCAGGACATCCTCGTTCAGCATGCGGATGCAGCCGGAGGATTCGGCGCCGCCGATGGTCCAGGGCTCGTTGGTGCCATGGATGCGGTAGAGCGTGTCCCGGTCGCCCTGGTAGAGGTAGAGCGCGCGGCAGCCGAGGGGGTTGTCGATGCCTCCGCGCATGTAGCGCGGCAGGTCGGGGCGGCGGCGCAGCATCTCGCTCGGGGGCGTCCAGCCAGGCCAGCGGGCCTTGCGGCGCACCTCCGCAGTGCCGGCCCAGGTGAAGCCCTCGCGGCCGACGCCGATGCCATAGCGCAGGGCCTCGCCGTCGCTGCGCACGAGATAGAGGTGACGGTTCGCCGTATCGACGACGATGGTGCCGGCGCGCTCGCGGCCGCGATACTCCACCACCTGGCGATGGAAGCGCCGGTCGATGCGGGTGCGGTCGACCACCGGGATCTCCATGGAGCCGTCCGGGATGTAGCCCACATACCAGTCGGAATGGTCCACGAAGGGCTCCGCCGGATCGTAGGCGTCGTCCTGGTAGACGGGCGAGCCAGGGTAGATGACCTGGGCTTGGGCTTTCAGCGAGAGGGGTGCCAGGGCGAGCCCGGCCAGGAGGGAGCGGCGGGTCAGCATGATCCTTGAGCCTCGTTGCCCGCGGGCCTTGCACCCGCGTCTTTGGTGGTGGGCCGCTCCGGAGGACCCGAAGCGCGGCCGTTTCCTGCGCTGCGCTTGAGACCGTCCCGAGGGACCCTCCAAGCGCAGCCGTGATGCAGGACCAACGCGGCACAAGCGATGCGGTTGCGTGCCCTCACCGCTCACGCTTGCGCGAGGCGGCGCGCGATCGCGGCGGCTGCGCACCCCTTCCCTCGTCTCAGGCTGCTTCGTGCGCTGCCCGGCTCAACGAGCGTGGCCGGTGGCGGCGCCGGCGCGAGCGCTCGCCCCTCAGAGGATGCCGCGTTGCCTCAAGCCGTTCCGCGCGGGAGCTGGCGGATTAGCTCGCGCAGGAGCGGCTCGGGGAGCTCGACGCCCGTGAGGCGCCAGGTGAATCCGCCGCTCCAGCCCGACAGGCGGAGCGTGAGGCGGAATTGCTGCGCCTTCTCGCGCCCCTCCGGCACCGGCACGACGATGCTGCGAAAGCCGCGGGATTCCGAGGCGATGTAGGTGCGCCAGACCGTGCCGAGGGAGCCGAGATCCGTGGGCAGCCCGGTGGGGATCGCCTGCGTTCCGCCAGAGACCTCCCGGGGCAGGCTGCCGTTGAGGAGCCGCATCATGGCCTCGGGGGTGACGAGCTGGGCGACGATCGGATCCGCGATGGTGGCGCCCGCGCTCGTGGCGAGGTTGCGGTTGAAGCCGTCGAGCTCCTGCCCGCGGCCGACGCTCTTGAGGTACTCGCTCACGAGCTGCTTCGACAGGGCAAGCCGCACCGCGCGCAGGTTCACGCGCTCCTCGACGCGGGCGAGATCCTGCGCCTTCACGGCCTTGGCGAGATCGTAGAGAGCGACGAAGGGCGACACCATGAAGATGGCCCAGGCGAACATGAAGAGAATGAAAAGGCGGATGGTCCAACGCATGATGCGCAGTGACGCTAACAAGGTGGCGTCAGAGTGGCAGGCCATCCGCTTGCGGCGCCATGTCGCCGTAGCGGATTCGTCCTTCGCCTACGCGCAGAACGGCGCGCGGACCTTTAGGACGAATGCGCGAGGACGAGCCAACCCACCGCCGCGAGAGGCGCAACCGCGCCGAGAATGAAGCACATGAAGCTCGAGGCCACAGCGGGCTCCTTTTCACATCGTCCCAACCACGGGGACCTTCAATCGATCAACGAAGCGGCCCTGTGCGCGTTCCTCCGGCCAGGCTTTGCGAGGCCCCATTTTTAGCATGGCGCCGAGGGTGCATCGCGGCGCGCGCCAACGAAAAGCCCCGCCTGGAAAACCAGGCGGGGCCTTGCAGGAGAGAACCTACGTTCAGCGGTTGCTATCGGACTTCCCGTTGGGGCTTCCGTCGCCCCCACCATTGCCGAAGCCGTTATTCCCACGGCCACCTTCGCTATCGCCCTTGCCGCCCTTACCCCCGGACTGGCCACCACCGCGGCTTCCACCATCACCATGCCCGGGATTGGACGGATCGGTTCCTTTGCCTCCGGGGCCTTCGCTAGGCTCGGGTCCATTGCCTAGACCGTTGTTCCCGCGACCGTCCGTCTGACCACCTGTCTGACCCCCCGATTGCCCGCCGGTCTGACCACCCGACACACCTCCGGAGGCGCCCCCGGTCTGACCACCGGAGACACCGCCGGTCTGACCACCGGAGACTCCGCCAGGAACACCACCCGTCTGCCCGCCTGAAACACCGCCGCTCATACCGCCCGACGCACCAGCACCCGCACCTCCAGACACACCGCCGTTCGTGCCTCCGGAGACACCGCCGCCTGCACCAGCACCGGATCCGGAGCGACCGCCGCCGGACGCCACGCCACCGGCCGAGTCTCGCCCCCCGGTCACGCCACCCGACACACCTCCGGCCGCTCCACCGCCCGAGATGCCGCCAGCCGACGAGCCGCGCCCGCCAGTGCTCCCGGTGGAGCTCACATCTTGATTGCCCCTGCGCATATCCGTGTTCAGATCCGGCCGATTGAAGCAATGGGACCATTCGTTCATGTAAACGCTGTCCCGCTGACTGTAGTAATCGTGCATGCGGCAGTCGCGATACTCACGATACTGGACCTGCTGCGCATGAGCCGCGCCCGCCATGGTCAACACCGTGACACTGACAGCAGCCATGACGGCACCTTTCGACAGGCGATACGCCATCGATTTTCTCCTACGATTTCAGTTATCTAACAGCCGTTTCGCCGACTGGTTTCCTGCCAACAACGAACCCTGTTGCACGGAGTTCCAGGCTATCCACAGGAATCGTAGGTTGAAAGCTTAACCTTATCGAAGGTTCAAATTTCCTAGCGAGTACATGGAACCTGAATCGATTCAGGCCTGGTGCATGGCCATGCCCCCGAGAGGGGCCGATCGCCATGCACCAGGCCTTACGAGTGCTGCGGTCGAGATGCAGCGAGGATGAAGCGGAACGGAGCCCCGACGGAACTGCCTTGGCCGACGTTCGGTTATCGACAGGGTGGCTGCGGGCGCGGGTCGGCAGTACTGCGGCTTGCGCCCGACGCCCAGCTCGTCCGACCTCGCCTGACCGGAGACCACTCATGCGGAACGCCCTTCTCGCCGTCCTGCTCGGCACGACCACGTTCGCTGCGGGCGCCCTCGCACAGCAGCAGCCCACCGTCACCCCGAATGTGGTGCCCGGCGGGACCGTGCAGGCAAAGGCCGCGATCGCGGAATGCGATCGCCTCGAGGCCTATTTGGAGCAGGCGCGGCCAGCCAATGCGGGCGTCACGGTGGATCAAGTCCGCACCTGGCGGAATGCCGCCGATCCTACGCCTTGCGGCGAGAACCTGCGTCGCCTGACGCAGGACACCAATTCCGTTCCGCCCTCGCCGGCCGAGCAGGCCGCGGCGAACGGCACAGCGCCTGCTCCCGCAATGCCGACGAGCGGCGCGCCCGCGATGCAGCCGAACGGCACCAATGCGACCGCGCCGCGAGCAGCGGGCGCCGCCCCGGCCACGCAGGCGGGCGGTTCCGGTACGGCGCCACAGGTGGTGGTGCAGCAGGCCCAGCCATCCGTCACCGTGCGCCAAGCACAGCCCGAAATCATCGTGCGTCAGGCGCCTCCCGTCATCACCGTGCAGCAGCCTCAGCCCGAGATCATCGTGCGCATGCCGCAGCCGGACGTGAACGTTGCGATGGCGCAGCCCCAGGTACAGGTGACGATGCCGCAGCCGCGCATCCAGGTGGTGCCCCCGCAGGGCGACGCGCAGCCCAACGTGCAGGCTGCGGGCGGGCAACCCAACGTGCGCTTCGAGCGCACGGGTGAGCCGCGGATCATTTATCAGCCTGGCGAGGGCCAGCCGAATGTGCGCTACGAGAGCGCCGAGGCCGGCAGCGCGGGCGCGCAGCCCGCTCCCGTGATGGCGCAGGCAGCGCCCGGTACCGAGAGCACCGCGCAGCAGCAGAACCGCGCAGCGTCGGCCAATCCCCAGAGCGTCCCGTCGACGGCGCTCAGCCCGCAAGGGGCGCAGGCGCAGCTCAACGGCGCCCCCGCCAACCTGCCGGGCTACGGCACGGACGGTCGCGCCACGGGCGCCCCGCGTCCCGCCGAACCGGCTCAGACCGGCGCCCTCCCCGGCAACATCAGGCAGGCTCTCAAGGCCTCGGACCTCGAGGATCGCTCGGTTTATAACGGGAGGGGCGAGACCCTCGGGCAGGTCGAGGAAGTCTTGATGGGGGCCGACAACAAGGCCTATCTCCTCATCCAGCACGGCGGCTTCCTTGGCCTTGGCGCCAAGCAGGTGGCGCTTGCGGCGGACCAGTTCACCCTTCAAGGCGACCGTCTGGTGGCGAACCTCTCGGACGACGAGTTGCGCGCGCTCCCCGAGTTCAAGGAGAGCACGAACTTCCGCGAGGTCGAGGATGAGCAGACAGCCGAAATCCGTGTGGTGCGGTAGGCACCGGCCGGGTATCCAAAGTTAGCAGCTGACGCGAACCTGATTTGGGCTTACCGGCGCCCCTGCATCCTGCTAACGCGGCGGGCGCAGCCCGGATGCGCGAAGCAATGCCGGCTGCATAGCGCCCTTTCGACGACGATGGCCGGGCGAGCCCGGCCATCGCTGCATTCAGCAGAAATCTGCGATCAGAATGCAAGATCGTCCAGCGTACCGACGAGGAAATCCCTGAAGGTGAGCGCCGTGCCAGCCTTCACTTGCGCGAACTTCACCTGCGCCGCGCCGCCGCTGCCGTCACGGTCATAGAAGAGAGCTCCCGTGGCTTTGTCATAGACGATGCGGTCGGAAGCGTCGGCGGCTTTGCTGCCCGTCACGAACGACCCGGACTTCAGCAGGCCTTCGCCACCCACCTTCGTGAATACAAGCCGGCTCAGAAAGATCGCATCATCCTTCGGCTTGAAATCGACAATGCGGTCCACGTTCGCAGTTTTGCTGAGACGGGCCGTGAAGATAAAAATGTCCTCGCCAGTTCCGCCAGTCAGTGTGTCGTTACCGGCGCCACCGACGATCATGTCGACGCCACCGCCGCCCTTGATCACGTCGTTGCCTTCAAGACCGTTCATGACATCGTTAGATGACGTCCCAACCAAGTTGTCGCGCCCTGTCGTGCCCTGGATGAACTGCGGCAGGACCACTCCATCGGGAAGTTCGAAGCCCTGCGGCAGGGACGGCGGCGTGAAAGCGAAGGTGGACGCGCTGGATGCGAAGCTTCCGCCAACCTGCTGCAGCAAAGTGTCGAGTTCAGTCATAGAGGTCCCCACGGATCATCTTGGTTCGATTCTGAGGGCTCATGCCTAGCGGCAAGGCAACCGGCGCCACAACCCTCCAAACAGAGGGGAAATGCCGAGAAACCTATAGCTTGGCCGTTAGAAAACCCTCTTTGATCGGAGGGGCCACGCGCCGCCTTGGTCTCGGGACCGCAGGCTTCCGCGCAGCCCCGCAAGGGAACAGCCTGGCGCCTTGAGCCGTTCTCGCGTCGAGAGCTTGGCCGTGGAGAGCCCCTATGTCGGACTTGCCGCCCCCTGCCGCACCGGCAGTGACTGCGCCTCCACGCCAAGCGCCCCGGTGGCGCTGGGAGGGGCAGGAGGAGACCGCCTTTATTCGGCGAGTGCTGATCGCGCTCGGCATCGTGGTGGTCGCATTCATTCTCTGGCAGTTGCGCGACGTGCTGCTTCTCGCCTTCGCGGCGGTTCTCGTGGCAGTCATCCTGCACGCTTTCGCGGGGGTGCTCGAACGCTACGCCCGCGTGCCGTCGCGCTGGAGCCTCAAGGCCGCAACCGTGATCATCGTGGCTGGATTTATCGGGCTGGTCGTCCTCTTCGGCTCACAACTGCGCCTGCAGATCGCCAATGTGGCCGAGCGGCTGCCGCTCGCCATCAACACCTTCTCCAAGGAACTTGGCCTCGGCGAGGTCACGAGCCAAATCCCGCAGATGCTCGAACAGGGTGGCGGGTTCCTGTCCCGCGTTGCGGGCTTCGGGGGCGCGCTCATCGGCGGATTGGCCGATTTCGTGCTGGTCGTCATCGCCGGCATCTACATCGCGTCCGCGCCGCGCATCTATCAGCGCGGCGTCGTGAAACTGTTCCCCCAGAACCAGCACCAGCGCGTGGAGGAATCGCTGAACGCGGCCGGTCAGGCCCTGCAGCTGTGGCTCGTCGCGCAGCTCATCGCCATGAGCGCGGTCGGCCTTCTCTCCACGCTGGCTTTTTGGTGGATCGGCCTCCCCTCGCCCGTCGCGCTGGGCTTCATCGCGGGCCTGTCGGACTTCATCCCCTTCGTCGGCCCCATCATCGGCGCATTGCCGGCCGTGATCATTGCGTTCTCGCAGGATGGGAACACGGTGCTGTGGACCCTGGTGGCGGTGCTCGCCATCCAACAGATCGAGGGCAACGTGATCTTCCCTATCGTGGAGCGCCACGTGGTCGCGGTGCCCCCGGCATTGGCCCTCTTCGCCATCGTGGCGGGCGGCGTTCTGTTCGGCACGCTCGGCCTCGTCGTCGGCTTCCCTCTGGCGGTCGTCACGTTCGTCTTGGTGAAGAAGCTCTACGTGCGCGAGACCTTGGGAGAGCCGACGCCCGTGCCCGGGGAGCCCGGCAGCGAAGGCGTCAAGCCAGGGTAGTCACAGGCGGCCTCTCCCATGCCGCAGCGGCATCACGGGCAGATTGCCGGCGAGCTCCCGAACGCGCCACGCCCAAGCGCCTCGCATTCAGCCTGTCGTGAAACCCTTCGTGGCTAGGAGCGGTACGAGAAGGCGGGGAAGGACACCCATGTCTACCTCGACACCGATGCGGACCCAGCCGCCGAGGCGGTGATCAAGCTCATGAGCCCATTGAACTTCAGCAAAGCTTGGCAGGTGCTCTGAGGGGACGCTGATTCGGTCGCCATGGACACAACCGGCGCTGTGGAAAGCGCCACATGGGCTACGGGAATACTGCTGTAATCCTGGCTTGGTGAGTTCGGCTCTTTCTTCTGGGAGTTGACGACGGCCGTCTTCCGTCCTTTACGTGGTAATGAAACAACGTTTTACTTAACGTAGGGGCAATGAATCGATGGCGGATCCAATCTATGGCACTGGCGGTATAGATCGTCTCACCGGCACCAGCGATGGTGAAGCCATCTATGGACATGCTCAAGAGGTCCCAACGGCCTCTCGCATAACCACAGGGCTTTTCCGGCCGCTCTATGCGGTTTCGCCAGCGGGCGACAACAATCGCCTGTTCATTGCGGAGATGGGCAGCGAGGGTGTCACTGCCAAGGTCAAGGTTGTCGATCTCGGCAATCCGAGTGCCCCGGCCCAGGAATTCCTGGACCTCGGCATGATCGGTGGCGGCGACGAGGCGGGCCTGCTCGGTCTCACGTTCCATCCCGGCTTCATGTCAACGGGCGCAAACCGCGGAAAGCTCTACGTCAACTACACGATGCCTTCTGCCGGCGATCCGCCCACCAAGAAACAGGTCGTCGTCGAACACACGCTGGATCCGGAAACAGGCGCAGCTCTTGCACCACCGAAAACCATCATCACGATGGATTATTCGAACGGGTCCCGCCATAGGGCCGGCTGGATCGAATTCGGTCCCGACGGGATGCTCTACATCGCTGCCGGTGACGACCAGCGAGCGGCAGACGCGCAAGTCATCTTCAACGAGGATGGCTCCCTCAACGTCCATGGCAAGATCCTTCGCATCGACGTGAGCGGCGATGAATTCGAGGGTGACTCCACCAACAACTATGCCATCCCGGACGACAACCCGACCACGTTTCAGAGTCTCGGCATTGTCGAGAGATCGGCGGTTTGGGCCGTCGGACTGCGCAATCCGTGGCGCTGCAGCTTCGGCCCCGATGGAAGGCTGTACATCGCTGATGTGGGCGAGGGTAAAGCCGAGGAGATCAATATCGGTGGCGCAGGACTGAACTACGGCTGGCGGCCTCTGCTGCACGGCGAGCAGGCGGATGGCCCACAGGGGAACCCGAACTACACCGACCCGGTCCATCATTACCCGCGAACCGTTGGAACGTCCGTCACCGGCGGCTACGTTTATGAGGGCCCTGGTCCACTGAACGGTCAGTACATCTTCGGCGATTTCGGGAACGGCAAGATCTTCGCAATGAGGACGAGCGGCGATTTTGCGGTCACCGACATCACGAACCAGATCACATACCCCAATGGCGGTTCGATCAACGGCTTCGAGCTTGCCTCGTTCGGTCAGGACGCCGATGGAAACCTCTACGCCGTCGATATTGGCGGCGACATATTCCGCCTTAATCTGGCCGGCTCACAGAATGATCTCGGCGACACCATCAACGGTGCCGGAGGCGATGACAGCCTCTATGGCGGCGCGGGCGACGACGAGCTTCACGGCGATGGCGGCCAGGACAGCCTCTATGGCGGCGGCGACAACGACGAACTCCACGGGAGCGAGGGACCGCAGGACGAGAGGGTCGCCGACCGGCTCGAGGGTGGGTCCGGCAACGACACATACTTCGTCGACGGGCTCGACCTGGTGTTCGAGGGCGCCAATGGCGGAACCTCCGACGAGGTGCGGGCCTACGAGACCTTCACCCTTCAGGCCGGTCAGCAGGTGGAGCGTTTGACCTCCGCCGCAACGGACGCCGAAACCCGCGTCGATCTCACCGGCAACGCGCGTGCGCAGACCATCACCGGCCATAGCGGCGCGAACCTCCTGAACGGAGGCGGAGGCCTGGACGTTCTCGAAGGACGAGGCGGCAACGACACCTACCGGGTCGATGCCGACGACACGGTGACGGAACTCGCAAACGAGGGCACGGACAGCGTCGAGACGGCGGTGAATCGCTATACCCTCGGTGCCCACGTCGAGAACCTGACCCTGCTCGGCACCGCGGCCGAAGGCACCGGCAATGGACTTGCGAACTCCATCCAGGGCAACGGAGCGGCGAACCGCCTCGACGGTGCGGGAAGCAACGACAACCTGTGGGGCGGAGATGGCAACGACACTTACATCGTCGATGGCCAGGATGCCATCGTCGAGGTGGCGGGCCAAGGCACGGACACCCTGATCGCCTTCGCCTCCTTCACGCTCGCTGCCGGCATAGACGTCGAAGTGCTGGAGGCGGGAGGCTCCACTGCGGTGGACCTCGCGGGCAACGGCCTCGCCAACATCCTGCGCGGCAACGGAGCGGCGAACCGGCTCAACGGTGCAGGCGGGAACGACACGGCCGTCTTCACCGGCAATCGCTCGGACTACGCCATCGCCCGCAATGCGGACGGCTCCTTCACGGTTCAGGACAAGCGGGCGAACGGGGATGGGACCGACACGGTTCTGAACGTGGAGGTCTTCGATTTCGCGGACCTCGACTCGACCGCCGCGACGCTCGTGAACGATGCTCCCTCGGGCCTCTCGATCGAGGGCGACGTGGTCATGGAGAATAGCGGGGCCGGTACCTTCATTGGTACCCTGAAGGTCACCGACACCGCCCCGGACACGCACCGGTTCGAACTGCTCTCGGATGCCGGTGGCCGCTTCGGTCTCGCGGCGGACGGCAAGCTCTCCGTCAATAACGGGGTGCTGCTCGATTATGAGCAGGCGACCGGGCACGGGGTGCGGATCGCCGCCATCGACAGCGCTGGTCAGCGTATCGAGCGCGACTTCACGATCCGTGTGCAGGACAGCCTGAACGAGCGAGCGACGGGCAGCGCCGGCGCGGACATTCTGGTTGGCGGCTCCGGTCGGGACGTGTTCCTGGGCGGTGAGGGCAACGACCTTCTGACCGGCGGTCTTGGCCGCGACACGATGACCGGCGGCACGGGCCGGGACGTGTTCGCGTTCGATGACCGGCACACGGGCACCTCGAAAGGCACCGCCGATCTCATCACCGACTTCAACGGCCGCCAGGGCGACAAGCTCGATCTGCGGCTCGTGGACGGTAACGTGAAGAAGCGTGGCGATCAGGGCTTCAGCTTCATCGGCAAGGGCGATTTCACCAAGGCCGGCCAGGTCCGCTACGAGAAGACGAAGACCGATACCTACGTCTATCTCAACACCGATGCCGACAAGGCGGCGGAAGCGGTCATCCGCCTGAAGGTGTCGATGGACATCAGCAAGAGTTGGCTCCTTCTCTGAGGCGCAGCCTCAAGAGGCCGATGCCACGACGGACCAAATGAAAAGGGCCTCACCACGGTGGGGCCCCTTCGCCCATCTGGGCTGCATCCGGATCGCGTCCGGTGGACGTCCATCAATTGTCGGGGCATGTGGCGTGCGGCTCGGCGCGGATTCCGCGCCGGGAGCATCACGACCGCTGTCAGTCCTGCTGCGGTGGAGTCATTGTCTGAGCCTCCATCCCTTCGAACGCCGCAAAGTGTGCGCCCGCCCCCCGGCACCGTCAAGACGAGAGCCCTGACCGTTCAGCCAGATTCGGCGCCTTCTTGGATCGGTGATTGTCCGGACGTCCCTGCCTCACGCACCGCCGGGCGGCTCCCCGGCCTCCTCCGGCCAGGTCACGATCCGTCCCAGAAGCTCGCGGACCGTAAAATCCTCCTCCGGGCCGGCGACCCGATCGCGGACGGATATGCCGGCGGCGTGGACGCTCTCCGGATCGCCCGAGACGAGCGGATGCCACCAGTAGAGGTCGTGGCCCTCGGCCAGGAGCCGGTAGGCGCAGGTGGGGGGCAGCCAGCCCAAGCTCCGCACCGTCTCCGGGGTCAGGCGGACGCAATCCGCCACCTTGGCCTGGCGGTTCGGGTAGTCGCGGCAGCGGCAGGAGGCGCCGTCGAGGAGGGTGCAGCCCACATCCGTGTAGGCGATCTCGGCCGTATCCTCATCCTCGAGCTTCACGAGGCAGCACCGCGCGCAGCCGTCGCACAGGCTCTCCCATTCGGCGGGGTCCATGGCCTCCAGGGACTTGGCGCGCCAGAAGGGTTCCTCGTCGGGGGTGGGGCGGGGCAGCGGGGCTGTCACGGAATCGGCTTTCGTGGAGGGGCTGAGCGGGCTTTTAAAGGCCTCAATGCGGCGGTTTGGAGGGCGGAGCGGCGCCTCGGGCGCCATGTCGCAGGCGATGGGCCGCCCCCTCCTCCGGCACGCAAGCCGAACCATATGAACCGTCAGCCCGATTCGCGAGTTGTAGTCTGTCAAGCGGGGCTACCCGCTCATCGGACGCGACAACCCGCTCGTGCGAGCGTCGGAACCCTGATAAGATTGCCTGCAACCGGCGGCAGAAGCCGCCTACCGCCTAAGGGAACACCGTGACCTCCCAGCCTCCCTTGACCGTCTGGACGCGCATCAAGCGTGCCGCGCTCGGCTTCGACGCCTGGGTCAACTCCTCGCTTTTCGAGAGCGGGCGCTCGCTCGGCGGCGCCTGGGAGGGCTATTCCCGGTTCATGAACCGCTTTCGCGTGCGCGGGTTCGGGCGCGCGGCGCTCGACCTGACGAGCGAGGCGACGACGCTCGGGCTTGCGGGCGGCGTGGTGATGCTCGGCCTTGCCATCCCGGCCTTCCGGGAGACGAGCGACAACTGGCTGAAGACCCAGGAGCTCGCGGTCACGTTCCTCGACCGTTACGGCCAGGAGATCGGCCGCCGGGGCATCCGGCACGACGACTCCTACAAGATCGAGGATTTCCCGGACCACCTGGTGAAGGCCGCCCTCGCCACGGAGGACCGGCGCTTTTACGAGCATTGGGGCATCGATCCGATCGGCACCTTCCGGGCGGTCACCGTGAACGCCCGCGGCGGCGGCGTGGTGCAGGGCGGCTCGTCCATCACCCAGCAGCTCGCCAAGAACCTCTTCTTGTCGAACGAGCGCTCCATCGAGCGCAAGATCAAGGAGGCGTTCCTCGCCCTCTGGCTCGAGTTCCACCTCACCAAGGACGAGATCCTCAAGCTTTATCTCGACCGCGCCTATATGGGTGGCGGCACCCACGGCGCGGTGGCGGCGGCCGAATACTACTTCGGCAAGCCGGCCCGCGACCTGACGCTCGCGGAATCGGCCATGCTGGCCGGCCTCTTCAAGGCGCCCACGAAATACGCCCCGCACGTCAACCTGCCCGCGGCCCGCGCCCGGGCGAACGACGTGCTCGCCAACATGGTGGAAGCGGGCTTCCTCACGGAGGGCCAGATCCAGACCGCGCGCCGTAACCCGGCGACCCCGATCAACCGCTCCCGCGAGACCACGCCCGACTTCTATCTCGACTGGGCGTTCAACCAGGTGAAGGAGATCGCGGCCTCGGGCAAGTTCGGCAACGAGCGGGTGCTCATCGTGAAGACGCCCCTCGACACGGCCATTCAGCGTCGCGGCGAGCAGGCTCTCGAGGATCTCCTGCGCCAGCATGGCCGGCAATACGATGCCGAGCAGGGCGCGATCGTCACCATGGACGTGGATGGGGCCGTGCGCGCCATGGTGGGCGGCCGCGATTACGGCCAGAGCCAGTTCAACCGCGCCACCGACGCGCTTCGCCAGCCCGGCTCCTCGTTCAAACCCTTCGTCTATGCGGCGGCGCTCACCACGAACCAGCGCCTGCGGCCGACCTCCGTGGTGGTCGACCAGCCGATCTGCCTCGGCAATTGGTGCCCGCAGAACTACAACCGCTCCTTCTCGGGCGCGATGCCGATGACCTCCGCTCTCGCGCGGTCGATCAACTCGATCCCCGTGCGCATGTCGCTCGAGATTGGCCGCGGCAACGCCAAGGCGGGCCGGGCCATCATCATCGACCTTGCCCAGAAGATGGGCCTCACGCACCCGCTGGTCGATTCCTCGTCGCTGCCGATCGGCGCCGCCGAGGCGACCGTGCTCGACATGACGGCGGCCTACGCGGTCTTCGCCAATGGCGGCAAGAAATCGACCCCCTACGCGGCCTACGAGGTGCGCAACTCGCAGGGCGAGGTGATCTACCGCCACGACCGCGATGCGCCCCAGCCGCAGGTGCTCCAGCCGCGCGTGGCGCAGGACATCAACTTCATGCTGTCCAAGGTGGTCGAGGAGGGCACCGGCAAGCGCGCCGCCCTCGACGGCATCCGGTCGGCCGGCAAGACGGGCACCACCAACGGCTACCGGGATGCCTGGTATGTGGGCTACACTGGCAATCTCGTCACCGGCGCGTGGTTCGGCAACGACGACCACACCTCCACGAACAACATGACCGGCGGTACCTTGCCGGCCATGGCGTGGCACCAGGTCATGGCCTTCGCGCACCAGAACCTCGAGATCCGGCCGATCCCCGGCGTGCCCGACACGGGTCCGGCAGTGGCCTTCGCCTCGAGCCGCGCGCAGACCGCCGTGCAGAACGGCCAGCCCGGAGCCCCGCAGCTCGCCCCCGGCACTCTCTCGCGCAAATCCTTCGAGGTGATCGACGGCATCGGAGGCCTGTTCCGGCGCAGCAGCCAGGATGCCCCTGCGGCCCCGACTGCCACCGGCAGCGCTCCGACCACCGCGGCCGAGCCCCCGCCGGCCCGCAGCCGCGGCGCCGCGGCGCAATCGCCGGCCCAGCGGGTCGCAATGCCCTGAACCGGCATCGTCCCCTCCCGGCCGGGAGGGGCCCCGCCCTCCCTGGAACCGTGCCCTCTCGGCCCTAGCTTTCCCGGTTGACGGGAGCCCATGGGCTCCGTCATCTGCCTTTTTCCTCGCGTGATCGCGGTCCGTGTCCAAAGCTCCCTCGAAACCCCGCCCCCCCAGGACGCTCTCCACCTCGGCCCTCGTGGTCTATGCCTTCGCGCTCGCGCTCGGGCTTGGGGTGAGTTCGGCCTATTTCGCGGTGAGCGGCGAGTATCCCCTTGGCGGCGTCGCGGTCGGGCCCTGGAAGACGTGGCCGAAGACCGGCTCGCGGGACGCGGACCCCTATGCCAGGACCATCGTGGTCCGCTCCGGCGACGTTCCGCTCGCCACCGGCGAGGGGCTCGGGCTGACCGCGAGCCTCGACAGCGACGGGCGGCCCCTCGATTCGGCCTGTACCTACCAGTTGGGGTCGGCGACACCGCAGGCCCGGCTGTGGACGCTCACCCTGTACGACCAGGGCGGCGGCCTCATCGCGTCCGATCTGCAGCGGAGCGGCTTCACATCGTCCGAGATCCTGCGGGATGCCGATGGGCGCTTCACCGTAAGCCTGTCGCGGGACCTTCAGCCCGGCAATTGGCTGAAGTTGCCTTCCGCCGGGCCTTTCTCACTGGCCTTGCGGCTCTACGATACCCCCGCCTCCACCGGCACCGCGTCCCTCGACGTCCGCGCCCTGCCGCGGATCGAGCGCGTGGCCTGCGGCGCGTGAGCGGAGATCCCTCATGAGCGAACGCTCCCGCTTTCTTCTCGCCACCCTGTGCGGGCTGGTGCTCGCCGTCGCGGTGCACATCGTCATCGTGCTCGCGAGCCCGCGCTATGCGGAGCAGGATGCCTATAGCCGCCTGCGCCACACGATCGTCGCGGACAACGCGGAGATCGTGAGCCCGCCGGGCGGCGGCGCCACCTGGATTCCAAGGCCCGATCCTGCCGTTGCCGTGGCGGCCTGCGCCTTCGACCTGAAGGAAGGTCCCGTGCGGGTCTCATCGACCCCGGGAGCCTTGTTCCAGTCCCTCTCCTTCCACGCCAAGGGCGGGGGCGTGTTCTTCGCGGTCACGGACCGGGCGGCCGTGCGCGGCGAGCTCGAACTCGTGGTGCTGACCCGCCGCCAGCTCGACGAGGCCCTGGCCGAGGAGGACGAGAACGATCCCTCCCGCGATGTACGCATCGTGGCGCCGCGCACGGAGGGCTTCGTGGTGGTGCGCGTTGCGGCTCCCTTCCCCAGCCAGCGCGCCCAGGCCGAGGAGGCCGCGAAGGGCGTGTCCTGCATGCTCGACGGCGATAACGAAGGGGGCGAGGGCTGAAGGATCGATGAGTACGGAGCGGCTTCGCCGCCGATGTGCTGCTCCGGATCTCGGCTCGGCGTTGCGCTTTGCTGCATTTGTCCAGGAAAGGGATAAGAGGCTATCGTAGCCCACCGCACCCTTTTCTTTAACGAGGGAGCAGAGCAAAGCGCAGCGCGCGCAGATCCCGGATCCCGCGCCCGAAGACCCGCAACCTAGCCGCGCCACGTGACCGCCCCGGTCCCAGCCTCCTCCTACCCCTTCGCGACCACCCGCTCCTTCACCTTGCGCTCGATCACCGGGATGACGCACGCGCCATTGCGCCAGGCGGGCAGCGGGAATGCGTCGAGGGCGCGGCGGTGCTGGACGAGCGCCTTGATGGCGCGCTCCGCCGCCACCGCCTCGCCCTGGGGCATGGCGATGAAGGCGTGTTCGAGGGCATAGGTATAGGCATCCGTGCGCTCGGCGAGCTCCGCCTTGACCCAGGCGACGAGGCAGCGGTTCTCCGCGACGCGGGCGGCCGCATCGGCGACCTCGGCCTCCGTGAGCAGATCCACGAAGGGCAGGCTCTTCAGGCGAAGGCGGTCCGCCTCCATCACCGTGAGCGCGACCCGCGCGAAGGGGCCGATCAGCCGCGCATCCGCTTCCGCATCCTCGCCGATGCGGCGAAAGCGCGAGGCCGGCGAGGTGAAGGGGGCGCCTGTGAGGGCCGCCAGATAGGTGCGGCGATCCGAAGGATGGAATGCGGCCGGCAGCACGCGCGTGCGCACGAGGTTTGCCACCTCGGCTTCGAACCGGGCGCGTTCATGGGCCGGCATGAGGAAGCGCCAGGATCGGTCGCGCAGTTCGTCTTCCGCGTCGGTCAGGGGATAGGACGAGACCGCCTCCCCCCGGCGCGCGGCCGCGATGGAGCCGGTGGCCGGAAGGATGACGTCGTTCCAGACGGAGGAGCGCGGACGGCCGAAATCGCCCGTCTCGGCGCAGGCCGCGAGTGCCATACAGGCGAGGAGCGCGCCGGCGACTTTAAGACCGGCGCCGCCGAGTGCGCCCGTCCGAAGCATAAGGGCGCGTGGGGCCCGGATTGGGCTCGGAGCGTTCATAGCGCACACCGGTGAAGAGAAGGATCTCGCCACGCGGCTCGTTCGCGCCAAGCGCTGAACGGCTGGGCCGCGATGCAGGATCGGGGAACGCAATGATCACCGCCGCAGAACGCGCCTGGACCTCATGCATGTTCCTGTTCCTCCATCCGGCTCGTTGGGCCGCCGGCGACGCCCCAACAAGCATGCGCTATGGTTAACAGACCGTTTCGATCATCCGGGCGGGGCGGTATTGCCACGCCTGATGGTATTTCAACCGCTGCGGCCGCGCTTCTGTTCCGCGGCGGTAGGGGTCGAGGGGTACCTGACCCGATCACCATGCCGCGAGCAGGACAGCCGTGTCATGGCTCGCCGAATACGTATCCTCCAGAGCGATCATCGTCCCGGCAGGGGCGACATGAAGGCGGCGGAGCTTGCCCGCCAACCGGTCCGGATCATGAACGGGCCCTCCCGCGAGCCGCGACGAGACATTGCCCATCCTCAGGACCCAGATGCGATCTGCGGCGCTCTGCTGCGTGCGATTCCGGTCCACATCCCCTACCCGCACGCGCGTCCGCGCACCGAGACGAGCAGGGCGCTTTCGCGTCAGCAGCCTGGGCGGGCCGCAGGGTTAATGATGGCTTTAGAAAGCTTGTCTATTTGTGACGATCTCAGTGTCGTGTTGCGTATCAGGTGTTGCGTATGGCGTCGTCGGCTCAGCCCGATCCGCGGGGGCTTTGCATCCAGCCCAAGGATGAACCGCGCGCGGCCGCTTCCCGCGACGAGGGATCTCTCAAGCCTGGCGCACCAGACCTCTGGGGCCTTGCGTTTCGCGACCGTGCTTCGACGGGTGCTCGCGGAATGCTGCTCCGGCTCAACGCGGAACTGTTCGTGGCGGCGCCGGCGCGCGACATGGAGGCGATCCGAGCCTTCGAGGCGATTGCGCTCGGCTTTCTGCCCCGGGTCGAACCGGCGGCGGCTCTCGAGGTCGCGCATCTCGTGGCGCCCTGCCCCGACACGCCGGCTCCGGTGCTCGACGCGCTCATCCGCCTCTCGGGGGAGACGCGAGCCGTCGTGGCCGCCGTCGCGCCTCGTCTCTCCGCGGCCGCAACGGACCTCCTGCTCGGCATGGAGACGGGCCGCACGGCGCTCGCCACACGCCCCGACCTCGACGCACGCACGATCGAGCGGCTTTTGGTGCTTCACGACGCGGACGTGGACACGACGCTCGCCGCGAACCGTCACCTGGTCGTGACCGACGACGGCTTGCGGCCGCTCCTCGACCGGGCTCGCGGCAACACGGTTCTCGCCCGCGCGCTCCTGGCCCGCGGAGACCTGCCGCTGAGCGAGCAGGCCATCCTGTACTGCGCGGGCGACACGGCCACACGCGCAGCGATCCGGCAGCAGGTCGCGGCCTCGGCCCTGTTCCGGCGCCCGCACCTTCCGTTCCGGGCAAGCCAGCCGGGCGTGGAGCGTCTGCTCGCGGCTGCCAGCGCCGGAGACGTGCCGGCCTTCGAGGCGCAGCTCACCGCCTCGCTCAACCTGCCCCTTGGGGTCGAATGGCGGGCCCTCGAGCCCGAGCGCCAGGATCTCCTGGCTTTCGGGATGAAAGCGCTGGGCCTCGACGAGGAGGATGCCCTGCGCGCGCTCCTCACCCTGCATCCCGCAGTGTCCCATTCCGTAGAAGCCGTATTCGCCCTCGTGCGGACCTTCAGGACCGTAGCCCGGCCGACGGCCCTCGCGCTGCTGGAAGCGGTGCTCGGCGCCGAGGCCGCGACGGAGCGGCCGGGCCGCCACCTGCCTGCCCAGGAAGCCGGCAATCCACGCCCTCAGACCGGCCTCGCGGAGGCGCCTCGGCGGAACGCGGAGGACCGGCAGCGGCGCGCGATCTGACCGGGATCAATCCGCGTCCGGTTCGGCCAGATCGAGGAGATGGCGGCCCTCGCGGCTGTCGACTTCCACCAGCCAGTAATCAGGATCGAAACGCCCCTCGCGGGTCATGCGCTCCTCCACGTCGAGGGGCGTGGCCTGCGCGATCATGCGCGCGAAGCGTCGCTCGTCCGCACGCTCCCCGACGAGCGATTGCGGCGCTGGCCCATAGAGGCTCGCCGTGCCGTCGAGATGATCGAGCTTCACGAACACAGCCCCGGCCTCGGCGGCTCCTCGCCGCCGCAGCACCGCATCTACACCCTCGACGGCGCAGCGGCGCAGGTAGGCGGAGACCCAGAAATCGGAGCGCAGGCGGGACATGCCCCCAGAGGCCGCAACGGGGCGCGCAGGTCAAGCGGGACGCACGCCCGCCCTCACCCCGAGGAGCGTGCAAGACGCTCGTGGCGAAGGCGGCACTGAGACAGCGCGCAGACGCCGTCAGCGTTCGCGACGCTGCACTCCTCAGTCCACGGGCAGGCCCGAGGCCGATGCGAGTTCACGGGCTGTGCGCGGACCGAGGTCGCCGGTCACGGGAAGGCGGCGGTCGCGTTCGAAGCGCTCGATCGCCTGCTTTGTGCCCGAGCCCATGACGCCATCGACCTTCATGGCGCCGTAGCCGAGTTTCGCCAGAGCGCGCTGGGCTGCCGCGACCCGGTTCACCTCGGGCTTGCCCACGAAGGCAGGCGGGATCGGCGCCGGATCGCCGAGCCGGATGAGATCGCCGATGCCGCTGCGGGCCGGAGCCGGCGGGGCCGAGGCGACCGAAGACGTGATGTCCCGCGGCGGTGCGACGGCCACGGGCGCAGGCGCAGGGCGGGCCGGAGGTGCCGGGCGGGCCGCGGGCGCGGAGGCCGGAGGCTCGCCGGTGCGGATGAGATCGCCGATTCCATCGCGGGCCGCAGGCCGCGCGGGCGTCGCCGGAGCCGGCGGCAGCGTCGGGGCCGTGGCTACGACCGGGAGGGGCGCAGGAGCAGGAGCGGCCGGGGCCGGGGCGGCGGGCGCCGCAAGGCTCGGGCGAGCCGGCGGCAGGGGCGCGGGCCCCTCCCCCTTGGCACGGCCGAAGAGCGGAGCCGGATGCTGGGCGGTCTGCAGGGCGAGCGCGTTCCAGGTGATGGCGCCGCCCGCCGAGGCGAGCGCCAGCGAGATCAGGATCTCCAGCGGATAGCGGGCCGCGAAGGCGAGACCGCGCTTGGCGAGCCCGTCGGGCGCCGCCTTTGCTGCCTTGGCGCGTGGGCGACGCGGCGGGCGCGGGCTCGACACCGTGAAGTCGTGATCGGAGGAGGCGGCAAGGGCTTCAGGCAAGGCAATCATCCTGTCTTGGTCGTCAGGGCCCGGCTCTCCGGGCGTGCAATGGTCAGGCTCTCGTTGCCGTCCTTCGCCCCGAAGGGCAGGACCGCGACCGGCTCCGCATGGGGCTCGCCGGCCTTCGCCTCGAGCGGCAGCACCACCGTGACGCTCGTGCCGTCGCCGGGGGTGCTGGCGATCGTGAGGCGCCCGCCATGGAGGGCGACGAGGCCGCGCACCACAGAGAGCCCGAGGCCGCTGCCCTTCTCGCAGCGGCTGCGCGCCGCCGCAGCCCGGAAGAACGGGACGCCGAGGCGCGGCAGCTCCGTGGCCAGCACACCGATGCCGGTGTCGCGGACGGCGAGCGAAAGATGCGTGCCCTCCTGACGGACCTGCACCGTGACGAGGCCGCCGCGCGGGGTGAACTTCACCGCGTTGGAGAGCAGGTTGAGGAGGATTTGCTGGCAGGCGCGCCGGTCCGCGTGGAGCGGCGGCAGGTTCGGCGCCACGTCCTCGGCGATGGCGACGCCCGCCTGGTCGGCCGCGAGCCGCATGGTGCAGCCGCATTCGGCCACGAGCTCGGCGACCTCGATGGGCTCCGGCGAGAGAGCGTAATGGCCCGCCTCGATGGTGGAGAGATCGAGGAGCGTCGAGACGACGCCGAGCATGTGATGGCCCGAGCGGTGGATGATCTCCGCGTAATCCGCCCCGCCCCGCCCGCTCTCGGCGCCCTGGCGCCCCATCAGCAGCTCGGAATAGCCGAGGATGGCGTTGAGGGGCGTGCGCAGCTCGTGGCTCACGGTCGAGAGCAGTTGCGCCCGGCTCTCGCCCGCCGCCACCGCCTCGCGGCGCAGGCGGTCGAGATCCTCGGCGCGGTCGTGGTGGCCGGAGACGTCGCGGGTCACGGCGATCACGGCGGCGGCGTCGTCGCCCGGCAGGCGATGGGCGCGCAGCTCCACGGCGACGAGCGGACGGGCGGGCTTCGCGCCGATTCGGGGGAACGCGCCCCCGTGCTCGCCCTCCGGACGGTCGGGCTCGCCGGCCATGAGGCGGATCTGCACGACCACGGTTTCCGAGGAGCGGGCGGCGTCGCTGATCGCCTTGAGATAAGCCGGGCGGTCCGGCACGTGGATGCGGCCGAACAGGCCGTGGCCCTGGAGACTGGCGGCCGGCACGCCGACGAGGCGCATGGCGGCCGTGTTGGCGCGCAGCACGAGGCCCTGGGCATCGTGCCACGTGACGAGGTCGTCGATGGCCTGGAGCGAGGCGCCCTCCCGGGCTTCGCCGGCCTGGAGCGCGGCCCGGACGATGCCGGCGAGGCGGCGCTCCATGACCGCTTGCGCGATTCCGTGGCCGAGGGCGAAGGCGAGCCCCACCGCGAAAGCGGAGGCGAGCGCGGTGTTGTGGCCCGTCACGAGCCCCCCGGCCTGAAGACCCGCCGCGAGCGGCACGCCGAGGGCCGCGAAGGCGAAGGCCATGGCGAGGCCGCGCCGCGAGCCGGCGAGGAGCGCGTCGAGCGGCACGATGAGGAGCGCGAGGAGCGCGGGCGATGCCGGGCCGCCGAATGCCACCACGAGGCCCGCCGCGAACAGGGTGAGAGCGGCCGAGACGAGGCCTTGAGCGAAAGCGAGGCGCCCGAAACGGGACAGCGCCACCACCGCCACCAGCGGCGCGGCGAGCCCGACGAGGCTCAGGGCCTCCATCTGGGTCGGCGCCCCGCGCCCTAGCATGTAAGCTGGAAGGGAGGCCAGGGCCGCCAGCGTCGTGACCGTGCGGGCGACGATGAACCGCTCGTGACGCGAGCGCTCGATCGGCTCCGCCGCCCTGCGGTGCACCAGCCCGGCGAGCCAGTCGTCAACCCAAGAGATGGTGAATGCTGCTTGCAACGATGATCCGCGTCGGCGGAGCCCGCCGGCTCCTCGCCCTTGTTGGAGCGAACCTCGCAGACGCCACTTAAGCGAACCCTAAAACGTCCCGCGGGAGCCGTTCGCATCCTGGGGATAACGGGACCGAGCGGAACCTTGCGGCGTGCGGCGTTCCGGCAGTTTTGGCGCGGATTGTCGTGGTCCCGAAAAGGGTTGAGCAGGGTTAAGGAAGCGTTGCTTGAATGCTCAAGCTTTTATTCATCCTGTTTCCATGTCGCCGCGGCGGATGCCTGACGCGCGACATGCGAAGTTCTATAGTTGCGCCTGATCCTGGACACCCGGCGCGCCATGTTCTCCACGCTCCGCATCGTCGCCATCATCGGCGCGATCTTCTATCTCTCCCCCGTCCGACAGCCCGGCACGGATGCCGGCGCCGTGGCGGGGGACACCCTTGCCTGGGCCTTCTCGTTCCTGCCCAAAGCCGCGCCCGCCGAGCCAAAGCCGCCAAGCAAGCCGGCGGCTCCTTCGGTCGATCCCGGAGCCCTGGAAGCCCTGTGGCGCAATCTGCCCGAAGCCGCCAAGAAGGCGATGCTCGACCAGCTCATCGCCGGTGCCCGCCAGGCTGCCGCTCCAGCGCCCCTCCCCGATCCCACGGACACCCTGCAGCCCGAGGATCTCCAGCCGGCCTGGAAGGGCGACGGTCGCAAGAAGGGGTGACACGCTCCGCAGATGCCGAGGCGACGCAGGGCGCGCCATCGACATCGCCAAGGGCGCCGCGAGCGCCTATATGGCGGGCATGACAAAGACCGGCCCGATACCCCCCATCGACGAGATCATCGCCAATTTCGAGCTCCTCGAGGACTCGAACGACCGGCTCGAATACCTGATCGAGCTCGGCCGCCTCGCCGAGCCGCTGCCGCCGGAAAAGAAGATCGAGGAGAACCGGGTGCGGGGCTGCGCCTCGCAGGTCTGGCTCGATACCGGCAGCACCCGTCAGGACGGCCGCACCCTCCTCACCTTTCACGGCGACAGCGACGCGATCATCACCCGAGGCATCGTCGCCCTCATCGCGGCGATCTACACGGGCCGTACGCCAGAGGAGATCGCCGGCACCGATGCGATCCAGCTCTTCCGCGATATCGGCATCGGCGAGCACCTCACCGCACAGCGCTCGAACGGCGCCCGCTCCATGATGGAGCGCATCAAGCGAGACGCGCAGGCGGCGCTCGCCTGAGGGGAGCACGCAAGGCGGAGCCCGCGTGCTCCCGCCTGGATTCTCACTCGGCGAGACCGCCCTCGATGACGATCGCCTGCCAGCGACGGATGCCGCGGGAGGCTGCGGGTCCGCGAGCGACGGCCTCGAGCCCGTAATGCTCGGCCAGGCGCGCGAGCGCGAGGCGCACGACCACCTTGGCGGACCGGGCGGGCCAGCGGCGCTCCCGCTCGATGGTCTCGAGTCCCTTGAGGAAGCCGCACAGATCGAGAAGCAGGTCGCTGAAATCGGCGCCCACCGCCTCGAAGGCATGACGGATCCGCTGGCGCGCGGCGACGACGCGGTCCGTGGCATCGGCGGGGCCCTGCGTGCCCCCGCCCGCCGGCATCCCGTCCCATCTCGCGGTCACGCCGGGCAGCAGGCCCGCGAGGGTGATGTCCCGCCGCAGGCGCTCGCCCGCTTCGAACGCGGCCTCGTCGATGAGCGGCGCCCCGTCTCGGTCGCGCCGGCGGCGAAGCCAATCGAGGGGGCTCTCCTCCGCGTCCACGCGCACGCGCTGCGGCCCCTCGGGCATGTGGACGGCGCGGGTCTCGGTTTCGATCTGCTGATGCAGGAACGGCTCGTCGTCCGCGGCCCGGCGGCGGCGATAGGCCTCGCCGGCCCGGGTGATCTGCAGGATGGCCGCCCCGCCCCCCGCCGACCACTGCGCCAGATCGTGGCGGGCCAGCGCATCCGCGGCCCGGGTGCCGAAGCGGCCGGCGCTGAGGGCGACGCCCTTCCCCTTGCGCACGATGACGAAAGCCGCGTCGGTCGGATCGTGCAGGGCGATTGCGGTGGGCTCGGCCAACGCGTTCAGCAGCCGGGCCGCCTCGCGGGACAGAGGCTCCCCGGCACGCCCGCCAACGCTGCGCTCGGGAAGACGCTCGCGGGCCCGAGAGCGGCTCTCAGCCGAATCGCGGCGGGTCCGCAACGGACCTGCGGCGGCGGTGGGACGACCCGAAATCTCTTTCTTGTTCATGTTTTGTTCCTGCAATGCTGAATGCAGGAGGCCGCCTCCTGCACTTCCGATTGTGGGGACTTCTTCCTAGCGGTCAACCGAAATGATCGATGTGGATAACTCTGTGGATTACGGGTGAGGAGAATGGTCGAGAGGCTCGCAGCCCGAAAAACCGCGCAGCTCGTCGGAAGCCTTCGGCAGGACGTGGAGACGGTGCCGAGGGGCTTTACCGCCCCGCTTTCCGCTCCCCCTGCACTTGGCTCGGACGGATCAAGCGGGCCGTTGCACTTCAACGGCTCGTCGGCGCCGAGGGCGCAGAGCAACGCCTGGCGAACGCCGGTATGGGCTCCACCCTGGAAGACCGGCCGGGATGCAGGTGAGAGCGGGACCACCTCGCCCCTCCCGAGCAGGACACGGCCCCCGAACGAAAAAGCCGCCCCGAGGGGCGGCCTGTTCACGGCGCGGGCCGAATACACTCAGCTGCGCGAGGAGGTGCGGCGCTTCCGGCGCTGCTGGCCGAGGCCCATTTCCTTGGCGAGCTCGGAGCGCGCCTTCGCGTAGTTCGGAGCCACCATCGGGTAGTCCACCGGCAGGCCCCACTTCTCGCGGTACTGCTCGGGGGTCATGTTGTACTGGGTGCGCAGGTGGCGCTTGAGCGACTTGAACTTCTTTCCGTCCTCAAGACAGATGATGTAGTCCGGGGTCACCGACTTCTTTACGGCGATGGCGGGCTTGGGGGCCTCGACCGGAGCCTCGACGGCGCCTCCGCCGACGCGGAGCAGGGCGCCATGCACCTCGCTGATGAGGCTCGGCAGGTCGCCTGACGGAACCGAGTTGTTGCTCACATAAGCCGACACGATATCGGCCGCCAGCTCGATGTAATTCGCTGTGGCAAGAGAGTCGCTCATAATGCTCTTCTATCCTTGGTGAGCCCGCAACGATCGAACGCTGCCGTGGGCCCACGAACGTTTATTTCTGCCGAGATGCGGCGGCTGCGCTTCATCTTTCGAACAACATGGCGATTCCAGTCGCCATGCATCGAAAACTCGCTCGACTGTCCACGTATGGCAATTTTCTTCGCGTTGCAAGATGTTCGCGCCGAAAACTGGTGAAAACTATCTGTGATCTTGATCCGCTAAAGAAGAGTTACCTCCCATCGGAGCCCATAACGGCCCCTCGCGTTAGGGTCCGGGGCCCCTGCCCGTTTGACCTTGAGCGGCTCCGGCCCAGTTCTTGACAGAGCCGAGCGGCTCGTGCGCTGACGTCGCCCGGCGCGCTCCGCCCCGGCGCCTGTCGCAATGAAACCTCTGTTTGTCTTATCCGGATGCCTGGACTGCATGCAGCTCCCGTCCCGGAGACCAGGATTTGTTCATGCCGAATGACCGTCCCGCCGCCCTTGCCCTCCCTTCCGCGCCCCTGGCATCCGCCGAGGCTCACCGCTTCGAGGTCCATGGCATCCGGATCGAGGATCCCTATGCCTGGCTCAAGGCTCCGAACTGGAAGGAGGTGCTGAAGGATCCGGGCGTGCTGCCGGGCGAGATCCGCGCGCATCTCGAGGCAGAGAACGCCTATGCGGATGCGGTGCTCGCCGGGACCGAGAGCCTGCGCCAGGCCCTCGTGCGGGAGATGCGCGGCCGGATCAAGGAGGACGATTCCTCCGTGCCCCAGCCCCATGGGCCCCATGCCTATTTCACCCGGCACCGGGAGGGCGGCCAGCATCCCCTCGTCTGCCGCCAGCCGCGGGAGGGCGGACCCGAGACGATCCTGATCGACGGGGACAAGGAGGGCGAGGGCCTCGCCTTCTTCGACCTCGGCGGGGCCGACCATTCGCCGGACCACCGGCTCATGGGTTGGAGCGCCGACACCAAGGGCTCGGAATATTTCACGATCCGCGTGCGCGACCTCGCCACCGGCCGGGACCTCGCCGACGAGGTGACGCAATCCTCCGGGGAGATCGTCTGGCTCGCCGATTCCTCGGGCTTCTACTATGTGGAGCTCGACGAGAACCACCGGCCGGTGCGGGTGAAGCGGCATCGCCTGGGCGATCCCTCGAGCGCTGACGAGACCGTGTACGAGGAGGCGGATCCGGGCTTCTTCGTCCATGTGGGCGCCACCCAGTCCGGCGCCTTCGCGACCATCGTGGCCAGTGACCACGAGACCTCCGAGGTCCATCTGCTCGACCGGCACGATCCTCGGGCAAGGCCCCGCCTCGTGGAGCCGCGCACCCCTCAGTTGCGCTACGACGTGGAGCATCACGGCGACCGGCTGTTCATCCTCACGAACGCCGACGGGGCGGAGGATTCCAAGATCGTGGTGGCGCCGCTCGCGGATCCGGGCCGCGCCCAATGGCGGGATCTCGTGCCCTACCGCCCCGGGACCATGATCCTTTCTCATGTGGCGCTCGCCCGCTATCTCCTGCGCCTCGAACGGGAGGACGCGAATCCCCGTATCGTTCTGCGCTCAATCGAGACGGGCCGGGAGGACACGATCGCCTTTCCGGAGGAGGCGTATTCGCTCGGCATGAGCGCGGGCTACGAGTTCGACACGGATGTGATCCGCTACCATTACTCCTCGCTCACGACGCCGAACGAGGTGACGGACTACGACCTCGTCACCGGCGAGCGGACCCTGCGCAAGCGCCAGGAGGTGCCGAGCGGGCACGATCCGCACGCCTACGTCACCCGCCGCCTCTTCGCCAAGGCGCCGGACGGGGCCGAGGTGCCGATCTCCCTGGTGCATCGCAGGGACACGCCCCTCGACGGCTCGGCACCCTGCCTCCTCTACGGCTACGGCTCCTACGGCTCGTCCATGCCGGCGAGCTTTCGCACCAACATCCTCTCCCTCGTGGACCGGGGATTCGTGTATGCGATCGGCCATATCCGCGGCGGCACCGAGAAGGGCTGGCGCTGGTATCTCGACGGCAAGCGCGAGAAGAAGCCCAACACCTTCACGGACTTCATCGCCTGCGGCGAAGCCCTCGCGGCGGCCGGCTACACCCGGCGCGGGCGGATCGTGGCGCATGGAGGCAGCGCCGGCGGCATGCTCATGGGTGCGGTCGCGAACCTCGCGCCCGACCTCTTCGCCGGCATCGTGGCCGATGTCCCCTTCGTGGACGTTCTCAACACCATGCTGGATGGGGAACTTCCCCTCACCCCGCCGGAATGGCCCGAATGGGGCAATCCGGGCGAGGACGAGGCGGCGTTCCGCACGATCCTGTCCTACTCGCCCTACGACAACATCCGCCCTCAGCCCTACCCGCCGATCCTGGCGCTCGGCGGGCTGACAGATCCCCGCGTCACCTACTGGGAGCCCGCCAAATGGGTCGCGCGCCTCAGGGCGACCATGACGGGGGGCGGGCCCGTCCTCCTGCGCATCAACATGGATGCGGGCCATGGAGGTGCGGCGGGACGCTTCGATCGGCTGGAGGAGGTGGCGCTGATCTATGCCTTCGCCTTGAGGGCGCTGGACGGGTTCGAGGGGGCCTCCGAGGGGGCCTGACACCCTCCGTGGGAAGGGATGTCCTGCGTTCAGTGCAGATCTTTCGCTCCACTGTCAGTGGATTCTGGGCCGGATTCGCACTAACGTTACGGAAATGGAACGCCGGGACAGGACAGACGCGAGCGACAGGACTGGGGGCGACCGGTCGACCTCCGCCGATGGCGCGGCCGGCCGCGCCGCGGCGGCGCGGCTCGCCGGCGGGGAGAACCTCCAGGCCGTTCTAAGCGCCACGCGCCTCGGCACCTGGGAGCGGGACCTTCGCACGCACGAGTTCTTGGCCTCCGCCACCTACAAGGCGAATCTGGGCCTGCCGCCCGACGAGCCCATCACCATCGCCCAGCTCGTGGCCATGCGGCACCCGGAGGACCGAGAGCGGGTCGCCAAGGTGATCAAGGACGCCATCGCGACGGGCTCGGACTACGATGTGGAATACCGGGTCGTCCGGCCGGATGGCAGCATCCGGCGCATTCTGGCCCGCGGCTTTGCCATCAGCGAGAACGGCGTGGCCGTCCGCATGGTGGGCGTGACCCTCGACATCACGGAGCAGGAGAGCACCCGCGAGGCGCTGGAGCGCACGGAGCGGCGCCAGAAGCTCCTGCTCGAACTGAACGACAGCCTGCGCACCCTGGAAGACCCCTTCGCGATCATGGAATCCGCCTCGCGCATGCTGGGCTCCTTCCTCGGGGCCGCGCGGGTGGGCTACGGGGAGATCGACCCGGCGGGCGAGACCCTGTCCGTCGAGCGCGATTGGACGGACGGCACGGTGCCGAGCGTCCGGGGCCGCTATCCCTTCCTGCATTCCGGCGCCGCGATCGTGGCCGCCTGCCGGGCCGGCGAGACCATCCGCATCGCCGACACGCAGGCCGATCCGCGCACGGCCTCGCCGGAGGAGCGCGCCGGCTATGCGGGCGTCGGCGCCCGCGCCGTGCTGGCCGTCCCCGTGGTGAAGGACGGAAGGCTCACCGGCGTCCTGTTCGTGCACGAGCCGCAGCCGCGAGACTGGACGGACGACGAGGCCCGGCTGGTGGAGGATGTGGCGGAGCGCACCTGGCTTGCCTTCGAACGCGCCCAGGCGGAAGCGGACCTGCGGGAGAGCGAGGCCCGGTTCCGGGCCATCTCGGAGGCGCTGCCCGCCCTCGTCTGGGTGCTCGATACCGAGCTCAAGCTCCAATACGTGAACAACCGCTGGATCCGCTATTCCAACCTCACGCCCGAGGCGGCGCTCGGCTACAGCTGGATGGAGGCGATCCACCCGGACGACATGAAGCGCATCATCGCGGATGCGCCCGAGCTCGTGCGCAACGAATCCGCTTACAGCGTCGAGGCCCGCTACCGCTCCCTGCCCGACGGGCCCTATCGCTGGCACGTGATCCAGGCGGAGCCGATCCGCAACGCCCGCGGCACCTTCGTCGGCTGGTGCGGCGCGAGCATGGACATCCACAGCCAGAAGGAAAGCCAGGACGCCCTGCGCCAGAGCGCGGTCGAACTGCAGCTTGCCCTCGATGCGGCCCGCATGGGCAACTGGAGCTGGGACGTTCAGACCAACCTGGCGACGCTCTCAGGCCGCGCCGCGGAAATCTTCGGGGTTCCTCCCAACACCGTCATGACCTGGACGGAGATCCAGGATTTGCTCCGGCCAAGCGACGCGCAGCACGCGGCGCAGGCCGTGGAGGCTTCGCTCGCCACGGGCGCTCCTTACGACGTGGAATACCGGGTGCGCCGCGCCAATGACGGCCAGGAGGTCTGGGTGGCGGCCAAGGGGCAGGTGACCCGCGGCCCGGACGGAGCGGCGCTCGGGCTCACGGGCGTGGTGCAGGATATCACCGACCGCAAGCTCGCCGACGAGCGCCAGCATCTCCTCATCCGCGAGCTCCATCACCGGGTGAAGAACACCCTCGCCACCGTGCAGGCGATCGTCGGCTCGACGGCCCGCACCACCTCGAACATCGACGAGTTCTACCAGGGCTTCGTAGGCCGCATCGTCTCCCTGGCGCAGACCCACAATCTCCTCACGGAGGATCTCTGGCAGAAGGCGTCGCTCACGGAGCTCCTGCGCAATGAGCTTGGGCCCTACGAGGCCGCCGATGGGCAGCGGGTGCGCATCACGGGGCCCGAGATCGAGCTGCCCTCCGAGGCCGCGGTGCCGATCGGAATGGCGATCCATGAACTCACCACGAACGCGGCCAAGCACGGCGCCCTCTCGACGCCCTCGGGACGGGTGGAGGTGGAATGGCGCCTGAGCCGGGACGGCGACCGGCCCACCATGCGTTTCATCTGGACCGAGCGCGACGGACCGCCCGTCCGCCCGCCGACCCGCCAGGGCTTCGGCTCCAGGCTGCTGCAGCGGGTGCTCACGACCCAGCTCCAGGCGGACGTTCACATGGACTTTCAGCAGGAAGGCATGCGCTTCACCATGCACATGCCGATCCCGCAGCCGCAGGCGAGCCTCAATCCCCGCGCCTGAGCCACAATCCGAAGGACGCCGATGCTGCTCTCCGCCAACCGCTCCCATCTGTACGTGGTCGACATCCAGGCCCGGCTGACGCCCGCGGTCGCCGAGGCCGAGCGGCTGATCGAGAAGGCCGCGATCCTCCTGCGCGCGGCCGAGCGGCTCCAGGTTCCGGTGACCGTGACCGAGCAGTATCCGAAGGGTCTCGGGGCGACCGTGCCGGCGCTCATGGACCTCCTGCCGCAAGGCACCGCCGTGCTGCCCAAGATCACCTTCTCGGCCATGGGCGACCCAGCTGTCGCGGAGCGCGCTGCGGCCCTGCGCGGCGAGGGGCGTGACCAGGCCGTGATCTGCGGGGCGGAGGCCCATGTCTGCGTCCTGCAGACGGCGCTGGGGCTACGGGCGGCGGGCTATGAGGTCTTCGTGGTGGGCGACGCGGTCGCAAGCCGGGCGCCGCGCAGCGTGAGCACCGCGGAGGCGCGCCTTCTCCAGGCAGGCTGCCGCTGGGTGACGACCGAGATGGTGGTGTTCGAGTGGATGGAGCGGGCCGGAACCGACGACTTCCGGGCGTTGTCCGCGTTGATCAAGTAACCGGCCGGCTCGCGAGGCCGGACAGGTTCGCCGCCCCTCCTCCTGGTGACGCGGCTCAGGCGCCGCGCGACTCCCCGCCCGCGGCGATGAATTCCTTGAGCTCGTCCAGCGATGCGAAGCGGAAGAGGCCCTCCGGGGTCTCCGCCTCGATGGATCCGTCCGAGAACATCACGTAGCGGTTGTCGCCGGAATTATACGTGCCGATGATCGCGGCCGGCTGCCCCGCGGGCAGCTCGTCGTCGTGGCGCTCCTCCTCAAGGGCCTCCGCTTCGACGGGATCGGCCTCGGCCTGCAAGGGTTGCGGTGCGGGCTCGGGAGCTAGGTCGATTGGGGGCACCCGGGGCGGAACAGCCGGGAGGTCGTCGTCGGGATCGGGCAGGACGCTCGTCTCCCTGGGGGCCGGACGATCGCCCGCATCCCACAAGGGAACGACGCGGGGTTCGTCGTCATCGGAGAGCCCGGCGCCCTCGCCGCGCCCGCGATCCTCGTGCCCATCGCGGTCCAACTCCACCGACATCTCAGGCGGCGCCGGTCGGTCGAGCGACAGGAAACCCTCGCGCTGGCCCGTTTGGAAGGGTCGCAAGGAGGGTCGGCCATCGTCGTCCGCGTGGTCGGCGGAACGGTCGTCGTCCAGATCGCCGGTGGGGGCTGCGCCGAACCGATCGTCCGCGTCCCAGCGGTCGGCGGGGCGGTCGTCACCGGCATGGGAGGAAGCCTCGTCCTCCGCGCCAGGGCGACGGCGGGCGCCGAACAGGTCCTCGGGCAGGTTGATCCGGGGAGCCTCTCCGGGTGCGACGTCGGATGACGGCTCCTCGCGCGAGGTCGCTTCCGGGCGCATGAACAGGGGTAGCTCGGGCTGGCCCTCCGCCTCCACGGCGGCGGGCGCCGCGCCCAGGGCGCCTCCGGCGAGCATCCCGGAGGAGACCGCCGCGACGGGGTCGAGCATCGGCGGCGTCGGCATGGCGCCGGCGCGCAGGGTGTCGCGCAGCTCCGCCAGCTCCTTGCGGATACGGCCAAGGCGCGAGGCCGCGACCGCGAGGCCGAGAAGCACCGCACCGCTGCCGGCGCTCACGCTGCCGGCGATCACCATCGTCCAGCCGCGCTCCAGGAGGACGATGTCCCACCCGAGAACGACCGCGAACAACCCGCCGACGATCATCGCGAGGCTGAGGGCGAAAAGCGCGACGACCATGCGGACTCCAGGACGCGTAACAGGATTGCAGACAATGAAAAGAGATTTGTTCCTATAGGCCAAACCCGGCCTTTAGGGAAGCTTCGGAGGCATCGCCCCAACGGGGGAAATCGCCTGCCCTAAACGCCCCGACCGGCCTCGCCGCCCTGGCGACTTCCCGGTCGGCCAAGGGCAGGAACGCAGGCCGCGAGAGCTTCGCCGTTGCCTCGGCGGGGGGCAAGGCTTAACTAACCCTCGCAAGAACCAATTCTCGCAAGTCCCACTCGCGATCATCCCGGAGGAGCCGACCATGGCGTTCACCCTGCCCGACCTGCCCTATCCCCACGATGCGCTCCAGCCCTACATGTCCCGCGAGACGCTGGAATTCCATCACGACAAGCACCACCAGGCCTATGTGACCGCCGGCAATAACCTGCTGAAGGGCTCCGAGCTCGAGGGCCAGTCCGTCGAGGAGGTGGTCCGCGGCAGCTACGGCAAGAACCAGGCGCTCTTCAACAACGCCGGCCAGCACTACAACCACCTGCATTTCTGGCAGTGGATGAAGCCCAATGGCGGCGGCGCCATGCCGGGCAGCCTCGAGAAGAAGATCGTCGAGGATCTGGGCTCGGTGGACAAGTTCAAGGAGGACTTCATCCAGGCGGGCGTGACGCAGTTCGGCTCCGGCTGGGCTTGGCTCGCCATGAAGGACGGCAAGCTCACCATCATGAAGACCCCGAACGGCGAGAACCCGCTCGTGCACGGCGCCCAGCCGGTGCTCGGCTGCGACGTATGGGAGCACTCCTACTACATCGACTACCGCAATCGCCGCCCGGACTACCTCAAGGCGTTCCTGGAGAACCTGGTGAACTGGGAGCACGTGGAAGAGATGTACCGCCAGGCGTCGAACGCGTAGGGCTCAGGTCGTCCCTCTCCGCCTGAGGGAGCGGGAGCGATCCGGAAGGTCGCTCCGCTCCCAAACACATCGCGGCCGCCTAGGGCAGTTCCTCCCGCACACATCTCGGCTGCCTAGTGTGCTGCCCTCGGACACACAACTCAGCTGCCTAATGTGCTCCCCTCCCTCATTCATCCCGGCTGCCTGATGTGCTCCCCTCCCCCTTGTGGGGAGGGTGCCGGCAGGCGGGCGGGGGTGTGAGCGCCACACGCGGATGGGTCCGGCGCCACCATCCCCACCCCTCGCCCCTCCCCACAAGGGGCAGGGGAACCCCGCGCCGACATCGGCAGCCGAAATGCGTAGGAAGGGAAGCCCGCGCTTGTGCCCGCCCTGAACTGGGGGAAGGTGAGAAGTGCGAGTGCCGCCCGCGCCAATCGCCCTCATCCGACCCTGCTGCGCATGGCCATGCTATCCCTCCTCGCGTAGAGGGAAGAAGGTGCCCTCAAGGCCTTGGCGCCAGCCTCAGGCCTCGCTCCGCGAGCAGCCGATCGAACGCCTCCGAGCGCAGATAATCCTTCTCGAAGTCACGGCTCTCCACATCCGGGTCGAGGGCCCGCAGCCCCTCGTCCCAATAGCCCGGATGGCACATGACGAGGGGCCTTGGCCCAAGGGCGAGGAATGCCTGCCCGAAGACCCGCTCGGGCGTCGTGGCGAGATCGAAGGGGCTATAGCCCGAAAAGCCCTCGTTGGTGTCGAATCCGGCGGCCCGCGCGGCGCGGCGGAAGCCGAAGGCGAGGCCGCCCACCACAAGCGCTTTTCGCCACGAGACCTGCCGCCGGAGGATCGGGCCGACGCGGTCCGAGGGATCGCGCAGCCACACTCGCCCCTGCCATCCCCGCGCCCCGAGGGCCGCCAGCAGCTCGCCCCGGATTACCGGCAGCACATGGGCGTGCTGGTGGCCGTCCACGAAGGCGGGCGGGCTCCCGAACGCCCCGACAAAGGCGTCGAGCTGGCGCTCGATCTCCCCCCGCAGCTCGGCCCGGGGCAGACGCCCGGCAAAGGCTTGCCGCATCAGGGGCTTGATCTCAGGAAAACGGCCGGAGGGGGCGAGTTCCTGGAGCGGCCCCAAGGGCTCCCCCGTGGTGAAGTTGAGGTGGAGGCCCACCCCGATGCGGCCGGCGAGGGGCTTCAGGGTGCCCGCGAGATCCGCCCAGGCGGGCCGGTTCGTCATGGCGCTCGTGGCCGAGATCCGGCCGGCCTCGGCGAGTTCCAGAATGCCCCGGCTCACCCCCTCGGTGAGGGCGAAATCGTCGGCGCAGAGCACGACGGACCTTTGTGTCTCCGGTAGCGAATTAGCCTGACTTGCCAGTGCCATCGTGCCCCCTTGGCATTTCGGTGCGACCCTACCCCCCTTGAGACCGGCGAGAAAGTCGGCTCTTGATGCGCCCACATCGAAGGACATGACCGGCTCCGCCGGCAGCGAAGGACCCGGCCCGTGGCGTCGCCCGAACTCAGCGTCATCATCCCCGTCTACAACGAGGGCACCAATATCGACGTGCTCTGCGAGCGCATCGCGCCTGTGCTCGACCGTTCCTCGGCGTCATGGGAGATCGTGTTCGTGGACGACGGCAGCGCCGACGATACGCTGGACCGCATCAAGGCGCGATCCGAGCGGGATCCCCGCATCGGCGCCGTGTCCTTCTCGCGCAACTTCGGCAAGGAGATCGCCCTCGCGGCCGGGCTCGACCACGCGCGCGGCCAGGCCGTCGTGATCATGGATGCGGATCTCCAGCACCCGCCGGAGATGATTGAGGAATTCGTGAAGCGCTGGCGCGAGGGCTACGTGATGGTCTACGGCCAGCGCACGGACCGCTCCGACGAGACGCGCCTCAAGCGCAATTCCGCCCGGCTCTTCTATCGCATGTTCGAGCGCTTCGGCGAGACGCGCCTGCCCGAAGGCGCCGGGGATTTCCGGCTCATCGACCGGAAGGGCGTCGAGGTGCTGAGATCCCTAGGGGAGCGCGCCCGCTTCTCGAAGGGCCTTTACGCCTGGATCGGCTTCAAGGCGACGGGGGTGCCCTTCGTGGTGGAGGAGCGCCAGCACGGGGCAACGAAGTGGAGCTTTCGCAAGCTCTTCCGCTTCGCCTTCGACGGCATCACCTCGTTCTCCACGGTGCCGCTCAGGGTCTGGACCTATCTTGGAGTCTTCGTCTCCATCGCCTCGATCCTCACCGCGATCTTTTTCTTCGTGCGCACGATCCTCTTCGGCACGGACCTGCCGGGCTTTCCGAGCCTCATCGTGTCCGTGATGTTCTTCTCCGGCATCCAGCTCATGTCGCTCGGCATCATCGGCGAATATGTGGGCCGCATCTTCGCGGAGGTGAAGCGCAGGCCGCTCTACGTGGTCGCGGAGCGCATCGGCGGCGCGGCGGATGCGGGGGACACCCTCGTGCGCGACGACCGCCGCTTCGCCCGGGTCTGAAGCGGATGCTCAAGAAGATCCTGTCCGTCGGGGGATGGACGCTCCTCTCCCGGATCACCGGCTTCGTCCGCGACGTGGTGCTGGCTGCCGTCATCGGCGTCGGCCCCATCGCCGATGCCTTCGTCGTGGCCCTGCGCATCCCGAACCATTTTCGCGCGATCTTCGGCGAGGGCGCCTTCAACAGCGCGTTCGTGCCCACCTATTCCAGGGTGCTGGAGCAGGACGGCGCGCCGGCCGCGCGCTCCTTTGCGGGCCGCATCACGACGCTGATGATCCTAGTGCAGGCAGCGCTCCTTGGGCTCGCGCTCCTCGCCATGCCGGCTTTCGTGACCCTGCTGGCTCCGGGCTTTCCCGGCGATCCCGCGCGCTTCGATCTGGCGGTGACGCTGACGCGCATCACCTTTCCCTATCTTCTCTTCATCACCCTCGTCACCATCCTCTCAGGCGTCCTCAACGCCCAAGGGCGTTTCGCGGCCGCCGCCGCCGCGCCCGTGCTGCTGAACCTGTCGATGATCGCGGCGCTCGCGCTCGCATTTCTCTTCCCGAGCGCCGGCCACGCGGCTGCCTGGGGCGTCGCCGCGGCGGGCGTGCTCGAACTCCTCCTCGTCTACGCCGCCGCCCGGCGCGCGGGCATCGCGCCGGGGCTGGAGCGTCCGCGCGGGGACCCCGCGATGCGCGGCTTCTTCAGGACCCTCGGCCCCGCTATCATCGGCTCCGCGGGCGTGCAGCTCGCCATGTTCGCCGACACGATCATCGCGTCGTTCCTGCCAACCGGCGCGGTCTCCTCGCTGTACTACGCGGACCGCCTCTACCAATTGCCCGTGGGCGTCATCGGCATCGCAGCCGGCACCGTGCTCCTGCCCGAGATGAGCCGGCGCATCGCGGCCGGCGACGTGGCGGGGGCGCACGGGGCGCAGAACCGCTCCATCGGCTTCACCCTCGCGCTGACCGCCCCCTTCTTCGTCGCCTTCCTGACGATGCCGGACCTGATCATGGCCGCCCTCTTCCAGCGCGGCGCCTTCGATGCGGCGGCGGCCGAGCGCGCGGGCGCTGTGCTGGCCGCCTATGCGGTGGGGCTGCCCGCCGTGGTGCTGATCCGCTCGAGCGTCGCGAGCTTTTACGCGAGGCAGGACACCAAGACGCCGCTCATCGCCTCGCTCACGGCGGTCGCCGTCAACATCGTCCTGAAGCTGCTGCTCACAGGCCCCTTCGGCGTGGTCGGCCTTGCCCTAGGCACGGCTCTCGGCGCGTGGGTGAATGTGGGCCTTCTCACCCTCCTAGCCCATCGCCGCGCCTGGACGGCTCCGAGCGGCACCCTCGGGCGCATCGCCGTCGCGGTTCTGGTGGCAGGCGGCCTTCTGGCCCTCTTCGCATTCTATGCGGAGCCGCCCCTCGCCCGGTTCGCGGCAACGCTCCCGGCTTGGCGCAGCGAGACGCTGCTCGCCCTCCTCGGCGGCAGCGGCGCGGCGCTCTATGGGGTGTTGCTGCTAGGGACCCTCAAGCTTCTGAAGGTTCGCCTCAGCCGCCGCTAGCCGCGCAGGCACTGCCAACTGGGGAGTTCAGGCCGGAGATTCGCCTCAGCCGCCGCTAGCCGCGCAGGCGCTGGCACACGGAGAGTTCGGGCCGGTCCTGGAACTGGCTGTTGAGGGCATAGAGCCACCGGTCGCATTCGGCCTGGCTGCGGAAGCAGGCCTGCGCCGCATGGCTCTGGATCGCCGTGCGGTCCGAGAACCCGAACGGCTCCACCTCGCGCCCTCCGGAAAAGCGCCCAACCCAGAGGCCACGAGCGCCGTAACGCGCCGTCATGGCGTTGCAATCGGGTCCCTGGACGGGTGCGACCGGCTGCTGCGCAAGACTCGTTCCCGCGATGAGGGCTGTGAGACCGGCAAGCAGGGCAATGCGACGAGCAGGCATCGGACATTCTCCTCGACGGTTGAACGTGCATGGCCGGGATGCGGTTCACGCAGGTGAAATCCGGATCATCGGTGCCTGCCTGGGTAGCGCTCACGAAGCGGAGCGGTAACATGGCCCCATGCAGCCCCACCCTCCCCGGCCCTGGCCGCTCGCCATCGGCGGACTTATCGCCCTTGCGGCCGCCATGGGGATCGGGCGCTTCGTCTACACCCCGATCCTGCCGCACATGGTGGATGCGCTCGGCCTCTCGGCGGCGGAGGCCGGCTTCATCGCCTCCGCCAACTTCCTCGGCTATCTGGCGGGTGCGCTCCTTGCCGCGACGCCCTGGATCCGGGGTTCGCGGCGCACCTGGCTCGTGGCCGCGCTGGCGCTCAGCGCCGTCACGACGCTGGCGACGGGCGCCTTCGCGAGTGGGATCGGGCTTGGCCTGATGCGCTTCCTCGGCGGGCTCGCCTCCGCCTTCGTCCTGGTCTTCGCGTCCTCGGTCATCCTGGAGCGGCTGGCGCAGGCGGGGGCCAGCGGTCTTGCCGCGGTGCATTTCGCCGGCGTCGGCACCGGAATCGCCTTATCGGCCGCCCTCGTCTCGGCGCTTGCCGCCTCGGGCCAGCCCTGGACTGTGCAATGGTTCGCCAGCGGAGCCGTGGCGCTGCTCGGCGCCGGACTGGTCGCCTTCCTGGTGCCGCCGGATGCACCCGCGGCCGGCACCGCCCCGCAGCCTCCCGGGATCGCCTGGAGCCCACGGCTCGCGGCTCTCGTCGCGGCCTATGGGCTCTTCGGCTTCGGCTACGTGATCACCGCCACGTTCCTCGTCGCCATCGTCCGCGGCGGACCGGAGATCCGGCACCTGGAGCCCGTGGTCTGGGTGATGTTCGGGCTCGCTGCCGTGCCGTCGGTCGTGCTCTGGAATGCCGTGGGCCGGCGCATCGGCATCTACGCGGCCTTCGCGGCCGCCTGTCTCGTGGAGGCCGTGGGGGTAGCCGCGAGCGTGCTCGCGGCCAACACCGCCGGCGTCGTCGTCAGCGCCCTGTTCCTCGGGGGCACGTTCATGGCGATCACGGCGCTCGGCCTCGTGGGCGCCCGCACCCTCACGGCGTCCGATCCGCGACGGGTCATCGCGCTCATGACGGGCGCCTTCGGGGTCGGGCAGATCGTGGGTCCCTCCCTCGCGGGAGCGGTGGTTGACCGCACCGGCACCTTCGTGCTGCCGTCCCTGCTCGCGGCCGGAGCCCTGGTCCTGGCGGCAATCCTCTCCGCGCCCCTCGACCGGCGCGGCTAGCGCTCCGCAAATCGCGTCGGTGCAGGGCCGCCCGCGATCTCCGTGAGGAGCTTGCGCCGCGCCGCCACGGCGAAGGGACGCGCCTCGTCGGCAACTTCCACGAAGGCGCCAGGGCCGCCGATCACCGCCTGCCCGTAGTAATCCTCGAGCGACTGCCCCCCAGGTCCGCCCGGGCGCCCGCCGGGCCGGCGGATCGCCAGCGCGTTGATGGTGAAGCCCTTGGCGATGGCCTCGCTGCGAGACGTTGACAGGGGACGTCCACCCATATTGGGCCCGTCCCCGGAGACGTCGATCACCTTGCGGGTGCCATCATGGGCGTTCGCCTCCACGAGGCGAACCGAGAAATCGATGGCGTTCGAGATGGAGTTGTAGCCGAACGCGCCTCGCGGCGCGGAGAGAAGCTTCTCCCCGAAGGCGCGGGCGCTCGCCTCGTCGCGGACCACATGCCAGTCGACGACGAGCACCTGGCTCTGCGGCCCGCCCCATTCCATGTAGGCCACCGCGATGGCGCCAAGGGCCCCGTCGCGGATGCCGTCAAGCACCTCCTTGGAGGTCAGGGCGTCGGCCCAGCCCTTGCGCTGCAGGCGAAGCTCGTCATCGTCGATGGAGCCCGATCCGTCCGCCGCGAAGACGAGTTCGAGATCGACGGGCTCCGCCCGCAGGGGCGCGGTCAGAAGAGCGAGCGCAAGACAGGCGAAGGCGAGGGCTTTGGGCATCGCGGTGCTCCGATGGCGCAACCAATCTGGAGCCGCGAGGGCCGGGGTCGAGTCACAAGGGCGTCAACGGGCGCCCCTCACGCCACCTTCGAATGCGCGAAGTCCCAGTAGAGCTGCCGCGCCTTGCGGTAGAAGGGACCCGGCTGGAGGTCGCGGCCGTCGATGCGCAGCACGGGCATGACCTTGGAATAGTTGCCCGAGATGAAGATCTCGTCCGCGCTCTCAAAATCCTCGTAGCGCAGGGTGCTCTCCATCACCGGCACGCCATCGTCCTTGAGGAGCTGGATGACGCGCTGGCGGGTGATGCCGTTCAAGAACGTGCCGTTCGGGGCCGGCGTATGCACGACGCCGTCCTTGGCCATGAACACGTTGGAGGTGCCGGTCTCGGCCACATTGCCCAGCGCATCGCAGACGAGGGCGTTGTCGAAGCCCTTCTCCTTTGCTTCGCGCATGACGCGGGCGTTGTTCGGGTAGAGGCACCCGGCCTTGGCATCCGTCGGCATGGTGTCGAGGGTCGGGCGGCGAAAGCTCGACTTGGTGATGGAGAGCCCGCCCGGCACCGGCATCGGCGCCTCGAAGAGGCACAGGCAGAACTGCGCGGAATCCGGGTCGGGCGTGATGGTCGCAAGCCCGTCCGCCTCGCCCCAGTACATGGGCTTCACGTAGAGCGCCGTGCCGGGCGCAAATTTCTTCATGCCCTCAACCGTGAGGTCGTAGATGGCCTTCGGGTCCATGGTGGGCTTGAGGCCGAGCGTTTCGGCCGAGCGGTTCACCCGGGCGCAGTGCCGGTCGAGGTCGGGCATGGTGCCCTCGAAGACGCGGGCGCCGTCGAACACCGTGGAGCCGAGCCAGGCTGCATGGGAGCGCGGGCCGATCACGGGCGGGTTGCCCTCGTGCCAGGCGCCGTTGAACCAGTTCCAAGTCTGCGAATACCAGGCCACGGGGCGTTCCTCTCCGTCGGAGTTTTGGGATGTGCTGTTGGGTCAGCGATGTTGCCTCATCGAACCCCTCGCCCGCCCTGCCGTCAATGGGCGGGGCGCCGCATCCGCATGACAGAATGTGATGGGACCCTTGAGCGGCGGTGATGGGACGCCGCGATTCTCTGGTCGAAAGCCGGCCTTGCCTTGGCCTGAAGCCGGTGGAACGCTGCGGCGATGAGCCCCTCTCCCGATCTTCTCAGCCACGCCGAAGCCGTCGTGTTCGACGCCTACGGCACCCTCTTCGACGTCCATTCCGCCGTGGCCCGCCACGCGGCCTCCATTGGCCCCGAGGCCGCGCGGCTCTCCGAGATCTGGCGCGCGAAACAGCTCGAATATTCATGGGTGCTCTCGCTCGCCGACCGCTACGAGCCGTTCTGGACCCTGACCGAGCGCGCTCTCGACCATGCGTTCGCCCGCTGCCCCGGCGTGGACCAAGTCTTGCGCCCTCGCCTCCTCGACGCCTATCGCAGCCTCGACGCCTACGGCGAGGTTGCGGACGTGCTGCGCGCCCTGCGGGCACGGGGCCTCAAGACCGGCATTCTCTCGAACGGCGATCCGGCCATGCTGCGCGACGCGGTTGCGTCCGCGGGCCTCGGCGGCGCCCTCGATGCGGTGCTCTCCGTGGAGGAAGCCGGCGTGTTCAAGACGAGCCCGCGCACCTATGCGCTGATCGAGGCGAGCCTTGCCGCCGCCCCGGCCGGCACGGTCTTCGTCTCCTCCAACCGCTGGGACATCGCCGGCGCCGCGGCCTTCGGGTTGAGGCCGGTCTGGGTGAACCGGCTCGGGCTGCCGGACGAATATCCGGGGCTGGAGCCGGTGGCGGTGGTGGGGGATCTGCGGGGGTTGGTGGGGTAGCTGAACGCACCCTCGCTCCTCCCTTGCGCGCGAGAGGTCACCGCCCGAAAGGTCGGCGAGTGAGGGCCACCTTTGATGAGTGCGGAGGTTCTCCTCCTGCTCAAGGTTCCGTGCCGCCCCCACCGCACATTGGGATGTGGGCGAGCCCGCCCGCGCCGTTGTCCTACGATAACAACGGCGCGGGCTGCACTCTTACCGCGTCAGCGCTCCCAGGATCCGCGCCCAGGAGCGGGTGCCTTTGTGGAAGCTCTTCAGGTCGTATTTCTCGTTCGGCGAATGCACCCGGTCGTCGTCGAGGCCGAAGCCGACGAGGAGGCTGTCGAGGCCAAGCGTGCGCTTGAAATCGCCGACGATGGGGATCGAGCCGCCGGTGCCGAGCGTCACGGCCTCCTTGCCCCATTCCTCGGAGAGCGCGGTCTTGGCCGCCGTGAGGGCTGGCATGTCGTAGGGGAGCTGGATCGCCCGCGAGCCTTTGTGCTTGATGAACTCCACCGAGCAATCCGCCGGGATGCGGTCGCGCACGAACTGCTTGAAGGCATCCGAGATCTTCTGCGGATCCTGGTCGCCCACGAGGCGGAAGGAGACCTTCGCGCTGGCCTGGCCGGCGATCACCGTCTTGGCTCCGACGCCCGTATAGCCGCCGATGACGCCGTTCACGTCGCAGGTGGGGCGGGACTGGATCTGCTCGATGAGCATGCGGCCCTTCTCGCCGACCGGGATCTTGAGGCCGACCTGACCGAGGAAATCCTCGGGCATGAGGTTCAGCTTCTTCCACTGCTCCTTCACCTGGGTCGGGGTCTCGTGCACGCCCTCGTAGAAGCCGGGGATCATGATGCGGCCATCCGCGTCGTGCAGGTCCGCCAGGATCTTGGAGAGCACGTGGATCGGGTTCGCGGCGGCGCCGCCGAAGAGGCCCGAATGCAGGTCCCGGTCGGCGCAGCGGACGATCACCTCCTCGTAGACCATGCCGCGCAGGCCGGTGGTGATCATGGGGGTGTTCTGGTCCCACATGCCCGTGTCGCAGACGAGCACCATGTCCGCCTTGAGCTCGTCCTTGTTGGCCTCGACCCATTCGGGCAGGAACTTGGAGCCGTCTTCCTCGGCGCCCTCCACCAAGAAGGTAACGTCGACGGGAAGCTCGCCCGTCACCGCCTTCCAGGCCCGGCAGGCCTCGATGAAGGTCATGACTTGACCCTTGTCGTCGCAGGCGCCGCGGGCGCTGATCACCTTGCGGCCGTCCGGCAGGGTCGCGATCTTAGGCTCGAAGGGCGGCGTCTCCCACAGGTCCAGTGGATCCACGGGCTGCACGTCGTAGTGTCCGTAGAACAGCACGTGCGGCTTGCCGGACGTCTTCGTGTGGCCGAGCACCACCGGGTGGCCGCCGGTCTCGGAGAGGCGCGCCTCGACGCCGAGCGTCGCAAGATCGCTTTTGAGCCACTCGGCCGCGTTGCGGCAATCCTTGGCGAAGGCCGGATCCGTCGAGATCGACGGGATCTTGAGCCAGGAGAAGAGACGCTCGATGGAGGCGTCGAGATCGGCATCGATCTGCGCGAGCACCTTGTCGACGGCGCGAGAGGACGAATCCATGATTGCTTCCTTTTTATTGCGTGTTGGTCGTTATCGTTTCAGCAGGCCGCCGAGGGTGCCGCGCACGACCGCGCGCCCGATGGCGGAGCCCTGACGGCCCCCGATGGCCTTGCCGAGCTCGGAGGCCAATCCGCCGATGGCCTGGTTCACCACCGTGCGGGTGACCTCGCGGGCGACGGTCTGGCCGACGCTGAGCGTCTCGCCCTTCCCGCGGCGCGCGGTGCCGAAGAGGCCGCCGATCATGTCGAGAATGCCGCCGGAGGACGCCTGCGCGGCATTGGCTTCCGCCATCGCCTTCTCGGCGCGCTGCGCCAGCATTTCGTAGGCGGATTCCGTGTCGAGCGGCGCGTCGTACTTGCCGCGCAACGGGCTCGCCTGGATGATCCGCTGGCGCTCGGCCGCATCGATGGGGCCGACCTGCCCCATGGGCGGCGCGATCAGCGTGCGCTCCACCATGGAGGGCGAGCCCTTGCCCTCGAGCGTGGAGACGAGCGCCTCGCCGACGGCGAGCTCCGTGATCGCCTTGCCGGTGTCGAAAGCCGGGTTCTGGCGGAAGGTCTCGGCGGCGACGCGCACCGCCTTCTGATCGCGCGGCGTGAAGGCGCGCAGCGCATGCTGCACCCGGTTGCCGAGCTGCGAGAGCACCGTCTCCGGCACGTCCACCGGGTTCTGCGTGATGAAGTAGACGCCCACGCCCTTCGAGCGGATGAGGCGCACTACGCGCTCCACCGCCTGCACGAGCGCGGCCGGCGCGTCCGTGAAGAGAAGATGCGCCTCGTCGAAGAAGAACACGAGCTTCGGCTTGTCGAGGTCGCCCACCTCCGGCAGCTCCTCGAACAGCTCCGACATGAGCCAGAGGAGGAAGGTCGCGTAAAGGCGCGGGTTGTTCATGAGCTGGTCGGCGGCCAGGATGTTGACGATCCCGCGCCCGTCCCGGTCGGTCTTCATCAGGTCCCGGATGTCGAGGGCCGGCTCGCCCAGGAACTCGTCGCCCTTCTGGTTCTCGAGCACGAGGAGCTGGCGCTGGATCGTGCCGATGGAGGCCTTGGACACGTTGCCGTAGGTGGCCGTGAGCTCCTTGGCGTTCTCGCCGATGAGCTGGAGGAGCGCGCGCAGATCCTTCAGGTCGAGGAGGAGGAGCCCCTGCTCGTCCGCGACCCGGAAGGCGATGTTGAGCACGCCTTCCTGCGTCTCGTTGAGATCGAGCAGGCGCGAGAGGAGCAGCGGCCCCATCTCGGACACCGTGGCGCGGATGCGGTGGCCCTGCTCGCCGAACAGATCCCAGAACACGACGGGGAAGCGGTCCGGCACGTACTCGACGCCGATCTCCTGCGCCCGCTTCACGAAGGGCGGCTTGGCGTTGCCCGGCGCCGCGACGCCCGACAGGTCGCCCTTGATGTCGGCGGCAAAGACCGGCACGCCGGCATTGGAGAAGCCCTCCGCCAGCACCTGGAGCGACACGGTCTTGCCCGTGCCCGTGGCGCCGGTGATGAGCCCGTGGCGGTTCGCGAGGGTGAGATGGAGGTATTCGGGCTTGGTGCTCTTGCCGATCAGGATCTTGCCGTCTTCGAGCATCGTCGTCCGCCCTCGTTCTTGGGGATGGTTCGGTGTGTTGCCTCAGTCATAGGCAATCGGCGGCCGCATTTCCACCGGTTCGGCATGGGGAACGCCATGCTTGATTTCGGATCGCGCGCGACCGAATTATGCCGCACCGCAACGAAAACACCTTCGGAGACACCCATGGAAGAGCTTCTCGCCCGCGTCACCCAGCGGACGGGCCTCGACGAGGCTACGGCCACCAAGGCCATCGGCATCATTCTCGCCTTCCTCAAGAAGGAGGGTCCCCCGAACGAGGTCAACCAGCTCCTCGCCACCATGCCGGGCGCCGAGGCCGCCATGGCCCAGGGCTCGGGCGGCGGAGGCGGTGGCCTCATGGGGATGATGGGGGGCATGGGCGGCGGCGTGATGGCCCTCGGAGGACAGCTCATGGGCATCGGCGTCTCCATGGGCCAGATGCAGCCCCTCGGCCAGGAGCTGTTCGCCTTCGGCCGGGAGAAGGCCGGCGAGGACGTGATGGGCCCGATCGTGGGCTCGATCCCGGGGCTCACGCAGTTCGTGTGAGGAGAGCGCATCAGCCGAGGGCGGCGCTTCGACCAGCTCGGTCGAGGCTCCCCCTCTGCCTTGGGGAGACGGGTGAAGCCGCTCCCGTGGCGTCCTCGCGCAACCTCGACTAACGTTCGCGCTTCGCGATCCCAGCAGGCTCCCCATGGACGATCTCTCCCTTGCCGCCGACTTCCCGCAGGCCAGCCGCGAGCAATGGCTGAAGCTCGTCGAGGGGGTGCTCAAGGGCGCGGAGTTCGACAAGAGGCTCGTGGCCCGCAGCCCCGATGGGCTGCGGATCGAGCCCCTTTATCCGAAGGCGGAGGGCGCCGTTCCGGTCGCGCGCCAGGAGCCCGGCCGCTGGCGGGTGACGCAGCGGGTGGACCATCCGGATCCGGCGGTCGCGAACGAGCTGGCTCTCGCCGATCTCGAAGGCGGCGCCGACAGCCTCGCCCTGGTTCTCGCGGGGGCTCCTACAGCACGCGGGTTCGGCCTTGCGGTGAGCGGCGCGGACGCGATCGACCGGGCGCTCCAGGGCGTCATGCTCGATCTCATTCACCTGCGGGTCGAGACCGCCCCTTTCGCGGGCCGGGAGGCAGCGTCCTCGATCGCGGATCTCGTCCGCCACCGGGGACTCGATCCCGCTTCGCTCTCCATCGATTTCGGCCTCGATCCGCTGGGCGACATCGCCCGCACGGGCGCGCCGCCCCTGCCCTTCGCGGATCTCGCCGGGCGAGCCTCGGACATCGCGGCCGATCTGCGGGCCCGAGGCTTCCGCTCGCCGGTGCTGCGGGTGGACACGCGCGCCTATCACGAGGCCGGAGCCGGCGAGGCGCAGGAGCTCGCGGCGGCGCTCGCGACGGGCTTGGCCTATCTGAGGGCGCTCGAGCCCGCGCATGGGGTCGAGGCGGCCCGCGACGCGCTCACCTTCCTCCTCGTGGCCGATGCGGACGAGTTCCTGACGGTTGCCAAGTTCCGGGCCATGCGGCGCCTGTGGGCTCGGATCGAGGAGGCGAGCGGCTTGCCGTCCCAGCCGATCCGGCTCCAGGCGGAGACCGCATGGCGCATGACGACGCGCCGCGACCCTTGGGTGAACCTCCTGCGGACGACCGTCGCCACGTTCTCGGCGGGCATCGGCGGCGCGGACGGGCTCACGGTGCTGCCCTTCACGGCGGCGCTCGGGCTGCCCGACGCCTTCGCGCGCCGGCTTGCCCGCAACACGCAAACCATCCTCCTCGACGAGTCGAACCTCTGGCGGGTCCCCGATCCGGCCGCGGGGGCCGGCGGGTTCGAGGCCCTGACGGAGGGCCTGTGCGAGCGGGCCTGGGCGCTGTTCCAGGAGATCGAGCGCGAGGGCGGCCTCGCGGCAAGCCTCGCCGGTGGCGCCTTCCAGGCCCGCATCGCCGCTGTCGCGGCGCAGCGCGAGCGCGCCGTCGCGACCCGCAAGGAGCCCATCACCGGCACGAGCGAGTTTCCGAACATCCATGAGGCTGTCGTCGAAGTCCTGCAGCCCGGTCCGATCTCCGAGACGGTGGGGAACGGCCTCGCCCTCCCTTCGCGGCGCAGCGCGGAGCCTTTCGAGCGCCTTCGCGACGCGGCCGACGCCTACACGATGCAGATGGGTGAGCGGCCGAAAGTGTTTCTGGCCAATCTCGGGCCTGTCGCTGCCTTTACGGCAAGAGCCACGTTTGCAAGGAACTTCTTCGAATCCGCAGGCATTGAAGCGGTGACAAACGACGGCTTCGCCAGTTTAGATGAGATGCTGAACAGCTATTCATCTAGCAAAGCCAAGCTTTCCTGTATTTGTTCCTCTGATGAGATTTATGAACAACAAGCGATCCCTGCGATAGAAGGGTTGCGTAACGTCAGCAAATCACCTATCTACATCGCACGCCGCCCGGGGGAACTCGAAGAAGCCATGAGACGGGCGGGGGCAACCACCTTCATCTTTGCCGGGTGCGATACCCTCTCGATCTTGAGCGAGGCGCTGGAAGCGGCCCACGCCTGAGACGATGTCGGTTTCCGATCCCGGGACCCAACGGGAAGAAACCAAGAATGCGTCTCTCGCTCCGTCTCGCCGCCGTTGCCGGCCTCGTCCTCACCTCCGCCGCCGCCTTCGCCGCTTCGCCGTCGGAGCGCCGTGACGGGCTCTGGAACGTTCAGCTCGTGACCGACACCGGCACCTGCGACCGCTCCTACACCTACTCGGTCTCCGTCGAGAACGGCTCGGTCCGTCCTCTCCAGGGCGCCAATGCCTCCGTCTCCGGCCAAGTCGGGCCGAATGGCGACGTGAACCTTGCCATCCGACGCAGCCTCGCCCAGGCCAATGCCTCGGGCCGTCTCAGCGAGCGCTCCGGCTCGGGCACCTGGCAGCTCGCCATGCTCGGCTGCCAGGGCCGCTGGACCGCCATGAAGCGGACCCAGACCGTCTCCAACTGAGGCGCTCCGCACACCTCGGATCAGAGCCGCCGCGCCCCAGGCGCCGGCGGCTTTTTTGCATCCGTCACTTGAAAGGACGCAGCCGGAACTGCGCTTTTGCGGATCGCGTTACACGGTGGCGTCCCGGCGCCTTGCCGGGACTAAGGAGGCACACATGCGGTTCAAGTCCCGGATGGTGGCGGTGTCCTGGATCGGCTTGATGACGGTGGGCCTGCCGCTGCAAGCCGAAGCTCAGGTCAGACGGTTCGATGGAACCTGGAGCGTCGAGGTCGTGACGGAGCAGGGCGCCTGCGACCGCGCCTATCGGTATTCCATCGTCATCGAGAATGGCCAAGCCCGCTACGGCGGCCCGGAAGCCTTCGCGGTCTCGGGCCGCGTCCAAGCGAACGGAACGGTCGCTGGCAGCATCTCACGCGGGCAGGATCGTGCGAACGTGACGGGGCGCCTCGGCGGCGGCACCGGAACCGGAACCTGGACCACGTCCGGCGGGCGCAACTGCTCCGGTCGCTGGAACGCCGAAAAGCGGGGCTGAACCGGGGCGCGGGAGGCCGATCGCCGATAGCCTCAGGCGCGGCGACGCCCTAGAATGGCGGCAGGATCGATGTTTGCCGTCCGAAGAGCGACCTGCTGAGCACCATGACCCGCATCCCAGACTTCACCGCCCTGCCCTGGACGCCTGCGGCCGCGCCGCGCTCCTCCGCGCCCGGGGGAGAGCCCTGGCTGACGCCGGAAGGCATCGCGGTGAAGGGCGCCTACGGGCCCGAGGACCGGGCCGGTCTCGATTTCCTCGATACCTATCCCGGCCTCGCGCCGTTCGTGCGTGGGCCATACCCGACCATGTACGTGAACCAGCCGTGGACCGTGCGCCAGTATGCCGGCTTCTCGACGGCGGAGGATTCCAACGCCTTTTACCGCCGCAACCTGGCGGCGGGCCAGAAGGGCCTCTCCGTCGCCTTCGATCTTGCGACGCACCGGGGCTACGATTCCGACCACCCGCGCGTCTCGGGCGATGTGGGCATGGCCGGGGTCGCGATCGATTCCATCTACGATATGCGGACCCTGTTCGGCGGCATCCCGCTCGACCAGATGAGCGTGTCGATGACCATGAACGGGGCCGTGCTCCCGATCATGGCGCTCTACATCGTGGCCGCCGAGGAGCAGGGCGTCGCGCCCCAAAAGCTCTCGGGCACGATCCAGAACGACATCCTCAAAGAATTCATGGTGCGGAACACCTACATCTATCCGCCCAAGGGCTCGATGCGGATCATCTCCGACATCTTCGCCTATACCTCGGCCAACATGCCGAAGTTCAACTCCATCTCGATCTCCGGCTACCACATGCAGGAGGCGGGAGCGACGCAGGATCTCGAACTCGCCTACACCCTTGCGGACGGCGTCGAATACATCCGCGCCGGCCTCAGCGCGGGCCTCACCATCGACCAGTTCGCGCCGCGGCTCTCCTTCTTCTGGGCCATCGGCATGAACTTCTTCATGGAGGTGGCGAAGCTGCGCGCCTCACGCCTCCTCTGGGCAAAGCTCGTGAAGGGCTTCGATCCGAAAAGCGACAAGTCGCTGCCCCTGCGCACCCATTCGCAGACCTCCGGCTGGTCGCTCACGGCGCAGGACGTGTTCAACAACGTGATGCGCACCTGCATCGAGGCCATGGCGGCAACGCAGGGGCACACCCAGTCCCTGCACACCAATGCCCTCGACGAGGCGCTCGCCCTGCCGACGGATTTCTCCGCCCGCATCGCCCGCAACACGCAGCTCTTCCTCCAGCAGGAGAGCGGAACCACGCGGATCATCGATCCCTGGGGCGGTTCCTATTACGTGGAGCGCCTGACGGCCGATCTTGCGGCCCGCGCCTGGGCGCATATCCAGGAGGTGGAGAGCCTCGGCGGCATGACCCGCGCCATCGAGGCCGGCATCCCGAAGCTGAAGATCGAGGAGGCGGCGGCCCGCACGCAGGCGCGCATCGATTCAGGCCATCAGACGATCGTCGGCGTGAACGCGTTCCGCGCCACGAACGAGGCGTCGATCGATCTCCTCAAGGTGGACAACCACGCGGTCCGCACCCGGCAGATCGAGAAGCTGCAGCGCCTCAAGGCCGAGCGCAGCCAGGCGCAGGTCGACGCGGCGCTGGAGGCCTTGTCGAACAGCGCGGCTTCGGGCGAGGGCAACCTTCTGGCTCTCGCGGTCGGGGCCGCCCGCGCCAAGGCGACGGTGGGCGAAATCTCGCTGGCGCTGGAGAACGTGTGGGGCCGGCATCGGGCCGAGATCAAGGCGATTTCGGGCGTCTACAAGCGGGAGGTCGGGGCCATGTCGCAGGCCGTCGAGCAGGTGCGCCGCCTCGTGGAGGATTTTGCGACCGAGGACGGGCGCCGCCCCCGCATCCTCGTCGCCAAGATGGGCCAGGACGGGCACGACCGCGGCCAAAAGGTGATCGCCTCCGCCTTCGCGGATCTCGGCTTCGACGTGGATATCGGACCGCTCTTCGCGACCCCTGGCGAGGCGGCCCGGCAAGCCATTGAGAACGATGTGCACATCGTCGGCGTCTCGTCCCTCGCCGCCGGCCATCTTACGCTCGTGCCGGAACTGCGCGCGGAGCTTGCCAAGTACGGCCGCGAGGACATCATGATCGTGGTCGGCGGCGTGATCCCGCCGCAGGATTTCGATGCGCTTTATCAAGCCGGCGCCTCGGCGATCTTCCCGCCCGGCACCGTGATCGCGGATGCGGCCGTCAACCTCATCGGCGAACTGAACCGCCGCCTCGGCTACGGGCCGAAGCAGGCGGCGGAGTGATCGTCAGGTCACGGTGATCGTCAGGCCTGTCCGGCCCGCCATCCCACCGTCGCGATGCCGGCGCCGATCAGGAAGCTGCCGCCCACCTTGTTGACGACGCCGATCACCTTCGGGTTGCGCACGGCGGCGCGTGCCCGGGAGGCGACGAGCGCGTAGCCGATTGCGTTGGCGAAGGCGAGCACCAGGAACGTGGCGCCGAACACCGTCACCTGCGGCAGGAAAGCGAGCTTCGGGTCGATGAACTGCGGCAGGAAGGCGACGAAGAACGTGAGGCCTTTGGGGTTGAGGGCCGTGACGAGCCAGGCATGTCCCAGCATCTTCGCAGCGGACGTTGCGTCCCTGCGCGGCGCCGCTTCGAGGCTGCCGCCAGCCCGCCAAAGCTTGATGCCGAGCCAGATCAGATAGGCGGCACCGACCCATTTCAGCAGCGTGAAGATCGTGCCCGATGCTGCGAGCAGCGCCCCGAGGCCCAGCATCGAGAGCGCAAGCGCCGTGAAGTCGCCGAGCGCCACGCCGATCGCCATCGGCAGAGCCGTGCGCCATCCCTGGCCGAGCGCATAGGACACGACGAGAAGCACTGTCGGTCCTGGAATCAGGATCAGAATGGCGGAGGCGGCCGCGAAAGCGAGCCAGGTTTCGATAGTCATGGGTAGCTCCGTTGTCCAACGCAGCGAGCCACAGAGCGAGACGGCCGTCCAGTCGAAGCGGCCGGAGCCTACCAAGCCCGCTCGCGGTCGATTGCCCGGCGCACCACCTGCTGCACGTCCTTGTTGGACAGGAACAGGTCGTGATTGATGAGGCCGCTGCCGAATTCGGAGGCGTCCGCGACACGCACGCCGAGCGCCTCGATCTTTTCCCGGTCGGCTGCGCCGACCCGCTGCCCGCCACCGGCAAGCCGGCTCGACACCGCGAGCGCCCGGTCGTTGGTGGAGGAGATCACGGTGATCTTCTTGGCATCCGGCCCAAGGCGCTCGACGCTGCGGGTGAACAGGTCCATGTCGATGTCGGGGGCGGCCAGAACCACGGCGCCGATGCGCTGCATCGCCGTGTCGCCGCCGGATCCCCGGAGCATCCGCAGGGTCTCCAGGGTGAGGAGCGTCCCCATGCTGTGCGCCACGATGTGGATCTTGCCCCCGCTCTGAGTGCTGGAGGCGGCCGTGAGCAGATCCTCCATGGCATCCCTCGACCACATGGCGCTCTCCCGGTCGCTCACATAGCTGAGCGTCGAGGCGGCCGAGGGCCAGGTGAAGAGCGCCGTGGCGCCCTGAAAGCCGATTCCGTTCCCGAGCTGCGCGGCCGAGACAGCCGCGGTCTCGAAGCTTTCCCGGTAGCCATGCACATAAAGGAGCACGTCACGTCCGAAGGTGGCCTGGGCGAAGGCCTGGGCCGCGCCCTCCCTCTCGACCTTGCCGACCGAGGCGATCGTCCAATCCCCCGTCACCACGGAGGCGACGCGTCCGGTGAGCGACGGGTCGGGCGGGTTCACCCGCGCCTCCGCAAACACAAGGCCGCGGCCGCGCTGCGTGCCGAACCAGGGCTTCTGGACGGGGTCGCCTACGGGCATCCGGGTGGTCGCGACGAGCAGTGCCGATTGGCCAGGCACGGCGCCCGTGGCGGTGCCGACGGCCTCTTCGGTCGTAAAGCAGCCGGCCACCGCAAGGCAGGCCAGGAGAGCGACGGCAGCGCGGGCGCGGGAGGCAAGGATCGAATGCATGGATGAGGGATAAGGAACCGAGAGGGGGAGGCGCGGTGTCTCGGCCCGGATGATGGCGAGCGCAAGGCAGTTGCACTCCCGCAGCCCCGTCTGGTCAACAGAATGTTAACGGGGTGCTCCCGATGCGACACCGGATGGGGTTGATCCGGCCCCGACCCGACCACACGTTCGTGGTTCATGCTCATCGCCGGCCGCATCCTCCTCTTCGTCTTCGCGCTCTTCATCCTGCCGCTCGCCGCCCACGCCCTGTGGTGGGCGGCCCGGGACGACGTGGCGCCGAGCTGGCGCGCCGCCGATTGGTCGAGCGCCCGGCTTCTGAAGCCTCCCTCGGAGGTCCCACAGGCCACGGTTCACATCTACGCGGCGCGGGTCGGCCGCTGGCGGGGCATCTTCGCGCACCATTCCTGGATCGTGGTGAAGGAGGCCGGAGCCTCCCGTTATACCCGCTACGACAAGGTGGGCTGGGGCAGCCCCGTGCGCACGGATGGCTGGCCGCCGGATGGGCGCTGGTTCGGCAACGCGCCCCACCTCATCCTCGCCATCGATGGCGAGGAGGCCGCGCGCCTCATCCCCCGCGTCCGGCAGGCGGTGGCGGATTACCCCTACCGCGCCTGGGGCGATTACCGGGCCTGGCCGGGGCCGAACTCCAACACCTTCGTGGCCCATGTGATGCGCTCGGTGCCGGAGCTTGCCGCCGCGCTGCCGCCCACCGCCATCGGCAAGGACTGGCAGCCCAGCGCCGACATGGTGGGCCTGACGCCGAGTCGAACCGGCATCCAGGTCTCACTGGGCGGTTTCGCAGGCTTCAGCATCGGGTGGGTCGAAGGGATCGAGATGAATTTCCTCGGCCTCATCGCCGGCCTCGATGTCCGGCGTCCCGCCATCAAGCTCCCGGGCTGGGGGCGGATCGGCATGGAGGCGGTCACGTGGTGAGGTCTCCCATCGCGTCTCGCTGAGGGAAAACCAGCCTGCCCGCATTGCCCTTCCCCCTGTTCCCCGGCAGAAAGGCCGGATGACGGCTCCCCTGCGCAGACCTGGGATCAGCGCCGCCGCGGTGGCGAGCGGCGATCGGGCGGCGCTCGCGCGGGCCATCACGCTCATGGAATCCCGCCGGCCCGATCACCGGGCCGCCGCCCGCGCCCTGCTCCAGGAGCTGATGCCGCGCACGGGGAAAGCCGTGCGGGTCGGCATCACCGGCGTTCCAGGCGTCGGCAAGTCCACCACCATCGACACCCTGGGCAGCCTTCTCACGGGCCGGGGCCACAAGGTGGCGGTGCTCGCCGTGGACCCGAGCTCGACACGGACGGGCGGCGCGATCCTCGGCGACAAGACCCGCATGGCGCGTCTGGCGGGCGACCCCGGGGCCTTCATCCGCCCCTCCCCCTCCTCCGGTACCCTCGGCGGCGTCGCCGCCAAGACCCGGGAGGCGATGCTGCTCTGCGAGGCGGCCGGGTTCGACGTGATCCTCGTGGAGACCGTGGGCGTCGGGCAATCGGAAACCGCGGTCGCCGACCTCACGGATTTCTTCCTCGTCCTCATGCTCCCCGGGGCCGGCGACGAGCTGCAGGGCATCAAGAAGGGCATTCTCGAACGCGCCGACCTGATCGCCGTGAACAAGGCGGACGATGCGGGCGCGCGGGCGAAAGCTGCGGCGGCCGAGTACCAGGCCGCCCTCCACATCCTCACACCGGCTTCGCCGACCTGGACGCCGCCGGTGCTCACCGTCTCGGGCCTCACCGGTCAGGGCCTCGACGAGGTCTGGGCGAAGGTGCTCGACCACCGGACGCGCCTTGAGGCAACGGGCGAATTGCTGGCGAAGCGCAGGGAGCAGGACAGCCGCTGGATGTGGGCGCTGGTGCACGAACGGGTCCAGGAACGCCTCGCCACCAATCCTGCCGTGCGCGGACGCCTGCCCGCGATCGAGCGGGCGCTCGCCGAAGGCGCCCTGTCGCCCACCGCCGGAGCCGACGAGATCGCGGGCCTGCTCGGCCTCTAGCCCCTCACCCCAAAAGGATGTCCGCTCATGCTGCAGATCAGGCAGGCGCTCGCCGCCGACGTACCGGGGCTCGTCAGGCTCCTGCGCCGATCCTGGCTCGTGACCTGGGCCCCGGAGCTCCCCTTCGAGGCCGTCCAGCGCTTCGCCGACGGGGACCCGGCCCGGCATTATGCCGAGAAGGCGTGGTCGGCCTTCCGGGTCGCGGTGGACGGCGAAGCGCTGCTGGGCATGCTCCACCGGGCCGAGGACCACATCGAAGCCCTTCATGTGGACCCGGCGCACAAGGGATGCGGCGTCGGGACTGCCCTGATGGACGAGGCGGAGACGGCAATCCGCCGGACGCATCCGGCGGCAAGTCTCGAGGTCCGCGCCTTCAACCTCCCGGCCCGCTATTTCTACGAACGCCGGGGCTGGCGGGAGGAGCGCCGCTACCCGAGCACGGAATGCGGCGCGCCGGTCGAGACCATCGCCATGAGGAAGACATTCTGATTTCGGGAATCCGGAACCCTATGGCCGCGCTTCCCCTTATTGGTTCATGCGGCGGCTGATCCACTTCTTACGGGGGCTCTACGAGGGGGAGACCGACCGCGCGCACCGGTTCCGATATGGCCTCTTCCTCTTCGATCTCCTGACGATCCTGTTCATCGTCGGCACCTCGTTCATGCCGCCGCATCCGGTGGTGGAATCCATCGACGTGGTCATGGGCATCATCATCGCCAGCGATCTTGCGGCTCGGCTGCTCATCAGCCGGCGGCGCGTGCGCGATCTCCTCCACCCGGCCACCTGGGCGGACCTCATCACCGTCGCCTCGTTCCTTGCTCCCATTTCCCGCGAAGGCGCTGGTTTCCTGCGGATCCTGCGGACCTTGAGGCTCCTCCACACGGAGCCCTTCCTACGGCGCCTGCGGAAGGACAGCCTCTTCTTTTGCAACAACGAGGAGGTGATCGTCGCGGTCGCGAACCTGCTGGTATTCATCTTCGTGATGACAGGGCTCGTCTACGCGACGCAGCACGCCACGAACCCGGCGATCCGCAACTATGCGGACGCGCTCTATTTCACGGTGACGGCGCTCACGACGACAGGGTTCGGAGACATCACGCTCACCGGCACCGGCGGCCGGATGATCTCCGTGATCATCATGATCTTCGGCGTGACGCTGTTCCTGCGCCTCGCGCAGGTGCTCTTTCGCCCGAACAAGGTGCGGTTCCCCTGCCCCACCTGCGGCCTCCAGCGCCACGAGCCGGACGCGGTGCATTGCAAGGCCTGCGGACAGGTCCTCAACATTCCCGACGAGAACGAGTGATGGGCCGGTCCTACGCCTGAAGCGCCTGGGTCGGATGCAGGGTGCCGACCTCGATGCCGTTCCAGTTCGTCATCACCGGCCGGGCCAGCGCCTCCACATCGGTGCGCGCCTGTCCGTCGAGGGGCAGGAGGCCCAGGATGAGCGAGGCCATGGCCGCCTCGGCGGCGCGGGTCCCGCCGTCATCCACCTTGAGGGCGATGCCGTAGCCGAGCTCCGGCAGGGTGCCGCAATAGACGCCCTCGGCCCCGACCTTCACGAAGGCACGCTCCCCCAGAATCTCCATGAGCCGGGTGTCGAAGCGGCCCGTTCCGGCCACCATGAAGGGGTGCTTGGCGACGGCCTGCCGAATGCGCTTCGCGGCCGCGGCGGAGCTTCTCGACAGCCCCACGCCCGAGCCGAACCGGGCAAAGCCGAAGGCGAGCGCCGTCAGCGGCACCGCGTAGGTGGGGATGGAGCAGCCGTCGATGCCGGCCACGTCCGGGGTGTGGCAGGCCCCGGTCAGGTCCTCCAGCGCCTCCCGCACCGCCTCCTGGACCGGATGCCCCGCGGTCACGTAGCCCGCGGGGTCCGTGTCGAGGCCGCAGGCGAGACAGACGAAGCCCGCATGCTTGCCCGAGCAGTTGTTGTGAAGGGCGGTCGGCGTTCCGCCCGCCGCGGCAAGCGCCCGATTCGCGGCCTCGCCCATGGGCCAGTGCGTCCCGCATTCGAGGCAGCCATGGTCGCGGCCGACCTTGGCGAGCATCGAGGCCGCCGCCTCCGCGTGAGCCGGCTCGCCGGAATGGGAGGCGCAGGCAAGGGCGATCTCGGCGTCGCTCAGGCCATAGCGCTCCGCGATGCCGCGCTCCACGAGGGGAAGGGCCTGGATCGCCTTGACGGCCGAGCGGGGGAAGACCCGGCATTCCGGATCGCCGATGGACAGCACCGTGCCTCCATCAGCGTCGATCACCGACACGGAGCCCCGATGGCGGGATTCGACCTCATGGCCGCGAATGACGTCGACGAGAACCGGATTGTCCATGGGAATTCTACAAGGATGGGCCGGGCCAGCCTGCCCGTTCGGGCGGGGCTCATAGCACGCCCCGCCGGTTCCACCAGCCCCCACGGCGCCGCTGGACCCCAGGAACCTTCGGCTTCTACAAAGCTTGTCACGGCAAAGCTTAGTCCCAGGTTGCACCCTTGGGCGTGCCCCCTTAAACCCTGGACCGACACTGACCGGGAGACCCTGGATGCGAGTTGCGATGATCGGCGCGGGCTATGTGGGCCTCGTCTCCGGCGCGTGTTTTGCCGATTTCGGGCACGATGTGTGCTGCGTCGACAAGGACCCGCGCAAGATCGAGGCCCTGAACCGGGGCGAGATTCCGATCTTCGAGCCAGGCCTTTCGGACCTCGTGGCCAAGAACGTGCGCGAGGGGCGGTTGTCCTTTGCCTCCGACCTCACGGAGGCCGTGCAATCGGCCGATGCGGTGTTCATCGGGGTGGGCACGCCGTCCCGCCGCGGCGACGGCCATGCGGATCTCTCTTACGTCTATCAGGCGGCCCGGGAGATCGCGGCCGCCATGAAGGGCTACACGGTCGTGGTGACGAAATCGACGGTGCCGGTGGGCACCGGCGACGAGGTGGAGCGCATCATCCGGGAGACCCGGCCGGACGCCGATTTCGCCGTGGTCTCGAACCCCGAATTCCTGCGCGAGGGCGCGGCCATCGCCGACTTCAAGCGCCCGGACCGCATCGTCATCGGCACCGAGGACGAGCGCGCCAAGGGCGTGATGAACGACCTCTACCGCCCGCTTTACCTCAACCAGGCGCCGATCCTCTTCACGAGCCGCCGCACGGCGGAACTCACGAAATACGCGGCGAACGCGTTTCTCGCCACCAAGATCACCTTCATCAACGAGATCGCGGATCTCTGCGAGCAGGTGGGCGCCAACGTGCAGGACGTCGCCCGCGGCATCGGTCTCGACAACCGCATCGGCTCGAAGTTCCTTCATGCGGGCCCCGGCTATGGCGGCTCCTGCTTCCCGAAGGATACGCTGGCGCTGATCAAGACCGCGCAGGATTACAACGCCCCGATCCGCATCGTGGAGACGGTGGCGGCGGTGAACGACCAGCGCAAGCGCGCCATGGGCCGCAAGGTCGTGCAGGCCTGCGGCGGCTCCGTGCGGGGCCGGACGATTGCGGTTCTCGGCCTCACCTTCAAGCCGAACACCGACGACATGCGCGACGCGCCCTCCATTGCCGTCATCGGCGCGCTGCAGGATGCGGGCGCGAAGGTGCGCGCCTACGACCCGGAGGGCATGGAGCAGGCCCGGTCCGTGCTCCAGGACGTGGAATATGCGCAGGACGCCTATGCCTGCGCGAGGGGCGCCGATGCGCTCGTGATCGTCACCGAATGGGATCTGTTCCGGGCGCTCGATCTCGGCCGGCTCAAGGCGGCGCTCGCCTCCCCCATCGTGGTCGATCTGCGCAACGTCTACCGCCCCGATGAGATGACCCGGCGCGGATTCACCTACGTGTCCGTCGGCCGGCCACCGGAAACCGGGGAGATCGAAGCGCCGGCGGAGGTGAAGGCCCCAAACGCCGCATGAGCGCCGCCGGCTTCATGACCGAGGCCGCTCTCGCGGCGGCGCATGAAGGGATGGCCGCATGAGCGCCGTCGACTACGAGGCCGAGTACAACAACCGCGCCCGGGTGCCCGATCACCCGGCGGTGATCGAAGGCTGGCTCAGGGATTCCGCGGCCTACCGGACGCAGGCGCGGAGCCTCCACGAGACCATCCCCTATGGTCCGAGCGAGCGGCAGGCGATCGAGCTGTTTCGCGCGCCGGAAAAGCGGGCGACAGCGACCGCCCTCTTCATCCACGGTGGCTATTGGCAGGCTCTCGATCGCTCAGCCTTCAGCCACATGGCCCGGGGCCTCAATGCGCACGGGGTCGACGTGGCGATTCCTGGCTACGACTTGGCACCCCAGGTGCGCGTCGGCGACATCGTCGAGCAGATGCGCCAAGCCTGCCTACGGCTTGGCGAGAGCGGACCGCTCGTGGTCACGGGCCACTCGGCGGGCGGTCACCTCGCCGCCTGCATGCTCGCAACCGACTGGGCTTCCCTCGGAGCCCGGCCCGATCTCGTGCCGTCAGCCTATGCGATCTCCGGCCTCTTCGACCTCGATCCCCTACGCCACACTTACGTGAACGACGCTCTGGGGATGAACGAGGCGGAGGCGCAGCGCCTGAGCCCCCTTCTCTGGCCGGCACCGAAGGGACGCCTCCTCGATGCGGTCGTGGGCGGCGACGAAAGCGGGGAATATCTGCGCCAGAGCCGCTCCATCGCGCAGGCCTGGGGCGCGGGCGGCGCCGAGACGCGCTTCGAGGCCCTGCCGGGTCTCAACCATTTCACCGTGATCCTGCCCCTCGCCCACCCGGATTCCGGCATGACGCGGCGGGTGGCGGAGCTCGCGCACGCCGCGCGGTAGCGCCTTGCTGGCTCGGTCCAACGGCACGCGTCAGGGGGTGCGGAACCCGCGCGCCCGCGCGATAGAGCCTTCACCGGCTCCCCCCGCCATGGCATAGCTGAGCCCCAGACCACCTCCGGAGGCCCCGATGCAGACCTTCTTCGTCGAGATCAAATGCAAGCTCGGCAAGACCTATGCGGTGGCGAGCGCCCTCGCGGACCGGGAGATCGCCTCCGAGATCTACTCGACCGCCGGGAATTACGACATCCTGGCCAAGTTCCACCTGGATGACGGGGTCGATATCGGCCACTTCATCGCCGAGCACGTGCAATCGATCCCCGAGATCGCGGACACGCATACGATCATCACCTTCAAGGCGTTCTAGCCGCCGCTAGCGGCACCGCTCGATCAGCCGGTCGATGAAGGCGGCGCATTTCTCGAGTTCGTCCACCGCGATCCACTCATCCGCCTTGTGGGCCTGCTCGATGGAGCCGGGGCCGATGATGACCGTCGGGATACCCGCCACCTCGTGAAAGAGGCCAGCTTCGGTGCCATAGGCTACCTTCGCGTGATCGTTGCGGCCGGCAAGTGCCTTGGCGAGGGTCACGACCGCCGCGTCGGGCCGGGTGTCGAGCCCCGGAAAGCCCGCATAGACATCGAAGGTGAAGCCGGCCTCGGGCGAGACCGCCTTCATGCCGGGCTCGATCACGTCCCGGGCGAAGGCCTCGATGCGTTGGACGAGGAGGTCCGGATCCTCGCCGCCGATCACCCGGAACTCGAACAGGATCTCGCATTCGTCCGGGACGATGTTGAGCGCTGTGCCGCCGTGCAGGATGCCCACATGACCCGTGGAATGCGGCACGTCGTACAGCTCGTCCCGCCCGCCGGACCCTGCGAGTTCTGCGGCGACCCGGCTGATCTCCGCCACGAGCCGCGCTCCCGCCTCGACCGCGTTGACCCCGTGGGGGGCGAGCGAGGAGTGGCAGGCGAGGCCGCGCACCGTGGCCCGCACGCTCCGCTTGCCCTTGTGCCCGACGACGACGCCCATGCCCGTGGGCTCGCCGACGAAACAGGCCTCCGGCCGAACGGGCTGGCGGGCGAGTTGATCCACGAGGCTCCTGACGCCCACGCACCCCACCTCCTCGTCATAGGAGAAGGCGAGATGGATGGGCCGTTCGAGAGGCGCGGCCGCCATGGCCTCCGCCTTCGCAAGGCAAACCGCAAGAAAGCCTTTCATGTCGCAGGCCCCGCGGCCGTAGAGGCGGCCGTCTTCCTGGCGCAAGCGGAACGGGTCGGAGGTCCAGGCCTGCCCGTCGACCGGCACCACGTCCGTATGGCCGGAGAGCACGTAGCCGGGGCGATCGGCGGGGCCGATTGTCGCCCAGAGATTCGCCTTCTGCCCCGTCGCATCCGGAATCCGCTCGAGGGCGAAGCCGAGAGGCTCCAGATAGGCCTCCACCCACTCGATGAGGGGGAGGTTCGAGTGGCGGCTGGTGGTGTCGAAGGCGACGAGCCGGGATAGTATTTCGGTGGTGTCGCTCCGCGCCATGCACGCTCCGGTGGCAAGAGTGTCGGTTCTCGGCCCTGTTTAAGCGAACGCGCCCGAGGATGAAACCACGGACCGCACCGCCGGAGATCGACTGGGGCATGGCGGAAGGCTCCCTTGCATGGCCGACTGTTTCGTCGTTCACTCGCGCCCAGCCCAAAACAGAGGCCCGCGTAGGCCGGGGCACCAGAGGAGAAGAGAATGAAGCATGGATTGAAACCGCTGGCGCTGGCTGGCCTCGCGCTCGTCGCGGCCGCCCCCGCGGGTGCCCAGGAATTGAAGATCGGCGTCGCCTCGGAGGTCACGTCCATCGACCCGCATTTCCACAATGTGGGCCCCAACAACTACATGCGCCGCCACATCTTCCAGTCGCTGGTGGCAACCGACGATCAGCAGAAGCTCTATCCGGAGCTCGCCGCCTCTTACCGCGCCGTCGACGACAAGACCTGGGAATTCAAGCTGCGGCCCGGCGTGAAGTTCACGAACGGCGCGGACTTCACGTCGAAGGACGTGGTCTACACGCTCTGCCGCGTTCCGACCGTCGAGAACTCGCCCTCACCCTTCACGGTCTATACCCGCGGCTTCGAGGCGATCGAGACCCCGGACCCGCAGACCGTCATCTTCAAGACCGTGAACCCGGCCCCCCTGCTGCCGAACAACATGTCGACGCTCGGCATTCTCTCCGCGCAGGCCTATGGCGCCGACGCGGTGAAGTGGAATGCGAGCGGCTGCGAGGGTCTCGGCACTCCGCCGAAATCGGCAGATTTCAACGATCCGGCGAAAGCGGTCGGCACAGGCCCCTACAAGCTCGCCAATTACACGCGCGGCACGCATGTGATCCTCGAGCGCAACGATGCCTATTGGGGCGACAAGCCTCATTGGCAGAAGGTGACCTGGCGTCCAATCTCGAGCGAGGGCCCGCGCGTCGCGGCGCTGCTCGCCGGTGACGTGGACATCGTCGAGAACCCGCCGGTGCAGGATTTCGAGAAGATCAAGGGCGCTGGCTTCCAGATCGTCCAGGGCATCTCGAACCGGCTGATCTACCTCCATATCGACCAGTTCAACGACCCGGCCTGGAAGACGCCCGGCGTGAAGGGCACGGACAAGAACCCGTTCCTCGACAAGCGCGTCCGCGAGGCGATCTCGAAGGCGATCAACCGGCAGGCCATCGTCGACCGCATCATGGGCGGCGTCGCCGTCGCGGCGGGCGACTTCCTGCCCGTGCCGCTCTTCGGCACCAATCCGGATATGAAGCCCGTGGCCTTCGATGCGGACGGCGCCAAGAAGCTTCTCGCGGATGCGGGTTATCCGAACGGCTTCGAGGTCACTCTCGGCACGCCGAACGACCGCTACATCAACGACGAGAAGGTGGCTCAGGCCGTCGCGCAGATGCTCACCCGCATCGGCATCAAGACGAACGTGGACGCCATGACCGCCTCCACCTTCTTCTCCCGCCGCAACAAGCACGAGTTCTCGGTCTACCTCGCCGGCTGGGGCGCGGATTCGGGCGAGATGCTGAACCCGCTGATCGCCCTCGTGGCGAGCATGGATCCGAAGACCGGCATGGGCCACACCAACCGCGGCCGGTACTCGAACCCCGAGCTCGACGCGGTGATCAAGCAGGCGCAGCAATCAGTCGACGACAAGAAGCGCGAGCAGCTGCTCCAGCAGGCCACCAAGATCGCGCTCGCCGACCACGCGCTCATCCCGCTGCACTTCGAGGTGACCCCCTGGGCGCTGAAGAAGGGCATCACCTACAAGCCGCGCATCGACCAGTACACCCTGGCGACCGAGGTGCGGCCGGGCTCGTAACCGAACCCAACAGCACGTACTCTCCCTGCCGGATCTCGGGGTCTCCCGAGATCCGGTTCTCGTATGCGGATTCAAGCTGTCGGATCCGCGCGGGAGAGGCCGGAGTGACCCCATGCTCGTCTATCTCATCCGCCGCCTCAGCCAGTCGCTCCTCGTGATCGCCGTCATGGCGAGCCTCGTGTTCCTGGCTGTCTATGCGGTCGGCAACCCGATCGACATCCTGGCGAACCCGAACGCGGACCAGCAGGAGCGGGAGGCCATCGCACGCTCGCTCGGCCTCGACAGGCCGATGTACGAGCAGTTCGGCGTGTTCGTCTGGAATGCGCTCCATGGCGATCTCGGGCGCTCGTTCGTCTACAACGTGCCCGCCGTGGACGTGATCCTCCAGCGCCTGCCCGCGACCTTGGAGCTGGCCTTCGTCGGCCTTCTCTTCTCCATTCTCATCGGCATCCCGCTCGGCGTGCTCGCGGGCCTGAAGCCAGAGACCTGGGTTGGCCGCACCATCATGTCGGGCTCGATCTTCGGGTTCTCCCTCCCGAATTTCTGGATCGGCCTCATGCTGATCCTGTTCTTCGCCGTCGAGTGGCAGCTTCTGCCCGCGAGCGGCCGCGGCACGACGGTGGAAATCTTCGGCGTGCCGTTCGCGCTCTTCACCCTCGACGGGTGGAAGCACCTCCTCCTCCCCGCCCTCACCCTCGCGCTCTACAAGTCGGCTCTCGTGATCCGCATCGCCCAGGCCGGCACGCGCGACGTGATGCTTCAGGACTACATCCGCTTCGCGCGGGCGAAGGGCCTCTCCAACGCGCGCATCGTGGGCGTGCATGTATTGAAGAACATCATGATCCCGGTCGTCACCGTGCTCGGCCTGGAGCTCGGGTCCATGATCGCCTTCGCGGTCGTGACAGAGACCGTGTTCGCCTATCCGGGCATGGGCAAGCTGCTGATCGACTCGATCAACCGCCTCGATCGCCCCATCGTCGTCGCCTATCTGATGATGACGGTGCTGATCTTCGTCGTCATCAACCTCGTGGTCGACCTGCTCTACGCGGCCATCGACCCACGCGTCCGTCTGTCCGAAGCGAAGGGCTGATCCAATGCCTTTCATGATCGCGGCGGCCCGCAACGCACAACACAGAGCGAAGGGCTGATTCCATGGCCGATACGCCCCTGCCTCACAGCATCGCCCAGGACCTGCCGGCAGCCCCCCGAGCTCCAGCCCTCGACAAGGGCGAGAGCCTCATCCGCCGGCACGTCGCCACCTTCTTCCAGAGCCCAGGCGCTGTGGTCGGGCTCGTAGTGCTCGTGGCGACGATCCTGATCGCGCTCCTGGCGCCGTTCATCGCGCCGCAGAACCCTTACGACCTCGCCCAGCTCGACATCATGGACAACATGCTGGCGCCGGGCGAGGCGCTCGCTTCGGGCGCAAGCTCGATCCTCGGCACGGACGACCAGGGCCGGGACATGCTCTCGGCCATCCTCTACGGCCTCAGGATCTCGCTCACGGTCGGCGCCGTCTCGGTGCTCATCGCCTGCGTGATCGGGGCCTCGCTCGGCGTGCTCGCGGCCTATGCGGGAGGCCGGGTCGAGACGGTGATCATGCGCATCGTCGATCTCCAGCTGTCCTTCCCGGCGATCCTGGTGGCGCTGGTGCTCCTCGCCGTGCTCGGCCGCGGGGTCGACAAGGTGGTGCTCGCCCTCGTCATCGTGGAATGGGCCTATTATGCCCGCACCGTGCGCGGCAACGCGCTCGTGGAAAAGCGCCGCGAATACATCGAGGCCGCCCGCTGCCTCGCCCTGCCGAAGGCGCGCATCGTGTTCCGGCACCTCCTGCCGAACTGCATTCCGCCGCTCATCGTGGTGGCCACCGTCGCCATCGCCCGGGCCATCGCGCTGGAATCCACCCTCTCGTTCCTGGGCGTCGGCGTGCCGGTGACCGAGCCGTCCCTCGGCATGCTCATCGCCACCGGGTACGATTACCTCCTCTCCGGCAAGTACTGGGTCTCCACCTTCCCTGGCATCGCCCTCGTGATCGTCATCGTCGCCATCAACATGGTCGGCGACCGGCTGCGCGACGTGCTCAATCCGAGGCTCGCGCGATGAGTGCCCCCGTCCTCTCCGTTCGCGACCTCAAGGTCACCTTCGGCACCCGCGAGGGGCTCGTCACCGCCGTGAACGGCGTCTCCTTTGACGTGCATCGGGGCGAGGTGCTGGGGCTCGTCGGCGAATCCGGCTCCGGGAAGTCCGTGACGGGGCTTTCGATCCTCGGGCTCATCGACAAGCCCGGGCGGATCGCGGCGGGGTCGATCCGGCTCGACGGCGAGGAGCTGGTGGGCCAGCCCGAAGCGAAGTTGCGGCGTCTGCGCGGGCTGAAGGTCGCCATGATCTTCCAGGACCCGATGACGACCCTGAACCCTGTCCTGCGCATCGACACGCAGATGATCGAGGCGATCCAGGCCCATGAGAGCGTGTCCCACAAGGCCGCGCGCGACAGGGCCGCGCGAGCGCTTGCGATGGTCGGCATCCCCTCCGCCGAGGAGCGGCTCAACGCCTACCCGCATCAGTTCTCCGGCGGCATGCGCCAGCGCGTGGCCATCGCCACCGCCCTCCTCCATCGCCCGGCCGTTCTCGTCGCCGACGAACCGACGACCGCTCTCGACGTGACGATCCAGGCGCAGATCCTTTCGGAGGTGCAGAACCTCTGCGCCGAGACCGGCACCGCCATGGTGTGGATCACCCACGATCTATCCGTGATCGCCGGCCTCGCCGACCGGATTGCGGTCATGTATGCGGGCCGCATCGTCGAGACAGGCGACGTGGTCGGCACCCTGGAGCGGCCGATCCATCCCTATACGGCGGGTCTCATCGGCTCGGTGCCGAGTCGCAACAAGCGCGGTGTGCCGCTGGCGCAGATCCCCGGGATGACGCCGTCCCTCGCGACGCTGCCGCCGGGCTGCCCCTTCACCCCCCGCTGTCCGCGGGGCACCGCCACCTGCCGCACCATCATGCCGGAGCCGATCCTCTTCGAGGGCACGCGCACGGCCCGGTGCCACCATCCCCTGCTGGCGCCCGACACGGCCGCCGCATGAGCAATCCCATGACGCAACCGATCATCGATCTTGCCGGCGTGTCGAAGCGCTTCGTGAAGCCGCTCGATGCGGCCGAGAAGGTGGCCAACCTGTTCGGCGCCGGGCTGAAGGACCAGGTCGTCCGTGCCGTGGACGAGGTCACCCTCACCATCGCGGAAGGCGAGGTGGTGGGCCTCGTCGGCGAATCCGGGTGTGGGAAATCGACCCTCGGCCGCGTCGTCGCCGGCATTCTCGATCCAAGTGCCGGCACCGTGCGGTTCCAGGGCCGCGAGGTGGCGAAGCTCTCAGGCTCCGAGCGCCGAGCCGCGGATCTCGCGATCCAGATGGTGTTCCAGGACCCGATGGCTTCCCTCAATCCGCGCCGCCGGGTGGTGGAGATCATCGGCGAAGCGCCCGTGGTGCACGGAATCGTCAAGGCCTCCGAGATGGAGGCTTACGTGTCCGACGTGATGACAAAGGTGGGTCTCGACCCCACGACGCGGCGGCGCTACCCGCATCAGTTCTCCGGCGGCCAGCGGGCGCGCATCGGCATCGCGCGGGCGCTCGCCGTGAACCCCAAGGTGCTCGTCTGCGACGAGTCCACCGCCGCTCTGGACGTGTCGATCCAGGCGCAGGTTCTGAATCTCTTCATGAAGCTGCGGGAGGAGTTTGGGCTCACCTACCTCTTCGTGAGCCACGATCTGGGCGTCGTGGAGCACATCTCCGACCGCGTCGCCGTCATGTATCTCGGTCGCATCGTCGAACTGAGCCCGACCGAGGATCTCTTCCGCGGCCCGAATCACCCCTACACGCAGGCGCTTCTCGACGAGGTGCCGCGGCTCGAGCCGAAGAAGCGGAAATTCTCGGCGCTCAAGGGCGAGATCCCCTCCCCCCTCCACCCGCCCTCGGGCTGCCATTTCCACCCACGCTGCCCGTTCGCCTTCGATCGCTGCAAGGTGGATCGCCCCGCCCTCAAGGCGATTGCACCCGGCCGCTTCTCCGCCTGCCACCTGAACGATGGGCCGGAGCCGCGCCCAGGCAAGGCCTTCAGCGATGGAATGGTGCTGGCCGGATAGGCACCTCTCCATCAAAGGGAGAGGTCCGAGCGCAGCGAGGGGTGAGGGTCGCAACTTGACATCGCCGTAAAGTGCGACGGCTCGCCTCTCACCCGGCGCTCACGCGTCGACCTCTCCCGCGACCGGAGAGGTGAGCCTTCAGAACGGCGCGGCCGAGGCGGAAACCGCGTTCCTCGCCGAGGGCAGCAGGGGCTGGGCCACCACCACGTCATAGCGGTTCAGGCGGCGGACGATCTTGCTGTCGATGCGGTCGTAGAGCTCGGCGACCGTGATCGAGCGGCGCTTGCGGCCCTTCGATTCCGAGAAGAGGCCGAGATTGGCCTTGGCGGCCGCGGGAAAGAGCTTCGCCGCCACCGCGTTCGGCTCCTCGTCGAGAGCCTTGAGGAAGCGAACGGCGGCCTTGGCCCCGAAGAAATGCGCGAGGTAGAGCTCGGCTTCGGCCAACTCGCGCTCGCCTTCCGCCTGAAGGGCCCGCTGCACGTCCTTGATGAGTTCGCCCGCCATCAGCGCGGAGAGATAGGGGTCCTTCTTGAGCGACACGATCCAGGCGCGCTTGCTCTCTTCGGCCAGCACCACCTCGTCGCCCACCATTCGCACGGCCTCGCGGGCGGCGGTGTAGCCGTGATCGGCCGCATGGTCGTAGAGGATTTCGAGCCAGGTCTGGTCGATGAACTGGAAGAGGCCGGCCGCCGAAGAGGTCGGCGCCTTGGCATCGTGAGCCAGGCTCGATTCCACGTCCGCGAGGGTCATCATGTAGACAGGGTCGACCCCCGTCACATGCGCGGCCCGCAAGATCGTCTCCACAAGCCAGCGCGGAGCGTGCTTCGCGCCGAATTGCAGCATCTCGTTGGGATCCGCCACCGCGGAGCCCGGCGCCGCATCGAGATCGTCGGCCTTCAACGCGGCGGAAGGCGGCAGGCTGATGCGGACGAAGGGGAAGGCCTCGTTCAGCAGGGTCGTGACGCTGCTCGCCTGACGCGGCTCGATCGGCGGCAGCGGCTCAATGGCGGCGCGCTGCGGCAGGAACGCCGTCGGAATCGTCGCCACCGCGGCCGGACCGGCGCTGACGAACTGGAAGCTCGCCACCAGGGCGACGGCCCCGGTCTGGGCGATGCGCCTGCGCCAACGGGGGCGCGGCGCGGTGGTGTCGGTTGCCTGGGTGGCCGTGGCCATCTCATGCGGCGTACACGCGGTGGCGCGCCGCGCCATCGTCATCGTCGTCATGCTGTTTCCCGCCTGCGGTCCGATGCTGAAAGGCGACCGGCCGCTCCCTTGTGTCATTGTGGGACAAGGGGTGACGGGCTGATGTGGCGAGAATCAGTCAGCTTGGCCGTAAAAATGCGGCGCCCGTTTACTTTTCAACAACCATGCGGCCAATCGGCCACAGGGCTCCGGGAGCGCTATGCGGCTCATTGCGCGGATGCGGGCCAGTGCCAGAAGCGGTTGCCTTCGTCCGCGAGGAAGCGGTTCAGCACCATGCGATGGACTTCGTCGGCCCCGTCCACCAGACGCGCCTGTCGCGCGTAGCGGTAGATCCATTCGAGCACGGTATCCTTCGAATATCCCCGCGCGCCGTTGATTTGGATGGCGATGTCGGCGGCCTCGTGCAGCACGTTCGCCACCTGCACCTTCGCCATCGAGACCTCCTTGCGGGCGAAGCCGCCGCGATCGAGCTCCCACGCCGCCTTCATCACGAGAAGCCGCCCGATCTCGATGTTCATGGCAAGCTGCCCGAGCATGAGCTGAATGCTTTCGCGGTCGGCCAGTCGCTGCCCGAAGCCGTGGCGCTCCGCCGCATAGGCGGTTGCGATCTCGACGCAGCGCTTGGCGAGCCCGAGCCAGCGCATGCAGTGGGTGAGGCGCGCGGGTCCAAGGCGGATCTGCGTCACCTTGAGCCCCTGCCCTTCTCCGAGCAGCACATCGTCCGCCGCCACTTCGAGCCCGTCGAATTCGAGCTCGCAATGGCCCCCATGCTCCTCCGGCCCCATGATCGGAATGCGGCGGAGGATGCGCCAGCCCGGCTGCTCCTTGTGGAAGAGGAGCGCGGTGAGGCCGTAGCGCGGGTCGTCGGAGGTGCGCGCCATGAGGATGAAATGGCTCGCCTCGCCGGCACCCGTGATGAACCACTTGCGGCCGGTCACCACATAGCGGTCGCCGCGCCGCTCCGCGCGGGTCTGGATCATCGACGGATCGGAGCCGCCGCCCGGATGCGGCTCCGTCATGGCGAAGGCGGAGCGCACGTCGCCGCGCACGATGGGCTGCAGCCAGCGCTCCTTCTGGGCCGGCGTGCCGATGGCCTCCAGCACCATCATGTTGCCGTCGTCGGGCGCCGCGGAATTGAACACGACGGGCCCGAAGATCGATCGGTTCATGGCCTCGTAGGCCACCGCCATGCCCATCTTGCCGAGCCCCTGCCCGCCCGTCTCCGGCTTGAGCTGAAGGCACCACAGCCCCTCCGCCTTCGCCTTGGCGCGCATACGTGCGAGAAGGTCGAGGCTGATGTTCTCGTGGGGGTCGAAGGAGGCCGGATCGCTTTCCAGCGGAATGAGTTCACGCTCGACGAAGGCGGCGATGCGAGCACGGTAATCCTCGACATGAGGCGGAATGTGAAAGTCCATGATCGAGCCCTAGAGCGAGGAAACGAGGTGGCCGCCATCGACCGGAACGGTCGCGCCCGTCATCCAGGCGGAGGCGTCGGTGGCCAGGAGCAGGAACGCGCCGTCGAGATCCTCGGGCTGGCCGAGCCGGCGCATGGGGATGCGCCGAAGCATCTGCTGCCCAGCCTCGGTCTCGAAGAAGCCCGCATTGATGTCGGTGGCGATGTAGCCGGGCGCCAGCGCGTTGACGCGAATGCCGAAGCGGGCCCACTCCAAGGCAAGCACCTCGGTCATCTGCACGACGCCGGCCTTCGAGACGACATAGGGCGCCGTGCCCCCGATGACGCGAAGGCCGAGGATCGACGCGATATTGAGGATGACGCCGGGACGCTTCGCCTCGCGCCATCCCTGAGCCGCCGCCTGCGAGAGCAGCCAGACACCGCGCAGATTGGTGGCGATGATTTGGTCGAAGCTCTCCGACGGCGTGTCGATGGCGGGGCCGCTTCCCGCGATGCCCGCGTTGTTCACCACCACGTCGAGGGGCGGCGCGGCGCGCAGCGTCGCGAAGGCGGCTTTGATGGAGTCCTCGCTCGCCACATCGAGGTCGAGGGCCGCTGCGTGGGGCGCGCCTGACGCGGTCAATTCCGCCACGAGGTGTTCCAGCTTATCGCGCCGGCGCGCCGCCACGGTGACGGCGGCGCCGCACCGGGCACACAGGCGGGCGAAATGCTCGCCCAACCCACCGGACGCGCCGGTTACGAGAACATGCCGCCCCTTCAGGCGCGCGCCGAGATCCATTCTGGGCTCCTTCCAGCCAATTGCGTTGTAAGACTCGGCGATACGGCTTCAGGCGGCGGGTTGCGTTTCCGGCTCCGCGAGGGTGTCGAGGTCGGCGGCGATGATCGCCTGCAACCCCTCCCCGCGTCCCCGAACGAAAACCTCCCGCCGCTCGCCGTCAAGGCGCATGCGAGAAGCCTTGAGGGTCGCTTCGGAGAGAATGAGGGCGGAGTTGAACTCCTTGTTGAGGTCCTCCAGCCGGCTTGCGGTGTTCACCGTGTCGCCGAGGGCCGTGAGGCTCACCTGACGCCCGCCGCCCACGCGTCCCAGCACCACCGGCCCGGAATGGATCGCGATGCCCATGCGCAATTGCTCCGGCACGGTGGCCGCGAACTCGCGGTTGAGACCCTCCAGCGCCTTGAACATGTCGCGAGCGGCGAGCAGCGCGTCGCGGCTGCCGGCGCCCGGCGCGGGCGTGATCCCGAAAAGCGCCATGATGCCGTCGCCGAGGAACTTGTCGACCTCGCCCCCGTGCCGCTCGATCGCCTCCGACATCACCTCGAAATAGCGGTTGATCAGGAAGACAGAATCGTAAGGGTAGAGCCGCTCGGCGAGGGTGGTGAAACCGCGCAGGTCAGCGAACATCACCGTGATCCGACGCTCGACGCCCCAGCGATAGCTGTCGCGCCCGATGGTGGGTTCGGCCTCTTTGAGCGGGATGAGCGGACGCACCTTCAGGGGTCCGCCGGGCCTGATCTGGCAGGCGAGCCGCACGCCGGGCGGCGCATCGATGCGCGCCAGCGCCGCTGCTTCCGTGGGGTTGGGCGCGGGCAGCTCCTCCAGGCCCTCGAGCACCATGACCCGGCATGTGGTGCAGCGCCCGCGCCCTCCGCAAACGGCCGCGTGAGGCACACCGGCGCTGCGGCTGATTTCGAGGAGCGTCGAACCGAGCGGCGCCCGCACGCGGCGCCCGCCCGAATAGGTGACGGTCGGGCCGCTGCGGAACCAGTCGATCATGCGCCAGACCGCGACCGCGGCGACGAAGAGCCAGAAGACGGTCCAGACCGTCATCTGGGCTTGCCCGATCAGGGCGCCGCCCGCATTGAGCTCGGCTTCCGTCATGGGCGGCGCGTCGAAGGCGCGGGCTTCGAGGGAGCGCGCTCCGGCGATCCAGCCGGTCGCGGCGAGCGTGGGCACCAGCACCGCGCCTACCAGCAGCAGAGGGCTCCAGCGGGCGTACCACAGCTTGGTGCGCAGCCATTGGTGGAAGCCGATCATGGCATGGAGCCACACCACCACGAGAAAGAGGGTTTGGCTGTCCGCAAGGCCCGGCCACAGCAGACGCAGTTCCGCCGTGTAGGTATCGTCAAAGCCGGTCGCCGCGCTCACCCCACGGGTCGCCGCCACATGGGCGGCGCCGAGGAAGGGGATCGCGAGGCCAAGGCCGATCTGCAGCGCCTCCCAGGGCGCCATGCGCCAGGTGCGCCGGCGGACGAGCTTGGCGAGGGCCAGAGCGATGTGGACGGCGAGCGCGCCGTAGAGGAGGACGGTGCCGGGCGTCGAGCGCCAGAAGCCCCGCCGCCAGGCCTGCGCGGCCTCCATGGTCTCCACGGACACATGGCCGAGGGCGTGGTTGAGGTAATGGGTCAGGACGAACGCGAAGAGGACGAGGCCCGAGACGAGACGCCACACCTGCGGATCCCTCAAGGCGAGAGGCAGCCTACCGCGGCGGCCGACCCGGCCCGCTTCCGCCAGGGCTGCTCCCTCGCTCATGATCTCCTCCTCGGTTCGCTGTCGCGTCCCTGGTCGCCCTAGCGCGATTGGGCGGCCAGCTGCGCGTTAGTACGCTCGTCGCCTGCTCGGCAGCCCTAGCGCGATTGGGCGGCCAGCTGCGCGTTAGTACGCTCCAGACGGTTCGCCAGTTCACGCATCACCGCAAGCGCCATCTGCGGGAACTGGGCGAGCAGCTCCAGGAATACCCGCTTGTCGATGCGAAGGGCGGTGGTGGATTGCGCGGCCATGATGGTGGCGGAGCGCGGGTTGTCGGAGAGGATGCCCATCTCGCCGACGAGGGCGTTCTGCCCGAGCTCGGCCACCTTGATCTCGCCGTTCGGCGTGTTGAGCAGCACCGCCGCTCGTCCGTCGAGGATCACATAGGCCGCGTCGGACGCATCCCCTTGCGAGAAGAAGCGCTGCCCGTCGGCGAACTGCACCCGCTCGCTCGTGAAGGCAAGGAGCTTCAACCGCGCCGGATCGATGTCGCGGAACATCGGCACCTGCCTCAAGGATTGGACCTCGGTCTCGAGTGTCATGCCACCCCTCCTGCTACTTGTTTCTCGGCGGCCGCCTCGTCCGGTGCGGCACGCGCGTTGGGTTCCATGGTCACCTGCCCGCCGCGAAAGCGCATGAGCACATCGAAGCGCTCGGCCTGGCGGTCGTTGGGCAGGACGTAGAAGAGGCTGCGGTCGGTGCTGCGCTCCACGAGCAGCCTGAGAAGCTGCTGCGCCTTCGTCTCGTCGAAGGGGGCGAGCGCGCCATCCACCACGAGAATATCGGGACGTTTCACGAGGCAACGCACGAGATTGATGCTCGCCCGCTGCTGCGCGTTGAGGAGGCGCCCGGCGGGACCGACCTGGTGGTCGAGCCCGATCCGCTCGATGGCCTCCCGGAGGCCGAGCTCCGTCACCACCGTGGAGATTGCTTCGGTGACGCGGCCTTGCGCATTGGCGACCCGGTAGCTCACGCGGCCAAAGAGCAGGTTGTCCTTGAGCGGCGCCGCAGGCGACACCTTGTCGGCGTCATAGAAGGCGACGCCGGGATCCTCGGTGTCTCCGAGCATGGCGCGAACGCGGCCGCGGGCCTCGACGAGGCGGGCCTTGAGGTCGTCGGCGAGCAGCCCGAGACGATGGCGAGGCTCCACATAGGCGAGCGGCAGGGCAAGAAGGCGCGTCTGGTCGGCGGCCGAGAGCGGGCGCTTCGCATCGGTCCGGCGGCGCAGGATCGCCTCGAAATCCGTGAGTTCGTCCGCGCCCACGAAGGAGAATTGCTCGAAGAGCGGATGCCCGGGCGGAAGGCCGCGGAAGATTTCCGTCATGGTCTCCGCGATCTTGAGACCCATGGCGGTGAGGTCGTCCCGCACGCCGGCCTTGTCGAGCGTCTCGCGGAAGGTCGCATTGTCCGCGAGGCTGCGTCCCATCAACTCGCGGGTGGTCGGCACGCCAAAGAGCAGGTTCTCCGCGATCGTCGCCTGATCGTTGTAGCGCTCCGGATCGAAGGGCTCCACGAGGTCGGCCATGCCGCTCGCCTGGAACGTCTCGCGCAGGCGCACCCGCGCCTCGACGATCCGTTCCGCGAGGTCGGGATCGCGATCCGGGTCGACCATGCCCACGAGGCCGAAGCGGTACATGTCGTCCTGCATGCCCACGTCGCGCAGGAGCGTCAGCAGCATCCGGTCGAGATCGTCCTCGGTCTCGGCGCCGACCATGGTGTAGTCGATCCACTGGTCGTGGATGCTCTCCTGAGGATTGCCGGTGCGCAGCGCCTCGGCGAGGCGGCGCGCCGCCTCACGGTCCCGTTCCGCGCGGCTTCCGACGGGGCGGAAGCGCAGGCCGTAGATGAGGTTCTCGCGGATGGAGCCGGGGAACAGGATCGGGTCGACGCCCGCATAGGCGAGCTTCCGGCCGACGACCGGGCGCGGCAGCCGGACGAGGTCCGTATCCGCGACCGTGATCTGTCCGCTGAACTCCGTGGTGCGGCGGGCAATGATGCGGGCCATGAGGCTCGCGGCGGCCGTCCCGTCCGAGACCATCGCCACGCGGGACGGCAGGTCGATGTCGAAGGAGGCGCCCTCCAGGATCAGGCCGCCATGGGGATCCGCGACTCGCACGGCCTCCGCATGAAGCGGCCCCAAAAGCCTCACATCCTCGTAGTCCTCCGTCGCCTCCTCGATCGGCATGAGCCGGTCGGGAGCGAAATGCTGGACGACCTGGTCGTACTTCACCTGCACGTCGAGACGCTGCTGATCCCAGTCGATCAGCTCCTTGAGGGGCGGCGGCAACTCCCGATAGGCGCCGATCACCGCGACGAGCTGGCCGATGTCGAGGCGCCCGGTCAGCGCGAAATAGCCGCCGACCGCATAAAAGAGGAAGGGCGTGATCTGCGCGAGCAGGTTGTTCAGGAACTTCACCATGAACTTCCGTCGGTAGATGCGGAAGCGCAGGTCGAAGAGCTCGTAGAGGCGCTGGCCGATCTCGGCGCGCTCCCAGGCATGGGCGTTGTGTACGTGCACCGCCTCGATGCCGTCCACCACCTCGCTGACGCGGCCGGCGAGCCGCCGGGAGGCGATCTGCCGCTGTTTGCCAAGGCGCAGCAATTCGCGCCTCAGGCGGGGAATCACCGTGAACTGGACGCCGATCACCCCCATGGCCATGAGGCCGAGCCACATGTTCTGCACCATGATGAAGGCAAGCGCCGTGAGCGCCTGGGTGCCGAGGAAGGCCGGGGTGATGAAGGCATCGCCGATGAAGCCGCCGATGGGCTCCACCTCGTCCTTGATGATGGTGGCGGTCTCCGAGGATTTGACCGTCCGAAGGGATTCCGGCGTGAACCGCAGCACTAGGGCGAACAGGTCGAACCGCATGCGGCGGAGCATCCGCTCGCCCAGCGCGCCCTTCGCCACGTTGATCCAGTACTTGAACCCGCCGTTGATGAGAACGAAGAACAGAAAGACGCCCGACAACCCATAGAGCAGCCCGACGCGGCTGAGCTGGAAACCCTCGAAGATCTCGATCGGGCCGTCGCCCCCGAGCCAGGAGGGCCAGGGGATCGAGATGTTCAGGAACGGCGCGGTCATGCGCCCGTCCCGGAACGACTGGCCCTGGATGGCCTCGTTCACGATGCGGCGAGGTAGGTCGAGCGAGGCGAAATAGAAAGGCAGCGACGCCAGCACCACCAGACAGATGATGATCTGGTCCCGCCGGGAATGCGTCCAGATGTATCTGAAGAGGCTTCTGTCCATCCCGACGACGCTACGCAGTTTCCGGCGTGGTGAACACCGGTTCGACCCATGAAATGCGGCACCGCCCGGCGAAATCCCCTGCGGGGGCGCCGAATCGAAGCCCTGGCGGCGGTCCTGGCCTTGCCATGCGGCGGCGAGGAGCCATCTTCCCCCGACCGGACCAGCCTGTTTCCGTCAGGCCGCGAACAGGTGTAGCATTCCTGTATACCGGCGCGATATCCCCTTTGCGCGGGTAGGCATCCAAGGCTACGGTCGAGCCATTGAACGGGGCGACGCCCTCGATATGTGCTGCCTTTGGCGAGGACGCACGCCCCTGAGAACGTGGGAAGCCGGCATGGCAGACCGGAGCGAGGACATGAACAAGGGTCCGGGGCCCGGTGGCTCGAGCCCCGACCCGCGAGGCCCCCGAGTTCTCGTCTATAGCCACGACACCTTTGGCCTCGGACATCTGCGCCGGTCGCGCGCCATCGCGAACGCCTTGGTGGAGGGATGGCCGAACTCGTCGGTTGTCATCATCTCGGGCTCGCCGGTCATCGGGAATTTCGATTTCGGCAGCGGCGTCGACTACATCCGCATCCCCGGCGTGACTAAGTTGCCGGACGGGGATTACCGCAGCCTGAACCTGAACGTCTCTCTGGATGCGGCCGTCGGACTGCGTCAGGCGCTGATCCTGCAGGCTGCCCAGACCTTTCGGCCCGACGTGATGATCGTCGACAAGGAGCCGACTGGCTTTCGCGGCGAAGTCCTGCCGGCGCTCGAATATCTGCGCAGCCAGGGCTGTCGCCTGGTGCTCGGCATCCGCGACGTCATGGACGAGCCGGCGCTCCTCGTTCCCGAATGGGAGCGAAAGGGCGCGAGCGAGGCTCTGCGGCGCTACTACGACGAAGTCTGGGTCTACAGGCTGAAGGACATCTATGAGCCGCTGGCCGCCCTGAACCTCGGCCCCGAGGTCGAGCGGCGCATCAGCTATACGGGCTATCTGCGCCGCGAGGCTCCCCAGGAATCCTCCCATCCCCGGCATCCGAAGATCACCCGGCAGCCCTTCATCCTGGTGACGACCGGGGGCGGCGGCGACGGCGACGAACTTATCGACTGGGTCATCTCGGCCTACGAGGCGGAACCCGATCTTGCCATGCCGGCCCTCCTGCTCTTCGGCCCCTTCATCAACCGCGAGCGGCGGCGGGGTTTCCTCGAGCGCGTGACCCGCCATCCGAAGCTCGACGCGCTCACCTTCGACACCAAGATCGAACTCCTGATGGAGAAGGCGGCGGCGGTGGTCGCCATGGGCGGCTACAATACGTTTTGCGAGATCCTGTCCTTCGACAAGCGGGCGCTCATCGTGCCGCGGACGCGGCCGCGGCTCGAGCAGCATATCCGTGCGGTCCGCTCCGAGCGTCTCGGGCTCGTGCGGATGCTGAGCGACAGGGACGGGCCGCGAAGCCCCGAGCGCATGGCCGAGGCCCTGCGCGCGCTGGGCGATCAGCAGCGCCCCTCGGATGTGATCGTGCCGGGGCTCCTCGACGGCCTCGACCGCATCCGCGACCGATTCCGGTCGATGCTCACGCCGGCGAGCGCGGCGCAGGCGCTGAACCAGGCAGCCGAGTAGCCGGACATGGATCCGCAGATGCCGAGACGGCGGATCGCCGTGGTTGTGAAGGGCTATCCGCGGCTCTCGGAAACCTTCATCGCCCAGGAAATCCTGGCGCTCCAGGAACGAGGGCTCCCCCTCGAGATCTGGTCGCTCCGCCACCCGACCGAGAGCGCCGTGCATCCGATGCACAGGCGGATCACGGCGGCACGGCACTACCTGCCCGAGTACCTCTACCAGGAGCCCCTGAGGGTCCTGCGCGGCTTGGCCTGGGGTCTTCGCCGGAAGCGGTTCGGCCGCTTGCTGCGCGCCTTCTGGCGCGACCTGCGTCGAGACCCCACCCCGAACCGCGGGCGCCGGCTGGGTCAGGCCCTGGTGATGGCGCGGGAACTGCCCGACGCGGTGCAGCACCTCCACGTTCACTATCTCCACACGCCCGCCTCCGTGGTGCGCTATGCGGCCCTGCTCACGGGGCGGACGTGGAGTTTCTCGGCACATGCCAAGGACATCTGGACGACGCCCGAATGGGAGAAGCGGGAGAAGCTCGCGGAAGCCCAGTGGGGCGTCACCTGCACGGCTCAGGGGGCGGCCCATCTTCAGAGCCTCGCGCCGGCGCCCGGCCGGGTCTCCCTCGTCTATCACGGGCTCGACCTCTCGCGTTTTCCGCCGCCGCCGGAAGCGCGCCCGGCCCGGGACGGATCCGACCCACAGGATCCGGTCCGCTTCGTCAGCGTCGGCCGCGCCGTTTCCAAGAAGGGATACGACGACCTGATCCGGGCGCTCGCCGCCCTGCCCGAGGGGCTGCACTGGCGCTTTGCCCATGTGGGTGGGGGCGATCTCCTGGCGCGTCTCAAGGCCGATGCGCTCGCCGCCGGCATCGGCGCGCGCTGTGCCTTCCTCGGGTCGAAGAACCAGCCGGACGTGGTGGCGCTCCTCAAGGAAGCGGATGTGTTCGTGCTGCCCTCGAAACAGGCCGCCTCCGGCGATCAGGACGGGCTGCCGAACGTGCTCATGGAGGCGGCGAGCCAGCGGCTCGCCATCGTGTCCACCAACTTTGCCGGGATCCCCGAATTCATCCGCCCAGGCATCGAGGGCGATCTCGTTTCGCCCGGGGATTGGGAAGCCCTGTCGAACGCGCTCAACCTGATCGCCCGCGAGCCCGAGCGGCGGACGACCTACGGGCATGCGGCCTTCGAGCGCCTGCGCCGGGACTTCTCGATGGAGGGCGGCATCGACGACCTGGAGCGGCGGCTCGGGCCCCTGGTGGCGCCATGAACCCGGTGCCGGTCGCGTTCTACGCGCCGCTCAAGAGTCCGCGCCATCCGGCGCCCTCCGGCGACCGGACCATGGCCCGCCTCCTCCTCGCTGCCCTCGCGAAAGCTGGGTTCGAGCCCGATCTCGCCACCGAATTGCGCAGCCTCGACAAGGCGGGCGACCTGGCAGTGCAGGAGCGCCTGAGGGCTGAGGGGCAGCGCGAGGCCGCAGCGCTCGTCGAGCGCTACAGAGCCCTCGACCCCGGCCGGCGGCCGCGGCTCTGGTTCACCTATCACGTCTACTACAAGGCGCCGGATTGGATCGGCCCCCAGGTCGCGGACGCGCTCGGCATCCCTTACGTAATCGCCGAAGGGTCGCGGGCCCGCAAACGTGCCGAGGGCCCCTGGGCCGTGGGGCATCGCGGCGCCGAGGCGGCTCTCGACCGGGCTGACGCCGTGTTCGTGATGACTGCCCATGACCGGCCCGCGCTCGAAGCGGCCCGGCCACCGGCGCAGCTCCTCATCCCCTTCCCACCTTTCCTCGACGCAGATGCAGGCGATCCGCCGCCGCGCCGGACCGGCTGCGCGCTTTTGTCCGTCGCCATGATGCGCGAGGGTGACAAGCTCGCCTCCTACAGGATCCTGGCGGAGGCCCTTAACGCGCTCGCGGACCGCGCCTGGACGCTCGATATCGTGGGCGACGGGGAGGCCCGGCCCGTGGTCGAGCGCTTGTTCGAACATTTCGGGGCCCGGGTGCGGTTCCGGGGCCGGATCGACGAGCCTGAGGCTCTGCGCCACGCCTACGAGGCTGCGGATTTGTTCGTGTGGCCCGCCGTCAATGAGGCCTATGGCATGGTGCTCCTGGAGGCGCAGGCCCGCGGCTGCCCCGTCGTGGCAGGCGCCTTCGGCGGCGTTCCCGAAGTGGTGCGGGACGGTGAGACGGGGCTTTTGGCAACGCCCGGCGATCCGGCAGCCTTCGCGGGCGCCATTCGCACGCTCCTTGCGGACCCGGAGCGCCGTGCGTCCATGGGCATGGCGGCGAACCGCTTCGTGCGGGACGAGCGCAGCCTTGCGCGGGCGGCCGCCCGCCTCGCGCAGGCGCTCCGCCCCCTCGTCCTGGAGGCCGCCTAGCATGCGGGTTCTCATTGCGGTGACGCACCTGCTCGGCGCTGGCCATCTCACCCGCGCGGCGGCGCTCGCCCGGGCCTTCGCGGCACGCGGCCACGTTGTGGCGCTGGCTTCCGGCGGCATGCCGTCGCCCCTCATCGACCTCACGGGCGTCGAACGCGTTCAGCTCCCGCCGGTGCGCACGATCGGAACCGATTTCAGGACCCTTCTCGACGAGGATGGCAGGCCTGCGGGCGCGGAGCGCATGGCGGCCCGGCAGGAGATGCTGCTGAAAGCGCTCCGCGAGGCGCAGCCCGACGTGGTCATCACAGAGCTGTTCCCCTTCGGGCGGCGCGTGCTCGCCGCCGAGTTCATGGCGCTCCTCGAGGCCGCCCATCGCCTCGAACGACGCCCCCTCGTAGCCGCTTCCGTGCGCGACATCCTGGTGGCGCCGAACAAGCCGGAGCGCATCGCGAAGGCGCATGGGCGACTGCGCGCCCTTTACGATCTTGTGCTCGTCCACGGGGATCCCGATCTCATCCCCCTTGATGCATCCTGGCCCGTCGAGAGGAGCATCGCACCGTTCCTGCGCTACACGGGCTATGTGGACGAGGGGGCCGTGGTCGAACCCGCGGCGGAGCGCTCGGGTATTCTCGCCTCAGGCGGGTCGAGCGCCGCGAGCCTGCCGCTCTATCGGGCGGCTTTGGAGGCCGCACGCGCCGTGCCAGAGGAGCCGTGGCGCATCCTCGTCGGGCGCGGCGTACCGGACGACGCGTTCCTCTCGATCAAGACGAACGCTCCCGCCCATGTGACGGTCGAGCGCGCCCGGCCCGACTTTCGCCATCTGCTCGCCAGCGCAGCCGTATCCGTCAGTCAAGCCGGCTACAACACCGCCGTCGACCTTCTGCAGGCCGGACCCGCCGCCGTGCTCGTGCCATTCGAGGCCGGGCACGAGACCGAGCAGCGCCAGCGCGCAGAGCGGCTTCGCGACCGGGGCCTCGCCCAGGTGATCCCGGAAGCGGAGCTGTCGGGCGAGCGCCTAGCGTCCGAAGTCCGAGAAGCTCTCGTCCGTCGGCCCGCAACGCGCACCGCCATCGCTGTCGACGGCGCGGCGCGGAGCGTGACCCTCCTGGAGGGCGCCCTGGCGGCTCCCACCCTCCGCCGCGCGGCCGTCGACTGGCGGCCCCTGCGCGAAGCCCTGGCTGCTGCCCGGGATCGGGGGGTGACGATCAGGGCTTGGTGGCGGGACGACGATGCGGTTGCCGACACCCCGGCCTTGCGGCGCCTCCTCGACCTTGGCCGGACCGCCGCAGCCCCGATAGCCATCGCGGCCATTCCCCAGGCCATCGCGCCTTGCCTTGCGGCGGCGCTCGCCGAGGAGCCCGGCGCCGTGGCGCTCGTCCACGGGCTCACGCACCGGAACTGGGCGCCCCCGGGCGAGAAGAAGGCCGAGTTCGGTCCTCACCGCCCCCTCCCCGCCCTCGCGGGCGATGCGGCGGCGGCGCTCGCGGTCGCGCGGGCGGCCCTGGGCCATAAGCTCGTGCCCGTCTTCGTGCCGCCCTGGAACCGGATCGCGCCCGATCTCCTCCCGCGCCTTGCCGGGCTCGGCTATCGGGGCGTCTCCACCTTCAACGACCGCCGCGCCCTGCAGGCGGCGCCGGGACTTGCCCAGGTGAACACCCATTGCGACCCCATCGACTGGCGCGGATCGCGGAGCCTCGCCGACCCCTCGGCCCTGGTCGCCCGGCTTGCGGCCGCCGTGCTGACGCGGATCGAGGCGCCCCCAGGTGTGGCCGAGCCCATCGGCCTTCTCACCCACCACCTTGTCCACGACGAGGCCGTCTGGGGCTTCTGCGAGGCTGTGCTGGAGGAGTTTCGGCGCAACTCCGTTCCCTTCGCTCTTGCCGAGGAGCTGTTTTGCGGTGACAACCGGATCGTCGTGGAATTGTGATGCGTTATGACCATAACGCCGTCGGCCTTTCCGGGCCGGAGGAGTGAGATGGACACCCCGCTTCTGTCGATCAGAGGACTGACGATCGATTTCGCGGCCGAGACCGGCGGCTTCCGCGCCGTGAACGGATTGTCTTTCGACATCCCCAAGGGCCGCACCGTGGCGCTCGTGGGCGAGTCAGGCTCCGGCAAGTCGGTCACGGCCCAGGCCATCATGGGAATCCTGCCCAAGGCCGCCCGCGTGAGCGGCGGGTCCGTGCATTTCAACGATCCGAACGATGGCGCAGCCCCGGTCGACATCGCAGCGCTTAAGCCTGACGGCGAGGCCATGCGCGACCTGCGCGGCAGCCGCATCGCCATGATCTTCCAGGAGCCGATGACCTCCCTGTCACCGCTCCACACGATCGGCGATCAGGTCGGCGAAGCGCTTATCACCCACAGCGGCGTGTCCAAGGCCAAGGCGCGGCTGAGCGCCATGGACGTGTTCGCGAAGGTGGGCTTCCCGGATCCCAAGCGCGCCCTCGACACCTATCCGTTCGAGCTCTCCGGCGGCCTGCGCCAGCGCGCGATGATCGCGATGGCGCTGATCACGCGCCCCGCGCTCCTCATCGCCGACGAGCCCACGACGGCGCTCGACGTGACGACCCAGGCCCAGATCCTCGACCTTATCCGCGAGATCCAGGCCGATACCGGGATGTCGGTGCTCCTCATCACCCACGATCTCGGCGTGGTCGCGAACGTGGCCGACGACGTGGTCGTCATGTATCGCGGCCAGGTGATGGAATCGGGATCCCGCGAGGACATCTTCCGCCGCGCCGAGCACCCCTACCTCAAGGCCCTCATGCACGCGGTGCCGCGCTTTGCCATGGAGCCCGGCGAGCGGCTGACGCCGATCCGGGAGGTGAAAAGCTCCGCGCTCGCAAAGGCCAGCGCCCCGGAGCGTCCCGCGCCGAAGGGCCCGGTGCTCGAAGCCCAGAACCTGTGCAAGACCTTCACCCTGCGTTCGGGCTGGTTCTCAGGCAAGACGCGCACGATCCACGCGGTGAACGGGATCAATCTGAGCCTGCCTCTCGGCACCACCCTCGGGCTCGTGGGCGAATCGGGCTGCGGCAAGACCACGGTCTCCAAGATGATCATGCGGGCCATGAACCCGGATTCCGGGCGGGTCCTGTTCGACGACGGATCCGGCCCGAAGGACGTCCACGCCCTCGACGGCGACGCGCTGACCGCCTACCGCCGCTCGGTCCAGTTCGTCTTCCAGGACCCGTTCTCGTCGCTCAACCCGCGCATGACGGTCTACGAGATCCTGACCGAGCCCCTGCGCATCCACGAGATCGGCACGCCGGACGAGCGCTACCACCGGGCCAAGCAGCTCCTCGAGATGGTCGGCCTCGACCAGCGCTCGCTCCGCCGCTACCCACATTCCTTCTCCGGCGGCCAGCGGCAGCGGCTCGGTATCGCGCGGGCGCTGGCGCTCGAGCCGCGGGTGCTCCTGTGCGACGAGCCGGTCTCCGCCCTCGACGTCTCCGTGCAGGCCCAGGTGCTGAACCTCCTGAAGGATCTGCAATCGGCGCTCGGCCTGTCCTATCTCTTCGTGTCGCACAACCTCGCGGTGGTCGACTACATCGCCGACACCATCGCGGTCATGTGCCGGGGCTACATCGTGGAGCAGGCGCCCAAGGCCGCCCTCTTCCGCAACCCGGTGCATCCCTACACGCAGGCGCTTCTCACCGCAGTGCCCGATCCAGACATCGACCGCCCGCTCGACTTTCACAAGCTCAGGACCGACCGGTTCTCGAACCCCTCGGACTGGCCGGAGCCCTACCGGCTCCTCGACGGTGAACGGGGCGAGATGCGGGAGATCGAGCCCGGCCATCTCGTGCGCCTGCACCAGCCCGCGGCCCACGAGCCGAACCGCCCGGAAGCCGCATGAATCTAGGAGGCCGTTTCACCATGACCGCGCCCCGGCTCGCCTCTCTTCTCGCCCTCACCCTGGGGCTCGCGGCCTCGCCGGCCGTGGCCCAGGGCTTCGTCGAACCGCCGATGCTCGCCGAGCGCGTCGCCAAGCGGGAATTGCCGCCCGTGGCGGAGCGGCTGCCGAAGACGCCGCTCGTGGTCGATCCCGCCCAGCATGGGGGCCGCATCGGCGAGCATGGCGGCTCGATCGTGACGCTCGTGCCGCGGGCCCGCGACATCCGCTACATCTCGACCTACGCCTATACGCGCCTCGTGGGCTACGACCGGGACCTGAAGATCCAGCCGGACCTCGTGGAGCGGGTGGACGTGGAGGGCGAGCGGGTCTTCACCTTCACCTTGCGGCCCGGCCATCGCTGGTCCGATGGGCATCCCTTCACGGCTGAGGATTTCCGCTACTACTTCGAGGACGTGGCAGGCCATAAGGACCTATCCCCGGCGGGCGTGCCCGAATTCATGATGGTGGAGGGCAAGCCGCCCCGCTTCGAGGTGCTGGACGAGCGCACGATCCGCTACGCGTGGGACAAGCCCAATCCGCGGTTCCTGCCGCAGCTGGCCGGACCCACGGATCCAGGGATTTATCGCCCCGCCCATTACCTGAAGCAGTTTCACGCCAAGTACGCCGACAAGGCGAAGCTCGACGAGACGGCCGGCAAGCAGAAGCTGAAATCCTGGTCGGCGCTCCACAACCGGATGGACGACGCCAAGGAGCATTCCAATCCGGACCTGCCCACCCTTCAGACCTGGAAGGTGATGAACGCGGCACCGGCCACCCGCTTCGTCTTCGAGCGCAATCCCTATTACCACCGGGTCGACGCGAAGGGGCAGCAGCTGCCTTACGTGGACAAGGTGATCATGGACGTGTCGGCGAGCGGACTTCTCGCCGCCAAGGCCAATGCGGGCGAGACCGACCTCCTCTTTCGCGGTCTCACCATGCACGACATTCCGATCCTGAAGGAAGGCGAGAAGGCGAAGGGCTACCGGACGCTGCTCTGGCAGAACGGCCGCGGCTCGGAGCTGGCGCTCTATCCCAACCTCAATGCCGCCGATCCGGTCTGGCGGGCGCTGAACCGCGATCCGCGCTACCGGCGGGCGCTGTCCCTTGGAATCGACCGCAAGACCCTGAACAACTCGCTGCTCTTCGGCCTTGGCCTCGAGAGCAACAATACGGTAATGGCGCGAAGCCCCCTCTTCTCGCCGGAGCTGAGGACCCTCAACGCGTCCTACAATCCGAGCGAGGCCTCGCGCCTCCTCGACGAGATCGGCCTGACGAAGCGCAACTCGGCCGGCATCCGTCTCCTTCCCGATGGGCGCGAGCTCGAGATCATCGTGGAGACCGATGGGGAGAGCAGCCTCGTGGTGGATGGGCTCACGCTCATCACCGAGTTCTGGCGCGAGATTGGGGTGAAGCTCTTCGTGAAGCCGCAGGACCGCACGGTGCTGCGCAACCGCTCCTTCTCCGGGCTGACCGTGATGGTGGCCTCGCAGGGTCTCGACAACGCGGTCCCGAGCGCCGTGATGCCGCCTACCGAACTTGCTCCCATGCGGCAGGACAACTACTCCTGGCCGAAATGGGGCCAGTACGTAGAGACCAAGGGCAAGAACGGCGAGCCGATCGACCTGCCTGAGGCGCGGCGCCTCATCGATCTTTACGGCACCTGGATGAGCACGGGGGACAAAGCCGTGCAGGATCAGGTCTGGCGCGAGATGCTGCACAACCATGCGCAGAACCAATGGGTGATCGGCACGGTCTCGGGCGCGCTTCAGCCCATCGTCGTGCGCAACACCCTCCAAAACCTGCCCGCAAAGGCGCTCTACAGCTGGGAGCCCACGGCGATGCTCGGCATCTACCGCCTCGACGAGGTCTACTGGAACAAGGGTCAGGGCAAGGAGGCCGCGCTGCAATGATCGGTGAGGCTCCACTCCGCCGGACCCGGCGTGACGCCGCTCGCATGGGGGCGCCGCTTCCATGATCCGCTTCCTGCTGCGCCGGTCGCTCACCATGGCGGTGACGTTGCTCATCATCTCGGCGCTCGTCTTCTTCATCATCAAGCTGCCGCCGGGCGACTTTCTCACAAACCAGATCGCCGAGCTGCGCGCGCAGGGCGAGGCGGCGTCGGTGGCGAAAGCCGAATTCCTGATCAAGCAATACGGGCTAGACCGGCCGGTCTGGGAGCAGTACCTCGTCTGGATCGGCGTGATGCCGGGCTCCGGCGGCTTCTCGGGCCTTCTCCAGGGAGATTGGGGCTGGTCCTTCGAGTTCGACAAGCCCGTGAAGGACGTGGTGGGCGATGCGCTCTGGCTCACGCTTCTGGTGAACCTCGCGGTGGTGATCTTCATCCACGTGGTGTCGATCCCCATCGCGATCTATTCGGCGACGCGGCAATATTCGATCGGCGACTACATCGCGACGTTGATCGGCTATATCGGCCTTGCGACGCCGAGCTTTCTCCTCGCGCTCATCCTGCTCTACTACGTGAACCGCTGGTTCGGGGTGTCGATCGGCGGGCTCTACGATCCGCAATATGCGGGCGAGCCCTGGACCTGGGCGAAGGTGAAGTCGCTCTTGTCCCATCTCGTCGTGCCGACTCTCGTCATCGGCCTCGGCGGCACCGCCGCCATGATCCGCCGCATGCGCGCGAACCTTTTGGACGAGCTCGGCAAGCAGTATTACGTGACCGCGAAGGCCAAGGGACTGCCGCCGCGGACGGCGCTACTGAAATACCCCTTCCGCATGTCGCTCAATCCCTTCATCGCGGATATCGGCAACCTGCTCCCGCACCTCATCTCGGGCTCGGTGCTCGTATCGCTGGTGCTGAGCCTGCCGACCGTCGGGCCGATCCTGCTCTCGGCTTTGAAAAGCCAGGACCAGTTCCTGGCCGGCTTCATCCTGATGTTCGTCGCGCTCCTCACGGTGATCGGGATGCTGGTCTCCGACCTCCTTCTCGCGCTGCTCGATCCGCGCATCCGGCTCGGAGGCGGCCGATGACAATCGACATGCAGCCAGGCCCGTCCGGCCCGCGCCGGCGGCAGGGAGGCCGGCGATGAACGAGGCCGCTCCGCTCAACCGCCACTACGTCAATCCCGCGCCCTTCGATGCGGGCGCAACGGAGCCCGTGGGCGCCGAGAACGAGCAGTTCTACCGGGCCTCCTCCTGGCGGCTCATGTGGTGGAAGTTTCGCCGCCACAAGGTCGCCGTGGCGGCCGCCTACATCCTGCTCGTCTTCTACCTCATCGTGCCCTTCGTCGAGGTGATCGCCCCCTACAATCAAACCAAGCGCAACGGCGATTTCCTGTATGCGCCGCCGCAGGGCGTGCACCTCTTCCACGAGGGCCGCTTCGTGGGGCCCTTCGTCTATCCGTATCAATTCACCTTCAACCTCGAGACCTTCCAGCGCGACTACACGGTCGATAGGTCGACCCCGCAGCCGATCCGCTTCTTCTGCCGGGGTGACGCATACGAGTTCTGGGGCTTGTGGACCATGGACGTCCACCTTGTCTGCCCGCCCCGGGAGGGCACCCTGTTCCTTCTCGGCACGGACCGCCTGGGGCGTGACCTTTTCTCCCGCATCATCTACGGGGCGCGCATCTCGCTCACCATCGGCATCGTGGGCATCGCGGTCTCGTTCACGCTCGGGCTCTTCTTCGGCGGGCTGGCGGGCTATCTCGGCGGCTGGGTCGATCACGTAATCCAGCGCGTCATCGAGATCCTGCGATCCCTGCCCGAGCTGCCGCTCTGGCTCGCGCTCTCGGCGGCCCTGCCGCCGAATTGGAGCCCGATCCTCGTCTTCTTCGGCATCACCATCATCCTCGGCCTCCTCGACTGGCCAGGGCTGGCGCGCGCGGTGCGCTCCAAGCTGCTCTCGCTCCGGGAAGAGGATTTCGTGAAGGCCGCGGAACTGATGGGCGCCTCCAAGCAGCGCATCATCGCCCGCCACCTCATTCCAAACTTCATGAGCCATCTCATCGCCTCGGCGACGCTCTCGATTCCCTCGATGATCCTGGGCGAGACGGCGCTGTCGTTCCTCGGACTCGGCCTGCGGCCGCCGGTGACGAGCTGGGGCGTCCTTCTCAATGAGGCCCAGAACCTCGCCGCGGTTCAACTCCACCCGTGGCTGCTCTTTCCCATCGTGCCGGTGGTGATCATCGTCCTCGCCTTCAACTTCATGGGCGACGGCCTGCGGGACGCGGCGGACCCGTACCACTGACGGTTCTCCGCAGGAGTTCGACCGAAACAAAAAAGGCGCCCTCTCGGGCGCCTTTTGCTGTTGGACCGCCGCTTACCGGCGGGGGCCCTTGTCGAGCCAGGCCACCTGGTGACCATCGCCGCGTCCGCCGCCATCACGACGCGGTGCGGGCTTGCCCTGAGCCGCGCGGGGCGCCTGGGCCTGCTGCGAGCGCTGCTGCTGCGGACGGCCTTGCTGTTGCGGCTGGCCCTGAGGCTGACCGCCCGCAGGCTTTCCGCCGCCACGGCGACGACGCTTGGGGCCGCGATCCGCGTTGGGGTCGTTCTGGCGCGGCGCGCCGTGACCCTGATGGCCACGGGCGTGCGGGGCCGGACGGCCGCGCTGCGGCGCCTCGACGGGCTCCGGGCCGCGCGGGCCGGGATCGAAGCCGACCGGCAGCGGCATGGCCGGGACCTTGAGGCGCGTGAGCTTCTCGATGTCCTTGAGGTAGGCCCGCTCCTCGTCGTTGCAGAACGAGATCGCGAGACCCGTCGCGCCGGCGCGCGCCGTGCGGCCGATGCGGTGAACGTAAGATTCAGGCACGTTCGGCAGGTCGTAGTTCACCACGTGGGTGACGCCTTCCACATCGATGCCGCGGGCCGCGATGTCGGTCGCCACGAGCACCCGGCAGGAGCCGTTGCGGAACGCGGCGAGCGCCCGCTCGCGCTGCGGCTGGGACTTGTTGCCATGGATGGCGGCACCGACGATGCCGGCCTTCTCAAGCCCGCGCACGACCTTGTCGGCCCCGTGCTTGGTGCGGGTGAAGACGAGGACGCGGTCGATGGTCGGATCGCGCAGCACGGTCTCGAGCAGCGCCTGCTTGCGGCCCGTGGAGACGAACATCACCTGCTGCTCCACCCGCTCGGCGGTGGTGGCGACCGGGGTCACGGCCACCTTGGCGGGATTGCGCAGGAAGTCGTCCGCGAGCGACTCGATCGTCTTCGGCATGGTGGCCGAGAAGAAGAGGCTCTGACGGTCGCGCGGCAGCAGCTTCACGATGCGCTTGAGCGCATGGATGAAGCCGAGGTCGAGCATCTGGTCGGCCTCGTCGAGAACGAGGATCTCCACGTCCTTCAACGTGAGCGAGCCGCGATCGATGAGGTCGAGGAGGCGGCCCGGGGTGGCGACGAGCACATCGACGCCGGGGCTCAGCTGGCGCTCCTGGTTCCCAAGCGACACGCCGCCGAAGATGACGGCGGTGGTGAGACGCAGGTTGCGGCCATAGGTGCGGAAGCTATCGGCGATCTGGCCGGCGAGCTCGCGGGTGGGGCTCAGCACCAGAACCCGGCAGCCCTTGCGGATGGGCGTGCGCGGCTTCTGGACGAGGCGGTGGAGAATCGGCAGGGCGAAGGCCGCGGTCTTGCCGGTGCCGGTCTGCGCGATGCCGCACAGGTCGCGGCCGGTCATCACCTGCGGGATGGCCTGCGTCTGGATCGGGGTCGGCGTCACGTAGCCCTCGGCCACAAGCGCCTTCAAAAGGGGCTCGGCCAGGCCGAAATCGGTAAAAGTCGTCAAGGGAATAACTCTCGCATGCTGCGGGGAGCCGAAGACGCGCGCATCCATCCGATGCCGGCCGGCTCGTTGGGGACAACCCGCGTGATGGGGTGGTCGGAAGGGAGCGATTGAAGATGGGGGCCGGGCTTCCGCCAAGGGCGGATTTCCGTCACGCAGCCCCGCTCAAGCGGCTCTTCGGGAGAGCGCTGACGCTGTGAGGAGAGATATGCGCCCAGCGCAGGCAAATGTCAATGAAAGAGGCTGACAATGTCACCAAGGAAAGGGCATAAATCATAAGCCGCCTCACCAAAGCGACCGCCTTGAAGCCGCTTCCCGCCCCCGCCCTTCCCTGGGGCTTCGTCGCCTCCCTGTCCCTGGCCCAGCTCGTCTCCTGGGGCTGCCTCTTTTACGCCTTCGCCCTGTTCCTCACGCCCATGAGCGCGGAGCTCGGCTGGTCGAAGGCGCAGCTGACCGCCGCCTATTCGGTTGGGCTTGCCACCTCGGCGGTCGGCGCCGTGCCTGCGGGGCGCCTCATCGATCTTGGCCATGGGCGGTGGGTCATGACGGGCGGCTCCCTTATGGCGAGCGCCCTCCTTGCCCTCTGGTCCGTGGTGGACGGCTACCCGGCCTTCCTTCTCATCTGGGCGGGCCTTGGGCTCACCATGAGCGCGGTGCTCTACGATCCGGGCTTCGCCGTCCTGTCCCGCCGGCTCGGAGGCGAGGCGCGGCGCGGGATCGTGGTGATGACCCTCGTCGGGGGCCTGGCCAGCACCGTTTTCATCCCCCTCACCCATGGGCTGATCGAGGGTTTCGGGTGGCGCCCGGCCCTGATGGCGCTGGCCGTCCTCAATCTGGGCTTTGCGGCCCTTATCCACTGGCTCGCGATCCCGGCCCGTCAGGCGGGCACCTCCCGCGCGGGCGAGCGGATCGGCGTCGAACCGTCCAATGCCAGGCGGGTCCTGCGCCAGGCCGCCTTCTGGGGGTTCGTGGCCTGCGTGCTCCTGCAGGGCATCGTTTCCACGGGCCTGCCGGTGCATTTCATTCCGCTCTGGCTGGAGCGGGGATTCACCCTCGATGCGATCGTCGCCGCCTATGCGGTCATCGGGCCGGCGCAGGTGGGCGCCCGGCTTCTGGTCGGTCTTCTGGAGGGGTGGTGGGGTATCCGCGCCGTGGGCCTCCTCACCTTGGGGCTCGGCCTTGCCTCGGTGGTGCTCATCCCCTTCGTCGCGGCAGGCTCCTGGCTGATCGTGGGCTTTGCCGTGCTCTACGGGGCCTCCAACGGCATGATGACGATTCTGCGAGCGCTCCTCCCGGCGGAGCTGTTCGGGCGGGCCGATTACGGAGCGATCCTCGGCATGATCGCGGCCCCGACCAATCTCACCAAGGCAGCGGCGCCCTTCGCCTTCGGGGCGCTGTTGGGCTGGTGGGGCTCCTACGAGGGCGTCGTGCTGCTCTCGATCGGCCTCTCGGCCGCGGCCTTGCTGGCCTTCCTCGTCACCATCGCCAGCGCCGGCGCCGGCCTGCCCGGAGCCGCAAAAAGCGGTTGAAGGCCCCTTGCCTAACGGACCCAAAGAACCTCATTTGCAGAATGACTTGGGGCGGGCCGAGACCCGCCGCGCACGGTGGCTCAAGGAAAGCGCTTCAGTGACCCAGACCTACGACCTCCTGATCATCGGCGGCGGCATCAACGGCGCCGGCATCGCCCGCGACGCGGTCGGACGCGGCCTCTCCGTTCTCCTGTGCGAACAGGGGGACCTTGCGGGCTACACCTCCTCGGCGAGCACGAAGCTCATCCACGGCGGCCTGCGCTACCTGGAATATTACGAGTTCCGCCTGGTGCGGGAAGCGCTGCTGGAGCGCGAGCGCCTGCTGGAATCCGCCCCGCACATCATCTGGCCCCTGCGCTTCATCCTGCCCCACGAGAAGGGCATCCGCCCGGCCTGGTTCGTGCGGCTCGGGCTGTTTCTCTACGACAACCTCGCGCCGCGCCGGAAGCTGCCGGGCACGGAGCGGATCAACCTTTCCAAGCACCCCGCCGGCACGGCCCTGAAGCCCGGCTTCGACACGGCCTTCGTCTATTCGGATTGTTGGGTCGAGGACAGCCGCCTCGTCTCCCTCAACGCCATGGACGCGGCCGAGCGCGGCGCTCAGATCCGCGTGCGCACCAAGCTCGTCTCGGCGCGGCGCGACGGCGACACCTGGTCGGCGACGCTCGAAGACGGCGAGACCGGCGAGACCACGGAGATCCGGGCGCGCGCGGTCGTGAACGCGGCAGGCCCCTTCGTGGCCGATGTGCTGAACTCCAAGCTCGGGCTGAACACCCAAAAGAGCGTGCGCCTCGTGAAGGGCAGCCACATCGTGGTGCCGAAGCTCTATGAGGGCGACCACGCCTTCATCCTGCAGAACAAGGACAAGCGCATCGTCTTCGCGATCCCATATCAGGGCCAGTACAGCCTCGTGGGCACGACGGACATCCCGGTCGAATCCGTTCCCGGCAAGGTGGTGATTAGCGAGGACGAGATCCGCTACCTGTGCGACGCCATGAATCACGCCTTCGCCAAATCGATCACGCCCGCCGACGTGGTCTGGACCTATTCGGGCGTGCGCCCGCTCTTCGATGACGGCTCCGTCAACGCGTCCGCCGTGACGCGCGACTACGTGTTCGATCTCGACGGCAAGGCCGGCCAGCCGCCGGTGCTGTCGATCTTCGGCGGCAAGATCACCACCTTCCGCAAGCTAGCGGAGCATGCGCTGGATGAGCTGAAAGGCTTCTTCCCGGCCATGAAGGACACCTGGACCGAGAAGGCGATCCTGCCCGGCGGCGACATGCCGGATGCGGATTTCGAGCGCTTCTTCGCCGACCTCAAGAACCGTCGTCCCTTCCTGCCCGAGACTCTCGCCCGCCGCATCGCGCGGGCCTACGGCACCCGGGTGAACGAACTCCTGGGCGACGCAAAATCCATGGCCGATCTCGGCGAGGATTTCGGCGGCGGCGTCACGGCCGCGGAGGTGGACTACCTCGTGCGCCGGGAATGGGCCCGCAGCGCCGAGGACATCCTCTGGCGTCGCTCCAAGATGGGGCTCCACGTGCCGCCGGGTACGGCCGAGAAGATCAACGCCTATCTCGACACCAAGAAGACGGCGTCCATCGCCGCTCAATAACTCGTCTCGCCATCAAGACGGCGGCCGCCAGCGCCGCCCAATAAACTGCTTCACGGGGGTTCAACGCCATGACGGCCTATGTCGGCGCCATCGACCAGGGCACCACAAGCTCGCGCTTCATCGTCTTCGATCAGACAGGATCCATCGTCTCCACGGGCCAGAAGGAGCACGAGCAGATCTATCCAAAGCCGGGTTACGTCGAGCACGACCCGATGGAGATCTGGCGCAACACGCAGGCCGTCATCGAGGAGGCGCTGGCGAGGAAGGGGCTGAAGGCGCAGGACCTTGCCGCCATCGGCATCACGAACCAGCGCGAGACGACACTGTTATGGGACAAGGCGACGGGCGAGCCCCTGCACAACGCCCTCGTCTGGCAGGACACCCGCGTCGACGACATGGTGGCGCATTTCGCCAAGGACGGGGGCCGCGACCGCCTGAGGGCGAAGACCGGCCTGCCGCTCGCCAGCTACTTCTCGGGCCTCAAGCTGCGCTGGCTTCTCGAGAACGTGCCGGGCGCGCGCGCGAAGGCCGAACGCGGCGAGGCGCTGTTCGGCACCATGGATTCCTGGGTGGTCTGGAACCTCACGGGCGGGCCGAAGGGCGGACGTCACATCACCGATGTGACCAATGCGAGCCGCACCCAGCTCATGGACCTCGCCACCCTCCAATGGGATGACGACATCCTGGCGCTCTTCGGCATCCCGAGGGCCTGCCTGCCCGAAATCCGCTCCTCGAGCGAGGTCTACGGGGAGGCGCAGGACGGGCTTGCCGGCGTTCCCATCGCGGGCATCCTCGGCGACCAGCAGGCGGCCCTCGTCGGGCAGGCCTGCTTCCATCCGGGCGAGGCGAAGAACACCTACGGCACCGGCTGCTTCATGCTCATGAACACCGGCGAGACGCCCTATCACTCCACCTGTGGCCTTCTCACCACGGTGGGCTATCGGTTCGGGACCGCGAAAACGGTCTATGCGCTGGAGGGCTCCATCGCGATCGCCGGCGCCCTCGTGCAATGGTTGCGCGACAATCTCGGCATCATCCAGTCGAGCATCGACGTGGAGGCGCTGGCCCGCAGCGTGCCGGACAATGGCGGCGTCACCATCGTGCCGGCGTTCTCGGGGCTCTACGCGCCCCACTGGAATGCGGGCGCCCGAGGCCTCGTCGGTGGCCTCACGCGCTTTGCCAACAAGGGCCACATCGCCCGCGCGGCTCTCGAATCCACCGCCTTCCAGACTCGCGAGGTGCTGGACGCCATGACGAAGGATACCGGCATCGCCGTGAAGGAGCTGCGCACCGACGGCGGCATGGTGGTGAACGAGCTTCTGATGCAGTTCCAGGCCGACATCCTCGACGTGCCGGTGGTGCGCCCCAAGGTGATCGAGACCACGGCCCTCGGCGCCGCCTACGCAGCGGGCCTCGCGACCGGCGTGTGGAGCGGCACCGAGGACCTCGTGCGCAACTGGGCCGCCGACAAGCGCTGGCATCCGGTCATGGGGCAAGGCGAGCGAGGCCAGCTTTACGCGGAATGGGGCAAGGCCGTCGGTCGTTCGCTCGACTGGAAATAGGGGAGCGCCTCCGACTCATGAGACAGACCGACCGGCCACCTGATCCTCCTGCGGCCGGCTGGGCGGCGCGTTATCTGGTCTCGGCGCGGAAGACCGTGGCGGCGGAGCGATCGAGCGAAGCCGACACACAACTTGGCTTGGTGCTCACCTTTGTGGCCGGAGCCATCAATGCCGGCGGCTTTCTGGCCGTCGGTCAGTACACCTCGCATATGTCCGGCATCCTCTCGGCCATGGCAGACAACCTGGCGCTCGGGGCGCTTGGCCTTGCGGTTGCGGGGCTCCTCGCTCTTCTGGCCTTCACGGCGGGCGCGGCCTGCTCCGCCATTCTGATCAATTGGGGACGGCGGCGGGATCTGGGCGAATTCTATGCCCTGCCGCTCGGGCTCGAGGCTGCGCTCCTGTTCGGCTTCGGGCCGCTTGGCAGCGTTGCGCAAGGCACCCCATCCTTCACGCCCGCCGCGATCCTGTTGCTGTGCTTCATCATGGGTTTGCAGAACGCAACCATCACCAAGGTTTCGGGCGCCCGAATCCGCACCACCCATGTGACCGGCATCGTGACCGATATCGGCATCGAACTCGGCAAGCTCGTCTACTGGAATCGAGACCGCAGCCGACCCGAAGCCTTCGTCCGTGCGGACAGGCCCAAGCTGCGACTGCTCGCGGGCCTGCTCGCCAGCTTTTTCGTCGGTGGCGTGGCGGGCGCTATCGCCTTCGGCAGTTGGGGGTACGCGGCCTGCATACCGCTCGCCTTGGTGCTGCTGGTGCTTGCGGGGCCATCCTTCGTAAGCGGCTTCCGCACGAGGCGACGCTACACGCTCTGAAACGCCGCCCGGATCTTCTCTGCGTTCGCGGCCAGCACCTCGGGCTTTTCCATCTGTCCCGTATGGGGCCGCATCGCCACGCCCTCGAAGCGCGGGATGACGTGGACGTGGAGGTGGAACACCACCTGGCCGCCGGCGCTCTCGTTGAATTGCTGGATCGTCAGCCCGTCGGCGCCGAAGGCCTGCTTCACGGCCCGCGCCACCACCTGAACGGCGTTCATGACCTCGGCGAGATCGCCCGGTGCGACGTCCAGGATGTTGCGCGCCTTGGCCTTCGGGATGACGAGGGTGTGCCCGTCACCACGGGGCATGATGTCCATGAAGGCGAGAACCGTGTCGGTCTCGTAGACCTTCTGGCAGGGCAGTTCGCCCCGCAGGATCTTTGCGAACACGTTGTTGTCGTCGTAGGTCATGCGCTCTCCCCGGCACCGTCGATCATCGCCGCCGTCGGCGTGTTGTCGTCGTAGGTCATGCGCCCTCCCCGGCACAATCGAACCCAGTCGTCATACGAGAGGATCGCGGCGGCTTCAAACCCGCGGCACCACCGCCGTCGCCTCGATCTCGACCCGCGCCGCGCGTTCCACGAGGCGCACCACCTGAACGAGGGCCATGGCCGGGTAATGGGCGCCGAGCACCTCCCGGTAAGCGCGGCCGAGGTCTTTCAAGTTCGCGAGGTAATCCTCGATGTCCGTCACGTACCAGGTGAGCCGCATGAGGTGGCGCGGCTCCGCCCCGCCCTCGGCGAGGATCGCGCGGATATTCTGCAGGGTCTGGCGCGTCTGGGCGACGAGGCCGTCCGGAAAGACGCCCTGCTCGTCCCAGCCCACCACGCCGCCGGTCACCAGAATGCGCCCCTCGGCCATCATGCCGTTGGCATAGCCCTTCGGCATCGGCCAGCCGGAGGGCTGGAGCACGACCGGGCCGTCATCGGGCTCGGCCCCAGGGATGCGTCGCTCTGGATTGCTCATGTTCGATCCTACTCGGCCGCGGTGGCGCTTGCCCGCGCGCGCTCCTCGGTGGCGATGCGCCGCAACTCGTGGCGCTGGAGCTTGCCGGTCTGGGTGCGCGGGAGGTTGTCCACGAATTCCACGATGCGGGGATACTTGTAGGGCGCGATCTCCGCCTTCGCGTGCTCCTGCAGCGCCTTGGCGAGATCGGCTCCGGCGGCGTGCCCCGGATGCAGGACCACATAGGCCTTCACCACCATGCCGCGCTCGGGGTCCGGCGCGCCCACCACGCCGCATTCGGCGACGGCCGGATGGGTGAGGAGCGCCGCCTCCACCTCGGGACCGGCGATGTTGTAGCCGGACGAGATGATCATGTCGTCGGAGCGGGCCTGGTACCAGAAGTATCCATCCTCATCCATGAGGTAGGTGTCGCCGGTGACGTTCCAGCCATTCTGCACGTATTTGGCCTGGCGTTCGTCGGCAAGGTAGCGGCAGCCGGTCGGTCCGCGCACCGCGAGGCGCCCCACGGTCCCCGGCGAGGCCGTGCGGCCCTCCTCGTCGACGATCCTGGCCTCGTAGCCCGGCACGGGCTTGCCCGTGGAGCCCGGCCGGATCTCCTCTTCCCTGGCGGCGATAAAGATGTGCAGCATCTCGGTGGCGCCGATCCCGTCCATGAGCTTGAGCCCGGTCGCCTCGCGCCACGCCTCGAAGGTGCCCTTCGGCAGCGCCTCGCCGGCGGAGACGCATTTGCGCAAGGAGGAGATGTCGTAATCCTTCAGTTTTGCGAGCATGGCCCGGTAGGCGGTGGGCGCCGTGAAGCAGACGGTCGCCCGGTGCTGGGCGATCGCGGGCAGAAGGTCGTCTGGCCCGGCCCTTTCCAGCAGCACGGTGGATGCGCCGATGCGCATGGGAAAGAGCACGATGCCGCCGAGCCCGAAGGTGAAGGCGAGCGGCGGCGAGCCGATGAACCGGTCGCTCGGCTCCGCCCGCAGGACGTGCTTGGCGTAAGTATCGCAGATGGCCAGCATGTCGCGATGGAAATGCATGGTGCCCTTGGGCTCGCCCGTCGTGCCCGAGGTGAAGCCGATGAGGCACACGTCGTCCGAGGCGGTGGGCGCGACCTCGAAGGCGGGGCTGGCCTCCGCGATCAACGCCTCGAGCGCGTCCGGCGCGCCGGAGCCCCAATAGGCCACGTGTTTCAGATCGGGGGCGAGCCCCCGGGCACGCTCCATCTCATCGGCGAGTCGGTGGTCGCAGAGCGCGATGGAGACCTTTGCCTTCGTGAGCGGATAGGCGATCTCCCGCGCCCGCAGCAGCGGCATGGTGGCGACCACGACGCCGCCCGCCTTCAGCACCGCCAGATAGGCGGCCACCATCATCGGGTTGTTGGCGGAGCGCAGCAGCACCCGGTTGCCGGGTACGAGACCGAAGCGCTGGACGAGCACGTTGCCGATGCGGTTCACACGCTCCTGTAGGGCCCGGTAGGTGAGCGTCTCGGTGGGGCTGATGAGGCAGGGCTCGTCGCCACGGCCCTCCTCCACCCAACGGTCGAGGAAGGCCGCCGCGCAGTTGAGACGCTCTGGATAGCGCAGCTCGGGCCGCTCGAAGACGAAGGTCGGCCATTGCTGCGGGGGCGGCAGGTTGTCCCGCGCGAAGGTGTCGACATGGGCCGTGTACGCCATCGTCCATCCCTCCTCGTCCGTCGCGGAGCGTCCTGCTCCGCAGCCTCGCCGGCGCGTGGGCCCCGATGCCCGCGCGCGGATGTCTCGCCTCGCCTATTCCGCGGCCTTGGGCAGGCTCGCGGCGGCGAGCCCCTTGAGAAGATCGCGGGCGATCACGATCTTCTGCACCTCCGTGGCGCCCTCGTAGATCCGCAGGGCGCGGATCTCGCGATAGAGCTCCTCGACCTTGACGCCCTTGGTGACGCCAAGGCCGCCGAAGATCTGCATCGCCTTGTCGATCACGCTTTGCGCGGCTTCCGTCGCGTACATCTTCGCCATGGCGGCCTCGCGGGTGATGCGGGGCGCGCCCTGATCCTTCGTCCAGGCGGCGCGGTAGATGAGGAGAGCGGCCGCATCCACATCCGTCGCCATCTCGGCGAGCGCCCCTTGCGTCATCTGGAGGTCGCCGAGCGGCGCCCCGAAGAGCTGGCGCGTCGCCGCGCGGCTCAGCGCCTCGTCGAGGGCGCGGCGCGCAAAGCCGAGCGCCGCGGCGCCCACCGTGGAGCGGAACACGTCGAGGGTCGCCATGGCGATCTTGAATCCGTCGCCGGGCCCGCCGATTCGCTGGGACAGGGGCACCCGGCAGCCCTCGAACCGCAAGGTCGCGAGGGGATGCGGCGCGATGACGTCGATCCGCTCCGCGATGGTCAGGCCGGGCGTCTCCGCATCGACCACGAAGGCCGAGAGTCCACGCGCGCCCGGCGCCTCGCCGGTGCGGGCGAAGACCACGTAATGGTCGGCGATGCCGCCATTGGAAATCCAGGTCTTCGACCCGTCGATCCGAACATGGCCCGGCCCGTCCGCCACCGCGCTCGTCGCCATGGCGGCCACATCGGAGCCGGCCTCGGGCTCGGAAAGGGCGAAGGCCGCGATGCGCTCGCCCCGCGCCACGGCGGGCAGATAGCGACCCTTCAGGTCGTCCGAGCCCGCGAGCGTGATGGAGCCCGTCCCAAGGCCCTGCATGGCGAAGGCGAAGTCCGCGAGACCGTCCTGGTAGCCGAGCGTCTCGCGGGCGATGCACAAGGTGCGCACGTCGAAGCCCGCATGGAGGCCGCCATAGGCCGCGGGCACTGCCGCCCTCAGCCAGCCCGCCTGCCCGAGCGCGCGGACGAGCCGGCGGCAGGAGGCGTCCACATCGTGGTGATCCACGAGGCCACCGACCTCTCCGGCCGCCCAATCCCGCAGTTCCGCCGCGTAGCGCCGGTGATGATCTTCGAAGAAGGGCCAGGCGAGAAAGCTGGAATCGGCCATGTCAGTTTCCTTCGAACACGGGTTTTTCCTTCGCCGCGAAGGCACGGTACGCGCGGGCGAAATCCTCCGTCGTCATGCACAGCGCCTGCGCGACGGCCTCGGCTTCGATGGCTTCCTCGACGGACATGGCCCATTCCATGGCGAGCATGCGCTTCGTCATGGTGTTGGCATAGGTCGGCCCGGCTGCGATCTCGCGGGCGAGCGTCTGCGCCTCGCCCAGCACCTCGCCCTCCACGATGCGGCTGAAGAAGCCCCAGCGCTCGCCCTCGTCCGCGCTCATGAAGCGGCCCGTGTAGAGGAGCTCGGAGGCGCGGCCCTGGCCGATGAGGCGGGGGAGGATCGCGCAGGCGCCCATGTCGCAGCCCGCGAGCCCCACCTTGTTGAAGAGAAACGCCACGCGGGCCTTGGGCGCCGCGAGGCGGATGTCGGACGCCATGGCGATGATGGCGCCCGCTCCCGCGCAGATGCCCTCCACCGCCGCGATGACGGGCTGAGGCGCCGCGCGCATGGCCTTCACGAGTTCGCCCGTCATGCGGGTGAAGGCGGTGAGGCCCTTGGTGTCCATGGCGACCAGCGGGCCGATGATCTCGAACACGTCACCGCCCGAGGAGAAGTTGCCGCCGGCTCCATTCACCACCACGACCTTCACGTCCTCGTCCTTGGCGCAGGCGTGGAAGAAGTCGGTGAGCTCGCGGTAGCTCTCGAAGGTGAGCGGATTCTTCTTCTCCGGCCGGTTCAGGGTCACGGTCGCGACCGGGCCCTCGACGGCGAGCGCGAAATGCTGCGGGCGGTAGCCGGCGAGCGGGAGGGTGACGGCGTTGGCGGGGCGGCTCACGGGGTGTCTCCCATGGCGGCGCGGGCCGAGAGCTTCGTCTTGCCGAGAAGGCGCATGAGGTCGTCCTGATCCTTGCGGGTGAGGCCTGTGAAGAGATCGGCGATCCAGCCCTCGTGCTCGGCCGCCATGGCCTTGAACTCGGCGCGGCCGAGATCCGTGAGGCGGATCACCTGCGCGCGGCGGTCGGCCTTGGATGTGCGCCGGTCGAGATGGCCCGAGGCCACGAGGCGCTCCACGAGGCCGGTGAGGTTGCCGTTCGACACCATCATGCGCTTCGACAGGTCCGAGAGCGTCATGCCGCCCGGCGCCTTTTCGAGCTGCGCCATCAGGTCGAAGCGCGGGAGCGTCACGTCGAACCGGTCGCGCAGGCGCCGGCGCACCTCGCCCTCGATGAGGGTGGTGCAAGTGAGAAGGCGCAGCCACAGGCGCAGCTCGTCCCGGTGATCCTCCGGCATCTCGACGGCTTTGGTCTCGGCATCCAGGGGAATGGCTTGACCCGTCATGGTTCAGACCTCCCCGCCAGCCACAGCGATGGCCTGCCCGGTGACCGAGCGGGCGCCCTCCCCGCAGAGCCAGAGCACCGCCTCCGCGACCTCGCGAGGGTCGATCAGCCGTCCCTGCGGGTTCTGCCGCACGAGTTCGGCCAGCGCCGCCTCGCGGGTGCGTCCGGTCTTCGCCACGATCCGGTCGAGGCTCTCCGCCACGAGATCCGTATCGGTAAAGCCGGGGCAGACCGCGTTCACCGTGACGCCCGTCGTCGCCGTCTCGGCGGCGAGCGCCCTGACGAAGCCGACGACCGCGTGCTTGGCGGCACAATAGGCGCTCACATAGGGATAGCCCTTGAGCCCCGCCGTCGAGGCCACCGCCACGATGCGCCCGAAGCGGCGCTCCGTCATGGGGCCGAGGACCGCCTGCGCGGCATGAACCACGCCCATGAGGTTCACGTCCATCATGCGAGCGAAGAGCGCGGCGTCCGAGCGGGCGAAGGGCGCGGAGACCGCCTGCCCGGCATTGGCGATGAGAAGATCGACGGGCCCGCCTTGCGCCGCGATGTCCCGCAGCGCGGCCTCGATCGCGTTCTTGTCGGTGACGTCGGCGGCGGCCGCCGCATGGGCCTCGCCCTCGCCGACCACCCGGTCGAGGGCGGCGCGGTCGCGGCCGAGGATCGTCACATGGGCGCCGGAGGCCACGAGCGCGGCGGCGATGGCGCGGCCGATGCCCCGGCCGCCGCCCGTCACAACCGCATGCCGCCCCTGCAGCGTCCCCGTCATGCGCCTCGCGCCTTCGCAACAAACCCCTTGAAGAGGTCCGCGAAGTTATTTTAAGCTTCAAATATTGCTTGGCAATCCCGAAAGCGGGAGCGCTCCTCCGGTTCGCCGAAAGAGGACTGTTCGGCAGGCCGGAAGAGCGTCACAGTATCGCCGAAAGCCGGTGAGGCGCAGCGCGTCCCCGGCCCATCATGCGCAGCACGGATCAACCGTGCGCGGGGAACGACGACAGCCGCGGCACGGCCAGCCGTGCGCGGGAACAGCGAACCGGGAGAGCATCATGAATCACATCACCAAGACCCTCGGCCTCGCGGGCCTGATCGGCCTCGCGGCCACGGGCGCTCAGGCTCAGGAGAAGCTGAAGATCGGCCTTCTTCTCACCCTCTCCGGCCCGTCCGCGGTGCTGGGCCAGCAGGCGCGCGACGGCTTCCAGCTCGCCATGAAGGATCTGGGCGGTAAGCTCGGCGGACGCGAGGCGGAAGTGATCGTCGTGGACGACGAGCTGAAGCCGGACGTGGCCGTCACCAAGGTGAAGGGCCTTCTGGAGCGCGACAAGGTCGACTTCGTGGTCGGCCCGATCTTCTCGAACGTCGCGGTGGCGGTGCACAAGCCCATCGTCGATTCCAACACTTTCTACATCAGCACCAATGCCGGCCCCTCGAACCTCGCGGGCAAGAGCTGCAACCCCTATTTCTTCGCGACCTCCTACCAGAACGACCAGAACCACGAGGTGCTGGGCAAGGTGGCGCAGGACCGGGGCTACAAGAAGGTCTATCTCCTCGCCCCGAACTACCAGGCCGGCAAGGACGCGCTCGCGGGCTTCAAGCGCCACTACAAGGGCGAGGTGGTGGAGGAATCCTACGTTCCCCTCAACAACCTCGACTTCCAGTCCGAGCTGGCGAAGATCGCCTCCATGAAGCCCGATGCGATCTTCACCTTCATGCCGGGCGGCATGGGCGTGAACCTCGTGAAGCAGTATCGCGCCGCGGGCCTCGCGGACCGCATTCCCTTCCTCTCGGCCTTCACGGTGGATGAATCGACTCTGCCGGCCCAGCAGGATGCGGCCATCGGCATGTTCGGGGGCTCCAACTGGGCGCCGAACCTCGACACGCCGGAGAACAAGAAGTTCGTGGCGGCCTACGAGGCGGCCTACAACGCGGTGCCGGGCTCCTATTCCATGCACGCCTACGACGCGGCGCTCCTCATCGACAGCGCCCTGAAGGCGACCGGCGGCAAGATGGACGACAAGAACGCCGTGCGCGCGGCCCTTGCGAAGGCGAACTTCAAGTCGCTCCGGGGCGACTTCAAATTCGGCCAGAACGGCTTTCCGGTGCAGGACTTCTACCTAGTGAAGGCGGCCAAGCGCGCCGACGGCAAGTTCCAGACGGAAATCGCCGAGAAGGTGTTCGACGATTACGCAGACGCCTACGGGAAGGAATGCGCCGCGACGAACTGACGATCCCTCGTGCGGGGCGCCCCAAGGGGTGCCCCGCAATCCCGAACCGGTGCGGCGATGACCACGACCCTCCTTCTCGTTCAGGCGTTGAACGGGCTCCAGTTCGGGCTCATTCTCTTTCTCATCGCCGCCGGGCTCACCCTCGTCTTCGGGGTGATGGACTTCATCAACCTGGCGCACGGCGTCCAATACATGGTGGGCGCCTATCTGGTCGCCGCCTTTGCGAGCTGGACCGGTAGTTTCGGCACCGCGCTCCTTCTCGCCCTTCCGGCCGCCCTCGCCTTCGGGCTCCTCCTCGAGGTGCTGGTCTTTCGCCACCTCTACGACCGCGATCATCTCGATCAGGTGCTCGCCACCTTCGGCATCATCCTCTTCCTGAACCAGGGCGTGAAGTTCGTCTGGGGTGCCGCGCCTCTCAACGTGCCGGTGCCGGAGGTTCTCTCCGGCTCCGTCGAGATCGCGGACGGGCTTCTCTACCCGGTCTATCGCCTTGCGATCATCGCCGCGGGGCTCGGCGTCGCGGCGCTCCTCTACGGGCTCGTCAGCCACACCCGGATCGGCATGCTGGTGCGGGCCGGCGCCACGAACGCGCCCATGGTCTCGGCGCTCGGCGTCAACATCCGGCGGCTCTTCATGGTGGTGTTCGGCTTCGGGGCCATGCTGGCGGGCTTCGCGGGCGCGATGGTAGCGCCCATTCTCTCGGTCGAACCCGGGATGGGCGACAACATCCTGATCCTCGCCTTCGTCGTCATCGTCATCGGCGGCATCGGCTCCGTGCGCGGCGCGTTCCTGGCCGCGATCCTCGTGGGCCTCGTCGACACCGTGGGGCGCTCCTTCGCGCCCAACCTCCTGCGCCTGGTGCTCGACCCCGCGGCGGCGAGCCAGTCCGGCCGGGCGCTCGCGCCGATGATGATCTACATCCTCATGGCCGCGATCCTGTTCTTCCGGCCTTCCGGCCTCTTCCCCGTAAAACGCTAGGGCGCCCTCCACGTGTCAGACTGGGTCGCCTCCACGCCTGCTCCCGCCCCCGCGCTCCGTCCGCGGCTGAACCCCGTGCCTGTGGCGCTGTTTGCCCTCCTGGCGCTGGCTCCAGTCTTCGCGGCTCTCTCCGGCGCCGAAGGCTATGTTCTCTCGCTCCTCACGCGCGTGATGATCTTCGGCATCGCCGCGCTCTCTCTCGACCTCATCCTCGGCTATGGGGCGCTCGTGAGCTTCGGCCACGCGGCCTTTCTCGGGATCGGCGCCTATGCGGTCGGGATCCTGGCAAGCCATGGCATCGAGGATGCCTTGATCCAGGTTCCCGTGGCGCTCCTCGCCTCCGCAGCCTTCGCCCTCGTGACGGGCGCGATCTCGCTGCGCACGAAGGGCGTCTATTTCATCATGATCACGCTCGCCTTCGGGCAGATGCTGTTCTTCCTCGCCACATCGCTCGCGGCCTATGGCGGCGACGACGGCCTGACCCTTCCGGCTCGGAGCACATTGGCGGGCTTCGCGCTCCTGAGGAGCGACCGCGCCCTCTACGCCGCGACCCTTCTTGCGCTTCTCGGCGTCTACGCGCTTTGCACCGCCGTGGTGAATTCCCGCTTCGGCCGCGTCCTTCGCGGAGCGAAGGAAAACGCGGTTCGCATGGAGGCGATCGGCTTTCATCCCTTCGGCTACCAGCTCGTGGCCTATGCCCTGAGCGGCATGATCGCGGGCCTTGCGGGCTGCCTCCTTGCCAACCAGGCGGAGTTCGTGAGCCCCGCCTTTATGACCTGGCAGCGCTCGGGCGAGCTCATCTTCATGGTGATCCTCGGCGGCCTCGCCTCCCTTCACGGCGCGATCCTCGGTGCTGCCGCCTTTCTGCTCCTGGAGGAATTCCTCCCCGAGATCCTGCACACGGCGGCCTTCCTGGCGAGCGACGACGTGCGGGCGCGCCTCGCGGAAAACTGGAAGATGGTGTTCGGCCCGCTCCTCATCCTCGTCGTGCTGTTCGTGCGCGGCGGGATCATGGGCCTCCTGGGACAACGCCACCATGGCTGACGCGATCCTGGAACTGCGAAGCCTCCGCAAGACCTACGGCGCCCTCGTGGTGACGGACGAAGTGAGCCTTGGGATCCGCCCCGGCGAATTGCACGCGATCATCGGGCCGAACGGCGCCGGCAAGACGACCCTGATCCACCAGATCTCCGGGCTCGCGGAATCGGATTCCGGCTCCATCCTCTTCGACGGTGAGGACATCACGCGCCTGCCCATGCACCGGCGGGTGGTGCGGGGCTTGGCCCGATCGTTCCAGATCACGTCGATCCTGCCGGGCTTCTCGGCGGTCGAGAACGTCGCCCTCGCGGTGCAGGCGCGGGCAGGATCGAGCTTCCGCTTCTTCGGGAGGGCTGCCACGGAGGCGGCGCTGAACGGGCCGGCCATGGAGGCCTTGAGCCTCGTCGGTCTCCAGGCCCGCGCCGGTGTTCCGGCGGGGCTTCTCTCCCATGGCGAGAAGCGCCAGCTGGAGCTTGCCATCGCGCTCGCCACGGAGCCCAAGGTCCTCCTCCTCGACGAACCCCTCGCCGGGACCGGGCACGACGAGTCCCAGCGCGTGGTTGAAACCCTCCGCCGCCTCAAGAGCCACACCACTATCGTTCTCATCGAACACGACATGGACGCTGTCTTCGCCCTCGCCGACCGGGTGAGCGTGCTGGTCTACGGGCGGCTCATCGCGACCGACACGCCGGATCGGATCCGGGCGAACCCGGAGGTCCGGGCCGCGTATCTCGGCGAGGAGGCGGCGTGATGGCATCCATGCGCCCGCTCAAGGCGCGCGACCGTGGGGAGGCTGCCCGATGCTGAAGGTGCGCTCGCTCCAGGCCGGATACGGCCCCGCCCAGGTGCTGTTCGACATCGCCTTCGAGATCGAGGCCGGAGAGGTCGTGACGCTCATGGGCCGCAACGGCATGGGCAAGACCACCACGATCCGCTCCATCATGGGCCTTCTGCGCCCGACGGGCGGCGAGGTGGTGTTCGATGGCAGGCCCCTCACGGGTGCCGCGCCCTACAAGGTTGCCCAGGCGGGCATCGGCCTCGTGCCCGAGGGACGACAGATCTTTCCGACGCTCACGGTGGAGGAGAATCTCGTCGCCACGGCGGCCGACCGCGCCGGCCACGGGCGCTGGACGCTGGCATCCGTCTACGAGCTCTTCCCGCGCCTCAAGGAACGCTCGCGCAACCTCGGCTCGCAGCTCTCGGGCGGCGAGCAGCAGATGCTTGCCGTCGGTCGAGCCCTCATGACGAACCCGAAGCTCCTCATCCTGGACGAGGCCACCGAGGGCCTTGCGCCCCTCATCCGCCAGGAGATCTGGACCTGCCTCGCGCGCCTGCGGGACGAGCGGCAGTCGATCCTCGTCATCGACAAGAACGTGGATGCCCTCACCCGCCTCGCCGACCGCCACGTGATCGTGGAGAAGGGCCGCGTGGTCTGGACCGGCACCAGCACGGCCCTGCGGGCCGATGCGGCTCTGGTCGAGCGGTATCTGCACGTTTGAGTGTCGCCGAAGATGTGTGGTGCCGCTGCGCGGCGGCTTCTTTCGCTGGATCCCGGATCTGCGTCCGCGCCTTGCGGCGCTCCCTTGTCCGGGAAAGGGCGTTCAGGGTGCGATTGATCCTCGACACCTTTCCCGGCCAGGTGCAGCGAAGCGGAACGCCGAGCCGGGATCCAGCGCAAGAACTCGCGGCGAAGCCGCTCCGCACTTTCAAGAGCGGCAGCCGACCTCCCCCGTGAGCGGAGAATCGATCACTCCGCCGCGAGGGGCTTCTCGCCGGCTTCCACCCGCAGCTCCGCCCGGGTCTTGGGCTTCGCCTTGATCTTCAGCTCCTCCAGATCCTGCCGGTCGCGCACGGAGTTGCGGAAGATCTGATCCTTGCCGGGGAGGTATTGCGGCGGGCAATAGACCGCTTTGGACCCGTACCAGGCCGCTGCTTTCAGGGTGAAGGCGGGATCCACGAGGTGGGGGCGGCCGAGCGCCACGAGGTCTGCGCGGCCGGCGGCGAGGATTGTGTTCACCTGGTCGGCCGCCGTGATGTTGCCGACGCACATGGTGGCGACCCGGGCCTCGTTGCGGATCTGGTCGGAGAACGGCGTTTGGAACATGCGGCCATAGATCGGGCGCGCCTCGCGCACCGTCTGGCCCGTGGATACGTCCACGAGATCGACTCCGTGCTCCGCGAAGGCCCGCGCCACCGCGACGGCCTCGTTGCCGGTGAGGCCGCCCTCCGCCCAATCGGTCGCGGAGATGCGCACGGACATGGGCTTGTGGGACGGCCAGACCGCGCGCATGGCCTCGAAGACCTCGAGCGGGTAGCGCAGGCGGTTCTCCAGGGAGCCGCCATACTGGTCCGTGCGCCGGTTGGTGAGCGGGGAGATGAAGCTCGCCAGCAGGTAGCCATGGGCGCAGTGGAGTTCGAGCATGTCGAACCCGGCTCGGTCGCCGCGCTCGGCGGCGGCCACGAAATCGGCCTTGATCCGGTCGAGATCCGCGGGCGACACCTCCCTGGGCACCTGGCTGTCAGGGAAATACGGGATCGGCGAGGCGGAGCAGACCTCCCAGGCGCCCTCCTCGAGGGGCCGGTCGATGCCATCCCACATGAGCTTCGTCGCTCCTTTTCGGCCCGCATGGCCGAGCTGGAGCGCGATCTTCGAGGCCGAATGGCTGTGCACGAAGTCGACGATGCGCCGCCACGCGGTCTCCTGCTCGTCGGTCCACAGGCCCGTGCAGCCCGGGGTGATGCGCGCCTCCGGCGAGACGCAGGTCATCTCCGTGAAGACGAGCCCGGCTCCGCCCGTGGCGCGCGCGCCGTAATGCATGAGATGCCAGTCGCCCGGCACCCCGTCGACGGCGGAGTACATGTCCATGGGCGACACCACGACCCGGTTTTCCAGCCGCATCTCGCGCAGGCGGAAGGGCTGGAACATCGGAACCTGGGGGTTCTCCAGGTCGACCGAGGGGTCATGGGCCTGCGCGCCGCGGGCGAAGACCCGGTCCACCTGCCGCACGAAGGCGGGGGCCCGGAGCCGCAGGTTGTCGTAGGTGATGGCCTTGGCGCGGGTCATGACCCCGAAGGCGAACTGCACGGGATCGAAATCCCAGAAGCGCGCCACATGCTCGAACCAGACGAGGGAGACATCCGCCGCGTGCTGGATCTTCTCCACCTCCTCGCGCCGGCCGGTCTCGTAGAGGCGCAGCGCCCCCTCCACGGTCGGGTCCTTGGCGAAGGCCTCGTAGAGTGCGATGGCGTCCTCCATGGCGAGCTTGGTGCCGGAGCCGATGGAGAAATGCGCCGTCGCCTTGGCGTCGCCGAGCAGCACCCGGTTGCCCATGACCCAGCGCTTGTTGCGGATCATCGGGAAGCTGCGCCAGATCGAGCGGTTGGTGAGGATCCGGTGTCCGTCGAGGAACCAGCCGAAGACGCTTTCCATCAGCGCCGCGGATTGCGCCTCGCTCATCTGGGCGAGCCCTGCCCGCTCGAAGGTCTCGGGGTCCGTCTCGAACACCCAGGTCGAGCGCCCGGCCTCATACTGGTAGGCATGGGCGATGAAAGGGCCCCACTCAGTCTCCTGGAAGATGAAGGTGAAGGCGTCGAGGGGCTTCGTGGAGCCCATCCAGGTGAACTTGTTAGGCCGCAGGTCGGTCTGAGGCTCGAAATGCTCCGCGTGGCGCTCGCGGAAGCGGCTGTTGATGCCGTCCGCCACCACGACGAGGTCCGCATCCGCGAACAGCGCCTCGTCGTCCACATCCGCCTCGTAGACGAGGCTCACGCCAAGATCGGAGGCCCGCTCCTGCAGGATCAGGAGAAGCGTGCGGCGCGAGCAGCCGCAGAACCCGTTGCCGCCGACGCGATGCACTTCGCCCTTGAAGTGGATCGCGATGTCGTCCCAATAGGCGAATTCCTGCGTGATGCGCCTGTAGCTCGGGGGGTCGTGGCGCTCGAAATTGTCGAGGGTCGCATCGGAGAACACGACCCCGAAGCCGAAGGTGTCGTCGGCGCGGTTGCGCTCGTAGACGACGATCTCGGCGACAGGCCGCTGCTTCTTCATGAGGATCGCGAAATACAGCCCCGCGGGGCCGCCGCCGATGACCGCAATCTTCATGGGCTCGCTCCGAGATCCGCCGCCATGCGGCGGGCCAATTGATTTAAGCTTAAAACAATTGGGGCGGCAAGCGCGGACGGGCGAGACCCTGGCGGCAGGACGCCGCGGTTAAATGCTCGGCCTACTTCCTATCCTGCGAAGGCTTCACCTGCGGCGAATCCGGCGGGTCGATGAGATCGCCGGTGAGGCCGGGGCCCTGCCCCGTATCCTTGTCGTCGCGCTTTGGCCCCTTCGGGGCCTCTCCGGATTTCGGCTTCGGCCCAGGGCCGGGGCGCGGGGCCATGTCCTTGTTGGTCATCGCAGGATCCTCGCGTCAAAAAAAAACGATGGGCCCCGCACGCCGTGCGAGGCCCCCGATCGGAACCGCCCCATCAGTAGCGGTAGCAGACCTCGCGGCCGTAATAGGGATCGTACTCGCAGCGCGCTGCCGGAGCGGCCGTCGCGGAGCCGATCACGGCGCCGGTCGCCGCGCCGATGGCACCGCCCGCCACCGCGCCGCCGACCCGCCCGGTCGCGGCACCGCCGATGGCGGCGCCGGTCGCGCCGCCCACAACCGCGCCGGTGAGCGCCGGATCGTTCGTGTAGCAGGCGGTCAGCGGGATGGTGAGAGCCAGAACGGCGAGAACCTTTTTCATGGGATGCTCCTCTGCGAGGGCGCGCCGGTTCCGAAGGGCTCGGCCGGATGGCGCTTCATTCGCAAAAGCAACGTTGCCCGAACTGCGAAGGTTCCAAGCTTTGATTCCTGCCACAACTGCGACAGCGGACTGTATTGGGGGTTCCAGCCGAGGATGTACTTACGTTGTTCAAAAATCACTAGAATTCTGCCGGAACCATCAAAATTGAGAGCGGTTGTTCAAGTCTCAAGGTTAATCGCCAAGGAGGCTCAAGATGGCGACTGGAAGTTCCACATCGAAGCGCGGTTTCGCGTCCATGGATAGCGCCCGCCAACGCGAGATCGCGTCGAAGGGCGGCAAGAGCGTTCCCGCCGAGAAGCGGTCCTTCTCGCAGGATCGGGATCTCGCGTCGCAGGCCGGCCGCAAGGGTGGCCAGGCATCTGGCGGTACCCGCGGCAACCAGGAATAAGCTCGCGGCGAGCAAAGGTTTCAAAGGGACCGTCTCAAGGGACGGTCCCTTTTCTTTTGGCTTGCGCGTGGAGGCGGACTTCGCATGCCCCCGCCAGTGTGCGCGCCGACCGGCTCAATGCCCTCGGGATGCGCGCAAGGAAAAACCCAGCCGCTTCCGCGACCGGGTTCACGAGAGGCGGCTTAAATCAGAAGTCGAAATTGAGCTTCAGATCCTGGCTCATCATCGCCTCGCGGCTGACCTCCACGGTCGTCCGATCCACCTTCGAGCGGAAGAGACGCGGATCAGGCGCTTCGAGCTTCAGCCCCGCGGCCTCGAGGCGGCGCGCGATATCGAAAGCGAGCGACACCAGCGGCTGCGGGTGATTGATTTCCAGGGACGCCGCGACTTCGGAGGCGAGGACGAAGTCGTGCCAATAGGTGGCGCCCATGAGCGCGAGCAGCCGGTATTCGTCGAGCGATCCGCGGCGGGACTGAACGGGCCGATAGGCGATCGGCTGCGAGCGCTCGCGCCGCAGCCCAAAAGCCAGGAGAAGCGCATCGGACACGATGCCCTTGGCCAGGTCCCGGCTCATCCTGCGCGTGAGGCGGTCCTCGAGAGTGTCGAGGGCGCCGATGTCATAATGCTCCTCGAAATCTCCCAGCGCCCGAAAGATGTCGATGATCGGAACCGTCTCGGGCGCGAAAAGCACCGCGATGGGCTCGTCTTTGCCGATGGCGAAGTCCTGATGCGAACGATTTGACAGACCCATGATCACCCTCAACTCACCCCGATGGGGCGCACGTCCGCGCCCGTCGCCACGACGCTTCGAATGGATTCTGCCGAATCCCGGACCTGTTCCACGGCCGCCCTGGCCGGCTCCGCGGTCGGTGGCGGAGCGGTGGGTGCGGCACGGCCTGTCGCCGCTTGGCCGTCGGGATGGTGGCTGATCCAGGCGAAGACCGCTCTCCGCCCGTCATCTCACCGTCCCATGTCATCAGGAGCGCATGCTTCTGATGCCAGACCAACGTGAGGAGGGAGTCGCGGTTCCTGGGGATCGCGCATTGGCGGCTGGTCCGTCTGTCGCGGGCTCATGAGGGCGGACCGATGGGCGGCGAAGGGGCGGAACCGTGCGGAGGGCCGCGCCGGCTCGAGAGCGCGACGACGGCAGGAACTTGGCCATTGGCGCAACGTTGATTCGCCGGACGCGGCGGAATGTCCCCCGAACCGTAGATAGGATTGCACGATGAAAAAGCTGGAAGACCTCTTCTTTCACCTCCTGAAGGACGTGTACCACGCCGAGAAGCAGGCGGTGCGCGCCATGCCGAAAATGGCGAAGTCGGTCGAGAGCGAGGAGCTCCGGCAGGCCTTCGAGACGCATCGCGAGGAGACGATGCGCCAGGTCGAACGCCTGGAAAAGGTGTTCGAGCTCATGGGCAAGAAGGCTCGCGGCGAGCCCTGCGAGGCCATTCAGGGCCTCATTGAGGAAGCCAAGGAGGTCATGGACGAGGCCGAGGATGCCGACGTGATGGACGCGGGTATCCTGGCGGCCGCCCAGGCCATCGAGCATTACGAGATCGCCCGCTACGGCACGCTCCGCGCCTGGGCCGAGGAACTCGGCATGAAGGACGCTGTGAAACTGCTCCAGGAGACCCTGGACGAGGAGAAGAAGACGGACAAGCTCCTCACGGACATCGCAGTAGCGCGCATCAACCGCGAAGCCGCCTGAGGATCCGCCGCGCGCATGGATCGCGCAGCGCTCTAACGGTCGACGCCCATGACAGAACGCCCGGTCTCGCGACCGGGCGTTTTGCGTTGCATCCCAAGGCCGCGGGAGGCCATCGCGCCTCCCGCGATCATCGGGACGATTACGGACGCGGCGCCGTAGTGCCGGTGGCGCCCGTGTTGTTCGTGGGAGCGTTCGTGGAGCTGTTGTTGCCCGCGCCGTTGCGGTTCGACCCCTGGAAGGTCGGGGCCGCCTGCAGGTCCGCCTTCGTCATGCGGAGCATGATGCGATCCGGCACGCCGCCGTCGGCGTTCTGGTTCGCCACCGAGTTGGCGGCCGCGCTGGAACCCGAGTTGCCCGTATTGCCAGTGGTGGCCGTCGAGGTGTTGCTCGCGGTGTTCTGCTGGCCGGCCATGGAGCCGCTCGCCGTCGTGCCGGCCGTGCCGGACGAGGTGGTGGAGCCGGTGGTCGCCGGACTCGCCGTCCCAGAGCTGTTGCTCGAGGTCTGCTGGTTCATCTGCTGGCTCGTGGTGAACTCGAGCTGCTTGAACGGAACGGCCACATCCTTCTCGCCGATGCCGAGGAAGCCGCCGACGCCGATGATCACGGCCATCGCCTGGCCGTTGCGATCGACGATCACGTCGTTCACGTCACCGATGGACTCGTTGTTGGCGCTCACGACGGTGGTGCCGATGAGCTTGGAGGCCATCATCTGCTGCGGCTGCATCTGGGTCATGAACTGACCCTGCATGCCGCCGGAGGAGGCCTGCGTAGACGCGGTGCCGGTGCCCATCGTGGAGGAAGTGCCGCCCGTGGAGCTCATGGACGAGGAGCCGGTGGACCCGGTCGACGTTCCCATGCTGGACGAACCCGCGCCCATGGTCGAAGAGCCCGTCGCGCCGGGCTGCATGGCCGGCGAACCCGTGGATGTCGAGCCCGAGCCGGTCGCCGTGGGGCGATCCGTGCCGGCGGACGGGGCGGGCGGGGTCTGGGCCAGGACAGGCGCAGCGGCGAATGCGGTCGCCACGAGGCAAGCCGCCATATGCTTCTTCAGCATTCTGATCTCCTGAAGGTGCGTTCTTATGAATCGCTTTGAGCGCCAAAGGGCGCACCCGGAGAACGCAACATTGCGCAAATCGTTCCGGCCAAGCCTCGATGAGTTGGCGATTATACTATCATCAACTCAGAACATCTTTTGCAGAAAACACGGATACGTGAGCCAAGTTCCGATATCGCAAGCGTTTCCTTCGAGATCGGCTGCCGCACGAAACGCCGCCTGCGGCGCAGCGCAAGAGTTCGATGGCACCCATTCCCGCCTTCGCCGGTCAGCGGCGTTCCCCGGAAACGGCCGGCCGGCGGAACAGCGCCGCGAGGGCCTGGCGGACCGCCAGGCCGCGGTGGGAAAGCGGTTCGTCCGCGATCAGCCGCGCGCCGTCCTCGCGCCGCGCCAGGACGAGCCGGCGGTCGTGGAAGGTCTCGAGTTCCGGGCGGTGTCCGACGCTGACGAGCGCTGCCTTTGGAAGGCGCTCGAAGATGCGGCCCATCAGCCGTTCCTGCGTGTTCGTGTCGAGAGCCGAGGTCGCCTCGTCCATGACGATGATGTCGGGCCGCTGGACGAAGAGCTGCGCGAAGGCGAGCCGCTGCTGTTCGCCTCCGGAGAGCGTACGCTCCCAAGGCGTGCCAGCTTCATGGATCCGCTCTTTCAGGTGAGCGAGACCCGCGTCTTCCAGGGCCTGCGTCACGGTCTCGTCCGCAACCTCGTCGGCCTGGCTCGGATACGCGACCGCGCGCTTGAGGGTGCCGGTCGGCACGTAAGCCTTCTGCGGCATGAAGAAGAGCCGCGCGCCCTCGCGTACGAGAACCTCGCCCTCGCCCCAGGGCCAAAGGCCCGCGATGGCGCGGATGAGCGTGCTTTTGCCGGCACCGGATTCGCCGACGACCAGCACCCTCTCGCCTGGATTGATCGCGACCTCCGTCTCGCCGACCACCGCCGTTCCGTCGTCGAGGGTCACGGATACTCCGTGCAGGCGCAGGGCCTCCTCCTGATCCCGCTCGGCGCGCGCGATGCGGCCGGATCCGGGGCGCTCCGCGCGTTCCAACCGGTCGAGGGACACGATGAGCCCGGCGACGCGGTTCGCTGAGGCCGTCCAATCCGCGAGCTTGGGGTAGTTCTCCACGAGCCAGTTGAACGATTGCTGCACCGTAACGAAGGCCGTGGAGGCCTGCATCACTTCGCCGAGCGACATAGTGCCGGCGAGATATTTCGGGGCGCACAGGATTATCGGGACCACGGGCGCGAGCACGTAGTTGCCGTAGGAGACGACGGTGGTGCGCAGGTACTGGCCGCACATCTCGCGCCAACGCATGATCACGCGCCCGAGCGCCTCCCCGAGCGCGCTGCGCTCCTCCGGCTCGCCGCCGAGGAGCGCGATGCTCTCCCCGTTCTCGCGCAGCCGCGTCGCCGCATAGCGGAACTCGGCCTCGGATTGGTTCTTGCCCTCGGCGACGCGCACGAAAGCCCGCCCGATGAACAGCATCGCGGTCGTCGTGATGGCGGAATAGAGGATCGCCACGAACACGAGGTAACCCGGAATGGTGATCGCGCGGCCAGACCAATCGAAGGTGATGCTGCCGCCGACGGACCACAGCACCGTGATGAAGGTCGCGGCCGTGAGAACGGCAGTCGTTACGCCGAACACGAAGTCAACGGGCGATTCCGTTGCGATGCGCATGTCGTCGGCGACGCGAAACTCCGGGTTCTGGTGCTCGCCGGCGACGAGGTTGAGCTGGTAGTAGCGGCCGTTCTTGAGCCAGCGGCCGATGAGGTGATCGGTCATCCAGGCCCGCCACCGGCGCTGAGTGGTGAGACGACCCCAGACGGAGGCGACATTGAAGGCCACGGCCGCGAGCGCGAGGGGCACGAAGAACAGCGCCAGCGAGCCAACCGCCGAGAAGTCCTTCTTCTCCAGCGCGTTGAAGAGGTCCTTGTTCCAGACGTTGAGCCGGTACTGGACGAAGAGCTGGCCGAGAATGATGGCGAGAAGGCTGACGGTGAGGAACCAAGCCTCCCGGCGCGACGCGCCGGTCCAGAAGCCCGACGCCGATCGCCAGAATCGGGCGAAGAGGCGGCGTCGGTTGGGACTGCCGGTATCGTGACGCAAAACGCTTACTCCCAGGACCGGGGCTGAGGCTCCGGCCCGTCATCTTCGGGCGGGCGTGGCGCCGATGGCGCCAAGATCGTTCGAGGCGCTGCGACCGCCCGGTCAGGTCAGGCAGAGGCCCGGCACGGACGAAGACTCGGTGCGGACGAGCGTGCTGAGGGCAGCCTCGCAACCGACGGTGCGGATCTTGCGGCCCTGCGGTGTGGGAGGGTTGCTGCCCTCCTGCTTCGGAGCGGGGCGCTGCACGACCGGGCTCGGCGCCGGCTCCTCCTTCAGGGTGACGACGGGGAGGTCCACGTCGCGGGCGACGGTCGTGGTGCCGGTCGTGGAATCGGCTTGGAAGAGCACAGCGCCGTTGCGGTCCTTGAATACCACGGTCGCCTGGCTGAGGCCGATCACCTCGATGGTGGAAACGGTGGTGCGTTCGACGCGGCGGGATGGCACTGCGAGACGGTCGCCCTTGGACGATATCGCGACGGCCTGAACGTGAGCCGGTGGCGCTTCGCGCGATTCCAGCGCGACGGGGGCAAGGCTGCCGACCAGAAACGCGGCGCCGGTCAGGCCGATGGCGATAGCGGAGGTGTCGATCATGGGGATCTCCCGCACCAAAAAGCGTGGGCGTTTGGGAAATCAACGCGGCCTGTTCTTTCGTGTTCCTAGTTGATGCTTCGCAGAATCGTGAGCTTTTCGCCGCGGGAACCTTGGCTCAAAAGAATTCGCGCAGTCGATCACGACAGCGCGTCGCAAGGTCGGAACCTTCCTTCCACCTCCACGTTTCTCGAAAACCCGGCCACCTGGTCCTCCCCGCATTCCCCTTGTGCATTGGCCGGCACCTTAAGACGGGTCAGTTTCTGACCCGTCTTTTTTATGTCCGCAGTCGGACGCCCTCGAGGGTCGCGTCGGACATGACGCGTTCGTCCCGTGCGAGCGCCTGCGGATCGCTGTTGGCCAAACCCACATCCTTCGCTTGCCATGCCGCCATGCGCCGCCGATGAAAACGAAAACGCCCGGCACGAGGCCGGGCGCTTGCAAGGATCGTTCGCGGATCCGATCAGGCGGTGGCGCGCACCTCGCGGCGACGGGCGCTCTGCTGGAAGAACAGCGCCTGGCTGATCACCGCGGACACGTTCGCGGGCTGGAAGGGCTTTGCGATGAGGAAGGCCGGCTCCGGCCGCTCGCCCGTCAGGAAGCGCTCCGGATAGGCGGTGATGAAGATCACCGGCACCTCGAAGGCCTTGAGGAGATCGTTCACCGCATCGAGACCCGAGCTGCCGTCGGCGAGCTGGATATCCGCCAGGATGAGGCCCGGGCGCTTGGCGGCCGCGAGCTTCACGGCTTCCGTGCGGGTGCGGGCGACGCCGGTGACGTTGTGGCCGAGACCCTCGACCAGCGCCTCGAGGTCCATGGCGATGAGCGGCTCGTCCTCGATAATCAGGATATCGGTTGCCATGTCGGCCGCGAGCTCCCGGCCCGCCTCGTCCACCAGCTCCCGAACCGTGTCCGTGTCGACGGACAGGATGGCGCCGACCTCTTCCTCGGAGAAGCCCTCGAGGCAGGACAGGAGGAAGGCCTGACGCGGCAGCGGGGTGATCTGGCCGATTCGGACCTCTGCCGGCAGGTCCCGCTGGATCTGCTCGCTGCGGCCGTTCACCGACAGGGAATTCCAGATTCGGGTGAAGACCCCGAACAATTCGACCTTGACGTTGCCAGCGGTGCCGATGGTATCAGGCTCGCTGACGAGGGTCTCGAGCGTGGCCGCCACATATGCGTCACCGGCCATCTGGCTGCCCGTGAGGGCGCGCGCATAGCGGCGGAGGTACGGCAGATGTTGGACGACGAGCTGAGCTGTCGACATACGCTTCCCCTTATGGTGTTTGATCGTTGTATCAATACGGACGACTTAACTCGGCAGGAGCCGAAAAGTTCCATTTTCGGGAACCTGATGCAAGACCGGGCGTTGTGGGCTTAAATGTGCACAGGACACCGCCCGGTCGACGCCGACCGAACAGAACATGCAGGCTGGTGAGGGGAAATCAATGACCGTTGAAACGGGAAAGCGGCTGGCGACAGTAATTCCTGAGGAGTCCCTCCCGGAAAAACTGTCCAGCGATCCCAAACTCGATCGCGTCATCCAGACCCGGATCGGCGACCAGCTCCGGGCCATGTACGACGACCTCGTCCAGCAGCCGGTCCCGGACCGGTTTCGCGACCTCCTGTCCAAGCTGGAAAACCAAGGCGGAGCGGAAGAGCAGGTCGGGGAGAAGGGGTGATGACGCCGGAGCCGGCCATTCGGGACGCGCTCCTTGCCGCCGTACCGAGCCTCCGGGCCTTCGCGATCTCGCTTTGCGGCCAAGTGGACCGCGCCGACGATCTCGTCCAGGACACCCTGCTGCGGGCTCTTTCGAACATCGACCGCTTCCAGCCCGGCACGAACCTGAACGCCTGGCTCTTCACCATCCTGCGCAATCTCTTCCATTCCGAGTACCGCAAGCGGCGACGCGAGGTGGAGGACCCCGACGGGTCCTATGCGAGCCGCCTGAAGGTGCAGCCCGAACAGGGCGCCCGCCTCGATTTCGAGGATTTCCGGACCGCCCTCGCGCGTCTGCCTCATGAACAGAAGGAAGCGCTCCTGCTCGTAGGCGCCTCGGGCTTCTCGTATGAGGAAGCCGCCAATATCTGCGGGGTTGCGGTGGGGACCATCAAGAGCCGCGTGAACCGGGCCCGGTCTCGGCTGTCGGATGTTCTGGCGGTCGACGACGTGGATGACCTTGGTCCGGACCGGATGACCCGGGCGGCCCTTCAGCCGATCGGCTGACCGGTTTTTCCTTTCGACCCATCCAGCAAAAACGCCGCCCGAGAGGGCGGCGCTTTCGTTGTCAGCCCAAAATGATGCGTCAGAGCGGGCTGCGGCCCCGCAACAGGCCGATGACGGCCGAGATGGCGAAGAGAACAATCGCCACGAAGAAGATGAGCTTCGCGATCTCGACGGCGGTCCCGGCAATGCCGCCGAAGCCGAGCACGGCCGCCACGAGAGCGATGATCAGGAACGTGATAGCCCAACCGAGCATGGTGTTACCTCGCAGATGATAGATCGGCTCAGTGCCGATGACGTGAGACCAACGCGAAGCGCGACTGTGCGGTTCCGGTTACACAATCCACCATCCACAGGCTTGAGGAACGGACAGTTTTTGTCTCGGCCCGGGCAAGTATTCATACGTCCGCGCGGTGCGACATGAAGGGCGGAACTTGGGTTCGCGGCTAACGTTTTCCTGAAACTCTCGGAGGCCTTTTCGATGACCCGTTCCGTGGCAAATCGTATTGTTGTGCTGTGCGTTCTGTTTGCGTCCTTGTTCGCCGTGACGGGCCTCGCCTCGCAGGTTCCCGTGGCGGAAGTGCTGTTCCTTATCAGCGGTTCTCTTTGCGCCGTGATGCTGCTCTTCACGCTCGCAGCGCCGAACCGGGCTCCGGCGCCTGTGCCGGTGAGGGTGCGCCGCCGACGCTGAAGCACCCGGCACCTCAGACCTTTCTGAAAAAGGGACCCGCGCGGGTCCCTTTTTCTTTGGTCGAAACGGACATCACGATCGGGGCGCCGTTGCTCGGGTGCAGGAAGGCGCCCGTGTGGAAGGGCGGGTTCTCACAGGCCACGAACGGGCGGCGGCAGGAGGCGGCCTCGTTCGGCCGGCCCGGGCGCTTCATGGGCGTATTGGCGCCAAAGCTGGTCACCTTTTCGGCCGGACATGGCGACGGGGACGAGCGGCATCCGGATTGAGGCCGGTGCGACGCCGTTCATGCGGATGCCCTCGACACGATTGCCACGCGAGAGAACGCCCGCCGGTTGGGACCGATGCGGGATATCCGGCCACCGCGGCGATTCGACGAAGCCACCTTCCGGAGGGCTTCGCTGGACCCTCTGGACAAGGCCGGCGCCGTCCGTCACAGCGGGCGGACGGCGGAGGGAGCCCCATGCGCAAGGACCGTAATCACCCCGAGGGAGCGATTCACCGGATCTGGATCGACAGCACCCACCTGTCGCAAAACCTCCTCGGCGAGCCGACCCGGCGGCGGGTGGATGTCTATGTGCCGGCGGGCCATGACGGACGCGGGCTGCCGCTCCTCCTCGACCTCGTCGGCTTCACGGCGGGCGGGGCCGCGCATACCAACTGGAAAAACTACGGCGAGAACGTGCCCGAGCGGCTCGACCGGCTGATCGGCTCCGGTGCCATGCCCCCGGTGGTCGTCGCGTTTCCGGATTGCTTCACGCGCCTTGGCGGCAACCAGTATATCGACAGCGCCGCCACGGGCCCGTGGGAAACCTTTTTGCTGCGCGACATGGTGCCGGAGGTGGAGCGCGCCTTCGGCTGCGGCGGCGAGGGACGGCGCGGGGTGTTCGGCAAGAGCTCCGGCGGGTTCGGCGCTATCGTCCATGCCCTACGCCACGGCGGATCCTTCTGGGCGGCCGCGTCCTGCCATTCGGGCGACATGGGCTGGGAAAACATCTATCACCGGGGCGAGTTCTGCACCCTGCTGCGCGATCTCGCGCCCTACGGCTTTGCGCCGCAAGCCTTTCTGGAACGCTTCGAGGCGGGGCCGAAGGCGAAGGACAAGGACTGGCACACGCTGATGCTGCTGTGCCAATGCGCCACCTTCGACCCCGACCCGGCCCAACCTCTCGGCCTGCGCCTTCCGGTCGACACCCATACGGCCGAACTCATCCCCGAGCGTTGGGCGAACTGGCTCGCCTGGGATCCGCTCCGGATGGCGGAGGAGGCGCGCCATCTCGACAACCTGCGCCGGATGAAGCTCCTCTTCATCGATTGCGGCGATGTCGATCAATACAACCTCGTCTACGGCGCGCGGCGGCTGCACGCCCTCCTGGATGCCGCCGGCGTGGCGCATGTGTACGAGGAATTCGCCGACAACCACTCCTCCATCGACTACCGCATGGACCGCAGCCTGCCGCTTCTCGCGCACGCCCTCGCCTGAGAGCCCGCTTCGCCAACGCTCACCCGATGGGCTCGACCTCGCGGGCCTGCCGCGCGAGCCCGAGCGCCTCCTCGAGCCAAGCCCTGAAGGCCGCCACCTTCGGGCGCGCGAGGGCCTCGGGCGGGCAGACGAGATGATAGTTGTAGGGACCCGGCACCTCCGGCCCGAACGGGCGCACGAGGCGGCCGGTGGTGAGGTCCTCGCCGATGAGCACGCTCGTCGCGAGCGCCACCCCCTGCCCTGCCGCTGCGGCCTGCAAGGCGAGGAAGGTGTGCGTAAAGCGCGGCCCACGGCGCGCATCAATCTCCGGCGCGCCCGCACGGGCGAGCCATTGAGGCCAGGTGATGGAGCCCGGTATCGATGGCATGACATCCTCGTGGAGGAGCGTGTGGTGCTTGAGGTCGGCGACGCTCCGCAACGGGTGATCGCCGCCCTCCACGAGGCTGCGACTGCAGACCGGAAAGAAGCTCTCCTCAAACAGCAATTCGCTCCACAATCCCGGATAGGGCCCGCGCCCGTAGCGGATGGCGAGGTCCACCTCCTCCCGATCAAAATCCGTGAGCGCGTTCGCCGCCACCACGCGCACGTCGAGGGAGGGCTGGGCCGCCCGGAAGGCGCCGAGGCGCGGGATCAGCCATTGCGAGGCCAGGGACGGAATGGTGCTGACGGTGAGCACCTGGCTGTTGTCCTGCTCGACGAGCCGTCGCGTGGCCTCATGCAGTCGATCGAGGAGATCCGTTACGGTGGCGGCATAGCGCTGCCCGGCGGGCGTCAGAACCACCCCCTTGCTCGGGAGCCGGCGGAAGAGCGGCAGGCCGAGCCATTCCTCGAGGGCCTTCACCTGCTGGGCGACCGCCCCGGCCGTGACGGCGAGTTCGTCCGCCGCGGCGTGGAAGCTCGCATGGCGCGAGGCGGCCTCGAAGGCGCGCACGGCGTTGAGAGGCGGCAACCGGCGTCGGACCGTCGTCATCGGCCACATACTTCCATAGAAAAACTAGGCCAGGCGCTCAGGCATCCTGGTTTGCTTCCATCGTGCATGAGGAGGAACATACGCCAACTGATCGCTCCTATGCATGGAGAATTTCTATGGCAAACTCAACTCTTTCGATGTCCTACGGGCATCGCAGCCTTGCCGGTGCGGATCTCAGGCCCTCTGCCCTGCGGGCGCTGACGCGCCTGGAGACTTGGCTCGATCGCATCGAGCAGCGCCACGCCCTGCGGCACCTCCCGGAGGCCGCCCTGCGGGACGTCGCCCTCACCCGGGCCGATGCGGATCGCGAGGCCGAAAAGCCGTTCTGGCAGTCCTGATCGCCGGCTTCAAAGATCCTCGGGCGCGGCTCGCCCTTCGTGCCGAGATCAGTCGGTCCCGTGATCGTCGTTGCAGAAGGCGATGGCGGTTCGGGCGAGGATGTCGGTCAGTGCCGTGAGCGACTCGGTCGTCGTCCATTCGGTGGCCGCGTGCGCGCCGCCGCCGTCGGCGCCGAACATCAGGCAGGGAATGCCCGCCGATTGCAGGATGGCGCAATCGGTCCAGAACGGCTCGCCGCGGCGGATGGGCTTGCGGGCGAGCGCCTGCGTCGCGACCGCATCGAGGGCGCGCACGATGGGCTCGCCCTCGCCGATCTCGAAGGGCACCCGCTCAAGACCCGGCGCGATCTCGGCCGCGAAGGCCGGATCGGCGTCGCCGATGCGTGCCAGGATGGCCTCCAGTTCCGCCCGCACACTCTGCGTGGTCTCGCCCGGGATCGTGCGCCGCTCGAGGGAGATGCGGCATTCCGCCGGGTAGCTCGACAATTCCTCGCCACCGCGGATGAGGGAAGCATGGACTGATCCCGATCCGAGGATCGGGTGCGTGGGGTTGGCGCGAAGGCGCCGGTCGTATTCCTCCAAGGCCGTGAGGAAGCGCCCCGCCTTCGCGATGGCGTCGATGCCGAGCTCGGGGCGCGATCCATGCGCGGCCCGGCCGCGCACGATCACGTCGAACCAGATGAAGCCCTTATGGGCGATGGTGAGTTCGAGATGGCTCGGCTCCGTGACGATGGCCGCATCGGCCCGGAAGCGGCGCACCACCTCCTCGGTGCCGATGGAGGCGTATTCCTCGTCCGCCACGCAGGCGACGAGGATATCGCCCCGCAGCCCCTCCTCCTTGGCGCGGGCGGCCGCCACCATCATAGCGGCGACGCCGCCCTTCATGTCGAAGGCGCCGCGGCCGTAGATGCGGCCGTCGCGCATCGCCGGATCGAGCGGATCGCCGTGATAGCCCGCGAGGGTCACGGTGTCGTAATGCCCGTTGAACAGGAGGGACCGCCCACCGCCCTGGCCACGGGCGATGCCGACGATGGACGGGCGGCCCGGCCGCTCCTCCAGGCGGTGCACCTCGAATCCGCGGGCGCCGAGCCAGGCGGCGCAGGCATCCGCGATGCGGCTCTCGCCCGCCCCGCCCGGCACGAGATCGGGATTGACGCTGTCGATCCGCACGAGGTCGCGCAGGAGGGTGATGGTTTCGTCAGACACCGGGCTTCTCGAGGGTGGAGGGATCGATCCCGACGAGGTCGCGATAGAGCGCAGGATCGGTGGCGCCCTCCGTGTTGAAGACAAGGACGCGCGAGGACGGGCCAAGGTCGAGGATGCGCCGCGCCTCGGGATCCGCAAGGCAGGCGACGAGCCCCGCGAAACCGACCGCGCCGCTCTCTCCCGCCACGATGGCGGGATCGCCGTCCTTGGGCTGCGCGAGACGCCGCATCGCATCCGGCGCCGAGGCTTCATCGAGAGCCATGAATCCGTCGGCGAGCGGATCGAGAACCTCCCAGGCGAGGCGCGAGGGCTCGTAGCATTCGAGCATGGCCATCACGGTCGCCTCCCCGTGCGAAACGGTCGTGAGCCGGCCCGCGCGGGCGCTGGCGAAGAGGCAGGCTGCCCGTTCCGGCTCCACCACGACGACCCGCGGCGCGGCCGCGCCATGGACGCCGACCGCATGAGCTGCGATGGCCGCCGCAAAGCCCCCGACGCCCGCTTGCAGGAAGAGATGCGTCGGCGGCTCGGGCAGCGCGTCGAAAGCCTCGCCCGCCGCGACCGTGTAGCCCTGCATCACCATGAGCGGGATCGCTTCGTAGCCGTCCCACGATGTGTCGGAGACCACAACCCATCCCTGCTCCGCGGCCTGCCGCGCGGCCTCGACCACCGAGTCGTCATAGGTGCCCACGACCCGCACCATGCGGGCTCCGAAGGCCGCGATCGCCTCCGCCCGCGTCTCGCTCACGCCCCCATGGATGAAGATTACGGAGGCGCAGCCGGCGAGCCGCGCACCCGCAGCGACGGAGCGGCCATGATTCCCGTCGGTCGCGCAGGCGACCGTGAAGCCCTCCAGCGCCGCGCGGACCGGGGCCGATTGCAGATCGGCCGGATGGAGTGCGCGCCCAAGCCGCCGCTCCGCCTCCGCGAGGGCAAGGCGCATCACCGAGTAGGCGCCTCCAAGCGCCTTGAAGCTCCTGAGCCCCAGACGCTGTCCCTCGTCCTTCACGTGCAGGGCCGCGATGCCGAGCGAAGCGGCCTGACCTGGGAGGCCGTGCAGCGGCGTCGCCCGATGTGCCGGACAGGCCGCAAGATGGCGCGCGACCTCCCGGCGGCCATCGGAGCCGAGGGCTGCAAGAACCGAGGCGCGGGGCGGCGGGGCGGCATGGCGCCGGGGATTGGCGAGGAACATTGGGCACGCTTCCAGCGAAGTTGTGCAAGCCTAACCCGTTCCGGGCTGCCGAATTGTGCTAATTGCGGCTCAACGGCGGGACGTTTGTGCGCGGCCGGGCCCTTCAGGAGAACGCCGGCGATGGTGCTCGATGAATTCGACCGGAAGATCCTCGCGCTTCTCCAGGCGGATGCGGCCATGCCGCAGCGCCTGATCGGCGAAGCGGTCCATCTCTCGCCCTCGGCCGTGAACCGGCGCATCGCGGCCATGCAGGAGGCCGGCGTGATCCTGAAGCAGACCGCGATCGTCGATCCGGCGCGCGTGGGCCGCTCCATCACCATCATCGTGGAGGTCACCCTCGAGAACGAACGCCTCGACCTCCTCGACGCCGTCCGCCGCCGCCTCGTGGCCTGCCCGGCGGTCAACCAGGTTTATTACGTCACGGGGGACGCGGATTTCGTGGCGGTGATGACCGTGCGGGACATGAGCGAATACGAGCACCTGACGCGCCAGCTCTTCTTCACCGAAGGCAACGTGAAGCGCTTCCGGACCATGGTGGTGATGGACCGCGCGAAGGTCGGGCTGGAGGTGCCGGTGTAGGGCCGAGGTCGCTACTCGGGGCGACGCGGGTCGGAACGGTCGTCCGCGCCGGTGCCGACGCTCCGCCGCATCGGCCCATCATGCGCCGCGTCCTTTGCCTCGCTCGTCCCGGCGCGGTGCCGTGCCCCCGAGATCGGCGAGGATCGGGCAATCCGGGCGGTGGTTGCCCCGGCAATGGGCGGCGAGGTGCTTGAGCGTGTCGACCATGCCCTGCATCTCGGCGATGCGCGCCTCCAGGTCGGCGATGTGCCGGGCCGTGATCGCCTTCACGTCTCGGCTGGGACGGTTCGCGTCCCGCCACAGCCCGAGAAGCTGCGTGATCTCCGCCACCGAGAAGCCCAAGGACCGCGCCCGCTTGATGAAGCGCAGGTCGTGGACGTCGCGCTCGTCGAAATCCCGGTAGGTGTTCTCCCGCCGCGCGGCCTTGTTCAAAAGGCCGTTCGTCTCGTAGTAGCGGATCATCTTGGCGGAGACCCCGGAGGCTTCCGCCGCCTTTCCGATATTCATCGCTGGACCTCCTATTCGGCCGGGGCGAGGCGCAGCTCGCTCTTTCGGTTGTTCTCATCCTGCAGCGGCGGCTTGAAGGCACGCAGCCGCAGGGCGTTGGTGAGCACGCTCACACTCGACAGGGCCATGGCGAGCCCGGCGAAGATGGGCGACAGGAGCACCCCGGCCACGGGGTAGAGCAGGCCCGCCGCCACCGGGATCAGCACCACGTTGTAGCCGAAGGCCCACACGAGGTTCTGGCGGATGTTGCGCAAGGTCGCCTGGCTGAGCGCGATGGCGTTCGTCACCCCGCGCAGATCGCCGCCCATGAGCACCACGTCGGCGCTCTCGATGGCGATGTCGGTGCCGGTGCCGATGGCGAGCCCCACATCGGCCTGGGCCAGCGCCGGCGCGTCGTTGATGCCGTCGCCCACGAAGGCGACCCGCGCCGCGCCGCCCGCCTGAAGGCGCTTGACCGCCTCCGCCTTGTCGGTCGGCAGCACCTCCGCCACAACCTCGTCGATGCCGAGAGTGCGAGCGATGGCCTCGGCGGTGCGCCGGTTGTCGCCGGTGATCATCACGACCTTGGCTCCGAGCCCCTGCAGGGCCCGGATCGCGGCGGGACTCGTCTCCTTGATGGGATCCGCCACCGCGATCACGGCGGCGAGCCGGCCGTCGACGGCCGCATAGAGCGGCGTCTTTCCCGCATCGCCGAGCCGCGCGGCCGCGTCGGCGAAGACTGCGACGCCGAGCCCGAGCTGAGCCATCATCCGGTCGGCGCCGACCGCGATCCGATGCCCTTCGACGATGGCGCTGACGCCGAAGCCCGGGCTTGCCTCGAACGATGCGGGCTCGCCGGGGGCAAGGCCGCGCCGGTGCGCCTCGGCGACGATGGCCTCGGCGACGGGGTGCTCCGAGCGCGTCTCGACGGAGGCGACGAGCCGCAGCACCTCGTTCTCCTCGAAGCCCTCGGCGACGGCGATGTCCGTGAGTTCGGGCCGCCCCTTGGTGAGGGTGCCGGTCTTGTCGACGGCGATCACGGTCGCGTCCCGGAGCGCCTGGAGCGCCTCGCCCCGCCGGAACAGGATCCCGAGCTCCGCGGCCTTGCCGGTCCCAACCATGATGGAGGTCGGCGTGGCCAATCCCATGGCGCAGGGGCAGGCGATGATGAGCACCGCCACCGCGTTGATCAGGGCGTAGGACAGGGCCGGCGATGGGCCAAGGATGAGCCAGGCCGCGAAGGTGAGGAGCGCCAAAGCGATGACGGCCGGCACGAACCACATGGTGACGCGATCGACGACCGCCTGGATGGGCAGCTTCGACCCTTGCGCCGCCTCGACCGTGCGCACGATCTGCGCCAGCAAGGTATCGGACCCGACCTTTGTGGCGCGGAAGCGGAATGCGCCCGTGCCGTTGATCGTGCCGCCCACCACGGCCGCGCCGGCAGACTTCTGAACCGGGATGGGTTCGCCGGTGATCATCGCCTCGTCCACGAAGGACGAGCCCTCGACGACCTCCCCGTCCACCGGCACCCGGTCGCCGGGACGGACCGCCACGACGTCGCCCACCCGCACGGTCTCGATTCCGACCTCGACCTCCTCACCGTCGCGCACCACGCGCGCCGTCTTCGCCTGGAGGGTCATGAGCCGGCGGATCGCCTCGCTCGTCTGTCCCTTGGCCCGCGCCTCGAACCAGCGCCCGAGCAGGATGAGGGTCACGATGACCGCGCCCGCCTCGTAATAAGTATAAGCCGTGCCTTGGGGCAGGAGCCCCGGCGCGAAGGTGGCGACCACCGAATAGCCATAAGCGGCCGCGGTGCCGAGCGAGACCAGCGAGTTCATGTCGGGCGCGCGCCGCCACAGGGCGGGCCAGCCCTTGGCATGGAAGCGCAGACCGGGCCCGAACAGGACCGCCGTGGCGATGAGAAAGGACAGGAGCCGGACATTGTCCATGCCGACCGTCGAATGGAGCGCATCATGGATCGTCGTGGACCAGTGGGCGCCCATCTCGAAGACGAGCAGCGGCGCCGTGCCGAGGGCAGCGAGGATGATCGAGCGCTGGAGCGATGCCAGCTCCGCCTCGCGGGCGGCCCGCTCCCGGTCCGTCTGGACGCCCCCGGCCTGAACCGTCGCGGCCTCGTAGCCCGTTTCCTGGACGGCTTCGATCAGCGCCGGCGTCAGGCCGCCCAAGGTCCGCACAGTCGCCCGCTGGGTGGCCAGATTGACGGAGGCCGCGAGGACGCCCGGGACAGCCGCGAGGGCCCGCTCCACCCGGCCGACGCAGGACGCGCAGGTCATCCCGGAGATCGTGAGCTCGACCGTCTCCTCGGCCGGCTCGTAGCCTGTGTCGCGGATGGCCTCCGCCAGCTTGAACGCGTCCGTCGCTCCGCGAGGGAACGAGACCTGCGCGCGCTCCGTTGCAAGGTTCACGGAGGCCGTGATCACCCCATCCACGGCCTTGATGGCGCGTTCGACCCTCCCGACGCAGGACGCGCAGGTCATGCCGCCGACGGGGATATCGAGGGTGGCGAGGTCTTGCCTTGCCGGCATCTGTGTCGCCATTGCCATCTCCTGAAAACTGTGACGGCCTCTCTTCTAGACCCTCCCACCATGGTAAGGTCAATGCCCCTTGGTCGACATGAGCCTTGGCCAGCCAGCCCCGTCAAAAGGCCCTTGACCTTCCAACGGTGGTAAGCCGCAAGAAGGGCAAATCGTTATTGTGCCGCAGGAGACAAGCACCATGTGCGGATGCGCCGCCCACCGGGACGAGACCGCCGCCAGGCCCGCACATCCGGCCGATGCGCTGGTCGTGAAGGTCGAGGACATGATCTGCAGCCACTGCGCCGCAGCCATCGTCGAGGCCGTCGGGAACGGCTTCCCCGATGCTCGCGTCGAGGCCGATCCGGCCACCCGGACTGTCCTCGTGCGCGGCACCGCCGATCTCTCCGCCGTGGAGACGCTGATCGCCGGCGCCGGCTACACGCCGAAGATCGCGGCGCTCGGCTGATTCCGGCCGGATTGGAGTTTACCCGTAAAAGCAGGCGCCAGCTCGTTATCCGCAATGTCGTCACCGAGCCCGAGGGGCTTCGCCACCACCTGAACGAGGAGACACCCATGAGGATGACCATTTTCGCACTTCTTGCAGCCACGACGCTTGGCGGAACGGCTCTTGCCCAAGCGCCCGCAGCCCCCGAGGCGCAGCCGCCCGCCGCTGCCTCGCCGACGAATCCGGCGCCGCAGACGACACCCCGTCCCGCGCAGCCCCAGCAGGGCGCCATGATGTGCGGCTCCATGCAGGCCGGCCAGGCCGGCGGCGGCTGCTCGTGCTGCTCGGGCATGATGGGCCAGCCCGGTCAGCGTCAGGGCATGATGGGCGGGATGCAGATGGGCGAGGCGCAGCCCGGCGGCGCGGCGCCCATGGATCATAGCCGGATGGCGCAGATGCACCACGGCGGCCAGGGCGGCATGAACCACGGCACGATGAATCACGGAACCATGAATCACGGCTCGGCCGGCGGCCATGCCGGGCATGGGGCGGCGCCCACGAATGCGCAGGCCGATACCGCCGCCACCCGGTCGTTCCGCGAGATCAACGCCCGCATGCACCAGGACATGGACATTCGCTTCACGAACGATGTGGACGTGGACTTCGTGCGAGGCATGATCCCCCATCACCAGGGCGCGGTGGAGATGGCCAAGGTGGCCCTCGAGCATTCCAAGGATCCGGAGGTCCGCAAGCTGGCCGAAGAGGTGATCGCGGCGCAGGAGCGCGAGATCGCCCAGATGCAGGCCATCCTCAAGCGCAAGGGCGCGAACTGAGCGGGAGGGATCCATGCCCGTCTTGAACCGGCGTTCGCTCGTCTTGGGCGCCTTCGCTGCCGCGGTGGCGCCAAGTCCGTCCAGGGCCGGGTCTCTGCCCAGGGTGGTCGCGACGAAGGACCCAAGCTGCGGCTGCTGCGCCAGCTGGGTCGAGCACATGCGCGCGGCCGGCTTCCCTGTCGAAGTCGTGGAAGTCGCGCACGTCGATCGCGTGAAGGCGCGTCTCGGCGTCCCCCGGGAGCTTGCCTCCTGCCACACGGCGGAGGTTGGGGGCTACGTGCTGGAGGGCCATGTGCCGGCGGCCGAGGTGAAGCGCCTGCTGACCGAACGCCCACAGGGCCGGGGCCTGGCGGTTCCCGGCATGCCGACGGGCTCCCCCGGCATGGAGATGGAGGGAATGGCACCCGACACCTACGATGTGGTCCTGTTCGGCCCCACGGGCCGGCGAGTCTTCGCCCGTTACGAGGGCACGCGGCCGCTCTGATCCGCCGCGTCGGGAGAAGGCCGGTCGCGCCAGCAGGCTTTCCCGTCGCGCCTGTGACGAGCCTGGTTGAGACGGCGCGCCTGCGTGCCGTCTCCCCACGCCGAAGGCCCTCGCTCCAGATGGGGTTCGCCGCTACGGTCGGGCCGCGACGGCGCCATAAGGGTATGGGGTTCGAAGGACGGGGGTTGCCGCTGACGCCACTGATCTACATCGCGGCGGCCCTGGCCGAGATCGCGGGCTGCTTCGCGTTCTGGGCCTATTTCCGCCTCGGGCAGCCCGTCTGGTGGCTCATCCCGGGCTTGGGATCCCTGATCGCCTTCGCCTGGATCCTGACCCACGTCGATGCCGCGGCCGCCGGCCGGGCCTTCGCGGCCTATGGCGGGGTCTATATCGCCGCGTCGCTCGGGTGGCTGTGGATCGTCGAAGGGCGACAGCCCGACCGATGGGATCTCCTGGGCGCCGCGATCTGCCTGGTCGGAGCCGGCGTCATCCTCATCGGCCCGCGCTCGTCCTGATCCTCCGCGAGCGGCCGTGATCGGCAAAAGCCGATTGCAGGCGGCGCTGTGGGCGAGCCATTGCTGAGGGCACCTATTTCGATGGCCTGATGCCGGGGCTAGCTCAAACGCGAGTTCGTGCGTTGTCCCCCTGCCCGCTGCACGCAAAGGAGCCCCGGTGCCAGACCACAGCCCCCTCGACATCGTGGACCAAGTCTCCCTCGTCTTCTCCGATTGGCGGCCGCTGCGGCATGTGGAGGATCCCCTTCATAAGGACCTCTCCGCTGTCGCGCGGGTCGGAGACAGCCTCTTCCTGGCTTGCGACGAGACGGCCAGCGTCGAGCGCCTGCGGCGCCGGGCGGACGGCAGTTTCGCGGAGCACCGGCACTTCGCGCTCGACGCGTTCGTGGAGCTGCCTGCCGGAGCCGAGGGCGAGATGGATATCGAGGGCCTGGGCGTGGACGATGCCTATCTGTGGGTCGTCGGGTCCCACTCCCTCAAGCGGTGCAAACCGAAACGCGACGAGAGCGGCGCCGAGGACGCCCTCGAGCGCATGGAGAACGTCGAGCGGGAATCGAACCGCTATTGTCTCGGTCGGATCCCGCTGATCGAGGAGGCTCCGGGCCTCTTCACGCCGGTTCGCTCCGATGGCGAACGCGAGGCGGCCTGGGTGAAGTTCGGGCGGCGGAAAAGCGCCCTCGTTCGCTGGGTCTCGGAGGATCCGCATCTCGCCCCGTTCCTGACGATCCCATCCAAGGAGAACGGTTTCGACGTGGAAGGCCTTGCCGTCAGCGGGAATCGGGTGTGGCTGGGCCTGCGCGGCCCCGTCCTGCGCGGGCACGCGGTCGTGCTGAGCCTCGACTTCGATGAGCGCAGACCGGGGCGGCTCAAGGCGCGACGGGCGGACGGACGGCAGCGCTACCGCAAGCACCTCCTCGACACGCGCGGCCTCGGCGTCCGGGACATGCGACTGGACGGCGACGATCTGCTCCTTCTCGTCGGACCGACCATGTCCCTCGAGGGACCTGCCTTCCTGCTGCGCTGGCGCGATGCGGTTCACGACGACACGTCGGGCGTGATCGATCCGGCCCGCATCGAAACCGTGGCCGAGCTGCCTTACCGGCTTCATGTGGATCATCCGGAGGGCATCGACCTTTGGCCGGAAGCCGGCCCAGGCGCCCTGCTGGTCATCTACGACGCGCCCGGTCCCGAGAGGACCGATCCGGACACCTTCACGGTTCGCGCCGACGTGATCTGCCCTCGGACCCGGCCGGAAGCGGGGCTTTTCGGGAACTGGATCGGCCATGCCTGATTGTGGCGGCCGCCCGATGACAACGCAGGGTGCATCAGGGCGCCCGCATCGCATCGCTCGTCACTCACGTTCCCGCTAGAGCGGTTGGAAACGGCGGCGCGGCGTCCCATTATGCCACAAGCGCCCAGGCCTGAATCGAAGCCGCAGGCTCGGCTGAGCGCCCTCTTCAAAGGAAGCAGAATAACCGTGAGCGTATCGTTTGACGCAGGGGGCACCCAAACCGACGCAGCAGGTGCCATGCGGGAACTGGCGCGCCATTGCGCGAAGTACCGTGAAGCTCAACCCCATCGGGCGGCGTTCCAGCTCGCGACCACGCTTCTGCTCTATGCAGTCGCGTGCGGCTTGACCATGTGGGCCGCGGCTTACAGCTGGTGGCTTGCGCTGCCCCTCGCCGTGCCGGCCGGCGGTCTGCTCGTTCGCCTTTTCATCATGCAGCACGATTGCGGTCACGGATCGTTTCTGTCCACGCGCGCGGCGAACGATCGGGTCGGCCGGCTGCTCAGCATCCTCACGGTCACGCCCTATGACAGCTGGAAGCGGGCGCACGCGCTGCATCACGCCAGCACGGGCGACCTGAGCCGGCGCGGGACGGGCGATATCCAGACCCTGACCGTGAGCGAGTACCTTGCCCTCTCGGGATGGCAGAAGCTGCGCTACCGGCTCTACCGCAATCCCCTCGTGCTCATCGTGCTCGGTTCGCCCTTCAACTTCCTGCTGCTCCAGCGACTGCCCTTCGGGGTCGGCCTGCCCTGGCGCACCGCATGGCGGGACGTCATGGCCCTCAACCTGGCGCTCATCGCCGCGTATGGTGGCCTCGCGCTCCTCTTCGGCTCTCTCGTCGCGGTCTTCATCCCCGTGATCTGCGTCGCGGCCTGGATTGGTGGCTGGCTCTTCTTCGTGCAGCACCAATACGAGGACACGATCTGGGAAGAAGGCGAGACGTGGGACTTCCATCAGGCGGCTCTCGGCGGCAGCTCCTACTACGTGCTGCCCCGCGTGCTGCAATGGTTCACCGGCAATGTCGGCCTGCACCATGTCCACCATCTCAACAGCCGCATTCCCAATTACCGGCTTCAGGAATGCATCGACGACCACCCGGCTTTGGCCGAGGTCGGACGCCTCACCTTCCGCAAGAGCCTCGGCTGCATCCATCTGGCGCTGTGGGACGAGGAACGGCGCAAGCTCGTGAGCTTCTCGCAAGCTCTCGCGGGGTCGCGGGTTTGAGACGCGGGCTCACAGGCTTGAGACAAGCTCTCGCGGGCTCGCGGGTTTGAGAGTAGCATGGGCTCGCATTCGTCTGGTCCGGCGGCCTGAGCGGCGCCGTTAGGGACGCACGAACCCGCGCCGGCCTGCCCGAGCACATGCTCGGCGAGCCCCGCCAAAGGAGCCAAGGACATGGTGACGACCCAGCCGAGGCCGAGGAGCGACGCGCCTGGAGGACAGGCCGGCGCTGTTGCGGCGCAGGGGCTCCTGGCCTGCACGATCCTTGTCGCCATGGCGATGCCGGCCACAGCGAAGTGCGGCGACAGCCCTGGGCGCGGGGTCGACTGGGCGGGCTGCGGCAAGACCAGTCTTGTGCTCGCCCGAGAAAATCTCGCTGGCGCCAACATGCAGCGGGCGACGCTCACGGGCACCGATCTGACGGGCGCCAATCTGAACGGGGCCAAGCTATCAGGCGTGGAATTGAGCTTCGTGCGCCTTGAGGGCGCCGATCTCTCGGGAGCGGATTTCACGAAGGCGGCCGGGGGGCGAACGGTCTTTGCCCGCGCGACCTTGCGCAATGCCCGCTTCGAGGCCGCGGAACTCGGACGCGCAAGCTTTGCCCAAGCCGACCTTGCCGGTGCGAGCTTCACCAAGGCGGAGGTCAATCGATCCAGCTTCGAGGGTGCCGATCTCACGGGCGCCGACCTGTCCAAGGCGGAACTGGCCCGAACCTTGTTCGCCAAGGCCAAGGCTGGTGGCGTGAACTTCAGCTACTCGAACCTCGCCCGCGCGGACCTGCGCGGCGTCGCGCTCACAGGCGCCAATCTGACCGGAACCTATCTTTATCTGACGCTGCTGGCCGGTGCCGACCTGTCGCAGGTCGCGGGGCTCAAGCAGGAGCAGCTCGACCTTGCCTGCGGGAGCGGCGAGACCAAGTTGCCGCCGGGCTTGAAGGCGCCCCAAAACTGGCCCTGCAAGGAAACCCCCGAATAAGCGCTGGTTGCTCAGCCGGGAGGCCGGCGGGTTCAAGAATCACTCGAGCCTTCGCAGCGACATGGACTGGTCCAAGGCAACCCTGACGGGGCCAACCATGTTGCGCCGCAGCATCAACCCGGTTAGGGTCTCGGCACGAAACCGGACCCGGTGCAAATCCGGGTGGCTCTTCCGGCCGCCGATCCGCCGGACAACGCAAATCGTGGTGCCTGTGTCGCGGACCTCCAAGGAGGCCGACCCGCCCCGTTGCGAGCCTCAGGTGCTCAGCGCCTGAGACGAAGGAAGTTCAACACACATGGATCTTGTCCATTTGCGGAGCGAGTGGGCTCCGAGCGTCACGCGAGAGCTGCTGGCAGGCACAGTCGTGGCCCTGGCGCTCATTCCCGAAGCCATCGCGTTCTCCATCATTGCGGGCGTCGATCCGAAGGTTGGGCTCTACGCCTCGTTCTGCATCGCCGTGATCATCGCCTTTGCGGGCGGGCGTCCGGCCATGATCTCGGCTGCGACCGGCGCCATGGCCCTCGTGATGGTCGATCTCGTGAAGGATCACGGCGTCGGCTACCTGTTCGCGGCCACCATCCTCACCGGCGTCTTGCAGATGGCCGCCGGAGCGCTCCGGCTCGGGAACCTGATGCGGTTCGTCTCCCGGTCGGTGATCACGGGCTTCGTCAACGCTCTCGCGATCCTGATCTTCCTGGCCCAAATGCCGGAGCTGATCGGGCAGGGAACGACCGTCTACCTGATGGCCGCCGTCGGCCTCGCGATCATCTACGGCCTGCCATACCTCACCAAGGCGGTGCCTTCACCACTGGTCACGATTGTCCTCATGACCGCCGTGTCGATGTATCTCGGGCTTGGCATTCGCACCGTCGGCGACATGGGGGCGCTGCCGAGCGAACTGCCGTGGGTGGCCCTGCCGGAGGTGCCGTTCACGCTGGAGACCTTGAGGATCATCCTGCCGGTGTCGCTCACGCTCACCATGGTCGGCCTGCTGGAAAGCCTCATGACGGCGGCCATCGTGGATGAGATGACCGACACCACCTCGGACAAGAACCGCGAATGCGCGGGGCAAGGCGTCGCCAATATCGCGTCCGGGTTCATCGGCGGCATGGCGGGCTGCGCCATGATCGGTCAGTCGGTCATCAACGTCTCGTCGGGCGCCCGGGGGCGCCTCTCGACCCTCTGGGCCGGCGCGTTGCTCTTGTTCCTGATCGTGGTGCTCGGACCCTATGTGGCGCAGATTCCGATGGCCGCGCTGGTGGCGGTGATGATCATGGTCTCGATCAACACCTTCCAGTGGCAGTCGGTGCGCACGCTGCTCACGCATCCGAAATCGTCCAGCCTCGTCATGGTCGGAACGGTCGCCGTCGTCGTCGCGACGCACGATCTCGCCAAGGGCGTGCTGTTCGGGGTGATCCTGAGCGGCCTGTTCTTCGCCCACAAGGTCACGAAATTCTTCGGCGTCGCCTCATCCCGCGATGACGTTGGGGCGGTACGCACCTACAGGGTCACCGGGCAGATCTTCTTCGCCACGGCTGAAGCCTTCCACTCGGCCTTCGATTTCCGCGAGGAGGACTTGAAGGGCGTGGTGATCGACCTGCACGCCGCGCATTTCTGGGACATCACCAGCATCAACGCGCTGGATCGGGTCGTGCTGAAGTTCCGGCGCCACGGCATCCCGGTTGAAGTGGCGGGCATGAACGAGGCGACGGCGACCATGGTCGAGCGCCTGGGCACGCATGACAAGCCCGGCTCCGCGCTCAGCGCGGCCGGCCACTAGGAGGACGATCGCTCGACCAACGAGGGCTAGCAAGGCGGGAGCGAGCGCGCCGGGGCTCTTCCGAGGAAGCCCCTTCACAGCCGACGATCGGTGGGCGGCGTCGAAACCGCTGCTACGATCTGAGTTGCTACGCTCATCACCCGACGCTTCGTCGGACGATGGTTTTGTGAGAAGCCCTGAATGCTACCAGAGGGCCAGCCACCGCGCTAAGCCGCTGCTGTCAAATGCGTTCTGGCACAACGAAAAGAGTGGCTGGGGCGCCAGGATTCGAACCTGGGAATGGCGGTACCAAAAACCGCTGCCTTACCGCTTGGCGACGCCCCAAAGCTTGTCGGAAGCGGGGTCTACATAATCTGCCAAGGGGGCCCTGGCAACGGGGTCGGGACGGTATTGGCCCGATGAGGGAAGGCAAGATCCGGCCTTCGCTCGCGGCCGCTGAAATGTCCGGCTCCTCGCCTCGGAGGCGCATCCCGGGCCGGATCGTGGGCATGAAAAAGGCCCCTCTTGGGGGCCTTTTCGCAAGTCACTGACAACTTTGAGAGAAATGGTCGGAGTGGCAGGATTTGAACCTGCGACCCCTACGTCCCGAACGTAGTGCGCTACCAGACTGCGCTACACTCCGATTTCTCGATTGTCATCGGGAGGCCGCCTTATAGCGGCGTGCGCCGCCCACCGCAAGAGCCGAAACGTATGCGCCTCCGGGCCCTGCCGGAGCTCGTCTCGGGCAGGCGAAAGGCCCGGCTGGGGGCCGGGCCTTCCTGACTTGTCCCGATGGGGTTAGCGGCGGTCGCGGTCGGTGGTGCCGGTGATGCGGTTGCCGCGCTCATCCTCCACCTCGACCTCGGTGCTGCGCACCGTGTCGGAGATGGTCTCGGTGCGCTGATCCACGTCCTTGTGGATCACGAGCTCCTCGCGGACCCGGGCCTCCTTGGAGACCACGGCCTCCTCCGAGCGCTCCTCCATCTCGACGGTGCGCTCGCGGAAAAGATCGCCCGCGCCCATGGCGCCCGTGTGCGCCGAGCCGCTCACCGGGCGGCGCTCCACTTCAACATGCTCCTGGCGCAGGCTCACCTGCTCCTGCACCGGGCGCTCGACCACGTGGGAGTGGATGCGCACGCGGCCGCGATTCACCTCGCGCTTGCCCACATGCAGCTCTTCCTCGGCGACCGGAATCACTTCCTCGCGACCGTCCGACATGGAGCCGCGGCTCATGTCGGAGCCCATGCCGGTGCCGCCGGAGCCCATGCCGGAGCCCATGGCCGAGCCGCTGGACGAGTCATTCATGCCAAGCGCCATGCCGGTGTTGCGGCTCGTATGCAGGCCCGTCGTGGTGGAGCCGGCAGCGCCGATGCCCTGGTTGGTCCAGCCCTCGGAGCGCCAGCTCTCCTGCTGCTTGTCCACATCGACCGTGCCCTCGTCGTCGAGGATGTCGATGATGCGATCGACGTGATCCTCGGTCGCGCGGACCGTCACCAGGGCGCCGCCCCGGTTCACGCCCTCGGCATAGGCGTGGGCGTCTTCCTCGCTCACGCCGGCACCGATGAGGGAGCCCGCAAGGCCGCCGACCGCAGCGCCGGCGCCGGCGCCGACGAGGGTCGAGACGAGCCATCCGGCCGCCACGACAGGGCCAAGGCCGGGGATCGCGAGCATGCCAAGGCCGGCGAGAAGGCCAGCGCCGCCGCCGACGACGGTTCCAAGCGTGGCGCCAGTGCCGGCGCCGTCATCCGCATGGGTATCGCCATGATGGCCGTCGTGGCCGTGCGTCCGGCCGTTGGTGTATTGGGTGTAGCGGTCTTCCTTGTTGTTCGCGACGAGGCTGATGTCGCTGTGGGGAATGCCGGCGGATTCCAGGCGGCGCACCGCGTCGGCGGCATCGTCGAAATCGTTGAAGAAGGCGGTGATCGTCTTGTTCATGGATGTCTCCTCATCGGACCCGCTGGGCAGGTCCTCGCGTCGGATCGGCGCGATGGAGGCCGCGCAAGGCGCGGTCCCGCATCAGGCCTGTCGAAGGGCGTCGAGCCCGGCAGAGCCGGGCTCCGGTCGAGTTGCTACTGCGCGGAAACGTTGCCGCGGAAATCGAGCATCACGCTCGTGGACTGGCCGTTGCGCATGGCCCGGCCGCGCCAGACACCCTGGTCGTCCTTCTTGAGATCCATCACGTTGGCGAAGCCCTGCGCCTCGATACGGGAACGGGCCTGGCCTTCCGTGAAGCTGTTGGCGCCGGGCGTCACCGCGCCAGTCGTCTCGGGGCTGCCCTTCGGCTTCACGTCGACGGCCGGGTTGGCGGTGCCCGTGGCCGAGTTCGAGTTGGCGCCGGAATTCATGGTGGACGAGCCACCGGCATTCGGCTGCGTGTTGGTCTGGGCGAGAGCCGCAGTCGACAGGGCGGCGACGGCCGCCAAGGTCGCAAGTGCAAGGCGCATGGAAACTCCTTCCCGTTGGGGTTGCCCGCGTTAGGCAATCGCCGGGGTAATGTGTGGCCGATGCGCGCGGTTCCGTTAGAACACGGATATGACGGCCCGCCCGCCAAGCGGGGCGGGCAGTGCTGCGATGACGTCTCGCGTTCCTTGAGAAATGACATGGCCAAGGTTCGGGTTCCCGTGGCTCTCTGCGGCTCCGAGCGGATGCGCCGCCGTGACGCCTTTTTCACGCCACGGGCCGGCGTTAAGCATTCGTCAACCATAAAGAGCGCCCAATGGGGCGCAGACACTCTCGGGGGCTACCTATGCGTCACATCCACCTCGCCGACGGCGTCCGGCTCCGCTTCCCCGGACGCGACGAAGATTTCAACCAGGGCGTGGAAATCGGCATGCTGGCCGTCCTGATGGACCAGGGCGAGCGCGAATTCCGCCGCTGGATCTCCACCACGAACCTGGATCAGGTGCGCGCGCTCGCAAAGCAGCTCGGCTACAACGTGGTCGAGGGCAACGGCGACGAGGAATGGGTGGAGCTCAGCTTCCGCTACGGCCAGGCCCGTCCTCAGCTCAAGCTCGTGCATTCCGCCGGCTGATACGGCCTCGCAGATTTCAGTCGATCGAGCCCCGCCGAACGCATCGGCGGGGCTTTTTGTCATGCACCATCGAGGCTCCGAGCCGAAGCTCGCGCCTCAAACCACCCGCACCACCGCGTGGCGCTTGCGGCCCGCGCTCAGCATGAGGGCTCCGTCCCGCATGTCGGTGCGCGAAGCGGTGGCCTCCTCGTCGGCCACCGTCACCCCGTTGAGCCGGGCTCCCCCGCCCTGGATGAGGCGCCGCGCCTCGCCGCGCGAGGTGGTAAGGCCCGCAAGATGCAGGAGCGTCGAGACGGGGAGGCCATGATCGAGTGCGGCGGCGGCCACCTCGATCTGCGGCAGCCCATCAGTCGCAACGCCGCGGTCGAACGCGTCCTTGGCCGCAGACCGGGCAGCCTCGGCAGCCGCCTCTCCATGCGCCAGCCGGGTCACCTCCGTGGCGAGCACCGCCTTCGCCTCGTTCATGGCAGCTCCCGACGTGGAGACGAGACGGCGGATCTCATCCAGCGGAACCTCGGTGAAGAGCCGTAGGAAACGCGCTACGTCGTCATCCTCCACGTTGCGCCAGAACTGCCAGAACGCGTAGGGACTCATGGCCTCCGCATTCAGCCATACGGCTCCGCCGGCGGTCTTCCCCATCTTGGTGCCCGACGCGGTCGTGAGCAGCGGGGTCGTCAGCCCGAACAGCTGGCGCTGATCGACCCGGCGCGCGAGATCGATGCCGTTCACGATGTTGCCCCACTGGTCCGAGCCGCCGAGCTGGAGGCGGCATCCATGGCGGCGCGCCAGCTCCACGAAGTCGAAGGCCTGGAGCACCATGTAGTTGAACTCGAGCAGCGTGAGCGGCTGCTCGCGCTCCAGGCGCTGACGCACGCTGTCGAAGGCGAGCATGCGGTTCACGGTGAAGTGGCTGCCGAATTCGCGCAGGAAAGGCAGGAAGCGCAGGGGGTCCAGCCAATCCGCATTGTCCACCATGAGCGCATCGGTGGGGCCGTCGCCGAACGTGAGGTAGCGGGCGAAGACCTGCCGAATGCTCGCGACGTTCCGCGCGATCCGCTCCTCGTCGAGGAGCGGGCGGCTCGCATCGCGGAAGCTCGGGTCGCCGATCTGCGTGGTGCCGCCGCCGATGAGCACGATGGGCTTGTGACCGCAGCGCTGGAGCCAGCGCAGGGTCATGATCGGCAGGAGATGCCCCGTGTGAAGACTCTCCGCGGTGGCGTCGAACCCCACATAGACCGGGACCGGCCCTTCCTCCAGAACGGCGTCGAGGGCGGCAAGGTCGGTGCATTGGTGGACGAAGCCGCGTTCGCTCAGCGTCTTCAGGGCGGATGATCGGAGGGAGGTCATGGTCGGTGTCCTTCGGCTGTCGGGGGTGCCGCAAGCCGGAGACACGCTGAAAAACAAAAACGCCGCCGGATTGCGGCGGCTGGATCATCGGTCGCACCCGATTGTCGCCGCCCTATGGGGACGACGTAAAATAGCTCACGAGGGGGCGGGCCGCGACGATCATGGGCTCATGTAGCTCCGCCGAAGCCGCCGACGCAAGCCCCGAACGACAGAAGGCGGCCCGAAGGCCGCCTCCCGCAACGCCAAATCCTTCAGCTCGCTTACTTGGCCTCGTCCCGGCGGGACGCGACCGACCAGGCGGCCTGCATGAGGGCGGCGGCGAGCGCCGTCTTGAGCAGGGTCGCGGCCGCGAAGGGCGCGACGCCGACAGCCCAGGCCTTGCCGAGCGGCATGAGCGTCGACAGCCAGCCGAGGCCGAAGGCGAAGAGCACCGCGTGCCCGACCGCCATCATGGCGACGACGCGCAGGAGCGAGCGGTCCCAGCCGCGCTCGGCCATGAAGCCCGTCACGGCGGCGGCCGCCACGAACCCGATGAGGAAGCCGCCCGTGGGGCCGGCCATGTAGAGCGGCCCTGCGGCCGGGCCGGCAAAGACCGGCAGGCCCATGAGGCCCTGGAAGAGGTAAAACGCCACGGTGGCGGCGCCCAGACGCCAGCCATAGGCCGCGCCGATCACCAGCACCACGAGGGTCTGCATGGTCATGGGCACCGGATAGAAGGGCACCTGCACCTTCGCGGAGAGCGCGAGCAGGGCGGAGCCGAGCACCACCAGGACGCCCGCGCGCAGGGCGGTGCGGGAGGGCCACAAGAGGCTCATGAGGGTGGACGGAGCGGCAATGGGGCTGACGCCGGTGGACATGACCAAAAGACCTCCAGATGCTCGTCCGCCATTTCCGGGCGAGACTTCTCCGCTCTATAGGAGGGTCGGGCGGGGGCCTCAAGGACGAAGTGAGCCCTCCCCGCCCTCCTCCACCGACGCGGGCCCGAAACCCGGCGCCCGTCCGCGAAAGACCCTTCGATGGCCGACGACCTCGTCTTCGATACCCAGCCCGTGCCGCCCGGCGAGTGCGTCACCCTCTCGCCCCTGGTCCGCCGGGTTGTGGCGAACAATGCGGGGCCCATCACCTTCACGGGCACCTGCACCTATATCGTCGGCCGCGGCGAGGTGGCGATCGTCGATCCGGGGCCCGACCTGCCGGGCCAGGTGGAGGCGCTTCTCGCAGCCGTGAGCGGCGAGACCGTCACCCATATCCTCGTGAGCCACACCCACCGGGACCACTCCCCTGCCGCGAGAGCCCTCAAGGCCGCGACGGGCGCGCTCATCGTCGGATGCAGCGCGCACCGGGAGGCGCGGCCTCTCGCCATGGGAGAGGTGAACGTCCTCGAGGCTTCGACCGACCGGGACTACGCCCCGGACCGGGAGCTGCGCGAGGGCGACACGGCCTCAGGGCCCGGCTGGAGCCTCACGGCCGTCGAAACCCCGGGCCACATGGCGAACCACCTCGCCTTCGCGCTGCCGGAGGAGCGCGCGCTCTTTTCGGCCGACCACGTGATGGCGTGGTCCACGACCGTGATCGCCCCGCCCGACGGCTCCATGACCGATTTCATGGCCTCCCTGGACAAACTGAAAGGGCGCGAGGAGACGATCTACTGGCCGGGTCACGGGGGCCCCGTGCGCGAGCCCCAGCGCTTCGTGCGCGCCCTCATTCACCACCGCCGCCAGCGGGAGGTCTCGATCCTCAACCGGCTCGCCGCCGGCGACCGCACCATCCCGGCCATCGTCGCCGCCATCTATCAAGGCCTGAAGCCCGCCCTCATCGGCGCGGCCGGCCTCTCGGTCTTCGCCCATCTGGAGGATCTCGTCACGCGCGGCGCGGTGCGCACGGACGGGCCGCCGACGCTGACGGGCGAGTATCGGCTGGCCGGATAGGGCCGGACGAACCGAGCCGCCTCAGGTCGAGGCGATGGCGAGGTTCGAGACCTCTTCGAGGAAGGCTCGGATGCGGGCCGCGTTGGCACCGAGATCGTGGGTGCCGATCCGCGAGGCGGACCGGATGTCGATGCGGGTGCCGTCGGCCCGGGGGCGCAGGCGCACGGTCACGTCGTCGGGCAGGCGCAGGAGGAAGGTGCGATCCACGGCCTCGATGCGACCCAGGCCCACGCGGCCGCCGGGCCGCACCGCCTCGACGATCTGCCATCCCCGGTTGGCCGCCGCCTTGCGCACGAGCTCGAAGGCCTCTTCGGGCGCCACGTCGAGGGTGAGCGGCGCGATCTGCGCATAGGCGGCCCGCTGCGCCTCGCGCACCTCCGCCGGCATGTCGGGCGGGATGCGCCCGCCCCGCGCGTCGAGCGCCGCCCGGGAGCGGGAGAAGGTGGGCGGGTTCTCGGTGTCGGTGGTGATGTCGTTGATGGTCGGCAGGGTCGCGGCCTTCACCGCGAACCAGGCCGGATAGGCAAGCACGAGGCTCCCCAGCACCAGCCCCCTGATGCCGCTGCCGAGCCCGCGCCGCCCCTCCTGCCAGATCCGCGCAAAGCCGAGGAGTGCGAGGCCCACGGCCACAATGGCCAGCGCCAGCCCCGTCCCCAGCACCACGAAGCCCGCCCCGTACTCCACCCGCTGGAGGCGAATGAGCAGGACCGCCATGAGCGTCACCACCACCGCGAACGAGGCGATGACGGGCGACCATCGGGCGGGGCGGGAGACCGGTTCTTCGAGGATGAGACGGCGCATGGGGAGCCGGATGATAGGGCGGAAGCGCCGCGATAACAGGTCCCCGCGGCGGCGTCACGCCCTAGGGGTGCGTTTCCGGCCCCGTGAATCCGGTGCTCCGCGCGCCTAGCAAATCCGGCGCAACCCATTCAGGCGGGCTGCCCCCAAGTCCGACGCTCAGGATGTGGGCAGCCGGTAATCCTTGAACATGTCCCTCAGCGCCGTCTTCTGGATCTTTCCCGTAGCCGTGTGGGGGATCTGCTCGATCACCACCACGTCGTCGGGCATCCACCACTTGGCGATGCGGCCCTGCATGAAGCCCAGAAGATCGTCCTTGGTGGGGCTTTTGCCCTCCTTCGGCACGATCACGAGGAGCGGGCGCTCGTCCCATTTGGGGTGGGCGATCCCGATGACGGCGGCCTCCGCCACGTCCGGGTGGCCGACCGCGAGGTTTTCGAGCTCGATGGAGGAGATCCACTCGCCGCCGGACTTGATCACGTCCTTGGAGCGGTCGGTGATGTGCATCATCCCGTGGGGATCGATGGTCGCCACGTCCCCGGTGTCGAAGTAGCCCTGCTCGTCGAGGATCTCCTCGTCGCGCCCAAAGTAAGCCTTGGCGACCGCGGGGCCTCGCACCTTCAAACGGCCGAAGGTCTTGCCGTCCCAGGGCAGGTCCTTGCCCGCATCGTCGGTGATGCGGAACTCCACGGAGAAGGGCGGGTGGCCCTGCTTCGTCTTGAGATCGAAGAGCGCATCGCCCTCGATGTCCCCGTAATCGGGCTTGATGGAGCAGAACGAGCCGAGGGGGCTCATCTCGGTCATGCCCCAGGCATGGTTCACGGTCACCTTGTGCTTCGTCTCGAAAGCCACCGTCATGGCCCGCGGGCATGCGGAGCCGCCGATGACCACGCGCTTGAGCGTCGAGAGCGTCGCGCCGGTGCTGTCGAGATATTGCAGGAGGCCGAGCCACACGGTCGGCACCGCCGCCGTGCAGGTGACACGTCCCTCCTCCAGAAGCTGATGGACGGAGGCGCCATCGAGCTTCGGGCCAGGCATCACGAGCGCCGCGCCGGCCATGGGCGCCGCGAAGGCGAGCGCCCAGCCATTGGCGTGGAACAGCGGCACCACCGGCATCACCGTGTCGCGAGCCGAGAGGCCGAGGTAATCCGGGTTGTTGGCGGCGAGCGCATGCAGCACGTTGGAGCGGTGCGAGTAGAGAACGCCCTTGGGTTCGCCCGTGGTGCCGGAGGTGTAGCACATGCCCGCGGCCGTGTTCTCGTCGACGCTCGCCCAGGCGAAATCCTCGTCGACCTCCGCGATCCAATCCTCATAGGCGACCGCGTTCCTAAGGCTCGTTTGGGGCATGTGCGCCCCGTCCGTGAAGACGATGTAGCGCTCGACATTCGGCAGCCGCGCCTGCAGCTTTTCCATCAGCGGCACGAAGGTGAGATCGAGCATGAGCACCCGGTCGCCCGCGTGGTTCATGATGTAGACGATCTGGTCCTCGAAGAGGCGCGGATTCACCGTGTGATAGATCGCGCCGATGCCCGCGATGCCGTACCAGGCCTCCAGGTGGCGCCAGGTGTTCCAGGCGAGCGTCGCGACCCGGTCGCCGAGGCGCACGCCGTCCTTCTCGAGGCGCTTTGCCACCCGAAGCGCCCGCCGGCGCACCTCCCCATAGGTGGTCCGGTGGAGCGGCCCCTCGACTGAACGGGAAAGCACGGGCCGGTTGCCGTGCTGGATCGCCGCGTGGTCGATCACGCGGTGGATGAGAAGGGGCCAATCCTGCATCAGACCGAGCATCAAGTGTCCTCCCGTACGAGCCGCTTGATGCGGCTTCTCTCCAGGGGAGCATAGGATGGGCCGCTCGGCCGCGCCAAGGGGACTTTCCGCGAGCCCGTTTCGCAGGGGGACAGGTCAGTCTCCTGACGGTGGCGGGAGCGACGAAAGCGGGATGTGGGACGGCTGAGTCCGTGACAGGCACGGGATCCAGCGATGGATCCTGTCCCGGAACGGCCACCCCCAAGACCATGACGCCGAGTTGCTTCCCTGCACGGCACCAGGAGGGAGCATCAAGGATCGCCCTGAGAAACCGGCACCGCGGTCGGCCGGTCGAGCCCGCATCGCCGGCATTGGCGGCGCGATAGATCATCCGGGTTCAGCCGGGCCGGTTGCACCAGGCTGTGATCGCGGGCAAGCTGGTCAGGGGCAGCATCGGTCCACCTTTGGAACGTCACACGGCACGCAGACCATCCACCTTTGGCCGCAAGCTGCCACCGTCGAGCCGCACTGCCCATTCGGAGAGGTCGCCGTGGACGCTGCCACCCTGATTGCATTCGCAGCCGCGTTCCTGGTCTTCGCTGCCAGTCCGGGCCCCGACAACGTGACCATCGTCGCCCGCACGCTCTCGCATGGAGCCGCTTCGGGCCTGGCCTATGGCCTGGGCACCGTGGCCGGGATCCTGCTGTTCCTGGGTCTTGCCGCCGTCGGCCTGTCCGTTCTGGCCGCCGAAATGGGCGGCGTCATGACGGTGCTGCGCTACGCGGGAGCGGCTTACCTCATCTGGATGGGGATCAAGCTTTGGACCGCCCCGGCCGTTGCCCCCGAGCTCCAGCCCTCCCCCTGCCGGCGCGGGCTGCTGGGCGTGTTCGCGACCGGCCTGTTCCTGAATCTCGGCAACCCGAAGATGCCCCTGTTCTACGTGGCGCTGTTGCCGAACGTGGTCGGGACGGACTTGGCCCTGGCCGATGTCGGTGCGCTTGCCGCCGTGATCCTCCTCGTCGAGGCATTGGTGATCGGCGGGCACGTGCTGCTGGCGACCCGCGCGCGAGGGTTGCTGCGCGATCCGCGGGTGGTGCGACGCGTCAACCGCACGGCAGGCGCGGTGATGGTCGGGGCTGGCGTCTCCGTCCTCAGCACACGTTGAGATCCCAGCGAGCCTCCTGAGAACGGGCTCTGAGGCATCGCTTGGGCTCGATGCGGTTCTGGCCGAGGGGTGACCGGCAGGACGGTTTCGATGTAAACTATCCCAACCAGAAGGTTCGATGCCCATGCCCGCCCCCCTCCCCCGCGCCGCCAACGACACCGATCCGTTGCGGGTCTGGTTCCGGTTCGTGCGCCTGCACCGGCGCGCCTCCGGCGCCATCGCGGGGGCCCTCAAGGAGATCGGGCTCTCCATTCCCCAGTTCGACCTGCTCTCCACGCTCACGGAGCAGGAGGGCCTCAGCCAGCAGGAACTCGCCGAGCGGCTCTACGTGACGAAGGGCAATGTCTCGGGGCTCGTGGACCGGATGGTGGAGGCGGGGCTCGTGGAGCGCCGCGCGATCCCGGGCGACCGCCGGTCGAACGCGCTGCACCTCACCGAGAAGGGTCGCGCCCTCGCCGAACAGGGGATCGCCGCGCAGAAGGCCTATGTGGGACGCACCCTCGGGGGCCTGCACCCGCGCGACCTCGCCGAGCTGGAACGTCTCGCCCTGCTCTGGCGCGACGAAGCCCGCGCCGACGAGGCGCGCCGCGGCATGCAGGACTGACAGCCCCATGTTCGACGCCATCGCCTTCGCCGGGGGCGGCAACCGCTGCTATTGGCAGGGCGGCTTTTTCGAAGCCGCCGCCCCCGCCCTCGACCTGAAGCCGCGCCTTCTCGTCGGCGTGAGCGCGGGCGCCTGGTCGGCCTGCTATTCGGTGCTCGGCGCCGGGCGGCGGGTGAACGCGCTGGTGGCCGAGGGCTGCGAGGGCGGACGTCGCAATTTCGACTGGCGCAGCTGGCGCGCGGAGGGATCGCCCTGGCCGGTCGCGGGCATGTATCGCAGCCTCATGGAAACCGTGGTGGACGACGAGGCCTTCGCCCGTCTCCAGGGCGGGCCCGACATCTTGATCGCTCTTGCCCGCAAGCCGCGGCGCATCCCCCTCGCGCTTGCGATCCCGATCGGGATCATTGCCTACCAGATCGAGAAGAAGCTGCATGCGCCGGTCCACCCCCGCGGCGGGCGGGCGCTCGGGTTCGAATCCGCTTACGTGAGCGTCAAGGATCTGGCCTCCCGGGAGGACCTGGTCTCCGCCCTCATGGCATCGGCGAGCGTGCCGCCCTTCATGCCGGTCGGGCGGGTCGGCGGGATGGCGGCCCTCGATGGCGGCCTGGTGGACAACGTGCCGGTGGAGCCGCTCCGGCCGGTCGAGGCCGAGGGCGGGCGCACCCTCGTGATCCTCTCCCGCCGCTACAAGGCGCATCCCGAGCATCGCGGCCGCACCTATGTGGAGCCGGCGGAGCCCGTGCCCGTGGGCCAGTTCGACATCACGAATCCGGTCGGCATCCGGAGGGCCTACGAGATGGGGCTGCGCGATGGGGAGGCGTTCGCCCGCCGCATGAAGGCAGCGCGTTCCGCGTGAGGCTTCGCGCTGTGTGGAGACATCCGCGCACGCGTTCCATGCGAGGCTTCGCGCGGCGGCGCGGATGCGCTAAGCCGCTTCCATGATCCCGCTCACCGCCTCCGCCACCGAACTCCGCCGGCGCCTTCTCGGCCGGGAGTTCTCCTCAGCCGACCTTCTCGAGGCGACGCTCCGGCGCGTCGAGGCCGTGAACCCGGCGCTCAATGCGGTGGTGGGGGCGGAACCCGAGCAGGCCCGAACCGCCGCAGCGGAATCCGACCGGCGGATCGCCGCAGGCGAAGCCCGGGCGCTCGAAGGGCTCGTGATCACCGTGAAGGATTCCTTCGACGTGGCGGGCCTGCGCTCCACCGCCGGCGCCTCCCCCTACCGCGAGCGCGTGCCGGCGGAGGATGCGGCCGCCGTGGCGCGCCTGCGCGCGGCAGGCGCGGTGATCCTGGCGAAGTCCAACGTCCCGGCCTTCACGGCGGATTTCCAGGCCTATAACGGCATCTACGGCGTCACCAACAACCCGTGGGATCTCGCGCGCTCCTCCGGCGGCTCGTCGGGTGGCGCGGCGGCCGCTGTCGCGACCGGCATGAGCGCCTTCGAGCTCGGCTCCGATCTCGGCAGCTCCATCCGCTGGCCCGCCCATGCTTGCGGCGTGTTCGGCCTCAAGACCACCTGGAATCTGGTGTCGGTCTGGGGTCACATCCCGCCGGCCCCGGAGCGCCGCATGGCGCGCAATGCCGACCTCGTGGTGGCGGGCCCCCTCGCCCGATCGGCCGCCGATCTCGACCTGGTGCTCCCGGTGATAGCGGGCACTCGCGGGGCCGCCGAGGCGCCGCCGCTCATGGCCCCGCGACGGATGGAGCCCAAGGGCCTGCGCGTCGGCCTGTGGCTCGACGATCCCTTCGCGCCGGTGCAGGGCGCGGTCGCGGCGGCGGTGCGCCGCGCCGCGAGCCTTCTCGCCGATGCGGGCGCCATCGTGGAGGAGGGCGTGCGCCCGGTGCGCTTCGATGAGGCCTTCGAGATCTTCTCCCTCCTCAACCACGCCATCGTCGCCTATTCGCTGCCCCCGAAGGTGCGCGACCGCCTGCAGAAGGCAGCCGCGAATTATGCACCCGGCGATCTCTCCCACCGGGCCCTCCAGGCGCGCGGCGCCCGCATGACGCCGGGGCTCTACCAGCAGGTGAAGGCCCGCAAGCAGCGCCTCGAAACGGCCTGGGCCCGCGCCTTCGAGCGCTACGACGTGATCCTCTGCCCGCCCGCGCCCGTGGTGGCGATCCCCCACGACCACACCCCCGACGTCCACGCCCGCACCCTCGACATCGACGGTGTCGCGCGCCCCTACATGGACTTCCTCCTCTGGGCCGCGCCCGCAACCGTGGCGGACTTGCCCGCAGCCGTGGCTCCGGTGATGCGCACGCCCGAGGGCCTGCCCGCGGGCGTCCAGATCATCGCCGCCAAGGGCGAGGACCGCACGGCCATCGCGGTCGCGGCGATGCTGGAGGCGACGGGGTGCCGGTACGTGGAGCCGCCGGCGGCGATCTAAAGGCGGCCCTGCTCCGAGCAGGGCTGCCGTTGCTTTTCGCGCCCTACCCATCCCCCAAGCCCTCGTCTAACCTCCGGCGACACTCAAGCCGGAGGCCTGCCCGTGCTCTCGAATCTCGCCACCCGCGACGTCGAAACCCTGATCCACCCCTATACGCAGCTTGCCGCCTTCCGCGAGACGGGGCCGCTCGTGCTGGAGAGGGGCGAGGGTGTCTGGGTCTACGACACGGAGGGCAAGCCCTATATCGAGGGCATGGCCGGGCTCTGGTGCACGGCGCTGGGCTATTCCAACGCGGAGCTGGTGGAAGCCGCCCGCGAGCAGATGATGCGGCTGCCCTTCACGCATCTCTTCTCGGGTCGCTCGCACGACCCAGCGATCGAACTCGCCGAGCGCCTGAAGGAACTGGCGCCGATGCCGGTGTCGAAGGTGTTCTTCTGCTCGTCGGGCTCGGAGGCGAACGACACGCAGGTCAAGCTCGTCTGGTATATGAACAATGCGCTCGGCCGGCCGCAGAAGAAGAAGATCATCGCGCGCTTGCGCGGCTACCACGGGGTGACGGTGGCCTCCGCCTCGCTCACGGGCCTGCCCGCGAACCATACCGATTTCGACCTGCCCATCGCCAACATCCTGCACACCGCCTGCCCACATCATTATCGCTTCGGCAAGGACGGGGAGAGCGAGGAGGAGTACTCCACCCGCCTGGCCGCGGAACTGGAGGAGCAGATCCTCGCCGAGGGGCCGGACACGGTCGCGGCCTTCATCGCGGAGCCCGTGATGGGCGCGGGCGGCGCCATCATGCCGCCCGAGGGTTATTTCCAGAAGATCCAGGCGGTGCTCGACCGCTATGACGTGCTCTTCATCGCCGACGAGGTGATCACCGGTTTCGGTCGCCTCGGCACCCCCTTCGGCTCCACGAAGCTCGGGATCCGGCCCGACACCCTCTCCTTCGCCAAGGCGCTCACCTCCGCCTATCTCCCCCTCGGCGGCGTGATGGTGCCGGAGAGCATGTATCAGGCGATGCTCGACGAGAGCCGCAAGATCGGCACCTTCGGCCACGGCTTCACCTATTCGGGGCACCCGGTCGCCGCCGCGGTGGCGAACAAGACGCTCGAGATCTACCGGCGCGAGCGCATCTTCGAGGGCGTTGAGGCGAAGGCGCCGCTCTTCCAGCGCCGCCTCTCCGCCCTTCTTGATCACCCGCTCGTGGGCGAGGCCCGGGGCATCGGGCTCATCGGCGGGATCGAGATCGTGGCGGACAAGCGCACGAAGGCGCAGTTCGACCCCAAGAAGGGCGTGGCGGCGAAGGCCGTCGCCTTCGCGCAAGCCGAGGGCCTCATCGTGCGCGCGCTGTTCGGCGACCGCATCGCGGTCTGCCCGCCCCTCATCATCACGGAGGCCGAGATCGACACCCTCTTCGACCGGCTCGCCCGCGCCCTCGACCGCACGGCGGATTGGCTGACGCAGGAAGGATTGCGGGCCGCCTGAGGGAGCCCCGTACGACCGGCCTTGTGTATCGCTGTGGACAAGGAGCGGCGCCGGATCGCGGCCGCCGCGCCCGATCCCATGGCCGCAAAGCCTTTGCGCGCCTCGCCCTCCCCAAATGCGGAGGAGCGCCGTTCACCAAGGCTTAAGCTTGTCCGACGCCTATGCGGCCCAGCCAGCGAATGGTCACCGACCTGCCCCAAAGCGGTCACGACCCTCGCGATTATCCCGCAGCGTCATCGGCCCCGAGTCGTGACGACGATTGCCTCAAGGGGAAAACCATGTCTCGCACCGCTCCGCAGCCCGACCACCGCGCCGCCCAGAATGTTCGCCCGGAAGCCCGCTTCAAGCCGGTCGCCCTCCCGGCCCTCGCCGCCGCCGTGAAGGCCGCCCAGACCCAGCCGCGTCCGGTGAAGCATCACGACGTGCCGGCGATCCTGCGCAAGGAAGCGCTGGTCGGCTGAACCCCATGATGACCTGGCCGAGCCGACGCGCGATCCTGAAGACGCTGTTCGGCTCGGCCGTCGCCACCCTCGGCCTGTCCGCTTACGCGTTCGGCCTTGAGCCGGCCTATCGCCTCCGGGTGCAGCGCTACGCCATCACGCCGCCGCGCTGGCCGCAGGGCTTGCATCTCACGATCGCCGTCATCGCGGACCCGCATGTGGGCGAGCCCTACATGCCGCTCGCGCGGGTGGAGGAGACCGTCGCGGCCGCCAACGCGCTCGGCGCCGACCTCATCGTGCTGCTCGGCGATTATGCGGCCGGGCATCGCTTCGTGACCCGGCCCGTGTCGCTCGGCGATTTCGCCAGGGCCGCCTCCCATCTCGCGGCGCCGCTCGGCGTGTATGCCATTCTCGGCAATCACGATTGGTGGGACGACCCGGAGGCGCAGCGAACCCGAAGCGGTCCCGTGGAGGGTCGCCGGGTCCTGGAGGCGGTCGGCATTCCGGTTCTGGAAAACGATGCGGTCAGGCTCGTGAAGGACGGGCAGCCCTTTTGGCTACTCGGCCTTGGCGACCAACTGGCCTTTCCGGGGCGACGCCATGAGGGCGTCGACGACCTGCCCGGCACCCTCGCTCGCCTCGACGACGATTCCCCGGCGATCCTGCTCGCCCACGAGCCCGATATCTTCCCGCAGGTTCCGGAGCGCGTTGCCCTCACCCTGTCGGGGCACACCCATGGGGGCCAGGTGCGCCTGTTCGGCTACTCGCCCGTGGTGCCCTCCCGGTTCGGCAACCGCTACGCCTATGGCCACATCGTCGAGGGCGGACGCCATCTGGTGGTGTCGGGCGGGCTCGGCACGAGCATCATGCCCGTGCGGCTCGGCATCCCGCCCGAGATCGTGCTCGTCGAACTGGGGACGGCATCGGGCACGACCTCATAGTCCGTGCCCGGCAGCCTCAGCGGACGATGACTTTCGCGCCGTTCGGCACCCGGTTGTAGAGATCGACCACGTCGATATTGCGCATCCGGATGCAGCCAGAGGAGACGGCGCGGCCGATCTTCTCAGGCTCGTTGGTGCCGTGGATTCGGTAGAGCGTGTCGCGACCCTTGTCGTCGTAAAGGTAGAGGGCGCGGGCGCCGAGCGGGTTCTCCGGTCCGCCGCGGGTGAACTGCACATGCGGCCAGCGGCGCTTCATCTCCGGGGGCGGATTCCAGTCCGGCCACTCCGCCTTGCGGGTGATCCGCGCCGTGCCGGTCCAGCCATAGGCCTCGTCGCCCACCGCCACGCCGTAGCGCATGGCCTTGCGGTTCGGGAGCACCAGGAACAGCAGCCGCTGGGTCGTGTCGACCACGATGGTGCCGGGGGCCTCCCCGGTCGGGTCGTCCACCATGTAGCGGGCGAAGATCCGGTCTTCCTCCGCCTTCGGCACCAGGGCCATCCACTCGGCATCGCGTGCGGAGAGCTGCGGGTCCGGAGTCGTCTGGAAGCTGCACCCGGCCACGGCCGCGGTGGCGGCAAGAGCGACGATCAGCTGGAGAAGCCGCATGGAAAAGCCCCGTTGGGTCACGACCTGCATGGGCCGTGCTCGTTGTCGACATCGGATGGGATGGCCGCACAGGCTGAAGCAAGCGGCAACTGAGTCGCGATCCTGCCACGGATCGGCGCTCCGATGTGTTGCATTGCAACAACAATGATACAGTCCCGCTCGGAGCGGCGCGCGTTCGACCCTACTCGGCCGCCGCAGCGCCAGGCCAGCGCTGGCTGAATCCGGCCGGAATCAAGCCTCAACTGGGCCCCGATGGACAGGGCCGCGTCCCGTTGCGACAGTGGCCTCCCCCGCTTGAGTCGCGTTCACAAAATCATGAGCACCCTGTTCGTCTGCCATCCTGCCGCGCTCGACCATCAGACGCCCCTCGGGCACCCGGAGCGGGCGGACCGCATCCGGGCGATCGAGCGCATCCTCGAGCAGGAACGGTTCGCCGGCCTCGTGCGCGAGCAGGCGCCCATGGCCGACGAGGCGGCGATCGCCCGTGCTCATCCGGAGGTCTACATCGCAACGATTCGGGACGCCTCGCCCCGGGAGGGCGTCATGCGGATCGACGCCGACACGGTGATGTCGCCGGGCACCTACGAGGCCGCCCTGCGAGGCGCCGGTGGCGCCGTGATGGCGGTGGACGAGGTGATGGCCGGGCAGGTGGCGAACGCATTCGTCGCCATGCGCCCGCCGGGGCACCATGCGGAGCGCACCCGCGCCATGGGCTTCTGCTTCTTCAACAACGCCGCCGTGGCGGCCCGTCACGCGCAAGCGAAGCACGGGGCCGAGCGGGTCGCGATCATGGATTGGGACGTGCACCACGGAAACGGCACGCAGGATATCTTCTGGCGCGACGGGAGCGTCATGTATGCCTCGACCCACGAGATGCCGCTCTATCCCGGCACGGGCGCCCTCTCCGAGCGCGGCGAGTTCGACACCATCGTCAACGCGCCCCTGAGCGCGGGCGATGGGAGCGAGGCGTTCCGGGAGGCGTTCGAGACCGTGATCCTGCCGCGGATCGACGGCTTCCGGCCCGATCTCCTCATCATCTCGGCCGGGTTCGACGCCCATTGGCGCGACCCCCTGGCGAGCCTCAGCCTCACGGAAGCCGATTTCGCCTGGGCAACGGGGAAGCTGATGGACCTCGCCGGCCGCCATTGCGCCGGCCGCGTGGTGTCGCTGCTCGAGGGCGGCTACGACCTCGAGGGACTCGCGAAGTCGACGGCGGCGCATGTGGACGCGCTGATGGGTCGCTGAGGCGCCCCACCGTCGGGACCTGTCGCGACGCCGTCGAGGCCGAGAGGCCCGTTCACCCCTCGATGGCTTCCTCGCCGATCAGCTCGATGCCGAAGCCGCTGAGGCCCACATAGGAGCGCGAGGTGCTGGCGAGGTTGTGGATCGACACGACCCCGAGATCCCGCAGGATCTGCGCTCCGAGGCCGATCTCGCGCCACTGGGTGGTGCGCGCCGCCTCCGCTCCGCCTTCCTCGGCGAAGGATGTGGTGGGAACGCCCGTGGTGCCGTCGCGCAGGTAGACCAGGATCCCCCGGCCCTCCTTCACGATGCGCTGCATCACCGCCTCGATCTTCGAGCCGCCGAACACGTCCGCGACCACGTTCGCCCGGTGCAGGCGCACGGGAACGGCGCGCCCGTCGCCGATGCGCCCATGGACGAGGGCCACATGCTGAACGGGGTCGAAAGGCGTCTCATAGGCATAGCCCGTGAAGGAGCCCCACTCGGTCTCCACCGGGAAGGTGGCGATGCGCTCCACGAGCTTTTCGCGCGCCTGGCGATAGGCGATGAGGTCGGCGACGGAGATGCGCTTGAGGGCGTGCTTCTCGGCGAAGGCGTCGATCTGCGCGCCCTTCATCACCGTGCCGTCGTCGTTGGCGAGTTCGCAGATGACGCCGACAGGGGGCAGGCCGGCGAGCTGGCACAGGTCCACCGCCGCCTCCGTGTGGCCGGAACGCATGAGGACGCCGCCGTCCTTGGCGATGAGCGGGAAGATATGGCCCGGCCGCACGAAATCCGCCGCGCCCATATTGCCGTTGGCGAGCGCCCGCACGGTGTTGCAGCGCTGCTCGGCGGAAATGCCCGTGGTGAGGCCGTGGCGCACGTCGACCGATACCGTGAAGGCGGTGCCGAGCGGCGCGTCGTTCGAGGCCACCATGGGATCGAGGCGCAGGCGCCGCGCCTCCTCGGCGGTGAGGGGCGCGCAGACGATCCCGCAGGTATTGCGGATAATGAAGGCCAACTTCTCCGGAGTGCACAGGGAGGCTGCGACGATGAGGTCGCCCTCGTTCTCCCGGTCGTCGTCGTCCGTGACGATGACGATCTCGCCGCGGGCAAAGGCCTCGACGGCCTCGGTGACGGAATGGGGCATGAGGGCCTCCTTCAGGGGGGTCGGCAGAAAATCGTTGGGGGTGACGGCGCCGCGCGTCTCGCGGGCGATGAGCTCCGCGGTCTCGCGGGATAGCCAGACGCTTTCGTTGTTGCACAGCTGCGTGACGGCGCCCGGCGTGATGCCGATCCGGCGGGCGAATTCCACCCGGGAGATGCGCTTGCGGGAGAGCCAGTCGGCGAGCCTCATGCCACCGCTTTACCGCAGGCAAGATTTTAGTGGTACTAAAATCTATGCTCGCCGACGCGGGTCAGACTTGAGTATGGCTCAACCCTGGAATGGCCATTCCACCGGCTGCCCGACCTGCCCGCGATGGCGCAGGAGCTGATCGGCGAGGACGCAGGCCACCATGGCCTCCCCGACGGGAACGGCCCGGATGCCGACGCAGGGGTCGTGGCGGCCTTTGGTGAGGATGTCGGCCTCGGCGCCCTGACGCGTCACGGTGGAGCGGGGGGTGAGGATCGAGGAGGTGGGCTTCACGGCAAAGCGCACCACGAGAGGCTGTCCGGTGGAGATGCCCCCGAGCACCCCGCCCGCATGGTTGGACAGGAAGGTCGGCGCGCCGTCGTTGCCGGGGCGCATCTCGTCCGCGTTGTCCTCGCCCCGAAGGGCGGCGGAGGCAAACCCGTCGCCGATCTCGACGCCCTTCACGGCGTTGATCGACATGAGGGCGCCGGCGAGCTCCGCGTCGAGCTTGCCGTAGATCGGCGCGCCGAGGCCCGGCGGCACGCCCTCGGCCACCACCTCGATCACCGCGCCGATGGAGGAGCCCTCCTTGCGCAAGCCGTCGAGATACGCCTCGTAGAAGGAAGCGGCCTTAGGGTCGGGGCAGAAGAAGGGGTTGCGGTGAACCTCCTCCCAGTCCCAATTCGCCCGGTCCACCCTATGCGGCCCCATCTGGACCAGGGCGCCGCGGATGATGACGCCGCCGAGAACCTTTCGCGCGATGGCGCCCGCGGCGACCCGCGCGGCCGTCTCGCGGGCGGAGGAGCGGCCGCCGCCCCGGTAGTCGCGGATGCCATACTTCACGTCATAGGCGTAGTCGGCATGGCCCGGGCGGTACTTGTCCTTGATGTCGGAATAGTCCTTCGAGCGCTGGTCCACGTTCTCGATGAGGAGCGCGATCGGCGTGCCCGTGGTGACCTGGCGGCCCGTGCGCTCGTCCGTGAACACCCCGGAGAGGATCTTCACCTCGTCGGGCTCGCGGCGCTGCGTGGTGAACCGGGACTGGCCGGGCCGGCGCCTGTCGAGCTCCGCCTGAATTTCAGCCGCCTCGAGCGGAATGAGCGGCGGACAGCCGTCCACCACGCAGCCGAGGGCGGGCCCGTGGCTCTCGCCGAAGGTGGTGACGCGGAAGAGATGGCCGAAGGTGTTGTGGGACATGGGACGCGGGACCTCGCGGCGTCCTTTAAGGAGCGGGGCGGGTGAGGTCAAACCGACAAGGCGGCGGAGAACGATTGCCGCCGGCTCCATGTCCGCCGACGCCTGCCGTCCAGGCTACTCGACGCGAAGCTGGTAGGTACGGCTCATCAGGGTCGCCGGCCGGCTCTCCGCCCGTGCGAAGGGGTACTCGATGGTGAAGGAATCAGTGCCGGTGAAGCCCCTGTTCGGCGTGTAGACGAAAACCGGCCCGGTCACCTTGTGACCGGCGCACTCGCCCTGCTTGCCAAGGGTGGTGGTCTGCACCTGCACGACGACGCTGCCGTTGCGCGGCTGCTCGCCCACTTTCGCGTCCGGGATCACGGAGCCCGAGCATGTCGTGGTGTTGAAGATGAAGATGCCGCCGACCGTAGTCTTGGCGTTGGCCTTGACGGTCCGCTGGATGGTCTCGGCCGAGGCGGGGCCGACCAAGAGGAAAATGGCCGCAAGTCCAAGTGGGAATGACTGCACGCGATGCCCCAAGTGTTCTGATGTTTCAACCAGAGCTACATGGGCGCCGTTTTGTGTCAATGTAGGGGCGCAGCAATCCTTGTGGAGCACGCACAGGCTTTACCGACGCATGTGTCGATTGCGGAGCACGGCCATGCGCTCCGACCACCACCGGCACGTACTCTTTTCAGCTCCGCGATCTCAGATCCAACGATGGCTGCGGTTCTGGATCAACAGGATCCGACCCTGCCAGATATCGATGCTCGCGGCGTGGCGGCGGGAGACGCCGCAGGCGACCGCAAGGAAGGCTCGGGCGACGCCGCCATGGGCGACGATCACCGTGTCCCGGCGAATCTCGTCGAGGACCGGGCGAACCCGCTCGGCCAGCATCGCGTAGCTCTCCCCGCCGGGCGGCACGTAGCTCCATTTGTCCCGCTCGCGGGCGGCGGCGACTTGCGGCAGCGTTTTCCGGACTTCCTTCCAGGTCATGCCTTCCAGCTCGCCGAAGGTGAGCTCCACGAGCCTCTCGTCGGTGCGGTAGGTCTGGGGATGAAGGCCGATGGCGCCGCGCACCCGTTCCATGGTCTCGCGGGTGCGGGTCATGGGGCTCGCCAAATAGTCGAGGTCGTCCACCCGCTCCACGAGGCCCGCAAGGCGCCGACCGGCCTCCTCGGCCTGAACGCGGCCGAGCTCGTTGAGCGGGATATCCTTCTGGCCCTGGAGGCGCCCCTCCAGATTCCAGTCGGTTTCCCCATGGCGGATGAAGTAAAGGGTCGGACGGGTCTCGTTCACGGCGCCTTTGTGGGGAGCCGAGGCCTCCGCGTCCAGGGCCATGTCGCCGTCGTGATCGGCCGAGGCGCTCACGCGCCCTCTTTGTCGAGCGAGAGGTCCGGAGCTTCCGGGTTCTTCATGCCGACCACGTGGTAGCCCGCATCCACATGCATGATCTCGCCCGTCACGCCGCGGGACATGTCGGAGACGAGATAGGCGGCGGTCTCGCCCACCTCCTCGATGGTGACGGTGCGGCGGAGCGGCGAGTTGTACTCGTTCCACTTGAGAATGTAGCGGAAGTCGCCGATGCCCGAGGCCGCGAGGGTCTTGATCGGGCCGGCCGAGATGGCGTTGACGCGAATGTTCTGCGGCCCGAGATCGGCCGCAAGATAGCGCACCGAGGCCTCGAGGGCCGCCTTGGCGACGCCCATCACGTTGTAATGGGGCATCCACTTCTCGGCGCCGTAATAGGTGAGCGTGAGGAGCGAGCCGCCCTTCGTCATCAGCTTCTCGGCGCGCTGCGCCACGGCCGTGAAGGAATAGCAGGAGATGAGGAGCGACTTGGTGAAGTTGCCCTCCGTGGTCTCCACGTAGCGGCCGGTGAGCTCGTCCTTGTCCGAGAAGGCGATGCAATGGACCACGAAGTCGAGGGAGCCCCAGAGACGGCCCACCTCGTCGAAGACGGCATCGATGGTCGCCGGGTCCGTCACGTCGCAATGGCCGACCACATGGGCGCCGAGGGACTGGGCGAGCGGCTCGACCCGCTTCTTGAGGGCATCGCCCTGGTAGGTGAAGGCGAGCTCGGCGCCATGCCGGCGCGCCGCGTCAGCGATGCCCCAGGCGATCGACCGGTTGTTCGCCACGCCCATGATGAGGCCGCGCTTGCCAGCCAGAATGCCGGGCGCCGTCGTCTCCGCCATGAATCACCTGAATCCGTCGAGAAGGAAGGAAAGCAAGCGGGCTCTTTAACCGACGTAGGTGACCGGGGGAAGTGGTGGCGCTACGTCAGGTCCGCCCGGGAATCGCGAAGGATCGCCGCGCCCTCCTCTCCTCGGCCCCACATCAGGTCCGCCCAGCCATCGCAACGGTTGCGCGGCCTTCTCTACTCGGCCTTGGCGGCCTTGCGCTGGCGCGCATAATCCATGAGCGCCTCGTCCACGAGCTCGGGCAGGCGAATCTCGGCCGTCGCTAGGAGGTCGCCCGGACCGGCCTTGCCCGGCAGGCCCTTGCCGCGAAGGCGGAAGGTGCGGCCCGTCTGGGTCATGGGCGGAATCGTCATGGTGACGGCGCCCGTGAGCGTGGGCACCCGAACCGAGCCGCCGAGCACAGCCTCCTCGATCTCGACCGGAAAGCGCAGGCGCAGGTCGGTCCCCTCCGCCGTGAAGACCGGATGGGGCGCCACCTTGATAGTGAGGAGCGCATCGCCCGGATTGACCCCCGGCGCCCCGGCCCCCTGCCCGCGCAGGCGCATCACCTGCCCGTCGGCGACGCCTCGGGGAATCTTGATGTCGACCTCGCGGCCGGTCGGAAGGGCGACCCGCTTCGTCGCCTCGGCGGCGATTTCCTCCAGCGTGACGGTCACGGTGGCCGAAACGTCCTCGCCCTTCGGCGAACGGGCGCGGCGCATGCCCTCCGCGGCCCCCGCCCCCGGTCCGGCCGAGCGGAAGGCCTCGCCGAAGATCTGCGAAATGAAGTCCTCCGATCCGCCAGGGCCCGCGCCGCGGGACGAGCGGCGGCCGAACCCGGACCCGCCGCCGAAACCGAAGGGGAAGCCCTCGAAGTCTTCAGGCCGGGCGCCGCCTCCGCCTCCAAAGCCCTGGAAGCGCGGCTTGCCGTCCCCGTCGATCTCGCCGCGGTCGAACTGGGCCCGCTTCGTCTCGTCGCCAAGGATCTCGTAGGCGGCGTTCGCCTCCGCGAACTTGTCCTTGGCCTTGGGGTCCGTCGAATTGCGATCCGGGTGGTACTGCTTGGCGAGCTTGCGGAACGCCTTCTTGATCTCCGCCTCGCTCGCCGATTTCGGCACGCCGAGGATGTCGTAAGGGTTGCGCATCGTTTGAAATCCGGTCTGCCGCCGGTCTTGGCCGAAAAGGCACGCGGCATCGTCCGGCATATGGGGGAAGTGTTGCGCCTTTGCAACGATGCCGGGCGCGTGCCGTGGGCCAAGCCCGTCAGGTCTTTCTGTAAGGCTTAACGCCCGCAGCGATCCTGGACGCTTCGAAGCGCCGGTCAGGCCTTCTTGAAAGGCTTCACGTCCTTGATGGCCCATTCGCTGCCCGAGGGGCGGCAGGCGGTGCCCTGGAGAGACGATTGGCTCGCCTGGCCCGTGATGGTGGCGAGGAAGGCCCGGCAGATCTCGTCACTCTTCACGAAGGGTTGGCCGACAGGGGTGAAGGTGCCCTTGAGGGTGGTGTCCGGGTTGTCCCAGGAGACCTGGGAGCCGGCGCCCTGGGGATCGAGGGCGACAGCGAGCGCGGCCTTGGCGCGGCGCCAATCCTCCTCGCCGAGATCGGGCGAGAGGGGGGAGATGACCCGGGGCGCGATGGATTGCGTCGTCGTCGGCTCCTCGACGAGCGAGGTCATCGGGAAGGTCATGCTGCAGCCGCCGGCCGCGAGGGCCAGGGCCGCGACAGCGAGGACGGGGCCGAACCGGCGACATGCCACTTCGCGCCAATCCTGGCCTGTCCTATACAAACGGCGCGCACCGATCCTCGTCACGCGTCGAAACCCCACTTACGCGAAAGACACAACCGTGGATAAAACCCTGGAACCGTTAACAAGTGGTGACTTCACCGAGGCCGGGGAGCCCTTCGCCCTGTTCGAGGCCTGGCTCGCGGAGGCGACCCGCACGGAACCCAACGATCCCAACGCCATGGCGCTTGCGACCGTGGACCCGGAGGGCTTGCCCAATGTCCGCATGGTGCTGCTGAAGGGCACGGATCCCGGCGGCTTCGTGTTCTACACCAACACGGAATCGAACAAGGGCCGCGAGCTTCTCGCCACGCCGAAGGCCGCGATCGTGCTGCATTGGAAGAGCCTGCGCCGGCAGGTCCGGGCGCGCGGTCCCGTCACCCTCGTGAGCGACGCGGAGGCGGATGCCTATTTCCAGAGCCGGGCCCGGGACAGCCGCATCGGCGCCTGGGCGAGCCAGCAATCGCGGCCTCTGGAGAGCCGCTTTGCCCTCGAAAAGGCGGTGGCGCTCTACACGGCGAAGCACGCCATCGGCGAGGTCCCTCGCCCGCCCCATTGGACGGGTTTTCGCATCGCGCCGGTCTCCATCGAGTTCTGGCAGGACCGGCCGTTCCGCCTGCACGACCGGGTGGTCTTCCACCGGCACGAGGACGGATGGCGCAAGGAGCGGCTCTACCCGTGAGGGAGCGCCACGACGGCGTTCCTCACGTTTTCATTGTCGGCCTGCATCGCTGAAAGCCATGCGGCGGGAGCAGGCCCCCTCGCCTCTCGCCATTCGAGCCTGCGCAGGATAGGGTCCGCCCCGTTCCAGCACGGGTCCTCCATGTCGTCCAACACTCCCCGCCGCATCATGCTGCTCACCGGCGCAAGCCGCGGCATCGGGCATGCCACGGTGAAGCGCTTCTCGGCCGCGGGCTGGCGTGTGATCACCTGCTCGCGCCACGGCTTTCCCGAGAACTGCCCGTGGGAGATGGGGCCAGAGGATCACCTTCAGGTAGACCTCGCCGACGCGAACGACACGCGCCGCGCCATCGAGGAGGTAAAGGGCCGCCTTGCCGTGGAAGGCGGGGTGCTGCACGCCCTCGTCAACAATGCGGGAATCTCGCCCAAGGGCGAAGGCGGCTCCCGGCTCGGCGCCATCGATACGGCCTACGAGGATTGGATCCACGTCTTTCACGTGAACTTCTTTGCCTCGATCATGCTGGCCCGCGGTCTCGTGGACGAGCTGACGCGGGCCAAGGGCTCGGTGGTCAACGTGACCTCCATCGCCGGCTCCCGCGTCCATCCCTTCGCCGGCGCCGCCTACGCGACGTCGAAGGCCGCGCTCGCGGCCCTGACCCGTGAGATGGCCGGGGATTTCGGGCCGCTCGGGGTGCGCGTGAACGCCATCTCGCCCGGCGAGATCGACACCTCCATTCTCTCCCCCGGCACCGAGAAGATCGTGGAGCAACTGCCCATGCGCCGTCTCGGCACCCCGGACGAGGTGGCCAAGGCGATCTACTTCCTGTGCACCGAGGCGAGTTCCTACGTGACCGGCGCCGAGCTCCACATCAATGGCGGCCAGCACGTCTGAGGCACGGCCTCACGCGGCCTCGGCCGGCCACGGCCCCACATAGCGCGATTGCGGCCGGATGATGCGGCCCACCCGAAGCTGCTCGATCGCGTGTGCGACCCAGCCGGCGCTGCGACCGACGGCAAAGAGCGGCGTGAACCCCTCCCGCGGGACGCCAAGCGCATCGAGCAGCAATGCGGTGTAGAACTCCACATTGATGTCGAGCCGCCGCCCAGGCTTGCGCCGGGCGAGCACCCGCAGGGCAGCGGCCTCCACCGCCTCCGCGAACGCGATTCGGTTCGTGCCCGACCGCAAGCGCGCTACCGCCCCCTTGAGCACATCCGCCCGCGGATCGCGCACCCGATAGATCCGGTGGCCAAAGCCCATCAGCCGCTCGCCCCGGCCGATCGCATCGTCGAGCCAAGCCTCCGCCCGCTCCGGGGACCCGATGGCGTCGAGCATGTCGAGAACCGGGCCCGGAGCGCCCCCGTGAAGCGGCCCCTTCAGGGCGCAGAGCCCGGCCAGGATGGCCGAGGGGAGACCCGCCTCGGTCGAGGCCACCACCCGGGCCGCGAAGGTGGAGGCGTTGAGCCCGTGATCGAGGATCGTCACGAGATACGTGTCGAGCCCGCGCGCTTCTTCAGCATCCACGGACCCACCCCGGATCATGCGCAGGAGGTCCGCCGCATGGGCGGCCTCCGGATCGGGCGCGACGGGCGGTTGGCCCGTCGCGGCCCGGATCGCCATGGAAGCGGCGGTGGCGGCGGCCCCGACCATCAGCGACGGGTGATCCTCCGCCGCATCGGGCAGGGCCGCGAGCAGAAGGCGCATGCCCTCGACCGGCTGGAGCGAGCGGAGGGCGGGCGCGAGCGGCTCCAACAGCGCGAAGGCACTGGCCCGGGCCGCCCCGAGGCGCCGGCGGATGACGGCCTCTTGGCCGGCGCCGGGAACGAGATCGTCCCACAGGACCGCGACGGCGGCCTCATAGGAGACGCGCCCGGCCAGGGCCTCGAGGTCATGCCCGCGCAGGATGAGGCGGCCAGCCTCCCCATCCACGTGGCTGAGCACCGTTTCGGCGGCGATCACGTCATCAAGTCCATTGCTCATGGAAACGCTCCTGTTTGGACGAGGAGCATGATCGGGCTTGGCAAAGCGTCAATCTTGAATCAACATATCAACCTATGGCTCGATCCATCGACCTCGTCGCCGCCTCCGAGGCCGCCGGCCGGCTCGGCATCAGCCGGACGAGCCTCTACGCCTATGTGAGCCGTGGGCTGATCCGCTCCTTCGCCTCGCCCCGGGATCCGCGCGAGCGGCTCTATGCGGCCGACGACGTGGAGGCGCTGATCCGCCGGCGCACGCGTCTGCGCCGCCCGACCGCTGCGGCAGCGAGCGCCCTCGATTGGGGCCTCCCGGTCCTGGAGACCGGCCTCACCCGGATCAACGAGGGCCGGCTCTACTACAGGGACGCGAATGCGATCGCGTTTTCGGAAACCGCGGCCCTCGAGGATGCGGCCCGCCTCCTTGTTCCCGGACTCCCGGCGGATGCCTTCGACCGCCCTTCTCCGGCCATTGCCGATCTTCGCGGTCCACCAGCGGATTCGTCCGCGTTCCTCGCCCGCGCCATCGGCCTTCTGGCGCAACAGGCGCCCGGCGCCGACAGGCCGGCCACCGTCGCGGCGGTGCTGCGCCTCATGGCGGCGGCCGCGACAGGGTCCGATCCCGGTCTTGAGCCCCTCCACGAGCATCTCGCGCGAGGCTGGGGCGCGCCCAAGGCCGCGTCGGCGATCCGCCGGGCGCTCGTGCTCTGCGCGGACCACGAGCTCAGCGCCTCCGCCTTCGCGGTGCGGGTCGCAGCCTCCACGGGCGCGTCGCTGCACCATGCGGCGATCGCGGGGCTTGCCGCCCTCAGCGGCCCCCGGCACGGCGGCGCGACCGACAGGGCGAGGGATCTCCTGCGCCGATGCCGCGAACCCGGCGGCCTTGCCCGCGTGGTGGCGGCCGAGGGAGACGCCCCCCCAAGCCCCCTCTTCGGCCATCCGCTCTACCCCGGCGGGGACCCGCGCGCCTCGGCCCTCCTCGCGCATCTGCCTCTGCATCCCACGGACGCCATCCTTCTGGATGCGATGGAGCGCGCCTTCGGCGAGGCGCCTTCCATCGACGTGGCGCTCGTCCTGGCCGAGACGAGCTACGATCTGCCGGAGGGCGCCGCCTTCGCGCTGTTCGCGACCGGACGCACGGTCGGCTGGCTTGCCCATGCGGTGGAACAGCAGGCGCAGGGCTCGCTCATCCGTCCGCGCGCACGCTATGTGGTGGCGGGGGACACCGACCGATGACCGCCGACCGATTCTACACCGCGCATGCGGTGCTGTGCGCCTCCGTCGCCGTCTTCCGCGACGGGCTCGTGATGCTGGCGGCCCGTGGCCAGGCGCCGATGGAGGGGCTGTTCTCCCTCCCCGGCGGCCGGGTGGAGCTGGGTGAGACCCTCGGCGAGGCCGCTTTGCGGGAACTTCGAGAGGAGACCGGGGTTGAGGCCACGCTTCTCGGCTTCGTGACGCCCGTCGAGGTGATTGAACGGGACGGGGATGGCCGTGTAAGGCTTCACATCGTGATCGCCGCCCATGCCGCCCGCTGGGTCGCCGGCGAACCCCAGACAGGACCAGAGGCGCGGGAGATCCGGTGGATCACGCTCAACGAGATCGACAGCCTGCCGACGACGCCGGGGCTCGGGGACGTGCTGCGACGCGCCTTCGCGCTCGCCCGGGAGCACGGGGACGCGTGAGCCGCCCCGCCGCGATCCTGGCCGCCGCGCTGGTGGCGCTGCCGGCCGTCCTGCCCGGCCCGGCATCGGCCCAGAGCTTCTTCGAGCGGCTGTTCCGCCCACCGCCGCCTCCGCAATACATCCCGCCGCAATACCGGCCGGCGCCCCAGCCCCAGCCTCGCCGCGCCCCACCCGCCGCGGCCCCCGCCCCCACGCAGCCGCAGCCTCAAGGCCGCCCGGCCCAGCCCGGCCAGGGCGCGGCGCAGCCCCCGCAGCAGCAGCAGGCCGCGCCCGTGCCCGAGCCGCCGCCGGCCCCTTACGAGAAGGAGTTGCTGCGGATGGCCGAGATCATCGGGTCGGTCGCCTTCCTGCGCTCGCTCTGCACCACGCCGGACGCGGGCGAATGGCCCCAGCGGATGCAGCAGCTCCTCGATGCGGAGGGCACCACGCCCGGGCGCAAGGAGCGGCTGGCGGGCGCCTATAACCGCGGCTACCGGGCCTTCGCCCTCACCTACCGGGTCTGCACCCCCTCGGCCACGGAGGCGACGAACCGCTACCTCAAGGAGGGCGACCAGATCGCCCGCGGCTTGTCGGGCCGCTACGGGGGCTGACGCAAGGCCGGCCGCGAAGGGTGCTCCAACGTCACCCAACTCGTCTCTAGCGTTTGATTTATCCACATAATTTGGTCCGCGCGTCACTCGCGTTAACCGCTTCGCAAGGTGATGCTGGCGGCGGGGCGGCGCGACCTCTAGATTCGAACATCACGAACTCGCGCCGCCCCCGATCAGGGGGCCATGATCATGAACGACAACGACGTCTTTCTCGACGACCTCGCGGAATCGAGCGCCATCAAGCAGGCGGCCTTGAGCTATGTGACCGAGGCTTTCGCCGAGGCCGAACTCGATGGGCTCGATGCGGATTACATGGCCCAGGCGGCTCTCTTCGCGGCTTTCATGGAACTCGTCGCCACCTATGGCGAGGAGGCGGTGGCGCAATATGCCGAGGGCCTGCCCGACAAGATCCGCGGCGGCGGCTTCTCCACGGGATTGAAGCACTGATCCGGCCCATTCCGGCCTGACGAATTCGAAGGGGAGCGTGATCGCGAGATCCGCTCCCCTTCGACGCTTCGGCAACGCCGTCAGGCGCGCGACAACAGCAACTTGAAGCCCGCATAGCCAAAGAAGAGCGCCAGCGTCGCCTCGATCGAGCGGCGGGCCTTCTGGTAGAGGCGCACCATGGGCGTGGTCGAAAAGACGAGCGCGTAGCCGCCGAAGATGCAAAGCCCGAGCACCGCGCAGCCCACCACGGTGGCAGCGACGCGCGACGGCGAGGGCTCGACCCCGACGCCCAGCGACATGATGGCGAGCCAGGCGAAGACGGCCTTGGGATTGGTGAGGTGAAGCATCAACCCGCGCCGGTAGAAAACACCGAGCGCCGCCCGACCCTGGTCGGCCGCGGCCAGCGGCGGCTTCACGGCCAGGGCCGACTTCGCCGATGTCCAGGCCAAATACAGGAGGTAGAGCCCTCCCCCGATTTTGATCGCAGTCGCCACATACGCGTAGGTGGCCAGCACGACCGCAATCCCGGTCGCCGCCAGCGTCGCCCAGGTCATGGAGCCCGTCAGCACCCCCAGGGCCAGCGCCAAGCCGTGCGCCCGGCCCGAATGCATGGCGGCCCCCATGATCGCCATGTTGCTGGGCCCCGGGCTCGCTGCGGCCAGGATGTAGGCTGTGAAGACCGGCAGGAGGCTCGCGAGGGAGGAAAGGGCGTCGTTCACGGCTATGGGACTCCGGAGCCGCCCCGACAAGAAGGCTCACCGCGAGCCGCGATCGGCGTGACTTTATTACCCGAGCATAGGGTTGAGAGCCGCAGGCGTCGATTGCAGATACTTCGTCCGCAGCCGAACGATCCTGCTCTCACCCCCTGAGCGTCTCCTCGAACCGCACCACCTCGCCCTGCGCCGGCGTCTCGAGCGTGCCCTCCCACATCACCACGTTTCCGCGCACCACCGTGCCCACGGGCCAGCCCGTGACGGTGACGCCGTCGTAGGGAGTCCAACCGCATTTCGAGGCGATCCACTCATTGGTGATCGTCTCCGTGCGCTTGAGGTCCACCACCGTGAAATCCGCATCGTAGCCGACCGCGACGCGGCCCTTGCGCGCGATTCCGAAGAGGCGCTTCGGGCCCGCGCTCGTGAGGTCGACGAAGCGCTCCAGCGTCAGGCGGCTCGCATTCACATGGTCGAGCATGATCGGCACGAGGGTCTGCACGCCCGTCATGCCGGAGGGCGTGTTGGGATATTCCTTCGCCTTCTCCTCGCGGGTATGCGGCGCGTGGTCGGAGCCGAGAACGTCGACGACGCCTTCGTCAACACCCTCCCAGATCGTCTGCCGGTGAGCGGCATCGCGCACGGGCGGGTTCATCTGCGCGAGGGTGCCGAGGCGCTCGTAGGCATCGGGCGCGCAGAGCGTTAGGTGATGCGGCGTCGCCTCCACGGAGGCCACATCCTTGTGGTGGCGCAGGAAGGCGATCTCGTCGCCCGTCGAGATGTGGAGCACGTGAATGCGCGCGCCCGTTTCGCGGGCGATGCGCACGAGGCGCTCCGTGCAGGCGAGCGCCACCTCGGGCGAGCGCCACACGGGATGCGAGCGCGGATCGCCCGGCACGCGCAGGTCGCGCCGCTCGCGCAGCATCGCCTCGTCCTCCGAGTGGAAGGCGGCGCGCCGGCGCGTGCGGCGCAGGATCTCCGCGACGCCAGAATCGTCCTCCACGAGAAGCGAGCCCGTGGACGAGCCCATGAACACCTTGATGCCGGCTGCCCCCGGCAGGCGCTCGAGCTCCGCCACGTCGCGCGCATTCTCGTGCGTGCCGCCGACCCAGAACGCGAAGTCGCAATGCATGCGGCGATGACTGCGGCGCACCTTGTCCGCGAGGGTCTCGGGGGTCGTCGTCTGCGGATCCGTGTTCGGCATCTCGAACACCGTGGTGACGCCGCCCATCACGGCCGCGCGGGAGCCCGTTTCCAGGTCCTCCTTGTGGTCGAGGCCGGGCTCGCGGAAATGCACCTGGCTGTCGATGACGCCCGGCAGGATGTGCAGGCCCCGGCAGTCGACGATGCGCCCGGCATCCGCCCGGGAGAGGTCGCCGATGGCGGCGATGCGCCCGCCCGTCACGCCCACATCGCGGTCGGCCCGCCCATCCTGGTTCACCACGGTGCCGCCCTTGAGGATGAGGTCGAAGGTCTGGGGCATGGGGCTGTCCTTGGCCGGCAGGCCGCCGGCGCCTGCCCTTGAGGGATCACGGCCTCGGGCATATGTCAGGCCGGAACGGAGAGCAACCGGAGCGGTGCGGCCCCCTCCTATGGCTCGAAGCGCAACAGAAACCGGAGCGGCGATGCCCACGGCCCATCTCGACGACCGCGGCGTGGTGCGGGTCTTCGGCGAAGACGCCAAGACCTTCCTCGACGGCCTTCTCACCTGCGCCATCGACCGCGTGACGCCCGAGGCCGCGCGTCTTGGCGCTCTGCTCACGCCCCAGGGCAAGATCCTGTTCGATTTCATCGTGTTCCAGGCACCCGAGGAAGCCGGCGGCGGCTACATGCTCGACGTGCTCAAGGCCTATGCGCCGGACCTCGCCAAGCGCCTCGGCTTCTACAAGCTGCGCGCCAAGGTCAGCGTGGAGGACCGCTCCGACAGCCTCGCGGTTGTGGCCGGCTGGGGCGAGACCCGGCGGCCCAACGACGAGATCGGTCTCGTCGCCACGGATCCGCGCCTCCCTGCCCTTGGCTGGCGCGCCCTTGTCGCGCAGGAGGACGTGGCGGAACTCACGCCGGGGCCGGTGGAGGCCTACCACGCCCACCGCATCGCGCTCGGCGTGCCCGAAGGCGGCAAGGATTTCCTCTTCAACGACGCCTTCCCGCACGAAGCGCTGATGGACCAGCTCGCGGGCGTCGATTTCGACAAGGGCTGCTACGTGGGCCAGGAAGTGGTCTCCCGCATGCAGCATCGGGGCACGGCGCGCACGCGCATCCTTCCCGTGACCTATCCGGAGGGCGCGGTGGCGGAGCCGGGTGTCGAGGTGACGGCGGGCGAGCGCAGCCTGGGCAAGACCGGCACCGGCGTTGCGGGAAGAGGCCTCGTGATGATCCGCCTCGACCGGGCCGCCGAAGCGCTCGCCGCCGGCGAGACGCTGCGGGCGGGCGGCCTGCCGATCCGTCTCGAGCGGCCGGACTGGATCCGTTTTCCCTTCCCGGGCGATGCGGCGCTCGCTTCGTGAGCGCGATCACGTGGACGCAAGACTCGGTCGCCGGCGTTCCGCTCCAGCGCTTCATCGGCCATGTGGGTCGGATCGAGGTCGGCAATGTGGCCTATGACGGGGGCAACCGCTTCTGGATCTGGGCGACGCCGCTCCAGGAGGACGTGTGGGGATACGGCGCGACCGAGGACGCCGCGAAGGCCGCTTTCGAGGCCTGGCTGCGGGAATGGCTCGAAAACTTCCGGCCCATGCTGGAAGCGCGCTAGCCGCCCGACTCGCTTCGGCGCAGGAATCCGCTAAACCCGTTCCATGACCGACGGCCTCATCGCCCATCCCGACCACAGGCACCGGTGCTGGTGGCCCGGCACCGACCCGCTCTACGTGGCCTATCACGACACCGAATGGGGCGTGCCCGAATGGGACGACCGGGCGCTGTTCGAAAAGCTCATCCTCGACGGCTTCCAGGCGGGCCTCTCCTGGATCACGATCCTCAGAAAGCGCGACGCCTTCCGGCAGGCCTTCGCGGATTTCGATCCGGCCGTGATCGCCCGGTTCGACGAGAGCCACGTGGAGGCGCTGATGCTGGACCGGGGCATCGTGCGCAACCGGGCCAAGATCGAGGCGACGATCCGCAGCTCCAAGGCCTGGCTGACGATCCAGGAACGCGAGGGCTTTTCGCATTTTCTCTGGAAGCATCTCGACGGCCGTCCCCTGCAGACGAATCGCGCGGGGCGCGGCGCCGTGCCGACGGAAACCGACATCTCCCGGGCCATGTCCAAAAGCCTCAAGGCCGAGGGGTTCAACTTCGTCGGCCCCACCATCGTCTACGCCTTCATGCAGGCGGTCGGCATGGTGAACGACCATCTGGTCGGCTGCTTCCGCCACGCGGAATGCGCGGCGCTCGCCGAGAGGCGCTGATGGCTGCCAGCCTCCCTTCCATCGTCACGGGACGCAGGTGATGGCGAAGGAGCCTCGCGCCTGGCAGCGCATGCTCTCCGGGCGCCGCCTCGATCTCCTCAACCCCTCGCCTCTCGACGTGGAGCTGGAGGACTTGGCCCATGGCCTCGCCCGCGTCGCGCGCTGGAACGGGCAGACCGTCGGCGAGCACATCTTCTCGGTGGCGCAGCACAGCCTGCTCGTCGATGCCATCGCCGGCCATCTGGAGCCCGAGGCCCCGGCCCCCTGGCGGCTCGCCATCCTGCTCCACGATGCCCCCGAATACGTGATCGGCGACATCATATCGCCCTTCAAGGCGGTGGTCGGCGATGCCTACAAGGCCGTGGAGGCGCGGCTCCTCGCGGCGATCCACCTCCATTTCGGCTTGCCCCCGGAGCCGTCGGCCGCCTTGAAACGGCTCATCAAGAAGGCCGACCGACAGGCGGCCTTTCTCGAGGCGACGCATCTTGCGGGCTTTGCCCGGGACGAGGCCCTGCGCTATTTCGGCCGCCCCGATCCCCTGCCCCGCTCCATCGCTCCCCTTCTGGAGCCCTGGCCCATCGGCGAGGCCGAGGCCCGCTTCCGGGCGCGCGTCTCGGCGCTGCATCACGCCGCATCGGGCGCCTGACCCATGAGGGGCTACCCTGCCCCGTGCCACCGGAACCGGATCCCGCCATGCCGACCCTGCACGTCTGTCCTCTTGCCCGCCTCCACGACACCGTCATGGAGCACCGGGCGAGCCATGTGGTGACCTTGATCAATGTGGGCTCCCCGGTGGAGCGCCCCGCCTCCATTGCTCCCGAGCGCCACCTCTTCATCGGCATGAGCGACATCGTGGAGCCCCTCGACGGCCATGTGCTGCCGGGCCGCGAGCACGTGGAGCAGCTTCTCCCCTTTGTCCGGGCCTGGGGCCGGGAGGCGCCGCTGGTGTTCCATTGCTGGGCCGGGATCAGCCGCTCCACCGCGGCGGCCTACATCACCGCCTGCGCCCTGGCGCCCGAGCGGGACGAATCGGAGCTGGCCGGGATGCTCCGCGCCGCCTCGCCGAGCGCCACCCCCAACCTCCGCCTCGTCGCCGTGGCCGACGACATCCTCGGCCGCCAGGGCCGCATGGTGGAGGCCATCCGGGCCATCGGCCGCGGCGCGGAAGCCTTCTCGGGCGAGCCGTTCACCCTGCGGTTTGCCTAAAGATCCATCGGACCAAGCGCCGCGCTTGCCAGCCCGCCCCGGACCGCGCTACCCCTCGAACCATGAGCGAGACCTCCAAGAAAACCGCCCTTCCCTTCGAGCAGGCCCTCGAGGAACTGGAGGGAATCGTGCGACGCCTGGAGCGGGGCGACGTCCCCCTGGAGGACTCGATCGCCATTTACGAGCGGGGCGAGGCCCTGAAGAAGCATTGCGAGGCGCTTCTGAAGAAGGCCGAGGCCCGAATCGAGAAGATCACGGTCGGGCCGGATGGCCAGGCCGCAGGCACGACGCCCCTCGACGTGGACGGCTGAGCCACACCGCCTGTCTCTTTTCGAGGCGCGCGACCGGGGTAAAGCGGGGATGGCCCGCCCGGCCCCGCTTTGTCTTTGTTTGACCCCTGCGATCCGAAACCCTATCTGGTTCGTAAGCTAACAAAGAAACGTGCCTGGCGAGGCCCCGTTGCTCCCTTCAACTCCCCTTCTCGATCGGATCCGCACGCCCGAGGACCTTCGCCGTCTGGCCGAGGGTGACCTGCGGCAGGTGGCGGACGAATTGCGGGCCGAGACCATCAGCGCCGTCTCCGTGACGGGAGGGCATCTGGGTGCCGGGCTCGGCGTGGTCGAGCTCACGGTGGCGCTTCACTACGTGTTCGACACGCCCCAGGACCGCCTCATCTGGGATGTCGGCCACCAGGCCTACCCCCATAAGATCTTGACCGGCCGCCGCGACCGGATCCGCACCCTGCGCCAGGGCGGGGGCCTTTCGGGCTTCACCAAGCGCTCGGAAAGCGAGTACGACCCCTTCGGCGCGGCCCATTCCTCCACCTCGATCTCGGCAGGGCTCGGCATGGCCGTCGCCCGCGATCTCGACGGTCGGCGGAACAACGTCATCGCGGTGATCGGCGACGGGGCCATGTCGGCCGGCATGGCCTATGAGGCCATGAACAATGCGGGCGCCATGCATTCGCGCCTCATCGTGATCCTCAACGACAACGACATGTCGATCGCGCCGCCCGTGGGGGCCATGTCGTCGTATCTGGCCCGCCTCGTCTCGGGCGGCACCTACCGGACCTTGCGCGAAACCGCCAAACAGCTGGCCAAGAAGCTGCCGAAGTTCTTCTACGAGAAGGCGGCGCGGGCCGAGGAATATGCCCGCGGCTTCTGGACCGGCGGCACCATGTTCGAGGAGCTCGGCTTCTTCTATGTGGGCCCGATCGACGGCCACAACCTCGATCATCTTCTGCCCATCCTCAAGAACGTGCGCGACACCGAGACCGGGCCCATCCTCGTCCACGTGGTCACGCAGAAGGGCAAGGGCTACGCCCCGGCGGAGGCCTCCGCCGACAAATACCATGGCGTCGTCACCTTCGACGTGGTGACGGGTGCCCAAGCCAAGCCCAAGGCGAACGCGCCCTCCTACACCAAGGTGTTCGGCGACAGCCTCGTGCGCGAGGCCGAGCGGGACGACAAGATCGTCGCGGTCACGGCCGCCATGCCCACGGGCACGGGCGTCGATGCGTTCTCCAAGGCGTTTCCCGACCGCACCTTCGATGTGGGCATCGCCGAGCAGCACGCCGTGACCTTCGCGGCAGGTCTGGCCACGGAGGGCTACAAGCCCTTCTGCGCGATCTACTCCACCTTCCTGCAACGGGGCTACGACCAGGTGGTGCACGACGTGGCCCTGCAGGGTCTGCCCGTGCGCTTCGCGCTCGACCGCGCCGGGCTCGTGGGCGCCGACGGAGCCACCCATGCGGGCTCCTTCGACATCGCCTATCTCGGCTGCCTGCCGAACATGGTGGTGATGGCGGCGGCCGACGAAGCCGAGCTCGTCCACATGGTGGCGACCGCCGCCGCCTATGACAGCGGCCCCATCGCCTTTCGCTACCCGCGCGGCGAGGGCGTCGGCGTCGACATGCCCGAGCGTGGCACCGTCCTTCCCATCGGCCGCGGCCGCGTGGTCAAGGAGGGCAGCCGCGTGGCGCTGCTCTCGCTCGGCACGCGGCTTGCGGAAGCCCTCAAGGCTGCCGAGGAGCTCGAGGCCCGCGGTCTTTCGACCACGGTCGCGGATGCGCGCTTCGCCAAGCCCCTCGACGAGGAGCTGATCTTAGCGCTCGCCCGCGAGCATGAGGTGCTCGTCACCGTCGAGGAAGGCTCGATGGGCGGCTTCGGTTCTTACGTGCTGCAGCTGCTCTCCGACCGCGGCGCTCTCGACCGGGGCGGGCTCAAGGTCCGCACCATGGTGCTGCCCGACACCTATATCGACCACGACAAGCCCGAGCGCATGTATGCGGAGGCTGGCCTGGATGCGGACGGCATCGTCACCAAGGTGTTCGAGGCGCTCGGCCGCGATGCGGCGAACCTGAAGAAGCTGGCTTGAAGCGGGGCAGCCTCCTGCCGCATGCGGCAGGAGGCGGGTCGCGTCAGATCGTGAGCGTGCCGGCTTTCGCGGCCGCGTAGCGTTCCGAGACCACGTTCCAGTTCACCACGTTCCACCAGGCCTTGAGGTAGTCGGGGCGGCGGTTCTGGTACTTGAGGTAATAGGCGTGCTCCCACACGTCGTTGCCCATCAGCACCCGCTGCCCGTCCATGAGCGGCGTATCCTGGTTGGGCTTGCTGACGAGGGCGAGCTTGCCGGAACGGTCCACGGTCACGAACACCCAGCCCGAGCCGAAGACGCGGCCGCCCGCGGCGTTGAAATCGTCCTGCATCTTCTGCAAGCCGCCGAGATCCCGGTCGATCGCCTGTCGCACCTCGCCCTGCGGCTCTCCGCCGGAGCCGCCCATGATCTGCCAGAACATGGTGTGGTTGGCGTGGCCGCCGCCATTGTTGCGCACTGCGGTGCGGATGCTCTCGGGCAACTCGCCGAGCTTCGCCAGCATCTCGTGGAGGGGCATCCGGCCCACCTCCCCGTTCTGGCTCGCCACCTGATTGAGGTTCGTCACATAGGCCTGGTGGTGGCGGCCATGGTGGATCTCCATGGTCTGCGCATCGATATGCGGCTCGTTCTTGGCGGGCGCATAGGGCAGCGGGTCGAGCTTGAAGGGCCCGGCGGGCGCCTGGGCGAAGGCGCGCGGCGCCATGGCGCCTGCGGCCATGGCCGTCGCGCCGGCCAAGAGGTGGCGTCGGCTCAAATGCAGCATGGGATGCTCCTGGTTCTCTTCGGGCGGGCTGGGGGATATAGAACCCTGGGCACGTGCGGAAAGCGGAGGACGGACGCCTGTGAATCGCCGTCGCGCGGATGTGATGCTCGTGGAACTCGGCTTCTTCCAAAGTCGGGCCCGCGCCCAGGAGGCCATCGCCGCGGGTCTCGTGACCGCGAACGGCGCCCCCGTGCGCAAGGCGTCCGAGCCGCTGAGCGACGACGCGGTGATCCAGGCGGAGGAGCCCCACCCATACGTGTCGCGGGGCGGGGTGAAGCTCGCGGCCGCGCTCGATGCTTTCGGGTTCGACCCTGCGGGCCGGGTCTGCCTCGATGTGGGGGCCTCGACGGGTGGATTTACGGAGGTGCTGCTCGGGCGGGGCGCCGCGCGGGTCTATGCGGTGGATGTGGGGCGCGGGCAATTGCACCCGACGCTTTACGGCAACCGGCGCGTGGTGAGCCTCGAGAGCACCGACGCCCGGGCGCTCGATCGAACCCTCGTGCCCGAGCCCGTGGAGATGCTGGTCGCGGATGTGAGCTTCATCTCCCTGCGTCTCGTCCTGCCGCCGGCCGTCGCGCTTCTCGCCCCTCAGGCGGCGCTGGCGGTGCTCGTGAAGCCACAATTCGAGGCCGGGCCGGCCTTCGTGAAGAAGGGCATCGTGCGCGACGAAGCGGTGCGCCGCCGCGTGTGCCGCGAGCTGACGCAGTTCGTCGCGGCCCTCGGCTTTGCCGTGATCGACGTCGTCCCGTCCCCCATCGAGGGCGGTGACGGAAACAGGGAATACCTTTTGGGAGCGCGCCGTGGGTAACCGGCCGAGCGCGCGTTCCAGTGAAGAGAACAGGATCGACACCCGTGGCTGAACAGGTGACCATCGCGCGCATTGGCGCCAAGGCGGACGGCATCGTGGAGGGCAATGCGCCCGCCTTCGTGCCCTATGCGCTGCCGGGCGAGACCGTGACGATCGAGCGCGAGGGCGAGCGGGCGCATCTCGTCTCGGTCGATTCTCCCTCGCCGGAGCGGGAAGAACCCTTCTGCCCCTATTTCGGCACATGCGGCGGCTGCGCCACGCAGCATATGCGGCATGGATTCTACCAGGGCTGGAAGCGGGATGCGGTGGCCGAGACCCTGCGCCGCGCGCGGATCGACGCGCCCCTGGACCCGCTGATCGATGCCCACGGTGAGGGCCGCCGGCGCGTCACGCTCCATGCGCGCTTTCCCGAGGGGCGCATGGCGGTCGGCTACATGGAGGCGCGCAGCCACACCATCGTCGCCATCGACCATTGCCCCATCGCGGAACCTGCCCTCAGGCACCGGGCCCCGGAGCTGGCGCGCGCGGTCGCGGAGGCTCTGCGAAAGCCGCAAAAGCCGCTCGACATCCAGATCACCCTCACGGAAGCCGGGTTCGACATCGACGTGCGCGGTCATGGTCCCGCCAAGGAGAAGGACCGCCTGCGCCTGACGGAGCTTGCGAACGCGCTCGACCTGGCGCGCCTGTCCATGCACGGAGACGTGGTGGTGGAGCGCCGCCCGCCCGTGATCCTCATGGGCCGCGCCGCCGTCGTGCCGCCGCCGGGCTCGTTCCTGCAAGCGACGCGCGAAGGCGAGGCCACCCTCGCGCGCCTTGTCACGGAGGCCTGTTCGGGCGCGAAGCGCGTGGCGGATCTGTTCGCGGGCAGCGGTCCGTTCGCGCTGCGGCTTGCCGAGAGCGCGGAGGTCCATGCGGTCGAGACCGACCGCAACTCCATCGCGGCTCTCGACAAGGCATTCCGGGCCGCCACCGGCCTGCGGCGCGTCACAACGGAAGCCCGGGACCTGTTCCGCCGCCCGCTTCTGACCTTGGAGCTCGACCGGTTCGATGCGGTCGTGATCGACCCGCCCCGCGCGGGCGCCGAAGCGCAGGCTCGCCAGCTTGCCCTGTCCAAGGTGCCCCTCGTCGTAAGCGTCTCCTGCGACGCCGGCACCTTCGCCCGCGATGCGGCGTTTCTCATCGAGGCGGGCTTCCGGCTGGAACGGGTGGTGCCCGTGGACCAGTTCAAGCACTCGCCGCATGTGGAGCTCGTGGGCGTGCTCCGGCGGGACAAGGTGAAGAAGCGGCGCCTCTGATCCCTGAACAGGGCGAGAGGTTCAGAACAGCTTTCCCTGCTCGTCCTCATCGCTGGAGCGGGGCTTTGCGGCCTTGCGGGTCTCCGTCACCGGCGCGGGCTCCGGGCCCGCGAGCGGCACCTGCAGGTCCGCATCGTCGTTCGCCACCTTATTGACCCGGGCGCTCACCGGAACGATGTCGAGCCAGTCCTCGGGGCAGGGTCGAACGAGGCCCATGACGCTCGCGCGTTCGTCGCGCACGTCGAGCCAGGCGCCCACGTCGTTGGCGGCGAGGATCACCGGCATCCGGTCATGAACGGCCGACAGCGTGCCGTTGGCATCGGTGGTGACGATGGCCGCGGTGTCGATCTCGCCCCCGTTCGGATCCATGTAGGTTTCCCACAACCCTGCGAGTCGCAGGGGTCCGCGGTCCCGCGGGCGGATGAGGAATGGCGCCTTCTCCTTGCCGCGGCGCTGCCATTCGTAGAACCCGTCCGCGAGGAAGACGCAGCGGCGGCGGCGCAGGGCGGCCTTGAAGGTGGGCTTCGTCTCCAGGGTTTCGCCCCGGGCGTTGATCACGAGGGGAAAGTCCTTCGGGTCCTTCACCCAGCCCGGCAGGAAACCCCAGCGCACGAGGCGGAAATGCCGCTCGCCCCGATCCTCGGTGACGATGGGCACGGGCTGGGTCGGGGCCACGTTGTAGCGCGGCGGGAAATTGGGCTGCTCGGAATAGCCATAGGCTTCCCGGAACAGCTCGGGCGCGAGGGTGATCGCATAGCGTCCGCACATCGGCGCAACTCCTTACCGGCCTGAAACCCTTATGCCGCAACGTCATGCGGCCCGTTGAGGCAACGATTTGTTCGCGAATAGGTGCCACGGTGGCGCCGTTCCATCATGCGTAGAAGGCCATGCTGGCTGTCCATCCAGAAGGATCGAGCGCCTCCCCCAACCAGCCTGTGGATGACCACGGGGTGGTGGATCCTTGCGCGCCGTCGAGCCCCCGCGAATGGCCGAGCGCTCCGCCGTCCGGCGAGGCCGATGGCGGGCCGGCCGATCGGACGGGCCTCTCCACGGATTACCTCAACCATTACAGCGAAGTCCTGATGCTGATCGAGCTCGCCGCCTACGACGAGACGGTGGTGGAGGAGCTCTCGCATTGGCAGCCCATCGGCTATCGCGACTACTTTCTCAGGTCGCCCCTGCGCCGCGCGGCGTCGGCCATCGCAGCCTACGATGCGCTCGAAGCGGGACCACGGACCGCTTTCGAACAGACCGTCCAGGCGCTCGACAAGTTGGCCCAGGGCGCGATCCTGGCCCTGCAGCCGCCCTGCCATCCCCAGAACGTCGTCGTGATCGGCGAGGTGATCGGCCCCGGCATCCGCCGGCTCATCGACCGCGCCGCCGCCTTTCTCAACAGCGACGGCTCCGCGAGCTGCACGACCGACGAGGATCCTCAAGCGTTCATCGACCGCGTCATCAGGTAGCCTTAAAGCCAGCGCTTCCAGCGAAAATACAGGAACGGCAGCACGGCCGAGAGCACCATCAAGGTCAGGGCCATGGGGTAGCCGAATTCCCAACGCAGCTCCGGCATCCGCTCGAAATTCATGCCGTAGATCGAGCCGATGAGGGTTGGCGGCAGCAGGATCGCCGAGATCACCGAGAACACCTTGAAGATGTCGTTCTGCTCGATGGCGACGAGGCCGAGCGTCGCATCGAGCAGGAACTGCACCTTGCTCGACAGGAAGTTCGAGTGCTCCTCGATGGCCTGCACGTCGCGCAGGGCCGTGCGCCATTCCGCCTGGAAGCGGTCCGGGCGCTGCGGGCGCGGCATGGAGGCGGAAAGGAAGAGCAGCAGGCGCTCGACCGACACCATGCTCTCGCGCACGTTCGAGATGATGTCGCCCTTGCGGCCGAGCGCCTTCAGCACGGCCCGGAAGCTGGCGGCCCGGCGCGCGCCCTTCTTTTCGTTGTCGAAGATGGAATGGGAGAGATGGTCGATCTTGCGGCCCGTGCTGCCGAGGATCTCGGCGGCCCGGTCGATGATCGTCTCCAGGAGCCCGTCGAGCACGGCCTCGGGCTGGTGCTGGCAGCCGCCCGGTTTCGTGGCGCGGGTCATGAACATGGAGAACGAGCGCGGCTCGTCGTAGCGCACCGTCACAAGGGCCTTGTCGGTGAGGATGAACGATACGTCGATGAGCTTCGGCGTATCCGTCTCCGAGTGGCAGAGAATGCGCGCCGTCATGTAGCGGGCGTTGTTCTCGTTATAGAGGATCTCGGAGGGCTCGATATCGGCCATCTCCTCGCGGGTCGGGATCTCGATCGAGAGGTGCCGCTCGACCAGCCGGTCCTCCTCCCGGGTCGGCTCGATGAGGTCGATCCAGAGGGCGTCCGCGGGAATGGCCTCGCCTTGCTGCCAGACATGCCGGTCGAGCGCATCGCTTGCCGCGTGGGGGTAGGTCGCAGGCCTATGGATAATGATCATCGATGCGCCCCGCTCGCGACCAGCCTTCGCGGCAGCTTCGCGTCACCAATTCGTTTGCGCGTTACGATCATCGACGCCCCCGCATCGTTGAAGGACCGGCGACGCTCTCCCGCCGTCGCCGTGTCCTAGCGCGTGTTCATGACAAAGACGAGGGCGTGACCAAGGCAGGCGCGCCGGCCAGCCCCAGTGCGTTCCCATGCCGAGACGGGAAGCGTGCCTCAGGCCAGCGCGCCTGCCGGAGGCACCGAATCCTCCGGTACGAAGAAGTCCGGGGCGAGCGGCACCGAGGGGTCGATCCGGTAGGACGAGAAGTCCGTCACCCCCTCGCCGGCCAGGAACGTGTCGTCGATGATGAACTGGCCCGTGAAGGAGCGCGCGGGCTTGTTGAAGATCGCATAGGCCGCGTCCGCCAGGATGTCCGGCGTGCGGCTCGCCCGCATGATGTCGTCGCCGCCGAGCAGGTTCTTGATGGCGCTTGTCGCGATGGTGGTGCGCGGCCATAGGGCGTTCACCGCGATGCCGCGCCCGCGCAGCTCGCCGGCGAGCCCCAGCACGCACAGGCTCATCCCGTACTTCGCGATCGAGTAGGCCACGTTCGGCGCGAACCACTTTTCCTTCATGTCGAGGGGCGGCGAGAGCATGAGGATGTGCGGGTTCTCCGCCTTCTCCAGATGCGGGATCGCGTATTTCGAGACCATGAAGGTGCCGCGCGTATTGACCTGATGCATCAGGTCGAAGCGCTTCATGTCGGTGATGGTGGTGGGCGTGAGGCTGATGGCGCTCGCGTTGTTCACCACGATGTCGAGGCCCCCGAAGGTGCGCACGGTCTCGTCGATGGCACCCTTCACGCCCTCCTCGTCCCGCACGTCCACGAGGAGCGGCAGGGCCCGGCCGCCCGCGGCCTCGATCTCCTGCGCCGCCGAATGGATGGTGCCCGGGAGCTTCGGGTGCGGCTCGGCGGTCTTCGCCGCCACGACGACGTTCGCCCCGTCCCGCGCCGCGCGCAGGCCAATGGCGAGGCCGATGCCCCGCGAGGCGCCGGTGATGAACAGGGTCTTGCCTTTGAGCGACATCGAGGGGCCTCGCGAGGAAGGGCGGAAGGGAAGGTGATCAGCTCGCGAGGGCGAGCGGGGCGTCGTCGACGAAGCCGGCGCCGGCCAGCACCGTCTCCTCGAGCCCCCGCGCGCCGGTCGCGACGTTCTCGGCAAAGAAGCGGCACAGCGCGATGCGGGCCGGGTGCGCCGGATCCGTATCGCCCGCCTGGCTCAGAGCGTTCGCGGCGAGGGCCGCATCGGCGAGCGCCACGCCGCCCTGGGCGAGCGCGAAAAGGCGCAGGTACGGCGTCGCGCCCGCGAGGGCATCGTCCGGCTTGTTGGAGGCGGCCGCCTTCAGCATGTAGCTCGTCGCCCGGTCGAGGCTCTCCACCGCCTCGCGCAGGCGCGGCGCCGTGAGCCCGAAGGCGGGAGTTCCCTCCTTCACGAGGCGCGTGCAGGTGGCGCGCATGGAGGCGATCTGCGCCCGCACGGTCTCTCCGCCGGAGAGCGGCAGCTTGCGGGTCACGAGGTCGATGGCCTGGATGCCGTTGGTCCCCTCGTAGATGGGCAGGATGCGCGCATCGCGCAGGTGCTGGGCCGCGCCCGTCTCCTCCACGAAGCCCATGCCGCCATGCACCTGCACGCCGATGGAGGCGACCTCGACGCCGATGTCGCTGGAGAAGGCCTTGGCGACCGGAGTCAGCAGGGAGGCGCGCTCGTGCGCGGCCTTGCGGGCGGCCGGATCGGCGGCGCGGTGGTGCCGGTCGAGGGAGGCGGCGGTGAGAAGGCAGATGGAGCGCGCGGCTGCGGTGAGCGCCTTCATGGTGAGCAGATTCCGGCGCACGTCCGGGTGCTCGATGATGGGGCTCATTTCCGTGCCGGGGCTGCCCGGCGCGCGGCCCTGCCGGCGCTCGCCCGCATAGGACAGGGCCTGCTGGTAGGCGCGCTCCGCGATGGCGACGCCCTGGATGCCGACCGCGAGCCGCGCGTTGTTCATCATCGTGAACATGCAGGCGAGGCCCCGGTTCTCCTCGCCAATGAGCCAGCCGGTCGCGCCGCCCCCGTCGCCATAGACCATGGTGCAGGTGGGCGAGGCATGGATGCCGAGCTTGTGCTCGATGCCGTTGCAGCGCAGGTCGTTGCGCGTGCCGTCGGGCAGCACCTTCGGCACCAGGAAGAGGGAGATCCCGCGCGTGCCGGGAGGCGCATCGGGCAGGCGCGCGAGCACGAGGTGGATGATGTTGTCCGTGAGATCGTGCTCGCCGTAGGTGATGTAGATCTTGGACCCGGTGATCCGGTACGTGCCGTCCCCATTGCGCTCCGCGCGGGTGCGCAGGGCCGCGAGGTCCGACCCCGCCTGGGGCTCCGTGAGGTTCATGGTGGCGGTCCACTCGCCGGACACCACCTTGTCGAGATAGCGGCTCTTCAGCTCATCCGAGCCGTGCGCCGCAAGCGCCTCGATGCCGCCCATGGTGAGCAGCGGCCCAAGGCCGAAGGCGAGCGACGCCGCGTTCCACATCTCCACGCAGCCGGAATTGAGGAGCACGGGCAGCCCCTGGCCGCCATAGGCCTCCGGTCCCGGCAGCGCGTTCCAGCCGGCCTCGGTCCAGGCCTTGTAGGCTTCCTTGAAGCCCGGCGGCATGGTGATGGCGCCGTCCTTGAACGGGGTGCCATGAGTATCGCCGACCCGGTTCAGGGGCGCGATCACGTCGTTGGCGAAGCGGCCCGCCTCCTCCAGGATCGTCTCCACGAGGTCGAGGGTGAGGTCCCCGTGCAATCCGTCGGCGATGGCCTGGTCGAGGCCCGCCACATGGCGCATGGTGAAGGCGATATCGGCGACCGGCGCCCGATAGGTCATTGATGCTCCTCCCGACGTCTCTGGCGGCAGCTTCGTCGTTGACGCCCATGGTCGCGCGTTTAAACCCGCTTCGACAAGGGCAGACCCGCCTTCGAACCGAGATAGTTTAGACGTGAACGATCCGCAAGCAACCGCGACCCCATGACGGAACGCCTCGCCCCCGACGCCGCGGGCCTCGACCGTGCCGCCGCCCTCCTGCGCGGCGGCGGGCTCGTGGCGTTCCCGACCGAAACCGTCTACGGGCTCGGCGCCGACGCCACGGACCCGCAGGCGGTGACCGGGATCTATGCGGCCAAGGAGCGGCCCCGGTTCAACCCGCTCATCGCGCATGTGCCGAGCCTGGAGGCCGCCTTGAGCCAAGGCGTCTTCGATAGGCAGGCGCTGAGCCTCGCGGAGGCGTTCTGGCCAGGCCCCCTCACCCTCGTGGTGGCGGCGGCGCCCGGCTGCACGGTCTCGGACCTCGCCCGCGCCGGCCTCGACACCCTCGGGCTGCGGGTGCCCGCCCACCCCCTGGCCCGCGATCTGCTGATGCGCGTCGGGCGCCCCGTCGCGGCCCCTTCCGCCAACCGCTCCGGCCGGGTGAGCCCCACCACCGCCGACCACGTGCTCGGCGACCTCGACGGGCGTATCGACGCGGTTCTGGACGGAGGCGCTGCGGCGGTCGGCGTCGAGTCCACCATCATCGCCTGCATCGGGGGCGAGCCGCGCCTGCTGCGGCCGGGTGGCGTGCCACGGGAGGCCGCGGAGGCCGTGCTCGGGCGTCCGCTCCTCGATGGCGGCGAGGGCGCGGCAAAGCCGCTGGCGCCCGGCATGCTCGCCTCGCACTACGCGCCGCGGGCGCTGGTGCGGCTCGATGCGACCGAAATCCGGGGGGGCGAGGCCGCTCTACTGTTCGGGAACGCGCGGCCCGCGGGTCTGGAGGGGGCCGTGACCTCCATCAATCTCAGCGGCGGCGGCAACCTCGATGAGGCCGCCGCGCGCCTGTTCTCGTCCCTGCGAACGCTCGACGCTTCGGGCGCAGGAACGATCGCGGTGACACCGATCCCGCCGACAGGCCTCGGCGAGGCGATCAACGATCGCCTTCGCCGGGCCGCGGCGGATCGGTAAGGGTTCAGGCCTTCAGCTTCGCGGCGATCTGCGCCACGTGGCGGCCCTGGAATCGCGCGCCGGCGAGTTCGTTCTCGCTCGGCTGGCGCTGCCCCTGTCCGCCCGCGATCGTGGTGGCGCCGTAAGGCGAGCCGCCGGTGATCTCGTCGAGGGTCATCTGGCCCTGGAACGAATAGGGCAGGCCCACGATCACCATGCCGAAATGCATGAGGTTGGTGATGCCGGAGAACAGCGTCGTCTCCTGTCCGCCATGCTGCGTCGCCGTGGAGGAGAACACGCTGCCGACCTTGCCGTTGAGCGCGCCGCGGGCCCAGAGGGCTCCGGCCGCATCCCAGAACGCGGTCATCTGCCCGGCCATGCGGCCATAGCGCGTCGGCACTCCGAGGATGATGGCGTCGTATTCCGCAAGCTCCTCGACCGTCGCCACCGGCGCCGGCTGGTCGAGCTTGAAATGCGCCTTCTGGGCGATCTCGAGCGGCACCGTCTCGGGCACCCGCTTCACCACCACCTCGGCACCCGCCTCACGCACGCCCTCGGCGACCGCATAGGCCATCTGCTCGATATGGCCGTAGGTGGAGTAGTAGAGCACCAGAACCTTGGTCATCGTCGTCTCCGTGGCAGAACGAGGACGGCACCGGGGGCACCGTCCTCAACAAGTCGGGAATGGCTGGGTGGATCAGGCGGCCTTGGGCGAGACCGCCGGGCCCGAGAGGATCGGCAGGCCGACGGCCTTCACCGCGAAGGCGCCGTCGCCGGCCAGGACATGGGTGACGGCCGCCGCCACGAGAAAGGCGGGGTATTCCCAGCCGCCATTCGGAGCCGTGAAGAGCCAGCCGTTCGGGGCGTGGATCGCAAGAGCACCGAGAAGCACGGGCAGGAGGGCGGCCGAGACCCAGCGGCCGTAGAAGCCGACGAGGATCGCAATGCCGCCGAGAAGCTCGGCGAGGATGATCGGCCAGGCGAGGAACGTGGGCAGGCCGATCATGCCGAGGAATTGCTGGAAGCCCGGCACCGTGAAGATCGCGATCTTCAGGTAGGCATGAGCGATGAACATGAGGCCGAGGGCGGCCCGGGTGGCGAAGAGGCCGTAGGGGGCGAGGCGATTGTCGATCATGGTCGTTGTCTCCGGCCGGGTTCAAGGTCCGGCTTGGCCATGACAATGGGACTTTCCATTCTGCAAATCCAGATATAGAAATGCACCATAGCTATTGCGTGGATGCAAATACATGGCGACCCTCCAGCACTTGGCCTGGGACGATTTCAAGCTCGTCAAAACCATCGCGGAAGCCCATGGGCTCGCGGGCGCCGCAGAGCGCCTCGGGGTCAATCATTCCACCGTGTTCCGGCGCCTCGGCCAGCTCGAGGACGGGCTCGGCGTAAAGCTCTTCGAGCGGCATCGCACCGGCTATGCCCTCACCCCGGCGGGCGAGGAGATGGCGGTGCTCGCCGAGCGGATGGAGGAGGACGTGGCCACCTTCGCGCGCAAGCTCGCCGGCCAGGTGGTGTCGCCCGCGGGCGAATTGCGCCTCACCACGAACGATACGCTCCTCGTCCACCTGCTGACGCCGATCTTCGCCCGCTTCACCAAGGCCTGCCCGGACGTGCGGCTCGACGTGGTGCTGACGAACCAGGCGCTCAATCTCTCGAAGCGTGACGCCGACGTGGCCATCCGCGCCACCGACAACCCGCCCGAGACGCTGGTGGGTCGGCGCGTCGCGAGCATCGGCTGGGCGATCTACGGGCGCGCGGCGGATTTCCCGGAGCCCGGGGACGTGGACCTCGTCAGCCTGTACCAGCGCCCATGGGTGGCGCTCGGCGACAACCTCGCCGGGCTGAAGGCGGCGCGCTTCGTGCGCGAGCGGGTGCCCCCGGATCAGATCGTCTACAAGGTGAATACCGTGCTCGGCCTCGCCGAGGCCGTCGAGAGCGGCATCGGCATCGGCCCCCTCCCCTGCTTCATCGCGGATGCGCGGCCGGCGCTGACGCGCCTGACGCCGCCGAATCCGGACTTCTCGGCCGGCCTGTGGCTCCTCACCCATCCGGACCTGCGCCAATCGGCGCGCGTGCGCGCCTTCATGGACTTCACGGCCGGTGAGATCACGAAGCAGCGCCGGATGATCGAAGGCCAAGTGGGCCTCGGCAACCCGGAGCAGCGCAAGGCGGGGTGAGGCTCAGCCGACCTCCACCACCACGCGCCCGCGCACCTTGCCGGCAATGATGGCGGGCCCGGCCTGCGCGACCTCCTCGAGGCTCATGGTGGAGGTCATGGCCGCGAGCTTGTCGTGATCGAGCTCGGTGGCGATGCGGCGCCAGGCCTCGAGCCGCAGGGGCCTGGGCGCCATGGTGGATTCGACCCCGAGCAGCGCCACGTTGCGCAGGATGAAGGGCGCGACGGAGGACGGTAGGTCCATACCGGCCGCAAGCCCGCAGGCCGCGACCGCCCCGCCGTATTTCGTCATGGACAGGATGTTTGCGAGGGTGTGCGACCCGACAGAATCGACCCCCGCAGCGAAGCGCTCCTTGTTCAGGGGGCGCGCCGGACCCGCGAACTCGTTCCGGTCCACGATCTCGGCCGCCCCGAGCCCCTTGAGGTAATCCGCCTCCTCCGGCCGCCCGGTCGAGGCGATCACATGCCATCCCGCGCGGGCGAGAAGCGTCACGGCGACGGAGCCGACACCGCCCGCCGCGCCCGTGACGATGACCGGGCCGCGATCTGGGGTAAGCCCGTGCTTCTCCAGCGCCATGAGGCAGAGCATCGCCGTGTAGCCGGCCGTGCCGACCGCCATGGCCTGGGCGGGCGTCATGGTCTCGGGCAGCCGGATGAGCCAGTCGCCCTTGACCCGCGCCTTCTCGGCATAGGCGCCGAGATGCGTCTCGCCGAGCCCCTGGCCGTTGAGCACCACCGCGTCGCCGGGCTTGAAGTCCGGATGATCGGAGGCTTCGACGGTGCCGGCGAGATCGACGCCCGGGATCATCGGGAAGCGGCGCACCACCGGCGCCTTGCCGGTGAGCGCAAGGCCGTCCTTGTAGTTGAGGGTGGAGTGGCTGACGCGCACCGTCACGTCGCCGTCCATGAGATCGGCCTCGTCGAAGGCTTTCAGCGCGACGCTCTGCCCGCCCTCACCCTTCTCGACGACGATTGCCCGAAACGTGCCCATCCGGCCCTCCCTGTTGCGAGAGAGTTGTGGCGCGGCAGGCGGGCCGGGGCAAGTTAGCCGGAGGTGTCATGCCGGCGGCATCGCCGCCGGCTGCCGGTCATTCCGCCGGAACGGCCACGGGGCGCTCGACCGGCCGCTCCTTTATGGGCAGGTTGATGATGGCCGAGATGATGCCAAGGCCCACCGAGAGCCACCACACGATCAAATAGCTGCCGAAGGCCTCGTACAGGACACCGCCCAGATAGACGCCCAGGAACCCGCCCACCTGATGGGAGAAGAAGGCGAAGCCGTAGAGCATCGCCATGTACTTCGTGCCGAACATCAGCATCACGAGGGAGGATGTGGGCGGCACCGTGGAGAGCCAGAGAAGACCGATGGCGACGCCGAAGGCGATGCTCGTTGCGGGCGAAGGCGGCAGAAGGATGAACACCGTGATGGCGATGGACCGACCGAAATAGATCCAGGCCAGGAGCCAGCGCTTCGACATGCGCGTCGAGAGCCAGCCGGAGGTCAGGGAGCCGAATGCATTCGACAGGCCGATCACGGCGAGCGTCCAGCCGCCGATGGAGGCCGAGAGGCCCGCATCCCTCAGGTAGGCCGGCAGGTGCGCGGTGATGAAGGCGAGCTGGAAGCCGCAGGTGAAGAAGCCGAGCACCAGGAGCACGTAGGAGCGGTGCTGGAAGGCCTCCGTCAGGGCCTGCCGGATGGACTGATTGGCGATGGGCGCCGGACCGCCGGAGGTGGGCGCATTGGCGCCGGCCCGGGTCGCCAGCGGGATCGACAGGGGCAGCACGAGGATGAGCGTGAAGGAGAAGATGACGAGAGCCTGCTGCCAGCCATAGGCGTCGATCAGGACGTTGCCGATGGGCGGGAAGAGGAACTGGCCGAAGGAGCCCGCCGCGGTGCCGGCCCCGAAGGCCATGGGGCGCCACTGCTCCGGCAGGAGCTTGGAGAAGGCGCCGAGCACCAGGTTGAAGGAACAGCCCGAGAGGCCGAACCCGATGAGGACGCCCGCCCCGATATGGAGCATCCCCGGCGTCGTCGCATAGGCCATCACCACGAGGCCCGCCGCATACAGGAGGGCGCCGACGCAGAGCACCCGCAGGGTCCCGAATCGGTCGGCCACTGCGCCCGCGAAGGGCTGGCCGACGCCCCAGAGCAGGTTCTGGACCGCGATGGCGAGGCCGAAGATATCGCGCCCCCACCCATAATCGGTGGTCATCGGGATCTGGAACAGGCCGGCGGCCGCGCGAGGTCCGAAGGTGATGAGCGCGATGAGACAGCCGGCGAGGACGATGAACTCGGGCGAAACGCGGCGGGTCGTGGCAGACATGGGCGGGGCCTCTTTGAGGAGAGGCAGACTAGCCCCGCCGATGCATTCAGCCAAACGCGACCCTGGCATGGAAGCCATAACGGATTGTCATGGATAGGGCGGCCCTGGCCGTGCCCCACACCCCGTCAGGTCTGCCCCGGCCGCAGCTTGTAGAAGATGTGGCGGCCGATCACGTCCATCTTCTTCAGGCGGCGCGACCACGAGGGCTTCACGTAATCCGCGTGGTAGTGGGTCGAGGCGCCGACCTCGGCAAGGTACGTCTTGCCCTCCAGAACCTCGCTCGCCACGCGCTTGGCCGTATCCCAGGACTCGCGGTCGGTGATGCGCAGGGACTTGCCCTCGCAGGCGAAGGTGAACTGGCAGGCGAGGTGACGGTGGCGGTTCTGGTAGACCACGCCGCAGATGCTGGCGGGATAAAGCCCGCTCTTCATCCGGTTGAGCACCACCTGGGCGACGGCAGCCTGCCCCTCTTCCGATTCGCTTCGGGCCTCGAAATAGACCGCCTCGGCGAGGCAGCGCTGCTCGCGGCTGAGGCTGTCCGGATCGATCAGGTCCACATAGCGCGGGCGGTCTGGGTCGATCCGGGCGACGACGGTCGTGTCGGGCGCCCGGCCCCGGTCGAGCCGCGGCGATTGCGGCGGCGGCGACACCGGCGCAGCGGCAATCTCGACGGGGGTCGCATCGGCGGGCGCCGGCGTCGCGGAGGACAGGGCGAGGGCGCGGGATACCGATGGAGTCGTGGCGCTCGCGGCCGCGCCCGTCGAGCCTGCGGCCGCGGCGGCAGGCGACTGGACGGAGGTGGCCTGGCGGGTGGTCGTGAGATCGGGTGATTGCCAGGGCTCGAAGCCCGGCTCCTCGACGGGGGGCCCCTCCACCTTGCCTTCCATGAGGATGGTCGGGGGCAGGAGGCGCTCGTCGCGGCTGAACATGAGACGCGCGGCGCCGGGCTCGAGCTGCTGGCGCACCTCGCCGGCCCGCCGCGACAGGGTCGGCTTCAGGGAAACGACCGGGTCGCCCTTGCGGCTGCGATCCACCTCCGGATAGGGCGGCGGCGCGGCCTTCAGGTCCTCGCGCGGGGGAAGATGCCGCAGGAGCGCGGCGCTCTCGTCGGGCAGATCGAAGCGCAGGGCGGCTTGCTGGAGCGGACGCCCCGCCGAGGGCAGCGGATCGACGGCTGATGGAATGAGCACGCCCATGTCGATGGCGAGCCCGATCGGGCTTCGTCCAGCGGCGCTGACGCCCGTCGACGGGTTGTTGTTCGCGGCGGCCGTGAACGAGATCAGGACGCCGCCCGCCATCGCCCAGGGGGCGACGGTGGCGCAAATCCATTTCATCCGGGATCGGCGAGGACGCAGACGCACACGATCACCCCTGACGCACCACGGGAGAACGGACGCTGCGGTCCGTTCCGGCTCCCTATGGTTATGCAGGGTTATGGTTGAGGGAGGGTTAAGCGGGCGTTCCCAGGCTGTGCCGGAGCGGGACGGAGGTTGTGTGGAGCGGCTGCGCCGCAGCGTCTTTCGCTGGATCCCGGATCTGCGTGCGCAGCGCTGATGCGCTGCTCCCTTGTCCGGGAAAAGGGCGCGGTGGGTGACAACACCCTCTCACCTCTTCCCAGGCCAAGTGCATAGTCAGGTGCGGTGGGTGACACCCTCTCACCCTTTCCCGGACAAGTGCAGCGAAGCGGAACGCCGATCCGGGATCCAGGCCAACAAAGCAGCGGCGAAGCCGCTCCGCCCTCAAGCGAGCGCGACGATCGCCGTGCTGATGAGGCCGGAGCCGATGACGCCGATGGCGCGCTCGTTCATGGTGAGGGGCCGAATGCGCCCCTCGCGCACGAAGGGAAAGAGCAGAAGATCGACCACGAGGGCGAGGATCAGCGGCCAGGCCAGCGGCGGAATGGCCCAGGCGCGGATCCCGGGCTGCGTCGCCACCACGAGGCCGGCGACGACCCCGAAGACGAGAAGCCCGATGATGAAATAGCGGCCGATGGCCATGGGCGCCCTTTAGGCCTGGCTCGCGGCCTTGCCGCCGAGCGCCGCCTGCGCGGCGGCGAGCCGCGCGATCGGGACCCGGTAGGGCGAGCAGGACACGTAGTCGAGGCCGACCGATTGGCAGAAATGCACCGAGGCCGGATCGCCGCCGTGCTCGCCGCAGATCCCGAGCTTGATGCCGTTGCGGGTGCGCTTGCCGCGCTCCGCCGCGATCTTGATGAGCTCGCCCACGCCCTCCTGGTCGATGGTGACGAAGGGATCGGCGGGCAGGATGCCCTTGCTCGTATAGGTGCCGAGGAACGACGCCGCGTCGTCCCGCGAGATGCCGAGCGCGGTCTGCGTGAGATCGTTGGTGCCGAAGGAGAAGAACTCCGCGGTCTCGGCGATCTCGCCCGCGCGCAGGGCCGCCCGCGGCAGCTCGATCATGGTGCCGACCTGATACTCGATCTTGGTGCCGGTCTCGCTCGCCACCGCATCCGCCATGGCGACGATGCGCTCCTTCACGAGATCGAGCTCCGCCTTCGTCATGACGAGGGGCACCATCACTTCCGGCACCACCGGCTGGCCGGTGCCGCGCGCGGCCTCGACCGCGGCCTCGAAGATGGCGCGCGCCTGCATCTCAGCGATTTCCGGATAGGCCACCGCGAGGCGGCAGCCCCGGAAGCCCAGCATCGGGTTGAACTCGTGCAGCTCCGCGGCCCGGCGCTTCAATTTCTCGGGCGACACGCCGAGCGATTGCGCCACCTCCTGCACCTCCGCCTCCGTGTGCGGCAGGAACTCGTGCAGGGGCGGATCGAGCAGGCGGATCGTGACGGGCAGCCCGCTCATGATGGTGAAGAGCTCGACGAAATCGGCCCGCTGCATGGGCAGCAATTTGGCGAGCGCCGCGCGGCGGCCCGCCTCGTCGTCGGCCAGGATCATCTCGCGCACGGCGACGATACGGTCGCCCTCGAAGAACATGTGCTCCGTGCGGCACAGGCCGATGCCCTCCGCCCCGAAGGTGCGGGCGGTCTTGGCGTCGAGCGGGGTCTCGGCATTGGCGCGCACCTTCATGCGGCGCGCCTTGTCGGCCCAGCCCATGAGGGTCGCGAACTCGCCCGACAGCTCCGGCTCCAGCATCTTCACCTGGCCGAGCAGAACCTGGCCGGCGGAGCCGTCGATGGTGAGGATCTCGCCCTTGCGCAGAACCTGGCCGCCGACCGTGAGGGTCTGGGCCGCGTAGTCCACGCGGATCGAGCCCGCGCCGGAGACGCAGGGCTTGCCCATGCCGCGCGCCACCACGGCCGCGTGCGAGGTCATGCCGCCGCGGGTCGTGAGGATGCCCTCCGCCGCATGCATGCCGTGGATGTCTTCCGGCGAGGTCTCGATGCGCACGAGGATGCACTTGCGGCCGGCCTTCTTGGCGGCCTCCGCATCCTCCGAATTGAAGACCACTTCGCCCGATGCCGCGCCCGGCGAGGCCGGCAGGCCGGACGCGAGGATCCGGCGCTCGGCCTTGGGATCGATGGTCGGATGCAGGAGCTGGTCGAGGGCCGCGGGGTCGACCCGGCCCACCGCCTCGTCCTGCGTGATGAGGCCCTCGCTCGCGAGATCCACAGCAATGCGCAGCGCCGCCTTCGCGGTGCGCTTGCCGTTGCGGGTCTGGAGCATCCAGAGCTTACCCTTCTCGACCGTGAATTCCATGTCCTGCATGTCACGGTAGTGCTTTTCGAGAAGGCCGTAGATGCGCACCAGCTCCCCATAGGCGTCGGGCATCGCCCGCTCCATGGAGGGCTTGTCGGAGCCCGACGCGATCCGCGCCTTCTCGGTGATGTCCTGCGGGGTGCGGATGCCCGCCACCACGTCCTCGCCCTGGGCGTTGATGAGGAACTCGCCGTAGAGCTCCCGTTCCCCGGTGGAGGGGTTACGCGTGAAGGCGACGCCCGTCGCCGAGGTCTCGCCCATATTGCCGAAGACCATGGCCTGCACGTTGACGGCCGTGCCCCAGCTCGCCGGAATGGCGTGAAGCTCGCGGTACTTGATGGCGCGGTTGTTCATCCAGGAGCCGAACACGGCGCCGATGGCGCCCCAGAGCTGCTCCTGCGGCTCCTGCGGGAAGGGCTTGCCGAGCTCGTGCTCCACGATGCCCTTGTAGCGCCCGATGACCTGCTTCCAGTCGTCGGCGGTGAGGTCCGTGTCGAGGGAATAGCCCTTGCGGTCCTTGTAGCTGTCGAGCACCTCCTCGAAATGGTGGTGCTCGATGCCGAGCACCACGTTCGAGAACATGGTGATGAAGCGGCGGTAGCTGTCATAGGCAAAGCGCTGGTCGCCCGCGCCCTTGGCGAGGGCCTCGACGGTGACGTCGTTGAGCCCGAGATTCAGCACCGTGTCCATCATGCCGGGCATCGACGCGCGGGCACCGGAGCGCACGGAGACGAGAAGCGGGTTCTCCGCATCCCCGAAGGAGCGGCCCGTGAGGCGCCCCACGGTGGCGAGTGCCTCGGCGACCTGCGCCTGAAGCTCCGCCGGGTAGGAGCTGCCATGGTCGTAATAGTAGGTGCAGACTTCCGTGGTGATGGTGAAGCCCGGGGGCACCGGCAGTCCGAGGTTCGACATCTCGGCGAGGTTTGCCCCCTTGCCGCCGAGCAGGTTCTTCATCCCCGCCTCGCCCTGAGCCTTGCCGTCACCGAAGGTGTACACCCACTGCGCCATTGGACTGGACCTTTTGATTGTTGCGCCTGCGAGGGCAGGGAAAGCTTCCGCAGACTTGGAACATGCCGGGCCAAAACGCAACCTGAACGGCTACGGTTCCTTGGACGGATGAGGGGCGGCCGAGGGCGCCCTCCGGCCGCCGTGGCGGCGCTACTGATCTGAAACAAAACAACCCCCGGAGGGCATCCGGGGGTTGATAAAATCAGAGGCTGGAGGCCGGGTCCGTCACACGCGCCAGCGGCCGTTGCGGCGGACCAGCATCACAGCAAGGTCTGGAGGCCTGATCCGTCAGACCTGCCAGTGGTCGTGTCGGCGCACCGGCATCGGAGCAAGGTTTGAGAGCTTGGTCGCTCAGACCCGCCAGCGGCCGTTGCGGCGGACCAGCACCGTCGCGCCCACGGGCACCCGGCTGTAGAGGTCGTGCACGTCCTCGTTCAGCATGCGCACGCAGCCGGAGGAGACCTGCTCGCCGATGGACCAGGGCTCGTTGGTGCCGTGGATGCGGAACAGGGTGTCCTGGCCGTTCTGGTAGAGATAGAGGGCGCGGGCGCCGAGCGGGTTGTCGAGGCCGGCCTCGCGGTGGCTCGGCAGGTCCTTGATGAGGCGGACCATGGTCTTGGTGGGCGTCCAGGCCGGCCACACGGCCTTGCGGCCGACCGTGGCGACGCCGCGCCAGGAGAAACCCTGCCGGCCGACGCCGATGCCGTAGCGGATCGCCTCGTTGCCGGGCTGGACCAGATACAGGAAGCGGTCGTCGATATCGACCACGATGGTGCCGGGCTTCTCCGAACCCGGATAGGGCACCGTCTGGCGCGCGAATTCGGGCTTCATCCGCCGCCGGTCGACGAGCGGGATGTCGAACGGCTCGTCGTCCATGGAGCCCACATACCAACTCGCATCGTCGACCGTGTCGTGCGGGACGGCGACTTCCAGTTGATTGCCGGACTGGCAGGCAGCGAGCGGGGCGCCGACGAGGGCGCCGAGGAGAATGCGGCGGTTGATCATTGTGGTTCTTGGTTAAGCAGGCGTTGGCACTGCACCTAACAGGCGATTCGCCGAAAAACTGTATCAAACGCGCAACAGTCCGGCTTGGAGTGGGCAGCCCTCACGCGTTCTTGAGGGAGGCGCTGCGGGGCTCCGCCGCCTGGGCGGAGAGAGTGGCGCGATGCCGATAATGAGCCTCACCTCACCACGCATTGAGGCTGCCGGTGTCAGCGCGGGCTTCCCCTCCCCCTTGTGGGGAGGGGCCAGGGGTGGGGGTGTGGGCTCCGGACCCATCCGCGTGTGGCGCCAACACCCCCACCCGCCTGCCGGCACCCTCCCCACAAGGGGGAGGGGAGCAAACCAGGCAGCCGCGACATGTGCGGGAGGGAAGCACATCCGGCAGCCGAGATGAGTGAGCCGGGGAGTGAATTCTTTGAGCATGCAGGGCCACCCTCCCCCGCCTGGGAGAGGCGAAGGCGCCGCCCTACCCCTCGATGCGTGAAAAATCCGCGACCGTGCGGGTGGCCTCGCGGATGGCATTCAGCAGCTTCAGGCGGTTCTCGCGCAGGCTCGCATCCTCGGCATTGACGATCACCTTGTCGAAGAAGGCATCCACCGGCGCGCGCAGGCGCGAGAGCGCCCGCATGGCCCCCTCGAAATCCTCCGCCTCGACGGCGGCGCGCGCCTCGCCCGCGGCCCCCGCGAGGGCGGCGGCGAGCGCCTTTTCCTCAGGGACGCCATTGGTCTCGATGAGGCGCACATCCGGCGCGCCGTCGTAGGCGCGCCCGTCCTTCTTCTCCTCGATGCGCAGGATGTTCGCGGCGCGCTTGGTGCCCGCGACGAGGTTCCGGCCGTCCTCCGTGTCGAGGAAGCGGCCGAGCGCCTCCACGCGGCGAACGACCATGAGGAGGTCGTCCTGGCCCGGCAGCGAGAACACCGCATCGATGAGATCGTGCCGCGCGCCCTGGTCGCGGAGGTAGACTTTTAGGCGGTCCGCGAAAAAGGAGAGGAGATCTGCATTGGCGTGACGCCCGATCGGGAGCCTCAGTCCGTTCTCCAGCACGAGCCGGATCACGCCCAGCGCCGCGCGCCGCAGCGCGTAGGGATCCTTCGATCCCGTCGGCTTCTCGTCGATGGCCCAGAAGCCGACCAGCGTGTCGATCTTGTCGGCGAGCGCGACCGCTACCGACACCGGATCGGTGGGTACGCGGTCGGAGGGGCCGAGGGGCTTGTAGTGCTCCTCGACCGCCGCGGCGACGGACGGGTGCTCGCCCTGGAGCGTCGCGTAGTAGCGGCCCATGAGGCCCTGCAATTCCGGAAACTCGCCCACCATCTCAGTGACGAGATCGGCCTTCGCGAGACGCGCGGCGCGCTCCGCAAGCTGCGGGTCCGCGCCGACCACCGGCGCGAGTTCGCGCGCGAGCGCCGCGATGCGCTCCACGCGCTCGAACTGCGTTCCGAGCTTCTCGTGGAACACGATGGTCTTGAGCTTTTCGAGCCTGTCCTCGAGCCGCGTCTTCTGGTCCGTCTCCCAGAAGAACTTCGCATCCGAGAGACGCGCGCGCACCACGCGCTCGTTGCCGGCGACGATGGTCTTGCCCCCATCGGACGCGATGAGGTTCGAGACGAGGAGGAAGCGGTTCGCAAGGTTGCCGGTGCGCGGATCGCGCAGCACGAAGCATTTCTGGTTCGCGCGGATGGTCGCGCGGATCACCTCGGGGGGAATGCTCAGGAAGGCTTCGTCGAAGGTGCCCATGAGCACCACGGGCCATTCCACGAGACCCGCCACTTCCTCGAGCAGCCCTTCGTCCTCGACGAGTTCGAGCCCCTGCGCGAAGGCGAGGTCGCGGGCGTCGTGCAGGATCATGTCCTTGCGGCGATCCGCATCGAGCACCACCTTGGCGCGCTCCAATGCCGGCGCATAATCGTCGAACCGGCGCACGCGGATGGGCTCAGGCGCCATGAAGCGGTGGCCGTAGGTCACGTCGCCGGCCCGCAAGCCGTCGATCTCCACGGGCACCACCACCGGGTCCTCGGTCTCGGGGCCGAAGGTGCAGACGATGGCTTGCAGCGGACGCACCCAGCGCAGGGACCCGGGCTGCACGGAGGCCGGGCCCCAGCGCATGGATTTCGGCCAGGGGAAGGCCCTGACGATGGCGGGCAGGATCTCGGCGAGCACGTCCTCGGTGGCGCGGCCCGGCCGCTCGATCACCGCCACGTAGAACTCGCCCTTCTTCGGGTCGCTCTCGACCGTCGCCTCATCGAGGGAGGCGAGCCCCGCGCTCTTCAGGAAGCCCTGGATCGCGGCGTCCGGCGCGCCGACGCGCGGCCCCTTGCGCTCCTCGCGCACGTCCTGCCCCTTCACGGGCAGGCCCGCCACATGCAGCGCGAGCCGCCGCGGCGTCGCGAAGGCTTTCGCGCCCTCATAGAAAAAGCCGCGCTCCACCAGCGCATCCGCGACGAGCTTTTTCAAATCCTCCGCCGCACGCCGCTGCATGCGGGCGGGGATTTCTTCGGAGAAGAGTTCGAGGAGAAGGTCGGGCATGGGATCGATTTCTGAATGAGCGCGCGAGATGACGGCAGGCTGCAGCTTACGCCGCGGCGCCGCCGCCCTCGGTCCTGAGCCACGCCGCGCCCACCGCCTTCACCAGCTCGCGGACGCGCAGGATGTAGCTCTGGCGCTCGGTGACGGAGATCACGCCGCGGGCGTCGAGGAGATTGAAGACGTGGCCGGCCTTGAGAGCCTGGTCGTAGGCGGGCAGCACCATGCGGTGGCGCTGGTCGTCGGCGTTCGAGTCCGGCTCGCCGGCAGCGAGGTAACGACGGCTCGCCTCCTCCGCGTCGCGGAACCAGCGAAAGAGCATGTCGGTATCCGCATGCTCGAAATTGTGCCGCGAGTATTCCTGCTCCGCCTGCTGGAACACCTCCGCATAGGTGACCTTGTCGGCGCCCTCGAGACCGTTGAAGTTGAGGTCGTAGATGGATTCCACGCCCTGGAGATACATGGCGAGGCGCTCGAGGCCGTAGGTGAGTTCGCCCGAGACCGGCGAGCACTCGATGCCTGCCACCTGCTGGAAGTAGGTGAACTGCGACACCTCCATGCCGTCGCACCAGCACTCCCAGCCGAGGCCCCAGGCGCCGAGCGTCGGGTTCTCCCAATCGTCCTCCACGAAGCGGATGTCGTGGACCGCCGTGTCGATGCCGATCGCCTGGAGCGACCGCAGGTAGAGTTCCTGCAGGTTCGGCGGGTTCGGCTTCAGGATCACCTGGAACTGATAATAGTGCTGGAGCCGGTTCGGGTTCTCGCCGTAGCGCCCGTCCTTCGGGCGCCGGGAGGGCTGCACATAGGCCGCCCGCCAGGGCTTGGGGCCGAGAGCGCGCAAGGCGGTCGCCGGATGCGACGTACCCGCTCCCACCTCCATGTCGTAGGGCTGGAGGACGATGCAGCCCTGCTCGGCCCAGAAGCGCTGGAGCGTGAGGATCAATCCTTGGAAGGAGCGCGCCGGGTTCATGTGCGCGGGTTCGGTCGTCATGGCGGCGTCCGGGGAAAACACGGGAAAAAGCGAGGTGCACCCTTGGGATGCGGGCCGACGCAAGTCAAGGTTCGGAAGGCGGCCGCGCCCCGGCGGCTAGAGGCCCAGGCGCGCCCAGGCCGCCCGCTCCTCCACGGCGCCGAGCATCTCCTGCGGGTCGAGGAGGCTCTGGGGGCCGGCGGGGTTGCGGTTGAGGAGACGGCCCAGAAGGCTCGGCCGGGTCGGGTTGACGACCCGCATCACCACCTTTTCGCCGAAGCGCTCGCGCAGCACCGAGCGAATGTCGCCGATGCCGTCCGCAAGGCCGAGCTGCACCGCCTCCTCGCCAGCCCAGAAGGCGCCGGAGAACAACTCCGGGTTCTCGATCTTCAGCTTCGCGCCCCGGCGGACCGTGACGAGGTTGATGAACATCGCATGGATATGGCCCTGGAGCTTCAGGAGCCGGTCCACGTCCTTCGGGTCCTCCGGGCGGAACGGATCAAGGATCGCCTTGTTCTCGCCCGCCGTGTGGACCCGGCGCTCGATGCCGAAGCGCTCGATGAAGCGGTTGAGGCCGAAGCTCGCGGAGATCACGCCGATGGAGCCGACGATCGAGGACGGATCGCAGAAGATCTCGTCGCCGGCGCAGGCGATCATGTAGCCGCCGGACGCGGCCGCATCCTCCACGAAGACGAAGACCGGCACCTTCTTCTCCTCGGCGAGCGCCCGCACGCGCTTGAAGATGAGGTGCGACTGCACGGGCGATCCGCCGGGGGAGTTCACCACGAGAGCCACCGCCTTGAGCCCGGGCGCCGCGAAGGCGCGCTCCAGCATCGGGGCCGCGGAGGCGATGGAGAGCCCGGCCCTGAACGGCATGGCGGCTCCGATGGCGCCCGTGAGGCGCACCACCGAGACGAGCGGCAATTCCGCCCGGTAGCGGCGCGGGAGGAGGGCGAGAAGGGGTTTGGGCAGACGCGCCAGGAGGGAGGAAGCCATGCCCAGCATGTAGGGTCCGCCCCCTTGCCTCTCAAGCAGGCGGCGGCGCCGAGGCCGCCGCAGGGGCCGGCTTTCCTGAACATGACGCAACGGAATCTGCCGGGCGAGGTTCAGGTTGACGCGGGCAGGATCAGGCATCGGATCGCCAGGATCGCGAGCGGTTCGGCAGCAGGTGGGCGACATTCACCTTTGCATCGAGGAGAGGACAATGCGTTTTCTGACAGTGATGGCCATGGCCGGCGCCCTGCTTGCCGGCGCCGTCGGCCTATCGGCCAATGAGGCTTCGGCCGCCCCGCTGGCCGCGGGGGCGATGCCCCTCGCCAAGGCGGAATCCGGGCTCGTGACGAAGGCTCAATATTACTCTGGCCGTCCGGCCTACCGCCCCTATCGGGCGTACCGGCCCTACCGGCCCGTGGTGCGGATCGACCGTCCCTATCGGCCCGCCTATCGCGCCTATAACCCGTACCGGCCCGTGACCCGCGCCTACCGCCCGTATCGCCCGGTCTACCGGGGCTATCGGCCGGTTCCGCGCGTGGTGTGCCGCACCCGGTTCCGCACCGTGCGCACGGCCTACGGCTTCGTCCGCCGCCCGGTACAGGTCTGCACGCGCCGGTTCTGAACGAGCCGGAAAGCCGCAGGTCTGCACGCGCCCGTTCTGAACGGGCCAGAAAGCTGAAGCGTGGCTGAACGGCGGCCTGATCCTCCGTTCAGCTTCCACCCGTTAAAAGAACCTTCATCTTTCAACGCGAGCGTCTGTTTCAGTATTGCGTCCCCGGACGTTCCCTCATTCGATTAGGTTGAGATCATGCGCAAGCTTCTTGTCGGCCTCGCCGGTGCTCTGGCTCTCGGCTTCGGTGCGTTCGGCGCCGCCCCCGCCCAGGCTCAGGGCTTCTCGGTCACGATCGGGACCCCGGGCTATTACGGCCCGGCGCCGGTCTATCGGTCCTATCCGCGCCACCGCGCCTACCGCCCCTATCGTCCCTACCCGGTCTACGGCCGGCCGGTTCAGTACCGCCCGGTCTATGCGGGCCCGCGCTGCGTCACCCGCGTGAACCGCTACTGGGACGGCTATGGCTGGGTAAGCGAGCGGCGCCGCATCTGCCGCTAACCGGCCCGGACCATCTCTGCGGGCGCCCTCGAGGGCGCCCGTTTCGTTTTCAGAAGGCGGTCTCGCCCCGGTGCAGGGCCTCGGCCTCAGGGGTGAAGCGGCCATCCTCCCCGTGCAGCACGAGGGCCGGCTCGACCGCGAGCGGCGCCCGGCTCCCCTTGACGGCCGAGAGCAGCAGGCGGCTCGCCGGCCGGTCGGCCATGGGGTGGACGAGCCGCAGGCGGGCCTCGCCGAACCCGCGCTCCAGGATGGAGAGACACTCGGCGAGCCGGTCGGCCCGGTGCACCAGGATCAATCGCCCCTTGGGCTTGAGCAAACCGGCGCAGGCTCTGAGCCAGAGCGCCAGCCCGCCCGGCGGCAGCATGTGGGCCGCCGCCCGGCCCGCATCCGGCGAGACCCGGGCCTGCCCTTCTTCGAGATAAGGCGGGTTCGTCACCACGAGATCGGCTCTCTCGGGCTCAAGCCCCGCCCCAAGGCGCACCACCCGATCAAGGACGTCGATCGCCGCGACCCGGGCCTCGACTCCGTTGAGGCGGGCGTTTCGGGCGCAGAGCTCCGCCAGCGCGAGATCGCGCTCCACCAGGGTCAGGGCGACCGGAACCCGGGCCGCGATCATCAGCCCGACCGCCCCGCTCCCCGCCCCCACATCGATCACCGTATCCCCGGGGCGTACCGGAGCCGCGGCGGCGAGCAGCACCGCGTCCGTGCCGGCCCGGTGCCCCCGCGCCTGCTGGAGGAGACGCACGCGCCCGCCGAGCAGGGCATCCTCCCGGACGGCCTCCACATCACTCATGGCGCAGGTCCCCGCGCCCCGGCAGGGCGCCCTCCCTAGGGCCGCCTGCATCACTCATGGCGCAGTTCCCCGGCGAGGCCCGCCTCGGCGATGAGGCGCCTCGCCTGGGCCCGATGGTCCTCCGGAACCAGGATCCGCCGGGGAAAGGCGCCGATCATCCCCTCCAGCGCGCTGATATGCGCGTCGGCTACAAGCACAGGGATATTGGCGTTCTCCAGCAAGGATTGTAGGAAGCCCACCAGGACGATGTCGTTGGTGCGGACGATTTCGACCATCAGGCGGTTGGACTCCCCCATGCGACACGCTTTCGCGTTGCGGCAGGAGACCTGGGCGCCACCTATCAGTCAACCGGCGCCCCGCCGGCAACCCGGGATGTCACCCTTGGGCATCGTCGTTCCGTTCGAAGACAAGCAGCCGCAGGATCGCGGCAGCATCGAGAAGCTCGTCTCCCTCGTCTCCGCCGACATGGAGCGGGTCAACGGGATGATCCTCTCCCGCACGGGATCGGAAGTGACGATGATCCCCGAGGTGGCGAACCACCTCATCTCGTCCGGCGGCAAGCGCCTGCGCCCCATGCTCACCCTCGCGACCGCCGGCCTGTCGGGCTACCAGGGCGACGGGCATATCAAGCTCGCGGCGAGCGTCGAGTTCATGCACACGGCGACCCTCCTCCATGACGACGTGGTGGACGAGAGCGACATGCGCCGCGGCAAGGTGGCGGCCCGCATCAAATGGGGCAACGAGGCGAGCGTGCTCGTCGGCGACTTCCTCCTCGGCCAGGCCTTCCGGATGATGGTGGAGGTGGGCTCCCTGCGCGCCCTCGACATCCTCTCCGCGGCCGCCACCGTGATCGCGGAGGGCGAGGTGATGCAGCTTGCCGCCGCAAAGAACACCGAGACGAACGAAGACGAATATCTCGACATCATCCGCGGCAAGACCGCGGAGCTGTTCGCCGCCGCCTGCGAGGTGGGCCCCGTGATCGCCGGCCGCCCGAAGGCCGAACAGGCCGCCTGCCGCTCCTACGGCATGAATCTCGGCATCGCCTTCCAGCTCGTGGACGACGCCCTCGATTATGGGGGAACGAGCGCGAAGCTGGGCAAGAACGTGGGCGACGATTTCCGCGAGGGGAAGATCACCCTGCCGGTGGTTCTCTCGTTCCGGCGCGGCAACGACACGGAGCGCGCCTTCTGGAAGCGGGTGCTCGAACAGGGCGACATCGAGGACCGGAATCTCGAGGAAGCGCTCGTGATCATGCGGCGCCACCGGGCGCTCGACGACACCATCGAGCGCGCCCGCCATTACGGGGCCATGGCCCGGGACGCGCTGGCGCTGTTCCCCAACAGCACCATGAAGCAGGCGCTGCTCGACACGGTGGATTTCTGCATCGCGCGGGCGCATTAGGCGCCGTCGACTAGCGCAGGCTCGTCGCCTTCACCCACCATTCGGGCTCCGCCCGTCGCAGGGCCTTGGCCGCGGCGGCGGCCTCCCCGCAATCGCCGAACAGCCCGAACACCGTGGCGCCGGAGCCCGACATGCGGGCGAGCCGGCAGCCGGGCTGCGCGCCGAGCCGGGCGAGGGCCTCGCCGATCACGGGCTGAAGGGATCGGGCCGGCGGTTCGAGGTCGTTGCGGGCAAAGCCGAGAACCGTGAGCATGTCGCCTTCCACGGCCGGGTGCGGCGCACCGGGATGGCGCTCGTTCAGGTGAAGCCCGAGGCGCTTGAAGATTGCGGGCGTCTCCACCGGCACCCGTGGGTTCACCAGCACCGCGTGAAGCCGGGCGAGGCCGAGCGGAGGCCCTAGCACCTCGCCAGTGCCGCGCATCATGCGGGCGCGCGGGTCGAGGCAGACCGGCACGTCAGCGCCCGTGAGCCGCGCGGCCTCGCGCATCTCTGGGGCATCGATTTTCAAACCGTTGAGACGCGCCAGCAGGCGCAGGGCGGCTGCCGCGTCCGACGACCCGCCGCCGATGCCGGCCGCCACGGGCAGGCGCTTGACGAGATGGAAGTTGCCGAGCCTCAGGCCGGGGACCCGTTCCGCCAGGAGACGGGCGGCCTTGAGCACCAGGTTGTCGTCGTCGGGACCGGCGAGAGGCGCGGTCGGCCCTGAGATCGCGAGCGCCAGCCGCGGGCCGGGCTCAAGGCTCAGCGCATCGCCGGTGCCGGCAAAGGCCACGAGGCTCTCAAGCTCATGGTAGCCGTCCGCACGGCGGCCGAGCACATGCAGGGTCAGGTTGATCTTGGCGGGGGCGCGGGTGGCGAGCACGCAGGGCGTTTAGCACCGGATCGAGCCGATGTCGCGGGGCGAAACCCCTCCCGCCGCGGGAGGAGTTTGGGGGCGCTTACCCGCCGTTCTTCTGCTCCGCCGGCGCCGGGATGTTCTCGGCCGCGGCGGGCTTGGCCTCGTCGAGGCCGTTGTCGATCTTCTTGAGGATCTTCACCAGGTCCTCGTGCTCGGGATTGGAATCCTTGGCATGGGTCCACTGGAACTTCGCCTCGAGCTTGCGGCCGACCTTCCAATAGGCATCGCCCAGGTGGTCGTTGATCACGGGATCGCCGGCCTTCAGCTCCACGGCCTTCTCAAGTTCGCGCACCGCGTCCTCGTAGCGCCCGAGCCGGTAATAGGCCCAGCCGAGGCTGTCGATGATCATGCCGTCCCGGGGCGCCAGTTCCACGGCGCGCTGGAGCATCTTGAAGGCCTCGTCGATGTTGATGCCCATATCGACCCAGGAATAGGCGAGGTAGTTGAGCACCTGCGCGCGTCCGGCGGGCTGGGTGTCGGGCACCAGCTCCAGAGCCTTCTTGAGATCGGCCTCCGCCTTCGGCCATTGCTTGGCGCGCTCGTAGGACGTGCCGCGATAGAAGAATAGGATCCAGTGCCCGCGATCCGGGGTGCCGATCTTCTCCACCGCCTTGGTGAAGGTGGCGGCGGCCTCGTCCCAGCGCTTGCGGGCACGCAGGACGTTGCCGAGGGCCATGATGACCTCGATGTCGTCCGGACGCTCCTTGAGGAGGGTCTCGAGATGTTTCACGGCCTCGTCGCCGCGCTGGAGCGCCTCGAGGTTCTGGCCGATGGCGATCTCGGCGCTCGGGCGGACCGGCGACGTCTTGGGAATGCGGGCGAAGATCTCGTTCGCCCGGTCGAATTGCTTCAGCCGCTCGTAGACGTCCGCCAGGGTGACGAGGGCGAGCTGGTGGTCCGGGTTGAGCTGGAGTGCGAGCCGCAGATAGATGATGGCGGTGAGCTCGTCGCCCTGACTGTTGCCGACGACCCCGAGCCCGTAGAGCACCTCGGCGGCGCCCGCCTGCGCATCGGTGATGCCGGGCGCGAGCGGCTTGCCGTTCTTCAGCTGATCGAGAGCCGTGCGCACGATCGGGTGCCGCGGCAGGGTGTTGTCGAAGGTGGTGTAGATGCGGACGGCCTCGTCCCGGTTGCCGCGCTTCGCCTCGAAGCGGCCATAGGCGTCGACCACCTGCAGGGTGTTGCGCTCGCCCTCGTAGGCGGCCTTGAACCGGCGCTCCGCCTCGGCCGTGTTGCCGGTGATGTCCGCGATGAGGGCCGCGTGGTATTCCCGAAACTGGTTGAAGGCCCGCTCGCCCCTGAGGCGGTCCACCGCCTCCATGGCCTTCTTGCCCTCGCCCGCACCCGCATGGGCCCAGGCCGTGAGAAGCGTCGCGGTGAGATCGGCCTGGCGGCCGCGGCCGCCCTTGGCGAGCGCCGCCCGGGCCGCCGTCCAGTTCTTCGCCTTCATGGCGCGCACGCCGATGGCGAACTGGGCAAGGCCGTTCGAGGAATCCCGCTGCACGAGCCGGTCGGCCGCCCGGTAGGCCTCGCCCATGGCGCCGTCCGCCAGGAAGGCCACGAAGGCGCGCTCGAGGAGCTCCTGGTTGCGGGGATCGGCCTTGATGGCTTCGCGGAAGAAGGTGGTGGCGGCCGCCGTATCCCGGGCCGCGCCGGCGATATAGGCGGCGAGGAAATTGCCCTCGAGGCTGTCTGCGGGCTCGATGACCTCGGTCGGATCCTGAGCCGCGACCGCCGGGGCGAGCCCCAGGGCAGCAACGGAGAACACAAGCGCGGACAGGCCGCGGCGGGCCGAAAACAAGGTCATCAGGGGCACGGAGCCGGCTCCAATCATCGCAAACCGTCGGCGGGCAGACGGCGCGTCAAATCAGGCCGGAGCATGGCGGGTTCGGTTGCGGGCGGCAAGAGTTACGTTGCCGCGCCGAATTTCACCTGAACCGAACGTGAGCGGGACCCGCCAAGGCATCCCCTCCGTTTGGAGGGGATGCCACGGGCTCCGTCCGACGCAGCGCCTACATGTTGACGTAGTTGGGCCCGCCGCCGCCCTCGGGCGCCACCCAGACGATGTTCTGGTTCGGGTCCTTGATATCGCAGGTCTTGCAGTGCACGCAGTTCTGCGCGTTGATCTGGAAGCGGACATCGGTCCCCTCCCCGACCCACTCGTAGACGCCGGCCGGGCAGTAGCGCTGCGAGGGGCCCGCATAGACGTCGTGCTCCGAGCGCTTCTGCAGTTCCATGTCCCGCACCTTGAGATGGACCGGCTGGTCCTCCTCGTGGTTCGTGTTGGACAAGAACACCGAGGAGAGCTTGTCGAAGGTGAGCACGCCGTCAGGCTTCGGATAGGCGATGGGCTTCACCGCGGAGAGCGGCTTTAGACATTCGTGGTCCGGCTTGCCGTGGCTCATGGTGCCGAAGATCGAGCGGCCCGTGAGCTCCGTCATCCACATGTCGATGCCGCCGAGCGCGACGCCCGCCGCCGTGCCGTATTTCGACCAGAGCGGCTTTACGTTGCGCACGCGCTTGAGGTCGTAGCCGATCTCGGTGGAGCGCCAGGCCTCCTCGTAGGACGAGACCTCGTCATGGGCGCGGCCCGCCTGCAGGGCCTCGACGAGATGATCCGCGCACAGGATGCCGGAGAGCACCGCGTTGTGGCTGCCCTTGATGCGCGGCACGTTCACGAAGCCCGCGCTGTCGCCCACGAGGCAGCCTCCCGGGAAGGCGATCTTGGGCACCGATTGCCAGCCGCCCTCGATGATCGCGCGCGCCCCGTAGCCGATGCGCTTTGCGCCCTCGAACACGTCGCGGATCATCGGGTGTGTCTTCACCCGCTGGAACTCGTCGAAGGGCGAGAGGGTCGGGTTCGAGTAGTTAAGATGGACGACGAAGCCCACGGATACGAGGTTGTCGTCGAAATGATAGAGCCACGAGCCGCCGCCCGCGTTGTTCGGCAGGGGCCAGCCCATGGAATGCTGCACGAGACCCGGCTGGTGGTTCTCCGGCCGGACCTGCCAGAGTTCCTTGATGCCGATGCCGTATTTCTGGTGGTCGCGGCCCTTGTTGAGCTGGAAGCGCTCGACCACCTGCTTCGTCAGGTGCCCGCGCGCGCCCTCCGCGAAGACCGTGTATTTCGCGCGAAGCTCCATGCCGCGGGTGTAGTCGGACCGCGCCTCGCCCTCGCGGCTCACGCCCATGTCGCCGGTCGCGATGCCGATCACGTGGCCCGCGTCGTCATAGAGAACCTCGGAGGCCGGGAAGCCCGGATAGATCTCGACGCCCACCTCCTCGGCCTTGCGGCCGAGATAACGCGCCACGTTGCCGAGCGAGCCCACGAAGTTGCCGTGGTTGTCCATGAGCTTCGGCATGAAGAGGTTCGGGAGCCGCAAGCCGCCCGCGGGCCCGAGATACATGAACTCATCCCGGGTCACCTCGGTCTTGAGGGGGCGCTCCGCATCGCCTCGCCACTCGGGCAGGAGTTTGTCGAGGCCGATCGGATCGACCACCGCGCCGGAGAGGATGTGCGCCCCGACCTCGGAGCCCTTCTCCACCACAACGACCGAGAGATCGGGCGCCGCCTGCTTCAGGCGGATCGCCGTCGAGAGGCCCGCCGGCCCCGCACCGACCACAACCACGTCGAAGTCCATCGATTCACGGGCGGGCAGGTCCATCGGCTTCCTCCAGGGGGCGTGCGGCTGACGCAGCGGTAACGTTTGAACGGCGGGATGGTTTACATATGAACCATCCCGGTCCCGATCTCAAGCGGACCGACAGCGTGCCGCACCGTGCGCCGGGCGGAAAAGCAATGCAAGACAACGGGGAAGGCGCCCGCCCTCGCACCCACAGGATGCTGTTTGGCCGCAGGCATTCCGCGCCTGGCGCCTGGTGTCCCCGGGGTCGCCGCGTTGTCCGGAGGCCCCGGAATGCTTACATGGGAGTGATGCCGAACCCTCATGCCGACAAGGCCGCCCTGCAGGCGCTTCTCGACTTCCATGTGGAAGCCGGTGTCGATCTCGCGCTCGACGAGACCCCGCACGACCGTTTCAAAGAGCCGAAAGCCGCCCCCCGGCGCGCGCCCGAGCCCGAGGCCAAGCGCCCGGCCGCGGCTGCCCCCGCGCCGTCCCGCGCCCTCCCCCGGGAGGCTGCCGGCACCCCGGAGGATGCGGCGAGCCTTGCCCGCGAGCAGGCGCGCCACGCACGCTCGCTGGAGGAGCTCGAAGAGATCCTGAAGGGCTTTGATGGCTGCACCCTGAAGTTCTCGGCCAAGAACCTCGCCTTTCACGACGGCAACCCCGAGGGACGGGTGATGCTGGTCGGCGAGGCGCCCGGCGCCGACGAGGACCGGATCGGCAAGCCCTTCATGGGCCGCTCCGGGCAATTGCTCGACCGGATGCTCGCCACAATCGGCCTCGACCGGTCCCAGGTCTACATCGCCAACGTGGTGCCCTGGCGCCCGCCGGGAAACCGCACTCCGACCCCGCAGGAGATCGCGATCTGCAAGCCGTTCATCGAGCGGCAGATCGAGCTGGCGCAGCCCGACGTCCTGGTGTGCCTCGGCGGCCCGGCCGCGCAGACGCTGCTCAACGTGAAGGAGGGCATCCTGCGCACCCGCGGCCGCTGGTTCGATTATCGCTGCGAGAGCGGCCGCACGATCCGCGCGCTCCCGACCCTGCACCCGGCCTATCTCCTGCGCCAGCCGCTGCAAAAACGCCTCGGCTGGCGGGACTTCACGGCGCTCCGCCGCGCCCTCGACGAGACGCCCGCCTAAGCCCGTTCAGCTCCCGTTGCGCGAAGCCTGGCCATAAGGGGCCGGAACCTGGACCGGTGCTGCCGGTTTGACAGGTTCGATACTCGGTCAGGATTGAACCATGCGCTGGGAAGATTTCAGAGCCTCCTCGAACGTCGAAGACCGGCGCGGGATGGGCGGCCTCCCCGGCGGGCGCGGCGGCCTCGGCATGGGCGCGATCATCATCCTGACCCTGGTGGGCTGGGCGCTCGGCATCGACCCGCGGGTCCTCATCGGCGGCGCCGAGATGATGACGGGCGGCGGCAGCGGCTATCAGCAGCAACAGCAGCAACCCGGTCGTGCCGGAGCCCCGCAGGACGAGGGGGGCCGCTTTGCGGCGGCGATCCTCGGCAACACCGAGGATGTGTGGCGGGACATTCTGCCCAAGCAGGTGAACCGCCAGTACCAGCCGCCCAAGATGGTGCTCTTCTCGGGCGGGACGCGCTCCGGCTGCGGCAGCGCGAGTTCCGCCATGGGGCCGTTCTACTGTCCTCTCGACCAGACGGTCTATCTCGACCTCTCCTTCTTCCAGGACATGCAAAAACGCTTCAAGGCCGGCGGCGATTTCGCCTATGCCTACGTGATCGCCCACGAGGTCGGCCACCACATCGAGAACCAGCTCGGCATCCTGCCCCGCGTGCAGCAGCGCCAGCAGGAGGTGAGCGAGGTGGAGCGCAACCAGCTCTCCGTGCGCGTGGAGCTGATGGCCGATTGCCTCGCCGGCGTCTGGGCCCACCACTCGCAGCAGCGCTACCGTTCTCTGGAGCAGGGCGACATCGAGGAGGCGGTCGCGGCCGCCGAAGCCATCGGCGACGACCGCCTCCAGCGCCAATCCGGCGGCCGTGTGGTGCCGGATTCCTTCACCCACGGCTCCTCGGAGCAGCGCGTGCGCTGGTTCATGCAGGGCTTGAAGGGCGGCACGGTCCAGGGCTGCGACAGCTTCCGGGCGTCTCGGCTTTGAGGTGAGACATCCGGGCGGCTGAACCGGAGGCTGTTTTGGCGCAGGTTCAGGGAATGGCTCCCCCTTCGCATGTAGGGGGCTATCAGACGGGGAACATGCGATGAGCCAACCTCGACTTAGGGGGGCTCTCCATGACTCAGTACATTTCAACAATCGTCACGAGCACGACCACCATTGGCGGGGGAGTGCCGCTCGTTGTGACCAATTCGGGCGGTGTTGTTGCTACGACCGGAATTCAGGGCACTGGGGACCTCTACGTTCATGGGAGCGTCACCTCCAGCAATCAAAGCGTGATCCTGAACGGCAGCTCCAACCTTCTTTTCGTCGGCAAGACCGGGAGCCTCACGAGTACGGGATTTTACACCGTCTATCTCGGCCAAGTGAGTCAAGGAACGTCTGAAAAGAACAGTCTCGTCAATGAAGGCATGATCTGGACCAGAAGGCATGTAGCAGTCGACGCATATGGCTCCGAGATTTCGATCACAAATACCGGAACGATTTTAGGTCAAGACGAGGGCGCGGTTGGAATCAGGTTCTCGGCCTACGGCGCATCGACCAAGCCGAATACCTTGTTCAACTCTGGCTTGGTCAAGGCTCCCTACCTCGGCGGCCTACAGGGAGCCCGTGGAGGAGCAATCTCCGGCTCGGCAAACTCAGAAATCGTGATCAATACCGGGCATATCGAAGGGTACGTATTGTTGAATGCCGGGGACGACACGTTCGATAGCAGCCGGGGCTCAGTCCGTGGCCTGGTTGATTTGGAACAGGGCAACGACCTCGCTTTGGGTGGGCTCGGCAGTGACGAATTTATGGGAAGCGTTGGCGACGACACGCTCGACGGAGGTGCCGGAATCGATGCGATCTGGTCCGTTCAGAACGACCCCGGTTCGTTCTTTGCATTCACGGTCGATCTACGCATGACCGTGGCCCAGAACACGGGTGAGGGCCTCGATACGATCCGGAACATTGAGAACGTGATTTCATCCACGGGCGCCGATCGGCTCACCGGCAACGAGGCTGACAACGTGCTGCGCTCGGGCGGGGGTATGGACGTTCTGGAGGGCTGGTACGGCAACGACACGCTCGACGGGGGCACCGAAGCCGACACGGCGGTGTTCTCTGGCACCCTCGATGCCACGGTCGACCTGCGGCGGCAGGGCGAGGCCCAGAACACCGGCCATGGCGTCGACACCCTGATCGGTATCGAAAACCTAAAGGGCGGCGCCGGCAATGACCGCTTCATCGGCGACAATGGCGCTAACAGCCTGATCGGCGGGGCGGGCGACGACACCCTCCAGGGCGGTGGCGGCAACGACACGCTCGACGGCGGCGCCGGCCAGGACAGGGCGGTGTTCACGGGCCCAGCCTCGGCCTATGGCATCACCCGGAACGGCGACGGTTCGGTGACCGTCACGGGCGCAGAGGGCACCGATACGTTGCGCGACATCCGCTTCCTCCAGTTCGCCGACGGGGTGACAGCGCTCGCCAACGCGGCTCCGACAGGCCTTGCGGCCTCCGCCACCAGCATCGCCGAAAACGCGCCCGCGAACACTGTGGTCGCCACCCTCTCAGCGCAGGACGCGGACGGGGATGCGGTCACCTACAGCCTCGATGCGGGCAGCCCCTTTGCGCTTGTCGGCAACAGCCTCGTGGTGGCGGGCCCGCTCGACTTCGAGACGCAGCGCAATCATCAGGTGACGGTGCGGGCTCAGGATGCTTATGGGGGCGGGACCAGCCTCACTGTCTCAATTGGGGTGACGAACGCGGTGGAGACGTCGCTCTTCGTGCTGCGTGGCGGCGCGGGTGCCGATACGCTCGCCGGCGAAGCTGGCAACGACCGGCTCTATGGTGGCCTCGGGGCCGACCGACTGACGGGAGGGCTCGGGCAGGACGTGTTCGTGCTCGACACGCGTCCCGGGCGCGGCAACGTGGACGCGCTCACCGACTTCGTGGTGGCGGACGACAGCATATGGCTCGACAATGCGGTGTTCCGGGGCCTTGGCCGGGCGGGCTCGCCAGAGGCACCGAAGGGCTTGGCGAAGGGCGCCTTCGCGCTGGGTTCGAAGGCGAAGGATGCCGGCGACCGGGTGATCTACGACACGAAGAGCGGCAAGCTGTTCTATGACGAAGACGGCACAGGCCGAAAAGCGCAAACGCTGATCGCCGAGCTCACAAAGGGCCTCAAGATCACCGCAGCCGATTTCTTCGTCATCTGAACCATGGGGCGGGAGGCGGCTCAAGAACCAGCCTTCTCCCAGCCCCCGCCTCTCTGCTAGAACGGCCTCATGCCGCTCGATCAGAACCTACCCTTCGTTCCCCTCTCCATCGCCGTCCTCACGGTCTCCGACACGCGCCAGACCGGCGACGACCGGTCCGGGGACACGCTCGTGGACCGGCTGACGAAAGCCGGGCACCGGCTCGCGGCTCGCGCCATCGTGCCCGACGAGGTCGAGGCCATTCAGGCGCAGGTGAAGGCCTGGATCGCGGATGCCGGCATCGATGTGATCATCACTACGGGCGGCACGGGCTTCACGGGCCGCGACGTGACGCCGGAGGCGATCGAGCCGCTCTTCGAGAAGCGCATGGACGGCTTCTCGGCGGTGTTCCACCGGATTTCCTACGACAAGATCGGCACCTCGACCCTGCAATCGCGGGCCACGGGGGGCGTCGCGGGCGCCACCTATATCTTCGTGCTTCCGGGCTCTCCCGGTGCCTGCAAGGATGCCTGGGACGGCATCCTGGAGGCGCAGCTCGACTACCGTCACCGGCCCTGCAACTTCGTCGAGATCATGCCGCGCCTCGACGAGCACCTGAAGCGGGGAAAGCTGCGCGCCTAAAGCCGGCTCAACCGAAGACCGGATCCCGCTCGATCGCCGCCGGCACCCGGACCGGACGGCTCGCCACGCCCTCGAGCAGCAGCGCCCGGTGAACGAGGTCGCCGGGGCGCACCGCGCGGGGCCGGACCAACGCGAGAAGTCGCTCCCGGAGCGGCCGCGAGGGGCGCGCCAGGCGCCCGAAGCGGCGCTCGGGCGGGCTCAGGGCGATGAAGCGGTCGAGGGTGCGGATCCAGCCCTCGCTCGGCACGTCCCCGTCGGCAAGGCACAGGACCCAGTCCCGCCGCACGCGCCGCGCGCCCTCGCGCCAGGCATCGCCGTCGCGCCATGCACCGCCCTCGGCCGTCACCATCCCGGCTCCGACCGCGTCGGCGACCCGCGCCACGGCCTCGTCGGGGCGGCGCACCAGCACCACCGCATCGCCCACGAGTCCATCGGCAACGGCGGGAACGAGGGCGCTCAAGGTGACGGCGAGCGCCTCCACCCCGTGCTCCACGCGCACGAGAACGCTGATCATGCGGAGGGCTCCAGGCCGATGAGAACGCCGATCACGTGGGCACCGCCTGCGCGGCTCTGACAACTGAACGCTTCATGGAGCCACCATAGCGGCCCGCGCGCTTGCGGTCGCTTCCCCCTTTCGTCCCGGCCGGACCCCGCAGAATCAGCTTGCCAATGATCCTGTTTTGTTCTTTGTTCCTAATCTGTTCTAGTTGCCCGGATTCGCCTCAACCCGTGAGGGCGCCATGGCCGTTTCAGTCCGCTCCCAAGCGCCAGTCTCCGCCTCTGTGCCGCGCCGCGCTGCCGATGCGACGGAGGCCGCGCGTCAGCGGGCGGTCGATCCCGCTCACCGGGTCGAGGTCGACCGCCGCCGGGGCCGGGGCGCCGTGTCGAACCCGGGCGGGCGCTACGAGACCGTGCGGCGGGAGCTCTTCGACGACGGCTGGGACATCGAGGAGGAGGTGTTCTCCTTGCCCACCGAGGTGATCCTCGAAAAAGCCCGCACGATCATCACCAAGAACGATTCGCCCGATCTCCTCTTCGAGCGCTCCATCAACCCCTACAGGGGCTGCGAGCACGGCTGCTCCTATTGCTTCGCGCGCCCGAGCCACGCCTATCAGGGCCTATCGGCGGGCCTCGATTTCGAGACCAAGATTTTTGCAAAGCCCAACGCCGCCGAACTTCTCGAGAAAGAGCTGCGGGCGCCGTCCTATGTGCCAAAGACCATCGCGCTCGGCGCCAACACGGACCCCTACCAGCCGGTGGAACGGCGCATGCGCATCACGCGCGGCATCCTGGAGGTGCTGGAGCGGGCGAACCATCCGGTCGGCATCGTCACGAAATCGGCGCTCGTGACGCGGGACATCGACATCCTCGCCCGCATGGCGGACCGCCAGCTCGCGAAGGTCGCGGTCTCGGTCACCACCCTCGACCTCAAGCTCCACCGCGCCATGGAGCCCCGCGCCGCCTCGCCCCAGAAGCGGCTCGATACGATCCGGGCTTTGAGCGAGGCGGGCATTCCGGTGACCGTGCTCGTGGCGCCCATCATTCCCGCCATCAACGAGCACGAGATCGAGGCGATCCTCACCGCCGCCCAGCGCGCGGGCGCGGGGGAAGCGGGCTATGTGCTGCTGCGCCTGCCGCACGAGTTGAAGGACCTCATGCGCGACTGGGTGCAGGAGCACTACCCGGACAAGCTCCGTCACGTGTTCTCCGTGCTCCAGGAGGCCCGCGGCGGGCAGGATTACGATCCCCGCTTCGGCACCCGCCAGACCGGCATCGGCCCCTTCGCCTGGATCACCGGCCGGCGCTTCGAGACCGCGACGGCGCGCCTGGGGCTCAACGCCCGGCATTGGAAGCTCCGCACGGACTTGTTCCGCCCGCCGGCCAAGGAGACGGGACAGCTGTCGCTGTTTTGAGGACGGGCGCTACAGGCGAACCCGCGATCCACACACCCGGCAGGCACGGGACCGAGCGCCGCGCGAGCCTTTCATCCGCATGGTCAGGGTCCCCAGTCTCCGCTCCGCGGCCCCAGGGTGACATCGGCGGGGCGGTGCGCTCTGGTCCCCCCGTGACCGCCCCGATTCGCCGCCCCAGGATCAGCCTCGGCCTCGACCGAGAGAGCGCCCTCTACGCCGAGGGCCGGCGCTGCATCGCGGGGCTCGACGAGGTCGGCCGCGGGCCGCTCGCCGGCCCCGTCGTTGCGGCGGCCGTGGTGCTCGATCCCGCGAACGTGCCGGAGGGCCTTGCCGATTCGAAGGCGCTGACGGCCGCGAGGCGCGAGGCGCTGTTCCCCGAAATCCTGGCAAAGGCGCAGGTGGGGATCGCCTCCCTGTCCCATGCCACCATCGACCGCATCAACATCCGGCAGGCCTCGCTCCAGGCCATGTGCCGCGCGCTTGCGGCCCTGCCCTGCCGGCCGGATCTGGCGCTCGTGGACGGCAACGATCCGCCGCCCCTGCCCTGCACGGTGGAGACCATCGTGAAGGGTGATTCGCACATCGCATCGATCGCCGCGGCCTCCATCGTCGCGAAGGTGGTGCGCGACCGGCTGATGGCGCGGCTCGGCGCTCTTCATCCGGCCTACGGCTTTCAGTCCAATGCGGGCTACAGCAGCCGCGCGCATCTCGACGCGCTCACCCGCGAGGGGCCCTGCCCCTATCACCGCCGCAGCTTCGCGCCCCTGCGCCAGGGCCTGCTCGATCTCTGATCCGCGCATTCGCACGGCAGGGGCCGCGACCGTGATGCCGCTTAACGGCCGTTAACCCAAAAACCTGAGCAATCCCAAAGCCTAGGCAAGAATTGCCGACCCAAAAAGGGACGCAAATTCTCATCGTTGGAAACTTCATCTTTACCCTAACGGCACATGATCCGGACTGTCAGTTGCGTAACCGGTGATCACCCATGGGTACCTCGCGTACCGGGGCCGCCGGCGCCGCCGCCCGGATCAATGTCTCGCGTACCGGGTTGGCCGCGCCGGCACCTCGGACGGGGCTCAAAGCCCCGCCGTTCGTCCAGCGTTCTCTACCACTCGATGAAATCCTCATCGGCGATTGCATAGCGGCTCTCGACAAGCTGCCGCCGGAGAGCGTCGACGTGGTCTTTGCGGACCCGCCCTACAACCTCCAGCTCGAGGGCGCGCTCACGCGTCCGGACCAGAGCCTCGTCGACGCGGTCGATGACGACTGGGACAAGTTCGCGAGCTTTTCTGACTACGACGCCTTCACCCGCGCGTGGCTTAGCGCCGTGCGCCGCGTCATGAAGAAGAGCGCGACGCTCTGGGTGATCGGCTCCTACCACAACATCTTCCGCGTCGGCGCGACGCTGCAGGATCTCGATTTCTGGATCCTCAACGACGTGGTGTGGCGCAAGGCGAACCCGATGCCGAATTTTCGGGGCCGCCGCTTCACCAATGCGCACGAGACCATGATCTGGGCCTCGAAGAGCGCGGATGCGAAGAGCTACACCTTCCATTACGACGCCCTGAAGGCCGGCAACGAAGACCTTCAGATGCGCTCCGATTGGTTCATTCCCCTGTGCACCGGGGATGAGCGGCTGAAGGGCACGGACGGCAAGAAGGTCCACCCGACCCAGAAGCCCGAGGCGCTGCTCGCCCGCGTGCTGCTCTCCTCGTCGAATCCCGGCGACGTCGTGCTCGATCCCTTCTTCGGCACCGGCACCACCGGCGCCGTGGCGAAGAAGCTCGGGCGTCACTTCATCGGCATCGAGCGCGATCCCACCTACGCCAAGGCCGCGCGCGCCCGCATCGCCGCCGTCGAGCCGCTCTCGGCGGAATCCGTGGCGGCGCCGCCCGAAAAGCGCGCCGAGGCGCGGGTGCCCTTCCTCACCATCGTCGAGGCCGGCCATGTGAAGGCGGGCGAGACGGTGACCGACGAGCGCCGCCGCTTCAAGGCGACGGTGCGCGCGGACGGCACGCTCGCGCTGGGCAACATCGTCGGCTCGATCCACAAGATCGGCGCCCTCGCCCAGGGCCTCCCCGCCTGCAACGGCTGGACCTTCTGGCACACGGAACGGGACGGCGCGCTGGTCTGCGTGGACGCGTACCGGGCGAAGGTGCGGGCTACGATCGAAGGGTGAACCCGCGTGCTACGGGTGCTCCCGCCCAGTGGGAGCACCCCTGCAAATACGGGGAGTAGCCCGTTAGGCTTGGACGGCTGCAACATGTGGCAGGAGGCGCGATGGTCGCCTCATGCAACGTGTTTCCACAAGCCGGGCTCCCCAACCCGCGCACCACCGTGATCCCCTATGCCTGATCCAGTGGCTTCTCATCCTGATGGTCCCCCGGCACAGAGAGATGCCGCGCCATCGTGGGACGACCTTCGAACCATCCTGGCCGTGGTGGCTCATGGATCGATGAACGCGGCCGCCTCGGCGCTCGGACAAAGTCAGGCTACGATCGCTCGCCGGGTGCGCGCGGTCGAGGATGGTCTCGGCGTGGCGCTGTTCCGTCGGGAACCGAACCGCCTCGTGCTGACGGAAGCAGGCCGTGCTCTGGTGGAGGCCGCGTCACCTATGGGCGAGGCTGCGGCCAGAATTCTCCCTGCCCTTGCAGGTTTTCGCCCCGATCCACGCGCGCCGGTTCGCATCACGGCGACAGCGTCCGTGACCATGTTCCTGTCCCGTCACAGCGCCGCCCTGGAGGAGGCGACTGCTCCGACAGAGATCGCCTATATCCCGACCGCGCGGCTTCTCGATCTCTCCGCCGGGGAGGCGGATCTTGCGTTGCGCATGCACCAGCGGCCTGAGGACGACGACATCGTGGGGCGTCGCCTTGGACGCATCGCCTTCACGATCTTCGGCGCCTCGCCCGATTGTGCCGCGGTCATCGCGCCCTCCGACGAGCCTCACCTCGCCAATCAGGCCGCCGTGATCCGCCGCTTTGCCGGCGAGCGCCCTATCGTGGCGCGGATCGGCGACATGGCGACCCGCTATCAGGCCGTCCGGTCGGGGCTCGGCGCGGCGGTGCTACCATTCTGGATCGGCAATGCGGACCCTAGACTGATGCGCCTCTCGGAGGGGCCGCCGGAGATGGTGGAGGACATCTACCTCATCATGCACCGCCGCAGCCGCCACAGGCCGGCCGTCATGACGGTCGTAAAGGCGCTCACGGCCCTGTTCCGCGCTTACGAGGCAGCCCTCATGGGCTTCACGGACGCCTAAGCGTCCGGCGCCTTCGGCTTCTTCGCCGTCCCGCCCGGGATCTCCCCCAGCGCATGCACCAGCACCTTGCGCATGGAGCCCGGCAAGGCCTCCTCGCCGAGCTTGGGACGGGGGGTCCAGCGCATGCCTTCGGGCGCCGGGGTGTCGCGGCCGACCGTGGCGCAGAACACGGTGAGCTCCAGGGGGAAATGCGTGAAGACGTGGCGGACCACGCCCGGCAGGCGCTTCCAGCGCGCCTCGATGGGGGCGTCCAGCATGGCGCGGGCGGGGTCGTAATCGGGCTCCCAGGCGCTCGTCGGGGGCTCGGCCATGCCGCCGAGAAGGCCTGTCGGCGGGCGGGTGCGCAGGAGGACCGCATCGTCCTTGCGGATCACCACGAAGGCGGCGCCGCGGCGCAGCTGCCCCTCGGTCTTCTTCACCTTCTTCGGAAAAGCCTCCTGCAGGCCCTCGGCCCGGGCCCGGCAGGGCGTCATCCAGGGGCAGAGCGCGCAGGCCGGGCGCTTGGGCGTGCAGATCGTGGCGCCCAGATCCATCACGGCTTGGGCAAAATCGCCGGGCCTGTCCGTGGGCACCAGGGCATCGGTCAGGGAGCGGATGAGAGGCTTTGCCTTCGGGAGCGGCTCCTCGACCATGAAGAGGCGGCTCACGACGCGCTCCACATTGCCGTCCACGGCCGCCGCGGGCTCGTTGAAGGCGATGGCCGCCACCGCCGCGGCCGTGTAGGCGCCGATGCCGGGGAGCCTCAGAAGCTCGGCTTCCGTGCGCGGAAACCGCCCCCCATGCTCCTCCACCACCGCTTTTGCGCAGGCATGGAGGTTGCGGGCACGGGAGTAATAGCCGAGCCCGGCCCAGGCCTGCATCACCGAATCGACCGGCGCCCCGGCGAGCGCCTCGACGGTCGGGAAGCGCTCTAGGAAGCGCTCGTAGAAGGGTTTGACCGCCGCGATGGTGGTCTGCTGCAGCATGATCTCGGAGATCCAGACCCGGTAGGGGTCGGCCGTCTCGCCCGGCAGGGCCCGCCAGGGCAGGACGCGGCGGTGCCGGTCGTACCAGACCAAGAGGTCGCGGCTATGCGGCCCGGTCGCCTCGGCCTTGGCCTCGCTCCGCGCCGGAGCCATCACCGGAGATTCGGGGCTTTCGGGCTTGGGCGCGGCCTCGCTGGCCTCGGCCTGCGCTGCGGCTTTGGCCGGACGTTTTCGGCTTTGAGGTTTGGCCGCGCGGGGCGGACGCGTTAGCATGGCTCCTGATTAGCCATCCCGCCGCAACAATCCAACGCGGCTTTTGTGCAGAACCGCATCGTCAGGACCCCCTCCACCCCATGCGTCGCCCGCGCCCCCTCGCCGATCTGATCGATGCCTGCCTCGGCCCTTCCCTTGCTGCGCAAGGCTTTGCGGCCGCGGACGTGATCGTCGCCTGGCCCGAGATCGTGGGCGAGCGGCTCGCGGCTTTCAGCCAGCCGGTGAAGATCGAGTGGAAGCGCAAGGGCCCGGGCGCCGTTCCGGGCGAACGGCCGGAGCCGGCGACGCTGGTGGTGCGGGTCGAGGGGGCCTTCGCCCTGGAGATGCAGCACCTCGCGCCCGTGGTGATGGAACGGGTCAATGCCCATTACGGCTGGCGCTGCGTCGGCAAGATCGTCCTCAAGCAGGGCCCGGTGCGCCGCACCCCGGCGCGTCGAAGGGAGGCGGCCATTGCCTCCCCGGCCGATCGCGCCAGGGTCGGGGCGCTCGTGGCACCCATCGCCGAGGATGGACTAAAGGCTGCGCTCGCCCGGCTCGGGGAGGCGGTGCTGGCCGGCAAGGCGCCGGCCTCCAAACCCTGAGGAGAAGCCCACCCTCCAGGCATCCCGCCAACCTCAAACCCCAAGGCTGAGCCCACCCTGCGCTGGCGTCCAAACCCTGAGGAGAAGCCGACGCTACCGCACGAAACCGTGACGCACGGCCTTCTTGTCAGCCGCCCGCTCCCCATCTACCGCAGAACCCTGTCCTTCGATCCCTGGAGTTTCCTTATGATCACGCGGCGTCAGGCCCTCGCCCTTGTCGGTTCGGTGGCCGCCTCGGCTCTCCTCCTCCAGAGCTTCCCGGCTCTCGCCCAGAACGTCTCGGCCCAGGATCTCGCGGTGCCGGGTCCCCTCGGCGACGTGGCCCAGGGCCCGGCGGACGCCAAGGTGACGATCATCGAATATGCTTCGCTCACCTGCGGCCACTGCGCGGCCTTCCACCAGAAGACGTATCCGGAGCTGAAGAAGCGCTGGATCGACAGCGGCCAGGTTCGCTACATCCTGCGCGAATTCCCCCTCGATCCTCTCGCGACCGCGGGCTTCATGCTCGCCCGCTGCGACGGCGAGGGGAAATTCTATCCGATCGTCGATCTGCTCTTCCAGCAGCAGCGGGCCTGGACGGCCACGGACAAGCCCCTCGACGCCCTGCGCCAAATGATGCGCCAGGCGGGTTTCTCACAGGAAAAGTTCGACTCCTGCTTGAAGGACCAGAAGCTTTATGACGCGGTGAACGCGGTGAAGAACCGGGGTATGGAGACCTTCAAGGTGGATTCCACGCCGACCTTCTTCATCAACGGCCAGCGTCATCCGGGCAACCTCTCGATCGATGAGATTGAAGCGATCATCAAGCCGATTCTGGGGGCCTAAGGGCCTCCGGATCCTCCCCCGCCAAGGGGGCGGATCGCTTGCGCCCGGTCACACCCTGACGTTGCGTCATGGCCGATCCCCGGGGGACCGGCCATGAGGTTCACGCGTCTCAGGATCGCCGGCTTCAAGACCTTCGTCGAGCCGACGGATTTCCTCATCGAGCCGGGCCTCACGGGCGTCGTGGGGCCGAACGGCTGCGGCAAGTCCAACCTCGTCGAAGCCCTGCGCTGGGTCATGGGGGAGAACTCCACCAAGAACATGCGCGCCACGGGCATGGACGACGTCATCTTCTCCGGTTCCGGCAACCGCCCGGCCCGGAACCATGCGGAGGTGATGCTCACGATCCTGAACGACGAGCGCACCGCGCCCGCGGCCTTCAACGATGCGGACGTGCTCGAAATCTCCCGCCGGATCGAGCGCGAGGAAGGCTCCACCTACAAGATCAACGGCAAGGAGGTGCGCGCCCGCGACGTGCAGATCCTGTTCGCCGACGCCGCGACGGGCGCCCGCTCCCCGGCCCTCGTGCGTCAGGGCCAGATCAACGAGCTGATCGCGGCAAAGCCCCAGTCCCGCCGTCGCATCCTTGAGGACGCGGCCGGTATCGCGGGTCTCCATGCCCGCCGCCACGAGGCGGAGCTGCGCCTCAAGGCCGCCGAGGACAATCTCGTGCGCGCCGAGGACGTGCTGCGCGAGATCGAGACCCAGGTCGACAGCCTCAAGAAACAGGGCCGTCAGGCCAGCCGCTACAAGAATCTCTCCGCCGAGATCCGCCGCCTCGAGGCGCTCCAGTTCGCCATCGCCTATGCGGATGCCCGCGAGCAGGCCGCCACGTCCGAGTCCCAGGCGCAGCAGAACCTGAAGGCCGTGGCGGATGCCACGGAGGAGCAGACCCGGGCCGCGACGGCCCAAGCCGTCGCCGCCCACGCCCTGCCGGCGCTCCGCGAGGCGGAGGCCGCCGCCGCGGCCGCGCTCCAGCGCCTGACCCACGCCCGCAACGAGCTCGAATCCGAGGAGCGCCGGTCCAAGGAGCGCCTGGCCGAACTTGAGCGCCACATCGCGGATCTCGACCGGGACATTGCCCGCGAGGCGGGCCAGCGGGCCGATGCGGAGGCGACCATCGAGCGCCTGCGCGACGAAGAGACGGAGATCGCCGAGATCGCCGAAGGCGCGGACGACGCGCGCGCGGCCATCGCGGAGCGGGTCCAGACGGCCGAGGCGGCGCTGGCCGAGGCGGAGGCCGCCCTCGGCGCCCTCCAGGCGCAGGTGTCCGACCTCAACGCCCGCCGCGCCGCCCTGGAGCGGGCGGTTCGCGAGGAGCACGATCGGGCAGCACGCTTTGCCGACGAGAAGCGCCGCGTGGAGGCCGACCTCGAAGCGCTCCTGGCGGCTGCGGGCGATGGCCCGCCGCCGGATTTGCTGCGGGACGAGGTGGCCGAGGCCGAGGCGCGGGTCGAGGCCGCGGAGGATGCGGCGAGCACCGCGCGCGAGGCGCTTGCCGCCGCCCGCGAGGCCGAAAGCCGCTCCCGCGGCCCCTTGAGTGAGGCGGAGCGCAAGGCGCAGCGCCTCGACACGGAGGCCCGGACCCTCGCCAAGCTCTTCGCCCACGCGGCGAGCGACCTCTGGCCTCCGGCCCTCGACCAGATCAGCGTTGCGAAAGGCTACGAGACCGCGCTCGGCGCCGCGCTCGGCGAGGATCTCGACGCCTCCACCAATGTCACGGCCCCGGCCCATTGGGCCGAGACAGGCGCCGGCGAGGGCGACCCGGCCCTGCCCGCGGGCGTCCCCTCCCTGGCCGATATGGCCGAGGCCCCGCCGGCCTTGCTGCGCCGCCTGCGCCAGATCGGCGTGGTGGCGCGGGCCGACGGGCCGCGCCTGCGCGACGCGCTCCGGCCCGGCCAGCGCCTCGTCTCCAAGGAAGGAGATCTGTGGCGCTGGGACGGCTACACCACCGCCGCCGAGGCACCCTCCGCCGCCGCCCGCCGCCTTGCGGAAAAGAACCGCCTCGGCGACCTCGAACGCGAGGCCGGCGAGGCGCGCGCCGAGGCGGAGCGCCTGCGCGCCGAAGCCGAGGCCGCGCAAGGCGTCGTGCGCGCGGCGGTATCGGAGGAGGGCCATGCCTTGGAGGCCGTCCGGCAGGCCCGGCAGGCTCTCGACGCCGCCCGCGCGCAGCTGGCGATCGCCGAGCGCCGCGACGCGGAGATCGCCTCCCGCCGCTCCGCCCTTCAGGAGGGACTGGCCCGCGTGACGGCCAGCGAAGCAGAGGCCAGGACCCGCCTCGGCGAGGCCGAGACGGCTCTCGAAGACCTCGCGCCCGCGCCCGATCTCGACAGCCGCCTGCTCGAGGCCCGCACCCTCGTGGCCGAGCACCGGGCAGCGGCTTCCGAGGCCAGGGGCGCCCTTCAGGCCCTCGTTCACGAGGCCGATATGCGCCGCCGTCGGCGCGACTCGATCGCGGGCGAGATCCGCTCCTGGACGGACCGGGTCGCCCGCTCCTCGCAGGCCGCAGCGGATCTGGCGTCGCGACTCGAGCGCGCCCATGACGAGCACGAGCGCCTCATGGAGGCCCCGGACACCTATCTCTCCCGCCGCCGCGCCCTCATCGGCGAGGTCGAGGAGGCGGAGGCGAAGCGCAAGGATGCAGCCGACCGGCTGGCCGATGGGGAGACCACCCTCGCCGAGGCCGACCGGGCCGCCCGCGCGGCGCTCGAAACCCTTGCCGCCGCCCGCGAGGCCCGCGCCGGCTCCCAGGCCCGCCAGGAGGCGGCCGCCCAGCGCCTCGCCGAGATCGTGCGCGCCATCGGCGAGACCCTCGACACCACGCCCGCCGGGCTCATCGAGCTCGCCGGGCTGAAAGAAGCGCAGTCCCTCCCCTCCGCCCAGGAGATCGAGACGAAGCTCCACAGCCTGAAGGGCGACCGGGAGCGCCTGGGCGCCGTGAACCTGAGGGCCGAGGAGGAGCTGACCGAGCTCGAGGCCAAGTTCGGCGGCATCGCCTCCGAGCGCGACGACCTTGTGGAGGCGATCAAGCGCCTGCGCCAGGCGATCGGCAGCCTCAACCGCGAGGGCCGCGAGCGGCTCCTCGCCGCCTTCGGCATCGTGAACGATCACTTCAAGCAGCTCTTCACGACCCTGTTCGGCGGCGGCACGGCCGAACTGACCCTGGTCGATTCGGACGACCCCCTGGAAGCGGGCCTCGAAATCCTGGCGCGGCCGCCGGGCAAGAAGCCCCAGAGCATGTCCCTGCTCTCCGGCGGCGAGCAGGCGCTCACCGCCACCGCCCTCATCTTCGCGGTGTTCCTCACGAATCCGTCGCCGATCTGCGTGCTCGACGAGGTGGACGCGCCCTTGGACGACGCGAACGTGGAGCGCTATTGCGACCTCCTCGACGCCATGGCGCGCCAGACCGAGACGCGCTTCGTGGTGATCACCCACAATCCGATCACCATGGCCCGCATGAGTCGCCTCTTCGGCGTCACCATGGCCGAGCGCGGCGTCTCGCAGCTCGTGTCCGTCGACCTGCAATCCGCCGAGCGCATTCTGGAAGTGGCGTGAGCCGCGGCTCGCCCCTTTGCGGCGAGCCCATCTCGGTTCATCCCCAACCCAAGCAGGCCAAGGCTTTGCGCTTTGTGGCGGCATCGGCGCGCGATCCGTGCGGAACCTGTGCGCAGTCCAGGCTTTTACCTTGCAGTTCAGGGACTTAGTTGTTTTCGCCGATGCCTTGACAGGGGGGACCCCCCTCAATATGTTGCGCGCGGCTTTCGGGGCCGGGTTTTCCACCCTTTTCCCAGACCGCTGAATGAGGAGAACGCCATGGCGGATCCCACCAAGCGGAATGGCGACGGCGGCGGAAAACCGACCAGCTCCGGCGAGACCGACCTGTCCGCGAGACTGAAGTCCCTCGATGCGCGGCTCGACAGAGCCTCCGCGGATCGACGGCAGACCGAAGCTTCTCGCACCCGTTCGACGTCCGACTCCACCGCGCTCGGTCAGGCCCTCCGGCTCTCGGCCGAATTCGTCTCTGGAGTAGCCGCCGGCGGGATCATCGGGTACCTCGTCGACCAGCTGTTCGGCATCGCCCCCTGGGGGCTTATCGTCTGTCTCATGCTCGGCTTCTGCGCCGGGATGCTCAACTTGATGCGAGCTTCCGGTGTGGTGAAACCCGCCCGGTATGACGAGAAGCGATAGAGCCTTCACCCGACAGGCCGCAGTGAAGCGACCGCAACCACGGCAGAGTGACGGATCATGGCGAGCCCGATCGAACAGTTCCAGATCAAGCCCCTTATTCCCGTCCTCAACTTCACCAATTCATCCCTATTCATGATCGGCACCGTCGCGGTAATCGTCGGCGGGCTGATGCTCGCCACGAGCCGCCGGGCCGTCGTGCCGGGCCGGGCCCAGTCCGTCGCCGAGATGCTGCACGACTTCGTGGCCGGCACCTTGAGGGACGCGACCGGACAGGAGGGGATGAAGTTCTTCCCCCTCGTGTTCTCGCTCTTCATGTTCGTGCTCACCGCCAACATGCTCGGCATGATCCCGGGCTTCTTCACGGTGACGAGCCACATCATCGTGACCTTCGCCCTCGCCATGCTCGTCATCGGCACCGTGGTGGTCTACGGCTTCCTCAAGCACGGCACGCATTTCCTGGGGCTTTTCGTGCCCTCCGGCGTGCCGGCCTGGCTCCTGCCCTTCATCGTCGTGATCGAGGTGATCTCGTTCCTCTCGCGGCCGATCTCCCTCTCCCTTCGTCTCTTCGCGAACATGCTGGCGGGCCACATCGCCCTGAAGGTGTTCGGCGGCTTCGTGGTGTCGCTCGGCGCCGCGGGCGTCGGCTACGCGATCCTGGCTCCGTTGCCGCTTCTCATGGCGGTGGCGCTCACGGCGCTCGAGTTCCTCGTCGCCTTCCTGCAGGCCTACGTCTTCACGGTGTTGACCTGCATCTACCTCAACGACGCGCTGCACCCGGGTCACTAGGTTCGGCGCCGAGTTCCTCTTCCCTCCCGATCTCACCATCACCACCAGGAGAACACGATGGATCCGGTTGCTTTCAAGTTCCTCGGCGCGGGCCTCGCCTGCATCGGCATGGGCCTCGCCGCCATGGGCGTGGGCAACATCTTCGGCAACTTCCTGTCGGGCGCCCTGCGCAACCCGTCGGCGGCCGACGGCCAGTTCGCCCGCGCGTTCATCGGCGCGGCGCTCGCGGAAGGTCTCGGCATCTTCTGCCTCGTCGTCGCTCTCGTCCTGCTCTTCACCTAAGCTTTTCGGTGATCGGGAGGGCGGAGCGCCCTCGTGGTCGCTCTCGCCTCGGCCCGCACCGCAATAGTTTGGTGATCGGGAGGGCGGAGCGCCGCTGATGCGCTTCGCCTGAGGACTACGGTGACGGCGGGCTTGTCCGCCGTCACCGCTCGTTTCAGGAACAGGTTCATGGCTCAGGCTCAGGCTCAGACGACCCAGGCCGGCACGCAGGCCCAAGGCGGCGCACCCGCCAACGTGGCCTTCCCGCCCTTCGCCACCGAGACCTTCGGCGGCCAGCTCCTCTGGCTCGCCATCACCTTCGGTGTTCTCTACGTTCTCATGTCCCGCATGGTGCTGCCGCGCCTGACGGGCATCATCGAGGGCCGCCGCGAGGCGATCTCCCGCGATCTCGACGAGGCCGCGGCCATGAAGACCCGCGCCGAAGAGGCCGGGGCGGCTTACGAGAAGTCCCTCACGGAGGCCAAGGGCCGCGCCCAGACGCTCGCCCAGGAAACCCGCGCGACGCTCTCCGCGGAATCCGACGCCAAGCGCAAGGCGATCGAGGCCGATCTCGGCCAGCGCCTCGCCCAGGCCGAGGCCACCATCGCGGCCAAGAAGGCCGACGCCATGTCGAATGTCCGCGGCATCGCCCGCGACACGGCCACCGCCATCGTGGAGCGGCTCACCGGCCGGGCACCCTCGCCCCAGGCCGTGGATGCCGCCCTCGACCAGAGCCAAGGGTAACGCGCCATGCTCTCCAATCCCACCTTCTGGGTCGGCGTCGCCTTCCTCCTCTTCTTCGCGCTCCTGTTCTATTATGGCGTGCCGACGACCCTCATGAACTCCCTCGACAGCCGCGGTAAGCGCATCGCCGATGAGCTTAGCGAGGCCAAGCGCCTGCGCACCGAGGCCGAGGCGCTTCTGCGCGAGTTCGAGACGAAGCGATCCAGCGCCGAGCGGGAAGCCGCCGAGATCGTCTCCAGCGCCCGCGAGGAGGCCGAGCGCCTCGCCCGCGAGACGCAGGAGAAGATGGCCGAGTTCGTCCGCCGCCGCACCGCCGCGGCCGAGACGAAGATCGCCCAGGCCGAGGCTCAGGCCTCCGCCGAGGTCCGCGCCGCGGCCGTCGACGCCGCCGTCAAGGCCTCCGAGCGCGTCCTGCGCGGCGAGCTCCAGGGCGCCGCCGCCGAAGCCCTCGTGGCTCGCAGCCTCGGCGACGTGCGCGCCAAGCTGAACTCGTAACGCCGAGCCTCACCGCTGACAGACATGACGCGGCCGCCCTCGGGCGGCCGTTGTCGTTTGAGCGTCCAAGACTTCATGTGTGGACCCATGGCGCCGCATGTCTCCTGCCGAGAACCGCGCGGAGGAGCGCCCTCACCACCCACGCGTCGAGCGGGCATCGAACGGAGCATGTCCCTCCTTCAAGAGACCAGGGACACGCCCCGCATCGGCGCGAGGGTCGGGCTGCCATGCGGCTGCGCGGACCGCCTCAGCCGCCCGACGCGTTGCTCACCTTTCGCCCTCGGGTGAACAGATCCGGGCGCACCTGACGCATCCTCTCCGCGAGCGCGGGCGCTAGCGTGCGTGCGTAGGACGCGGTGATGTGGTTGCTGTCCCTGTACACGATGATGTTGCCGGCGACCGGCAGGCAGTATTCCCGATCGCAGAACCGATCGGTCAGATCGATGAACGCCACATTGCGGGGGCGCGGCTGGAGCAGGGTCGTCGGATCGATCTCGTCGATTCGCTCCCTGCGCGGGCGGGCGCATTTCATGAAATCCGGGAGGTTGGCCTCAAGGCATTCCGGCGCCGGCGCCTTGAGCTGCGGATTGTCCCGGACCGCGATGACGCTGATGTTCATCGCGTCCAACCGAGCCCACTGCTCCAGATAGCCGTCCGGTACAATCTCGCGACGCCGAATGCCCTGCGGCGGGTTGGGATCCGTGTAGCGGTATCGGGTGGAGGTGGTGAAAACCACGTCGGGATTGATCGTCTGGATCACCCCCAAGACATCCCTATTCCACTCGACGCAGGAGGGTCGGCGCTCGGCGCTCGTGTCGAGCACGCAGGCGCTCTTGATCACGTTGACGATCTGCCAGTCGTACTCTTCCGCGAGCACTTCCAGCGGCGGTAGCCAATGCGCCGAATGGGAGCCGCCCACGAGGGCGATCACGTGGGCGGCGCCGGTCTTCACCCCATAGGTGCAGGTGATCACCTCAGGCTTGGTCTGCGTTTGGTTGCACGCGTCGTGATAGCTGCGCGGCAGGTCGCCCTTGGCCTGCAGAGGCGGCAGCAGAAGCGGCACCCCAGGCGTGAGAGCCGTCTCGACTGACACCGGAAGCGCTCCTCCCGGGTGCTCCGCGCTTGGGCGCCATTGCAAGGACGGCGCCTTGCCGTGATCGAGCCGCACAAGACCGATGGCGGCAAACGCGACCACGGGGGCCGCGAAGGCGAGGCCCGCGCCGTGCGGGCGCCATCGCCCATTCAACAGTGCCGACGCGAGCATCGGTCTCTCGACGAGACGGCTGGTCAGGACGGCACCGACCAGGGCCAATGCGAGCACCGCAAGACCGTCCAGGAATCCGGCTTGAGTCTTCCCCCGGAGGATGAGGAGGAAAACCAGAACCGGCCAGTGCCAGAGATAGAACGTGAAGGAGATGCCGCCGAAGGCCACCAAGGGTCGCCAGGACAGGATGCGGTGGGCGCCAAAGCGGCTGTCCGTTGTCCCCGCCAGCAGGATCAGGAGCGCACCGCCGGTCGGCCACAGGGCCACGTATCCCGGGAAGGCGGCTGATGTCGGGAGAACGAACCCGCAGGTGACGACGGCGGCCAATCCCACCCAGCCCATCACGAGGCGCAACGAACGCGGAGGATGGATGTGCGGCGCCACGAGAGCGGCAAGGCCGCCGAGGGCGAACTCCCAGACCCGGGCGAAAGGGTCGAAATAGGCAGCTGCGGGATCGGATGCGGTTCGCACGATGGAGTAGGTCAGCGAAGCCGCGGCGATGGCGAGGAGGGCGAGGACATGGACCGTCCAGGGCTGCCGGGTCTGACGCGCGGCCAAACCGGCCGCCATCAGCACGAAGGGCCAGACCGCGTAGAACTGCACCTGCACCGAGAGGGCCCAGAATTGCTGAACCGGGCTCGGTGCCTCCTCGCGCGCCAGATAATCCACGGCGCTCGCGATGAGGCGCACATTCTCGAGATGGAGGGCGCTGAACAGGAGTTCGTCGACGAACGCGGCCCAGCGGGTGGCCGGCAGCCATAGGAGAGCCGCCACACCGGTGAACAGCAGGATCACGTAGGCAACGGGCGCGATGCGTCTGGCGATCCGGCCCCAGAACCCAACGGCGTCGATGAAGCCGTTCCGGAGTTGCTCCCGATACAGGGATCCTGTCATCAGGAAGCCGGACAGGACGAAGAAAACGTCCACGCCGCCGGACACGCCGCCCATCCAGATATGGAACACGGCCACGAGAAGAGCGCCGACGGCGCGCAAGCCCTGGATCTCGGGACGGAGCGGCGCGGACCCGGCCGGAGCGACTGCCATCGAGTGAGCTGCCCTGCAATAGTGTTATTGCGGTGTGCCGCAGAACAGCGGATAGGCGCAAGGGGCTCTCGGCACAAATGAGGCTGCCGTATCAGCGGCACAACGGCGCGGAGGCTTGGCCTAACACGCTTGCGGATCGGAAGAGTCATCGATCTGTTGAACGCAGTGATTGTGGCGCCTGAATCGACGATTTTCGTTTGACGCCGATCGTCACGGGGGGCAGTCCTGCGGGGAAACAGCAGCCTGCTTGATCTCGGAACCGACCTCCATGCTCCTCATTTTCGACTGCGACGGCGTGCTGGTCGATTCGGAGCCGCTCTCCTGCGCGGCGGATGCAGACCTTCTCACGCGTCTCGGCTTTCCGATCACGGTCGAGGCGGTTCAGCGCCGCTTCGTCGGCAAAAGCATGAGCGACTTGGTGGCGGCCATCGAAGCCGAGCACGGGCGAGCCCTTCCCGCCGACTTCGGCGCTCAGCTCACCCGGGAGACCCTGGCGCGGTTCGAGCAGGAGCTTCAGCCGATCGGTGGGGTGCGGGAGGCCATTCTCGCCCTCCCCCACCAGCGCTGCGTCGCCTCGTCCTCGGTTCCGGAGCGGATCGCGCTCTCGCTGCGGGTGACGGGCCTCGCCAATCTGTTCGAGCGGGTGTTCAGCGCCGTCGAGGTTGCGCGCGGCAAGCCTGCGCCAGACCTCTTCCTCCATGCGGCCGCGCGCATGGGCGCGGCGCCTGCGGATTGCGTGGTGATTGAGGATTCGCCCTACGGGGTCGAAGCGGCCCTGGCTGCGGGCATGCCGGTGATCGGCTTCGCGGGCGGCGGCCATTGCGGGCCGGGTCACGGGCCGATGCTGCGCGACGTCGGAGCCGATGTCGTCATCGACAGCATGGCCGACCTAACGACGGCCGTCCGTTTCCTCAGCCACAGGATGGCTTAAGGGGCGGCAGCCTCTCGCGCTGCGTTAGCCCGATTTGTGATCGCGATCTCGCCCGCGGTGCCGTCACGCGCAATGGCGAATGCCCGCAGCCGCGCACCGTCCCGGATCACCTGGCTCTGAATGTTGAAGCTGAATCCCGCCGTCGCGAGATCCGGCGCCTTGTACGTATCGACGAGAGCGGGCCTGGAGACGCCCGTTCCGCCCACATGGATCTGCCGCCCGTCGGCGAAGACGACGATCTTGGTCGACGGCGAGAGAGCCTGACGGTCCGCTGCCCAACCGGCGAGATTGAACAGGCCGATGCGCGCCAGCCCGAATTCTGCACTCCCGAGCACGGCATCGTCGCGGATGGGCATGACCTTACCCTTTTGCGACACGAGCGCCTCGCCCGTCTCCGTTCTGTCGATGCGCAGCGGATCCTGATCGGGGATGGCGATGGGCGTGAAGACATCCGACCCGTCCCGCGTGGCGACTTGGAAGAGTTCGATCTGGTTTCGGCCGGCGCGGAACTGCGATTCCGGCAGCATGGCGGCGAAGTAGTGAGGCTTCCCGGCCCATGCGGAGGTGGGCACGACGGCGGCGACCCGGCCGTTGAAGCCAACCGCCACATGCAGCGGGCGCTCGGTCGGATTGCCGCCGATCTCGCCGCGCACGAGGGCGGGCACGATCCCAGATGCGGGATCCACATCGGCGAAAAGGTCGGCCTGCGCGAGGCTGGCGCTCAGTTCGGGACCGTCCGACATCAGGGGCAGATCGGCGGTGCTGCGGCCGATATAGGTTGCGTAGGGCCCGGAGACGGCAAGCTGGTCGAGGGGTGTCCGCGCCCCGAACGTCGCCAGCTTCCACGGCAGACGCGGGGTCTTCGTCAACTCGGCGAGATCGAACTCCTGCGGCTTGGCGACCCCGTCGATCGCACCGACCTGCAGCGTCTTCCGCTCGGGGAAGTTGGGAGCAAAGACCGATACGCCATCGGCCTTCCAAGGAAGCTCGGCACCGAGCACGTCGGCGAGCGTCGGGATGATGTCGATCGTATGGACATGCCGTTCGCTGCGTTGCCCCTCTTTCTGTCCGGGGCGCTTGATGAAGAGCGGGACTTTGAACATCTCCGACGCCTGATGAGCGGAAGTCGGCGTCGTCGAGCGCGTCCGCAGGCCCGGGATGAACGAGCGCCCATGGTCGGCCGTAACGACGATGAGGGCGGAATCGTAGATGCCCATGCTCTTCATCCGGCCGACGAGCTCGCCCAGGAGAGTATCCACCTGCCCGAGCTGCAGCATGTAGCGCTGGTAGCCGAGTGCCGCCATGTAGGGGTCGCTGCTCCAAACCGAGTTGGTCAGCCCCTCGATGCCCCACCCCAGATAGCTCGCCCGCTTGGGCAGGTAGACCTGCGGATTATGGGGCAGCAGCATGTGCAGGAAGTTGAGCGTATTGCCGCCCTCGATGCCTCGCATGAATGACAGGAACTGCCCTCGCCTGTCGCCGTAGGCGGTGGTCTGCACGGTACTCGTAAAGGCCTTGAGGAGATCCGCATCCAGGTTGGCCGCTGCGAATCCGGCCCAGGCGGTATCCATGCTGGGAAGGCGCTTCGCCGCGATGGCCGGAGGCAGAACGATGTGCAGGTAGACGACGCCCAGATCCGACAGGAACACCTTTGAGCGGAACGGCGTCTGGGCGGCCTCGCCACAGACCACGGGAGGGCAGAGCGCCGTGACTGCCTCGTCCACGTGGAAACGGTAATCGCGCTGAAGCCAGGTGAACAGATTGTTGGGGTGGCTCTTGTAGGTCAGCTGGTTGGCGGCGCTGGGCCGCATCCCTGTCAGGATGGCAGGCACCGCCTTCTTGGTCTCCGCCCAGACCGTGGTCGCACGAGGGAACCAGGAGCTTTCCTTCGCCAGCGCCGCGAAATTGGGATAGCGGACCGGGTCGATCTCTCCAGTCTCGTCCAGGAGGGCCCCGGTCTCGAACTCATCGAAGACGATGAACACGATGGGTGCCGGATTGCGCAGTGTCGCAGGCTGGCCGCCGCCCGCCAGAAGCCCCGCGGTGCCTTGCGGCAGGACGAGGCTCGAAACGGGCGAGACCAGCAGGAACAGCAGCGGGAAGACGAGACCGCCCAGGGCGAGGGCACTGACGAAGCGACGAATCTCCGTTCGCGCCGCATAGAGCCATGTCAGCAGGGCCGCGGCAGAGACCATGGCGATGAAGGCGAGGCCGTTCGGCAGTCGCGCCGCCCGGTTCAGGATCGGCGCGGCAATAAGGGCAAGCAGCCCGAACACGATGACGAGGTGCAGGACGGCTTGCACCCGCGGCGCCAGCCGGTGGACCGCCAGTTGAAGCCCGATCAGGAGAACCGCGGGACCCAACGTGACGGCCAGGGCGAACAGGACGATGCCGGCGGCTCCGATGCGGTGCGCGACGAAGAACTCCTCGTTACGGCCGAGCAGGTCGAAAAGCGGTTGAGCGACCGCGAAGCTGCACAGCGCAAAAGTGCGCAGCGCGTCGGCCAGGGGGCTGGATTTGCCGTCCAGAGGGCGCATGAGATTCGGGGTCCGGATGAAACACTGCTCAGGCGCACGCTAGCATCCGGAGGTCGCGCTTGTGAACCTTGCACCGGTTGGGCAAGTCCGCGCTGCTGCCGAACGAGTTCGGCACCGAGACGGGAGTCGCCCCACGAACGCTGGATCGTCGGCGTTCGTGGGGCGGAAAGCCCGCCGGGCCTCCCCTACTCCGCGGCTTCCGCAATGGGAGCCGGCGGAGTCCATTTAAGGACCGGGCTGCGGGCGGCCCGGGTTTCGTCGAGGCGGCGGCGCGGGGCGTGGTAGGGGGCGCCGGTGAAGCGCTCGGTGTCGCCGCGCTTGGCCGCCATCGCGAGATCGCGCAGCATCGCAATGAACAGGTCGAGCGACGCCTTCGATTCGGACTCGGTCGGCTCGATCAGCATCGCCCCGTGCACCACCAGCGGGAAGTACATGGTCATCGGGTGGTAGCCCTCGTCGATCATGGCCTTCGCCACGTCGAGCGTGGTGACGCCCGTGTCCTTCAGCCACGCGTCGTCGAACAGCACCTCGTGCATGCAGGGCTTGTCGCCGAAGGGCAGGCTCATGAGGTCGGAGAGGCCGGCGCGGATGTAGTTGGCGTTGAGCACCGCGTCTTCCGAGGCCTGCTTCATGCCGTCCGAGCCGTGGGAGAGCATGTAGGAGAGCGCGCGCACATACATGCCCATCTGGCCGTGGAAGGCGGTGATGCGCCCGAAAGGCTCCGCCTCGCCGGCCGCGCCGTCGTCCTCCACCAGCTCGAACCCGTCGCCGGTCGTCCGCACGAAGGGCACAGGGGCGTAAGGGGCCAGGCGCTCCGATAACACGACGGGGCCGGAGCCCGGGCCGCCGCCGCCATGGGGCGTCGAGAAGGTCTTGTGGAGGTTGATGTGCATGGCGTCGACGCCGAGATCGCCGGGCCGGGCCTTGCCGACGATGGCGTTGAAGTTCGCACCATCGCAATAGAAATAGGCGCCTGCGTCATGGAGCGCCTTGGCGATCTCCACGATCTGCGGTTCGAAGAGGCCGCAGGTGTTGGGGTTCGTGAGCATGATGGCGGCGACATCGGGCCCGATGAGGGCCTTCACGTCCTCCACATGCACCCAGCCGTCGTCGCGGGCGGGCACGGGCTTCACCACGAAGCCGATGAGCGCGGCGGTCGCCGGATTCGTGCCGTGCGCGGAATCGGGCACCAGCACCACGTTGCGGGTCGTCCCCTCGCCCTTCGCCTCGATGGCGGCCTTGATCGCCATCATGCCGCAGAGTTCCCCGTGCGCGCCCGCCTTCGGGGAGAGCGCCACCGAGGTCATGCCCGTGAGGGTCACGAGATAGCGGCCGAGCTCGCTCATGAGCTCGAGTGCGCCCTGCACGGTCGAGACCGGCTGGAGCGGGTGCACGTCGGAGAAGCCCGGCAGACGCGCCATGCGCTCGTTGAGGCGCGCATTGTGCTTCATGGTGCAGGAACCGAGCGGGAAGAGGCCCGTATCGATGCCGTAATTCTGCTGCGAGAGGCGCACGTAGTGGCGCATGGTCTCGGGCTCGGAGAGGCCCGGAAGGCCGATAGCCTCCTTGCGCTCGAGCCCGCCGAGGCGCGGCGTGAAAGCCGCCGGCTCGTCGAAATCGACGCCGGTCTCGTCCGCCTGCCCGATCTCGAAGATCAGCGGCTCGATCTGGGCAAGACCCTTGTTGCCCGTGAAGGTGGGATGCGCGGCAGCGCTATCGCTGGCGCTGGCACCGGTGGGACGTCCCTGTCGGTTCAACATCACAGAACCTCTTTGAAAATGGCGACCGGGTTCAGCATCACAGAACCTCTTTGGAAGTGACGACCGGGTTCAGCATCATAGAACGTCCTTCAGCGCGGCCACGAACGCGGCACGGTCTTCGTCGGTGTTCACTTCCGTGGAGGCCACGAGAAGCAGGTTGTCGAGGCTCGCATCGGGCATGAGGCGCGAGACCGGCACGCCCGCGAGCACGCCCTTGCGCGCCATCGCTTCCACGACCTCAGCGGCGGGCCTTTGGAGCTTCACGGTGAACTCGTTGAAGAACGAGCCGTTCAGCACCTCGGCACCCGGGATGCCCTTCAAGGCGTCGGCGAGCTTCACGGCGTTCGCGTGATTGATCCGCGCCACGCGGCGCAGGCCCGCTTCCCCGAGCAGCGTCATGTGGATCGTGAAGGCAAGGCAGCACAGGCCCGAATTGGTGCAGATGTTCGAGGTCGCCTTGTCGCGGCGGATATGCTGCTCGCGGGTGGAGAGGGTGAGCACGAAGCCGCGCTGGCCGTCGGCGTCCACGGTCTCGCCGCACAGGCGGCCCGGCATCTGGCGCACGTATTTCTGGCGCGTCGCGAAAAGCCCCACATAGGGCCCGCCGAAATTGAGGGCGTTGCCGATGGACTGGCCCTCGCCCACCACGATGTCGGCGCCCATGGCGCCGGGCGGCGTCACGAGACCGAGCGACATCACTTCCGTGAACACGGCGATCAGAAGCGCCCCATGCTGGTGCGCCTTCTCGGCAATGGGCTTCAAGTCGCGCAGATTGCCGAACACGTCGGGGGACTGCACCACGACGCAGGAGGTGCTGTCGTCGATCTGCGAGAGGATATCCTCGCTCGCGGACGTGTCGGGCTTGAGCGCCACGACCTCGTCGCTCGCCATCTCGGAGAGCGTCCGCACCACGGCGGCGTAATGCGGATGCAGGCCGCCGGAGAGCACGGCTTTCCGGCGCTTGGTGATGCGGTGCGCCATCAGCACCGCCTCGCCCGTGCCGGTGGAGCCGTCATACATGGAGGCATTCGCCACATCCATGCCCGTGAGCGCCGCCACTTGGGTCTGGAACTCGAAGAGATATTGCAGCGTGCCCTGCGCGATCTCGGGCTGATAGGGCGTGTAGCTCGTGAGGAATTCCGAGCGCTGGATCAGGTGATCAACGGTCGCGGGCACATGGTGCTTGTAGGCGCCGGCACCCACGAAGAAGGGCACAGAGGAAGCCGCGACGTTCTTGTTCGCCATGCGGGCGAGAACGCGCTCGACCTCGAGCTCGCCTTTGCGGCGCGGCAGGTCCATGGGCTCCTTGAGGAGCACGTTCTGCGGCACGTCGGCGAACAGCTCGTCGACATGCCGAACGCCGACGCGGGCGAGCATCTCGCTGCGATCGGTGTCGGAGAGGGGGAGATAACGCATGGGGGTTCCAAACCTCAGTGGGCGTGCTGGGGAAGACCGGCCACCACGATCTCCGTCAGCACGGAATTCGCGATGAAGCATTCCTCATGGGCGAGATGGTGGAGTTCGGCGATCTGGTCGGGCGTCGGCTGGCGCTCGCCGGAAAAGACGATGACGGGATCGAGCGTGACCTTCGACACGAAGAGACGCCCGCGCTCGTTCTTGGTCATCACGCCGGCCGCGCGATCCTCGTAGGAATCGACCACGTAGCGCTTCTTTGAGGCCAGATGCAGGAAGGTGAGCATGTGGCAGCTCGACACTGAGGCCACGAAAGCCTCTTCCGGATCGACCGCATCCTCCCGTGAGTAGGGGAGCGGCACGATGGACGGCGACGGCGAGCCCGGCACGGTGATGCCGCCGTCGAAGGTCCAGCTATGGGCGCGGCTGTAGCGGCCGTCGGAGAAGACGGCCTCGCCCCTGCCCCACCGAATTGTCGCCGTGTGCGCGTGCGCCATCGCGAATCCGTTCAGCTGATCGACTTCAGGAAGTCCTGGTACTGCTCTTCGGTCATGAGGCCGTCGAGCTCGCCCTGGTCCTTGAGGCGGATCTTCATGAACCATCCGCGGCCGGCCGGGTCCTCGTTCACGGTGCCGGGCGCGCCTTCGAGATCGCCGTTCACCTCGACGACCTCGCCGGAGACGGGCGCGTAGACCTCGCTCGCCGCCTTCACGCTCTCCACGACCGCCGCCTCGCCGCCCTTGGCAACCGCCTTGCCGACGCTGGGCAGCTCCACATAGACCACGTCGCCGAGCTGACCTTGCGCGTAATCGGTGATGCCCACCACGCCCGTGTCGCCCTCGATGCGGATATATTCGTGATCCTTGGTGTAGCGCGTCGTCATCGTCGTTCCCCTGGGTTTGGTCGTGTCGTTGGCGTGAAGGTGTCAGCCGCGCTTGTAGCGGTGCGGCGCGAAGGGCATGGGCACCACCTTGGCGGGCATGGGTTTGCCACGCACCACGAGCAACAGCTCGGTGTTCGGCGCCGCCGCGTCGCGGGTCACGTAGCCCATGGCGACCGGCCCGTTGACCGTCGGGCCGAAGCCGCCGGAGGTGACGATGCCGACCTCGCGCCCCTCGGGGGTGGTGATGAGCGTGCCCTCGCGGGCCGGGGCCCGGCCCTCGGGCTTCAGCCCGATGCGCAGGCGCGGCGCCCCCTCGGCGATATGCTTCTGGACGATCGCGGCGCCCGGGAAGCCGCCCTCCTCCCGGCGGCGCTTCTGGATCGACCAGAGGAGCCCCGCCTCGACGGGCGTCGTGGTGGTGTCGATGTCGTGGCCGTAGAGGCACAGGCCCGCCTCGAGGCGCAGGGAATCGCGGGCGCCAAGACCGATGGGCTTCACCTCCGGGTCGGCGAGGAGCGCGCGCCAGAGCGCGACGGCTTCGTCGACCTTCACCGAGATCTCGAACCCGTCCTCGCCCGTGTAGCCGGAGCGGGACACATGGCAGCGCAGGCCGGCCACATCGAACCAGCCGGTCATCATGAAGGTGAGCTCCGCGGCGGCAGGCGCGAGGCGGCGCATCACGCCCTCGGCGGCGGGGCCCTGGAGGGCAAGAAGCGCCCGGTCATCCTTGCGGACGAGTTCGACCCCCGCCGGCAGGTGCGCGGCGATGTGGGCGAAGTCGGCCTCCTTGGTGGAGGCATTGACGACGAGGTAGACGAATTCCGGCTCGGCGCCGGCCGCCGGACGGGTCACCATGAGGTCGTCGAGGATGCCGCCCTTCTCGTCGAGAAGCTGCGAGTAGCGCTGCTGGCCCGGCTTCAGGTTCAGGACATCGGCCGGCACCAGGGCCTCGAGCGCCCGGGCGGTCGCCTCATAGGAGGGTCCGACGAGGACGGCCTGGCCCATATGCGACACGTCGAACAGGCCCGCATGCTCGCGGGTCCAGTTGTGCTCGGTCATGATGCCGGTGGGGTATTGGACTGGCATGTCGTAGCCAGCGAAGGGCACCATGCGGGCGCCGAGGCTCACATGCTCCTGGTGGAGAGGCGTCAGCAGCAGGGATTCTGCGGCGGGGGCGGGCTCGGCCATCGGGTCCTCTCCAGAGTCGCGCGTTCGCTCGGACCTTGGCCGGTCCGTGAAAGCGCCCCCTCTGTCCCGAGACCTGAGAGATTTCCCCTGGCCGTTGGCCAAGGTTACGCCCGTCGGTGGGCGATGCGTTCCCGCATCGCCGCTTTCCAGAGTGCCAGCTCCCGCGCGGTCCGTTGGCCTGAGCGTTTCCGGGGCGGTTGCGCCTTCGGCGCCGGGTCCAGGACCCGGTCTCTCCCGCGGGGATTATCGGCTTCCACCCTCATAAAAGAGTGCGCGGGCAAGTCAACGCGGCGATGCGCCCGCCCGGGCGCCGTCCCCATGAGGAAGCGGGGAATGCGGAGGGGCTTCAGCCCCGCCGGCGGCGGGCGGCCGGGGCCGCGGTCGCGCCAAGGCCGACCTCGATCTCGAACCCGTCGACAGCCGAGGGCGGCACCACGAGGCCGTCCTCGACGATGACGGTCGAACCCATGGTCTCGCCCGGCGGGATGGTGATGGTGCTGCGGGTCACGCGGCTCGCGATGACCGTGGAGCCGCGCTTTACCACCATGGTGACCGGCACGTCGTAGCGACCCGGGGAGCCCCCGGCGCCGAGCAGCGCCCGTGCCTCGACACCCACCTTCACGGCGATGGAGCCGTCCGCGCGGCCCGAGCATTCCCGGGCGATCTGGCCGATGGTGATCTGCTGCCGCAGGGCCGCGGAGTCCCCGGAACGACCGCCCGAGTAAGCCTGAAGCGCCGCGCCGCCTTCGGCCACCGAAACGCTGGGGCAGTCGACCTCGATGGCATCCTCGGCGATGGGCGCGGGCACGGTCGGGCCCGCCAGGATGATGCGCTCGCCGATGGAGGCGCTCTCGCCCCCGAATGTGCTGCATGCCCCCAGCACGATCATCCCCGCGGCCGCGAGGCCGCCCGTCACCTTGCCCATCGGATGCCCCTTAAACTCTGGTCCGTTGCCGTCTTGTCCCACCGGCCGCCTCTTGGAGGGCGGCACGTGGAGTTTCCATGCTTGGCGCCATGCCCCTAGGGCAGCGCGTCGAAACCCGTGCCGAAGCTGTTGAGCGACACCGGAATCCCGACCCCCTCCTCGGGGGTCTGGAATACGATGAAGGTGGCGGTCTGGCCGGACTTCATCTGGTTGACGAGGTTGTCCTCCATGACGACCTCGGCGATGCAGCCCGTGGTGAGGCAGCGCACGAAGCCCGCCCGGCCGATATCGGCCTGGTCGATCTTGAGGCCGAGCCCGGCCGGGAGCAGCACGCCGAGGGGCGCAATCACCCGCAGGAGCCGGCTCTTCCCGTCTGCCGTCTTCAGGACGATGATCACCAGGGAGACGTTGGGCCGGTCTTCCGCCGCCACGTTCTGGACGAGGGCGCATTGCTCGGCCTTGGCCCCGGCCGGCGTCTCGCACCGCATCTGCCAGTCGCCGTAGGTGTTCTTGACGACCCCTTGCGCCTCGGCGCGTTCCCCTGTGGACAACAGACTCGTCCCGAGGACCATCGCCGCCGCAAGGCGCACCCATCGTGATTGGGTCACGGGCATCTCCGTCTCTTCCTAGGGGCTGCCGACCGGCCGGGCCGGAGCCGCATCTTCGCTGGCCCAGGGCCCTTTCGAGCTCCGCAGCCGTCCCATTCGGATCGGCCCGGGCGACCCTTCCGGGTCCCGAAACCGCATGTCGCCGATGCGCTTCCCTGCCCTCGGGGCCTGCGAAACCGCATCGTTCGGATTTGCCTTCGTTCCGACCATGGGCGGCGGGGGCCTGTCAAGCGAAGGGCCTCGCTCCCCCATGGTCAGGAGCGGATTTGACGGATTTTGGCGGTTATGACGCACGGATTGCGACGCTTGGCCCGTTGCGCTCGCGCGCGACCTGTGGTCATACACCCGCGTCATGGATGATGGGATGGCCGGCCCTCAGCGGTCTGCGCTCTTGCGACGCGTCTCCCCGGCGTTGTCGAACGGCCCGCGGCTCTCACATCTGGGTTTTTAGGAGCTTTGGACATCCGATGCGGATCGAGACAGCTGGACGTCGATCGGTGATCGCCCTGAACGCAGCGGCGGCCCTCTTGGGCTTGGGCGGGACGGCGGGCCTTGCAGCCGAGGGCCAACCGGTCAATTGGGGCGTGGGCTTCCAGCCCATGGCGACGCAGAACGGCCATGACGTGGCGGTGTTCCACGACTGGCTGCTGTGGCTCATCACGGCGATCTCGGTCTTCGTGGCCGTCCTGCTGGTGGCGGTGGTCATCAAGTTCAACGAGCGCAAGAACCCGATCCCCTCCAAGACCACCCACAATTCCCTCCTCGAGGTGGCCTGGACCGTCGTCCCGGTCCTCATCCTCGTCGCCATCGCGATCCCGTCCTTCCGGATCCTGCGCGAGCAGCTCGTGATCCCCCAGCACGACCTCGTCGTGAAGGCCACCGGCTATGCCTGGTACTGGGGCTACGAGTACCCGGGCGAGAACGCGGGCTTCAAGTTCGACTCCAACATGGTCGACGAGAAGGACCTCAAGCCGGGCCAGCCGCGCCTCCTCACGGTGGACAACGAGATGGTCGTTCCCGTGAACAAGGTGGTTCGCCTCCAGGTCACCGCCGCCGACGTTCTTCACAACTTCGCGGTTCCGGCTCTTGGCCAGAAGCTGGACGCGATCCCCGGCCGCCTGAACGAGGCCTGGTTCAAGGCCGACCGCGAGGGCGTGTTCTACGGCCAGTGCTCGGAGCTGTGCGGCAACGGCCACCCCTACATGCCCATCACGATCCGCGTGGTGAGCGAGCAGGCCTATGCGGCCTGGGCCACCGAGGCGAAGCAGAAATACGCTTCGACCGGCGCTCCGGCCTCCACCAAGCTCGCCAACGCGCAGTAACACCTGAACGAACGGTCTGAATCATGGCACACGCAGCCGACGCCGCTCACGCGGATCACCACGACCACCCGACCTTCTTCAAGCGCTGGTTCTATTCCACGAACCACAAGGATATCGGCACGCTCTACCTGATCTTCGCCTTCACGGCGGGTCTCGTCGGCGCGTTCCTCTCCTTCGCCATGCGCGTGGAGCTCCAGGAGCCGGGCCTGCAGATCTTCTCGAACCCGCAGACCTACAACGTCTTCGTGACGGGCCACGGCCTCATCATGGTGTTCTTCATGGTGATGCCCGCCCTCATCGGCGGCTTCGGCAACTGGTTCGTGCCGCTCATGATCGGGGCGCCCGACATGGCGTTCCCGCGCATGAACAACATCTCCTTCTGGCTCACGGTCGCGGCCTTCGCCCTGCTCCTGTGCTCCCTCTTCGTCGAGGGCGCGCCGGGCTCGCTCGGCTTCGGCGGCGGCTGGACGGTCTATCCCCCGCTCTCGACGGTCGGCCATCCGGGCCCGGCCCTCGATTTCGCGATCTTCTCCCTGCACCTTGCGGGCGCGGCGTCGATCCTCGGGGCGATCAACTTCATCACCACGATCCTCAACATGCGCGCTCCGGGCATGACGCTGCACAAGATGCCGCTCTTCGCCTGGTCGATGCTCGTCACCGCCTTCCTGCTGCTCCTGTCGCTCCCGGTCCTCGCCGGCGCGATCACGATGCTGCTCACGGACCGCAACTTCGGGACGACCTTCTTCGACCCGGCCGGCGGCGGCGACCCGGTGCTCTACCAGCACCTGTTCTGGTTCTTCGGCCACCCCGAAGTGTACATCATGATCCTGCCGGCCTTCGGCATCGTGTCCCACATCATCTCGACCTTCTCCAAGAAGCCGATCTTCGGCTATCTCGGCATGGCCTACGCCATGGTCGCCATCGGCGTCGTCGGCTTCGTGGTGTGGGCGCACCACATGTACACGGTGGGGCTCTCGCTCCAGACGCAGGCCTATTTCGTGTTCGCCACCATGGTGATCGCGGTGCCGACGGGCGTGAAGATCTTCTCGTGGATCGCCACCATGTGGGGCGGCTCCATCCGCTTCACCGCGGCCATGCACTGGGCCATCGGCTTCGTGTTCCTCTTCACGGTGGGCGGCGTCACGGGCGTGGTGCTGGCCAATGCCGGCGTCGACCGCTACCTCCACGACACCTACTACGTGGTGGCGCACTTCCACTACGTGCTGTCGCTCGGCGCGGTGTTCGTGATCTTCGCGGGCATCTACTACTGGTTCCCGAAGATCACCGGCTACGTCCTGCCGGAATGGATCGGCAAGCTGCACTTCTGGCTCGCCTTCATCGGCGCCAACGTGCTGTTCTTCCCGATGCACTTCCTCGGCCTCCAGGGCATGCCGCGCCGCTACGCGGACTACCCGGACGCCTTCGCGGGCTGGCACTTCGTGGCGACCCAGGGCGGCCATATCTTCGCGGCGAGCCTCGTGGTCTTCATCGCGGGCGTCATCTACGCCCTCGTCCGCAAGGAGCAGGCCGCCGGCAACCCGTGGGGCGAAGGCGCCACGACCCTGGAATGGACGCTGCCCTCGCCGCCTCCCTTCCACCAGTTCGAGACGCTGCCGCGCATCGCGGACACGCATCACTGATCCGGCGCGGGCGGTTCCCAGGAGCCGCCCGCTCCTCCCCCGAGGGCTCAAGTTGAGCCTTCCGGCGAGGAGCCGCCATCCGACATCAGGGCCCCGTCGCTCGACGCGAGGGGCCCGACGAGTTTGATCGAACCACAAGCATGACCGCTTCGCCCATCTTCGTCGAAAGCCGCGCCACCCCGGGCGTGTCCCAGGGAGACGTGAAGGATTACGTCGCGCTCCTGAAGCCGCGGGTGATGTTCCTCGTGGTGTTCACGGCGCTCGTCGGCATGGTGGTGACGCCCTCCGCGGTGCACCCCGTCATCGCCTTCGCCTCGCTCCTCATGATCGCGGTGGGCGCCGGCGCGTCCGGCTGCCTCAACATGTGGTGGGACGCGGACATCGACGCGGTGATGACCCGCACGGCCAAGCGCCCGATCCCGGCCGGCCGCATCACCCCGAGCGAGGCCCTGGGCTTCGGGCTCACCCTGTCGGTCGGCTCGGTTCTGGTGCTTGGCATCGTGAGCAACTGGCTCGCCGCCGCGCTTCTCGCCTTCACCATCGTGTTCTACGCGGTGATCTATTCCATGTGGCTGAAGCGCTCGACGCCGCAGAACATCGTGATCGGGGGCCTTGCCGGCGCGCTTCCCCCGGTGGTGGCGCAGGCCGCCGTCACGGGCACGGTGACGGTGGAGAGCCTCGTGCTCTGCGCCATCATCTTCATGTGGACGCCGCCCCATTTCTGGGCGCTCGCCCTCGTGAAGTCGGGCGATTACGCCCGGGCCGGCGTCCCGATGCTGCCGAACGTGGCAGGGCCCGACGCGACCCGCCGCCAGATCCTCGCCTACACGATCCTCCTCGCTCCCCTTGGCCTTGCCCCCGTGGCGCTCGGCTTCGGCGGCCTCGCCTATGCGGTGGTGGGCGCCGGCGGCACCCTCGGCATGCTGGCGCTCGCGGTTCAGGTGTTCCGCATCCGCACCGGCGAGCCCGCCATGAAGGTGGCCCAGCAGCTCTTCGGCTTCTCGATCCTCTACCTTTTCGCTCTCTTCGCGACGCTTCTGGCCGAGCACGGCTTCGGCCTGTTCCGTCCGGTTCTCGGGTAAGCGCCATGGCCGCCGCGAAACCGCCAGCCCTGAGCCCCGAGGAACAGAAGCGCCGCCGCAATCGGTCTCTGGCGCTCGCCGTCGTGCTCGGAACCCTGGTGGTGCTCTTCTATGTGGTGACCATCGCCAAGCTCGGGCCCCAGATCCTGCAGCGGCCCCTGTGACGGAGCGCAGCGCATGACCCCATCTCCCCAGCCGACAGAAGCCCGCCACCGCAAGACCGCGATCGCCTGTCTCGGCATCGCGGTCGGCATGGTCGGCATGGCCTACGCGGCGGTGCCCCTTTACGACCTGTTCTGCAAGATGACGGGCTTTGGCGGCACGCCGCTCGTGCGCACCCTGCCGGCCGGCGAGATCCTCGACCGGACCGTGGCGGTCCGCTTCGACGCCAACGTGTCGCCCGGACTGAATTGGCGCTTTGCGGCCGAGACCGCCGAGGTGAAAGTCCGCATCGGCGAGACCACGACGGTGATGTACCGGGTAACGAACGAGGGCCCGGCGCCCACGACCGGCATCGCCACCTTCAACGTCCAGCCTGCGCTGGCCGGCGCCTATTTCGTCAAGCTCGAATGCTTCTGCTTTACCGAGCAGACCATCCAGCCGGGTGAAACCAAGGAATCGGCGGTTGTGTTCTATGTGGATCCCGGCCTCGTCCAGGATCCGAACGTGAAGGACATCACCTCCATCACCCTGTCCTACACCTACTTCCCGGCCAAGGGCGGGAAGCCGGTCGCGGAGGCCACCGCCTCCGTGACGCCGAAGACACCCTGAGACGACCCCAGGGAGCCGTGGATGCCCAGCATCCTCGGCCCCTGGGCCTTAAGACAGACGTGACAAGCTGGGCGGAAACGTCCTAAAGCGAGCGGATGTCGAGACACCGGGAAATGGGCTTAAGCCCTTGAAGATAGACACGTGACAAGCTGGGCGGAAACGTCCTAAAGCGAGCAGAAATCCAGGCGGAGACGACACGACCATGGCCGAGGCCCACGCCAAGCACCACGACTACCACCTCGTCGACCCGAGCCCGTGGCCGCTCATCGGCTCGGTCAGCGCCTTCTTCATGGCGGTCGGCGCGGTCTTCACCATGAAGAGCATGACCGTCGGCGGGATGCCGCTCGGTCCCTACATCCTCGGCGCCGGCTTCATCGGCGTGCTCTACACCATGCTGTCCTGGTGGACGGACGTGACCCGGGAGGCCACCTACGAGGGCCACCACACCCGCGTGGTCCAGCTCCACCATCGCTACGGCATGATCATGTTCATCGCCTCGGAGGTGATGTTCTTCGCGGCGTGGTTCTGGGCCTATTTCGAGGCGGCCCTCTATCCGAACGACCCGATGCAATACACCCGCGTGGAGCTCACGGGCGGCCTGTGGCCCCCGAAGGGGATCGAGACCTTCGATCCCTGGCACCTGCCGCTGCTCAACACCCTGATCCTGCTCACCTCGGGCACCACGGTCACTTGGGCGCACCACGCGCTCCTGCACAACGATCGCAAGGGCCTGCGGATGGCCCTGTGGCTGACGGTGATTCTGGGCGCTCTGTTCACCGTGCTCCAGGTCTACGAGTACAGCCACGCCGCTTTCGGCTTCAGCGGCCACATCTACGGCGCCACCTTCTTCATGGCGACGGGCTTCCACGGCGCCCACGTGGTCATCGGCACGATCTTCCTCGCCGTGTGCCTGCTGCGCGTCTACAAGGGGCACTTCACCCCTCAGCAGCACCTCGGCTTCGAGTTCGCGGCCTGGTACTGGCACTTCGTGGACGTGGTCTGGCTGTTCCTCTTCGCCGCCATCTACGTGTGGGGCTACGGGGGCGGCTCCGGCGCCCACTGACGGTGGCACCTTCGGCACCATCGCCTTCGTGTGAGGCCATGGCGCCATATGGACGGCTACTGACGGGGAGCCCCGGCGACACCATATGAAGGGCGGCTTCGGCCGCCCTTTTTGTTTGCGCCGCCCTCGCAAAGGGTCGAGACAAACGCCGCAGAGGCCAGGACTGGAGACGCTCTTGCCCCACGATCACGCCCGCTCCTCCGCCATGAAAGTGGGCCTGCAGGGCCGCTGCCCGCGCTGCGGCCAGGGCAAGCTGTTCAAGGGATACCTGTCCCTCGCGCCGAAATGCGAGGTCTGCGACCTCGACTATTCCTTCATCGACACGGCGGACGGCCCCGCCTTCTTCGTCATGTCCTTCGTCGGCATCGTGGTCTGCGCGCTCGCCCTCTGGGTCGAGTTCGCCTACGAGCCGCCGATCTGGCTGCACCTCGTCATGTGGTTCTCGCTCACCGCCGTGATGTGCCTGGGGCTGGTGCGCCCGCTGAAGGGCCTGATGGTGGCGCTCCAATACCAGCACAAGGCCGAGGAAGGCCGCTGGGAGCGCTGAGCCCATGGACGCCCGGAGCCTCGCCACCCCCCCTGCCCGCTGGCGCGCGCTGGTCGCGCCCGGCATCGCTGCGCTGATGGCGCTCGCGGTGCTCCTCGGGCTCGGCACCTGGCAGCTTCAGCGCCGGGATTGGAAAGAGAACCTGATCGCGCAGATCGAGACGCGCTCGAAAGCGGAGCCGGGCGCCATCCTCCCGCCGGACAGCTGGGCCACCTGGGAGGCCGAGCGCGACGAATTCCGCCGCGTCCGGTTGACCGGCACCTTCCTCCACGAGCACGAGACCCCGGTGCACGGGTTGTCGCCTGGCCAGCGCGGCATGCCGGTCCAGGGATTTTATCTGATTACGCCCCTGCGGATCGAGGGCGGCGCGGTCGTCATGGTGAACCGCGGCTTCGTGCCCACCGAAGGTCGCGACCCAGCTACGCGCCCCGGCAGCCAGCCGGCGGGTCCAGCGACCGTGACGGGGCTCGTACGGGCGCCGGAATCCCGCACCTGGTTCACGCCCGAGGATAGCCCGCGCGAGAACCGCTGGTTTACCCGCGACCCGCAGGCCATCGCGGCCGCGAAGGGCTTAGAGGCCGCCCCGTTCTACGTCGCCGCCGAGGCCCCCCTGGTGCCCGGCGGCCCGAGAAACGCCGCCGCGCCGACGAGCATCCCCAACAACCACCTGCAATACGCCATCACCTGGTACGGCATCGCCCTCACCCTCATCGGCGTCTTCGCCGCCTTCGCCTGGCGGCGGCTGCGGGCGGAGGGTTGAGCCCGGACTTGGCAGCGCGAGGCACCTGCGTTACCTTGTCCGCATGATCGGTCGCGCCCTTATGCACGTCGTCACCACGCACGCCTCGGGGCGGGCGGCCGACGCGGCGCGCGGATAGGCGCCCAGCGATCATCCCCCCAAGCCCTGCGGAGACGAGCAGGGCTTCGTCCACAAGGTCACGCTTCTCTCCGCCCCCACAGGAGAGACCCCATGACCGAAGCTACCCTGCTCGAACGACAACCCTCTGGCCCGGCACCCCTCGCCGAGCGCCTGATCGTGCGCGCCCTGAACCCGGCCGATCTCGATGACGTCTATGCGCTCGTGAACCTGCCGGGCTATCGCCGCAACACGCTCCGGGTGCCGTTCCAGACGATCGAGGAGACCAGGAAATTCCTCGAGAGCCGCCCGCCTGGCCATGTCGGCATCGCGGCGGTGCTCGACGGGCGCGTTGTGGGCACCGCCGGGTTCGAGCGGCTGCCGGGCCGTCGCGGGCACACGGCCTATCTCGGCATGGGCGTGCGCGACGATTGCGTCGGCCAAGGCGTCGGCACCGCTCTCCTGCGGGCGCTCATCGATACCGCCGACAACTGGCTGAACCTGAGGCGCCTCGAACTCACCGTGTTCGTGGACAATGCGCCGGCCATCGCGCTCTACGAGCGGCACGGCTTCGTGATCGAGGGTACGCTCAGGGACTACGCGTTCCGGGACGGCGCTTTCGTCGATGCCTACACCATGGCGCGGATCAGGGGGTGATGTCCCCTCCCCGTCAAGGAGGACGTCCCGCAACGCTTGCCGGGGCCGGCCCGCATCCGTAAGGTCCGGCCCTCTTTCCCGACGGAGAACACCCGTGCTTCACGTCTCGACCCGTGGCGAGGCCCCTGCCATCGGCTTCACCGACGCGCTCCTCACCGGGCTCGCCCGGGATGGCGGCCTGTATCTGCCCGAGACGTGGCCGTCGCTGTCGCGCAAGACCATCGAGAGCTTCGCCGGAATGGCGTATGCCGATGTGGCGAAGGCGGTGCTGTGGCCCCTCGTCGGCGGCGAGATCGGTGACGCGGATCTCGACCGCATGGTGGAGGAAGCTTACGCCTCGTTCCGTCATCCGGCGGTCTGCCCGCTGGTGCAGCTCGATGACAACCTGTTCGTTCTCGAGCTCTTCCACGGCCCGACCCTTGCCTTCAAGGACGTGGCCATGCAGCTCCTCGGGCGGCTCATGAACCATGTGCTGAAGGCCCGCGGCGGGCGCGCCACTATCGTGGGCGCGACATCCGGTGACACCGGCAGCGCCGCCGTGGAGGCGTTCTCCGGCCTCGATCAGGTGGATATTTTCATCCTCTACCCGCACGGGCGCGTCTCGGACGTGCAGCGCCGGCAGATGACCACCGTCGCCTCCCCGAACGTGCACGCCATCGCGGTGGAGGGCACGTTCGACGATTGCCAGAACGCGCTGAAGGCGATGTTCAACCATGCGCGCTTTCGCGACGACCTCCAGCTCTCCGGCGTCAATTCCATTAACTGGGCGCGGGTGGCAGCGCAGGTCGTGTATTACTTCACCGCCGCCGTGGCGCTCGGCGCGCCGCACCGTCCGGTCTCCTTCTCGGTGCCGACGGGCAATTTCGGCGACATCCTGGCGGGCTGGGTGGCCAAGCGCATGGGCCTGCCCGTCGAGCGGCTGATGATCGGCACCAACGCCAACGACATTCTGGCCCGCGCGCTCGGCACGGGCGCCTATGAGCTCCGCGGCGTCGAGCCCACCACCTCGCCCTCCATGGACATCCAGATCTCCTCCAACTTCGAGCGCCTGCTCTTCGAAGCCTATGGCCGCGACGGCGCCGCGATCCGCCGCCTCATGGCGAATCTCAACCAGTCCAAGGCCTTCCTGATCGACGCCGCGCCTCTCGCCCGCATCCGCGAGGAGTTCTCCGCAATCGCCGTGAACGAGGCCGATGTGGCGAACGAGATGGCATCGGTCCATGCGGCGAGCGGCACGGTGCTCGACCCGCACACGGCCATCGGTACCCGCGCCGCCCGCGCGCTCCTCAAGGAGCGCCCCGAGGTGCCGGTGGTGGCGCTCGGCACCGCCCATCCCGCCAAGTTCCCGGCCGCCGTCGCGCGCGCCACGGGCTTGCATCCGGCCCTGCCCGCTCACCTCGCCGACCTCATGGAGCGGCCGGAGCGCTTCACGGTGCTACCGAACGAGCAGGCGACCCTCGAACGCTTCATCCGCGAACGCGCCCGCGCCGCCCGGGGCGCCGCCGCATGAACCCTGTGGTATCGAAGGCCGATCACAGGCTCGGCGGGCAACGGTCCGGCGGATCGTTGCACGCATCGGTGCGCGGGATGAAGGGCGCTGCCGCATGAACAAGCATTTCGTGCGCGAGCCGCTGATCGAGATCTCGCGCCTCGCCAATGGCTTCACTATCGCCACCGAGCGCATGCCGGAGATCGCCACCGCGACGCTCGGCGTGTGGGTCGGCACCGGCTCGCGGCACGAGGAGGCGCACGAGCACGGGCTCTCGCACCTCATCGAGCACATGGCCTTCAAGGGTACGGCCCGCCGCTCGGCCCGGCAGATCGCCGAGGACATCGAGAATGTGGGCGGCGACATCAATGCGGCGACGAGCGTCGAGTACACGAGCTACACCGCCAAGGTCCTGGGCGAGAACATCGATGTCGCCCTCGACGTGCTCGGCGACATCCTCACCAACTCCGCCTTCGAGGCCGGGGAACTGGCCCGCGAGAAGGGCGTGATCCTCCAGGAGCATGCCGCCGTCGAGGACACGCCGGACGATCTCGTCTACGACGCCTTCATGGAAACCGCCTTCGCGGCCCAGCCCATCGGCCGGCCGATCCTCGGCACGCCGGACACGATCCGCAGCTTCGACGAGGCGACGATCCGAGCCTTCATCGCCCGGGAATACGCCCCCGAGAAGATGGTGCTCGCGGCCGCTGGCGATGTGGAGCATGCGGCCGTGGTGCAGGCCGCCGAGCGTCTGTTCGGAGGCCTCGCATCGGTCCCGGGGCGCCAGGTAGCTCCCGGCGCCTATACGGGTGGCGAGCGGCGCATCAGCCGTCGGCTCGAACAGGCGAACCTGGTGCTCGGCCTGCCCGGTCCCTCCTTCAAGGATCCCGGCTACTCGGCGACGCATCTCTTCGCGCATATCCTCGGCGGGGGGCTCACCTCGCGCCTGTGGCACGAGGTCCGGGAGGTGCGGGGCCTCGCCTATGCGATCGATGCCTTCCACTGGCCCTTCTCCGATTGCGGCCTCTTCGGCATCGGGGCCGGCACGGCGGCGGGGGACGTGGCGGCTCTCGTGGAGGTGACCCTCGATGCCACCCGGCGGGCCACCGCGGATGTGGAGGAGGCGGAACTCGCCCGGGCCAAGGCGCAGATGAAGGTGGCGCTCCTGAGCGCCCTTGAGACGCCGGGCGGCCGCATCGACCGCATCGCCCGCCAGCTCCTCTCCTGGGGCCGCGTGATCCCGAGCCATGAGGTGATCGAGCGGGTCGACCGGGTGACCGTGGAGGAGGTCCGGGCGGCCGGACGCCGCCTGCTTCAGGGCGCGCCCACGATTGCCGCCATCGGCCCCCTGAAAGGCCTGCCGAAGGTCGGCGCGATCGCCGCGCGGCTGGCCTGAGGGAGAGGGCGGCGGAATTCCCGCGTCGTTCCCCTTAGGTCACGGACGCCCCGTCCCTAATCCCGCCGCAAATCGCGCCCATGGGCGGCGGGCACCCCTCCACAAGACTTGCTGACAAGTCGGCGGCCCACTTCCCCCGCAACTTGCCCTCAAGCCTGCCGACCGGTACCACTGACACTGTGTCTCGTGCGTACCGGACGAAAGACGAAGCGTTGCGGATCGTATCTTTCGCCTTAGGCCTCATGCTGGCGGTTATCGCCCTTCTCGCGTGCCCCGCCCCGGGCCACGCCGTGGAAGCCGTGCGCGTGAACCTGCAGGCCAAGGCGATCGACCTCACCCCCATGGTGGAGCGCAACCGCTCCGACGGCGACGAGATCCGCATCTCCACCGCGCCCGGCCGCGACGGCATCGTGCGCCGCATCGCCGTGAAGGCGCGCGAGGCCGGCACCCGGCCGGACTGGATCGTCTTCGCGCTCACCAACGACACCGACGAGCAGGTGGACCGCCTGCTGGTGGCGCCGCATTTCCGGCTCACCGCTTCCGGCGTGATCTGGCCCGATCTCGGCTCCTCCCGCATCGCGGCGATCACCGCCTCCGAGGGCATCCGCCCGGAGCGCGAGGAGAGCGCGGACGCGGACGTGTTCCTCATCACCCTCGATCCCGGCACCACGGTCACCTTCGTGGCGGAGCTGCGCACGCAGAACCTGCCGCAGGTCTATCTGTGGGAGGCCGACGCCTACAAGGAGCGGGTGAACGGGCTCACCCTCTACAAGGGCATCATCATCGGCATCGCCGGCCTGCTCGCCCTCTTCCTCACCATCGTCTTCGTGGTGAAGGGCGCGCTCATCTTCCCGGCGGCGGCCGCGCTCGCCTGGGCGGTGCTCGCCTATTCGTGCATCGATTTCGGCTTCTTCCAGCGCATCTTCCCGATCAGCGAGACCGCCGAGCGCATCTACCGGGCGGGTGCGGAGGCGGTGCTCGCCGCAACGCTCCTCGTCTTCCTCTTCGCCTATCTCAACCTCAACCGCTGGCACGTGCGCTACAGCCACGTGACCGCCTTCTGGCTCCTGTTCCTAGGCGCGCTCGTGGGCCTTGCGGTCGTGGACCCGCCGGTCGCCTCCGGGGTCGCGCGCATCTCCATCGCGGCGGTGGCCGGCATCGGCTTCGTCCTCGTCATCCACTTGGCGACCCACGGCTACGACCGCGCCGTGATGCTGGTGCCGACCTGGCTCCTTCTGATCGCCTGGGTCGCGGCCGCGGGCTTCACGGTGATGGGGCAGCTCTCCGCCGACCTCGTGCCGCCGGCCCTCATCGGCGGCCTCGTCCTCATCGTGATGCTCATCGGCTTCACGGTGATGCAGCATGCCTTTGCGGGCAGCACCTTCTCGCAGGGCTTGATGAACGACACGGAGCGCCGCGCCCTCGCCCTGTCGGGGGCCGGCGACGTGGTGTTCGATTGGGACGTGACCTCCGACAAGATCTTCGTGAGCCCGGAGGTGGAGCACCAGCTCGGCCTCAAGCGCGGCACCCTGGAGGGCCCGGCCTCGGCCTGGCTCGACCTCATCCACCCCTTCGACCGGGACCGCTACCGCACGTCCCTCGACGCGGTCATCGAGCAGCGCCGCGGGCGCCTCGTTCAGGATTTCCGCCTGCGCTCGGCCGCGGGCCCGCACCATTGGTTCCGTCTCAAGGCCCGGCCGGTGATCGGCTCGGATGGCGAAGTGATCCGCATCGTCGGCACGCTCTGCGACGTGACGGATGTGAAGACCTCGGAGGAGCGCCTGCTCCACGATGCGGTGCACGACAACCTCACGAGCCTGCCGAACCGCCAGCTCTTCTACGACCGGCTCGAGGCCGCCCTCACCTATGCGAGCCAGGACGACGGCATTCGCCCCACCGTGCTCGTCATCGACCTTGACCGGTTCAAGCAGGTGAACGAGGGCGTCGGCCATTCGGCGGGCGACTCGATCCTCCTCACCCTGTCGCGTCGACTCGGACGACTCCTGAAGCCGCAGGACACGCTCGCCCGCGTCGCCGGGGACGAGTTCGCAATTATCCTTCTCTCCGAGCGCGAACCCGACCGCATCATCGCCTTTGCGGACATGATCCGCCGCGCCCTCACGACGCCGATCACCTATGCGGAGCGCGAGATCTTCCTCAGCGGCTCCATCGGCCTGGCGCTCCACGATCCGCAGATCGCGGCGCGGCGCGAGGAGGTGGTGAAGAATGCCGAGATCGCCATGGTGCACGCCAAGCGCCAGGGCGGCGACCGCATCGAGGTGTTCCGCCCCACCATGCGCTCCGACAAGAGCGACCGCATCACCCTGGAGAGCGACCTGCGCAAGGCCCTCGACCGGGGCGAGATCAAGGTGCTGTTCAAGCCCATCGTGCGCCTCGAGGACCGGACCATCGCGGGCTTCGAATCCATGCTGCGCTGGGATCACCCGCGGCTCGGGCGCATCAGCCCCGAGGATTTCATGCCCCTCGCCGAGGAGACGGGGCTGATCGTCAACCTGTCGGTCTTCCTCCTCGAGCGCACGGCCCGGGAGCTGTCAGCCTGGCAGAGCGCCCTCGAGGTGGACCCGCCGATCTTCGCCTCCGTCAACATGTCGAGCCGCCACCTCCTGCGGCACGACCTCCTGCACGACGTCAAGACCGTGATCGCCCGCACCGGCGTGCTGCCCGGCTCCCTCAAGCTCGAGATGACCGAGGGCCTCGTGATGGAGAACCCGGAATACTCCGCGCAGATGCTGAACCGCCTGCGCGACCTCGGCGCCGGGCTCTCCCTGGACGATTTCGGCACGGGCTATTCGGCCCTCGCCTATCTGCTGCGCTTCCCCTTCGACACGATCAAGATCGACCAGTCCTTCGTGCGCCAGATGGCGAACGGCAAGCCTGTGATCCTGCGCTCCATCATCAAGATGGCGCACGAACTCGGCATGGAGGTGGTGGCGGAGGGTGCGGACAGCGAGTCGGAGGCGATCGAGCTCTACCAGCTCGGCTGCGAATATGCGCAGGGGCCGGTGTTCGGTGACCCGATGTCGATGCTGCAGGCCCGGCAGCTCGTGGGAGCGGCGCCCGAGGCGGCGTGACGACCTCTCCCGCAAGGGGAGAGGTGAATTACGCGTGGCCCGCTTCCATGGAGAGCATCGCGGGCTCGATGCCGATCTTGCGCAGGGCCAGCTCGTAGCGGGCGTCCGCGTGGGGACCGAAGACCAGGTTGGCGTCGGCCGGGCAGGTGAGCCAGCCATTGGACTGGATCTCGGTCTCGAGCTGGCCTGCGCCCCAGCCCGCATAACCGAGCGCGAGCACGGCCTGGGCCGGACCGTCGCCACGGGCGATGGCGCGCAGGATGTCGATGGTGGCGGTCAGGCAGATGCTGTCGTCGATGGGCAGGGTCGATTGCTCGATGGTGAAATCCGGCGAGTGGAGCACGAAGCCCCGGCTCGTCTCCACCGGGCCGCCCATGAGCACCTGCATCTGGCCGACCCGGTGCGGCAGGCGGATGCGCTCCATCTCCGGCACGATGTCGAGCTGCACGAGGAGATCGGGGAAATTGAGGTCGGCCGGCCGGTTCAGCACGATGCCCATGGCGCCTTCGGCCGAGTGGGCGCACACGTAGATGACCGCGCGGGCAAAGCGGTCGTCGGCCATGCCCGGCATGGCCACGAGGAGCTGCCCGTCGAGGTAGCCCGACCCGATGTCGCCTGAGAGGGTGCGTGTCCAGTCCATAGGTCCATGCTACGCTTATGAGGCCTGTTGTCCATTCACGTTCCGGTCGGGCGCTCGCGTCGCACTTGGAGGGAAGCGCCGCTCACGGGAACGTGGATGGGCAGGTCCGGTTGCTCTCCGATAGAGGAAGCGCCTCGGGGAGGTGTCAGTTCCATGGCAATCGTGTCGCGTCGCGTCGCGCGAGCCGCCGCAACGGAGCCCTGCTCCGTTCCCGCGCTCGGCTGGCCACCCCTTGCCCTCGTCTTGCGCCGGGTGGCTCTCGCCTTCGTGATGGCGTGTCTCGCACCCCTGGCCGCCCATGCGGCGCCGGCCTCGCCCTGGGCGCAAGGCTTCCACTCCCGGGTGCGGCTGGTCTCGGGCGGCATGGAAGGCGGACGGCACCTCGTGGGCGTCGAGATCGAACTCGACCGGGGCTACAAGACCTATTGGCGAAGCCCCGGCGAGGCGGGCCTTCCGCCCCGGTTCGTCTGGGACGGCTCGGCCAATGCGGGCGCGCTCGACCTGCACTGGCCCGCGCCCGCGCGCACCGAGGATGCGGGAGGCGTCGCGTTTTCCTATGCGGACCGCGTGATCTTCCCGGTGCGGATCACGCCGTTGAGGGCGGGTGAGCCGGTGCGCCTGCACCTCGCGGTCGATTACGGGGTCTGCAAGGACATCTGCATCCCAGCCAATGCGGAGCTCTCCCTCGACCTCACGGGCGATGAGACCCACCGCCCGCGCATCGAAGCGGCGCTCGCCGCCGTGCCGCGGCCCCAGCCCGTCGGCGCCCCCGGCCCGCTTGCGGTTCTCGGGATCGAGCGGCAGGCGGACGGCGTGTCCTACCGGGTGCGGGTGCGCGCCCCGGAGGGCGCCACGCTGTTCGCGGAGGGGCCGGAGAACTGGTACCTCTCCACCTCGCCGAAGCCCGAGGACGGCGCCTTCACCCTCACGGTGGACGAGAAGCCGAAGGACGCGGCCGGGCCAATCCGGGTTCGCCTGACGCTCGCCGCAGGCGGCGGGGGCATCGAGACCGAACTGGCGCTGCCTTAAGGGACCCTATCCTTCCACGAGGAAGGCGCCGGAAGTCCTGCTCGACGCGGACCAACAGCCACGCTAAGCCGGTGCCATCGGCGCGCCCGCGCCTCTTCCCTCGGAGATCCTCCATGACGATCCAAGTTGGCGACCGCCTGCCGCAAGCGACCTTCCGCGTGATGACCGCGGAGGGCCCCGCCGCCAAGACCACGGACGACGTGTTCAAGGGCCGCAAGGTCGTGCTCGTCGCGGTGCCCGGCGCCTTCACGCCCACCTGCCACCGGAACCACCTGCCGGGCTACGTGGCGAAGGCGCAGGAGATCCGGGCGAAGGGCATCGACGCCATCGCGGTGACCGCCGTCAACGACGTGTTCGTGATGGATGCCTGGGGCAAGGCGGCGGGCGCCGAGGGCATCGAGCTCCTCGCCGACGGCAACGCGGATTTCGCCAAGGCCATCGGCCTCTCCATGGACGGCTCGGGCTTCGGGCTCGGCACGCGCTCGCAGCGCTATTCCATGGTGGTGGACGACGGCGTCGTGCAGGCCATCAACCTCGAGGACGCCCCCGGCAAGGCCGACATCTCCGGCGCCGAGGCGCTCCTGAAGGCGCTCTGATCCTCGTCGCCCTCCCCCACGGGGGAGGGCTTCAGCCTCAGGCCCGCTTCTTCTTGAAGGGCTGCATCGCCGCGACGGCGAGTTCGTCGACCCGGTTGTTCAGGGGGTCGTCCGCATGGCCCTTCACCCAGTGCCACTTCACCTCGTGGCGGGCGGCGGCCTCGTCGAGAAGGCGCCAGAGGTCCTCGTTCTTCACGGGCTTGTTGTCGGCGGTCCGCCAGCCCCGGCGCTTCCAATTGTGCATCCAGGACGTGATGCCCTGCATGACGTATTGGGAATCCGTGAAGACATCGACCCGGCACGGACGGGTGAGGGCCTTGAGCCCCTCGAGAGCCGCCGTCATCTCCATGCGGTTGTTGGTGGTCGCGGGCTCCCCGCCGGAGAGCTCCTTTTCCTTGCCCTTGAAGATGAGAATGGCGCCCCAGCCGCCCGGCCCCGGATTCCCGGAGCAGGCGCCGTCGGTGTAGATGACGATCTTGTCGTCGCTCATCTGTCGCCATCCCGGCGAACGCGCGGCGACTCCACGGGCCGTGGAGCCCGCCCGGCCGATACGGTCCCGTCCGTGTCGATCATCATCGTCTCGTCGCTCATGAGGTTTCCAGCCCGTACTCTCGCGCGTGCCGCACATGGCGGTGGAAGGCGAGCTTGCGGTCGTATTCGAGGGGGTCCTTCGGGCGCACCAGGGCGCCCGGCGGCACGTTGAGCCAATCGACGAGGCGGGTGAGCATGAAGCGAAGCGCCGAGCCGCGGCAGAGCACCGGCAGCGCCTCCACCTCGGCGGGCTCCAGGGGGCGCACCGCCTGGTAGCCCGCGATCATCGCCCGTCCCTTGGTGAGGTTGAACGACCCATCCGCCTCGAAGCACCACGCATTGAGGCAGATGGCGAGGTCGTAGGCGAGAAAGTCCGTGCAGGCGAAATAAAAGTCGATGAGGCCGGACACGTGGGGGCCGATGAAGAACACGTTGTCGGTGAAAAGATCCGCATGGATGACGCCGACCGGCAGATCGTGGGGCCAGGCCCCTTCCAGATAGGCCAGCTCCCGGCGGGTGCGCTCGCCAAGGCCAGCCGCTACCGTGTCGGCCTGCGCCTCCGCCTGCGCGAAAAGCGGCGGCCAGCCCTCCAGCGACAGGGCGTTGGGCCGCTCCATGGCGAACCCTTCGCCCGCCTGGTGAAGGCGGGCGAGCGCCTGGCCGAGCGCCCCGCAATGGGCCGCGGTCGGCCGGCGCACGGCGACGCCGTCCAGAAAGGTGATGATCGCGGCCGGCCGCCCCGCAAGACGCCCCAGCGCCTCGCCCCGCCGGTTGGCCACGGGCAGCGGGCAGGTGAGCCCGCGGGCGGCGAGATGCTGCATGAGCCCGAGGAAGAACGGCAGGTCCCCCTCCCGCACGCGCTTCTCGTAGAGGGTGAGGATGAAGGAGCCGCCGGTGGTGCGCAGGAGGTAGTTGGAGTTCTCGACGCCCTCGGCGATGCCCTTGTAGGAGAGGAGCGTGCCGATGTCGTAGGTGGCGAGAAAGCTGGCGAGCTCCTCGTCCGAGACTTCCGTGTAGACCGCCACAGGCTACTCCGCCGCGCGGGGCGGCGTCTCGCCCCGCAATTCCCGGGGGAGCGGGAAGAACACGCTCTCGTCGGCCGTGGACACGCTCTCGACGCTCACCGCGTAACGCTCGGCGAAGGCGTCGATGATCTCCTCGACCAGGACCTCGGGAGCCGAGGCGCCGGCCGTGATGCCGAGGCTGCGGATGTTGCCGAAAAGGCTCCAGTCGATATCGCCGGCCCGCAGGATGAGGCGCACCAGCGGGCAGCCCTCCCGCTCCGCGACCTCGCGCAGGCGCTGCGAGTTGGAGGAGTTGGGCGAGCCCACCACCACCATGGCATCGACCTGCGGCGCCACGCGCTTCACCGCGCCCTGGCGGTTGGTGGTGGCGTAGCAGATGTCCTCCTTGTGGGGACCGACCACCTGCGGGAAGCGGGCTTTCAGCACCGCCACCATCTCGGCGGTGTCGTCCACGGACAGGGTCGTCTGCGTGACGAAGGCGAGATCCTGGCCCTCGAACGCATCGAGCCGCGCGATATCCTCCGGCGTCTCGACCAGGGTGATGGCGCCCGGCGGCAGCTGCCCCATGGTACCCACCACCTCCGGATGGCCCGCATGGCCGATGAGGATGACGTGCCGCCCGCGCTTGTGGTGGACCTCCGCCTCCCGGTGCACCTTGGTGACGAGCGGACAGGTGGCGTCGATGGCAAAGAAGCGCCGCGCCGCGGCGGCCTCGGGCACCGCCTTCGGAACCCCGTGGGCGGAGAAGATCACCGGCGCGCTCGTGTCGGGGATCTCGTCGAGCTCCCGCACGAACACCGCGCCCTTTTGTTTCAGGCTCTCCACCACGTATTTGTTGTGAACGATCTCGTGGCGCACGTAGACCGGCGCCCCATGGACCGCGAGCGCCCGCTCCACCGCATCGATAGCCCGCACCACGCCGGCACAAAAGCCGCGCGGCGCGCAGAGCAGGACCTGAAGGGGAGGCTTCGTCATGACGGGTGCGATGTGGCGAGAGGGCACCCCTGGTGTCAAGCGGGGCGCGGCGGTTTTACCGTGAGGCGGGACGCCCCGCCTCGCCGCCCAGCCACGCTTCGACCTCGGGCAGGATTTGGTCTGGGGGCTGAAACCCTTGGGTGACGATCCCGTAGGCCGCGCCGTCCCCGGTGCCGGCCAAAAGGGTCGGAAAGCCGCGGATGCCGGCCTTCTGGGCGATGGCGAAATCCGTCCAGGTCTCCTGGGCCACCGCCTCGCCGCCGAAGGCCTCGGCGAAAGCCACTGGATCGAGACCCGCTGCCGCAGCGAGATCGGCCAGAACCTCAGGGTCGGTCACATCCCTGTTCTGCGCATAGAAGGCGCGCTGCACAGCCTCCAGCATCGCGAGCGCCGCCCCCTCCCCGCTCCGCCGCGCCACCACCACGGCCCGGCTCGCCGGCTCCGTGTCGTAGACGAAGCCCTCGCGGTCGAAAAAGGCGAAGTCGAAGGGCTGGCCCGAGGCCGCCGCCACGTGCTCCCAGTGCTCCCGAACCATTCGCCTCATCTCGTCCGACATCGGCTCCGTGGTGCCGGGGCGGAGGCCGCCCATGAGCACCCGGATGGGCAGTTCCGGCTGCCGCTCACGCAGGACGCGGATCACGGCTCCGAACCCCCAGCACCAGGAGCACATGGGGTCGGCGATGTAGAGGAGGTGAGGTTGGGACATGAGGCCTCCCGCGTGTCGGCTGGTATATGGGGCGCTACCGACGAAAAAGGCCCCGGATCGCTCCGGGGCCTCTGTTCACTCAGCGCTGGGGCGTGGACTTAGAAGTCCATGCCGCCCATGCCGCCGCCGCCGCCCGGCATCGCCGGACCGGAATCCTTCCGCGGGAGCTCGGCGACCATGGCCTCGGTGGTGACGAGGAGGCCGGCGACCGAAGCCGCGTCCTGGAGGGCGGTGCGAACCACCTTCGCCGGATCGACGATGCCCGCCTGGAGCATGTCGACGAACTCTTCGGTCTGCGCGTTGAAGCCGTAGGTGGCCGACTTGTTGTCGTTGATCTTGCCGACGACGATCGAGCCTTCGACGCCCGCGTTCTCGACGATCTGACGGATCGGCGCCTCAAGGGCCTTCAGCACGATGTTGATGCCGGCCTGGACGTCGGGGTTGTCGGTCTTGAGCTTCGACACCGCGCCCTTGGCGCGCAGGAGAGCCGTGCCGCCGCCCGGAACGATGCCCTCTTCCACCGCAGCGCGGGTGGCGTTGAGCGCGTCGTCCACGCGGTCCTTCTTCTCCTTGACCTCGATCTCGGTCGCGCCGCCGACGCGGATGACCGCGACGCCGCCCGCGAGCTTGGCAAGACGCTCCTGGAGCTTCTCACGGTCGTAGTCCGAGGTGGTCTCCTCGATCTGCGCCTTGATCTGACCCACGCGGGACTCGATGTCCTTCTTCTTGCCGGCGCCGTCGATGATCGTGGTGTTCTCCTTCTCGATGCGGACG
>DATCJK010000001.1:0-6296 GCA_036562855.1 Microvirga sp.
CACGAGATTACGAAGCTCGCCAGTCTCGTCTCTGCCATGGCGGAGAAGATGGGCGTGTCCGAGGTGAACGATCCCGAGGTGCGGGAGATCCGCCAGAACGTTGCCCCAGAAGCCGTGCTCGACGAGATCGAGCAAACGCAGCAGCGCTGAGGAATGCCGGCTGCGGCAGCCGTGGCCAAAACAGTGGTACGCGGCAAACCGGGGGGTTCATGGCATCGCTTAACGCAGCAAGCTGCTCGTACCTGTGTCACTTGAGCTAAAGAAGACCTGGCGGACTCTTGCTGGATCCGCCGGGTTCGTCACGCACACGGTGAGTTTGTGCAAGCCGCGAGTTCAGCTCTTCCGCACCAGCGGGCAATTCCCTTCGTTTAGCGGCCCAAAGGCTTGCTGCCGATGCAGATTCAAGGATCAGCTCTCATCACGGGAGAGGTCCGACAGGATAGCTCGGGAGGCTCGCAGCAGCTCGTTCAGCGCTCGGCGGTCCTCCACTGCCTCCCGGGTGGCCTCTCCGTGTTTGTAGTTGCCGTTGCGGGTACCCTTCGGTCCGCCGCCCCGAGCGCCATGGAAGCGGCAGACGCTCCAACCGGTCACAGCAGGCGCCTGACAGGACTTCTTTGTACGCTTTGATATAGCCGTACAGCGGGGGCTCAGATGCATGGCGAGGCGACTGTTCATGAGGTCGTCTCCTCGTCCTTGTGGGGCCCTCCCCCTCCAGGGGCATGGGTGACAGAGCCCACGATGGCCTGCCCGCCTGCATTCACCGTGACATGCTCCACCGTCATCTTCTGCTCGCCGCCAGTGCGATAGCGCTTGAGCGCCTCGACCTGCGTCGCAAAGGTGCGGGTGAGCTTATTCAGGGCCCGCTCCGCGCTGTCCTGCTGAGGGAGCGTCTCAACGTGGTTCAGCCGCCTGGCAAAGGTCATGCTGGCCATGTGCACGGCTGCCATCTGAGCTGCGAGCATGGCTTCAACCTGGTCCTTGGGCCCAATGCCCTTCACAACGGACAGCATGAAGTTGGTGCTTTTCTCATCTAGCTCGCTACCCTTGCTGGCAGCGTTCACGAGTTGGCTGAGCAGGCCCTGAAGGAAGTCGACGCTTGTGGTGCCGACTGCCTCCATAAGCAGCGCGCTGCCCGTCGCCACATCCGGGTGATCGAGGGTGAGGCCACTCTTCTTCTCAACCTTTATGGATGGAGCAGGCGCACGCGCCTGCCGCCGCTCCCGGTGAGCCGCAAGCGCCGACATCTCCTGAGGAGTAGGCTTATAGGTAGGGGTGACAGCAGTCCCTGGCTGGGCCGAAGTACCACTTCCATCTTCCTTGCCCTCACCTGTTCTCCTGCTATTCGCAGTTCGTGCTCCCTTTGGCCCGTCCCCGTTAGGGGTCCTGGTAACACTGGTAACGGTGGTAACACTTTGGCGCTTACTCATCGTCGCCTCCGTCTAGCTCGCTCCGATATCCTGCGGCAGTGTTACCGCTGTTACGGGTGTTACCGCCCCCTGAAGGCTCCTTCTGCTTCATGAGGTCAGCTCGGTCCGGGTGGACGTAGCGGCCATAGCCTGCTTTCCGGACCTCGCCAGCCGCAGCCATGCTGTGGAGGAGCTTGCGAACGGCTCCTCGGGTGCTGCCCGTAAGGTCCGCGAGTTCGGACGGGCTGATTGGCTCCTGCGCCTCGTGGAGGATCTTGAGGATAGCTCCGCGCTCGCCTGAACGGCGTACGTCCGCAGCCTCGCCGAGGATCAACCACTGACCTGTGAGCTTGTCGAATGAGAGGGCGCGTTCGACTTCCTGGATGTCCCGCCCGCGCCCATAAAGCGTCACCCCCTGGCTGTCGCGGGCCAGCACGAAGGTGCTGTCGGCGGTGCCTGGCAGGCCCGTGGAACCGGACAGGCAGTCGAAGGGGTCCTCGGCATCCGCTTTGCGGGTGTGGTGGACCACGATGATCGCGACCCCGAACTCGGCCGCGAGCCCCTGCAGGCCCTCGAGCGAGCGCACATCGTAGTCGTACACCCCCTCGTTCGGCTTCTGGGCTGGCCGGATGCGGTTGAGGACGTCGATGATGACGAGCCGCGGGTTCGGCATCGCCGAGAGCCAATCCCGCAAGTCATCGAGCAGCCCCTGATCCAGGCGCCGGCAGCTGGTGTCGATGAACAGACGATCAGGGGCGGTGCCAAGCGGCAGGAGCTGCTTAAGTCGGCTCTGCAGACGCCGCTCGTTGTCCTCGAGCGCGAGGTAGAGGACATCCCCCTCCTCGACCTTGATCGAGCCGAGGGCATAGCCGCCTGATGCTACCGCAATAGCCGTGCCGAGGATGAGCCAGCTCTTGCCGATCTTGGACTTGCCCGCCAGCAGTGTCAGGCCCTCGGCAATGAAGCCTGGCACCACATAGCGGATCGGCGGCAGGTCCTTGGCCATGAGATCAGCAGAGCTAATATGCCCAAGTCGACGAGCCGCTATCGGAGGCTGAATGTCGCCTAGTAACGGCCGCAAGTGCTCAATCTGATAGGCGTTGGGGTCAGCATTGAGCATAAGCGGCTCCCGTGACGAGGTCGTTGAGATCCGCATGGGGCGCGGACGGGGTAACGAGGTAGGCCTCACGGCCTGCAGCCTGCCAGCGCTCAGCTATATTCCGGCTCGCCTTTAAACCGGCTGGGTCGTGGTCCACCGCAATCCAGAGGCTCTCGATGCCGGGCAGCACCGGCAGCCGCTCCATGCCGCCCGCGGAGAGAAGCGACCAGACGGGCGAGGCGCCGAACTCCGGCGTGGCCTGCAGGCTCAGGCTGCTCTCGATGCCCTCGCCGATGCCAAGGCAGAGGGTGACGTCCTCGTCCGGCGTAAGCTTGATAGCCCCACCGGCGACACGACCAAGAGAGAGGCGGCTGTGGCCGTTCACGTTGGCCTTGCAGCCATCTTGGCTCAAAGCTGTGCGGTGGATCGCCTTCGGCTCATTGGTGACCACGTCACGCACAAGGCAGACCATGGCAGGCACCCGCTCGCCCGCAAATGGGCAACAGGGGTGGAAGCGAACTGCTTCACCGGCTGCGCAGGCGGGTAGGGCTAAGCCCCGGCCCTGGAGGTAGGCCTCGGCCGCCGTCCCAAGCGGGTCTGCGGCCGCCTGCCAGATCGCGAGAGCCTGAGCCGTACGCCCTGCGTCACCCTCCTTTCGGGAGGTGTGCTGAACATCGATCCTTTGAGGACGTGCGGCCCCGCTTAAACCAAGAAGCTGCCGGATGCGGTCCTTCTCTGCCAGAGGGTCGCCTGCCCCAAAGCAGTGAACCAGCACTCCTCCAGGCGCACTAGGGTCAATCCTGACACTCAGTGATCGGTCTTGGCGTGAGTGGCCGAGAGCTGGCGCAAGGACCTGATTGCGGGACACTTCGCCACCAAGAGCCCGGGCGAGAAGGTGGAGATCAGCCAGCATGGCACCCCTCCACGTTATTGATGGCAGGAGCGAGCGCCTCCGCGAGTGGGATCCAACTGGACGCTACCCCATCGTTACGGCACTGTGCCGTGAGAGGTTTTGCAAGTGCCTCTGATGTCCATCCGCCGCCGCTCTGGGGACCAGCCAGGGCGGCGGCTATTTTTTGCGTGAGATCTGGAATAGGTGGGACAATGCATCCGAAATCGTGTGAGATCCGGCGGAGGTATGATGCTGTCCCACCTCCCCTAAGATCCTGATTTTGCAAGATCATTCTCGCCCGGCCAGGGGCACCATTCCGGATCTCTTTAATCCTGCTGCGACGGCAATTGATGCCCGACACCTGATGGGTTCGGGGTCAACACGGCGGCGAAGTTGGCATGGTGGGGCCCCGTGCAGGCATCGTGCCGGTCCTTCTGGCAATCCGCCGTCTCCGCTCGCCGGGAATGCTCCCTCCTAGCCATCCATCCGCATCGGCAGCCGAGGGCCGATGGAACATGGCAATGTGTCAAACGTTGCTACGCGTCGGTTGCCGCTCAGCTTCCCAGAATGGCCATGCGCAAGACTCGCAACGTTTCCCTAACCCCTGAATTGGAAGCTTTCATCGACAGAGCCGTCGCGGCCGGGCGGTACCGGAGCGCCAGCGAGGTTGTCAGGGCAGCCCTTAGGCTCCTGTACGACCAGGAGCATCGGATGGAGCGCACCATCAAGCAGGCCACCAATGCCCCTCACCTTGGTCGCTGAGGCTCCTCCCGCCCGGGGCCGCCTCTCGGCCGATGGGGAGATGGCCGCCATCCTTCAGGCCCATGATTGGTCCGCCACATCGCTGGGCCCCCTGAACCGATGGCCGGACCACTTGGCCACTCTGGTCGAGCTCGTGCTGGCGTCCAAGGCGCCGATGTTCCTGCTCTGGGGGCCGGAGCACACCTTCATCTACAACGATGCCTACATTCCCGTGCTCGGGCAGAAACACCCTGGGGCCCTCGGGCGCGGCATGTTCGCGGTCTGGCCTGAAATTCGCGAGCTGATCCAACCCATCGTCGACCAGGCCTATGCCGGTCAGGCCTCCTATTTCGAGGACCTGCCGGTGGTTCTGCATCGCGGGGAGAAGCCGGAGCAGACCTACTTCACCTTCTCCTACACCCCCATCCGGGCCGCCTCCGGCGCGGTCGTCGGGGCGCTCTGCACGCTTCAGGAGACGACCGGCAAGGTTCACGCCGAGCATCGGCTCGAGTTCCTGATCAGGCTCGCCGACCGCCTCCGGGGTCTCAAGGATCCGCTCGATGTGATCTGCGAAGCGGCCGGGATGCTGGGGCAGCATCTCCAGGTGAACCGGGTCGGGTATGGGGATGTCGACGAGACGGCGCGCTACTTCACCACGCCCCGCAACTGGACGGACGGCACGGTCGAGCATCATGCCGGGACCCATGACCTCGCCGCCTTCGGCCCCGAGATCCACTCCGCTCTCCAGCGGGGCGAGCCACTGGTCGTGCGGGACGTCGCCACCGATGTCCGCACCGCCGATCCCGGATCGCGCGCTGCCTTCGCCTATCTGGAGATGGCGGCAGCCGCCACCGTCTCCCTGATCAAGGGCAGTCGCATGGTTGCGGCGCTGTACGTCCATAGCCGCGCGCCCCGCAATTGGACCGATGCCGAGATCCGTCTGATCCAGGACGTCGCCGAGCGGACCTGGGATGCGGTCGAGAGAGCCCGCGCCGAGGCGGCGCTCCGCAGCAGCGAGAGCCACCTGCGTCTGGCCGTCGAGGCCGGGCGCATGGCCGTCTGGATGCACGACAGCGCGACGGACACGATCACGAGCACCCCGGAGCTGAACCGCCTCTTCGGCTATCCGGCGGATGCCCAGATCGACGCGACGGAGCTGCGCACCCACTATTATCCGGGAGACCGAGAGCGTCTCGTGAAAGCCGCCTGGGAGGCGATCGGGCGCGGCGAGAACTTCTTCGAGGTCGAGTATCGCTTCTATCGGCTCGATGGAGTCCTGCGCTGGTTCCTCATGCGGGCCGAAATGGAGCTCGGCCCGGAAGGCACGCCGGTCCGATCCGTCGGCGTGATCCTGGACATCACGGACCGCAAGCGGAACGAGGAGGTTCTGCGCGAGCGCGAAACGGAGCTGAGAACCGCCCTCGAGGCCGGCTCGTTCGCGATCCTCGACTTCGACCACACCACGGGCAAGTTCGGCCACTCTCCCCGCCTGAACGCCTTTTACGGCTACCCGCCCGATCACCCCTTGTCGCTTGAGGACGTCCGGGCCCGCTATCACCCGGAGGACGTTGAGACGATCGTCGCACTCGTTCGCGCTCACCAGCAGGATTCCACCAAGCGGCAGTTCGATTGGACCATGCGCATACTCCTTGCGGATGGTGGCACCCGATGGGTGAACGGGCGGGGCGAGTACATCCGGGATGAATCGGGGCGGATCCTGCGCTCCCGCGGCGTGGCGATGGACATCACGGAGCGAAAGCAATCCGAGGAGGCGAATGCGAGACTCGCCGCCATCGTGTCTTCGTCGCCCGACGCCATCACCTCGTTCTCTGCCAATGACGAGCGGATCCTGACCTGGAACAAGGGTGCCGAGACCCTGTTCGGGTACACGGCCGCGGAGGCGATCGGGGGGCCCGTCAGCCTTCTGGTCGCACCAGACCACCTCACCGCCGGCGAAAACCGGACGGGAGTGTTCGACCGGGCCATGCAGGATGGCCATATCCGCGTCGACAGCGTTCGCCGTCGCAAGGACGGGACGCTTGTGGACGTGTCGATTTCGGCGACCCGGATGGTGAGCACGGAGGGGCGGGTGATCGGGGTGTCGGCGATCTTCCGCGACATCACCGAGCGCAAGCGCTGGGAGGAGCACCAGCGTCTG
>DATCJK010000011.1:0-28243 GCA_036562855.1 Microvirga sp.
CTTCTCCCTGGCAGCCCTCGAGGTTCTGGCGAGCGGTGTTCCGATGATCATGTCGAACATCGGCGGAGCCTCCGAGATCGTGGAGGACGGGGTCAACGGCTACCTGTTCGAGGCCGGCAACACCGAACAACTCGTCGAACGCCTAAAGGCGATCTCGGATCCGGCTCGCCAGGCTGCCCTCGCGGCCCGGGCCCGCCACTCCGTCGAAGAGATGTCGGAGGCCCGCATGGCCGACCGCTACGCCGCCTTCCTGGACGATCTCTCGCGCTCCTGATCCCAAGCCGACCGCCTTTTCGGCAGTCCAGCCGCGGCCTGCTCGATCCGGCTCGCCATGCAGGCGGGCCGCCCTATCTTCCGCTACGCGGCGCGCCGTGTCGGGGCGCGCTTCCCGCAACATCCCGAGTTCCCGCCGTCTCTGGGGCTGCGGCTGTGCATGGAGGACCATAAGGCATGTCGCTCGGCTGGTATGTGCGTCGTTTGGCCAGCATGAGCCCGCCAGAAGTCGCCCACCGGGTCGTCGAGCAGGCTAAGCGCGCCGCGTCCCGTCGGCGGGCCTATGAATGGGGGATGTTCCGGCTGAAGAGCCCGGCGACGCCGCTGCTGCCGCAGCTGCGCCAGCGTTTCATCGACAATGCTTCGCCGGCGCTTCGGGGCGCAATCCGGGCCTCCGCCAGGGATCTCCTCGACGGACGGTTCGCGGCACTTGGGGTCACCTGGCCCATCTGGGATCCGACGCGACCCGACCCGGGCGTGTGGTGCCTCGATCCCGTCTCCGGTGAAAGCTGGCCTGGCTGCGAGAGATATTGCTTCGATATCGAATATCGACACGAGGCGCGTCTCGGGGACGTGAAGTACGTCTGGGAGTTCAACCGCCTCCAGATGCTCCAACCTCTGGCTGCGGCAGTCGCTCTCGATGGCGACCGGCGCGCCCTCGCGGCCGTGGAGGCCATCGTGGCGAGTTGGGCGGAGAACAACCCTCCTTATCGCGGCGTCGGCTGGAATTCCGGAATCGAACTGGCTTTGCGCGTCGTGTCCCTCGTCGTCGCCGATGCCCTGTGCGGCGAGGCGCTCGGCACCGAGACCCGGCACCAGATTCGAACGCTCCTGTCGGCGCATCTCTATTGGCTGCGCCGCTATCCGTCGCGCCACAGCTCCGCCAACAATCACCGCATTGCCGAACTGATGGGTGAGTTCATCGTCGCTTGCATGTTGCCGGAGCACCCGGAGGCCGCAATGATCGGCGATGACGCGCGCCGGGAGCTCGAGCGCGAGGTGCTGCTGCAACTCCTGCCGGACGGCGTCGGGGCCGAGCAATCGCCCACCTATGGGGCTTTCACCGCCGAAATGGTCCTCGTCGCGGGCCTTGTCGCAGCCGAGGGCGGCCGTCCCTTCGCATCGGCGGTTACGGACCGGCTCGCGCGGTTTGCGGAGTTCATCGCCTGGATCTCCCTGCCCGATGGCCGCACGGCTGCGATCGGCGACGACGACGAAGGGCGGGTCGTATCCCTGTGCGCCTCACCGGAGGAGACCTACGCGACCTCCGTCGCCAATGCGATCAGCGGCTTCCTCGGTCGCCCCGGCCTGTCGCCGACCCGCGGCCGCCCAGAACTGCGCGATGCGCTTTGCGCGGCGCCGGAACCGCCTTCGGCGGATCCGAGCGGAATTCGCAGTTTCGACGAGGGAGGCTACACGGTCGTCCGCGAGCGTCGGAACGGGCGGGACCTTCACCTCATCCTCGATCATGGGCCGCTCGGCTATCTGTCCATCGCGGCGCACGGGCATGCGGACGCGAACGCGATCTGGCTGGCCCTCGACGGCGAGCCCGTGCTCGTCGACCCGGGGACCTACCTGTATCACTCGGGCGGCGCCTGGCGTGACTGGTTCCGCGGCACGCGCGCCCATAACACCCTCAGCCTCGATGGCCAGGACCAGAGCATCATCGCCGGCCCATTCAACTGGAGCCACAAGGCGAAAGGCTGGCGGGAGGATCTGCTGGCCCGTACGGATTGGAGCATCACCGGCCGCCACGATGGCTACCGTCGCCGCTTCGGCGTCGAGCACCAGCGGGTCGTGTCCGCCGAAGCGAGTGGGATCGTCATCCTGGACCGTCTCCTCCCGCAGCCTGGATCGACCCCGGCGGCGCTCACGTTCCAGGCTGCTCCAGGAGTCGAGATCGCCGCTCAGGACGGCGAGCACCACCTGCGGCGCGAGGGCCGCACGCTCCTGACGATCCGGATCGACGCTCCGGGCGAACTCGCGGTCATGCGGGGCGATGAAGGGGTGGACGGCGGGTGGGTGTCACCCCAATTCGGCACCAAGGTCGCCGCGTCGCGGCTCGTCTGGCGCGGCTCTGTGCCGCCTGAGGGGGTGCGCACCATTCTTCGGTGGGAGGCCGATTGAGCGGCGCTCCGCGCCACAACGAGCAAGTCTCGTCCCGAGCACCCGCGCTCAGCGCGCGGGAGACACCTCGCGGTGCGTTCCATCCGTCCGCATGGCCGGGAAAAGCTCCCGTTCCCGACGCAGGCCCGTCGCCTCCACCTCGTCGAGGATCTCCTCGTACTTCGCCTTGAGCGCCTCATGGCGGCGATGCAGGGCCCACCACTTGCGGATCGTCCAGGCGAGAAGCAGCAGCAGGGCGAGAGCCACCAGCAGGGAAGGCTCCTCCGAGGCGACCATTCGGACCAGCTCCCGTACCTCCCAGAACTCCACGACGATGCTCCCCTCAAGTCATAGCTGGACCAAGATCTGGGTCCGTCCCAATGCAAGACAACGGCGGAGGTCCCCATCCGGTTCAGAAAGATGGCGACTTCGCGGCGCGGACGACCGCCGGGCATGAGCGGCGACAGCCGGTCGCGTGGACGCGGCTGGAAGCCTGCACTTTCGGACCTACATCCACGGAGAGGTCCGGTGCGCACCATAAAGCAGGGCGGACCAGCCGCGCGTCCGCGGCTCCGGCTATGACCACGACGCTCCAGAGGAGAATTCCATGCGACAGCTGCCATGGCCATCGCGCACGATCGTTCGGGCGCTCGTCGTGCTCGCGGCTGGTGCTGCGGCTTCGGTCGCGGCGGCTCAGAGCGGGCGTGATCAACCGCTGCCCAGCAAACGAGTCGAGGCGCCCCTGCCGAAGGGACCCCCGAATCCGAAGCATGACGAGATCGTGATGATCGGTCCCGACAAGTGGCAGGCCCATAACGGTTCGAAGCCGCACAGCCTTTCCATCAAGGGGCCGAACTACCGCTTCGAAGTGAAGAAAGGAGATCGCGCGCCGTTCGACAATGACGCGAAGGAGCGATCGGAGCTCGCGAGCCTCGTCCGGATACCGGCCGGGAAGCTGTTCCGGGCCAAATTCGAGTTCATGATCGAACCGGGCCCGGTGACCGACCGCCAATGGTTGATCCCTTTCCAGATCCACCAGGACGACCCTTCGAGCGCGCCTCAAGGCTCCGAGCTCAAGAACTCGATCGGCGTCAGCCCGCTTTTCGGGCTCTACATCATCGCGAAGGATGGGCGTGAAGTGTTGCAGGTCAGGGGCGAGACCTCGCCCACCTCGCCTCTGAAGCGGTTCCCCGATGAGCGCGTCTTCACGGAAGTGCCCTTCGAGCGCGGCACCCGCCATTCCGTCCTGGTGGAGGTGATCGACAATAACGGGGTCGACACGGAGCCCTTCGAGCCCGGTACGGAATGGCGAGGCCATTCCGGACGGGACGATAATTTCGGCAAGGGAACGGGGCTTCTGCGTGTCACCTACAACGGCAAGGTGATCGTCGATCGCCCGAACATCCCCATGGGGTATGGCCATGCGGCGCCCTCCAAGGGCGGCAGAGGCTCCTATGCGAAATTCGGCATCTATGCGGGCGCTTCGCCGAACCCGTCCAATACCGCGCCGATCGTTGCCCACTTCTATGGGATCCACGCCACCATCGGCGCCGAGCGTTCGTGAAGAAGCGCGCTCGTCAGGGTCCTTGTCTTCGCGGGTACCCTACGGCCAGGGAAATTTTCAATCCCTCTGAGCGCGTTTGACGCACGGTTGTTGCTTTTATGCTCTTTCGGGACAGGCCAAACCCAGATATTCGAAACTGTGGCCGGTCGCTCCGCGTCAATACTTACACGCGCTGGAGGAAGGCCAAAGGACGGTTGCGGAGCAACTTTGATGATCTGGTTTGGTGTTGCACAATTGATGTGCTTGGCATTGTTCATTGAATTGGCAGTGCGAGCCCCGACGATCGATTGGCTCGAATAGAACTGTTTTGCTGAATTCCCACCGGGGCTTAGCCTTCCCATCCTTGTGGACGGCAGCGAGTTGTGAGTTGCAGGCCGGTTGCGTCGGTCGGCCGAACTCCCGCCCCTGAACCTTCCCGACAGCTTCAATCCCTTATGGTTGCGGGCGTCACCGCGAACTGCACCTGAGCCGTCTGAAAGATCGTGAAGGAGACGACCGCGAGGTCGCCGGCCCTGGCGGTCATCCACCGGTCGATGGGGATCGGCTCGGCAGCCGGCGCGTCAGGTCCGAGCCGCGTGCGGATCTCGGTCTGCGTGAGCACCACCGCCTTCAGCAGCGTTCCCAGTTGTTCGATCGGCACGGCCAGCGGCAGCGGCTCGCCCGTCGCGTTGGTGAAGACCAGGATGCCGAAGCGCCCGTCGTCGCTCACCCCATGGCCCGCCAGGGACACTCGATGGGCCTGCAGTTCCATGGCTGGTCCGTCCGCTTGGAGCTCGCGATCCTGCGCAAGCCTTTACATGGCAGTCACGTTCTCTATGACAATCCGCCGGCCCGCCCAGGGTTTCGCCTCGTCGCAGCCCCTTCCCACTTGCTGAACCGATCATGGACGACACCCCCCTCCATCCCTGGCGCGTGACCGCGACCCGCGAGATCCATCGGGACCGCTGGATCCATGTGCGGGCCGATGATTGCATGACGGCGAGCGGCGTCGCGGTCGCGCCGTACTACGTGCTCGACTACCCGGATTCCGTGCACGTGCTGGCGCTGGCGGGCGACGAAGTGGTTCTCGTGCAGCAATATCGCCATGGCATCGGCGCCGTGACCCTCGAATTGCCCGGCGGCCTCATGGATCCAGGCGAGCGCGATCCGCTCGTCACGGCCGAACGCGAACTCCTCGAGGAGACCGGCTTCGCCGCGGACAGCTTCCGCCTCGCCGGACGCCTGCCGCAAAACCCGGCGACGCATACGAACCACATGCACGTAGTCCTCGCGCTCGGCGCGCGTCGGGTCGGCGCCCCGCGTCCGGATGCCACCGAGGATCTGCGGGTTCGGCTCGTGACGGTGCCGGACCTCGTCCGGCAGGCTTTCGCCTTGGGCGAATTGCCGGCGCTCAATACGGCCTCCCTGGCGGTCGGCCTTGCGGCGGCCGGTCGGCTTGGGGCGGCGTGAAGACCGGCTCCCACTCGACCGGCGTCGCGCTGGCGTGGCGCGCGTTCGCGCAAGCGCTCCTTGGAGCGGCCACCGGAATTGTCCTGGTTCTCGTCGCGCTCCTGGTGCTGCTCGACCCTTACGATACTGGGCGGCTCACGCCCTTGCCCCGCAGCGGCGTCCGCGATCAGGCCGGCGTCACGGCTCATGCCAGCCGCATCCGCGACCCGTCCTTCGACGCCGCGATCCTCGGCAACTCCCACGTCCAAGCCCTGCGTCCGGATCGGCTGAGCCGGCTCACGGGATTGTCCTTCGTTTCCCTCGTGATGCCCGGAAGCCGCCCGCGGGAGCAGATCGCACTGCTGGAGCGATACCTTTCGACGGCCGGACAGCGCACGAAGGCCGTGGTCATAGGCATCGACGCCTGGTGGTGCACGGCTGACCCGAACCTGCCGACAAGCGGCCGCTTCCCCTTCTGGCTCTACGATCCGCGCTGGCCGGCCTACGTGGCCGGTCTCGTCCGCTACCGCTCGCTTGAGGATGCGGCGGCGCATCTGCGCTTCCGCGTCGACCCGGACGACCCGGCGCGGCCCGATGGGTTCGACGATTACGAGCCTGTTTACGTGAGCCTTGGGGCCGGAGACCGGCAAGCCGTCCGCCGCAAGCTGGAGGCGCGGATCTCGCTCTACGAACCCAATCCCTCGGCCAGGTTTCCGTCCGTCGAGAGGCTTGCCGCCGTACTCGACGCCGCCGGTGCCGGTCATCCGCCGGTGGTGCTTGTCCAGCCGCCGGTCTATCCGACGGCGCTGCCGGAGCCCGGCACCGCCGAGGCGGAGGTTCGGCAGGCTTGCCGGATTGCCGTCGCTCGCCTTGGCGACCGCATGGGCGTTCGCGTGGTCGACTGGCAGGAGCGATCCGAGGCAGCCGATCCGGAACAGTACTTCAATCACGATCACTACCGGGACAGCCTTGCCCAGCAGGTGGAGCGCAGCCTCGCCGACGCCCTGCGCCGCTGAGGCTCCGGCCGATCCTTTGCCGGCTCTGTATAACAGTGCATCCCTGAAATTTTCCAGGTTGCGCGGTGCGGCTCCGACGTCGTTTTTACGGTAAAGTGGTTGAAAACCGAGGCTTTGTCTGCGCAACCTGCAACAAGCTGTTGAAGGCGATGCGGCCCGTTTTGTAAAAATTAGGCGTCATTCTACGACGAAAGCGGCCGTTCCGTTCCTTTCTCAGACCCTCTAGAGGCACAGGCGGCCGGCCAGCGGGCCCAACGCAGCGATGGTGATGCAAATGACGGAAATCGGCATGCACAAGAAGTCCGCGAGCCCTGTCGACAAGCACGTGGGCAGTCGCGTTCGCATGCGCCGGGTGATGCTCGGCATGAGCCAGGAGAAGCTCGGCGAGGCCCTGGGGCTCACCTTTCAGCAGGTCCAGAAATACGAGAAGGGCACCAACCGGATCGGGGCCAGCCGGCTGCTGCATATCGCGACTATCCTGAACGTCACCGTCGAGTATTTCTATGAGGGCCTGCCGGAGCTGCGCTCCAGCCGGACCGGCGACGAGGGGCCGATGATGGAGTTCCTCACCCTTCCCGAGAGCGACCGCCTCGTGCGCAGCTTCGTCAGCCTCAAGGACGACGTGGCCCGCCGCAAGGTGACGGAGCTCGTGGAATGGCTGGCCGCCACCTCGCAGGGCATCGAGCCGCGCCGGAAGGTGGCGCGCTAGCGGCGATGCTTGGAGCCGGGCCCCGCGCTAATCGGCGATGGTGACCTTGGCTCCCTTCTCCACCATCTGGGCCAACTCCTCCACGTCCCAGTTCGTGAGGCGGATGCAGCCATGCGAATAGGCCTTGCCGACCTTGTCCGGATCCGGCGTGCCGTGAATCCCGTAGGATTCGACTGACAGATCGATCCAGACCGAGCCCACCGGGTTGTTCGGCCCTGCCTTGATCTCGAACTTCTCCTTCGCCTTCACGCCCTTGAACTTGTAGTCCGGATTGTAGGTGTAGGTCGGGTTCTTCGCGACCGCCGTCACGGTGTGGGTGCCGTCGGGCGCCGGCTTGTCCTCGCTGCCGACCGAAGCCGGATAGGCCGCCAGAACCGTGCCGTCCTCGCCAAGGGCGCGCAGCAGCCGCTCGCTCTTGTCGACCTCGATGCGCGTCACCTTCGGGGGCTTTTGATCGCTGCGGTCCGGGGCGACGTTCGCCACCAGAATGCGCTCGCCTGCCTTGTCGAAGCTCTTGCCTGCGTTGAGAGCCTGCAGAAGGTCGCGGTCCATGTGGAAGCGTTCCGCCAGCATCTCCTCGGGCCCCGAATAGCCCAGCCGGTCGAGCTCGGCCTGATCTTCCATCTTGTCCGGAATCTTGGCCGTGAACGGACCTTTCAGATCCTCGTCCCGGATCGTGTATTCGATCAGCGCAGGCTCGCTCGACGCCTCGTTGAGCTTGGCCCAGACCTCCTCGTCGAGCGCCCCGTTGGTCTTGAGCTTCCGCGCCGCCTTGAAGGCGGCGATGGCTTTCTCGACGTTCTCGCCGGGCCGCCCGTCGATCACGCCGGGTGAGAAGCGGGCGCGGTCGAGCAGCACCTGAGCCTTGATCATGAGGGCGCTCGGACCATCCCCCGGCTTCGCCTTGAGATCGGCACCGTTCACCGCCTCGAGGGTCAATTCCTTGGGGGCGGCGAGCGCCGGGCTGACAACCGCGATGAGTCCGGCGAGGGCAGCCATTGGCAACTTCATTGCGTATCCTTCCACAGCACGCGGGCACGACAACAAAGGGCGAAGGCGGCCTGCTGTTCCGTGGGACCGTGGCGTGACGGGGTGCGACGGCCCAATGTCCGGCGCGGTGGGGGTTGTGGCGGCCTATTGGCAGATGCGGTAACCGCCCCGGCGCCCCCTCAGGTCGAGATGCAGGTGATCCCCATGGGCGGCATCGGAGCCGGGTCCGAGCACCGTCGTGAAGGTGGCGCAGGCGCCCGCGCGAATGGCATCCTGGAAGGCGGCCTCCGGCGTTCCCGCCGCATGGGCCGTGATCGGCACCGCCGCTCGCTTGTGGAACTCGACGCCCATCACGTCGACCGCGTTGCCGAAGGCGTGCTCGCTGAGCTTCGAGCCGGAGCGCTGGTTGCGGCACTCGTAGGAGGTGCCGATGGCGAGCTTCACCGGAGCCGCGCCGAGGTGACGGTCCGCCTCGAGGGTAAGCACGTCGAGGGTCCAGCGCGCGAGACCCTCCGCGACCGGGCAGGTCATGAGCGCCGGCGGCGCCACGGCCACCCCATCCGGCAGCATCGAGACGAGAACCGCGTCGCGAAACCCGCATGAGGGCGCCGACACGTCCGGCTTTGGCTCGAAGCTGACGCCAAGACGGGTGATCCGGTTGCGGCAGGTTTCGGCGAGGAGCGTGGCGGCCTCGTCCGCGCTGCGAGGAGAGGTCTGAACCGCAGGACCCGCGGGCGCCGGGGCAGCTTCTGGCGTGGGGGCCGCATCGGCCGGGCGGGGCGGCGGCAGGGGAGGGGCGGGCGGAGTTTCCGCCAGGGCCGCGGACACAACGAACCCGCCCGCGAACACGGCTGCCAGAACGAAGCGGGCATGATGCGGTCGCAGGCTCACGGCGTCTCCTCCAGGACGGCAACGCAGAACCGAGCGTGAGCGTTGCGTCGACCGCGACGCAGAACCGGACGCGAGCGCAGCGTCGCCCGCGACGCAGAACAGGACGCGAGCGCAGCGTCGACAGCCATGCAGAACCGAGCGTGAGCCTCGCGTTCCTTCAGCGGAACGGGCGGCGGTTCTCCCCGTTGAGCCCCAGGCTTGGGGGAGCCGAGGAGGCGTGTGATGAGCGACACTACCGTGAAGAAGGTCAGCAGCGGGCATTCGCCGTCGGGCGAGATGGGCCAGATCTATCTCGTGTCCGGCAAGCGCGTTTCCATGCGCATGTGGCAGGACGAGGAGCCGGGCGATGATGCGCCGGCGACCCGCCGCGACTACGAGACCGTGGGATACGTCATCAAGGGCCGCGCGGAGCTGCACATCGAGGGGCAGATGCTGATCCTGGAGCCCGGCGATTCCTGGCTCGTGCCGGCCGAGGCGGAGCACAGCTACCGCATCGTCGAGACCTTCACGGCCATCGAGGCTACCGCGCCGCCCGCGCATGTGCACGGCCGCGACGACGGCTGAGCCTCAAGCGCATCGCAGGTGGATTGTCTTCGAACCGGTCGCGCCGGGCGTGAACGCTTGGCGCGCTCGGGCGTTGCCTTGTCAGCCTCCAAGCGCCCAAGCCTGCGGGGACATCCTCCGATGCCCTGCGGAACCTGCCGCGCTTCCCGTGGTTACCTTCACACATCAAATGGAGGTTGACCCATGAGCGTGGGCTATCAGAACGGCGGCAGGGGCCAGCAGGCTGGCAAACAGCAGGGTTCGAACGACGCCGATTGGGACACGCTGAAGGGCGACGTGGGCGACATCGCCGGCGTGGCGGTGGAGCGCGGGCGCCACTTCATGGATGCGGCGCGCGAGCAGGCGACAGTCTACGTCGACCGGCGCAAGGACGACATGGCGCAGTCGGTGGCGGATTTCGCGACCTCGCTCCGGGAGTCCACCGCATCCTTCGACGACCGGCCGAATATCCGTGCCTTCGTCGATAGTGCGGCCGAGGGCCTCGATCAGCTCGCCGACAGCATTCGCGACCGCAGCTTCGCGGACATCTTCAACCAGGTCGAGGACGTGGTTCGGCAGCGGCCCGCCATCGTCGCGGCCGCGTCCGTGACCCTCGGCTTCCTGGCCGCCCGCTTCATCCGGAGCTCGGCCGATGGGCTGCGTCACACGCATCAGGCTCAGGGCCGCACGGCTCAGGCCGGACGTGGGCAGGGCGCCTCGGCGCAGGGCCAGCAGCGCCGCCAGGGCCAGCAAGCCCCCACGGGCACCTGACGGGGAGGCTTTTCCATGGCTCAGACCACGAACCAGAGCATCCACACCCTCGTCGGCGAAGCCCTCCGCGAAACCAGCGGGCTTGCCCAAAAGGAATTCGCGCTCTTCCGCACGGAGATGTCGCAGAGCGTGAAGTCGATGTTCATCGGCCTCGCCATGGTCGTCGCGGCGGCCGTCTTCGCCATCGCGGCCGTGATGCTGCTCACCGAGTCCCTCGTGGAGTGGCTCGCGACGGTCCTCGAATCCGAGGCGCTCGCGGCCCTCATCGTCGGCGGCCTCATGGCGGCGATCGCGGTCGGGCTCGGCCTCTACGGCCGCAAGGCGATCTCGTCGTTCACGCTGACGCCCGAGCGCACGGTCCGCTCGGTGAAGCGTGACGCGCAGATCCTTTCCGAAAGGGCTCCCGGATGACCCAGGACTTGAACGATCTCGAACGGGACATCGAGGAATCCCGCGCGCGGCTCGATCTCACGATCCACCGCCTCCAGGACAAGATGTCCGCCTCCGGCATCGTGGACGACGTGCTGGGGACCCTGCGGGTCAACCAGTACGGCTCCATCGTCGACCACGCGATGGCGGTCGTCCGGCGCAACCCTGTGCCAGTGATGCTAGTCGCGGCCGGCGTCGGTTGGCTGATCTACCGCATGGCGAAGGACGAGGAACGCGCGACACGGGCGCGGACGCTCGCCTACGCGGAGCCCGAGCTGCCCCTGGTCACCCCAGGCCAGGCGCGGATCTACGATCCCGGCATGGAGCCGGTCCGTCCCATGCACGATCGCTTCGCCGGCGATCCGCTCACGGGAGGCCCGCTCGGTCAGGATCCGCTGGCCCAGGACGCCCTCGTCCAGGACCCGCTGGCCCCTCAGGATCCGCTGGTTCACGACCCCGTTACCCGGCGCAGCGCCAATCTGCGCGCCTGACCCGACCGCCCCGCTGACGCCCTCTGGAGCGCGTCCAGTGACAGTTTGAGGAGATCACCCATGGCCGATATGAAGAACGATCCGTCCAAGAATGCCAATCAGAGCGGTTCGAGCCAGAACAAGGGCTCGGGCTCCGATACGGTCTCGGCCGCCAAGATTTCGGCCGGCACCTCCGTCGGCAATGTGGGCGAGATGCCGAAGCCCCACGCCCAGTCGGGCGCCGGCTCGCAGGGTGGCGCCTCCTCGCAGGGCGGCTCCTCGCAGGGCGGCTCTTCGCAGGGCGGATCCGCGCAGAGCCCGACGCTCGCCTCCCACACCTCGAAGCCCATGGGTGGCTCCGTGACCGGCAGCGGCCAGTCGGCCGGTGCGGTCTCGTCCGGCCAGGGCGGCGCCAACCAGCACGGCGCTTCCTCCCAGGGCCAGAGCAAGGGCGGTTCCGACACCGCGAAGCAAGGTGGCGGCCAGTCGTCCGGCCAGTCCTCCGGTATGGCGGGCGAGACGCTCGATCAGGCCACCGAATGGGCCCGTGACACCTACGAGCGGGCCTCGTCCTGGGCGTCCGACGCTTTCGAGCACGGGTCCGACCAGTTCGAGCAAGTGCGCCGCCGTGCCCCGCGCGGCTTCGGGGGCGTGCAGTCCTATGTCAGCCAGAACCCGGTCATGGTCGGCCTCGTCGGCCTGGCGGCCGGTCTCATCCTCGGCGCGCTCCTGCCGCGGACCCGACGTGAGGACGAAGTGTTCGGCGAATGGGCCGACGAGGTGCGCCAGCAGGGCCTGCGCTATGCGCAGGAGATGACCCAGCGCGGCCGCGACTACGTGGAGCAGTCCTTCGTCGGGGACGACCCGCAGTTCAGCAAGCATGAGAGCGAGTTCGGCGGCGGCCAGGGCGCGAACCGCCACTGACCCCAACGACTCGCACATGAGAAAGGGCACCGGTCGCAGGACCGGTGCCCTTTTTTCATGGCGGCTCGGGCACATGAGGCGAGCCCAGATATGATAACGGCCACGGACGGGACGATGCGCGTACATCCGGCGTCATCGTCCCGGCAGCGTGGCCGCCTGCGACGGAAGCCCAAGGCCTTCATCGCGTTGAGGCCGATATGGGGACTCGGCCGTGCTTGCGCAAGGGAAGCTCGGCACGATTTCGGGCTTGCAACGGCTGGGAACCGGGCCTTCCGCGGACCGTTCCACCTCTGTTCGACGATGAATAGAGGCATTGGGAGAAGCCCGATCAGGCGCCCTTCGGCTCAGGCCATCAGCAACAGCAGGCCGGGACGGACGGCGCGGGGCCACGGAGCTTTGACGTGCGCATTTTGATTTTGGAAGACGATCCTTTCATCGCGCTCGATCTACAGGCCATCATCGAAGGTCAGGGCCACGAGGTGGTGGGCGTGTTCGAAAGCCTGGCCGAGGCGGGCGCGCATCTCGGCGACGGCTTCGACTTCGCGCTCCTCGACATCGACGTGGTCGACGGCAAAAGCTTCGAGCTCGCCGCTGCCCTGCTCGAACGGCGCATCCCGTTCGCTTTCGTATCCGCCTCGCGGCCAAGCGAGCTGCCCCATCACCTGCGCAACGCCTCCTTCATCCCGAAGCCCTTCGAAGAGGCGACGATCCTGCGCACCATTCGGAGCGGCGTTCGCCATTAGAGACAGGTCGCTCGCCAAACCGTGCGGCCTGTCCGCCGGCTCCCCGTGATCCGATCCGCCTCTCAGACGTTGGCCTTTGATGACGAACGATCCCCGCCTCGGTTTTTGCTGCAAGTTCATTCCCGACGACGGCGATGCCGAGGAGGCGCGCCGGATGAACGTGGTGACGGTCACCATGGCTTATCTGCAGCGCCTCGAGCCGGCCGCGGCCTTCGACAAGCTCGCCTCCGTGGTGTCCCACAATCTCGAGGTGCTGCGGCGCCAGATCGAGCATGTGGCGACCCGGCCGAAGCTCGAGCGCCTGCACCGCCTCGCGAGCCAGATCCTGCCGGGCTACACGCATCCGAGCTGCAAGGAATACTACCGCGATCCCGATCTGCGGCGGCTCATCGAGACGAGCCTTGCGGCGGTGGGGGCGCTCGCGCGAACCAGGGACGTGCGGCTCAGCATGCATCCGGGCCAGTTCTGCGTGATCGCCTCCGCGAGCGAATCCGCCCTCAAGAACGGCGTCGAGGAATTCGAGTACCACACGGAGATCATGGCGCTCATGGGCTATGGCGGCGGCTGGCACCCGCACGGAGCGCATATCAACATCCATGGGGGCGCGCGGGCGGTCGGAGCCGACGGGTTCAGGGAGGGGCTTCGCCGCCTCTCCGCGACGGCGCAGAACCTCATCACGGTGGAGAACGACGAGGTGAGCTACGGCCTCGACGATCTCCTGCCCCTCGCGGACGATCTGCCGATCGTGCTCGACCTGCATCATCACTGGATCGCGAGCCGTGGCGAATACATCGAGCCGGACGATCCCCGCATCGCGCGGATCATCGCGTCCTGGCGGGGCGTGCGTCCGGTAAGCCATGTGAGCGTGTCCCGCGAGGACCTCCTTGGCGATCACGACATCCACACGCGCCCCGATTTCGGCGCTCTCATGGACACCGGGATCAAGCCCAAGGACCTGCGCGCCCATTCGGACCTCATGTGGAACGAGGCCATCAACGACCTCGTGGCGCGGCACCTCGTGTGGTCCGATTTCGAGGTCGAGGCGAAGTTGAAGAACATCGCCTCCGAAGGGCTCGCCCACCATGTCGAGCAGCTCCGCCAAGCGCCGCAGCGCGAGCGCGCCTGACGCGCCTCTCGTCACCCCCGACGGCCGCTACCTGGTGGTGCGCGGCCGCCTGTGGCGTCGTGCCAATCCCACCTTGTCCGAGGACGAACGGCAGGGGCTCGTGCAGGAGCTCATGAGCGCCCGCCGTGCCGTCGCGGCGGCCCTCAAGGCGGATGATGCCGCAGCCCTCCGGGCGGCGCGGGCGCGGGTCGATCGGGCCAAGCACGCGCTCGGGGAGCGTGGTCCTGTCTGGTGGACCGACGGCGCGCCGGACGAGAACCGCCGCCTTGCCACCCGCTCCTCCTATGCGGCCTGGTTCGCCGCCGAGGCGCCGGGCCGCTGACTTGCCTCAGCCCGGAAGCCGCGCGGCGCGCGGATCGAAGCGCGCGACCCGGGAGAGGAGGTATTCGACCTCCGCGCGCCCGGCGGGATTGAGCGTCCCACCCGGCTTGCGCTGCGCGTCCGAGGCCAGGATGCCGCGGCGCTTCATCACGTATTTGCGCACCCCAAGGCCGACGCCCTGCTGCTGCTCGTAGCGCACCAGCGGCAGATGCGCGTCGAACAGGTCGTGCGCGTCGTCGCGCCGGCCCTCCTTCGACAGCCGCACCACGTCAGCCAGCATGTCCGGGAAGGCGTAGCCCGTCATGGCTCCGTCCGCTCCGCGCTCCATCTCGAAATCGAGGAATAGGCCGCCATTGCCGCACAGGATCGAGAGCGGCCGCAGCGTCCCCTCGGCCTGGAAGCGGCGGAGCGCCGAGATCTTGTCGAGACCCGGCCAATCCTCGTGCTTGAGCATCACGCAGGAGGGATTGTCCATGACGATGCGGCGGATCACGGCCGGGGTCATGATGACGCTCAAGGTGAGCGGGTAATCCTGGATCACGAAGGGAATCTCGCCGCCGATGGCCTCCACGGCCTGGGCGTAGTAGCCGACGATCTGGTCGTCGGTGCGCAAGGAAGGCGGCGGCGCGATCATGACGCCCGCGGCGCCCGCCTCCATGCTCGAATGGGCGAGCGCGCGCATGGCCGCGAAGCCTGGAGCCGAGACGCCGACGATGACCGGCATGCCGGCCCGGCGGATCACCCGCGTCGCGACGCCGAGGGCTTCGGCCTGATCTAGCTTCGGCGCCTCGCCCATGATGCCGAGCACCGTGATCCCGGTGCAGCCGGCTTCGCCGTAGAAGTCCACCATGCGGTCGATGGAGGTCTCGTCGATCCGCCCGTCCTCGTGGAACGGGGTGGGCGCGATCGCATAGACGCCTTGGGCCTCGGCACTCAGCATGGGAGACTCCCGAACGGAAAGCTGCACGCCGTGGCTTAAGGCCTGATGCCGCGAAGGTCTACCGCCGGGATGGGGCGCCCTGCTCGATCCGGCCCCTCAGGGGCGGCCGGCCTTGGCGAGGAGCTGCTTGATGCGATCGATCACGGCCACGGGCTCGTAGGGCTTCTCGAGCAGCGGGCCCGCCTCGCAGAGCATGCCGGCCACCTGCGCCGAGCGATCCACCGTGGAGGTGAGGATCACCTGGACACCGGGCTTTTCGGAACGGACCCAGCGGGCAAGGCCGAACCCGTCCATGCTGCCGGGCATGTTGACGTCGCTGAAAACCACATCGATGGCGACCTCCGGAGCCTGGAGCACCGCGAGGGCCTCCTCCGCGCTTGCCGCCTCGTGAACCCGGTAGCCGCATTCGCGCAGGTATTCGGCGATCACCAGCCGCACCAACACCTCGTCTTCCACGACCAGTATCGTTCGTGGCTGCGAGGAAAGGTCGAGGTCGGCCGGTTGCGTGCTCACAGGCCGCTAACCGTCAAGATTGGAGCTTTGTTCCCGGCGCCTCGGAGGCGGGCTTCGCGCCGCGGATTCCTAGGAGGCCTCGGTTCCGGCAGGGTCGAGGAGGCGCCGGATGAGGGCGAGCAATTCGTCGAGAACGATCGGCTTCTGGATCACCGAAGCGCCCGCCGCCCCGGCCTCGTCGGAGGCCAGGATCACCCGGGGCGCCGGGCGGCACCCGTGAGCGGCCTGGAGCACGCCGTGGCTCCCGGCGCCTCCTGGGATCGCCTTGTCGAGGAGGAGCAGGTGCACGGGCAGGGTGCTCAGCACCGCCACCGCCTCGTCGGCGGAGCTCGCCTCATGGACCCGGTATCCTTCCGCCCGCAGCCCATCTGCGATCCGGCACCGGGCCAGCACGTCGCCCTCGGCCAGGAGAAGGGTTGATGGAACGGTCGGATGGAGACGTTTGACCCACGCGGCACTCACGATCGACCGTTACTCCACCAAAGCGGAATGGCGCGCGTCCACTCGTTGGCAGCGAAACGTCCCGACCGCCGAATGGTTCTCGGCCGAGGTCGACGGAATTTTATGTCTTCCTTAACGGAAAGCTTGCTCCCTAAGGTGCAGTTTGGCACAACCCGTTTCATGCTGCCGGAACGAAGCTCGGCCGTGAAACGTTCTTACGACTAAGGTCGCAGGGATCCCCATGGCGGACAATCGCATTCCGGCAATCCTGGTCGTCGAGGATGAACCTCTCGTCCGGCTCCTCGTGTCTGAGCTCCTGCTCGACGAGGGCTTCCGGGTGATCGAGGCGGCCAACGCGGCCGAGGCCCTGGCCGTGCTGCGCGCGGACGTGCCGGTGGACGTGCTGTACGCCGACGTGGACATGCCCCCGGGAATCGATGGTTACGCGCTCGCTCACGAGGTCCGGGCCGGATGGCCCCTCATCGAGATCCTCGTCACGTCCGGGCGCCGGTGGCCCACCGACGGCGATCTGCCCGCGGGCGCCGCGTTTCTCGCCAAGCCCTGCCCGAACGACGTGGTCGTATCCCATGTGACCGCGGCGGTGGAACGCGTCCGGGCCGCCCGTCAATCCGCCTCCGACGAACCTCGCGTCATCCCCTTTCCAAAGACAGCCTAAGGGCTGAGCGGGCGCCGTGCCGTCCTCCGCGAGCCGTCCGTTCGCCGCCACCTCCCATTGGGGTAGGGGCGCCGTGCCGTTCCCCCCGGGCCGTCAGTTCGCCGCCACCTCCCACTGGGACAGGGGCGCGATGAGCGGTCGCTCGCCCGGCGAGCGGGTCCAGGGGTCGATGGCGTAGCGGGCGCCGCTTCCATCCGCCACCACGGCGGTGAAGTGCGGCCAGCGGCCATCGATGAAAAAGCCGCGGGATTGCGGGCCCTCGACCCGGTGATGGGAGAGAAGCCGCCGCTCCTCCAGGACCACCAGAAGGCTCGTCACGTTCGCGGTGACGTCGAGGCAGTCCATTTGGCCGTGAACGCCCGACTGCCCCGGCGGGGAGCGCGGCATGTCGCGCCGGCCGCCCAGCTGGGCCGCGAGGCTCGCCGTGTAGAGGCGCACCACCTCGCCGAGGGCGCGTCGCTCCGCCTCCGCCGAGCCGCGGGCCCCGGCAAGGAGGCTCGCGGCGCGGGCGAGCCAGGGGGCGTCGGTGGCCAGGAGGGCTCGCCTGTTGCAGCCGTAGCCATGGCAGACGACGATCTGACCGGCGGTCGGTCCCGCATAGCCCTGCCGGCTGAGCCAGGCGCGGGCTTCGGCGGTTCCGGCCTGGGACGGCGCGGGGAGCGCGAGCGGAATCAGGGCGGCGAGGAGACGGAGGAGGGGGAGCAGCATCGGCCTTCTTCGGTCGCCCCGCGAGGCCCCGTGTTTCTGAGCCACGGATGTCAACAGGCAAATAGGGGTGGAAAGCCGTCCGGCCAGGGGGAACCCGGCCTTCAAAGCCAAGTTCACTTGACGGCCGCCCCCGGCTTCCTCTGATATGGCCGGAACGCCGCGATCGAAACGCTCGGAGGAAATCTCATGCCCACCAAGACCGCCAGCAAGGCCCCCGCGAAAAAGGCCGCCGCGAAGCCGGCAGCAGCCAAAAAGGCCGGCGCGAAGCCGAATGCCCTTCAGCAGCCCCTGACCCCCTCGAAGGAACTTGCGGCCGTCGTCGGCTCCAACCCGATCCCGCGGGGCGAGGTGGTCAGCAAGATGTGGGAATACATCAAGAAGAACAACCTCCAGAACCCGGAGAACAAGCGCGAGATCCTCGCGGACGACAAGCTCCAGCCGATCTTCGGCAAGAAGAAGGTGACCATGTTCGAAATGAACAAGCACCTCGCCGCGCACCTGAAGCAGGCCTAAGGCTTCCACCCCTAGGCCTTCGGCCTGCGGGAGCTCACCCTAGCGCTTCGGCCCGCACACTTGCGGCCAGCGGAGCATCCGGAACGGCGCCTTCGGGCGCCGTTTCCGTTATGGCCTGTCTTGCCTTGAGCCGCTTGCCTTGCGCTCCTTGCCTCGCACCCCTTGCCTTGAGCCCCTCGCCTCGCACCCCTTGCCTTGCACCGGGCGGGCAGGTCCCTAAACTGGCGCTCCGCCGCATCGCGTCGCGATCGAACCCCTCTTCCGGAGCTGCCGCCCATGTCCCGTATCGTCTTTCTCAACGGCTCGTTCCTGCCGGCCGACGAGGCGCGGGTGCCGGTCATGGACCGGGGCTTTCTCTTCGCGGACGGCGTCTATGAAGGCATGGGCGTGCTCGACGGGCGTCTCATCGACAACGAGGCGCATCTGGAGCGCCTGGAGCGTTCCTTGCGCGAGGTGCGGATCGAAAACCCCTACGATCGCGCCGGGTGGACCCGCATCGAGGAGGATCTGGTGCGCCGCAACGGCCTGTCCGAGGGCTTCCTCTACCTGCAGGTGACCCGGGGCGTCGCGGAGCGGGACTTCATGTTCCCGAAGGATGCGAAGCCCACCGTCATGATGTTCACGCAGGCCAAGGCCATCGTGAACTCTCCCCTCGCCGAGACCGGGATCGCCGTGGCGACCGTGCCGGACCAGCGCTGGAAGCGGCGCGACATCAAGAGCCTGTCGCTCCTTGCCCAGGTGCTCGCCAAGCAGGCGGCCGCGGATGCGGGCGCCCATGAGGCCTGGATGGTGGAGGACGGCTTCGTCACCGAGGGCGGATCCTCGAGCGCGTTCATCATCACGAAATCGGGGAGCATCGTGGCGCGCCCCCTGTCGAACGCCATCCTTCCCGGCATCACGCGCCAATCGCTCCTGCGCCTTGCGCAAGAGGCGGGCCTCAAGGTGGAGGAGCGCTTCTTCACCCTGGAGGAGGCCTTCGACGCCGCCGAGGCCTTCAATACGAGCGCATCGGGCTTCGTCCTGCCGGTCGTGTCCATCGACGGCCGTCCCGTGGCCGGCGGCAAGCCCGGAGCGCTGACGCGGCGCCTGCGTGCGCTCTACATCGAGATGGCCCGGGGCGCTCCCGCGGCCGCGGCCTGACCCGCCTCGGACACCCGACCGCCTCATCCGCCGCCTGATCCGATCCGGAACCCCGCATCCCGTTATCCGTTCCCTGAACAACAAGGAGCGGATGGATGACGCGCGCCCCGATTGCTCTCGCCCTGTTGCTGGCGACTGCCCCGGCCCTGGCCCAGACGCCGCTGCCCCAGCAGCAGGCGCCCAACATGCCGGCCCCCAACACCACGATCCCGGAAAAGGTCGAGCCCGAGGCTCCGGCCACCACGGGCTCCACAGGCGGTGGCGGCGCCACCTTGAGCGAGAAGCTGCAGGCGACGGATGGCGTCATCCGCCCGCCGCAGAACATTGCGCCCGACATGCGCACGCCCGCGCCCGTGCCCAATCCCGGCACGACGCCCGTGATCCCGCCCCCGGGCAGCCCCGGCGGCAATATGAGCGTCGATCCGAAATAGGTTCGCCGGTCTCAAAGACCCGTCCGGCGGCAAGATCGGCGTTGATCCGATCCAGGGACCGCCGGCTCCTTCAAGACCTGTCCGGAGGCCTCGATGGCACCCTCGCCCGCGCAGTTGTCCTATGAGCTCCGCAAGGGCCGCACGGCCGACCTGCAGCGCCGTCGCTGGCTCGTGGGCCTCTCCTTTGTCGGGACGGCGGCGGGCATGGTCGTGGGCCTCTACCAGATGGGCATCCTGCGCCGCCTGCCGGACCTGCCATCGCGGTATTTCAACGCCACGAAGGTCGACAAGTCGACCTACGCCTACAAGCGCATGCAGACCCCCGACGCGCTGCTGATGGTGGCGAGCTACGCGACGACGGCGATCCTTGCCGGCGCCGGCGGCAAGGACCGGGCGCGGGAGAACCCCGCGCTCCCGATCGCGCTCGCCGCGAAGGTTCTCTACGACCTCGTGATCGCCCTGAAACTCGGGCGCGAGGAATGGCAGGAGAACCGGGCGCTGTGCGGCTATTGCCAGGCCGCCACGATCGCTTCCCTGATCTCTGCCGGTATCGCCTTGCCGGAGGCCGCCAAGGCCGTCCGGCACGTGATGGCGAACCTGTCGAACGACAACCGTCCGGCTCCGCGCCGGCGCGCCATGGCGGCCGAATAGGCCCGACCGTCAGGTCGAGCGCCTTCCTTCGTCGACGACGCTCAGGACCGCGCGTCAGATCGAGCGAACCGCTCCGCCGTCCACGCGCACGAGACATCCGGTGATGTAGCTCGCCCGCTCGGAGGCGAGGAAGCAGACCGTGTCGGCAAATTCCTCCACGCGTCCGTAGCGGCCCGACGGGATCGCGGCGCGAGCGGCGGTTGCGATCTCTTCCGGGCTCTTGCCCTGGGCCTTCGCGTTCGCCATGTCGAGTTCGTCGACCCGGTCCGTGTGGATGCGGCCCGGCAGCACGAGGTTCACGGTGATGCCGTCCTTCGCGACCTCATTGGCCAGGGTCTTCGACCAGCCGACGATGGAGGAGCGCAGAGCGTTCGACATGACGAGGTTCGGGATCGGCTGCACAACGCCCGTCGAGGCGATGGTGAGGATGCGGCCCCAGCCGCGTTCGCGCATCCCCGGCAGCACGAGCGCCGCGATCTTGAAGACCGGCAGCACCATGGCCTCGAATTGCGGGAGCCATTCCTCGGCTTGAACGTTGAGCGCGGTCCGGGCCGGCGGCCCGCCCGTGTTCGCGATGAGGATGTCGACGCCTCCCAGAACATCCATGGCGGCCGCATGGATGGCATCCAGGTTACCCGCGAGGTCGCCGACGAAGGTGGAGGCCCGTCCGGCTCCCTTCCCGTTGATGGCGGCGGCGGCTGCCTCGAGCCGGTCGCCCGAACGGGCCGTCATCAGAATGTCGGCGCCCTCCGCGGCGAGACTTTGAGCAACGCCGAGGCCGAGCCCACGGCTCGATGAGAGAACGAGGGCACGCTTGCCCTTGAGACCAAGATCCATCGACACGACCTCCTGATGCGTCACTGGGGTCCCGCAGCACCGCCACGCTTTGTGAAGACGGGGCGGCGCTCGGGAGAGATTTGGGAAAAGGCGCCGGTCAGCCCGTTGCCTTGCGGCGGCCGCCGGCGGGGCCGGCATCGGTGTCGGAGGCCTGCATGACCCGGTCGGCCACGTCGACGATGAGGCGCCGCAGCTCCGCGTTCTCGGCCTTGATCTCGTCAGGCGTCGTGCCGGCGCTGCGCCGCACCGCCTTGAGTTCCTTGGCGAGCCGAGCCCGCTCCTCGCGGGCGGTCGAGAGCGCGCCTTCGAGAGCGGACTTCTCCGAGCGCAGCGTCTCCAGCCGTTCGCTCATGTTGCGCAATTCGGAGGAATGCATCGCGCCGCTCGTTCCGCCGGCCGTCTCGAGCTCCGCGATGCGCACGCGCGCGGCTTCGAGCTCCGCCTTGAGGGCTGCGAGCGAGCCGGCTCGCTCGGTGAGGGAGGAGTGCAGGGCCTCGCTGTCGCTGTCCTTCGCCTGCAGGCGGCTGGTGAGCGCCGCCACATCGGCGGCCTTCGCGTCCCGCTCGGTTTCGAGTTCCCGGATGCGGCCCTCGAGCACCAGCCCGCGCTCCTGCTCGGCCAGAAGATTCTTGGCGAGGTCCGTCAGGCGCTGGCGCTCCTCGGTCAGCTCGTTGCGCCGCTCGCCGAGCGCGCGCTCGAAATCGTCGCCGCGGGCCTTCTGCGTGGCGAAGCGGGTTTCGAGGTCGGAGATCGTGATGCGCTTGGCGTCCATATCGCTGAGGGCCGCTGAATGGCGCTGGTCGAGATCCGCGAACTCGGCCTCCCTGGCTTCCAGGCGGTCCTGGGTGAGGGCGAGTTCGGCGCGGGTGCCAGCCAGGGCCGTCACGGTGCGGTCGAGTTCCGAGCGGGTGCCGGCGAGTTCGTCCAGGGTCTTGCGATGGGCGTTCTCGATGGCGGCGAGCGTGTCGCGGGTGCCGGCGAGGGAGGCCCGGGTGCCGGCGAGCTCGTCCTCCGTCGTCGCAAGGCGCGCGCGGGTGTCGGCGAGATCCGCCTGCAGGTTGGCGATCACCGTGTCGCGCTCGCTCACCCCGGTTTCGAGGGCTTCGATGCGCACGGCGCGGCGCCCCAGCTCCTCCATGGACTGGTGCTTCACGGCGAAGGCCTCCTCCGCCTTGCGCTCGATCTGGCGCTGGAGAACCGCGAACTCGGCGCGCAGGTGGTCCTTCTCGGCCGTCAGCTCTTCGACGGAGAGGGGAAACAACGCCTCCGCGCGCCGCCGGGCCAGCCTGTCGGCCCGGGCGGTGATGGCGGGAATGAAGATGAGGGCGATGAGGGTGGCAGCCGCCACTCCCAGCGCGAAGATCATGATGGTTTCGACCACGCGGGCGAAAACTCCAGGGTGCTCGATCGGTAACGCTCAAGCACCCTGCCATGTGCCCGCGCGGCTTTCCAGAGCCGTCAGGGCTCAGGTCGGCCCGGATCTAGCGCCAAACACCGCCTTTTCGAGGGGCGGCGGCCGGCAGACGGACGGGAAAGCGCCCTAGAAGGGGTTCCAGGTCGGTTCGGGCGTGAATTTCAGATAGCCCATGTTGACGCCGAGGCGCCATCCGAGCCCGGAGCGGATCGGCACGACCACCATGTCGTCGGCCGCGGCCGCCGTCACCCCGAAGCCGCCGATCAGGTAGGCCGAACCGTCGATCCCCACGAAGCGCCGGTAGAGGGCGTTCACGGACTGCATGTTGTAGACGAGCATCATGGTCCGGGCCCCGTCGCCGCCCACGTCGAAGCCGAGGGTCGGGCCCTGCCAGAAGATGCGCCGCTCGCCCACGTTCCGGGTGAAAAGCCGGCCCTCGCCGTAGCGCAGGCCCCCGAAGAAGGCGCCGGAGGCCTCCTGGCCGAGGATGTAGCCGTTCGGCTCGCCCCAGCGCCGCACGGCTTCCTGAACCGCGAGGGCGAGGCCACGGGAGATGCCGCCGAAGAACTGGTGGCCGTTATTGACGAGTTCGTCCGTGTGATACGTGTTCGGGTCGCCGGGATTGGCATAGGCCGGCTGGACATGCTGGGCGAGGGCCGGCGCGGCCGGGACGGCCAGAAGCCCGATGAGGGCGGCGGCAAGGGCGAAACGGCGAGAGCGCATGGGACTTCCTCGCATGTGGTCGGAGGCGGCGCCGGACGCGCCGCAATAAGAGACGGTCGACCCTTTCTTCACCACTTCCGGGCAAAATTGCGGGATCGGAACGGGAGCCTCCGGCTCCTTGCGAACCCTAGGGACGTCAACCCTAATAATGTCTTACCGCGCCGCCCTTCTGGCTCTCTGCCTGCCGGCCCTGGCCGCCGGCCCGGCCCGCGCCGAGCCCGGGTCGCAGGCCTCCGCCGCGATGGTCGCCCCGCCCCCGGAGGCGCGGCGTCCGCGGCTGCCCTGGCCGCACCTGGTCGGTGCCGCGGAGGTCTATCGCAGCGACGAGCAGACGGGGCTCGCCCTCGGGGGCTTCGACCCGGTGAGCTATTTCACCCCCTCCGGCCCGCAGGCCGGGCGGCCCGAGCTCGAAGTCCTGTGGTCGGGGGTGGCGTGGCGCTTTGCGAGCGAGGCGAACCGGGCTGCGTTCCTCGCCGCCCCTCAGGTCTACGCGCCGCAGATGGGAGGCTACGATGCGGAAGCCGCGAGCCGCGGGCGGATCGTCGATGCGGACCCGCTCCTCTATCTGGTGAGCGGCGAGCGTCTCTACCTCTTTCGCACCGATGCGGGCCGCGCGCGGTTCCTCGCCGATGAGAGCGTCCAAGGGCGCGGCCTCGAGGAATGGGAGCGCCTGAAGGCGCAGCTCGCGCGTTCCTGATCGCGCCGTCAGCGCGCCGCGACGGGCAGCGCAAGCGGCAGAGCGAGCCGGGGCGCGAGCGCCGCGTCCCCGAGCGCCGCGAACGGGCCGTTGCGGTAGCCCCGCTCCTCATGGCCGTAGGTGAGGGACGCGCCGCCGGGGCCGATCACGCAGCCGCCGGCCTGACACAGGATATGGTCGCCCGCGGCCGTGTCCCATTCCATGGTCGGCCCGCAGCGCACATAGACGTCCGCCTCGCCCGACGCGATGAGGCAGAATTTCAGCGCCGAGGAGGCGGTGCGTCGGGTGCCGATGGAGAGTGCGGACAGGCAGGCCTCGGTGGCGGCGTCCCCGTGCCGCCGGCTGACGAGGGCCACGAGGTCCTCCTCCGGCGCCGCGCGCGCTTGCACGTCACGCCAGACGAGGCTCGCTCCTTCGACGATCTCGCTCGTCCGGGTCGATTGGCCCGCGATCCAGATGCGGCCGATGGCGGGTGCCGCCACAACGGAGGCGATCGGGCGATTGTCGCGCACGAGCGCGATGTTGACGCTGTATTCGCCCGTGCCGTGGATGAAGTCGCCGGTCCCGTCGAGCGGGTCGACGAGGAAGAAGTACTCGTCCGGCGTTTCCGCGTTCGCCGTCTCCTCCGCGACGACCGGGACCCCGGCCCAGGCCTCGTTCAACCGGGCGATGATGAGCGTCTCGGCCGCATAATCCGCTTCCGTGGTCGGCGTGCCGTCCGATTTGGTGCGGCTGTCGAGGGCCGAACGTTCGAAATTGCGGAGAAGGCGGCCCGCCTCCATGGCGATGGAAGCGAGTTTCGCGGCGATCTCGTCCGCATTCCGCTCAGGGATGTGCATGGTCTGTTTGTGCCCTTTTGCCGCTGGTCTGTCGATCCCTTGGCTGACTTTTCAAAAGCTGTCGGGCCGTTTATCCCGGTGCGTTCCTTTCCTGCCGGTTCGGACCGCCTGGACGGCTAAACGCCTGATCCCTGAAGGCGGTTCAGCCGAATCGGCCTCAGCCCCCTCGGAGTGGCCATGACCGCCATCACCCTCGACTCGCTCGACCTCGCGGCCCTTCTGTGCTCGCGGGTGTGCCACGACGTGATCTCCCCGGTGGGCGCGATCGTGAACGGCCTCGAGGTTCTGGAGGATGAGAACGATGCCTCCATGCGGGATTTCGCCCTCGACCTGATCCGCAAGAGCGCCAAGCAGGCCTCCGCCCGCCTGCAATTCGCCCGGCTCGCCTTCGGCGCCGCAGGTTCGGCCGGCGCCTCCATCGATCTCGGCGATGCCGAGCAGGTGGCCCGCGGTCTCTTCCAGGACGACAAGGTCGCCTTCTCCTGGTTGGCGCCCCGGGCGCTGTTCCCCAAGAACCGGGTGAAGCTCCTCCTCAATCTGGTGGTTCTCGCCACGAACGCGGTGCCGCGGGGCGGCTCGGTCTCCGTCACCGTCACGGGGGACGCGGAGGCCTGCGAATTCCGCCTTCTGTCCAAGGGCATCAACGCCCGGATCCCGCCCCATGCCCAGGACCTCCTGGCGGGTTCGCCGGAGAGCGGCTCCGTCGATGCCCACGGCATCCAGGTGTTCTATGCCGGCATGGTCGCCCGCGCCGCCGGGATGACCGTCACCCTCAGCCTCGAGGGCGATGAGGTCACCATACGCGCGGTGCCGGCGGCAGCCTGACCGGCCGTACCTGCCGCAGGGGCAGGCAATCCGGATAAACACGGACCCTCGATTCAGAGGGGAAATCGCGCCGACTTCAAGGAATTAGAAACCCCTGTCGTTGACATTGGGGTTGCCGAGTTCTGCGTTCCTGGAAGTTGAGTAATCGTCATGGACGATCTTTTGCGTGAGTTTCTCACTGAGACGGGTGAGCATCTCGACACGGTTGACGTGGAGCTGGTTCGCTTCGAGCAGGACCCGAACAACGAGGAGATCCTGCGCAACATCTTCCGCCTGGTGCACACCATCAAGGGCACCTGCGGCTTTCTGGGCCTGCCGCGCCTTGAGGCGCTCGCCCACGCGGCCGAGACCCTCATGGGCAAGTTCCGGGACGGCATGGCGGTCACCACCGAGGCGGTGAGCCTCATCCTTGTCACCCTCGACCGGGTCAAGGTCATCCTGGGCGAGCTCGAGCGCAACGCCGCCGAGCCCGAGGGCTCCGACACCGATCTCATCGCCACCCTCGAGACCATGGCGATGCGCGAGATCGCGCCCGCCGCTTTGCCAAAGCCCGAGCCCGCGCTGCCCCACCAGACCCTGGAGCGGGCTTTGCGCCCCGGCGAGGTCTCCCTCGACGATCTGGAGCGCGCCTTCCTGGAGACCCCCGGCCCCGATCTTGCCGAGGCGACGGCTCCGGTGCCGGCACCGGCGGCAACCCCCGTCAGGACCGCTCCGCCAAGCGCAGGCCCTGCTGCGGCCGGCCCGTCCGGCCCCGCGGCCGAGCGCAAGGCGCCCGAGCCCGCCGAGGCGGCAGACAGCCACGAGAGCGCCGTCTCCAAGGTGCAGACCCTGCGCGTCAACGTGGACACCCTCGAGCACCTCATGACCATGGTCTCGGAGCTCGTGCTCACCCGCAACCAGCTCCTCGAGATCTCCCGCCGCGTTGACGACAGCGGCTACAAGGTGCCCCTCCAGCGCCTCTCCCACGTCACCGCCGAGCTGCAGGAGGGGGTCATGAAGACCCGCATGCAGCCCATCGGCAATGCCTGGCAAAAGCTGCCCCGGGTGGTGCGCGATCTGTCGGGCGAACTCCAAAAACGCATCGACCTGGTGATGCAGGGCGCCGATACCGAGCTTGACCGGCAGGTGCTGGAGGTCATCAAGGACCCGCTCACCCACATGGTCCGCAACTCGGCCGACCATGGCATCGAGACCCCGGCCGAGCGCCGGGCCGCCGGCAAGTCCGAGCGCGGCACCATCCGCCTCAACGCCTATCACGAGGGCGGCACCATCACGATCGAGATCGCGGACGATGGCCGCGGCCTCGACTTTGCGGCCATCCGCCGCAAAGCCGTGGAGCGCGGGGTCGCCGGCGAGGGGGAGGTGGAGCGCATGAGCGACCAGCAGGTCGCCAAGTTCATCTTCCATCCGGGCTTCTCGACCGCCAAGGCGATCACCGCGGTGTCCGGCCGCGGGGTCGGCATGGATGTGGTCAAGACCAACATCGAGCTGATTGGCGGCACGGTGGAGATCCGCTCCGAGCCCGGGCTTGGCACCACCTTCGTGATCAAGATCCCGCTCACCCTTGCGATCGTGGCGGCGCTCATCGTGTCCTCGCGCGACCAGCGCTTTGCGATCCCGCAGGTGGCGGTGCTGGAATTGGTGCGGGTGACCCCGCAATCCGAGCACTCGATCGAGCGCATCAACGGCACGCCGGTGCTGCGCCTGCGCGACCGGCTCTTGCCCATCGTGCCGCTCTCCAAGGTGCTGGGGCTCACGGGCGAGGAGCGGGTGGACGAGGGCTTTGTGGTGGTCACCCAGGTGGGCCGCCAGCGCTTTGGCATTCTGGTGGATGGGGTGTTCCACACCGAGGAGATCGTGGTCAAACCCATGTCCTCCAAGCTGCGCCACATCCAGCTCTTCTCGGGCAACACGATCTTAGGCGACGGGGCGGTGGTGCTGATCATCGATCCCAACGGGCTCGCCCGCATGGTGGGCTCTGGGGCGAACGAGGGTCAGTTCCAGGGGGACGACACGGGCGAGCCGGGCGGGGCGGACGAGGAGGATGCGGTCACGCTGCTGGTGTTCCGGGGCGGGGGCGAGAGCCTCAAAGCGGTGCCGCTGTCGCTGGTGACGCGCCTTGAGGAGATCGACGCCACCAAGATCGAGTGGCTGGGGGGGCGTCCCCTGGTGCAGTACCGGGGCCGGCTGATGCCGCTTGTTGCGGCGGACGAGAGCCTGGAGATCCGGCGCGAGGGCACGCAGGCGCTTGTGGTGTTCTCGGACGGGGAGCGCACGATGGGGCTTGCGGTCGAGGAGATCGTGGACATCGTGGACGACAAGCTTGCGATCGAGCTTGTGACGGAGCGCTCGGATCTGGTGGGCTCTGCGGTGATCCGGGGGCGGGCGACCGAGGTGGTGAACGTGGCCCATTACCTGCCGCTGGCCCATGACGACTGGACGCGCCCGAGCGCGGCCAGAGCCGCGGCGGCTGCGCGCGCGGTGCTGCTGGTGGACGACAGCGCGTTCTTCCGCGACATGCTCACCCCCGTGCTCAAAGCATCAGGGTACAGGGTCCACACCGCAGCAAACGTCGATGACGCATTGCGCAT
>DATCJK010000027.1:0-40796 GCA_036562855.1 Microvirga sp.
GCACCAGCGTCTGCTCATCAACGAGCTGAACCACCGGGTGAAGAACACCCTGGCCACGGTGCAGTCCATCGCCACCCAGACCCTGCGCAACGCGGGCAGCGTCGGCGAGGCCCGCGAGGCCTTCGAGAGCCGCCTCATGGCTCTCTCCCGCGCCCACGACGTGCTCACCCGCGAGAACTGGGACGGAGCCGACCTCACCGAAATCGTCGAACAGGCCATGGCGGCTTATCGACAGGAGGGTGGGAGCCGCGTGCACATCCACGGCTGGGACGTGCGGTTGTCGCCCGGCCAGGCGCTCGCCGTCGCAATGGCCCTTCATGAACTCGCGACGAATGCCATGAAATATGGCGCTCTCTCGAATGAGACCGGCGAGGTCCGGATCGGCTGGAACGTGGAGCTGGCCGCCGACCCCTGTCGCCTCCGCCTCACATGGGCGGAGCGCGGCGGCCCGCCCGTGAAGGAGCCGAGCCGGCGCGGCTTCGGCACACGGCTGCTCGAGCGCAGTCTGGCGCAGGACCTCGGGGGACAGGTCCGCCTCACGTTCGCGCCGACAGGCCTTGTCTGCACCGTCGATGCGCTCCTGGGGAGTTCGTGAACGAGGGACGGCTCGTCGACCGACGGGGACGCCACGCCTGTCTGCGGCGGCCGACCTGCGCGGACGGCACGGGCTCCGCCACTCAGGCGGAAATCGCCGCGCCATGCGAGGACCTGAAACCCCCATCCCGAGCGCGGGGCTCGTCTCTTCCCGACAACACATGGCACGGCCCACGCGCCATGTGTCTCAGGGGATGCCGTCGCCGACGAGGCCCGCACGACGAGGCAGGTGATCAAGCCCGCGATGGTCAGGAGGACCAGCATCCCGATCCGAGCGTCCCACGCATCGGCATCGGCGTCCGCCCGCGTTCGGGATCGCGCCAGTTGGCGCGGCAGCTCGTCTGAGCCGGGAACTCGACTCTCGGGCATGAACCACCCCTGTACCGGGCGACATACCCGAGCAGCCTCGCTCCTGTCACTTCGAGCACATGGTTCGAGGTGAGGCAGAGTTGCTGCTCAAGACCGCGCCTGCATCTGTTTTCAACCCTCCGCCGCCTCGGCCCAGAACCGCAGGCTTCGGGCATTGACGGGAGACCCCGCCGCCGCGTGCAGGGTGAGGATCGCCTCATGAAACTGGCGGGCGTCGTCGGGTCCGACAAGGAGCCCCAGGCTTCGAACGATGCGGCTGATCCGTAGGTGATTGTGATCGTGTCCGGTCAGCCACCAGCGCGTTTCGCGGTAGAATCGAAGCATTCTCTCGGCTGCCCGTGTCAGGGTCCACAGGGCTTGCGGATCCGCTCGGATCGCGACGATCTCGGCCTCCGTCAGAACCGGCGCTGCCGGCTGGGCAGCGCTGCGGGTCGGCAGTGGAAAGAGCCACTGAATGTAGTCATGGACGGCCTCGAGCTCCTCGTTCGAGAAGGCGAGCACGTCGGTGGCGCGGCGGCCGCGGTCATCGGGCCCTGTCCCGGCGAGGAAGGCATGGAGGCGGCTGTGCATGGACGCGCTGCCAGAAATCACACTTGGATTCCCTCTCGTCCCTGTTAGCCACAGGCACTCAAGCTTAAGCTATCCCATATCGGGTTTTACGATAGCAGGCTCGCAAGATCGAGCGGCGGCGGCGGTACGGTGAGAGCCTGGCGACCAACGTCGCGACGCGCCGCATCGTTGCTTGGGCGCAGACGGTCGTTGGTTCGGCCTGAGGCGACAGCCGGGATCCCGTGGACCGCCTTCGACATTCGCGTGCGGAGTAAAGAAAAGCGCCTGTGAGGCGCTTTAGTTCTCCAGCCGTGGGGGGCAGTCTCGATGACTGGATGAGGACAGTCGAGCACGAGATCGAACCGCGCACTATTCGTTTTCGTCCAATCCGGTTTTCTACGAATTCTCCCGCACAGGAGCGACTCCCGTGGGACAAGCTGCGCCTTCCGATCCCTCAGGATCGCCCGGGCCTCTGCTTACGCAATCAATCGGATCAATTCGCTGTTGCCGCGTGATTTCAAGGGTCTAGACTATGGATGCGGCCTGAGCCCAAGGCAGGCTGCCCAACCACGAAAATCAAGGTGTTTCAGTCGGATACGGCCCTGCTGGCCGTCAATGATGACGCGCGCACGCCGGTGCGGGAGGAGGGCGTCATGGAGGAACTCGTTGTCCGTCCCGATGGGACGATCGATTGCGAATATTATGCGGAGCGAGCCCGCAAGCGCAGGGCTGAATACCCCGTGTTCCAGCGTGAGGCTGGAGGACAACCGGTTGTGCCGAGCAGCAAGGCCAAACGGCGTGCGAAGCGGTTCGCGGCAGCGTTTGCCCTCGCCACGGGTGCGTTCTGGGCCACGATGGCAACCTCGCCGCCGGTTTCGGAAGCGGCCAATCCCGGCCTCAACATCCAAAGCCTGAATCATCTCACGCCATCGAATCTGCCAATTCTGGCAGCGGATGGCCTGTAGGGCCGATGATGGCCGGCCGGCGCGGCCGACGGGGCACGGCCAGCGGTTCGGTTCTGTTGCCGCAGCCTCGCTGCCGGCCGAAGACGAGCCGGGCCGCGAGCGCCCGCTGATCGTCCCGTTGGCGGGATGACGGAGCCCTAGGGGAATCCGGGGCCTCGCGGATCGAACGAGCGCCCCGAATTCCAACGCGCAGGCGCTGACGCGAACGTGCGGCGCCCCTGACCCTGGCATCGTGCAGGATGGCGCTCGGCAAGCGGCCGCAGCGGAGGCATCTGGTTCAGCACAGGCTTCGGTCGCGGATCGGGAAGCAAGGTTCGCCGCACCCCGGCCGAAATAAGGCTCAGATCGAACGCGTGATGCCGCCGTCGACCCGGATGTTCTGACCGGTGATGTAGCCCGCCCCTTCGGAGGCCAGGAACGCGATCGTCGCCGCCACCTCCTCGGCTTTCCCGTAGCGCTGCATCGGCACGGTCCGGCGGCGTTCCTCGGTGGCCGGCAGGCTGTCGATCCAGCCAGGGAGCACATTGTTCATGCGTAGGTTGTCGGCCGCGTAGGTGTCGGCGAAGATCTTCGTGTAGGCCGCGAGTCCTGCGCGAAAGACGGCCGATGTGGGGAACATCGCGCTCGGCTCGAAAGCCCAGGCGGTCGAGATGTTGATGATCGCGCCGCCCTTCTGTGCCTGCATGAGTGGCGTCACGAACCGGGTCGGGCGGATCACGTTCATGAGGTAGACATCGAGGCCCGCATGCCATTGGTCGTCGGTGATCTCAAGAATGGGCGCGCGTGGGCCGTGCCCTGCGCTGTTCACCAGAACGTCGATGCGGCCCCAGCGCTCGACCGCCTGATCGACGAGCCGCTTCAGGTCCTCATTGGACTGGTTTGATCCGGTCACCCCGATGCCACCGAGTTCCCCCGCCAGCGCCTCGCCTTTGCCCGATGAGGAGAGGATCGCCACCTTGAAGCCATCGCCTGCCAATCGCCGTGCCGCTGCCGCTCCCATGCCGCTGCCGCCGGCGGTGATCAAAGCTACTCTCTCGGACATCGTGGGCTCCTCGTTCGTGAGCGGGCGTCATGCGCTCTGCCGCACCCATATGGTTGCACGAAAGCGACCGGGCGGCCGAACATGAAGCCAGATCGCCGCCGGTGGATGCCTCGTCGGCGTCCAAGACTTCCGCCCGTCGTTTGAACTGTCGGTTCGCGGCCGAAAAAGCCGGAAGCGACGCAGAGAACGCCCTCGCGCGGCACAGATCCGCGCCTGCGATCCGGATCCCGGCACCAGGCTCGTCCGGCAGCCTGCCCGCTCGCTCTCGCGGTCCACGAGCCCGCAGATGTGCCGCCGAGCTATACCGGGCCATCGAGGCGATCACGGAAGCGGCCGCCGCGCTCCGACCCTTCAGGCTGATGATCAGCATTCCACCGGCGAGGCCTGCCCCCTCCCCCATCGCGAGATCGGAGCGTTGGAGCCGGATGGGGAACTCCCCTTTCGAGAAGCTGTTGGGTCTTCGACAGCAATTCCACTCAGGAGATGGACATGTTTCGGCTACTAAAGAATCTCGCCCTGCTCCGCATGGTCTGGGGCCTCCTCCGTCGCGGCCGTCGAGCGCATTGATAACGGGTCGCTACGAGGCGGGCGGCTGCTGGAGCATGCTCAGCAGCCTCAAGGCGGCGCGAACGGGTTCCTGAAGCCTCCGGCCTGGGAGGGCGCCTTGGGCGGGTGGTGCTTGGCGAGATAGTCCAAGATCACCTGCCGGTCGGCGCCCTGGATGTCCGGCATGTTGTGCCGCTCTGTCATCCAGTTCAGCGTCTCGTCCCACTTGTCGCGGGTCATGCCCTGGTTCGAGACCAGCCTGTAGCCATGGCAGGCCGTGCACATCCCGAACGTCTCGTCCCGCCCCGGGGTGTCGGGGAGATCCTCGATCCGTTCGTCCCGGGGCACGAAGGCCGTTGCAGGCCCCTCGGCCCGCGCCGGGTTGCCGAAGGATGCCGCCGCCAGGGCTGCCCCCGCCAGCAGGTTGAATGCTCGTCGCATGGACACTCTCGACCGCTCCTCTCAGCCGACCAGAATGGCGACGCGGTGCATGGCGTTGCCGCCGTAGCCCTGCGGGTTCCATCCGGCGGCGACGGGCGGCTGCATCCGGCCGTTGGAGTCCGTCGCCCGGGTCCAGACCTCGTAATAGCCGTCGGCGGGTAGCTTCACCGTCGCGGTCCAGCGGTTCCAGTCAAACGGGTTGCGGGTCGGCGCCAGCGTCGCCTGCGTCCAGGTCTGGCCGAAATCGGTCGACACATCCACCCGCGAGACGGTGAGATCGCCGGCCCAGGCCGCCCCGCGCAGGGCAACCTCGCGGGTACCCGCCGCAAGACGCGTCCCATTGGCGGGGCTCGTGGTGATGCTGCGGACGGGCATCGATTCCAGGATGCGGAAGTCCTTCTCGTCCGCCTTGCCGCCGGGCACCATGGGCTTGTTCGGGACCCGGTACGAGGTGCCGGTCATGCCCTGTCCGTCATGCTCCCGGTCGCGCAGGGTGATCCGCGTCAGCCATTTGTGCGACAGCGATCCGGGCCAGCCCGGAACGACGAGCCGGACGGGTCCGCCGTGGATGTTGGGCAGGGGCTCGCCGTTCATGGCGAACACGATGAGGCCGTGCTCCTCCATCGCCTTGGGGATCGGCATGCCGCGCGACAGGGATTCCTTCGACGTGTCGCCCGACAGGTGCGGGTCGGCGCCGTAATGGGCGGTGTACTTCGCCGTATCCTTCACGCCGGCGGCCTTGAGAACGTCGGCGAGCGCGATCCCGGTCCATTCGGCGCAGCCGGCGCCGCCGTTCGTCCACTGGTTGCCGCGAGCCTGCGGCTGGAAGAACGAGCGCCCGTTGCCCCCGCATTCGAGAACCATCCGGTAGGTCTTGGGCTGGAACCGCGCCTTCAGATCGCCAAGGGTCAGATTGAGCCGGGTGTTGACCTCACCGTCGACGGCGAGCTTCCAGGCATCGGCATTGGCGCTCGCCTCCGGGATCAGCCCGTTGTTACGCACGAAAAACTTAGCGATCGGCGTCGTCTCGTCATCGAGAAGGTGCTCGGGCGTCTCCGCGACCAGCGGGCGCTCGCCCAGAACCACGAGCCCCTTCTCCTTGCCCGGGAAGTCGAGGGGTTGCGGCCCCTGGGGCGCGGCCGCCGCCGGCGCCTGCGCTCCCTGGGCGAGGGCTGCCGGGACGAGCCCCACGGGCATGTTGGCGCCGAAGGGAACGGCCGCGCCGACGGCGGCGCCCACACCCGCGACGCCCGCCCCGTTGAGGAAGCCGCGACGGCTCACGCCCGAGCGCCGGCCAAAGACCTGAGCATCGGCACGCTCCGGGTCGGCCGCGTAGAGTTCCTCAAGCGAGCGCTCCATCTTGCGGGTCATGGCGTTCCTCCTGCAATGCCGCGGTCGACCGATCGTCGCCGCAGCGTTTGCAATGAGCCTATGCTAACGGAACGCTGCCTGTGAAGGATTATTGCGAAGGGTAGCGCGGTAAGGAGCCTGGACCCCTGCTCGGATTCACAATATTTAAAATATAAATAAATATTGCTAATTTTGTACTTGCGTTCTCGTGACGTTCGCCCCCACTCTCATCCCACCACGCACATTCGAGGGGGCGAGCGATGGCGAGCCTACACTCATACGCAGCCGCTCCGGGCGGCCTGCGCTTTGCGGACGTCTTCAAGATTGTCGACAAGGCCGAGGCGCCGACCAAGCTGGGCGATCACGACGTCGTTCGCTTCTCCGTGACCCATGCGGCGCTGCCCCTCCAAGTGGCCTATGTGGGGCTGTTCGGACCGGGCTACGGCAGTGTCTCCTACATGCGCGTCGACGCTCCCGACGGACCCTGGTTCCTGTTCGGGGACGAACTCGACCCACGGCATGAGTTCTCCTTCGCGGGTTCCCTGGAAAGCTTTCACGAGAGCCCCGATCCGGTGGCTGCCCTGCTCAGCGGCGACGACACCCTGAAGGGATCCCTCGATGCCGATTGGCTTGAGGCTTACGGAGGCGACGACAGCCTCGACGCAGGGGCTGGGAACGACCGCCTCGAGGGCGGAAGCGGCAGCGACTTTTTGGAGGGAGGTGCCGGCGCAGACACCATGATCGGCGGGGCTGGCGACGATAGCTACGTCGTCGACCAGGCGCTCGATGTGGTGATGGAGAGCGAGGACGGCGGCGAGGATGCGGTGTTCACGAGCGTGAGCTACGCCCTCGCCGAAGGCGTCGCCGTCGAACGCTTGGCTGCCAGTCTTGCCAAGGGCGTCGGGCTCACCGGCAACAGCGGCGCCAACATGCTGGTCGGCAATGTGGGCGCGGACCGGCTCCGCGGACTTGGCGGCGAGGATCGCCTGTATGGGGATGGCGGCCGCGACACCCTGGAGGGCGGCGACGGCCTCGATGTCCTGTATGGCGGCATGGGGAACGACAGCCTGCGCGGCGGCAGCGGCGACGACGTCGTCTATGGAGACGTGGGCAACGACATCCTCAAGGGCGATGCCGGGGACGACGTGCTCTATAGCGGCACGGGCAATGACACGCTCGCCGGGGGCACCGGCAACGACCGACTTTTCGGGGATACGGGTTCGGACCGCCTCGCGGGCGATGGAGGCAACGACATTCTTTACGGGGGACTTGGCAACAACAGCCTGCGCGGCGGCAGCGGCGACGACGTTCTCTATGGCAGCCAGCACCGCGACTCCCTCGCCGGCGATGCAGGCAACGACCGGCTCCACGGGGATGCGGGAACGGACATCCTGAACGGCGGCCTCGGCCGCGACGTCCTTGCCGGAGGCACCGGTGCCGACGCCTTCGTGTTCGACACCCGGCCGAACGCCCGCGCCAATCTCGACCGCATCACGGATTTCAGGCCAGGTCAGGACCGGCTGCATCTCGACGACGCGGTGTTCCGCGCGCTCGGCCTGCCCGGAGCGCTCCATCCGTCCGTCTTCACGATCGGGCGGACGGCCCAGGATGCGGACGACCGCGTCATCTACGATCCATCGCGCGGGATCCTCTCCTACGACCCCGACGGAACCGGGCCAGCCGCCCGCACGGCGTTTGCTACCCTGGCAAAGTTCCTGCCGCTCACGGCTGCCGATATTCTGGTGGTCTAGGCCGCATCGAACTCGGGCGACGACCCGGGACCGCTTCCGCGAAGCCGTCCCGGGGTGCCGCGTCGGCCAAAACCGCGAGCGATCAGGCAAAAGCCATGACGCGGCAGGGGCCGCCCGTCGCGCCGCGGATCTTTTGCGCGCCCACCACGAGCATCGCCCCCTTGGCCGGAAGGCGCGCGAGGTTCGCCGCGCATTCGAGGCCCCAGCGGCCCGCGGGGAGCCAGGCATAATGGGCCGCGAAATCCGGCGAGGGTCCGAAATCCAGCGACAGGGTGTCGACGGCGATGCCCGACGCGCTGGTGGTTTCCAGAAGCATCTTGGCGGCCTCCACGTGGAAGCCCGGGAAATGCATCACCTTCTTGTCGTCCGCGTTGCGGAACTTCGGCTCCGTCACATAGGCATCCCAGCCCGAGAGCATGGCGACGCAGGCCTTATCTGGAATAGGGCCGTTCTTGGCGATCCAGGCTTTAAGATCGTCGGGCGTCAGCTGCGCGTCGGGGTTCGCCGATGCCTTCTCGCGAATGTCGACGACGACCAGCGGCACGACGAGGTTCTCGATCGGGATCTCGGCCACGCTCTGGCCGTCGGCCGAGAAGTGCAGCGGCGCATCGAGATGGGTGCCGGTATGCTCGTTGACGACCCATTCGTTGAGGTTGAACTTATGTTCCTTGTAATTGAACTTGGAGACGAGCTTCAGCTGGGGCTCGCCGAAGAAGGTCGGGAAGTCCGGGTGCAATTCATGGGTCAGGTCGCGCACGTTGGATGGCGCCACTGCGACGGCCGGTGACGTCTGGGCTTGCGCCGGCGCCGCCAAGCTCGACGCCGCGGCCGTCACGGCTGCTGCCGCAGCGCCGCGAAAGAGGCTGCGGCGGTCGAGCATTCGATTTTTCACTTGGTCGATCACGCAGTGCTGACACATGCTGGAGGTCCTCCGCGCCGGAGCAGTCGCGCCTATCGTGACTGCCGAAGAGGGGTCAGTGTCGGGAGCCGTTCGGCGGCTGTCAATCGGCCTGGGTCAGCCGGCCTGGAGCGATGAAACGACGAGGAGAGGGGCTATGGCGACCGTTCGACTGCTCAGCGACGACGAGCTCTCTCCCGAAAGCCGCGCCGTCTTCGACGACATCCGGGCGACGCGCAACTCACCGTTCGTCAACAACTTCTGGCGCGCGCTCGCCCATGATCCGGTGACGCTCAAGCGCACCTGGGAGAGCCTCAAGCAGGTGATGGGGCCAGGCGCCCTCGACCCTGCGACGAAGGAGATGATCTACCTCGCCGTATCGATCGCGCACGGCTGCACCTACTGCATCCACTCCCACACGGCCGCGGCCCGGGCGAAGGGCATGAGCGAGGCGCAGCATGCCGAACTCGTCGCCATCGTCGGGATGGCGTCGGAAACCAATCGCATCGTCACCGCCCTCGGCGTCGAGGTCGACGACGCGTTCCAGGTCTCGGCGCCGGCCCAGAAGGCAGGCCCCTGACGGAGCGGGCCTTCACCCATAGGGAGGGCTTTCATGAGCGTGTCATCGAGGCGTCACCCGAGCGACATGCGAAGCGCTCACAACCATCCGCCGACGCGCAGCCCCGGTGTCGTCGCGGCGTGCTCCCGTGTCGTTCGCTGCCATGGCGGGGGCCGCCCAGCGCATACCGGTTGCGTCGGACATTCATCCCCACCGCCCCGTTCCTCACTACATAGGAGACCAGTCATGAAACAGACAACGGTTCTTGCGGCATTCGCCGCGGCCTTGCTTCCCTTGGGCGCCGCGCAGGCCCAGGAGCGAACCCTCTCCGGTGAGCGTCCGATGGTCGTCGGGCATCGTGGCGCGAGCGGATATCTGCCGGAGCATACCCTCGAAGCCTACAAGCTCGCGATCGAGATGGGCGCGGATTCCATCGAGCCCGACCTCGTCTCCACGAAGGACGGCGTGCTCATCGCCCGCCATGAACCCATGCTCGGCGGGACGACGGATGTGGGCAGCCGCCCTGAATTCGCCTCGCGCAAGACCACCCGCAAGGTGGATGGCGTCGACACCAACGATTGGTTCGCGAGCGACTTCACCCTCGCCGAGATCAAGACCCTGCGTGCCAAGCAGCCCATGGCGGACCGCGACCAGTCGAAGAACGGGCAGTTCCAGATCCCGACGCTGCAGGAGGTGATCGATCTCGCCAAGGCCGAGGGCAGCGCCCGCGGGCGCCCGATCGGCATCGCTCCCGAGACGAAGCACTCCACGTTCCACGCGGCGCTTGGACTGCCGCTGGAGGACCGTCTCGTCGCCGTGTTGAAGGGAGCCGGCTGGGGCGAGGCCACGTCGCCCGTGGTGATCCAGAGCTTCGAGGTCGCGAACCTGAAATACCTCAACACGCGGATCGACGTGCGGCTCGCGCAGCTCATCGATGCGGAGGACGTGGACAAGGACGGCAACATCGTGCTCGCCCCGCCCTACGCCCAACCCTACGACTTCGTGGTGGTGGGCGACCGGCGCACCTACAAGGATCTCCTCACCAAGGAGGGGCTTGCCGAGATCAAGACCTATGCGGACATCGTGGCGCCTTGGAAGCCGTACATCCTCGCCACCAAGGCGGTGGATCAGAACGGCGACGGGAAGGCGGACGACCTAAACGGCGACGGCAAGCAGGACGAGCAGGACCGCGTCCTGGCCGAGCCCACGAGCCTCGTGCGAGACGCGCATGCTGCCGGCCTTGCGGTCTTTACCTGGACCTTCCGCAACGAGCCGAAACGCCTCTCGGCCACGTTCAAGGGCGACCCGGCCGCCGAGTACAAGGCCTTCTATGCCCTGGGCGTCGACGGCGTGTTCAGCGACTTCCCGGACGCGGCCGCAAAGGCCCGATAGCCCTATCGGACGGGCGCGGCGGTGCCGCGCTCGTCCATGTCCGGCTGCGGAATGGGAGCGAGCACGACCGCCTCTTCGCCTCCGCATCGCCGTGTCATGCGCCTGTCACGCGCACGACGCAGGAACGGAGCGACCCTTCAGCCAAAGGCGGTTACAATGTCGCGCTTCCGCTCCGTCGTCACGATGTCCTCCCTGCTTCTGTCCGGCGTCGCTTGGCCGGCATTCGCCGCTCCGCTCTTCGAGCGCATCGCGAGCTTCCCGATCGCGCAGAACCTGTCCGCCGCAGACCAGAAGGGCGAGACGGTCGCCGAGATCATCGCCGCCAGCGAGGACGGGCGTCTCCTCGTCTACACGGACAGCCCGCGCAAGGCGCTCGGCCTCATCGACATCGCCGACCCGGCGAACCCGAAGCCCGCAGGCACCATTGCGCTTCAGGGCGAACCCACCTCCGTGAAGGTACTCGGATCGCGCGCCGTCGTGGCGCTCAACACGTCCGAGAACTTCACCAGCCCCTCGGGCAAGCTCCTCTCGGTCGATCTCGGCTCGAGGGCCGTGACGGGCGAGTGCGCACTTCCGGGCCAGCCGGACTCGGTCGCGATCGGCGCTGGCCTCGTGGCCATCGCAATCGAAAACGAGCGCAATGAGGAGCTCAACAAGGGTGCGCTCCCGCAGCTCCCCGCGGGATCCCTCGTGATCGGAACGACGGGCCCGGGCGGCGTCGATTGCGCGAGTCTCAAGACTATCGACCTCACCGGCCTTGCCGCCGTTGCGGGCGAAGACCCGGAGCCCGAATTCGTCGATATTTCCGAGGACGGCAAGGTGGTCGTCACCCTGCAGGAGAACAACCACATCGCGGTCGTGGACGGACGGACCGGCCGCATCGAGGCGCATTTCACGGCGGGCACCGTGGACCTCAAGGGCATCGACACGAAGCGCGACGGAGCCATCGATCTCTCGGGCTCGCAGAACAGCGCGACGCGCGAGCCCGATGCAGTGCGCTGGATCGACGCCAACCGCTTCGTCACCGCGAACGAGGGCGACTACAAAGGCGGCTCACGGGGGTTCACCGTCTTCAACCGCGATGGGAGCGTCAGCTTCGAGGCGGGCGCGGCGCTCGAGCATGAGCTCGTCTCGCGCGGCCACTACCCGGAGCGGCGCAACACCAAGGGCGTCGAGATCGAAGGCGTCGAGGTTGGCCGCTACGGGCAGGATCGCCTGCTGTTCGTGGGCTCGGAGCGAGGCTCGGTGGTTGCGGTCTACCGCGATACGGGCGCCGCGCCGGAGCTGCTCCAGGTGCTGCCGACAGGCATCGGCCCCGAGGGCCTGCTTGCCATTCCGAACCGCGATCTCTTCGTGGCGACGAGCGAGGCGGACCTGCGGGAGAAGGGCGGCATCGGCCCGCATGTGATGATCTATCAGCGCGCCGAGCGCGCCGCGCCTGCCTACCCGACCATTCGCTCGGCCCGGAGCCCCGACGGACTCCCGATCGCGTGGGGCGCCCTGTCGGGCTTGGTTGCCGACCGTGCCCAGGCAGGCCGCCTTTACGCCGTTACCGACAGCGTCTACGGCGGCGCCCCGCGCATCCTGACGATCGACGCAACGCAGACGCCAGCGCTGATCGTGGGTCAGACACTCGTGACCCGCAACGGTGCCGCAGCCGATAAGCTCGATCTCGAAGGCATTGCGCTCGCGTCCGATGGCGGCTTCTGGCTCGCCTCCGAGGGTAACCCGGAACGCGGCCTGTTCAACCGGCTGATCAGGGTGGATCGCAGCGGTGCGATCCAAGAGGAGATCGCCTTGCCGGCGGATCTGGAGAGCGGGGCGAAGAGCGCAGGTTACGAGGGCGTCACGGTTACGGGGTCCGGCTCGGACGAGACTGTGTGGCTCGCGGTTCAGCGCGAATGGGCCGATGACGAGAAGAACAGCGTGAAGCTCATCGCCTACAAGCCCGCGGCGAAAAGCTGGGGCGCGGTGCGCTATCCGCTGGAGGCCGCGAAGGAAGGCTGGATCGGTCTGTCCGAGATCACCGCGGTCGGCGACCGCCTCATCGTGATCGAGCGCGACAATCAGATCGGTCCGAAGGCTGCGGTCAAGAAACTCTACGCGATCGCCGCGAGCGAGATGAAGCCGGCGCCTCTCGGCACTCCGCTTCCCTTGGTCCGCAAGACCGAGGTGCGGGACCTCCTGCCCGACCTGCGGCAGCCGAACGGCTACGTGCTCGACAAGGTCGAGGGCTTCACGGTCGATGCCACGGGCCAGGCCTACGCGGTCACGGACAACGACGGCGTGGACGACTCCTCCGGCGAGACGCAGTTCATGCGCCTTGGGCGCATGTAGCTCCTCGCCCGGGACAGGCGGCGGCCCAGAGGTGCTGCGCGCGGCGACGCGCGAAAGGTCGCGCGGAAAGGCCCACAATCTCCTCCCGGACCGGCCGATGCGCCGGTCCGGGCGAGCCTGCACGGATTGGACGCTGCGGGACGAGCGAAAGGCGCCCCTGACGACGCGCCTACCGCATTGTGATTGTTGTGCCGCTTACGATCCGCTGCGCAGCCCCGCTTTTCGGGCGAGCACCATCGTGTTGTCCACGCGGTTGCAGGTGAGGATCACGGCGCCGTCTGGAGCGTCGATGCGGATGATCCGCACGTCGCGGGTGCGCAGGAGGCTGGTGGGATTGCTGCCGAGCTCCTCGGCGACCTCGTCGATGAGAGCAAGGCACTGGCTGAAATCCATGATCTCGCGCCGGGTCTGCTCTCCTTGGCCAAAGGCCGGGGCCGCAAGGACGACCAGGGTGGCAACGGCAAGCATTCTGCTTGAGGAAGCGAGCATTCGACCTCTCCTTCGTTGCCGCTGTGACTAAGCTCTTTTCATTGCGGAGATGTTGCGTCGCTTGTTGCGAAACAGGCCCATCGCAGACATTCGGGCCACGGGCGCGGCCGCCGCCGCGGATCGCGCCGCCTCCGGGCCGCTTCGGCGTAAAAAGCTTAACCTCAAGTAGCGTCAAGTCTTCCTCTCTCGTCTTCCCTGTTCATCAGCTGTTCATAACGCTAGATGGTCCAGACTAGGTAACCTGATTACTTGCACAACCGGAGTGTTTGCGGAACGACCGCAAGGTTTGCGCGTTGACCATCGTCCGAGCGGGCGCTGTCGCCCGTCATGGGAGGAATATCAATGCGTTATGGTCTTTTGAGCACCGCCGCGGTTGCGGCCCTGTCCCTCAGCGTCGCCGTTGGCTTCGCCCAGTCGAGCTCGTCCGGTTCGAGCGGGGCCTCGGGTGGCTCCGCGTCGCCCTCGACCTCGTCCGGCGCCTCCGGCGGAGCGTCCGGCGGAGCGTCCGGTGGCGCGTCCGGCGGGTCGAGCACGATGCCGATGAATTCGGGCTCCTCTGGCTCATCGGGTGGCGCCGCCACGTCCACCCAGTCCACCGGGTCCGGCTCCACGTCCGGCACGGCATCCGGCACCCAGCCGTCGACCGGCTCGGCTTCGGGCACGGCATCCGGCACCCAGCAGCGCCCCTCGTCCGGCACGGCTTCGTCCGGCCAGTCGAACACCACGAGCGGCAGCACCTCCACGACCCAGCAGGGCACCACTTCCGGCACGGCGCAGGGCACCACGAGCGGCTCGACCTCGACCACCGGCAGCGTGCAGGCGCCGAGCCTCTCGACCCAGCAGCAGACCACGATCCGGCAGACCATCCGCACCAGCAACGTGCAGGCTCTGCCGAGCGTGAGCTTCTCGGTCTCGTCCGGCACAGTGATCCCGACGGACGTGCGCCTCTACGAGCTGCCCTCGACGATCGTCGAGGTGGTTCCGGCCTACCGGACCTACCGGTACTTCGTGGTGGCGGACGACATCATCATCGTCGAGCCCGGCACGCGGCGCATCGTGCAGGTCATCCGCAACGCGGCCTGATCACGGCTTCGACGGAACGCGAGAGGGGCGGCTTCGGCCGCCCTTTTTCTTGGGGCCGAGCGTGCCGGACGGAGGCGCCGGTCAGCGGTCGGCAGGACCCGCCAGATGCGCGAAGGCCGCGACCACGGCCTCGTAGACCGGGCGCTTGAAGGGGATGATCAGCTCCGGCAGGCGGTGCATGTCCTCCCAGCGCCATTCGTCGAATTCAGGCTTGTGGCCCCCTCCACCCGGACGCCGAATGTTGATCTCGGCGTCGTCGCCGTCGAACCGGAAGGCGAACCAGCGCTGGGTCTGGCCGCGGTAGCGGCCTCGCCAGGCTCGCCCGGCCACGATGCTCGGCAGGTCGTAGGTGTACCATTCGGGAGCCTCGGCGAGCAGCGTGACCGAGTGGACGCTCGTCTCCTCGTAGAGCTCCCGAACGGCGGCGGCGTAGGGCTCCTCCCCCGGGTCGATGCCGCCCTGGGGCATCTGCCAGGCATAGGCGTCCGCCGGGTGCTCGCCGGCCGCTTCCGTCTTGCGACGACCGACGAACACGCGGCCCTCGCGATTGAGGAGCATGACGCCGACGCAGGGGCGGTAAGGCAGGTCGCTCCGGGGCCGGGGCGCGGTGCGGCTCATGGGCGCCCTCCGGCAACAGGCAAAGACAGGCCGACTGGCTTGCCAGGGAACGAATGGGAGGCGCTCATCGGGGCGTCTCCAGAAGAGCGCTCGGCGGAACGAGGTGGATTCCGCGCTGCGGCAGGGTGCGGGCCCAGGCGGCGATCCGCTCCAGCGTCACCGGCGAGAGACCCGCCGTCCCCACCACGGCACCGCCGCTCCGAGCCGCCTCCTCCAACCGGCCAAGCTCCCGGTCGACAGCGTCGCCCCGGACGACAGCATCGACGACGATGCCGGCCCGCAGGGTCGCGGCTTCGGGCGAGGGGTTGGTGCGGATCGTGGATCGGACGGAGGCGCCGTCGTCCACGAGGAGAAGCCCGCGCTGGGAGACCTCCCGCAGGATCGGCTGGAGCGCGCCCTCGTCGGCCGTCAGTTTGGCGCCCATGAGGGTCACGAGACCCGTGTAGCCAGTGAAGCGGCCCATGACCCAGTGCAGCCGGTCGAGGTTCTCCTGGGGCTTGGCGCGCGCGGTGAGGGTATGAGGGCCGGGATCGTTATCGGGATAGTCGAAGGGCTCCATGGGAACCTGGAGCAGCACCTCGTGTCCCTTCTCCCGCACCTGGGTCACCATGCGCTCGAGATCGCTGCCATAGGGCGCGAAGGCAAGGGTCACCTCGGGCGGGAGCTTGGCGAGCGCCTCGGCGGTCAGGCTCTGGCTGATGCCAAGGCCGGTGACCACGAGAGCAATCCGCGGCCCGGTTCGGGCGGCGGGCGGTGTCGGACGCGCATAGACGGTGTGCGGGCGGGCCCCGTCCGGTCCGATCCGGGGGAGGAGACCGTAGCGGGTCCGCTCCACGAGACGGAGGTCCGGGGCGGTCGCCATCTTTGCCGCGACCGTCGCCGCCGGCTTGCCGGCGGCGGGCGGCGTGGGAAGTGGAGCCGGCACGGCGGCACGGGGAGCGGGGGCTGCGGCGGCAGGCTCGGCCGGCGGAGCGGCAGTGGGCGGTTCGGGCGGCAGGGTTCGAATCGGTGCGACCGCGAAGGGCTGCGGAGCCGGAGCGCCCCGCAGGAAGGCTCCGTAGGCGATCACGCCGAAGGCGGCCGTGAGCGCCAGGAGGCCCAGCGCCCGCGCCGGGGATCGCGTCGCCTTCGGTCGGTCGAGGCCGAGGGGCCTCGGCAGTTGATCGGGCGTCGCGCTCACTCACACACCTTCTTGCGGGCCCGCCTGAGCGGGCGCGAGAGCCTTCTGGCTCTCAGGGCAGGCCGCGAATCAAGAGCGGCCCGCCGCTTCATCTTGAGGATGACGCAGCGGGCCGCCAAGCCTTGAACGGTGGGTCAGACCGTCCCGATCAGTTCGGGACGCCGTTGGTCGTCGTGTTGGCCGCGCCCTTGCGGACGCCGCGCAGCTGCTCGTAGGCGGCGATGAGCTGCTTGTCCTTCGCCGGATCCGGCGGCACGTAGGCCGAGGATCCGCCGCGCTCTTCGTTCGCAGCCCCAGCCGCACCGCCGTTGCGAAGGTGGCCGCGCAGGCCTGCCTCGCCCTTGGTCTCGTCCTTGCCCTTCAGCTCCTCCGGGATCTCCTGCTGGATCTCGATATCCGGATCGATGCCCTTGGCCTGGATCGAGCGGCCGGCCGGCGTGTAGTAGCGGGCCGTGGTCAGGCGCACGGCGCCGTTGCCGCCGAGCGGGATGATGGTTTGGACCGAGCCCTTGCCGAAGGACCGGGTGCCCATGACGGTCGCCCGCTTGTGGTCCTGCAGGGCGCCGGCCACGATCTCCGAGGCCGAGGCCGAGCCGCCATTCACCAGAACGACGATGGGCTTGCCCTTGGTGAGGTCGCCCGCCTTGGCGTTGAAGCGCTGGGTCTCGTCCGCGTTGCGGCTGCGGGTGGAGACGATCTCGCCCCGGTCGAGGAACGCGTCGGAGACCATGATGGCCTGGTCGAGCAAGCCGCCCGGGTTGTTGCGCAGGTCGACCACGAAGCCCTTCACCTTGTCGGCGCCCATCTCGCTCGTCATCTTGTCGATGGCGGTGCGCAGGTTCTCGAAGGTCTGCTCGTTGAACTGCGTCACGCGCAGCACGCCGATGTCGCCGCCCTCGACCCGGGCGCGGACCGGCCGCACCTTGATGGTCTCGCGGGTGAGCTTCACCTCCACCGGATCCTTGGCTTCCTTGCGCTGGATCTTGAGGGTGACGGGGGAGTTCACCGGGCCGCGCATCTTGTCGACGGCCTGGTTCAGGTTGAGGCCCTGCACGGCCTCCCCGTCGATATGGGTGATGATGTCGTTGGCGAGCACGCCCGCGCGGGCCGCCGGGGTCTCGTCGATGGGGGTCACCACCTTCACGAGGCCCTCTTCCATGGTGACCTCGATGCCGAGGCCGCCGAACTCGCCGCGGGTCTGCACCTGCATGTCACGGAAGCTCTTGGCGTCCATGAAGCTCGAATGCGGGTCGAGGGAGGTGAGCATGCCGTTGATGGCCGACTCGACCAGCTTCGACTCGTCCGGGCGCTCCACGTAATCCGTTCGCACCTTCTCGAACACATCGCCGAAGAGGCTGAGCTGGCGGTAGGTCTCGGCCGAAGCCGCGACCGCGGAGGTGCTCGACAGAAGCTGCGTCTGCGAGACCACAGTCGCGCCGCCCGCGCCGACCATTGCACCGAGAAGAAGAAGGGAAACTTTGCGCATTAGCCGCGAACCTTTTCGCTTTGCGATTTCGCCCACCAGGGACCTGGATCGACCGGGCCGCCGTCTTTCCGAAACTCCACATAGAGCACGGGGTCGTTCGTTTCGACCGCGCCCGCTGCCGGAGACACCAGCGATGTCTGACCCATCGTCGCGACGGGCTCGCCGGCCAACACGAACTGACCAACCTCGACGTTGATCTGGTCCATGCCCGCCAGCAGAAGATAGTATCCACCGCCGGCGTTGATGATCAAGAGTCGGCCATAGGATCGGAAGGGTCCCGCAAAGGCAACCCATCCATCGGCAGGTGATACCACGACGCTGCGGGGGCGCGTGGTGATCGAAATGCCGCGCGTCACCCCGCCATAGCCGTCGGAAGCGCCGTATTCCCGGGCAATATCGCCGCTCACCGGACGTGGGAGCAGGCCCCGCGCCTCGACGAAAGGCACCTTGGGAGCGAGCCGGGCCGGATCCCGGAAGGCGGCCTGGGCAAAGCGTTCCCGCACCTCGCGAATCTGGTTTTCCTCGGCCTTCCGGGCGGCTTCCGCGGCGCGTTGCGCGCCCGCGATCTCCTTCTCCATGCGGTCGATCAATTCTTTGAGAGTGCCGGCTTGGCGGGCAAGTTCGGCGGCCTTCTCGCGCTCCGCCCCCGCGATCCGCTCGGCCTCGGCCATGCGGCCCTGGCGGGCCGCCATGAGGGCCGCGAGCCGCTCCTGCTCGGCCTTCAGGGAGGTAGCCTCGCCGGCGAGGGTCGTCCGGTCCTGGGTGATGGCGGTCTTGAGCCGCACGAGTTCGGCAAGATCCGTGGCCAGGACCTCGGTTTCCGTCCTGAGCTCTGGCAGCACGGCGCCGAGCAGGATCGACGCCCGCACGGCCTCCAGCATGTCCTCGGGGCGCACCAGCACGGCTGGCGGCGGACGGCGCCCCATGCGCTGCAGGGCGGCAAACACCTCCACGATGACCCCGCGTCGGCTCTCCAGGGAACGGCGGATCGCCTGTTCGCTGGCGGTGAGGGTCTGGAGGCGCTGCTCCAAGGCGCGGATCCGGTCCTCGGTGCCCCGCGCCCGCTCCGCGGTCTCGATCAGGTTCGCGTTGAGCCGTGCCCGGTCGGTGCGGATCTCGGCGATCTCCGCTTCAAGCTTCTGCCGGGCGGCGGCGCTGGCCGCCAAGGCTTCCTCGAGCGCCTTGAGGTCGCCCTCCCGGCGCGCCTTCTCCTCGGCGCTCTCGGGGGCAGGCTCGGACGGGGCCGGAGGGGCACGATCCTGCAAGGCACGATCCTGGGCACCCGCGGCGGAGCCGAGGAGCGCGAGGGCCAGCCCGAGGGCCAGCCGATGGGTGGAGCGGCGTTGGGTCATGCGTCAGGATTCGTCCCCGGCCCGATGATAGGGGTGTCCGGCCAGAATCGTGAGCGCTCTATACAACTGCTCGGCCACCAGCGCCCGCACGATCTGGTGCGGCATGGTGAGCGCCCCGAACGAGACCACGAGATCAGCTCGGGCCCGCATCTGCGGGTCGAGCCCGTCGGGGCCGCCCACGAGGCAGGCGAGACCGGGCCGGCCCTCGTCCCGCCAGGCCCCGATCCTGGCCGCGAAGGCCTCGCTTGTGGGGGTCTTGCCGCGTTCGTCGAACACGATGAGGGCGCCCGTCCCGGCGCGGGCCAGAAGCGCGGCGGCTTCCTCCGCCCGGCGATCGTCCTCGCGGCGGGCGCGGCTTTCGGGGAGTTCGATGAGGTCGGGGCCGGAGAAGCCGAGCCCACGGCCGAGACCCTCGATCCGCTGGCGATAACGCTCGACGAGGTCCCGTTCGGGACCGCTCTTCAACCGCCCGACGGCCAGAATGGTCAGGCGCAACGCTCGCTCCCGGTGCGGTAACGCTCGACGAGGTCCCGCTGTGGGCCGCTCTTCAGCCGGCCTATGGCCGGAATGGTCAGGGGCAACGCTCGCTCCCGGTCAGGCGCATGGAGGCAAGGCGGATGCTTCTTCAACCAGCCCAGGTTCGACCATGCAAAGCCGGAAGCGTCCACCGCTCGGAGCCTTGCCGAGGCAAGGCCGCCCCTCTTCGACCCATCCAGGGCGCGAATCGTCAGGCATGTGGAAACGTCATGCAAACGAAGCCGGTGCCCGCAAGCGCGGCCTCGCCCCAGGGACGGTCCTGCCTATCCGCACGCCCACGCCCCGGCTGGGGCGCAGGATGCGTCGAGGCGATCTCCGAGGCCAAGGCGAGGCGATCTCTCAGGCCGAGGCGAGGTCCTGCGGACGGTCGGCGCCCCACATCTTTTCCAGATTGTAGAAGCCGCGCACCTCGGGCCGGAAGATGTGCACCAGGACGTCGCCCGCGTCGATGAGCACCCAATCGCAAGCCGGCAGGCCCTCGACGCGCGGGTTCACAAGCCCTTTGTCCTTGAGGGCCTGGATCACGCGGTCGGCGATGGCGCCCACATGGCGGTGGGAGCGGCCCGACGTCACGATCATGGTGTCAGCGAGCGAGGTTTTGCCGGCGAGGTCGATTTCGACCGTGTTCTCGGCTTTCATGTCCTCGAGACAGTCCAGGGCCACGGCCCGGATATCCTCGTCCTGCGGAGCCTCCGCTCCGGAGAGAGGGGGAAGCGAGTTCTGGTTCGCTTCAATCGATGTCAATCGGTTCAGGTTCAGGTTCCTCTCGACCAACGCTCTTCTGCGTCGTCCTCTCCAAGATAAGATGGGACCACGCCTTTTTTCAACGTCTTGATGCCAGAGAAGTTCGCGCGGGACAGCAACGCTTGCCCGATCACGGGTCCGATCGCCGGCGTTCGGGCGAATGACGACCCCGCCTGAGCTCTGCGGAAGCGTCCTGGACGAGAGGGTCGGGCGCGGCCCAGGAACATGCGAGCCCGCGCTCAGGCGTTGGGGGCCCCTCCCCCGCGCTTGCGACGAAGCTCCGTGGAGGACAGGGTCGAGCGCAGGCCGTGCAGGAACACCCAGGCCGGCGGCGACAGGGCGGGCAGGCAGGAGGCGCTGCCCTCCGCCAGCCGATAGGGCTGGAACCGCAGGGCCGCCCGGGAGCGGGTCGCCTTGAGGGTGAAGCCCGGCCGGTCGATCACGGCGATCGGCATCATCGCGGCGATCCGTCGCCATCCGCGCCAGCGGTGGAAGCTCGCCAGATTGTCGGCGCCCATGATCCAGACGAAGCGCACCGCCGGGTAGCGCCGCACCAGGAAGGCGAGCGTATCGACGGTGTAGCGGGCGGCGATCTCCTCCTCGAAGGCGGTGACCACGATCCGGGGATGGGCGGCCAGCCGTCGCGCTTCCTCGACCCGCTGCACCGTGGGCGCGAGATCCCCATGGCTCTTGAGCGGGTTGCCCGGCGTCACGATCCACCAGATCCGGTCGAGCTGGAGATGCTTGAGGGCAAGAAGGCTCACGAGCCTGTGGCCCGCATGGGGCGGGTTGAAGGATCCCCCGTAGAGCCCGACCCGCATGCCGGGCGCCAGCGGCGGCAGGCGCACGAGGCCGGTCGGCGCCGAGCGAAAACGCGTGGAAGGGGCGCTCACGGGCGCTGAATTCGGGGAGGCGCCGTCCATGGGGCGGGCCTCACGGCCGCGTCCGCCCCGTGCCGCGCACCCGATGTTTGAACGAGGTGAGCCATCCTCACGGCCGCGTCTACGCTGTGCCGCGCACCCGACCCTCGAACGAGATGAGCTGTGCTCACGGCCGCGTCTGCCCCGTGCCGCGCACCCGGTACTTGAACGAGGTGAGCCATCCTCACGGCCGCGTCTGTCCCGTGCCGCGCACCCGGTACTTGAACGAGGTGAGCTGCTCGACCCCGACGGGGCCCCGCGCATGCATGCGGCCCGTGGCGATGCCGATTTCGGCGCCAAAGCCGAACTCGCCGCCATCGGCGAATTGGGTCGAGGCATTGTGCAGGACGATGGCGGAATCGACCTCGGCGAGAAAACGCGCAGCGGCGGCCTCGTCGTCCGTCACGATGCAATCCGTGTGATGGGAGCCGTAACGCTCGATATGCGCGATCGCCGCGTCGAGGCCGTCGACCACGCGCACGGCGATGATGGCATCGAGATATTCGGTGCGCCAATCCTCCTCGGCGGCGGGCGTGACGCGCGGATCCGCGTCCCGCGCCGCGGGGTCGCCGCGCACGGCGCAGCCCGCATCCAGCAGCATGGCGACGAGCGGCTTGAGATGCGTGTCGGCGCAGGCGCGATCCACGAGCAGCGTCTCGGCGGCGCCGCAGATCCCGGTGCGGCGCATCTTGGCGTTGAGCACGATGGTCCGGGCCATGGAAAGATCGGCCCGCCCGTGCACGAAGACATGCACGAGGCCTTCCAGGTGCGCGAAGACCGGCACCCGCGCCTCCGCCTGCACCCGGGCCACGAGGCTCTTGCCGCCGCGCGGCACGATCACGTCGAGATTGCCGCCGAGCCCCGCCAGCATGGCGCCGACCGCCGCCCGGTCCCGGGTCGGCACGAGGCGGATCGCGTCGGCCGGAAGGCCGGCCTCGTTGAGGCCGCGCCCCATGGCCTCCGCGATGGCCGATGAGGTGCGGAAGCTGTCGGAGCCCGCTCTCAGGATCGCGGCGTTGCCGGCCTTGAGGCACAGGGCGCCCGCATCGGCCGTGACGTTGGGCCGGCTCTCGAAGATGACGCCGACGACCCCGAGCGGCGTCGCGACGCGCTCGATCACCAGGCCGTTCGGCCGCTCGAAACGGGCGAGCACGCGCCCCACGGGATCCGGCAGGGCCGCGATGCTCTCCACCGCCGCGGCGATGCTCTCCAGGCGCGCCGGGTCGAGGGTGAGCCGGTCGATGAAGGAGGCCGCCTGCCCGGCCGATCTCGCATCGGCGATGTCCTGCGCGTTCGCGGCCAGGATCGTATCCGCTCCGGCGCGGATCTGGGCCGCCATGGCCTCGAGGGCCGCGTCCTTCTCGGCCGTGGAGGCGATGGCGAGCCGACGCGCGGCGGCGCGGGCGCGGCGGCCGAGATCGAGCAGCGCGTCCGGCGAGCCGGCCGCATCCTGCCCCACGGTTCTCAATCCCTGCTGCGCCGCGTCGTCCATGGCTCAAAACACCTCAAGTCCCGTCCGTGTCTATCACGGCCGCCCGGCTCGCGGCCATCGCCCGCGCCACGGGCTCGACGCTGAGCGCCAGGTCGTCCCGGTGCACCATCTCGGCCATCGCCGCCCTGGAGCAGCTATCCGACCCGTAAACCTCACGGACCGGGAGGCGATCAGCTCGCCCGCGCCACGGCTTCGACGCTGAGGGCGAGATCGTCCCGGTGCACCATCTCGGCGCGGCCCGGATAGCCGAGGATCGCCTCGATCTCGCGGCTGGCCCGGCCAAGGATCCGGCCCGCCTCCTCCGCGTCGTAGGCGACGAGGCCGCGACCGATGACGCCGCCGGAATCGCGGATCGTCACCGCATCGCCCCGCGAGAACTGGCCCTCGATCCGCCGCACGCCCACGGGCAGGAGGCTCGCGCCGCCCCGAAGCGCCCGCGCCGCGCCCTCGTCCACATGGATGGTGCCGCGGGGCTCCAGGGCTCCGGCGATCCAGGTCTTGCGGGCGGTGGCGGGGTTCGAGGGGGTGAGGAACCAGGTGCAGCGGGCGCCCTCCGCGATGCGCCGCAGGGGGTTCTTGGTGCGCCCGTCCGCGATGATCATGTGGGTGCCGCCGGCGGCCGCGATCTTGCCGGCCTCGATCTTGGTGCGCATGCCGCCCCGGGAGAGCTCGGAGGCAGCGCCCCCTGCCATTGCCTCGATGGCCGGAGTGATGCGCTCGACCACCGGGATGTGCTGCGCGGCCGGATCCGCGGCCGGCGGGGCGGTGTAGAGGCCGTCGATGTCGGAGAAGAGCACCAGGAGGTCGGCGCCGATCATGGTGGCGACGCGGGCGGCGAGGCGGTCGTTGTCGCCGTAGCGGATCTCGCTCGTCGCCACCGTGTCGTTCTCGTTGACGATGGGCACCGCGCGCATCTCGAGGAGCTTGAGGGTGGTGGCGCGGGCGTTGAGATAGCGGCGCCGCTCCTCCGTGTCCGCGAGGGTCACCAGGATCTGCCCGGCCGTGATGCCGTGATGGGCCAGGACCTCGGACCAGATGCGGGCAAGGGCGATCTGCCCGACCGCCGCGGCCGCCTGGCTCTCCTCGAGCTTCAGGGGGCCGGAGGGGAGGCTGAGCACCGTGCGCCCGAGCGCGATGGCGCCGGACGAGACCACGAGCACGTCGACGCCCCGGGCGTGCAGCTCCGCGATGTCCTCGGCGAGCGCGGCCAGCCAGGCATGGTTCAGCCGGCCCCGCCCCCGATCGACGAGGAGCGACGACCCGACTTTGAGGACGACGCGGCGGAACTGGTGGAGCTCCGGGCTCACGGATGCCATTCCCCCTCGGCCTCGGCCGGGGCCTCCTCCGCCTTGGCCCCATCGATATGGGCCCTCAGGGCGCGCAGCACCTCCTGGACGCCCTGGCCGGAGGCCGAGGAGAGCACGTAAGGCTTCGTCTTGGCGGCGCGCTTGAGGCGGGCGAGCTGCTCCTTCAGAGTGTCCTCGTCGAGGGCATCGGCCTTCGAGAGCGCCACGATCTCGGGCTTGTCGGTGAGCCCGTGGCCATAGGCTTCGAGCTCGCCGCGCACGACCTTGTAGGCCCGGCCCGCATGCTCGCTGGTGCCCTCCACCAGGTGGAGCAGCACCCGGCAGCGCTCGATATGGCCGAGGAACCGGTCGCCGAGGCCCGCGCCCTCGGAGGCGCCCTCGATAAGGCCCGGGATGTCGGCGAGGACGAATTCGCGATTGTCCGAACGCACGACGCCAAGGCCCGGATGGAGCGTGGTGAAGGGGTAATCCGCGATCTTGGGCTTCGCGGCCGTCACGGTGGCCAGGAAGGTGGACTTGCCCGCATTGGGCAGCCCCACGAGCCCCGCATCCGCGATGAGCTTGAGGCGCAGCCAGAGCCAGCGCTCCTCGCCTTCCAGGCCTGGATTGGCCCGGCGCGGGGCGCGGTTCGTGGAGGTGGTGAAATGGGCGTTGCCGAAGCCCCCATTGCCGCCCTTGGCGAGCATCACCCGCTGCCCGACCTCGGTCATGTCAGCGATCAGGGTCTCCCCGTCCTCGGCGAGGATCTCGGTTCCGACCGGCACCTTCAGCACCACGTCCTTGCCGTTGGCGCCGGTGCGGTTGGAGCCCATGCCGTGCTCGCCGCGCTGGGCGCGGAAATGCTGCTGGTAGCGGTAGTCGATGAGGGTGTTGAGACCCTCCACGCATTCCACCCACACATCGCCGCCCCGGCCGCCATCGCCGCCGTTCGGCCCGCCGAACTCGATGAACTTTTCCCGGCGGAACGCGACGCAGCCCGCGCCGCCCCCGCCGGAGGCTATGAAGATCTTGGCTTGGTCGAGAAATTTCATGATCCGATGTCCTTAGAAGAACCGGCCCGAGGGGGCAACGCAGGCCGGCCGGGCCGGGCTCCCCATGGTTGACGGGGAGCCCGGGGTTGCCGCGGCCGATCGGATCGCGGGCGGCCTACTTCGCCGCCAGGAGATCCGCCGCAAGGGCGGCCGGGGGCGCCTCGTGCACGAGGTCCGCGTGGCCCCAGGCCTTGAGGCTCTCCCAGGCGCGCCGGTCGAGGCGGAAATGATCGACCGGGTAGACCCCGCCCCTGGCCTCGAAGGCCATGAGCCCGGAGCCCTGGAAGGCAAAGCCGCATTTCTCCAGCACGCGCCGGGAATTGGGGTTGATCACCCGGGCCGCGGAGGTGAGCTCGGGCTCCGGCGTATAGGCGAAGAGCGCGTCGATGAGCGCCCGCGCGGCCTCCGTGGCGAAGCCCTCGCCCCAATGGGGCGAGCCCACCCAATAGCCGAGATGCGGCTCCCCGCCCTCCGGGCTCGGGCCGATGCCGACCATGCCGATGAGGCTGTTCGGCCGCCCCTTGGGCGTGATGGCGAGTTGCAGGCCCGTCCCGTCCGCGTTCGATTGCCGGGCATGGAACACGAAGCGCTCCGCGTCCTCCACCGAGTAGGGATGCGGAATTCGGGCCGTCATCTCCGCGACCGCTTTCTCGCCGGCAAGACGGACGATGGCCTGCACGTCGGCAAGGCGCGGCCAGCGCAGCCACAACCGCCGGGTCTCCAAGCGAAACACGTCGTCACGGGTGAGGTCGGGAAACATGGTCCTGCTCCGATCCTTGAAGGGCGGGCCCGCCTTGATCGGGCCCTGAAACGACGAAGGGGAGGCGGACATCCCACCTCCCCTGTCGCTTCGGATCTGGAGCTTGGCCTTTGGGGGCCGTTTGGAGCTGTGATCCGCCGGGTCGGTGTGATGCCGGCGGGAGCTCCTTCGTTTTGCTCTCGCCGTTTACTCTGCGGCCTCTTGGGCCGGGACGACCGATACGAAGGCTCGGCCGGCCCGGGTGAGGAATCGGACGCGTCCATCGGCCGTGGCAAAGAGGGTATGATCCTTGCCCATGCCGACATTGGCGCCCGCGTGCACTTTGGTGCCGCGCTGACGGATGATGATGTTGCCGGCAATCACCGCTTGATCGCCGAATTTCTTGACGCCGAGACGACGGCCTGCGGAGTCGCGGCCGTTACGAGACGAGCCGCCTGCTTTTTTGTGAGCCATGGGTTACTCCCGTATTCTGTTCGAGACCCGACGCTTATTCAGCGGTCGCGGCCGGCTCGGCGTCCGCCGCAGCCTTGGTGGACTTCTTCGCCGCGGCTTTCTTGGGCGCCGCGCCGCCGGAGAGGATCTCGGTGATCCGCACCACGGTGTAGTCCTGGCGATGCCCGCGCTTGCGGCGCGAATTCTGACGACGGCGCTTCTTGAAGGCGATCACCTTCTCGCCGCGGGTGTGCTCCACCACCGTGCCCGTCACGGTCACGCCCGTCACGACCGGGGCGCCGACTTCGATGCCGTTGTCGTTGGAGAGCATGAGCACCTGATCGAAGGTGACGGCCTGACCCGGCTCCCCTTCCATCTTGGCGATGGTGATGACGTCCTCGGCGGCCACGCGATACTGCTTGCCGCCGGTCTTGATCACTGCGAACATCTTAAAACCTCGTGTTCAAACCCGGCTCTCCGCGGGAGACCCGCAGGGCCGGCTTCTTGGCAGTTCCCGGCTATGGGACGCGGAGACCCGGGGGTCTCCGCAAACGAAAAGGGCGGGACCTGGAGGGCCCGCGCCTTGGACGTGTGGCCATAAAGGGGAACGGCCCCTTCTGTCAACCGTAAATCACAGCACAGGCACGGTTTTCGGCCGACAGGAGCAGCGGCCGGAACCGGCCTTCCCCATCCACGACCCACCTCCCGCCGACCTCTGCACAGCCCGCATTCGCCCGCTTGCCCGCCCCCGCCCCCCATGATATCCACCCCGCATCAACCGCCGACCTCGGCTTTGCGGAGAGGTGGCAGAGTGGTTGAATGCACCGCACTCGAAATGCGGCATACGGGCAACCGTATCGGGAGTTCGAATCTCCCCCTCTCCGCCACTCCTAAATCTCTGTTTTTGCTGACGTTTTCCTTTCCGGATGACACGCCACAACCCACGTAAATCTTTGAGGTTTTCGGCTGCTGTCCGTCTCCGAGCACCTCAGGAGCGGCCCTCTTTGCGGGGCTGACTGGGTGGAATGCCGCCCCATTCTCCCGGCCTCAGCGAGGCAGTCCGGTTGTTGTTCGACCGAGTTCCTCATCTGCCAATAAGCAGACATGGGGCGCTGATCTCCGTCTGCCTCCAGGCTGATGCTCACGGGCCTCCAAGCGGGCTGACCATGACGAAGCCGCCGTGACGACTGGTTCTTGCATGCGCAACTGGGGTGCATCTACACCTCTCGTCTTTCGTGTGTCGGAACCGAGTACCCGCTCCATGATCCGCCGTGACGTCGCCATCCTCATCTGCAGTCGCGGCCGCGGAGAGGTTCTAAGGCGCCTCCTCCTAGACCTGCAGGAGGGTTTCCTACCAGCAATCGAAGAGGGTGGTCTCACAACCTCCGTCTTCGTCTATGCACAAGACTACCGAGACGATTATCTGCTTGCACTTGAGCGTGACTTCACGGAGGCGATCGACCGGCAGGTGCTGGTCTTGATGAGAGCCACGCGACCGCATGGCCGAATTGGGGATGTTGTTCAAACGGCTGTGAAGATGATGCACGCTCAGGCATCGTACCGCCTCGCCATGCTGATGGACGATGACAGCACCTACGATGCAGATGCGATTGTCGATGCAAACCTCCGCCAGGCCGTGCATTCCTTTCTCGAGCAAGGCCACTGCGCTTACTCGGTCAAGCTGGGAGCGAGCCGCGACCTCGCCTACACGCCGTTCCTCAATGCCGACGACCCCATCATGCCGTTCAAAGAGAAGATGATGTGGGTTAGACGGGACGTGCTGGATGCGGTTTTGGCGGTCCCACGCTTCAAGGAGTTGAGCATTGGAGAGGATGCGGTGATTGCCGCGTTAGCGTGGCTGAAAGAGCCTAGCGCGTGTTTTGGCGTGCACGGCTTGGCGACTTTCCTCCATCTCGGCTTCGAAAAGGCGGGCGAGCAGGAGATCGCGGGAGGCTACGCCGATCTGATGAATTACGACCCGCGCACTGGGGCGGAGCACGGAAAGTACGACTCAGCCCTTCGGACCGGCGTGACGCCCTTCCACCTCATGCCCGAGGTTTTTGTGCCAGAGGATCATCCTCGGTACATCTTCAATGGGGTGAGAAGGACCCTAGTCAGCGAATAGAGGAGAGCGCCTTCAACTTCGCAGGGCTGCAGCGGTTTGAGACAATCCTTGACCTTGATTAGGCTGTCACGGCCATCTCAGCCCTGTGTCGAACGTGTAGGAGATCGTCACGCCTCCTCCGAATTGGTGCTCGGAGCCAAGTTGACGGACAATTGGGCTGTCAGCCGCATCACCAACAAGTCTGTTGTAGGACAGATAGGCGCTCGTGCTCCATTGTGGGGTCCAGTCATAGCTCAGACTCGCCACGCCCCCCACCGAATAGATGCCGCCAGTGGGCCGGTAGGGCGTGACGGCCCCATTGAGCGCAGCCTCCACTGGGGTGACGCCAAAGTACGTTCGCATGAACTCATCGTCGCGGAGGGACAATCGCGGCCCGAGCGACGCTGTCACAGCTCCAAAGCGATGGACCAAGTCCAACCCAAGATCGCCAGCGAAGCCTTCATGACCGTTGAAGCCGCGGCGGACTTCAGCGCGGGCACGAAGCCAGTCGGTTGCCCAGAACTCGGCAAACAGGCCCGCCTCTACCGCCCAATCGACCTTGGACAGCCCAAACAGGCGCCGGTCGTCCTCATAGTCCCGTCCGCCTTGCAACCGGCCAACGACACCAATGCGGAGCGAACTGCGGTCTAGAACAGAAAAAGACAGGCCGTCATCTGGCGCACTGAACCGCATTATCGAACTTGCGCGGCGGAAGCTTACGGAGGGAAAGCCGAAGACGCTGAACTCGTCTGATCCGGGAAAGCTTGGACCGACGCGAACGTTGCCCTTCAGGGTCATGAGCCATGTGTCGGACACCGGCAGGCGCGCAGGTTCCGCAGGAGCCAGATCCGCGGCCCCGGCGCCAGTGGACATGAACAGGACGACGGCTGCCGACAGGAGGCGATAATACATCATGGCCCCACGTTGCCGACTTCCAAGACGAATGTGAAGGACCTTGGTGCTACAGCCACAACAAAAGTACGGCTGCGGCAGCCGTGCGTCCTTGCTCAGCGTTCAGCCTTACATTCATGTAGATCGTGCAGATCGGGGTTGCGGATGCTCTTTACAGATATTGGTGCCCACGCCGCTGTTTGGTCGCCACAAGCCTCGCCGAGACTATGACGGTCTCCTCCTCAGTGCCTTCGAGCTGCGGCGGCTGTCCAACGGTCAAGCTTTGTGGCAGGGTGTCCCGTCACAGGTGAACGCCTTCACGGTGGTTCTTGGCGCATGTAACCCCCTACGCCTCGACCAAACGGAGGGCGACCTGAGAGGGGCAAACACATGCAGCCCCGACGCACACCCACATCCCCAGTTCTGATCCTTCTCCTCAAGGACAGCGCAACCATCAGCATCGCGCTCGAGGACCGGCTCACGGATGAGGGCTTCAGGGTTCAGCCCTTCCATACCTGTGCGGCTGCTCTGGACTGGATCAAGGACAACCGGCCCGACGCCGCCATTCTCGACGTGAGCCTCAACGGCGAAGCCTGCCGCGACTTAGCGATCGAGCTTGAGGCGCGTGGCGTCCCCCTCCTCATCCACTCGGCCCGGCACCGGTATGAAGGCTTGCTGGAGGGCTTTGAGCACGTAGAGTGGCTGGAAAAGCCGTGCAGCTTCCGCCTTATCGTTGAGGCCCTGAACCGGGCGCTCCTGGACAGCTTAGGGCGCACATCGAAGGGGTGATCCGACCTTTGCACCTCCTATGTGCCAGCCGACAATGGAGCAGATATGGGCCTAAGCGGACATTCGCAGGGCTGACGCGAACTGCTCTCTACGCCCAAGCGGAGAACAGTAGGGCCCAATCAATGGCCAATTCCAGCCACTTAGATAGCCTGAAACCGACAACCGTACCGGAGATCCGAGTCTCGCCCGCTCCGCCACATCTAAGTCTCTGTAATAAATAGTCTTTTGCCTTTTTCACGAAGCGCCGCAAGTCGCGCCCGTGTTTAAGTTTTTTGTCCCAGAGCTGTCTCTCACCTGCCGACATCCGGCGCATTCTCAGGCCTGGTTCCGGGCCGAAAGCACTGCGTTCTCCAGCCTGGTGAGACCCCGTCCGGTTGTCACTTGGTAGTCATTGGGGTGCTATGCTCGTGATGGGCTGCTATCGCGCCGCCTGCCGAAACAGCCAAGCCGATACGAGCCACAGCGCCGCGAAGAAGCCGTTGATGACGAATATCACCCGGGGCCAGTTCGCCCCGTCGGAGCCCCATCCAAAAATTAAGGTTATGACTGCGACCAGGACCTGAGCGAGCGCTGTCGCGACCAGAGCACGTGACATGCCAATCGGCTGAAAGCGCGCAATAATGGCGCCCGCGATCCCAACCGATAGCACGCCGGCGTAGAGCAAGTTGGCTGGATTGTTCTCGCTTCCGATAATCCCAACAGCGAGATTGATCCATATGAGGAGGAATACCGCCACAACTGCGATGCCGACCGCCGCTCGGTAGGCGGTGTCGCCCGTCATCCTCGCGGCCAGTTCGAAGGTCCCGCAAGCGCCGAACAGCATGACACCCATAACGATGAAGTCCGTCTCATCCCAGTTCACTTCGTCCGAGAACCGCATCGCAAGCAGGGGGAGCAGCAAGAGGATCGTTGCGAGCACCCAGGGAATATTCCTCGCGGGGCTCCTGCGCGGGCTGCGGTTCACGCGGTTTGTCCCCATCGGCTTGCCTCCATACATTTGAGGTCTCAAACGCGGCCAAAACACTTGATGAGCGGCATGAGCAATTCGTGAGGTTTTGCTGCACATCGTGTCCCGGCGGCTTTCGCTTCGAACGGTTCGTCCTTGACCCTAGCGGCCGCCAAGTCAGACGGGGCGGTGAGCCAGTGGAACTGAATGGCCGCTATCCAAACCCTCGGCATGCTCATCAACATCGACCGGCCCGGGAATTCGACTCCTAGACTCAGGAGCCCCATCGGTCTTGGCGTGGCCCTTACAAGCCCTCCCTCCCATCTGCTAACCCGGCCAGCTTACCGTCAGCCGCGCGCAGGGCGGCCTCGCGGCCCTTGATTACCTGCACCACCACCTCGTTGATCGGCGTCGCGATACCATGCAGCCTTGCCTGCTCCACCAGCGCTCCATTTAGGGCGTCGATCTCTGTTTCGCGCCCGCTCTCTATGTGCTGCAGCATGGAGGGCTTGTTGGAGCGCTCCCAGCAATGATCGCGGATGTGCTCCCGTGGATTGCTCTCGGGCAGCGTGATGCCTTTGGCGTCCACAACGGCCAGTACCTCGTCCAGAATGCCGTCGAGTAGCGCCGCGGCATGGGGGTTCCGCGCAATCTCGCTCGGCCGCAACCCGGTCGCGGCGGCCACGGGGTTGATGGCGCAGTTATGGACGAACTTGCTCCAGATCACCGCAACCACGTTGGTGACGACCTCGACCTCCAAACCGCCCACCCGGAACATCGCGGCGAGCGCTTGGGCGCGCTGCGAGACCGTCCCGTCCAGTTCGCCGATCCAAGTTGGCCCCAGATGCGTGTGCAAGCTCCGTCCCGGACCGAGCCCCTCTCCACTATTGAAGGTTGAGCCCGCCAAGACGCGCTGCACCCCGAGGCACTTGGTGAGTTCTTCCCAGTTGCCGATCCCGTTCTGCAGGGTGAGAACGAAGCCGTCCGGCTTGAGGCAGCCCTCGGCGATGGGCGCGACTGCCGCGGTCGCGCTGGCGTTCACCAGAACCAGCGCCAGGTCGATCGCGCCCAGTGCCGTCCGCTCCGACGTGGCAGCGCAGCGCAAGTTCATGTCTCCTAAGGCCCCTGAAACCTGCAGCCCGTCCTGCCGAACCGCGTCGACCACCTCAGGGCGCTGATCGAAAAAGACGACATCAGCGCCGCCCCGGGACAGCGCGGCTCCAAAAATCGCGCCCATGGCGCCTGTGCCCAGAACCGCTACCCGCACCATTCCTCTCCAACTCGAAGATCCAAAGGTCAACAGAACAGCGCAGAAGCGCGCTGAGATCGAGCATCAAGAGCGCCGGAAGGTCGGTACGGGATCGACATGAGCGCTGGTGAGATGTGCTTAGACTTCCTGCACGCGACCGTCTTGGTAGAGCTTCTCCACCCACTCAGGGACACCGAGCCCCGCGGCCACACGCGCCAGAAGGGCAGCTTCCGCCGTGCGAATTCCTTCGAGGCTTGAGATCACCGCATCGACTAGATTGTAGGGGATGACAACCACGCCCTCGGTGTCGCCGATGATGATATCTCCAGCTGACACCGTCTGCCCTGCAACGACGATCGGCAGGTTGACCGTGCCAGGTCCGTTCTTCACCGGCGAGTTTGGTGTAATCCCGGAGGCGAAGCAGGGCAGGCCGACTTCCCGGATGCCAGGAACGTCGCGCACGCAGCCGTCGGTCACGAAGCCGACTGCGCCTTGGTTGCGGGCCATTCCAAGCACGAGATCGCCCACAACAGCCGTCTCGCAATAGCCGTCGGCCGCTGCCACAATGACGTCTCCCTTCTGGATGAGGGGGAGTGCCGCGAACACAGCCAGGTTGTCGGCCGGACCGACATGGCAGGGGAGAGCAACACCGCAAAACTCTGCCTGCTCCGGGACAACCGGCTTGATCCTGCACGCAAGGGCAGCCCGGCCCTGCAGTGCATCGACGATATATCCCGTCGGCGTGCCCTGCAGCGTCCGAAGCTGCTCGGACGTGGGGCGCGGGACGCGGCGCCGAACTCGTATGAGAGGAGGATCGTCGATCATCGCCTGGAGCATCTCCGAACAGCCGAACCGCTGACAGGTTGTAGCCCAGACCCGGAGCACCGCAAAGCTAGCTTGGCACCGAATAAGAGCCCAGAACGGCCGAGTTAGGCGCAAAGCAAGTTCAGCTCTAGCCGACCGGCACCGCCATTCCCTGCCAAGTTTGGCATCGGCTGTTTGCAAACGTCGCGCCTGTTTCCATATCTCTCGAGTAAGGCAGGACGAGAGGAGGAAGTTTGAGCGTCGCATTCACACGTGAAGAGGATCTTGAGGCGGCAGCAGCTTATGTGCCGGACCGACCCCTCTCGCCTCATCCCAACCTTGTCACTCCAGAAGGTCTGGCCGAGCTCGACCAGGCGCTTGCAGCAGCACGGTCTGCTTACGCCACAGCTCAAACCGCGAGTGACATGAATGCGGATCGGACTGCGATCGCTCTTGCTGCTCGGGATCTGCGCTACTACGCAGCCCGGCGCGCCAGCGCTCAAGTGGTCCAACTCGACACATCGGCCAGCGTCGTCGTGTTCGGGAGCCAGGTGACCTTCGAACGGGAGGACGGGCGGCGCCAGACGTTCCGCATCGTCGGCGAGGACGAGGCGGACGCAAAGAAGGGTTCAGTATCCTATGTCTCCCCTTTAGCTCGCGCTCTCCTGGGCCGCCGTGTTGGTGATGTTGCCAGCCTCTCCGGAGCCGAGATCGAGGTCATTGCAGTCGAGTGACGCAGGACGCTCCCACGTCAGGACCTGCAGCCGATCGGATGGGCCAGGTACTGGATGTGACGCTGTACAGGGTGCAGCTTTGATCCCCAGATGACCCAACCGGACGTCTGAAACGTCGGGTTCAGGGGCAAAACTGCTGGGTACGCCGACTAACGCGAACTGTTCTCTGGGTCGACACGGAGACTAGCGGGGCCAAATTCAAGCGTAAAATCACACACTTACACGGGCTAAAAGTGACAACCGTACCGGTCGTCCGAGTCTCCCCCTCTCCGCCACTCCGAAGTCTCCGCTTTTGCTGACGTTTTACTTTCCGTGTGGCTCAACGCAACCCGTGTGAGTCTTTGCGGTTTTTAGCGGCTTGCCTTCTCCAAGCACCTCAGGAGCGGTCCTCTTTGCGGGATGACTAGGTGGAATGCCGCCCCATTCTCCCAGCCTCAGCGAGGCAGTCCGGTTGTTGTTTGACCCACTTACACGTCTGATCCAATTTGGAGCCAACAATCTGCTGTAGGCTCACCAGTGACCTTCTGCTTGACGTTTACGGAGCGCAAGTTCGTCCTCGCTCGGGGGCTTCGTGGCAAAACTGCCGGTACGAACCTCGCCGTTGCGCGCAAACGATGCGAAGTGGACGCCGTTCGGCGCGTGCGCCTGTTCAACCAGCTTCCATGAACGAGCAGTTGCCGGATCGCCCGAGTACCAGCGTTTGCCGCGCCCTAGCATGATTGGGTAGGTGATCAACGTCAGCTGGTCGACGAGGCCAGCGGGAAGCAGCGCCTGGTAGAGCATGCTGCTGCCCTGGATGAGCAGGTCCGGCCCCTCACCGGCCTTGAGACGCGCGACAGCCTCGGCCGGATCACCGACGAGGCGCTGGCTATTGTTCCACGTCAGCGGCCGGTCGGACGATGTCACCACATGCTTTCGAACCGCATTGAACGTTTCGCCGATCGGCTGATCGCCATGGTGGGGCCAGTAGGCGGCGAAGATCTCGTAGGTACGCCGCCCGAGCAGCAGCTCGAAACTGCTACCGAAGAGGCGCCCCATCGGCTCATCCAGCGAGCCGTCGAAGAAGGGGAACACCCAGCCACCATGCGCAAAGCCGGCCGGGTCCTCCTCAGGCCCACCCGGTGCCTGGACCACTCCGTCGAGGGACTGGAACAGAGAGCCAATAATCTTACGCATCGACAGCTTCTCCGCGCTCCGCAGCCTCGATCTTAGCGATATCGATTCTGCCCATCGTCATCATGGCTTCGAAAGCCCGCTTGGCTGCAGCCTTGTCCGGATTGCTGTTGGCACGCAGTAGCGCCCTTGGCGTGATCTGCCAGGAGAAGCCCCAGCGATCCTTGCACCAGCCGCACGCACTCTCCTGACCGCCATTGCCGACAATGGCGTTCCAATAGCGGTCGGTCTCCGCCTGGTCCTCGGTCAGGACCATAAAGCTGACCGCCTCATTCGCCTTGAAGTTGGGACCACCATTGAGGCCGACGAAGTGCCGCCCGAGCAGGGTGAACTCCACCGTGAGCTCGGTGCCTTGCGTTCCGCCGGGGAAGTCTGAAGGGGCGTGCATGGGAGCACCTACATGGCTGTCGGGAAAGGTTGCGGCGTAGAACTCCGCAGCCTTGCGAGCTTCCCTGTGATCGAACCACAGGCAGGTCGTGAGCTTGTCGCTGGCCATAGTTATTCTCCTTGGTGGCGCGGGCCGACCAGCCCAAAGACGGCGCCCTGGGGGTCAATGGCGGTGAGCGAGTACTCGCCGCCCGGGATCTCGATTGGTTCTTGCAGGATCGTAGCACCGCCAGCGCGAACTGCTTGCGCAGCTCGGTCGATGTCGGCAACACCGATGTAGAAGGTCCACGCAGCCTGAGGCGTACCAGGCATCTTCGGCATGATGGCGCCGATCATGACCTCATCCTGGTAGAGGAAGCGGTAGGAGCCGAGGTCACCCATATCCATAGCGCCCTCCTGCCGCCATCCAAAGTGTCGGGTGTAGAAGCTGACCGATCGTTCTTGATCGCTTGCCTGTAGTTCGTTCCAGCGGACGTGTTGTGGACGATTGACAGAAAAGACGTCGCTCTTGGTATCAGGCTGTCCAACCGGCGGGGTCGGCGTCATGAGGTAGATGGGCGCGCCGTCAGGGTCAGCGACCATGGCGATGCGCCCTATGCCAGGGAGGTCGCGTCCCGGCAGGAGCGTGCGCCCTCCATCAGTCTCGACCTGGGCAACCGCGGCGTCCACATCGGGCACGCCGAGATAGCCGAGCCAGCACGGGCGCGCTCCGTGCTCCTGCATCTCCTCGCTCAACCGCAACAGCCCGCCGCTGTGGCCGCCATCGCTTCGGGCGATCATCTGGTAGTCCATCTCGCCAGATGGCTGCGCCTCGATGGTCCAGCCTGCGACGACCGAGTCGTAGAAGCGCTTGGACCCTTCAGGATCAGGCGTCATCAGCTCATACCAAATGAAGCTGCCGGCAGGATTGGTCATGCTCTCTACTCCGCTGGGTCAGGAATTGGCTGGAAGCCGCCCCGGATTGTCCGTCTGCCGTTGCTGGCCCTTGAAGCATGACTTAATCAGTTATATCCTGCAACTATGAAGTTAGAAAAAACAACTGGAGCGCCGCGAACGGAACTGACGCGCAGGTATGACGATGCTTGCGGAACAGCACATGCGCTGGAGCTGATCGGGGAGCGTTGGGCCTTGCTGGTGATGCGGGAGCTGCTGCTCGGCGCCCGGCGGTTCTCTGATTTGCGATCAGACCTGCCGGCGATCAGCGCTAATGTCCTGACACAGCGCTTGCAGGAGCTCGAGAACCGTGGCCTCGTGCGGCGGCGCAAGCTCCCGCCGCCGGCCTCCGTGCAGGTCTATGAAGCCACCGAGTGGGGACTTGAGGCAGCGCCGCTCATTCGCGAGATGGGCCGCTGGGCGGCCCGGTCGCCGTTGCACGATCCGACCCTGCCGCTGTCGGGCGTGTCGATCATGCTATCCTTCACCGCCATGCTGGACGCTGGGCGGGCGAAAGGCTTCGCCGGCGCTGTTGCGTTCCGCTTTGGCGAGATGGTCTATGTGGCTCAGGTCGCAAACGGTGCCATCCAGGTTGCGCGCGGGGAACCGGAATATGGCGCGGCCCTGATCGTGGGCGAGCCAACGAACGTTGCAGCCGTTGTCTATGGCGGTGCGCCATTAGAGTTGTTGCAGATTGAGGGAGACCGGGCGTTGGCCGGACGTTTCCTGTCGCTGTTTACTCTGCCACCCAAGGCCAATTGAGACCTAATGCAAGGGAGACTTGTTCATCTAAACAGCCAGCAATTCGCCCAAAGCAGGGTTGCCCGCGGTTCGGCTCAAAGGTCTTTTAGGTGCTCCAAGGCATCGATCTGCGCAGCCTGGCACGGGCTCCGATCACCAGCAGAACGGCGCAGAGCCTACCCGAGGGCAACTGCTGTAAGCCTATCGATGGAGACTGTCTTCAGTTGCGGGATGGCTGTACACCGCGGCTAGATCGGATTGTCGCACTTCGGCCTGAGCATCGCTGCGGCAGCCGCCCGCCACACATTAGGCCGCGTGGTGTATCGGGGGCTGCTAGAGCCGGAAGTCGCAACGGCACCGCTCAAGGAGAACAGCCCTGCTAATCGGGCCGCGTTAGCTCGTAGGGCCAGGGGGAGGATTATCGATCAGGTCTTGACCTTCGGAGACCTTCTGGATCCTGGCGAGGACCCGTCAAAGCACGCCGTCCTACGATGACCGAGTGAGCGCCTCCAAACCAGCGGTAAGTGGTCTCCAGGAACGCGTGAGTTAACTCTTGATTAACCATAGGGGAGCAGGCTTAAGCAGGTTGCCCACTGCTGTTCCCTGCCTTCTCTGGCTAAGGAGCCTCGCCGATGAGCGTGCTTGTTGCAGTCAATCTGTACCTGCTGTGTGCGGCTGTGTTCCTGCAGTGTTGCCACCAGGCGAGCCTGCTGCCCTGGCACGAGTAGCCGGTCATACGCCTCCCTCAAGGGACGATCCGGACAAGTTTATTGGTTCTGACAAGCAGCCTTCAATCGGCTCGCTTTAGCACTGGTCCTGTTGCTGCTCTTCAGCCCAGGACCCCTGCCGTGAGCCTGCTTGCCATCGCGAACATCTATCTGGCCTGTGCGGCCCTGTTCCTGGAATGCGCTCACCGCGCCATTGAGCTGCCCCAGCACGACTGAGCACCCGTCAGCTGCGACACTCCCCGCCTTCGGCTTAGTGCACGAAGTGATCGACAACACTCCAGGCGCCTAGAGCCATGGCGCCAATCCAGATCACTGTCAGTAGGCCAGCCGTGAGCAGGACGAACTTCGGCCAGAAGTCGGCAGAGGACGTCTCCTGAGCGTCGTCATCGGGTGAGCCGTTCGTCATGGGTTGTGACCCTCTGTGGGCTCGTTGTGTAGAGCGGCCCCTGAACCGCGCCTGAAGGAGCGATGGACGAGCCGACCACCGCTTGATGGCGAGGGACAGGAGCAACGCGGGCAGCTGATACTCCTGTCCCCCTAGCGGCAGCGGGGGCTACCGCATCTCGTTCGGGCAACTGTGCCGCCACCAATCCCAGTGCACAGGCAAGCTCCCCAGGATGAGGAGCGTCATGCCAGCTTCTGCCTCGAGGTTGGGCATTGTCTCGGCCAGCCAGCCTGGGACGAGAGCCGGCCAGTTCATGATGGGGCTGTGCCCGAGTGTGAGATAGCCGTAGCCCCACAGGGCAAAACCGGCGATGGACAGCGCCCAGCCAGCGAGCTGACCTTTAGCTCGCGTGCCCGTCGCCAGCACAGCAGCAGCGTCTGTTTAGACCTCGAACCCGATCTGCGCCGTCGCAGCGAGCCTCCTTCGCTTCAGCATTGGCAGCGCTCGCGGTCACCTTCGCTGAGGCTCAAAGCGCCGTCATCGAGGGAGGTTTCGAAGAGGCGCCCAATAGTCAGGACGCTGAGGAAGCCTTGCCATTCACCGAACGCTGCACCGCAGGATCCGCAAACCACTTCTGCGTCCTCCGTCAGCGCTCCAACCACAGAGAACGACGGACCATCGCACTTGTAGCAGGCGAATTGGAGCGCCTTTGGCTTGATCAGCATCACGTCAAATCCCAGCAACAATTCTCTTCAAATTGTTCTCGGGTCGGCAGGCAACTGAACGCTCGCCTTAACCTGAAGGAATCGCTCCGCAGATTGTCGATTTCAGTATGATATAGTTGCTTCATAACGGCGGGCAGCCGACATCTGCCCCTTAGTTTTCTGATCGTCGCCATCTCGCGTCCTCTCAACCAATTCTGACTGATGCATGCCACCGCTGCGGCGCTAAGAATCAAATCCGACGGCGACAGCAGGAGGCGTGGCTGGATGCGCCGCTATCGCGCCGCGCGATCCTGCAGGCGTTGTGAGCGTTAGCTAGGACCTTTGCACAGCAAGGCTCTGAACCCACGAAAGTCACTCGGGAGCACTGCTGACGTAAGGCAGCGCTCAGTTACGAAGGGTCTCGCCCACCATTGGGTCGACACATAGTGACCCGCCATTGGCGGTTGCTGGAGGCGTTGACGCTTCGACTAGCGCAGAGATCACTTTGGTAGAGCTATCACGCAAGTTTCTGATGAACCGTCGAGCTTCATCCACGTTGGTTCTAAGGAGTAGAAGCTCAAGAGTTCTGCTGAGCGAGGCCAGCCATGTTGAGTTTTGATGAGGTAGAGGACATCTGCCAAAAGAAACAAACGACTCTTGTTATTCACCCCCTAATCCGAAAGGCGATCAGAGGTTACGAAGAAAGCTTCTACGTCGGCCTTCGCTGCTTCTTGCGCGGCGACAGCGACGGTGTCTTCTTCCTACCGCTTCCAATCAGCGGGTATGAGCGTCTTATCTTCTCAAAACGATCATCGGCCTTCGGCTTTAACATCTTGCGGGTAGAGCCCCTGGATGTTGATGGACTAGCGAGGGTGAGAACCTCATTCGGAGAGGGGAATTAGCTAGCTCAGGGCCCTCAACACGCTGGCTGAAGTGTGCTTGCGAGCGTGCGACCTGTTCAACAGCCTCTCGTGAGTAGGCCGGCGGAGCATACTCGCCAGCGGCCCACCAAATCGCTAGGTCACGGTAATGAGAGCTGAGGAAATTAGCTGATTGCCCGAGCGTGTTGATCATCACGCTCTGTCCCGAGTTGCCGACATCCAGCATCATTCGGAACGAGGCTCCTGCGGTCACGCGGAAATCAGACAAACGGTAAGATGCTGATCACGGGCTGAACGCCGATCCGTCTATCGCAAGCCTCCTGACCGTCATCTACGCCCTGGATGCAGGATCTCCGAGTGGTGTCATTGCGTGCTCAAACTGGCCCCAAACGAAAAAGGGCCACCCCGAGGGCGGCCCTTTCTACCTCTTGGTCCGGGAGGGAGTCGGACTTAGAAGCCCATGCCGCCCATGCCACCGCCACCCGGCATCGCCGGAGCAGACTCGTTCTTGGGAGACTCGGCAATCATAGCTTCCGTTGTGATGAGAAGAGCTGCCACTGAGGCTGCATCCTGCAGAGCGATGCGGACAACCTTCACGGGGTCCACAATGCCTGCCTTCAGCATGTCCACAAACTGCTCCGACTGAGCATCAAAGCCGAAGGTCTCTGACTTGTTGTCGTTGATCTTGCCGACAACGATCGAGCCTTCGATACCCGCGTTCTCGACGATCTGACGGATCGGCGCTTCAAGCGCCTTCAGGACGATGTTGATACCAGCCTTCACATCAGAGTTGTCCGAGGTGAGCCTCTGAACAGCCGCCTTGGCGCGCAGGAGCGCCACGCCGCCGCCCGGAACGATCCCCTCTTCCACGGCCGCCTTGGTGGCGTGCATGGCATCGTCCACGCGGTCCTTCTTCTCCTTGACCTCGATCTCGGTCGCGCCGCCGACGCGGATGACCGCGACGCCGCCCGCGAGCTTGGCGAGACGCTCCTGGAGCTTCTCACGGTCGTAGTCCGAGGTGGTCTCCTCGATCTGCGCCTTGATCTGACCCACGCGGGACTCGATGTCCTTCTTCTTGCCGGCGCCGTCGATGATCGTGGTGTTCTCCTTCTCGATGCGGACG
>DATCJK010000040.1:0-18445 GCA_036562855.1 Microvirga sp.
CACCGAGATGGTGATGCCGGGCGACAACGTGACCATGGAAGTGACGCTGATCGTGCCGATCGCCATGGAAGAGAAGCTGCGCTTTGCCATCCGCGAAGGCGGCCGCACCGTCGGCGCCGGCGTCGTCGCCCAGGTCATGGACTGAAGACCTCCCGGGCGGCGTCCCATCGCCGCCCGATCCGCACTTTCGGGCTCGACAAGGGGCGAAAGATGCGGGAAAGACATCCGGGCCGCGGATCACATCCGCGGCCTGTGACCGCCGGAGGAGTGTAGCTCAATCGGCTAGAGCACCGGTCTCCAAAACCGGGGGTTGGGGGTTCGAGTCCCTCCACTCCTGCCAGCGGATCCCCGCCAACCCGACACCACGGCGCCCCTCAGGCGCCCCGGCGGCGGGCGCGGTCCGCGGCAAGGCTTCGGGCGGTCAGGATCCGGCCCATCGGGCCCGGGTCGACAAGGCGGGCGATTTGCGCTAAAGCGAGCGCCCAATACACAAGTTTTCAGGCAGGTGGCGCGGGGCTGAAACGCTCCGCGCCCCTGTCAATTTGGGCCTTGAGGCTCACGAGGAGGACGCTCCGGCGCCGCAGGGCGCGAGGGGCGAAGCGACATGGCAAAAACCAACCCGTTCGAGTTCCTGCAGCAGGTCCGCTCGGAAGCCGCGAAGGTCACCTGGCCCACCCGCAAGGAGACCGTGATCACCACAGCGATGGTGTTCGTCATGGCCGTGCTCGCCAGCATCTTCTTCCTGATCGTCGATCAGGTGATCGGCTTTGGCGTGCGCGCGGTCCTCGGGCTCGGCGGTTAAGGGATAACAGTGGAATGACGAAGCGCTGGTACATCGTCCACGCCTACTCGAACTTCGAGAACAAGGTCGCCCAGTCCATCAAGGACCAGGCGGCCCAGCGCGGCCTGGCCGAGAAGTTCGACGAGGTCATGGTCCCCACCGAGAAGGTGGTCGAGGTGCGCCGCGGCCGGAAGGTCGATGCGGAGCGCAAGTTCTTCCCGGGCTACGTGCTCGTGAAGTGCGACCTCACGGACGAGGTCTACCACCTCATCAAGAACACCCCGAAGGTCACGGGCTTCCTCGGCGCCGACAAGTCGAAGCCGGTGCCGATCCCGGACCGGGAGGCGGAGCGGATCAAGGGCCAGGTGGCCGAGGGCGTCGACCGTCCGAAGCCGTCCATCAGCTTCGAGATCGGCGAGCAGGTGCGCGTCTCGGACGGCCCCTTCGCCTCGTTCAACGGCGTCGTCGAGGAGATCGACGAGGGCCGCGCCCGCCTCAAGGTGGCGGTCTCCATCTTCGGCCGCGCCACGCCGGTCGAGCTCGAATACGGTCAGGTCGAGAAGGTCTGATCGTCAGCGAAAGGCGAGCGCCGGGTCAGTCCCGTCCTCGTCCTTCGCCTTAATGCGCGGGAGGGCCGCCCGGTCGCCAGCCGGGGCAACAACGGCCCGCACCGCGCCCTGCAACCGCCACGCCATCCGGTCGGCACCGGAGGTTTGGTCCATTGGGGAGCAGTCCCATGGCTAAGAAAATCTCGGGCTACATCAAGCTGCAAGTGCCCGCAGGCGCCGCCAACCCGTCGCCGCCGATCGGTCCGGCGCTCGGTCAGCGCGGTCTCAACATCATGGAATTCTGCAAGGCCTTCAACGCGAAGACCGGGCAGATGGAGAAGGGCACGCCGATCCCGGTGATCATCACCGCGTATCAGGACCGGTCCTTCACCTTCGAGATGAAGCAGCCGCCCGTCTCCTTCTTCCTGAAGAAGGCCGCGAACATGAAGATCGGCAAGAAGCCGGCTTCCGGTTCCAAGACCCCGGGCAAGGGCGCGCCGGCCGGCCGCGTCACCGAGGCTCAGCTCCGCGAGATCGCGGAGGCCAAGATGGTCGATCTGAACTGCGATTCGATCGATTCCGCCGTCAGCATGATCCGCGGTTCCGCGCGGGCCATGGGTCTCGAGATCGTGGGCTAAGGGGAGGGCAAGATGGCTACTAAGGAAGGTAAGCGCATCCGCGCCGCCCGCGAGGGTGTCGACATCGTCAAGCTCTACGCGATCCAGGACGCGGTGAAGCTCGTCAAGGACCGGGCTAAGGCCAAGTTCGACGAGACCATCGAGATCTCCATGAATCTCGGCGTCGATCCGCGTCACGCCGACCAGATGGTCCGCGGCGTCTGCAACCTGCCGAACGGCTCGGGCCGCACGGTTCGCGTGGCGGTCTTCGCCCGCGGCCCCAAGGCGGACGAAGCCCGCGCGGCCGGTGCCGACGTGGTGGGCGCCGAGGACCTCTTCGAGACGGTCAACGGCGGCACGATCAACTTCGATCGCTGCATCGCGACCCCGGACATGATGCCGCTCGTCGGTCGCCTCGGTAAGGTGCTCGGCCCGCGCGGCATGATGCCGAACCCGAAGGTCGGCACGGTCACCATGGACGTGCGCAGCGCCGTCGAAGCCGCCAAGGGCGGCGCGGTCGAGTTCCGCGTGGAGAAGGCCGGCATCGTCCATGCGGGTATCGGCAAGGCCTCGTTCGACGAGGGCAAGCTGGTCGAGAACATCAAGGCGTTCGCGGACGCGGTCTCCAAGGCGAAGCCCACGGGCGCCAAGGGCACCTACATCCAGAAGGTCGCGATCTCCTCGACCATGGGCCCCGGCGTGAAGGTCGACCCGACGAGCGTGCTCGGCGCGTAAAGCGACCCGCACCGTTGAAAACGGAAAAGCCCGGCTCATCGAGCCGGGCTTTTTCTTTGGCAGGATGCGGAGGGGAGGGCCTGGTCCTCGGTCCCAGGCTCAGGCGGGCCAGGAGCCTTCGCGGGATCGCGGACGGGGGCGCGAGCCCTACGCCCTCTGCGTCCGGGCGCGCATGTAGCCGATGATCGTCAGGATCAGCCAGGCCGTCTGCGTGACGAAGGAGGGCAGGTTGAAGTCGTAGATCAGCGAATAGAGGATGGCGACCGCGCCGAGCCCGTTCAGCAGGGCATACCGGCCGTCTTCAAGCTTCATGATCCTGAGCTGCAGCAGGGCATAGGCCAACAGGTAGCTCGCAACGCCAACCAGCCCGACAAGATCGGCAAAGCTCATGGATCAGCCTCTTATGTAGAGGACGACAGGGATAGCGTGGCTTCCCCCGGTGCGAAAGGCCGGTCCGTGCCTCGGGCGGCGGCCGGAGAGCTTCGCGAGCCCTTTGGGTTCGCAGGCGCCCCGCCTGCGCCCCTCCCCGTGGGCGGGGGCGAGGCGGGCGCATGGGAAGGGGGCGTGATCCCTACCTCACCAACTCGTAGACCGGCACCTTGATCCGCGCCGGCATCACGTCGAGACGGATGTTGGCCACCGTGTAATCCTCGCCGCCGAAGGCGCCGGTGTAGTAGCCGATGGAATCCTTGTCCTTGTAGAAGCGGAAGGCGAAGCCCTTCTCCGGCTCCTTGACGTCGGGCGCCGCCGAATAGGCGAGGCCGATCACCTCCGGTTGGGCATTGTCGATGAGGTTCGCCATGAGGTCCACGACGGCGGTGTTGCCGAGGATGTTCCCCTGGAATTCCTTGTCCGTGAAATAGGGCTTGTAGTCGGCCGCCGAGGGATTGATCGCGTCCTTCTTCTCAGGCGCCGGAATCAGCTTAGCCGTCGCCATCTCGTAGGAATCGCCCCGGTCCAGATAGGTGAGGCGGACGCCCGTCAGGTTGAAATCCTTGATGGCCGGGTCGCGCTTGGCATCCGTGAGGTCGATCACGAGGGCGCCCTTGTAGCCCGCCACTTCCAGCTTGCCGTCCCGGACGATCACGGCCGTGTTCTCGTCGACGCCCACGGCCTTCTTGTAGCCGAGCGCCTCCATGGCCACGAGGGTGCGGGCGAAGCGGCCGCGGACCAGGAAGTGCTGGTCCACGAACCAACCCGCCTCCATGAAATCGAGGCCCCGGTCCACGGTCTTGCCCGGCACGATGCCGGCCTTCATGACCTCCAGGATCGGGGGCGGATCCTTGAACATGTCCCGGCTCATGATGGCGGCGCCCGCGCTCGACCCGCCGATCACGCCGCCCTTCGTCCGGACCGCCCGGATGGCGGCGAGAACGGCCGTATCCTTGCCGTCTTCCGTGAGGAGGCTGCTCGTGATCCGGTCCTGGTTGCCGCCCACGAAATAGACGCCGCCCGCAGCCCGCACCTGCTCGGCGATGGCGGGATCGGCCGCGTTCTTCTTCGGGTCCACGTCCTTGAGACGCGGCGCGATCGGCACCACGAACGGGTCCGCGCCCATTTTCCGGAGCTGGGCGGCGACCTGATCGCCCGAGCGGGTCGGGTTCGCGGCCGCGGTGGGCATGATCGCGATTCGGGCACCCGGGCCTCCCGCGAGCTCCACGTAGCGGCGCCAGAGAGCCTCGTTGTCGAGGCGGAAGTTGCCGCCGACCATGAAGAGCGGCCCCTGGGCTCCCTGCGCCAGAGCGGCGCCACCAAACTGGTTCAGCCCGGCGGCAAGCGCGCTCGCCCCTGCAAGAGCCATGACGGTACGGCGTGTCGGCATCGGTTCTCCCCTGTATTCCCTCGGATCGGCCGACTCGGGCCGCCCGCGTCTGATCTGTGCGACCGGGACAGCATGCCGCGACATGCAACCTTGTGGCAATGGGGAGCCGGCGGCCCGCGCATATCGCCGCTTTGCCCTGCGGCACGCGCCCGAAAGCGGTCGAGAGGGGAAGGGCTCCCCTTGCGTCAGACGCCGGAAGCGCATAGGTCAGGGCAACCCGATAAATCGGCGCCCACCCCCTTGGCAGACCAGGCAAATGGGTTTAAGGAGCCGGTTTGAGTTTCCAAAATGTGCTGAAGTTCCGCCAAGGCTGAGCTTCATCCACCCATCCGCCCTGGAAACGGGGCGGTGACAGGCCGGCGGGCTGAAGGTCATCCTTCGGCCCGGTCCGGCTATGTCCTGTCCGAGACTGCAGGCGCCGGTCCAGGGTTCGCCCTCCGGCTTAATTCGAGAGGGCCTGCATAGACGGGGAAGGCCGAGTTTGATCCGCTAACGCGGAAGTCGAAGTTCGGTTCGAACCATCTCACCCGGCGCGCCCCAATGGCGCGGATTGGGGGACAGGGCTTGCGAGAGCGTCGCTTGAGGACGTCTCGAGGCGCAAGCTGAGAGGCCCCTTGGGCGGCAGATGCAACCGGCGGATCCCTTCGATCCGCCAACCGGAGAGAGCCCAGTGGATAGAGCAGCAAAACGCGAGCTCGTCTCGACGCTCAACGACGTGTTCCAGAACACGAACGTGGTCGTCGTGGCCCACTATGCTGGCCTCACGGTCGCCGACATGCAGAAGCTGCGCACGCAGATGAAGCAGGCCGGCGCCACCGTGAAGGTCGCGAAGAACCGCCTCGCCAAGATCGCTCTCGAAGGCACGGACGTCGCGTCCATCTCGGGCCTGATGAAGGGTCCGACCCTGATCGCTTATTCGAGCGATCCGGTCGCGGCGGCGAAGGTCGCAGTCGATTTCGCCAAGGGGAACGACAAGCTCGTGATCCTCGGCGGCGCGATGGGCGCGACCGCTCTGAACGCGGACGGTGTGAAGGCGCTTGCCACCATGCCGTCCCTCGACGAACTGCGCGCCAGGTTGGTCGGCCTTATCCAGGCCCCCGCCACCAAGGTCGCTCAGCTCGCCAATGCGCCGGCGGCGAAGCTCGCCCGCGTGTTCGGAGCCTATGCCAAGACAGGCGAAGCGGCGTGAGGCCGTAACCCTCAACTCAATCGTTCGAACTGAACTGAAGGAAGTACAATGGCTGATCTTGCCAAGCTCGTTGACGATCTCTCGTCGCTCACCGTTCTCGAGGCTGCCGAGCTCGCGAAGATGCTCGAAGAGAAGTGGGGCGTCTCCGCCGCCGCGGCCGTGGCCGTGGCTGCTGCCCCGGCCGGCGGCGCCGCTGCCGCTCCGGTCGAGGAGCAGACCGAGTTCACGGTCGTGCTCGCCTCTGCCGGCGACAAGAAGATCGAAGTGATTAAGGAAGTCCGTGCGATCACGGGCCTGGGCCTCAAGGAGGCCAAGGACCTGGTCGAAGGCGCGCCGAAGCCCGTCAAGGAAGGCGTTGGCAAGGACGAGGCCGAGAAGATCAAGGCGACCCTCGAGAAGGTCGGCGCCAAGGTCGAGCTCAAGTGATCCTGGGCCGGCTCTGCCGGCCCGGATCATCCCGGACGTCGAAGGTCTCGGCCTGACGCGATCCGGGGGTCCACAAGACCCGACGGTCCCGTGCTTTTCGCTCGGGGCCGTCGTGCCGTCCCAAAGGGGCGGTGTCCATTTCGAGTGTTTTCTGCAGGTCTGACGGCCATTGAAGAGCCGTCGGGCGGCTGACCCGGCCCCCTTCGTCCAAGGGCGCCCGGTCAGCCGCACATAGGAGCGAGGTCCAGATGGCCAACACACTGATCGGCCGGAAGCGCATTCGCAAGTTCTTCGGGAAAATTCAGGAAGTCGCGGAGATGCCGAACCTCATCGAGGTTCAAAAGGCGTCCTACGACCAGTTCCTGATGGTCGATGAGCCGAAGGGCGGCCGGCTGGAGGAGGGCTTGCAAGCCGTCTTCAAGTCGGTTTTCCCGATTTCGGACTTTTCGAACACCGCATTGCTCGAATTCGTGAAGTACACCTTCGAAGCGCCGAAATACGACGTGGACGAGTGCCGCCAGCGCGGCATGACCTTCGCTGCGCCCCTCAAGGTGACGCTGCGCCTCATCGTGTTCGATGTGGACCCGGATACCGGCGCCAAGTCCGTGAAGGACATCAAGGAGCAGGACGTCTACATGGGCGACATGCCGCTCATGACGGACAACGGCACCTTCATCGTGAACGGCACCGAGCGCGTCATCGTCTCCCAGATGCACCGCTCGCCGGGCGTGTTCTTCGACCACGACAAGGGCAAGACCCATTCCTCGGGCAAGCTCCTGTTCGCGGCGCGCATCATCCCCTATCGCGGCTCGTGGCTCGACATCGAGTTCGACGCCAAGGACATCGTGTACGCGCGCATCGACCGGAAGCGGAAGATCCCCGTCACGTCGCTGCTCTACGCCCTCGGCCTCGACGGCGAGGAGATGCTCAGCACCTTCTACAACCACATCGTCTACAAGCGCGAGAAGAAGGGCAACGGCTGGCGCGTTCCGTTCGACGCGGAGCGCATGAAGGGCTTCAAGGCCTCTGTCGACCTCATCGACGCCGATTCCGGCGAGGTGGTGCTCGAGGCCGGCAAGAAGCTCACGGTCCGCACGGCCCGTCAGCTCGCCGAGAAGGGCCTCAAGGCCCTGCGCGCCACCGATGAGGACCTCCACGGCCAGTACATCGCCGAGGACCTCGTCAACGCGCAGACCGGCGAAATCTACGCCGAGGCCGGCGACGAGATCTCCGACAAGATGCTGAAGGGTCTCGAAGAGGCCGGTCTTCGCGAGATCCCGGTGCTCGACATCGACCACGTGACGGTCGGCCCGTACATCCGCAACACGCTCGCGATCGACAAGGCGTCGTCGCGGGAGGATGCGCTGTTCGACATCTACCGGGTCATGCGCCCGGGCGAGCCGCCGACTCTCGACACCGCCGAGGCGATGTTCCACTCGCTGTTCTTCGATGCGGAGCGCTACGACCTCTCGGCCGTGGGCCGCGTGAAGATGAACATGCGCCTCGACCTCGACGCCGAGGACACGGTGCGCACCCTGCGCCGCGAGGACATGCTCGCGGTCGTGCAGGCGCTCGTGGACCTGCGCGACGGCAAGGGCGAGATCGACGACATCGACCACCTGGGCAACCGCCGGGTGCGCTCGGTCGGCGAGCTCATGGAGAACCAGTATCGCCTCGGCCTCCTGCGCATGGAGCGCGCGATCAAGGAGCGCATGTCGTCGGTCGATATCGACACCGTCATGCCGCAGGACCTGATCAACGCGAAGCCTGCGGCCGCCGCGGTGCGCGAGTTCTTCGGCTCGTCCCAGCTCTCGCAGTTCATGGACCAGACGAACCCGCTCTCGGAGGTCACCCACAAGCGCCGTCTCTCGGCCCTTGGCCCGGGCGGTCTGACCCGCGAGCGCGCCGGCTTCGAGGTGCGCGACGTGCACCCGACGCATTACGGCCGCATCTGCCCGATCGAGACGCCGGAAGGCCCGAATATCGGCCTTATCAACTCGCTCGCCACCTTCGCGCGGGTGAACAAGTACGGCTTCATCGAGACCCCGTTCCGGCGTGTGAAGGACGGCAAGGTCACCAACGAGGTGATCTACCTGTCGGCCATGGAAGAGGCGAAGTACAACGTCGCCCAGGCGAACTCCGCCATCGACAAGGGCAACCAGCTCACGGAAGACCTCGTGGTCTGCCGCCGCGCTGGCGACAACATCTTCGTCGCGCCCGACCGGGTCGATCTCATGGAGGTCTCGCCCAAGCAGCTCGTGTCCGTCGCGGCCGCGCTCATCCCGTTCCTCGAGAACGACGACGCGAACCGCGCCCTCATGGGCTCCAACATGCAGCGCCAGGCCGTGCCGCTCGTGAAGGCCGACGCTCCGTTCGTCGGCACCGGCATGGAAGCGGTGGTCGCCCGTGACTCGGGCGCCGCCATCGCGGCCCGCCGCGCCGGCGTGGTCGATCAGGTGGACGCGACCCGTATCGTCGTTCGCGCCACGGAAGAGACCGACCCGACCCGTCCGGGCGTCGACATCTACCGCCTGCAGAAGTTCCAGCGCTCCAACCAGTCGACCTGCATCACGCAGAAGCCGCTGGTGCGCGCGGGCGATGTGGTCCGCAAGGGCGACATCATCGCCGACGGTCCCTCGACCGAGTTCGGCGAGCTCGCGCTCGGCCGGAACGTGCTCGTCGCGTTCATGCCGTGGAACGGCTACAACTTCGAAGACTCGATCCTGCTCTCCGAGCGCATCGTGAAGGACGACGTCTTCACCTCGATCCACATCGAGGAATTCGAGGTGATGGCCCGCGACACGAAGCTCGGTCCCGAGGAGATCACGCGCGACATTCCGAACGTGTCGGAAGAGGCGCTGAAGAACCTCGACGAAGCCGGCATCGTCTATATCGGCGCCGAGGTCCATGCGGGCGACATCCTCGTCGGCAAGATCACGCCGAAGGGCGAGAGCCCGATGACGCCGGAGGAGAAGCTCCTGCGCGCCATCTTCGGCGAGAAGGCGTCCGACGTGCGCGACACCTCGCTCCGGGTTCCCCCGGGCGTGACCGGCACGATCGTCGAGGTGCGGGTGTTCAACCGCCACGGCGTCGACAAGGACGAGCGCGCCCAGGCGATCGAGCGCGAGGAGATCGAGCGTCTCGCGAAGGACCGCGACGACGAGCAGGCGATTCTCGACCGCAACACCTATGCCCGTCTGTCGGAGATCCTCTCCGGTCAGAAGGCGGTGGCGGGTCCCAAGGGCTTCAAGAAGGACACGAAGCTCTCCAAGGACATCCTCAACGAGTATCCCCGCTCGCAATGGTGGCAGTTCGCCGTGGCCGAAGACGCCCTCATGGGCGAGATGGAGGCCATGCAGAAGCAGTACGACGAGTCGAAGAAGCGCCTCGAGCAGCGCTTCCTCGACAAGGTCGAGAAGCTGCAGCGCGGCGACGAGCTTCCGCCCGGCGTCATGAAGATGGTCAAGGTCTTCGTGGCGGTGAAGCGCAAGATCCAGCCCGGCGACAAGATGGCCGGCCGCCACGGCAACAAGGGCGTCGTGTCCCGGATCGTTCCGATCGAGGACATGCCGTTCCTGGAGGACGGGACGCACGCGGATATCGTGCTCAACCCGCTCGGCGTGCCGAGCCGCATGAATGTGGGTCAGATCCTGGAGACGCACCTTGGCTGGGCTGCCGCCGGTCTCGGCAAGCAGGTCGCCCAGGCGGTCGACGCCTACATGAAGTCCGGCAAGGCCAAGGGCCTGCGCGATCAGCTCACCACGATCTACGGCCAGAACTCCGAGATCGACCAGGCGACCGACGACGAGCTCCTCGAGCTCGGTCAGAACCTGCGCCGCGGCGTGCCGTTCGCGACCCCGGTCTTCGACGGCGCCAAGGAGTCGGACATCGAGGCGATGCTGGCCCAGGCGGGTCTCGACCCGTCCGGCCAGGTGACCCTCTATGACGGACGCACCGGCGAGCCGTTCGATCGCAAGGTCACGGTGGGCTACATCTACATGCTGAAGCTCCACCACCTCGTGGACGACAAGATCCACGCCCGCTCCATCGGTCCGTACTCCCTGGTCACCCAGCAGCCGCTGGGCGGCAAGGCCCAGTTCGGCGGACAGCGCTTCGGCGAGATGGAGGTGTGGGCGCTCGAGGCTTACGGCGCGGCCTACACGCTGCAGGAGATGCTCACGGTGAAGTCGGACGACGTGGCCGGCCGTACGAAGGTCTACGAGGCCATCGTGCGCGGCGACGACACCTTCGAGTCCGGCATCCCGGAGAGCTTCAACGTGCTCGTGAAGGAGATGCGCTCGCTCGGCCTCAACGTGGAGCTCACCTCCACGAAGCGCGCCGCGAACGAGCTGCCTCCCGCCGAGGCGGCCGAGTAAAGCTCACACGACGACGTCTGCCCCGGGCCGCGCGCAACGCGCGGGAAGCGGCCCGGGTCCACTTTCAGGTTTCGGCGCTCATGCGCCCTCGCGTTCGACAGGATCCACCCGGGGTCCAGACGGCGCGGGATCAAGGAGACGGCGATGAATCAAGAGGTCATGAATCTCTTCAATCAGACGGCTCAGCCGCAGAGCTTCGACCAGATCAAGATCTCGATCGCGAGCCCGGAGAAGATTCTGTCCTGGTCCTACGGCGAGATCAAAAAGCCGGAGACCATCAACTACCGCACGTTCAAGCCCGAGCGTGACGGCCTGTTCTGCGCGCGCATCTTCGGCCCCATCAAGGACTACGAGTGCCTGTGCGGCAAGTACAAGCGCATGAAGTACAAGGGCGTGATCTGCGAGAAGTGCGGCGTCGAGGTCACCCTCGCGCGCGTCCGCCGCGATCGCATGGGCCATATCGAGCTGGCCGCCCCGGTCGCGCATATCTGGTTCCTCAAGTCCCTGCCGAGCCGCATCGGTCTGCTGCTCGACATGACCCTGAAGGATCTGGAGCGGATCCTCTATTTCGAGTCCTACATCGTCGTCGATGCGGGCCTGACGCCCATGAAGGACCGTCAGCTCCTCACGGAGGACGAGTACCTGCGCGCTCAGGACGAGTACGGCGAGGATTCGTTCACGGCGATGATCGGCGCGGAAGCGATCCGCAAGATCCTCCAGGATCTCGACCTGGAGAAGGTCGCGGTCGACATCCGCCACGAGATCTCGGTCACGACCTCGGAGCTGAAGCCCAAGAAGCTGATGAAGCGCCTCAAGATCATCGAGGCCTTCCTCCAGTCCGGCAACAAGCCCGAGTGGATGATCCTGACGGTGGTCCCGGTGATCCCGCCGGACCTGCGCCCGCTCGTCCCGCTCGACGGCGGCCGCTTCGCCACGTCGGACCTGAACGATCTCTATCGCCGCGTCATCAACCGCAACAACCGCCTGAAGCGGCTCATCGAGCTGCGCGCGCCGGACATCATCATCCGGAACGAGAAGCGCATGCTTCAGGAGGCGGTCGACGCCCTGTTCGACAACGGCCGCCGCGGCCGCGTCATCACGGGCGCCAACAAGCGTCCGCTGAAGTCGCTCGCCGACATGCTCAAGGGCAAGCAGGGCCGGTTCCGTCAGAACCTGCTCGGCAAGCGCGTCGACTATTCGGGCCGTTCGGTCATCGTGGTGGGTCCCGAGCTCAAGCTGCACCAGTGCGGCCTGCCCAAGAAGATGGCGCTCGAGCTCTTCAAGCCGTTCATCTACGCCAAGCTCGACGCGCGGGGTCTCTCCGCCACCGTCAAGCAGGCCAAGAAGCTCGTCGAGAAGGAGAAGCCCGAGGTCTGGGACATCCTGGACGAGGTCATCCGCGAGCACCCGGTTCTCCTGAACCGCGCGCCCACGCTGCACCGTCTCGGCATCCAGGCCTTCGAGCCCACCCTCATCGAGGGCAAGGCCATCCAGCTGCACCCGCTCGTCTGCGCCGCCTTCAACGCGGATTTCGACGGCGACCAGATGGCCGTGCACGTGCCTCTCTCGCTGGAAGCCCAGCTTGAGGCCCGCGTCCTCATGATGTCGACGAACAACATCCTGCACCCGGCGAACGGCGCGCCGATCATCGTGCCCTCGCAGGACATCGTGCTCGGCCTCTACTATCTCTCCATCGTCTCCGACGGCGAGCCCGGCCAGGGCAAGGCGTTCTCCGACATGGGCGAGATCGAGCACGCCCTGCACGAGCGCGTCATCACCCTGCACACCAAGATCAAGTACCGGTGGCAGGGCCTGGGCGAGGACGGCAAGCCCGTCACCCGCATCTACGACACCACGGCCGGCCGCGTGATGCTCTCGCGCCTCCTGCCCAAGAGCCCGCTGCTGCCCTTCGACGTCGCGAACAAGCTCATGACGAAGAAGGAAATCTCGGCGACCATCGATGCCGTCTACCGCCACTGCGGCCAGAAGGAATCGGTGATCTTCTGCGACCGCATCATGGCGCTCGGCTTCTACCACGCGTTCAAGGCCGGCATCTCGTTCGGCAAGGACGACATGGTCATCCCCGAGAACAAGTGGGAGATCGTCGAGGAGACCCGCGCGCTCGCCAAGGATTACGAGCAGCAGTACCAGGACGGCCTCATCACCCAGGGTGAGAAGTACAACAAGGTCGTCGACGCCTGGGCGAAGTGCTCGGATCGCCTCGCCGGCGAGATGATGGCCCGAATCTCGGCCGTGAAGAAGGACGAGAACGGCCGCGATAAGCCGGTGAACTCGATCTACATGATGTCCCACTCGGGCGCCCGTGGGTCGCCGGCCCAGATGAAGCAGCTCGCGGCGATGCGCGGCCTCATGGCCAAGCCGTCGGGCGAGATCATCGAGAGCCCGATCATCTCGAACTTCAAGGAAGGCCTGGACGTGCTCGAGTACTTCAACTCGACGCACGGCGCCCGTAAGGGTCTGGCCGACACCGCGCTCAAGACCGCGAACTCGGGTTACCTGACCCGCCGTCTCGTGGACGTGGCTCAGGATGCGGTCATCCGTGAGCCGGATTGCGGCACCGAGAAGGGCATCCGCATGCGGGCCATCATCGACGCGGGCCAAGTGGTCGCGTCGCTGGCCTCCCGCATCCTGGGCCGCTCCACCGCCGAGGACCTCGTTGACCTCGACGGCAAGGTCATCGTCCCGCAGGGCACGATGATCGAGGAGCACCACATGGAGGCCATCACGGCCGCCGGCATCCAGGAGGTGAAGATCCGTTCGGTGCTCGTCTGCGCCTCGAAGAACGGCGTCTGCGCCACCTGCTACGGCCGCGACCTTGCCCGGGGCACCCCGGTCAACATGGGCGAGGCCGTGGGCGTCATCGCGGCTCAGTCGATCGGCGAGCCGGGCACGCAGCTCACCATGCGCACCTTCCACATCGGCGGCGCGGCGCAGATCGCCGACCAGTCGTTCATCGAGTCGAACTTCGAGGGCACGGTCACGCTCCGCAACCGGAACGTGGCGCGCAACTCGGATGGCGAGCTCATGGTCATGGCCCGCAACGTGGCGGCCGTGATCACGGGTCCGGACGGGGCCGAGCGGGCGGTTCACCGCCTGCAATACGGCGCCCGCCTGAAGGTGGACGAGGGCGACACGATCAAGCGTGGCCAGCGCATCGCGGAGTGGGATCCCTACAGCCGCCCCATCCTCACCGAGGTGGACGGTATCGTGGGCTTCGAGGACCTGGTGGACGGCGCGTCGATCATCGAGACGACCGACGAGTCGACCGGCATCGCCAAGCGCGTGGTCATCGACTGGCGCTCCTCCTCGCGCACGGCGGACCTGCGTCCGGCCATGATCGTCGAGGGCAAGGGCGGCAAGCCGGCCAAGCTGGCCCGCGGCGGCGACGCCCGGTACCTGCTGCCGGTGGATGCGATCATCGCGGCCGATCCGGGCTCCAAGGTGAAGGCCGGCGACGTGCTCGCCCGCGTCTCCACCGAGAGCGCCAAGACCCGCGACATCACGGGCGGTCTGCCGCGCGTGGCGGAGCTGTTCGAGGCCCGTCGTCCGAAGGACGCGGCCGTCATCGCGGAGAAGTCCGGCACGATCCAGTTCGGCCGCGACTACAAGAACAAGCGTCGCCTGACGCTCAACCCGCACGACGGCTCGGAGCCGGTGGAGTACCTGATCCCGAAGGGCAAGCACATCCACTTGCAGGACGGGGACGTGGTGGAAGTCGGCGACTTCATCGTCGACGGCAACCCGGCGCCTCACGACATCCTTGCCATCAAGGGCGTCGAGGAGCTCGCGGCCTATCTCGTCAACGAGATCCAGGAGGTCTACCGCCTCCAGGGCGTGAGCATCAACGACAAGCACATTGAGGTGATCGTCCGGCAGATGCTGCAGAAGGTCGAGATCACGGACGGGGGCGATTCGGAGCTCCTGACCGGCGAGCAGATCGACCGCCTGGAGCTCGAGGAGATCAACGAGCGTCTCGTGGCCGAGAAGAAGAAGCCCGGCGTCGGCGTGCCGGTTCTGCTCGGCATCACCAAGGCCTCGCTCCAGACCCGGTCCTTCATCTCGGCGGCCTCCTTCCAGGAGACCACCCGCGTCCTCACGGAGGCGGCGGTCAACGGCAAGGTGGACACCCTCGAGGGCCTCAAGGAGAACGTCATCGTCGGCAGCCTCATCCCGGCCGGCACGGGCGCGATCATCGCTCAGATCACGTCGGTGGCGCAGCGCCGCGACGACATGATCCTGCAGCAGAAGCGGGCCGAGTCGCAGGCCCAGGTGGGCGAGCTCCCGCCCGCGGCCGAGTAAGGCGAAGCCCGAATCCGGTGGTTCGAACCACCGGATTCGGCACTGCCAAGCCTCTGCCAAGCTTGCTGAAAATGGCAAAAGGCCGCCTCCGGGCGGCCTTTTTCTTTCAAGGTTCCACACGAGCGGCGGGGAGGGCGGTTTTTCCTTGTTTTCCCGTTGACTTCACCCGACTCGGGGTATAGGAACGGCCCACTTCCGGTTGGCCGTAGGTGTTCGCCAGTCCAGTAGCTGCCACAGCTCGGACGGATGCCGCCTAAACGCTTCCGAACTCAACACTGACTGCCACATCGTCAGATTGAGGCACGACCGCGACGTTCCACGTCGTGGTCCTCTGCGATTGCACCGCGTCAGAGGCTCTTCGGGGCTGATGGCGCGAATGCGTTTTGCGCTGGCGCGAGCCTGGGCAATGCGTAGCGTCGCGGAGATCAACCGCATTGAGACACCGCCACTCCGTGGCACTGGAAGAGGGCACAGGATGCCGACGATCAGCCAGCTGATCCGCAAGCCGCGGACGGCCCAAAAGAGCCGCAACAAGGTTCCCGCGCTGGAAGCCTGCCCGCAAAAGCGTGGCGTGTGCACGCGCGTCTATACGACGACGCCGAAGAAGCCGAACTCGGCGCTCCGCAAGGTCGCCAAGGTCCGTCTGACCAACGGCTTCGAGGTCATCGGGTACATCCCGGGTGAGGGCCACAACCTTCAGGAGCACTCCGTGGTGATGATCCGCGGCGGCCGCGTGAAGGACCTTCCGGGCGTCCGTTACCACATCCTCCGCGGCGTCCTCGATACCCAGGGCGTCAAGAACCGTAAGCAGCGTCGTTCCAAGTACGGCGCGAAGCGGCCGAAGTAAGCCGACCCTTTTTATCGGAGTTCACTCATGTCCCGCCGCCATAGCGCCGAGAAGCGTGAGATCATCCCGGATCCGAAGTTCGGGGACATCGTCGTCACCAAGTTCATGAATTCCATCATGTACGACGGCAAGAAGTCGGCTGCCGAGCGCATCGTCTACGGCGCCCTGGACATCATCGAGAGCCGCGCCAAGGCGAACCCGATCGAGGTGTTCCGCCAGGCTCTCGACAACGTGGCCCCGGCCATCGAGGTCCGCTCCCGCCGCGTCGGCGGCGCGACCTACCAGGTGCCCGTCGAGGTTCGGACCGAGCGCCGTCAGGCCCTGGCGATCCGTTGGATCATCCAGGCCGCCCGCGGCCGCAACGACAAGACCATGGTCGATCGGCTCTCCGCTGAGCTGCTCGACGCCGCGAACAACCGTGGCAACGCCGTGAAAAAGCGCGAAGACACCCACCGGATGGCGGAAGCCAACCGGGCGTTCTCGCACTACCGCTGGTAACAGCGGAAACCCTTTAGGAGCTGAGCGATGCCCCGCACGCACGCGATTGAGGACTACCGCAACTTCGGCATCATGGCCCACATTGATGCGGGCAAGACGACGACGACCGAGCGGATCCTCTACTACACCGGCAAGTCCCATAAGATCGGCGAGGTCCACGAGGGCGCCGCCACCATGGACTGGATGGAGCAGGAGCAGGAGCGTGGCATCACGATCACGTCCGCTGCGACCACCTGCTTCTGGCGCGACAAGCGCCTGAACATCATCGACACCCCCGGCCACGTGGATTTCACCATCGAGGTGGAGCGTTCGCTCCGCGTGCTCGACGGCGCCGTGTGCGTGCTCGACGGCAACCAGGGCGTCGAGCCCCAGACCGAGACCGTGTGGCGCCAGGCCGACAAGTACGACGTGCCGCGCGTCGTGTTCGTCAACAAGATGGACAAGACCGGTGCCGACTTCTTCAAGTGCGTGAAGGACATCATCGACCGCGTCGCCGGCAAGCCCGTTTGCCTGCAGCTGCCGATCGGTTCGGAGAGCAACTTCCAGGGCGTCATCGACCTCATCAAGATGAAGGCGATCGTCTGGTCCGGTGAGGCTCTCGGCGCCAACTTCGACGAGGTCGAGATCCCGGCCGAGCTGAAGGACCAGGCCCTCGAGTACCGCCAGAAGCTGATCGAGGCCGCCGTCGAGCTCGACGACGAAGCCATGACCGCCTACCTGGACGGCCAGGAGCCCGACGACGCCACCCTGCGTCGCCTGGTTCGCCGCGCCGTGCAGCTGCGTGCCTTCCATCCGGTGCTCTGCGGCTCCGCGTTCAAGAACAAGGGCGTTCAGCCCCTCCTCGACGCGGTCGTGGACTACCTGCCGTCCCCGGCCGATCGTGAGGCCATCAAGGGCATCGACTTCAAGACCGAAGAAGAGGTGATCCGTCGTCCGACCGACGAGGAATCCTTCTCCATGCTCGCCTTCAAGATCATGGACGACCCCTTCGTCGGCACCATCACCTTCTGCCGCGTGTATTCGGGCAAGGTCGAGGCGGGTGCCTCGCTCCACAACTCGACCCGCGACAAGAAGGAGCGCGTCGGCCGCATGCTCCTCATGCATGCGAACAACCGCGAGGACATCAAGGAAGCCTATGCGGGCGACATCGTCGCTCTCGCGGGCCTCAAGGATACCCGCACCGGCGACACGCTCAGCGATCCGACGAAGTCCGTGATCCTCGAGAAGATGGAGTTCCCGGAGCCCGTCATCGAGATCGCCATCGAGCCGAAGTCGAAGGCGGACCAGGAGAAGCTGGGCGTCGCCCTGGCCAAGCTCGCCGCGGAGGATCCGTCCTTCCGCGTGTCGACGGACCAGGAATCCGGCCAGACCATCCTCAAGGGCATGGGCGAGCTTCACCTCGACATCAAGGTCGACATCCTGAAGCGGACCTACAAGGTGGAAGCCAATATCGGCGCTCCGCAGGTGGCCTTCCGCGAGAAGGTGACCCGCCGCGCCGAGGTGGACTACACCCACAAGAAGCAGACCGGCGGCACGGGCCAGTTCGCCCGCGTGAAGATCGTCGTCGAGCCGAACGAGCCGGGCGCCGGCTACGTGTTCGAGTCGAAGATCGTCGGCGGCGCGGTGCCGAAGGAGTACATCCCCGGCGTCGAGAAGGGCATCGACAGCGTCCTCGGCGCTGGCGTGGTGGCCGGCTTCCCGGTGGTCGACCTCAAGGTGTCGCTCATCGACGGCGCCTACCACGAGGTGGACTCGTCCGCTCTCGCCTTCGAGATCGCGTCCCGCGCGGCGCTCCGTGAGGCCCTCCAGAAGGGCGGCTCGGTGCTCCTCGAGCCGATCATGAAGGTCGAGGTCGTGACCCCCGAGGACTACACCGGTTCCGTGATCGGCGATCTCAACTCCCGTCGCGGCCAGATCCAGGGCCAGGACATGCGGGGCAATGCCAACGTGATCAACGCGATGGTGCCGCTCATGAACATGTTCGGCTACGTGAACAACCTCCGTTCCTTCTCGCAGGGCCGGGCCACGTTCACGATGCAGTTCGATCACTACGAGCAGGTCCCCCCGAACGTCGCTGCCGAAGTGCAGAAGAAGTTCGCCTAAGACCGACAACGTAACGCTATAGACCGAAAGACAGGTGCTCTGATGGCGAAGGAAAAGTTTGAGCGGACGAAGCCGCACTGCAACATTGGGACGATTGGTCACGTGGACCATGGCAAGACGTCGTTGACGGCTGCGATCACCAAGGTTCTGGCGGAAGCGGGCGGTGCGACGTTCACGGCCTAT
>DATCJK010000023.1:0-120132 GCA_036562855.1 Microvirga sp.
GAGAGAAGCCACCGGGCTCCTCCCACAGGACCGCCTCCCCTCCGCCCCACAGATCCGGTGATCACGGCGGCTCCCTCAGATGGAGAGGAGTACATCCACAACAGCACAGGTTAGGAGGATAGTCAAGAACAAAGAAGGAACAAACCCGCCGCCGAGGAGATCATGCGGAACGCCCGCCCCTCCGACCCCGCCGGACGACAGGACGACGCGGCCCGCGCGCTGCCGTCGTGCCTCAATGGGGCACCTTCTCGCGCGGCTTGCGCGGATCCCCATCCTCGTCCCGCTTGATGATGCTGATGCGGCCGTCGCCCTCGATGAAGGCCTCCTTCACCTCCTCGCAGCTCTCGATGCCCTGTTGGCGCAACTGGCTGTTCAACTCGTCCGGGGTGATCATCTCCTGGCGCATGTTGCGATGGATCATGCGGCCGTCGCGAATGAGGAGGAGCGGGGCCGGGCGCACGAAACGCTGGAAGGCGGGGAAGCGATAGCCGAGCCAGTCGAGGAAGTAGTTCCAGAACACGATGGTGAGGACGAGGAGCGCGCCCTCAGTGATCGACTTGTACTCGTTCGCCATGGCGTTCTGCGCCGCGTCGGCGATGAGCACGATGACGAGCAGATCCGCGATGCCGATGACGCCCGATTGCCGCTTCAACAGGAAACGCAGGATGAGGAACAGCATCAGGTAGGTGAGCGTGCCCCGCAGGATGACGCCGACGAGCGGCTTTTCCGGAATGAAGAGCTCGCGCCATTCGATCTGCGAGAAGCCCAGAAGCTCCATGACGTCCATGCAGCGCGCCCTCCCTAGCCATAACGCACGAGCAGACCGGGAGGATTGATGCGAAGCCCATGCGGCGCCCTCCCCGGCCGTCAACGCGCGAGCGCAGCCGGAGGGTTCGTGCGGTTCTTCATGGGAGACGAGGGCGTTCTTCCGCTTGGGCGGCGCGTCAGGGCCAGGGCTCGACGGTGAGTTCCGGACAGAGGGCCTGCATGCGCGAGGCCTTCTCGGCATAGGAGCCGCTGTTGTCGAGGGCGGGGTTCGGGCGGATGCGGAAGGCGAAGAGGTCGCCAAGGCCGAAGGGCGCCGCGATGTCGATGCGGTCATCGGCCTCGAGCCGCACGCCGACCGCATGGACCCTGGCCGCGTAGCGCGTGAGGCTTTCATCCGTGGAGCGCAGCGGCGGGTACGGCGTGCCGAAGCGGCCCTCGAACCACAGATGCACGCGGGCCTGGTTGCGCGTCTCGACGCTGAGCGCGAGGTCGCCCGTCGCGGCCTCGACCTGGCGGATCACCCGGTCCTCCGCCTCGTAGGAGAGATCGGTGCCGTCGAAGTAGCAGACGTCGTAATCCTTGATGCCGTGCCCGCGCGGCCGGCCCGCGAGCGCGTTCCAGACGCTCTGGTAGACCGCCCCCGAGACGAGCCGCCAATCGGGCAGCCCGCAAGCGCGCAGGCGCTCCAGAAGCGCCATCAGCACGGGATCCGCCATGACGATGCGCACGAGCGCCGCCCGCTGCTCGGCGGGCGACGCGTTCGCATAGACGAGATGCGATACCGCGCTCACCGGCGCGAGCCCGCAGACCGGCCCACGCGAGGGCGCCCGCAAGTCTCGGGAGGGCGATGCGATGCCGCGCTCACCCGCGCAGCACCGCTCCGGTCTTCTTCGCCACCTCGCCCACGATCTTCTGCGAGACCGCCTCGATCTCCGCATCCGTGAGCGTCTTCTCGGTGGGCTGCAGGGTCACGGCGATGGCGACCGACTTCTTGTCGGGCTCGATGCCGGTGCCCTCGTAGACGTCGAACACGTCGACGCCCGCGATGAGCGCGCGCTCCGCCCCTTGGGCGGCCCGCACGATATCGCCCGCCGCGACCGCGCGCGGCACCACGAAGGCGAAGTCGCGGGTCACGGGCTGGAAGTCGGAGAGGGCGAGCTTCGCCTTGATCTTGGTGGGCTTGTGCTTGGGCAGCGGCAGCCCGTCGAGGGTGATCTCGAAGGCCACGATGGGCCCTTTCAGATCGAGCGCGCGCAGCACTTTCGGATGCACCTCGCCGAAGGCGCCGATGGCGTTCTTCGGGCCGAACTGGAGCGTGCCGGAGCGGCCGGGATGCAGCCAGGCCGGACCGCCCGGCGCCACCTGGAGCCCCCCCGTCGGCACGCCGAGGGCGTTGAGGAGCGCGAGCGCATCCGCCTTGGCGTCGAACACGTCGACCGCGACAGCGCCGCCGTCCCAGTGACGGCCGACGCCCTCCGCCCGCGCGGTGCCGCGGCGGATCGCGGCGGCGCGGATCGTCTGGCCCTCCGGCTCGTCGGAGGCGAAGCACTGGCCGACCTCGAAGAGGGCGACGTCGCCAAAGCCCCGATCCGCGTTGCGCTGGGACGCCTTGAGGAGACCCGGCAGCAGGCTGGGGCGCATGTCGGAGAGATCGGCCGCGATGGGGTTGGCGAGCGCGAGGCGCTTGTCCCCGCCGCCGAAAAGAACCGCTTCCTCCTTCGCGATGAAGGACCAGGTGACGGCCTCCACGAGGCCGCGGCTTGCGAGCGTGCGCTTGGCAAGGCGCGTGCGCTTCTGGATCACCGTGAGCACGGGCTTTGCGACCGTGGCCTCGATGCGCGGCAGGGGCACGGGCTGGATGTGATCGACGCCGTAGATGCGGATCACCTCCTCGACGAGGTCCGCCTTGCCTTCCACGTCGGGGCGCCAGGAGGGCGGCGCCACCTTCACCCGGTCGCCGGCGCCGGAGACGTGGAAGCCGAGGCTCTCCAGGATCACCTTCGCCTCCGGGCGCGGCACGTCGAGGCCGGAGAGCCGGCGCGTCTCGGTCCAGGGGAAGTCGATGACCCGGTCGTCCTCCGGCGGCGCGCCGGCGATGAAGGCTTCCGTGGCCTCGCCGCCGCACAGCTCCATCACGAGGCGCGTGGCGAGATCGAGGCCCGGTCGGGCGAAGAGCGGATCGACGCCGCGCTCGAAGCGGTAGCGCGCATCGGTGATGATGCCGAGCTTACGGCCGCTTTGCGCGATGTTGAGCGGGTCCCAGAGCGCGGATTCGATGAGCACGTCCGTGGTGCCCTCGTCGCAGCCCGAATGCTCGCCGCCCATGATGCCGCCGATGGATTCGAGGCCCGCCTCGTCGGCGATCACCACGTTGCCCTCGTCGAGCGTGTAGGTGCGCCCGTCGAGAGCGAGAATCGTCTCGCCGGCCCGGGCGCGGCGCACGGTGAGGTTGCCCTTCACCTTGGCGGCGTCGAACACGTGGAGCGGGCGCCCCCGGTCGAAGGTGAGATAGTTCGTGATGTCCACGAGCGCGTTGATGGGACGAAGCCCGATGGCGCGCAGGCGCCGCTGCATCCATTCGGGGGATGGCCCGTTCTTCACCCCGCGCACGAGGCGCAGGCCGAACATGGGGCAGAGTTTTTGGTCCTCGCCCTCGAAGGCGAGGCTCACGGTGACGGGGCACGGGCCGCTTCCCTTGAGGGGCGGAACGGCGCCGGTCTTCAACGTGCCGAGGTTTGCGGCCGCCAGATCCCGGGCGATGCCGTGGATCGAGGTGCAGTCGGGCCGGTTCGGCGTCAGGTTGATCTCGATCACCGCGTCGTCGAGCCCCGCGAAGGCCGCGTAGGCGACGCCTACCGGCGCTTCCCCGTCAAGGTCGATGATGCCCTCGTGATCGTCCGAGATGCCGAGCTCCGCCGCCGAGCACAGCATGCCCCGGCTCTCGACGCCGCGGATCGTGCCGACACCGAGCGTGATGTTCTTGCCCGGGATGTAGGTGCCGGGCGGCGCGAACACGCTCTTCATGCCGGTGCGCGCGTTCGGGGCGCCGCACACCACCTGGATCGGCGCGCCCTCCCCCGTATCGACCATGCACACGCGCAGGCGGTCGGCGTTGGGGTGCTGCTCGGCGGAGATCACATAGGCCACCCGATAGGGCGCCAGCGCCGCCGCCTTGTCCTCGATCCCCTCCACCTCGAGTCCGATCCGGGTGAGCGTGGTGGCGATCTCGTCGAGGGACGCGTTGGTGTCGAGGTGATCCTTCAGCCAGGAGAGGGTGAATTTCATCGGATGTCCTCCCTTAGGCCGTCAGGCCGCTGACGAGCGAGGGAATGTCGAGCGGCCGGAAGCCGTAATGGTTCAGCCAGCGCACGTCGGCCTCGAAGAAGGGGCGCAGGTCCGGCATGCCGTATTTGAGCATGGCGATGCGGTCGATCCCCATGCCCCAGGCGAAGCCCTGGAACTCGTCCGGATCGAGGCCGCAATTGCGCAGGACGTTCGGGTGCACCATCCCGCAGCCCAGGATCTCGAGCCAGTCGGTGCCCTCGCCGAAGCGGATCTCGCCTCCTTTACGCGAGCACTGGATGTCCACCTCCGCGGAGGGCTCCGTGAAGGGGAAGAACGAGGGGCGGAAGCGCATCTTCACCTGATCGACCTCGAAGAAGGCCTTGCAGAACTCCTCCAGGATCCATTTCAGATGCGCGATGTTGGCGCTCCGGTCGATGACGAGCCCCTCCACCTGATGGAACATCGGCGTGTGAGTCTGGTCGGAATCGTGCCGGTAGGTGCGGCCCGGGATGATCACCCGGATCGGCGGCTGTTGCGAGCGCATGGTGCGGATCTGCACCGGCGAGGTGTGGGTGCGCAGGAGCTTTCGCGCGCCGTTCGCATCGGGCGCCAGGAAGAAGGTGTCGTGCATCTCCCGGGCCGGGTGGCCGATGGGGAAGTTGAGCGCCGTGAAGTTGAGCTCGTCCGTCTCGATGTCCGGCCCCTCGGCGACCGAGAAGCCCATATCGGCGAAGATCGCGGTGAGCTCGTCGATGACCTGGCTGATCGGGTGGATGCGCCCGCGGGTCTCGGGGCCCTCCTGCACCGGGAGCGTCACGTCGATCCGCTCGGCGGCAAGGCGGCTCTCGAGGGCGGCCTCGACGAGGGCGTCGCGGCGGGTCTGGATCGCGGATTGGATCCGGTCGCGCAGGCCGTTGATGAGGGGGCCGCGTTCTTTCCGCTCCTCCGGGGTCATGGACCCGAGCGTCTTGAGGAGGTCGGACACGGAGCCCTTCTTGCCGAGGGCCGCGACGCGCACGGCTTCGAGGGACGCCTCGTCGGCGGCGCCTTCGACCTGAGTGATCAGATCGCGTTCGAGGGTGGTGAGGTCGGTCATCGGTCCCTGCCGGTCATAAAGCTGCGCTCGAGCATGACCCCGAAAAGTCGTCGGACTTTTCGGATCGGATCATGCGGCACCGGGGTGGTGAAGCGCGGACCGGGGACCGTCAAGCCTTCCGAGCCGCAAACGAAACAGGCGGCCGCGCGCGGCGCCCGGGGGGCGGGGAAGGTCTCAGGAGGAGGGGAGGAGGCGGCGCGGGCCTCGTTTCACGAGAACCCGCGCCGGATCAGGCGTCCGCTGCCCTTAGGCGGCCTGCTGCTGCGGCAGCGAGGCCTTGGCGCGCTCCACATAGGCCGCGAAGGCGGCCGGCTCGTGGATGGCCATTTCGGACAGGACCTTGCGATCGACCTCGATCCCAGCCTTGCCGAGACCATCGATAAAGCGGGAATAGGTCAGGCCGTGCTCGCGGACCGCCGCGTTGAGGCGCTGGATCCAGAGAGCGCGGAACGTGCGCTTCTTGTTCTTCCGGTCGCGATAAGCATATTGCATGCTCTTCTCGACCGCCTGCTTGGCGATGCGGATCGTGTTCTTGCGACGGCCATAAAAGCCCTTCGCGGCCTTCATAACCTTCTTGTGCTTGGCGTGGGCGGTAACGCCCCGTTTGACGCGAGCCATGTGTTCAGTCCTTCAAAATCCGGGATAGCGGGAAGCGTTCTCAGCCGTTGGGCAGGAAGTACTTCTTGACGTTGTAGGCATCGCCCTCGAACAGGGTCGTGGTGCCGCGCAGATTGCGGATCTGCTTCTTCGTCCGCTTGATCATCCCGTGGCGCTTGCCGGCCTGGGCGTACATGACCTTGCCGGTGCCGGTGATCTTGAAGCGCTTTTTCGCGCCCGACTTCGTCTTCAGCTTGGGCATTTGGCTCTCCTTTGACGGGCTCAATCGGGCGCCGAGACGCCTGAAAGGCCCTGAATTGCTGCTTGAGCAAACATGAACCGCCACGGCAGCCCTGATCGGCCGGGCGGTTCGATGAGGCGGGCTCTATGGCAGAGGCGGCCCAAAAACGCAATGGCCGCCGGGAGCGCCGGCGGCCGAAAATGCGGCGTACTGGTCAGGCCGGCTTAGCGCGGCGCCAGCACCATGACGACCTGGCGGCCCTCGAAGTTCGGCTCCATCTCGACCTTGGCGAGATCGGCGACGTCGTTCTTCACGCGGTCGAGCACTTTCAGGCCAAGGCCCTGGTGGGCCATCTCGCGGCCGCGGAAGCGGAGCGTGATCTTGACCTTGTTGCCTTCCTCGAAGAAGCCCTTCATGGCCTTCATCTTCACGTCGTAATCGTGATCGTCGATGCCGGGCCGAAGCTTGATTTCCTTGACCTCGACGGTCTTCTGCTTCTTGCGCGCCTCAGCGGCCTTCTTCTGCTCAAGGAACCGGAACTTGCCGTAATCGAGGAGCTTGCAGACGGGGGGCGTCGAGTTCGGAGCGATCTCCACGAGATCGAGCCCCGCTTCCTCGGCTTCGCGGAGGGCGTCGAGGAACGCCAGCACGCCGCGGTTCTGCCCGTCCTGGTCGATCAACTGGACTTCGCGGACGCCGCGAATGTCTCGGTTGGCGCGCGGCCCGTCCTTCACGGGAACCGGCATGGGTCTCATCGGTCGACGAATGGCTCAAGTCTCCTCTTGGAAGGGCGCTCAAGGGCCCGGCGACGCTCCGTCTGGCGGAGGCGCTCTGCCTTGCAAACACACCTGTCACGAACGGGCTGACAATTTGCGCAAACGCGCGGGAAGTCAACTCAAATAGCCCTGAACGGGGCCTCCGGACCCCGGGATTCGGGTCCTGCCCGCCGCCCTCAGGGCTCGCGCGGCGGGGCGCCGAACCGGCCCTCGAGGAGGGCCGCATAGACGTCGAGCGTGCCCTGGACCATGCGGTCGAGGGAGAAATGCCGCTCCACATGGCGCCGCGCGCGGGCGCCCAAGGACGAGCGGGCCGTGGCGCCGAGGGCCAGGGCCGCGCCGAGAGCCTCGGCCAGGGCCTCCGCGTCGCCCGGCTTCACCCGCCAGCCCGTGCGCTCCTGGGGCGGCACGGCGGGGGGCGAGAGCACCGTCTCGGGCACGGCGCCGAGATCCGAGACCACCACGGGCGTCCCCATGGCCTGCGCCTCCACGGCGGAGCGCCCGAACGCCTCGGGCTCGGTGGAGGGCACCGTGACCACGGAGGCGGCCAGGAAGGCCGCCGGCATGTCGGTGCAATGGCCGACCCGGCGCACGATGCCCTTCAGGTTTCGGCTCGCGATGAGGGCGTCGAGCTCCTTCACGTAGGAATCGCGGCCCTGCGGATCGCCCGCCAGCACGTAGCCCACATCGGTGAGGCCCGCGTCGCGCAGGCGCGCGGCCGCCTCCACCAGCACCTTCTGGCCCTTCCAGGAGGTGAGCCGGGCCGCGAGCAGGACGACGCGCTCGCCGGGGGCGACGCCCCAGGCCTTGCGCAGGGCCTCCACCCGCTCCGGCGCCACGGCGGAGGGCGAGAAGACGGCGAAATCCGTGCCCCGGTGGATCACCCGGATGCGGCCCCCGGCCTGGGGATAGGCCTGGCGGATGAGATCGCCCGTGTAGTGGGAATTGGCGATGACCCCGTCGCCCCGGGCCATGACGGAATTGTAGAGGATCTTCACCGAGGAGCGGCCCGCATAGGAGCCGTGATAGGTGGTGACGAAGGGCAGGTTGAGGGTGCGGGCGGCCCCGAGGGCCACCCAGGCGGGCGCCCGCGAGCGGGCATGGACGAGAGCAACCCCCTCGTCGTGGCAGATCCGCGCGAGGCGCCGCACGTTGAGCAGCATGGCGAAGGGGTTCTTGGTGGCGGCCGGAAAGGGAATCCAGGCGCCGCCCTTGGCCTGCAACTCGCCCACGAGCCGGCCGCCCTCCGTCGCCACGAGGGCGCGGGCGCCGACGCCCGCGAGCCCGGCCGCGATATCGACAGCCGTGCGCTCCGCCCCGCCCGCCTCGAGCTCGGGGATGATCTGCAGGATGGTGCGGCCGGCCAGCGGATGAACCATGCTGGTCGGGAAGGCCGCCCCTCCGGGTCGCGCAGCGAAACTCAACGCCCTAGAACCTTCCTCACAGAATCACGAGCCGCCAGCCTTAACCCAAGCTCTTGAGGATCGGTTAACCATGCCGCAAAAGACCGCGCCCCAGGACAGTTCCGTGGCGGCCTCCGACCCGTCCGCCCCATCGCAAGGGACGCCCCCGGCTCCCGCCCTGCACGCCATCACCGTGGGAGAGGGCGAGGCCGCCCGCAAAATCGCCGTGCTGGAGCGGCCGGGCGCGGAGCCGCCGGTGGTGTGGCTCGGAGGCTTCAAGTCGGACATGCGCTCAACGAAAGCCTCCGTCCTCGATGCCTGGGCGGCGGAGGCCGGGCGCCGCTTCGTGCGTTTCGACTACACGGGCCACGGGGAATCGGGCGGCGCCTTCGAGAGGAGCGGGATCTCCCAGTGGCTGGAGGACACGCTCGCGGTCCTGGAGCGCTTCGCGCCGCGGGCTCCCCTCCTCGTCGGCTCGTCCATGGGGGGCTGGATCGCGCTTCTGGCCGTCCGAGCCCTGGCGGCGACGCCCGGCCGGGCCCCGAGCGGGCTCGTGCTCATCGCCCCCGCGGTCGATTTCACGGAGCGGCTCATGTGGGAGCGCTTCCCGGAGGACATCCGCCGGACGATCATGGACAAGGGGATCTACCAGCGCCCCTCGCTCTATGCGGACGAGGGCTACGCGATCACCCGCACCCTCATCGAGGACGGGCGGCGGCACCTTCTCCTCGACGGCCCCATCGCGACCGGCTGCCCGGTTCACATCCTGCAAGGCATGGAGGACCCGGACGTTCCTTTCGAGCACGCCCTGCGTCTCGTGGAGCACCTGCCGGGAGACGACGTGCAGATCACCCTTGTGAAGGACGGCGACCACCGGCTCTCCCGCCCCGAGGACCTCGACCGAATGATCGGGGCCATCGAAGGCATGGTGGAGTGAGAGGCCGCCTCTCCCAACGCTTTCGCGGGGAGAGGCGAGATCGGGTCAGTGCAGGCTTACCGGGGTGAGGTCGTTCTCCCAGGCATTCGCCATCGCCGTCTCGCGGCTGTCGGTGAGAACGATCGGGGCGCCGCTCGCGGAGAGAAGCGCGAAGAGCTGCAGGCCCGGCTGGATCTGGGGCGCCTGGGGGAAGAGCCGGCGCACGTCGTCCGAGCGCAGGGCCTTCACATAGGCCACCTGGCCTTCGCCGAGAGCCGCGAGAGCGGCGGGATCGAGGGTGAAAATCGGTTGCGTCGCCACAGGAATCTCCTTTGCCGACAGGGCCGCGCCCATTTCGTTCAAGGCTTGTCCTTAGCCAGGATGTCGATCTTGCGAACGATCCGCTCGGGTTCGGGCCGGGCAAGATCGATCGACAACAGGCCGTTGGACAGGTCAGCGCTCAGAACCTCCATGCCGTCGGCAAGAAGGAAGGTGCGCTGGAACTGGCGCGCGGCGATGCCGCGATGCAGGAAGTGCCGGGTCTTGTCGTCGATCTGGCGGCCGCGGATCACGAGCTGGCTCTCCTCCAGGGTCACCTCCAGCTGATCCCGGGTGAAACCGGCAACGGCAAGGGTGATGCGGAGGCGCTCGGGGTCGCGGTCGGTGCGGGTCAATCGCTCGATATTGTAGGGCGGGTACCCATCGTTCGCGGCCTTGGCGACACGGTCGAGCGCCTGCTCGATCTCATCGAAGCCGAGAAGAAAGGGATGCCCGAAGGGCGAATGACGCGACATGATCGAAGCCCAGGGCTTTAAGGCACTTCGGTTGACGAGGCCCGCTGCTGCGGCGCCTCTGTCCGGAATATGGAGGCGGCCCGGGCCCGCATCAAGAGCTTAACGCCAGGCTTGAGGATGAGTGCGGCGCGGCTTCGCCGCTGGTTCGTTGGCCTGGATCCCGGATCGGGGTTCCGCTTCGCTGCACTTGGCCGGGAAAGGCGTGAGAGGTCTATCCCACCCTGAACGCTCTTTCCCGGACAAGGGAGCAGAGCGCAGCTCTGCGGACGCAGATCCGGGATCTAGTGCAAGGAAGAGCGGCGAAGCCGCGCCGCCTCTAAGCCCCCACGCCCGGCGGCAGGCTTGTCTGGCTCGGCGGCGTGAGCGGGAACGTGACCCGGTAGGTGGATTCCCCGGCCGGCGGCGTCTCGAGGGTGCCGCCGATCTGCTCCACGAGCTTCGTGACGAGGGTGAGGCCCAGCGGCCGCTTGCCCGTGGGCTCGGGCGGGAGGCCGACGCCGTTATCGGCGATGGTGAGCACCCCGTGATCGCCCTCCTGGCGCGCCGTGACCGTCACGGTGCCGCGGCGGCGGTTCGGGAAGGCGTGCTTGAAGGCGTTGGTGAGGATCTCGACCGTGATGAAGGCGAGCGGCACCGCCGTGTCGAGGGGCACGCGCATGGAGTCGGAATCGAGCTCGGTCGCGATGCCGCGCAGGTCCGCGCCAAGGCCCTCCGAGGTCTCCCGGACCACGTCCTCGAGGTAGTCCTTGAAGTCGATCGAGGCGAGGTCCGGCGACTTGTAAAGGAGCGTGTGCACCCGGGCCATGGCGCCGATCCGCCGGATCGCCGCCTCGAAGGGCTCGCGCTGCTCCGCCTTCAGATTGCGCGAGCCGAGGCGCAGCAGGCTCTGGATGATCTGCAGGTTGTTCTTGACCCGGTGGTAGATCTCCCGGAGCAGCACCTCCCGCTCGGAGGCCGCCTTGCGCTGCTCCTCCAGGGATTGCTGGGTCGTGGTCAGCAGCCGCGCGTCGAGCTCGCCGAGGGCCCGGGAGGCCGCGAAGCGCTCGTCGTTCACCCGGCGCTCCACCACGTTGTAGAACAGGAACACCGCGAGCACCCCGGCGAGCGTGAGGCTGAGGGCCCCGGTGCCGATGAGCGCCCAGGTGGAGCGCTCGTTCAGGGCCTCGAACTCCCGCTGGTCCGTGGCCGCGACCGCGAGCCACCCGGTGAGCGAGGAGCGGATGAAGGCCGTGAAGACCGTGTTGGAATCGAGGGTCTCGGCCACGAAATAGCCGCCGCCCCGGCCGGCGGTCGCCGTGCGCAGCTGCTCGTTGGCCTGGCGCCCGAAGAACGCCTCGTGCCGGCGCGAGCGGGCGAGGATCCGCTCCTGCTCGTCCACCACCACCGTGAGGAGCCCGTCGGCCTGGTTGTCGAGGAGGATCTGCTGCACCCGCTCCTCCCCCATGCCGGCCACGAGCACGGAGCGCACCACGTTGTCGCGGATCACCGGCACGTAGAGAAGAATGGCGCCCTGGTTGTAGACGCCCCCCTCCCCCGGATAGCGGGTATGCACGGCTGGCTCCCGCCGCTCGGCCACCTGCCGCACGATCTCGGGCGTGGTGGTGAGCGGCAGTTCCGCCCCGACCGGGCGCAGGGTGTTGGCGAGCTGCGCGCCCGTGACGGGATCCACCAGGGCGATGCCCGCCCATTGCGGGATCACGGCCACCATGCGCTCCGCGGTGACCTGGAACATGGGCAGGTTCGGCTCGTCGAGGCTCTGCACCGAGGCGATGGCGCGCAGGACCGAGATCTGCTGATCGATCTCCGCGTCGAGGCGGGCGGAGATGCGGCTCACCTGGGTGGTGAGAAAGCTCTGGAGGTCTCGTTCGTTCTGGTCGAACGCGGCCCGGACCCAGAGGCCGGCGGTCAGGATCAGTGGGATCAGCGCCGCCAGCACGAGGGCCGCGATGTAATAGAGCGTGCGGGCCCTCTCGGCGCCCGCGCGGGCACGCGGGGCCGCGCCGCTCACGGCATCAGGACCAGCCGGGTGGCTAGCGGCCTTTGGTCCGCCATCTCCCATCACACGACCCCAGTGGCTGATCCGACGCGCCACTTTCCTTTACGGCAACACCGAACCAAAGCAAATGCTCCGCAGCCGCCGTCCCGCGGTCGCCTCAAAAGGGGAACAACGTCGGTCCGCCACATCCGTTCCGCGCCCAAAACCAGCGAAGCCGCAAGGGCTTAACAGCAACCGGGGCGGCCTCAGATTCGCTCACGCCACCAGGCCACCTGCTCGGCGACCCGCTCGGGAGCGGTGCCGCCGAAGCTCGTGCGGGACCTGACCGAGTTCTCGACGCCGAGCACCCCATGGATCGAGCCGTCGATCCGCGGCTCCACGGCCTGCATGGCGGCAAGGGGCAGCTCCTCGAGGCCGCAGCCCCGCCGCTCCGCCTCGGCCACGATGCGGCCGGTGGCGTGGTGGGCATCGCGGAAGGGCATGTTGAGGCTCCGCACGAGCCAGTCGGCGAGGTCCGTGGCCGTGGAGAAGCCCGCCCCCGCGAGCGCGGCCATGCGCTCTGGCACCGGCTCCAGGTCCTGGATCATGCCCGTCATCGCGGCGAGCACGATCTCGATCGTGTCGGCGGCGTCGAAGAGCTGCTCCTTGTCCTCCTGCATGTCCTTCGAATAGGTGAGCGGGAGCCCCTTCATCATCGTGAGCACCGCCTGGAGCGCGCCGAAGATGCGGCCCGCCTTGCCGCGCACGAGCTCCGCAGCGTCCGGGTTGCGCTTCTGGGGCATGATGCTGGAGCCGGTGGTCCAGCGGTCGGGCAGGCGCACGAAGCCGAAGGGCGCCGACATCCAGATCACGATCTCCTCGGCGAGCCGCGAGAGATGCACGGCGCAGATGCTCGCCGCCGCGAGGAATTCCAGCACGCCGTCCCGATCCGCGACGGAATCGAGGGAGTTGCGCGTCGGGCCATCGAAGCGCAGGGCCCGGGCCGTCATCTCCCGGTCGATCGGGAAGGAGGTGCCGGCAAGGGCCGCCGCGCCGAGCGGGCTCTCGTTGAGGCGGGCGCGGCTGTCGCGGATGCGGCTCCGGTCGCGGCCGAACATCTCCACATAGGCCATGAGGTGGTGGCCGAACGTCACGGGCTGGGCGCTCTGGAGATGGGTGAAGCCCGGCATCACCGTGGCCGTGTGCCGGCCCGCCTTGTCGAGGAGCGCGGTCATGAGCGCGGTGAGCTGCGCATCCGTGCGGTCGTGGGCGTCCCGGGTCCACAGGCGCACGTCGAGGGCCACCTGGTCGTTGCGGGAGCGGGCCGTGTGCAGACGCCCGGCTGGCTCGCCGATGATCTCCTTGAGGCGGCTCTCCACGTTCATGTGGATGTCCTCGAGGGCCGTCGAGAAGGCGAAGGTGCCGGCCTCGATCTCGGCCTCCACCTGACGCAGGCCCCGGTGGATCGCGTCCCGGTCCGCCGGCGTGATGATTCCCCGCTCGGCCAGCATGGCGCTGTGGGCGATGGAGCCCTCGATATCCTGGCCGGCCATGCGGCGGTCGAAGCCGATCGAGGCGTTGATCGCTTCCATGAGCGCGCTGGGTTTCGCGGAGAACCGCCCGCCCCACATGATGTTCCCTGTCGGCGTCTCGTCGGCCACGGCTGTCATCCTCTGCAGAGCCCCTCCGGGCGATGGGCCTCGAAGACGGGAGCAGCGTGCCTTTGCCACAACTCGGCGGCCAGGGCCAAGGGGCGGCGCGGCACGGCCGCCTGAGCCTTGGACCCGGCCGGGGACAACCGCTCGCCGCGCCAAGCAACGAGCCGTACTCTGAAAATCCTATTTGCCACGATATAACAAAGATCAAGTTGTCACAAGAAAAGGCAAAGGTTATTCTATAACGGGCTCGACGGCCGCCTCCGGATTTGCAAGGCTAGCACCTTCACGCGCCGTCTCAGGGATGCGCGAGAGGGGAAGACTACAATGAAACATCTCACAAGACTCGCCGTGGCAGCCGCCATGGCGACCACGATGGCGACCTCGTTCGGCGCCGTGAAGGCCGCGACGCCGCCCGACACGCTGGTGATGGCCTGGCAGATCGACGACATCATCTCCCTCGATCCGGCCGAGGTGTTCGAGTTCACCGCCTCCGAGATCATGGGCAACACCTACGAGCGCCTGATCAACTACGACCCGAAGGACGTGTCGAAGATCTACGGGGAGGTCGCCGAGTCCTGGACCGTGTCGCCGGACGGCAAGACCTTCACCTTCAAGATCCGCCCGAACAAGAAGTTCGCCTCGGGCAACCCGATCACCGCCGAGGACGCGGTGTTCTCGCTCCAGCGCGCCGTGATCCTCGACAAGTCCCCGGCCTTCATCCTCGGCCAGTTCGGCCTCACGAAGGACAACGTGAAGGACAAGGTGAAGCAGACGGGCCCGCTCGAATTCACCATGGAGACGGACAAGCCCTACGCGCCGACCCTCGTCCTCTACTCCCTCACGGCCACCGTCGCCTCCGTGGTCGACAAGAAGGTTGCCCTGGCGAACGAGAAGGACGGCGATCTCGGCTATGGCTGGCTCAAGACCAAGTTCGCCGGCTCGGGCCCCTTCACGATCCGCGACTGGAAGGCGAACGAGGCGGTCGTCCTCGAGCGCAATCCCAACGCCGACAAGAAGGCGCCGCTCGCCCGCGTGCTCTACCGGCACCTGAAGGAGACCTCGACCCAGCGCCTGCTGCTGGAGAAGGGCGACGTTGACGTGGCCCGCAATCTCGGCCCCGAGGAGCTCAAGGCGCTCGCCAGCAATCCGGACGTCAAGATCGACAAGGGCGTGAAGGGCTCGATCTACTATCTCGGCCTCAACCAGAAGAACCCGAATCTCGCCAAGCCCGAGGTTCGCGAGGCCCTGCGCTACCTCGTCGACTACGCCGCCATCGCCGACACGGTGATGAAGGACAAGGTGCAGGTGCACCAGGCCTACCTGTCGAAGGGCATGCTCGGCGCCTATACCGAGACGCCCTACAAGCTCGACGTGACGAAGGCCAAGGAGCTCCTCGCCAAGGCGGGCCTGCCCAACGGCTTCACGGTGACCATGGACACCCGCAACACCGCCGACATCACCGGCATGGCGCAGGCGATCCAGACCACCTTCGCGCAGGCCGGCGTGAAGCTCGAGATCATCCCGGGCGACGGCAAGCAGACGCTCACCAAGTACCGTGAGCGCCGGCACGACATCTATATCGGCCGCTGGGGCGCGGATTATCAGGATCCGAACACCAACGCCGATACCTTCGCGGCGAACGACAACAACGCCGACGACGCGAAGGCGAAGCCGCTTGCCTGGCGCAATGCCTGGGACATCCCGGAGCTCACCAAGCAGACCCGCGCCGCGGTGCTGGAGCGCGAGGCCGACAAGCGGGCCGCCACCTATGTGGACTCGCAAAAGAGCGTGATGGCGAACGGTCCTTACGTGATCCTCTCCCAGGAGATCGACGTGTGGGCCCTGCGCAAGAACGTGAACGGCTACGTGATTGGACCGGCCTTCGACATGAACCTCATCGGTCAGGCCACCAAGAACTAAGATGGCCGCATCAGCCGCGATGACGAATGGAGGGCGCCTCGGCGCCCTCCCCTCGATTCTGGGGAAGGTTCTGAGCTTCCTCGGCATGTTGGCCGCGACCCTTCTGGGGCTCCTCGCCGTCACCTTCTTCATCGGCCGCGTGGTGCCGATCGATCCCGTGATCGCCGTCGTCGGCGATCGGGCAAGTCCCCAGGTCTATGACCGGGTCTACAAGGAGCTCGGGCTCGATCTCCCGCTGATCCAGCAGTTCTGGCTCTATTGCAAGAAGGCCCTCACGGGCGATTTCGGCAACTCGGTCCTCACCACCAACCCGGTGATGACGGACATCGCCAACGTGTTTCCCGCGACCCTCGAGCTTGCGACGCTGGGCACCATCATCGGCGTGCTGTTCGGGGTGCCGCTCGGGGTGCTGGCCGCCGTGAAGCGCGGCACTATCGTCGACCAGCTCGTCCGGCTCCTCGGGCTTCTCGGCTACTCGCTCCCGATCTTCTGGCTCGGGCTCATGGCCCTCCTGCTGTTCTACGCCAAGCTCGGCTGGGTGGAGGGACCGGGGCGCATCGACATCACCTACGCCTACAATTTCACGAACGTCACCGGCATCGTCCTCGTCGACACCCTCATGCAGGGCCAGATGGACGCGTTCTGGAACGCGGTCTCGCATGTGACTCTGCCGGCCTGCATCCTCGGCTATTTCTCGCTCGCCTATATCAGCCGCATGACCCGCTCCTTCATGCTGAACGAGCTGGCGCAGGAATACGTGATCGCGGCACGCGTGAAGGGCCTCTCCGAGGCCCGGGTCATCTGGCGCCATGCGCTTCGCAATGCGGCGGTGCCGCTCCTCACGGTGATCGTTCTCTCTTACGTGAATCTTCTCGAAGGCTCCGTGCTCACCGAGACGGTTTTCGCCTGGCCAGGCCTTGGCCAGTACATCACGAACTCCCTCCAGAACGCGGACATGAACGCGGTGCTCGGCGGCACTCTCGTCATCGGCGCGGTCTTCGTGATGCTGAACCTCGTCTCCGACCTTCTCTACCGCCTGCTCGACCCGAGGACGCGCTGATGGGTCTTGCCTTCACCGAAGCCCTCCTCCCCGTCCCGCCTCAAGGAAGAACGCGCTGATGGCTCGCTCTCCCATCCCCGCCCCTCTTCACGTTCGTCTCAGCCCGAGGATGCGCTGATGGCAGGCTCCCCGATTTCCGCCCTCCAGCCCGGCTGGCGCGAATGGCTCGTCTCAAACGAGCCCTCCTCGCCCTGGCAGGCCCGGCTCGGCCGGTTCTATCTCGGCTGGCTCGCCTTCAGCCGCAATCCGCTCGCGGTGCTCGGCTTGGTGATCGTGGCGCTTCTCGTGGTCGTGGGCGTGTTCGCGGATTGGCTTGCCCCCTACAATCCGGTGGTGGGCGGAGACCTGCGCACCCAGCGTCTGCTGCCCCCGAGCGGCACCTACTGGTTCGGCACGGACGATCAGGCCCGCGACATCCTCTCCCGCCTCATCCACGGGGCGCGGATCACCCTTGGCGTCGTGGCCCTCGTCGCCGTCATCGCGACGCCCGTCGGGCTTCTGGTGGGCACGGTAGCGGGCTACATGGGCGGCTGGGTCGACCGGGTGCTCATGCGGGTCACCGACATCTTCCTCGCCTTTCCGCGCCTCATCCTGGCCCTCGCCTTCGTGGCGGCCTTGGGTCCTGGCATCGAGAACGCGGTGATCGCCATCGCCATCACGATCTGGCCCCCTTACGCCCGCATCGCCCGGGCCGAGACGCTCACGATCCGCAACTCGGATTTCATCGCGGCCGTGAAGCTCCAGGGCGCCTCCACGCCGCGGATCATCCTGCATCACGTGGTGCCGCTCTGCCTGTCCTCGCTCATCGTGCGCGTCACCCTCGACATGGCGGGCATCATCCTCACGGCCGCGGGCCTCGGCTTCCTCGGCCTCGGCGCGCAGCCGCCGCAGCCCGAATGGGGCGCCATGATCGCGTCGGGCCGCAACTACCTCATCGACCAATGGTGGGTCGCGGCCGTGCCGGGCATCGCCATCTTCGTCGTGAGCCTCGGCTTCAACCTGTTGGGCGACGGCCTGCGCGACGTGCTCGACCCGAAGGCCGCGAAATGACAAATCGGACCCGTTCGCCGTTCCATACCCCGTGCGTGAGCAAGGCCGCGAAATGACCGCAGGCACCGGTTCGCCGTTCCATACTCCGTGCGCGAGCAAGGCCACGACATGAACAAGCCGCTGCTCGAAGTCGAGGACCTCAAGGTCCGCTTTCACCTGCGCACCGGCACCGTGGAGGCCGTGCGCGGCATCTCCCTGACCCTCGGGCGCGAGCGGCTCGGCATCGTGGGCGAGTCGGGCTCCGGCAAGTCGCAGACCGGCCGCGCGATCCTCGGCCTCACCCCGCCGCCCGGCGAGGTGACGGCAAGGCGTCTTGCCTTCGACGGCATCGACCTCCTCACCGCCTCGCGGCGCACCCTGCGCACCCTGCGCGGCGGGCGCATGACCATGGTCATGCAGGACCCGAAATATTCCCTGAACCCGGTCATGACCATCGGCGAGCAGATCGTCGAGGCCTACCAGGCCCATGTGAAGGCGAGCCGCGCCGAAGCCCGGGACCGGGCGCTCGCCATGCTGGAGGCCGTGAAGATGCGCGATCCCGGCCGCGTCTTCGCGCTTTATCCGCACGAGGTCTCGGGCGGCATGGGCCAGCGGGCGATGATCGCCATGATGCTCGTCACCGAGCCCGACCTCCTCATCGCGGACGAGCCCACCTCCGCGCTCGACGTGACCGTGCAGATGGAGGTGCTGCGCATCCTCGACGAGCTCGTGGCCGAGCGCGGCATGGGCCTCATCTTCATCTCGCACGATCTGAAGCTCGTCTCCTCCTTCTGCGACCGGGTGCTCGTCATGTATGCGGGCCGGGTGGTGGAGGAGCTGGAGGCGCGGCACCTGCGGGAAGCGCAGCACCCCTACACGCAGGGCCTGATGCGCTGCCTGCCGACCTTGAAGGACGACGTGCGCCCCCTGCCCACCCTGAACCGCGATCCGGCCTGGGCGCGATGAAACTCGAATCGATGAAGCGCTCCTGATGCTCGATATCCAGAACCTACACGTGGTGTACGGCACCGGCCGCCTCGGGGCGGATGCAACGGGGCCGCAAGCGGGCCTCCCCATCGTGGACCGAGCGAGACACGCCTGATGCTCGACATCCAAGACCTACACGTGGTGTACGGCACCGGCCGCCTCAGGGTGGATGCGGTGAAGGGCGTCAGCTTCCGGGTGGAGCCCGGCGAGTCCTATGGGCTGGTCGGCGAGTCGGGCTCCGGCAAGTCCACGGTGCTCCGGGCGATCTGCGGCCTGGCCCCCGTCTCGGGTGGCCGGGTGCTCGTGGACGGGCGGCTCGTGCCGACCCCTCGGGACAAGGCCTTCTATCGCACGGTCCAGATGGTGTTCCAGGACCCCTACGCCTCCCTCCACCCCCGCCACACGGTGGACCGCACCCTCGGCGAACCGCTCGCGATCCATGGGGAGAAGGACCCGGAGGCGCGGATCACCCAGGCCCTGCGGGAGGTCGGCCTCGGCCCCTCCTTCCGCTTCCGCTACCCGCACCAGCTCTCGGGCGGCCAGCGCCAGCGCATCGCCATCGCCCGCGCGCTGATCCTGCGGCCCAAGGTGCTCCTCCTCGACGAGCCGACCTCGGCCCTCGACGCCTCGGTGCAGGCGGAGATCCTGAACCTTCTCGACGACCTGCGCGACCGGCTCGGCCTCACCTACATCCTGGTGAGCCACGACCTCGCGGTGGTGGCGCATCTGTGCGAGCGGCTGCTCGTCATGCGCAACGGCGAGGCCGCGGAGGAGACGAGCGCCGGAGCCCTGCGGTCCGGCAGCGCGGCAAACGCCTATACGCGCTCGCTGATCGAGGCGAGCCAGGGCTTTCGCCGCGCCGGCTGAACCGGACGGGCGCTCCTTTCGGCCCTGCGCACGGGGCCGGAGGGCGGGGAGCGCCAGGCGCCGCTTTGTGGACGCGTTGAGGCAACCCGTGCGAGCTGAGCCGAATCGGCTATAGGACGGCCCATGACTTCCTCCCCGATGCCCATCTTCGACGGCCACAACGACGTTCTCCTGCGCCTCATGCGCCGGGGCGGCGGCACCCCCGAGCGCGCCTTTCTCGACGGCGAGAATGTGGGCCATCTGGACTGGCCGCGCATGCAGGCCGGGGGCTTGGCCGGAGGGTTCTTCGCCATCTTCGTGCCCTCCGAGGACGAGCCCGGCCTCGACGTGGACGCCATGATGGCGCGCTCCCGCTACGACGTGCCCCTGCCGACGCCCCTGAGGCTCTCGACGGCGCAGGCCGTGACCGTCCACATGGCCTCCCTGCTGCTGCGCATCGAGCGCGCCTCCAGGGGCCAGGTGGAGGTGTGCCGCTCGGCGGCCCAGATCCGCCGCTGCATCGAGACGGGCGTGCTCGCGACGATCATGCATATCGAGGGCGCGGAGGCGATCGACCCGGATCTCCAGATGCTCGACGTGCTCTACGAGGCGGGCCTGCGCTCCCTCGGCCCGGTCTGGAGCCGGCCCAACATCTTCGCCCACGGCGTGCCCTTCCGCTACCCGGCGACGCCCGATATCGGGCCGGGGCTCACGGAACGCGGGCGGGCGCTCGTCGCCGCCTGCAACCGGCTCCGGATCATGCTGGATCTCTCGCATCTCAACGAGCGCGGGTTCTGGGAGGTGGCGGAGCTCTCCGATGCGCCCCTCGTCGCCACCCATTCCAACGCCCACGCGATCTGCCCCCATTCGCGCAACCTCACGGACCGACAGCTCGCCGCGATCCGCGAGAGCCGGGGCATGGTGGGGGTGAACTTCGCCACCGCCTTCATCCGCCCGGACGGCCGGCGCGACGCCAACACCCCCCTCGAAGACCTGATCCGCCACATCGACCACCTCATCGAGCATGTGGGCGTCGACGGCGTCGGCCTCGGCTCCGATTTCGACGGCGCCACGATCCCGGCCGCCATCGGCGACGCCCGCGGCCTGCCCCGCCTCGTGGACGCCATGCGCCGGCACGGCTACGACGAGGCGACCCTGCGCAAGATCTGCCACGAGAACTGGGTCGGGGTGCTGGAGCGGACCTGGGGGGCGTGACGGGCTCCCTCACCTTCCGGCGGACCGGCGTCGTCGACGCTGCCCCGCGCCGGGCCGTGAAGGCTCTCCTCGGCACCGTCTTCGGCCTCGATTTCACTCGCTTCGACGCGCTCGGGCTCGACGACCCCAGCACCGTGTCCTTCTCGGCGTTCGAGGGCGAGCTCTGCGTCGCCAATATCAGCGCCTTCGCGATGCCGGTCATCGCCGGCGGGCAGCGCCTGCGAGCCTTCGGCCTCCAATCGGGCGCCGTGCTGCCGGCCTATCGCGGCCGCGGCCTCTACCGGCGGGTCACCGGGGAAGCGCTGGCCTGGTGCGAGGCCCAAGGGGCCGAACTCCTGCTGCTCTATACCGACAAGCCCGCCCTCTACACGCCCTGGGGCTTTGCGACCCTGCCCGAGCACCGCTTCGTGGGACAGGCGCCTCAACCGTCGGGGACCGCAGCTTCGCGGCGGCTCTCCCTCGACAGCGAGGAGGATGTGGCGCTCCTGCATGCCCTCCTGGAGCGGCGGGCGCCGGTTTCGGAACGGTTCGGCGTCCTCGGCCATGCCAGCATGGCGCTGTTCAATCTCCTCGCCCGGCCGACTTTCACCGTGGACTGGCTGGACGGCCATGGGGTCGCCGTCGTCACCGCCAACCAGCAGGACGGCAGCTTGCGGCTGATCGACATCATCGGCCCCGCCATCCCCTCTCTTGCCGCGCTGATCGGCGCCCTGGGCGTCGCTCCTCGGCGGATCGAGGTCTCGTTTCCGACTGACCGGCTGGGCTGGGACGGCACGGGGCAGCCGCGCGGCGCCGACATCTTCATGGGATGCGGGCCGCGCCTCCACGACCTCCCGTTCCCGCTCGGACTGCCGGAGACCGCCTCCTTCTAGCGCTCGGCTGCTGGGATCGGCGCGAGCAAGCCGCCGATGCCGAGCATGGCCCTCGCCTAACGCTCCGCCTTCGAGGTCAGCGCGAACGCGCTCGCCAAGGCCCCGACGGCGAGCATGACGAGGAGGCTCACGGCGTTGATGGCGGGCGTCGCGCCCTCGCGCATCTGGCCGTACATGGTGACGGGCAGCGGGGCGTCGGAGCCCACCAGCATCAGCGTGGTGTTGAAGTTCTCGAACGACATGAGGAGCGCCACGAGGCCGGCCCCGATGAGCGCGGGCTTGAGGAAGGGCAGCGTCACCGTGAGCAGCACGCGCAGGCGGCTTGCGCCAAGATCGAAGGCGGCCTCCTCGAGGGCGCGGTCGAACTTGCGCAGGCGCGCCGCGATGATGAGCGTCGCGATGGTGAGGATGAAGGAGAGCTGCCCCAGCACCACGAGGGTGAGCCCGGGCCGCAGCCAGTCGAGATCGGTCTGAAGCCAATCCTCCAAACCGTTCGCGAGCCGCGAGAAAAAGGCGAGGATCGAGATGCCGAGGACAACGCCCGGGATGACGAGGGGCCAGAGCATCATGATGGCGAGCAGCGACTTGCCGCGGAAGCTGGCGCGCTCCAGCACCCAGGCATTCACCGTGCCGACGAGGATCGCAAGGAGCGCCACGGGGATTGCCACGCTGAGGCTGTTGCCGATGCTGTCGAGCCAGGTGGCGTCGCGCAGCACGCCGGGCTTGCCGAAGACGGCGCCCGTGCCCGCGAACCACTCGAGGGTGAAGCCGCGCCAGGGCGGCGAGGGAAACTGGCTCGCGTTGAACGCGAACACCGCGACGACCAGCAGCGGCGCGAACAGGAACACGTAGAACGCCGCGATGTAGAGCTTCCAGCTCAAGGAGGGTCGGTTCATCACGGCTGCGCTCCGGACGCACCGTCGGTTAGTACGATCGTCATCACGCCTGTCTCACGGTGGAGCCGAGCCTCCGGCCCTTCGCGGCGTGTCGCAACGATCACGGTGTGCATCACGCCTGCCTCAAGGTCGAGCCGAGGCTCTGGCCCGTGAGCCTGAGGCCCGCCCAGACGATGGCCGAGGACAGCACGAGAAGGAGCATGCCGAAGGCCGCGCCCTGGGGCCAGTTGAAGCGCGTGATGAACTGCGCGTAGATCTGCTCGGTGAACCACAGACCGTTCTTGCCGCCGAGCAGCACGGGCGTCGCGAAATTGCCCACCGTGAGCATGAACACGATGATCGAGCCCGCGACGATGCCGGGCATGGCATGGGGGATCACGATGCGGCGCAGAACCGTCCAGCGGCTGCCGCCGAGATCGTAGCCCGCCTCCACGACAGCGGGATCGAGGCTCTCCAGGGCGTTCGCCAGCGGCACGATCATGAAGAGAAGGCCGCCATAGACGAGGCCGAGCACCACGGCGCCGTCGTTGTAGAGGAACTCCACCGGGCCCGCGGCGAGGCCCGCCGCCTGGAGGAGGTAGGAGAGAAGGCCCGTCTCGCGCAGGATGATCATCCAGCCGAGGGTGCGCACCAGCTCCGACACCCAGAACGGGAGAAGGCACAGGAGCAGCAGCATCGCCTTGACACGGCCCTGCGCCACCCGCGCGATGTAGAGCGCGATCGGAAAGGCAAGGACGAGGGTGATGGCCGTCACCAGGATCGACATCAGCGCCGTGCGCGCGAAGGTGCGCCAGTAGAGCGGCTCGGTGAAGAATTCGAGGTAATTGGCAAAGCCCGGCGCATAGATGCGGGGCGCAACGCGCTCGCTGAAGGAGAGGATCAGGATCTCCACATGCGGCAGCACGATGAGGAGCCCGAGCCAGAGGAGGGCCGGCGCGAGCAGCAGGAACAGGGCAAGCCGCCCCGCGCCCGGCACGCGCGTGGGTACGACCGTGGGCGCGGCAAGCGGGAGATCGACGGCAGCGCCGCTCATTGCGCCCTCCCCCGAGCCTTCGGTTCGCCGCTCATGCGGGAAAGACCCGGGTCGCCTCGGCGGCGAAGCCGCAATGGATGGGCTGGCCGACCGCGATGCCGGCGAGCGGGCCCGCCTGGGGCAAGACCGCGCGGATGGGCCGGTCGAGATTCGGCGTCTCGATGAGGAGGCTCGATGCGGCGCCGTCAAAAAGCACCGCGGAGACGCGGCCCGCAAAGCGGTTCGGCAGGGCGCCGAGGCTCGCGGGATCGCTCGCGAGCGCCACGGCCTCGGGCCGCACGAAGCATTGCGCCTCGCCCTCGCGGGCAAGCCCCCGGCCCTGGACGACGGCGCCGGTGGGCAGCCGAATGGCCGCCTCGCCGCCCGCGCAGGCCAGCGCCTTGCCGGCAAAGCGGTTCGTTTCGCCGACGAAGCTAGCGACGAAGGGCGTCGCGGGGTTGTGGTAGAGCTCGCGCGGGCTGCCCACCTGCTCGAAGCGGCCCGCATTCATGACCGCGATGCGGTCCGACATCACGAGGGCTTCGGACTGATCGTGGGTGATGTAGGCGAAGGTGGTGTTGAAGGCCGATTGCAGCTGCTTCAGCTCGATCTTCATGTGCTCGCGCAGCTTCAGATCGAGGGCGCCGAGGGGTTCGTCCAGCAGCACCAGGGTCGGCTCCAGCACGAGGCAGCGGGCGATCGCCACACGCTGGCGCTGGCCGCCGGAGAGCGCGGTGACGCGGCGCTCGGCAAAGCCCTTGAGGCCCACCCGCTCCAGCATGCGGTTCACGCGCGCCTGCGCATCCGCCCGGTTCACGCCGCGGCACAGGAGGCCGTAGGCGACGTTCTCGCCCACATTCATCATGGGAAAGAGCGCGAGGCTCTGAAACACCATGTTCACCGGCCGCCGGTTCGCAGGAACCCCGAGCATGGACTGGCCGCGGATGCGGATATCGCCCGAGCTCGGCTCCTCGAAGCCCGCGATCATGCGCATGAGCGTGGTCTTGCCGCAGCCCGAGGGACCGAGGATCGAGAAGAACTCGCCGGGCGCCACGCCGAACGACACCGCATCGACGGCGCGGTGGGAGCCGAACACCTTCGTGACGGCGACGAGATCGAGATCGGAGGGTGAGGTCATGGGAATCGGGATGCCTCTCCCCGCCCTTTTGGAGGCGGGGAGAAGCTTCAGCCTCGGGAACTTACGAGCCGGCCTTGAGACGGTCGAGGATCTTGCCCTCGATCTCCTCGATGCCCGCGGGCACGGCCGGGTACCACTTGATGTTGTCGATGGCGGCCTTCGGGAAGCTCTCGGCGAACTGGTCCTTCAGCTTGCCGGTCATGAGCTTGTCGGCGCCGTTAGAGGCCGTGAAGTTGCCGGCTGTGGCCGCCACGCGCGCGGCGATCTCGGGGCGCATGTTGAAGTTGATCCACTTGTAGGCGGCCTCGTCCGCGCGGCCCTTGGCCGGGATCGCGAAGGTGTCGACCCAGCCGAGCGCGCCCGACTTCGGGGCGATGAACTTCACGTCCGCCACCTCGGTGTTGAGCTTCCAGCCGCCCGTGTCCCACATCATGGCGGCCGTCACCTCGCCGGAGCGGACCGCGTTGAGGAGCTGGTCCTTGCCGTCCCAGAAGAACTTCACGTTCTTCTTGCACTCGGCGAGCGTGGCGCCGACCTTCTCCATCATGGCCTGGTAGTCCTTCGGGTTCTTGTAGGCCGCGAAGGGATCCATGCCGCCCGCGAAGGCGAAGCCGATGAGGGTCGCGCGCTTGGCGCGCACGCTCACCTTGCCGGCGAGCGCGGGGCCGCACAGGTCGGCGTAGTCCGCGACCCCGGGGGCCGCCTTGGTGTTCACCACGAGGCCGTCCGTGCCCCAGATATGCGGCACCGCATAGACCTTGCCGTCGAGGGTGGTGTTCTTCTTGGTCGCCTCGAGCATGGAGCCGATGAACTGGTCGGTCTTCAGCTTCGACATGTCGAGGGGCTTGTAGATGCCGAATTCCTGCTGCGGGCCGGTGACCCGGTCCTGGCTCGGCTGCGCGAGATCGAAGCCGGCGCCCTGCGTGGCGCGGAGCTTGGAGATCATCTCCTCGTTGTTCGAGAGGGTGATTTCGAGCTCGATGCCCGTCTCCTTCGTGAACTGCTCCTTCACGTCGGCCGGCACGTAATCGGCCCAGGTGAGGAGACGCAGCTTCTCGGCGGCGTGGGCTCCACTCCCCATGACTCCGCCGGCCATCATCAGGGCGGCGAGGGCGGTCGCCAGCTTCAGGCTGGTGCGCTTGGTCAACATCGGTCTTCCTCCTTGGTCGCGGTTATCCGCGTTCCCCTTGGCAAGCCTATATGACACTCGCGCGACGGGTCTACGGGTCGAGGGAGGAATTCAGCCGGCCAGGATCCTACCTAAACAGGGAGGTCCGGGGCGGAGGCTGCCTCGTCGGCGATCCACCTGTCGAGGCGGGCGGCGTAGAGGCCGGCGGCCCGGCGAAGACGCTCCTCCTCGCCGGAGCCCGCGAGCGCCGCGGCCCCCATGGCGGCGGCGCCGAGCTGGAAGGCGAGGTAGCAGGGGACGAGCCGGCGCACGAGGCCCCCATGGACCGGCGCCCCCGCCTCCCGCCCCACCGCGGCGGCAAGGCGCGCCGCCTCCACGGGGGCAAGGCCGAACTCCACGATGGCGCCCGCGATATCCCAGGCAATGTCCTGGCAGCCGACGAGGTCGTGGGCGAAGGCGTGGTCGAGAGCATCGGTCTTGAGGATCGCGCCGCCCGCCACGATCCACTCGTGCGGGTGAAGCCGGTTGTCCGTGGCGACCCGCCTCACGGCCGCCTCCCCGGCCTCGATGCCGGCAAGCTGCCCCTCGAGCTGCCGGGCCCGTTCGCCGCCCAGCGCCTCGCCCGCGTTGTGGACGGCCATGGCGGCGAGCTCCCGCAGGGAGGCCCCCTCCCCGTCCGGGACCGGGAGCGCCCGCGCCCTGAAGCCGAGATAGGCACCCAGCCTGTCGAGCAGGATCGCGCGGGGCGGCTCCGCCTCATCGAGGGAGAGCGCGCCCTCCATCCAGCGTTCCACCAGAAAGCCGTGCCGCAGCGCGAGAGGCTGCGGCGTGAAGCCTGCCCGATGGAGCAGCAGCGCCCGCTCATGGGCGGCGCGGCCGTCGGCGCCGAGGCCCACGAATTTCGCGAGATAGGTCTCGCCGCGCGCCCGCACGAGAAACTTGCGGCGCTCCTGCTGGATGTTGGCGGCGGGCCAGGCGGCCTCGTTCGCGTGCTGCAAGGCGCGCCATCCGCCGCCGGAGATATCGTGTAGTGGGCCATCGAGGGGGCCGAGCGCATCGGCGAGCCAGGTCTCCAGCCGGTGCGCGGGCCCCTGGCCGTGAAGGAGCCAATCGTCCGCGGCAACCACATGGCGGGGCAGGCTTGCCCAGCGCTCCCGGTGCGCGGCGCTGGCCTGGGGACCGAGATCGCCCCCATGGCTTGGGAAGGCATGGATGCGCCCGCGCGCGATGCCGTGAGCCTCGAGCCAATCGATCACCGCTCCGAACGAACTGCCGGAGAGGCCGGGCCCCTCGTCCACGATTGCGAAATCCGCCTCGGAATCGCGCAGGAGATCGCGCGTCAGGGCCTCGCCGATGCGCAGCTCCCGCCCGAACGGGTGACCCGTCGGGCGCAGGGTCACTGGGGCGGGCGCACCAAGACCCGCCGCCACGAGCGCCGCGAGTCCCGTGCCGATGCTGCGCAGGCCGATGACGCGGGTGCGCGGCCCGAGCCCCGAGCGGGAGGCGGCTTCGAGATAGCTCTCCGGATAGAGCGCATAGAAGGCGTAGCCCTCGGGCCGCTTCACGCGGATCGGCGTCGCAGCGAGGGCACCTGCCGCATGGTTGAGAGCGTCGTGGGGCAGCGGGCCCGTTTCGGCGAACTCGCTCGTCCAGGAGCGGTGGATCGCCCGGGCAAGGCCCACGAGAGCCGCCATGCCGGTAGCTTCTTCCGGCGAACCGTTGTCCTCGCCGCTGGCGTTGAAGGCAGCGTCGGCCATGCCCTGCACCAGTTCGCCAAGGCCGATGAATACGGCGACCAGCGCCGCGTGGCGATCGAGACCAGGGGGAAGCTCGCTGGCGCTCGTAAGATCGCGCGTGAGGCTCCTTGCCTTTTCATCGGCGCGCTCGCATCGCTCCGCATCCCCATAGACCAGCATCACGCGGCGCCTTGGAGATGCCGGCAGGCGACGGCGGCGAGCGTACAGGCGAGCATCACGCCGCGCCCTGGAGATGCCGGTAGGCGATGGCCTTGAAGGCGTCGAAGGATGGGATCGTCCATGGCACCGCGCGGCCGGCCTGCCAGCGGGCGAGCCACGCGATCCAGGCCTCGTACTGAGCCGGACTCGGGGAGACGAGCGGCCGCCGCGATTTGGAAAGCTCCAGGGCATCGAGCGGCGCGAGCCCGCGGCTCACGAGCACGCAGAGCGCCAGGGTTGCCGAGCGGCCGATGCCGTGCTCGCAATGGATGAGGACGCGCTCCCCGCGATCGAGATGCGCGCCCGCGAAGGCGACGCCGTCGTCCAGCATGGCTTCCGTAACCGCGCCGTGATCCGGAGTCGGCAGGTGCAGGAAGGCGATGCCGTGCCGATGAAGCAAGGCCTCCTCATCGCAGGCTTCGCCGCGCAGATCGACCACGGCCCTGATGGCGAGCGCCGTGGCGAGGTGCTCGGCGCGGTCTGCGGGAAACGATCCCCCGACCGCGATGTCGGCGGTGATCCAGGTGAGATTCGGCTGCCAGTCGGCGGCGGGCAGGGACGCGCCCATGGGCGCTAGACGGCGGCCGCCTTCTCGAGACCGGCGCGCGCGCGGACCGCCGCCCCGTCGCGCTCCTGCTCCTCCGCGAACCAGGCCACGGTGGCGCGCAGGCCCGTGTCGAGATTGGTGCGCGGCGCCCAGCCGAGGAGCTTGGTGGCGCGGGTGATGTCCGGCCGGCGGCGGCGCGGATCGTCCACCGGCAACGGCCGGTTCACGATCGCGGAGCGCGAGCCCGTCATCGCCATGACGCGCTTCACGAGATCGCCGATGGTGAGTTCGTTCGGGTTGCCGAGATTGACGGCGCCGGGCAGCGGGCCCTCGTGGCCCATGAGCCTCATGAAGCCGTCGATGAGGTCGGACACGTAGCAGAAGGAGCGCGTCTGCTGCCCATCGCCATAGACCGTGATGTCGTCGCCCGCGAGGGCCTGGCAGATCACGTTCGACACCACGCGGCCGTCATCGGCGCGCATGCGCGGCCCATAGGTGTTGAAGATGCGGGCGACGCGCACATCGACGCGCCCAGCGCGCTCGAAGTCGAAGGTCAGGGTCTCGGCGGCGCGCTTGCCCTCGTCGTAGCAGGCGCGCGGGCCCGTGGGGTTCACGTTGCCCCAATAACTCTCGGTCTGGGGGTGAACCTCGGGATCGCCGTAGATCTCGCTCGTGGAGGCCTGGAAGAACCGCGCGCCGCTCTTCTCCGCGAAGGTGAGGAGGTTGTGGGTTCCCACGACGCTCGTGAGCATCGTGTGCTCGGGATTGGCCTGGTAGTGCGGCGGGGACGCCGCGCAGGCGAGATTGTAGATCTCGTCGATCTTCACGCGGCCGGAGCGCAGGCGCGCCGGCAGGGGCTGGATGATGTCGCCGTCGATGACGTCGAAGCGCGGCTCGCGCTCCAGGTGACGCAGGTTCTGCTTCCGGCCCGTCTGGAAATTGTCGTAGGCGATCACATGGGCGCCTTCGCTCAGCAACGCGTCGCACAGGTGGGATCCCAGGAACCCAGCTCCCCCGGCGACGAGGACGAGCCTGCTTTTCCCATTCTTCATGAGATCGATCCCTTCCTGACGCGGCCGGCCGGTGGCCAAGCTACAAACCTTTGTTGCTCAACGTTGAAGCTTTGCTTTGGTTCACCGGCGCGTTTCAGAATCTCACGCTCCGATTTCGAGAGCCGGCACGCGTGGCGCGGGGCCAAACCGGCCCATCGCCTGACGCAGGCCCGCCTCCAGCGCCTCGGCGCGATGGTCGGCGGTGTGCTCGGCGAGCACGCGTTGCCGGGCCGCCGCCGCCATGGCGGCGCGGCGCTCCTCGGGCCAGGCGAGGAGCGGACCCAGCACATCCTCGACGCCGCGCGCCAGGACGATCTCGCGTCCCGGCTCCAGGAGCGTGTCGAGCCCGTCCCACAGATCGGAGATGATGGGCGTGCCGCAGGCGGCAGCCTCGAAGAGGCGAACGCTCGGGCTGTAGCCGGCCCTGATCATGTCGGCGCGGGTCACGTTGAGGGTGAAGCGGCTCGCCGCGTAGAAGGCCGGGTGCTCGCGCGGCGGCACGTGATCGATGCGCTCCACATTGGCCGGCCACTCGATGTCCGACGGATATTGCGGGCCGGCGACGACGAAGCGCAGATGCGGCGCGCGGCGCGCGGCCTCCACGAGCAGGCGCTCCAAGGGCGGCTGGCGGTCGGCGCTGTAGGTCCCAAGATAGGAGAGGTCCCAGCGCTTCTCCTCGTCGAGCGCCGGATAGGCGTCCGGATCGACGGAGCAATAGAGCGGCAGGGCGAGCGGCGAGCCGTAATGGTGCATGAGCCGGTCGAGGGTCGGACCGCCCGTGAAGGAGAAGTAGACGTCGTAGCCTGGAATGAGATCGGGCCGCAGGTACTCGAAGTCGTCCCGCTCCAGCTTCGCCAGGGTGACCGGCGTGTCGATGTCGTAAAAAGCAGTGACGCCGCGGGCCGCGTCCTGCACGAAGCGGCCGACCTCGACCCCTTGCGGCACATAGGATCCCACCATCACCGCGTCGGCGCGGGCGATGGCATCGCGATGGCGTTCCAGGTCTTCGAGGCTGTCGTAGAAGGCGAGGCGGCAGAAATCGGGATCCACGAGATCGCGATGCGACGCGTACCAGGGCACGTCGCGTTCGAGAAACAGCACGTCGTGGCCCCGGGCCGCGAAGGATTTGAGCAGGGCCCGGAACGTGGTCGCGTGGCCGTTGCCCCAGGACGAGGACAGGCTGAGGCCGAGAACGACCAGAGACAGGCGGCTCGTCGTCACGCCACGTTCCTCTCGCGCTTGAGGAGGGCCTCCGCCTTGAGGATCGTGTCCACCTCGGCGCCGCGCCGCTGATAGGTGTGCTCCGCGAGGATGCGGGCCATGGCCGCTTGGCCAATGGCCTTGGCGCGCTCGGGGGTCAGCGCCTCCACATGGTCGGCCACGTCCTTCCCGTCGCGGGCGACGAGCACCTCCTCGCCTTCCTTCAGGAAGAGTTCGAGACCGATCCACGCATCCGTGATGAGGCATGCGCCGGCGCCGGCCGCCTCGAACACGCGCGTCGCGGGCGAGTAGCCCGTGGTCGCCATGCTGTCGCGGGCGATGTTGAGCACCGCGAGGGGGCTGGTGTTGAAGGCGTTGTGGTCGCGCGTGTAGACATGGCCGATATGGCGCACGTTCGCCGGCATGCCCTTCGTCTCCCAGCCGTTCCCGCCGATGAGGAAGGAGCGGCCGGGCAGCCGCGCGGCGGGATCGAGGAAGAACTGCTCCACCCGCGCCTCGCGGTCGGGAAGACGGTTGCCGAGGAAGGAGAGATCCGCCGTAAAGCGCTCGTCGGCCGGAACCGGATGGTGCGTCGATGGGTCGAGGGCGTTGTAGATCGGAATGCAGCGCCGGGCGCCGAAGCCCTCATAGGCCTCGACGACCGGTGGCCCGCCCCCATAGGTGAGGACGAGATCGAGAGCCGGCATGACGCGCCGCAGGGCGTGGTCAGGACTCTCGCGCATCTCCGCGAGGGTCGCGGGCGCATCCACGTCCCAGAAGATGCGGATGGCATCGGGCCGGGAGGCCGCGACGACGCCCTCCAGGAGCTCGTTGTCGAACACGCCGACGCCGGAGGCCTTCACCACCACATCGGCCTTCGCGGCCTCGGCGATGACGGCGCGCGCCGCCTCCTCGGTGGCCGGATAGACCTTCACCTCCGCCCAATCCGGCGGATCGATGTCCCGGTGCTTCTGGCGGTCGAAGGCGTCGGGCTCGTAGAAGGTGATCTGGTAGCCCCGCCGCGCGAGATCGGCGAGCATGCCGCGGTAATAGGTGGCGGCGCCGTTCCAGTAGGACGAGAGAAGGCTTGAGCCGTAAAAGGCGATCTTCATGGGATGAGCTCCATGGGACCCGCGCCGGTTCTGCACCATGCGCGGATGAGGTCGTGGGAACGAGGGCGCGGGCTGAGGGCGGGCGTCACGCGGACAGTTCCATCGGTGCCCCGGCGCCGAGCCCGCCCAGGATGGCGAGAAGCTGATCGACGCGGTGGGCACAGGAATGGCGGCCGCGGATCGCGGCAAGCCCGTTCTCCACGAGCGCGCGGCGCAGATCCGCATCGTTGCCGAGCGCCCTCAGGTGCCGCTCCATCTGCGCTTCGTCGCGAGCGACGAGATAATCGTGGCCCGGCCGGAAGAGTCCCTCCGAATCCGACCAGGGCGCGGAGACGAGGGGGATGCCGCAGGCGAGCGCCTCGAAGACGCGGATGGTGGGGATGCCGGGGAGCATCGTGACATAGAACCGGCGCGGCACATGCACCGTCGCCAGGTGGCGGGCGAAGACCTCGGGCGCGCGGGCATTGGGCAGCCAGCCCCGATAGGCGACGCCGTAGCGCGCGAGGGTCTGAAGCGCGTGCTCGGGATAGCGCACCCCGTAGATGTCGAGGGGAAGACCCACGGTCTCGGCCGGGCGGAAGAGGAAGCTTTCGAGTTCGCTGCTGCGCTCCTCGTCGCCCCAATTGCCGATCCAGACGAGCCCCCGGCGCTCGCCTTCCTCGACGGGGGGATGGAAGAGGCGCGTGTCGGCCGCCTCGTGCCAGACCCAGACGCGGTCTCCCCAGCCCCATTGCCGGTAGACCTCGGCCAGGGTTTCGCCGAAGGCGAGCACCCCGTCATAGCCGTCGAGATCGAATTGGCGGATCGCGTTCGGATCGCTCACCGCCCGGTGATGGGTGTCGTGGAAGAGAAGCGTGAAGCGCCCGCCCTCACGGCGCGCGCGCCCGATGGCGGCGACGAGCCAGGGCTCGTTCCACTCGTGCACGATCACCACGTCCGCTTCGCCGAGCGTGGCGGCCAGATCGATGTCGGGCGTGAAGGGAGTGGAGCGCAGTTCCGGGTAGAGGTTCCGATAGGCGTCGAGCCCCGCCTCCCCGTGGTCGCGGGTGAGGTTGTCGAGGCTCCAGGCGCCCACGGGCTCGTAGGCCATGACCTCGTGCCCGCGATGGATCAGCTCCCGCAGCACGCCGCGCAGGAAATGCGCGTTGCCGTGGTTCCAGCAGGAGGCGAGGGAGTGGGTGAAATAGACGATATTCATGCGGCTTCGTCCTCGGCGCGGGGCCGTGCACGGGAAGGGTCGAGAAGCGAGCGGTAGACCGCGCGGAGATCCCGGCCCATGGCCTCGACGGTGTAGCGGGAGGCCCGGTCCCGGGCCGCGTCGCCGAGGCGAGCGCGGGCATCGGGATCGCGGGCAAGGGCCTCGATGGCTGCGGCAGCCGCCGCATCGTCGTCCGCGGGCACGAAGGCTGCGGCGCCATCCCACAACTCGCGGAAGGTCGAGATGTCGGAGAGGACGAGCGGGCAGCCCGCCTGCGCGGCTTCGAGAACCGCAAGGCCGAAGGGCTCGTAGCGGGCGAGCGACGCGAAGATCGGACGGGCCGCAAGTCGCTCCGCGACGGCGCGATCGTCGAGACGACCGAGCGCGCGAATGCGGTCGAGCGCGACCCGTGCGCCGTTCGGCCCGTCGAGCGGCCCGGCGGCGAGCACCGGGAGCGACAGCCGCGCGGCCGCGCGGTCGAGGGTCGCAAGGTTCTTGCCGTCGTCCCACAGGCGCCCGGCCGTGAAGACGAAGGGGTCGCCGGCTAGCGGCGGCAGGCTTGCGGCGCGGCGCCCGTTGCGCACCACGAGTGGAGGAGAGGCCAGTCCATAGGCGGCGGCGGTCGCCTCGGCGAAGGCGCGGGTGGGCGCCGTCACCGCATCGGCTGCGTTGTAGCCGCGGCGCGTGAGGTCGCGCTGCCAGGCGAATTCGAGCGGCAGCGGTTCGGTGCGGTTCGCCTCCCACCAGGTCGCGACGCAGGAATGGGCCACCGTCACGACCGGCGCCGGGAACAGGGCGGCCGCGGCGAGCGCCGGAGCGTTGAGATGCACGAGATCGGGCTCGGTCTCCGTGGCGAGGCGCGCCACCGCCCAGCCGGCCTCCTCGACCGCGGACGCGGAGGGAGCGGTCCAATCGAGAGGAAGGCCGGTGACGACGAGCCGGATCCCGGCCTTCTCGGCATCGGCCACCTGCGCCGGATCGGGCGCGGGTCCGAGCACGGCCAGAACGGTCTCGATCCCATGGAGGGCGTGATCCCGGGCGAGATCGAGGGCGTATTGCCAGACGCCGCCCACCGCATCGGCGGTCATGAAGACCCGCACGGGACGATCCCGCATCACCGGTGCCGGCACGGGACCCCCATGGCCGCGCGGCGGCCCGCCGACGGGAAGACGGCAGCCGTCATCACAGGGCCTCCGCGCGCTGCGCCCGCGCGGCCGACGGCAGGGGGCCGCGCTCCTCCTGGAGCCAGCGGGCGAGCGCCGCGACGCCCTTGCGCCAGGGGGTCGGCGGGCGAAGACCGAGCTCGCGGGTGACAAGCCGCGTGTCGGAGACGTAGTAGCGCTGGTCGCCCGCGCGCCAATCGGAGAACGTGGCGTCCACGGGACGCCCGACGATGTCCTCGATATGGGTGATGAGCTGCTTCAGGCTGATGGCGTTCGTCGGCCCTCCGCCGAGATTGAAGGCGCGCCCCTGCACCGTGTCGATGCCCCGCCACGCGGCCGCATAGGCCTCCACAGCGTCGCCGATGTCGAGCACGTCGCGCACCTGGCACCCGTCCCCATAGATGGAGATCGGCTCGCCCTTGAGGGCCTTGATGAGGAAATGCGCGACCCAGCCCTGGTCCTCGGTGCCCATCTGCCGCTGGCCGTAGATGCAGCTCATGCGCATCACCACGGTCGGCACCCCGAAGGACCGGGCGTAATCGAGCACGTATTGGTCCGCCGCGCCCTTGGAGCAGCCATAGGGGGTGTGGAAATCGAGGGGCCGGGTCTCGCCGATTCCGGTGGTGCGGACGGCCGGGTCCCGCGGCACGTAAGAGTCGTTCGTCTTGTCGAGCTCCACGTCGGCAAGGTCCCCATAGACCTTGTTGGTGGAGGCGAAGACGAGGGGCACGGGCTCGCTCTTCCGACGCAGGGCGTCGAGCAGGTTGAGGGTGCCGCGCACGTTGATGTCGAAATCCTCGCGCGGGTCCGCGAGGCTGGTGGTCACTGCGACCTGCGCCGCCATGTGGAACACCGCCTGCGCATCGGCGGCCGCTTCCGCAACCGCGTTCTCGTCGCGGATGTCGCCGAGCACCGACGAGATCCGCTCCGGGTGGCGGCGTTTCAGCCAGGCGAGGTTGTCCTCCACGCCCGGCCGGGCGAGCGCGTCGTAGACGAGGACATCGTGTCCTTCGCGGGCGAACCTTTCCGCGAGGTTCGAGCCGATGAAGCCGGCGCCGCCCGTGATCAACACCGGGCGCCGGCGCAGGGTGGTCGTCGCGGCGAGCTGGGGATCGCGCGCCGTCATGCGACGAGGCCCCGCGCTTCGAGTTCGCGGCGGGCTTCCTGCACGCGGTCCTGGGCTTCCTGCTTGGCGACCCACTCGGCGAGCTCGGCGAGTCCCTCCGAGAAGTCGCGCCGTGGCGCGTAGCCGAGCTCGCTGCGGATCTTCGAGATGTCGGCGATGCAGTGGCGGATGTCGCCGAGGCGGGCCTTGCCGGCGATCTCGGGCTCGATGGACTTGCCCATCGCCTTGGCGAGAAGCTGCGCCACCTCGTTCACCGAGCGGTCCTCGCCGCTGCCCACGTTGAACACGCCGCCGGCCGCCTTCTCGTGATCGAGGGCGAGCACGAAGGCCTGCGCCACATCCTCCACATGGACGAAGTCGCGCCGCTGCTGGCCGTCCTCGAAGATCATCGGAGGCTGGCCGTTGTGGAGCCGCGAGGAGAAGATCGCGAGGACGCCCGTATAGGGGTTGGAGAGCGCCTGGCCGGGGCCGTAGACGTTCCACAGGCGCAGGGCCACGCCTTCCATGCCGTAGGCCGGCGCGAGGGTAAGGGTGAGGCGCTCCTGCACGTATTTCGTGAGGGCGTAGACGGAGGCGAGGGTCGGGCGCTTCCATTCGGGCGTGGGCGCGGGAATCAGCGGTCGGCCCTGCGCGTCGAGCGGATCCCAGGGGTCGGAGGCGCTGGCGCGCGCGGTGCGCACCACGTCCTCGACCACCTTGCCGTCCGCGTCGCGATAGAGACCCTCGCCGTAGATGCTCATGGAGGAGGCGACGACGACGCGCTTGACCGGATTGTCGATGAGCTGCTGGAAGAGAACCGCGGTCCCGTAATCGTTCACCGACACGTAGCGGTCGACCTGGTACATGCTCTGGCCGACGCCGACCTCGGCGGCGAGGTGCACCACCTTGGTGGCACCCTTGAGGGCTTTCAGGACCGCCGTCTCGTCGCGCACGTCGCCGACGACGACCTCCACCGCCGGGTCGAGATGGTCGGCACTCGTCTTGTCGCCATGGACCTGTTCGATCAGGCTGTCCAGCACCCGAACCCGGTGCCCCTTTTCAAGACAGGCTTTTGCCACATAACGACCGATGAAGCCCGCTCCACCGGTGATAAGGATCGTCTCCTGGCCCATGAGCTCCCTCGCAAGCTTAAGCGGTGCCGCTACAAACGTGGGATCATCATCTTTGTTCCACGAAGCTTGGCCATAAGCGGCGAGGCGGCGGCCGAGGCCCCTCGCGGACCAGGCGCACAGGGCAGGGCGACGGAGTCGGGCCGGCGGCGCGGAACGGCGGAACTACTTACCTTCATCCGACGTTGACGGCCAAGCTTCAGGTGCCAGGACGCGCCTGAACCCGCGATCGGCCCTGCCCAACGGGCCGGATCGCATAAGGCTCAGGGGAGTTGGCCGCATGGGTACGAGCAAGGTTCGCGTCGGCATCGTCGGAGTCGGCAATTGCGCCTCCTCCTTCGTGCAGGGCCTCGCCTATTACCGGGACGCCCGCAGCAACGAGCCCGTGCCCGGCCTCATGAACGTGGAGCTCGGCGGTTACCATGTGGGGGACGTGGAGATCGCTTCGGCCTTCGACATCAACAGCACCAAGGTCGGCCGGGACGTCGCGGAGGCGATCTTCGCGGCTCCGAACAACACCCAGCGCTTCGCCGCGGTGCCGCAGAGCGGCATCCGCGTCCATCGCGGCCCGACCCTCGACGGCCTCGGCAAGTATCTGCGCGACGAGATCGAGGAGGCCGACGAGGACGAGGCGGATGTGGTGGACATCCTGCGCAAGTCCCGGACGGACGTTCTCGTCTCCTACCTTCCGGTCGGCTCCCAGAAGGCGACGGAGTTCTACGCCGAGAAGGCGCTGGAGGCAGGCTGCGCCTTCGTGAACTGCATTCCCGTCTTCATCGCCTCCGATCCCGCCTGGCGGCGGCGGTTCGAGGAGAGGAACCTCCCCATCGTGGGCGACGACATCAAGAGCCAGGTCGGCGCCACCATCGTGCACCGGACCCTCGCCAATCTCTTCCGCGAGCGCGGCGTGCGGCTCGACCGCACCTACCAGCTCAATTTCGGCGGCAACACCGATTTCCAGAACATGCTGGAGCGCGAGCGCCTGGAATCGAAGAAGATTTCCAAGACGCAGGCGGTGGCGAGTCAGCTCGACATTCCCCTCGACCCGGACAACATCCATGTGGGCCCGAGCGACCACGTGCCGTGGCTCACGGATCGCAAATGGGCCTATATCCGGATGGAGGGCACCACCTTCGGCGGCGTTCCGCTGAACGTGGAATTGAAGCTCGAAGTGTGGGATTCCCCGAATTCCGCCGGCATCGTCATCGATGCGGTGCGCTGCGCGAAGCTTGCCATGGACCGCAAGATCGGCGGCGCGCTCACCGGCCCCTGCAGCTACTTCATGAAGTCGCCGCCCCAGCAATTCACCGACAACGAGGCGCGCGAGCGCACCATCCGCTTCGTCGCCGGCGACGACGAGTAGACGCCCTGTGACGACCACGTTCCACCTCGTGCGCCATGCGGCCCACGACCGAGTCGGCACGGTGCTGTGCGGGCGCATGCCGGGCGTGAGCCTCGGCAATCTAGGACGCGAACAGGCGGCCCGGCTCGCGGAGCGCTTCGCCAACGAGAACGTGGCCTCGATCCAGGCAAGCCCTCTGGAGCGCGCGCAGGAGACGGCGGCCCCCATCGCGGCGCGGCTCGGCTGCCCGGTCGCGACCTGCGATGGCGCGACCGAGATCGAGTTCGGCGCCTGGTCCGGGCGGACTTTCGAGGCGTTGAACGGCGACCCGCTCTGGAGCGCCTGGAACGGCGCCCGGGCGGTCAGCCGCCCGCCCGGCGGCGAGACCATGCTGGAGGCGCAGGCGCGCATCGTCGGCGCCTTGGAGCAGTTGCGGGGCGCCTATCGGGATCGGGCCGTCGTTCTGGTCAGCCACAGCGACGTGATCAAGGCGGCGCTGCTCTACCATCTCGGCCTGCCCATCGACGCCTATCCGCGCTTCGACATCGACCCGGCGTCCGTGAGCACGCTCGTGGTGGGCGATTGGGGCGCGAAGGTCATTCGCCTGAACGAGGTGGCGGCCGCATGAACAGCACCCGTCCCAGAGCGGTCGCAAGGCATCGACGGGCTTGCGCCCGCATGAACCATGGCCGGCTCACGACCTCGAGGCATGCGGCATGAAGATCGTCGTCTTCGGCCTCACCATCTCCTCGTCCTGGGGCAACGGGCACGCCACGCTCTGGCGCGGCCTGTGCCGGGCGCTCGCGCGTCAGGGCCACCGGGTCGTCTTCTTCGAGAAGGACGTGCCCTATTACGCCGGCGCCCGCGACCTCTTCGAGGTGCCGGGCGGCGATCTCGTTCTCTACGACGACTGGGCCGCGATCCGCCGCCGCGCCGAAGCCGAGGTGGCCGATGCGGAGGTCGCCATGGTGACCTCCTATTGCCCGGACGGCCTCGCCGCGACCGACCTCGTGCTCGACGCGGCCCGCGGCCTGCGCGTCTTCTACGATCTCGACACGCCGGTGACGCTCGCGCGCCTGCGCTCCGGCGAGAGCGTGGATTATATCGGACCGGGAGGCCTGTCCGGCTTCGATCTGGTGCTCAGCTACACGGGCGGCGTCGCCCTCGACATCCTGCGCCAGGATCTCGGCGCCCGCCGCGTCGCCCCGCTCTACGGCCATGTGGATCCGGACGTGCACCGCCCCGTGGCGCCGGACCCGACCTTCGCCTCCGATCTGTCCTATCTCGGCACCTACGCGGCGGACCGGCAGGCGGCGCTCGAAGCGTTCTTCGTGGAGGCGGCGCGGCGGCGTCCGCATCAACGCTTCCTCATCGGCGGCGCGCAATATCCGGGGGATTTCCCCTGGGGCGACAACATCTTCTTCGTGCGCCACCTGCCGCCGCCCGATCACCCGGCCTTCTTCTCCTCCTCGCGCATCACCCTCAACGTCACGCGCCAGGCGATGGCCGAGATGGGCTGGTGCCCGTCGGGGCGCCTGTTCGAGGCGGCAGCCTGCGGCACGCCCATCCTCTCCGATTGGTGGGAGGGGCTCGATGCCTTCTTCGAGCCCGGCCGCGAGATCCTGGTGGCGCGCAGCACGGAGGACGCCGTCGCGGCGCTGGACCTTGGGGAGGCGGAGCTCACCCGCATCGCCAAGGCGAGCCGCGAGCGCGTTCTCGCCGAGCACACCTCCGCCCATCGCGCGGCGGAGCTGGTGGAGCGCCTGAGCGAGACGCGTCCAGGGCCGCGTCCGACCGCGATGATGGAGGCTTGACCATGTGGGGAATCGTGCCGGCGGCAGGCATCGGGAGCCGCATCCAGCCCCTCGCCTTCTCCAAGGAGCTGCTGCCCGTGGGCAGCCGTCTCGACAACGGGATCGAGCGCCCCTGCGCGGTCAGCGAATATCTCGTGGAGCGCATGATCCGAGGCGGCGCCAGCAAGATCTGCTTCGTGATCTCGCCGGGCAAGTCCGACATCATGGAATATTACGGCGCCGGCTACGGGGATGCCACCATCGCCTATGTGGTGCAGCCGCAGGCCAGCGGCCTGTGCGACGCGATCTTCCGGGCGACACCGCTCATTCCGCCGGACGAGCCGGTGATCGTCGGGCTGCCCGACACGATCTGGTTTCCCGAGACGGCGCTGGCGGGCCTGCCGGACGACTGCCTCTCGTTTCTCCTGTTTCCGGTCGAGCATCCGGAGTTCTTCGACGCGGTCGTGCTCGACGACGACGGCCGCGTGATCGAGATCCAGGTGAAGCAGAAGGATGCCCGCTCCCGCTGGATCTGGGGCGCCTTCAAGATGCCCGGCCGCGTGCTGGAGGAGTTGCGCCAGCTCTGGCTGCGCCGCAGCGGGCAGGACGAATATTTCGGCACGCTCGTGAACGCCTATCTGGCCGAGGGCGGCACGGCGCTCGGGTTTCGGGCGGGCCAGGCCTATGTGGATGTGGGAACGCTCCACGGCTACCGCTCGGCCATCGGACTCCTGAGCGAGGCGGTTCAGGGCGATGCGGCGGCGGGTGCCCGGGTGGCGCTCGGCTGGCCCGCGGGCCGGGCCGCCCAGGGCCTGCACGACGTGAACAGGGAATAGCGCCGGCCGGCCCGGCCGACGGGCCGTCTCGACGGCGTGAACGGTGAAGAGGAACAACGCCGGACGGCCAGCGTGGTTGTGAACGGGAAACACAAGGGAGCGCCAGACGGCTCCCTGACGGGCCGCCCGGGGCCTCCGCGATATGAACAGGAGTAGCGCTCAAAGCCATGAACGCGATCGACACCACCTCCAAGGACGACATCCGCCGCCGCGCCGAGGCGCTGGGCCCCTGGTTCCACAACATGAACCTGAACGGGGTCTGGACCGCGCCCGACCACTTTCTCGGGGACTACCCGGCCGTGAAATGGCGCGGCTTCGCCGATGCCATCCCGCAGGACCTCACCGGCAAGACCGTGCTCGATATCGGCTGCAACGGCGGTTTCTACTCGATCGAGATGAAGCGGCGCGGGGCCGAGCGGGTGCTCGGCATCGATTTCGACGACGCCTATCTGGCGCAGGCCCGCTTCGCCGCGGAGGTGACGGGCCACGACATCGAGTTCCGCAAGCTCTCGGTCTACGACGTGGGCTCCCTCGGCGAGCGCTTCGACGTGGTGATCTTCATGGGGGTGCTCTACCACCTGCGTCACCCGCTCCTCGCCCTCGACCTCATCCACGAGCATGTGGCGAAGGACCTCTTCGTGTTCCAATCCATGCAGCGGGGCGCCAGGGAGGTGGATCCCGTGAAGGAGAACTACACCTTCTGGGAGACCGACCATTTCGACCGGCCGGGCTACCCGAAGATGCACTTCATCGAGAACCGCTACGCGGACGACCCGACGAACTGGTGGGCGCCGAACGCGGCCTGCGTCGAGGCGATGCTGCGCTCCTCGGGCTTTGCGATCCTCCAGCACCCGGAGGACGAGGTCTATGTGTGCCGCCGCGCCGAGGCGCCGCAATCCGGCAACGCCGTCTATCCCGTGCGGGGCCCTGCCCGCTGAACTCTTGTCTGCCGTCGAGCGGCCCCGCATCGCGTCCGTGGGCCCCAAGGAGTTGGTGAATGATCGAAGCCGCGATGATCTGGAACGAGCCCAACAACAAGTCCCATTGGGACCCCGAGGTGGATCCGGGTTGGGTCCGTTTCGCCGAGATGGCGAAGGCCGCCGGCCAGGCGATCCGGGCCGAGCATGCCACCCTGCCGCGCGTGCTCGGCGGCATGTCGCCGATCGACCCGGGCTTCGTGCGGAACCTCGAATCCAAGGGCGTCCTCGACCATGTGGACGTGGTCGCGGTCCACGGCTTCCCCCTCGACTGGAATCTCTGGCAGATCCACGATTGGCCCGCCAAGGTGGACGAGATCCGCGCCGTCACGAACAAGCCGATCTGGGTCACGGAGGTGGGCGTCTCCACCTTCGGGGCCGAGGAGGTGCAGGTCTTCGGCGTGAAGCGCACGGCCGAACTGCTCATCGGCAAGGTGCCGCGGATCCACTGGTACTCGCTCTTCGACCTGCCGCGCGCCTGGGAGGCGACGACCCGGCACAAGGAGGCGGAGGGATCCTCCTATTACCGCCACTTCTACATGGGCCTCCTGCGCGAGGACGGATCGCCGAAGCCGGCCCTCGAGGAATACGCCAAGCACGCCGCCGAGATGGGCCTGTGCCAGTGGTTCCACTTCGAGGACCACCGCCTCGACGACGCGGTGGCGTGGATGAAGCGGCTCGGGGTCAAGCACCTGCGCACGGGCCTCTCCTGGGCCGACAGCTTCCGCCCGAACGCCATGGACTGGTTCGACCGCCAGATGGAGGCGCTCGGCGATTTCGACGTCACCGTCACCTTCTGCTTCACGCCGGAGCATCGCGGCATCCAGCCCCATCACAGCAGCGCGCCGCAGGTGAACGAGGAATTCGCGGAGTTCTGCGGCACCATGATCCGGCGCTATGCGGGACGCCCCACATCCTTCCGCCCCGAGCCCGCGCTGGAAACGGCGGTCTGACGAGCCATCCCGTGGACCCCGATCTGCGGCGCGATTGCTTGCGACGGCTCGCCGGGGCGGATCCGCTTCCCGGCGAGCGGATCGCGGTCGTCGTCGCCCATGCGGATGACGAGACGCTCGGGCTCGGCGCGCAGCTGCCGCGGATGCCGGGCGTCACCATCGTCCATGTGACCGACGGCGCGCCGCGCAACCTCGAGGATGCGCGGCGCAAGGGCTTTGCGAATGCGGCCGAATACGCCGTGGCGCGGCGGGCCGAGCTGGAAGCCGCCATGGCCCTCGTCGGCGTGCCGGCCGCGTCGCTGGTGAGCCTCGGCATTCCCGATCAGGAGGCGTCGCATCGGATGGCGGAGATCGCCCGCCGCCTCGCCGATCTCGTCCTGGAGCGGGACCTTGCCGTGCTCATCACCCACACGATCGAGGGCGGCCACCCGGACCACGAAGCGACGGCCTTCGCGGCCAACCGCGCGGCCCGGCTCATCGCGGCGCGCGACCCGGAGCGCGTGCCGCTCCTGGTCGAGATGCCGCTCTACCATGCGGGGCCCGGCGGGTGGGTCACGCAAGCCTTCCTGCCGCACCCGGATTTCCCGGAACTCGTCCTCTGGCTGAACGCGGAGGAGCGCGCCTTGAAGCAGCGGCTCTACGCGGCCCATGCCAGCCAGCAGGACATTCTGGAGCGCTTTCCCGTCGCCGCGGAGCGGTTCCGCGTCGCGCCGGATCACGATTTCACCGCGCTTCCGAACGGGGGCGACCTCCTCTACGAGCGCGAGAGCTGGGGGATGGATCGGCAGCTCTGGCTGCGGCTCGTGCGCGAGGCCGACGAGGCGCTCGGTCACCCTACCTGACCCGTGCTCCACAGGCCTGTCGTCCGCGCCTCTTCGGCGCTGCGGCGCGGCCTGCTAGAAGAGCGCTCCCGCTCACGGACGAACCCCCATGCGCCAGCTCTATCCGCCCATCGAGCCCACCGACCACGGCTGGCTCGATGTGGGCGACGGCCACCAGGTCTATTGGGAGATTTGCGGCAACCCGAACGGCAAGCCGGCGGTGTTCCTGCACGGGGGCCCGGGCGGCGGCTGCACGCCGGATTACCGGCGCTTCTTCGACCCGGACCGCTACCGGGTTCTGCTCTTCGATCAACGGGGCTGCGGGCGCTCGACGCCCCATGCGGAACTCGAGGCGAACACCACCTGGCACCTCGTCGCCGATATCGAGCGGCTGCGCGAGCTGATGGGCGTGGACAGCTGGCTCGTGTTCGGCGGCTCCTGGGGCAGCGCCCTGGCGCTCGCCTATGCCGAGACGCACCCGGAACGGGTGAGCGAACTCGTGCTGCGGGGCATCTTCACGCTCCGCAGGGCGGAGCTCCTCTGGTATTACCAGGAGGGCGCCTCCTGGCTCTTTCCCGAGAAGTGGGAGCGGTTCCTGGCACCGATCCCGCCCGCCGAGCGGGATGATCTGATGGCGGCCTACAGGCGGCGCCTCGTGGATCCCGACCCTGCCGTGCGCCTCGAGGCCGCCAAGGCCTGGAGCCTGTGGGAGGGCGAGACCATCACGCTCCTGCCGAACGAAGGCTTTTCCGCCCAGTTCAGCGAGGAGCGCTACGCCGTCGCCTTCGCGCGGATCGAGAACCATTACTTCGTGCATGCGGGCTTCATGGAGGAAGGGCAGCTCATCCGCGACGCCCATCGCCTCGCCGGCATCCCGGCCGTGATCATCCAGGGCCGCTACGACGTGGCGACCCCGGCCGCCACGGCCTGGGACCTGCACAAGGCTTGGCCCGAGGCGCGCTTCATCCTGGTGCCGGATGCCGGCCATGCCTCCATGGAGCCCGGCATCCTGCATCATCTGATTGAAGCGACGGACGCTTTCGCGGGGCGCTGACGGTCGGCGCCCCGCTTGGCTCGATCCGTTCGGGCGAGGGTCAGCGCATCTCGGCCCAGGAGACGAGGGGAGCGGTCGCCGGCGCGGCGGCGCGGACCGAGCCCGTGGTCGTCACGTCCCCGGCCGCCGCATAGACCGGCTGGCGGCGCGTGGCGGTCTGCGTCAGGCCCATGCGCTTGGCCGCGTAGTAGTAACCGCTCGCATAATAGCCGACCGACCGGCTGTGATTGCCGCCGGCCACCCGGTAAGCGCCCGCAAGATAGCGCACCGCATAGGTGAGATTGGTGTTGGCATCGAGAAGGCCCGCCGCCGAACCCGTATAGCCCATGCCCCGCGCCGTCGCGTGCTTGATCTGCATGAGGCCAAGGGCGCCGCCACGGCCGACGGCCCGCGGGTTGTAGTTGCTCTCCCGGCGAACCACCCGGTGGACCAGCTCCGACGGCAGGCCATTCGCGGCCGCATGCTGATCGATGAGGCTGTGAAGAGAGGAACCTTGGGCGGAGGCCGAACCGACCGATAGAAGCAGAACGGCAGGCAGGGAGAGTAGAACAGTCTTCTTCATTGGACATTCCCTTGCGGTAAGTGCGGGAATATCTACAGCGCAATGAGGCCGAAACGAGGCCCAGCTTGCAATGTTATTCGTCTGCATTGTTGTTGAACGATCAGCCTCTTACGGCGTTTCTACTCTCTCCCAACGCTTCAGAGCCCGTGCCGCTTTGGATGCCCGGACCTCAATGCTGCGTCCGGTAGAGCCGCGTGAGCATGCGCTCCTGGGTCTGCGCGATCCGCTGGAGGCGCGAGATCTCGTTCGGGGTGAGGCGCAGCATGCAGTCGCTCCACAGGTCCGCCATGGGGGCGAGTTCTTCCTCGAGACGTCCGGCCCGGCGATAGAAGGCGGTGAAGAGCGCCCGGCGCGCGCTGAACATGGGGAGGGTTTCGGCCGCATAGCGCCTGATCCAGGCCTCGCCCTCGCCCTCCGGCACCACCGCGTCGAGGCCGCCCCGGGCCTCGAACTCGGCGGCCGTGTATTCGGCGCCCGACATGAGCATGCGCTGCGCCTCCACCGGCCCCATGCACCGGGACAGGATCGCGACCGCGGTGATCGGGAAGTGGTTGAAGCGGACCTCGGGATAGACGAACGACGCCTGCTCCTCGGCGACCATGACGTTGCACGAACGGGGCGCATCGATGCCGCCGCCGATGGCCTTGGCGTGGATCGTCGAGAGCGTGATGGCTGCGCCCTGCAATCCGCTCGCGTTCCAGCAGGCGCCTTCCGCCGAAAGACGCGCATATTCGTTGAGGCCGGCCCTGTCGTTGGTGGCGAGGCAGTCGAGATAAAAGTCGAGATCGCCGCCGAGGGTGAAGACCGGCCCCTCCGCGCGGTAGGCCAGGAACTTCACCGGCGCATCGGCCCGGTGGGTCGCATGGACCCACAGGTCGTGAACGGCCCGCTGCACCTTCCCCACGCTGGTGAGGAGCGGAAGGGTGAAGACGGGCTTCGGCTCCGGCTTGATGGTGAGCCAGAGCGTCTCGATCTCCGGCTCGTAGGCGATCTTCACCTGGGGCAGCGGCCCCGTCTGATGGAGGATCGCGCCGGTGATCTCGTCGGCCTCAAGACTCGTGTTCTGCGAACCGCGCAGGTCCGCCCATGACGCTTTGTACATGCCGCATCCCATGGCTCTGCTCCACCAGAGCCTGGGGCCAAGCTATTCAAGGTTAATCAATTGTAAACCGAATGCTCGACGAATGGTTAATTACGTACGTTACCGTATTGCAAATGCAATCCAAAGATCTTCGGAAAATTCAGGGATGAGCGGCGAACGGCCCGCTCAGGCGGCGCGGCGCGCGCGCGTCTGCAGGCGGTCGAGGGGTTCGGCGCGGCCGAACAGGTAGCCTTGCGCCCGCTCGGCGCCAAGAAGGCGGATGGCCTCGCGCTGCTCCTCGGTCTCGATCCCTTCCACGACCACCCGCATGTTGAAGCGGTGCGCAAGCTCGCACACGGCCTGGATGATGAAGCGGGAATTGGGATTCGAGGTCACGTCGCGGGCGAAGCTCTGGTCGATCTTCACCTGCGAGAACGGATAGGTCGAGAGATAGGCGAGCGAGGAATAGCCCGTGCCGAAATCGTCGAGCGAGAGACGAACGCCCATGCGGCGCAATTCGCGGATGGCGCCGAGCGTGGTCTCCTGGTCCTCGATGAGGAGGCTTTCGGTGACCTCCAGGGAGAGCCGGTTCGCCGCGATGCCCGACACCCGCAGGGCCTCCCGCACGGTCTCGATGAGCTTGCCCGCGTTGCGGAACTGCAGGGGCGAGATGTTGACCGCGACGCCCACCTCGGTCGGCCAGTTGGCCGCATCGATGCACGCCTGCCGAATGGCCCAATCCCCAAGGCTGCCGATGAGGCCGATCTCCTCGGCGATCGGGATGAACACCCCCGGCGAGACGTTGCCCCGCAGGGGATGCGGCCAGCGCATCAGGGCCTCGTAGGCCACGATCTGGCCGGTCGCGAGATCGACGATCGGCTGGTAATGGAGCGCGAGCGTGCTCGCCTCCGAGGCCTCGCGCAGGTGGATCTCGAGTTCGCTGCGCTCGGACATCGCCTCGGCCATGGCCGGCGAGAACACGGCGGCGGTGCTGCGGCCCGATGCCTTCGCGCTGTAGAGCGCGAGATCCGCATGGCGCAGGAGATCGGAGGGCGTGGTGCCGTGGGCCGGCGCGAAGGCGACGCCGACGCTCGCCGTGAGGTGCACGGTCTTGCCGCCGATATCGATGGGCTTTGCCATGGCCTGCGCGATGCGCTGGCCCGCGGCGGCGCCCTCCTCCTCGGTGAGCCCGAAATGGATGAGGACGAACTCGTCGCCGCCAAAGCGCGCCACCACATCCCCGTGCTCCGCCACGGCCTGGAGACGGCGGGCCGTTTCCACGAGCACCTTGTCGCCCGCGCCGTGCCCGAGGGTGTCGTTGACCTGCTTGAAGTTGTCGAGGTCCACATAGATCACGGACAGGGAATGCCTGGCCGGCGAAAGCCGGCGGCAGGCCTTCTTGAGCGCGGCCCCGAACTCGAAGCGGTTGGCGAGGCCCGTCAATTCGTCGTAGCGCGCCATGCGCTCGATCTTGGCCTCGGTGTGCTTGCGCTCCGTGGCGTCCTCCGTGTGGATCACCACGCCGCCGTCGGGCACCGAGCCGATGGTCACCACGAGGGCCCGGCCGCGGGTGGTGGTGATCTCGCACTGGGTCTCCTGGTGGATGCGCACCACGCGCTCGCAGCACAAGGAGAGCTCGGTCACGTGCTCCGGGTTCATTACGTCCGTCGCGACCAGGAAGGCCTCGATGGCGGAGAGCGACGTGCCCGGCGCGGTGAGATCCTCGGGCAGGTTGTAGAGTTCCCGGAAGCGCGTGTTGCACACGGCGAGCGTCAGGGTCTCGTCGAACATCGCGAGACCGTGGGTCATGTGGTTGAGCGCGGCATCCAGGGTGATGTTCCGCTTCTGCAGCTCGGCCGCGAGGTTTTCCGACGTCTCGGTCGCCCGGCTCAGGGCCATCAGGTTCACGTGCACCGACCGGGTGATCGCCACCACGTTGGCGATGTAGAAGAACACGAAATAGCCGATGGCGTGGTAGTGCTCGTCATGGGCCGCAAGGAGCCCCACGGCCATGGGAATGCAAAAGCCCAGGACCTGGAGCGTCACGAAGAACGGCCGGCCCGCATTGCGCGCCACGAAGCCCGCGGAGAACGCGATATTGGCTGCGACCGCCGTGATGTGGGCGGCGGTGCTGTCCGTGATCGTGAGGGCAAGGAAGCAGTTCAGGCCGAGGATGAGGCTGAACACCGAGGCGCCGACGAAGAACTCCCGGTCCCAGCGCTTCGTCTCCGCGAGAGAGTGCTTCAGGACATCCTGCCGCCGGTAGCGGAAGAGGGTCACGGAGCGGAGCAGCACCACGAACGCGGTCGCAATCGCGACGAGGAGGAAGGTGACGTCGTCCGTCGCGGTCCAGCACAGATAGGCCGTCAGGATGCCGGCGATGCCCCCCGGCAGGAGCGAGGCCGGGGACGAGAACAGGGAATGGACGAGGAGCTTGTAGACCTTTGGGTCGCGGTTGCGCTCGATCCCGAGGAGCCGGTGCCATGCGGCGGCCCCGCCGGAGCGGGCATTCCGCTCCGGCCTTGGGGGTGGTCTGCGATGGCGTTCAAGCGCGCCGTACATCCTCGAGCCCTGGTGCCAGCGGGCCGGATGTTCCTATCGGCGGCCCTGGCCACCGATTAATGGCATTAGGCGTTAATAATCCCTCATGGGAGAAAGTTAAGATCGACGCAAATGACGCTTGAAACGAAAGCGCCGGCTCGCGGAGCCGGCGCCGGGTTCTCAATCGACCTTGGCGCCGGAGACCTTGACGACCTCAGCCCATTTGGCGTGCTCGCCGCGCACATAGGTCATCAGCTCCTCAGGGCTCATGGGCTTGATCTCCCCGCCGAGCTCCGCGAAGCGCCTCTGGAGATCGGGGGTGTCGAGGGCCTTGCGGACCTCCTGGTTCAATCGGGCGGTGATCTCCGGGGGCGTGCCCTTCGGGGCGAACAGGGCGAACCAGCTCGTCGCCTCGAATCCGGGAAGGCCGGCCTCCGCCAAGGTCGGCGTGTCGGGGAGCGCCGGGGAGCGGCGGGACGAGGTCACGGCGATGGCCCGAAGGGAGCCTGCCTTGGCGTGCTCGATCGAGGAGGGCAGATTGTCGAACATCACGTCCACCTGCCCGCCGATGAGATCGTTGATGGCGGGCCCGCTGCCCCGGTAGGGCACGTGGGGCATCTCGACCCCGGTCATCTGCTTGAAGAGCTCGCCGGAGAGGTGGATCGAGGTGCCGTTGCCGGACGACGCCATGTTGAGCTTGCGCGAGGATGCCTTCGCCTCCGCGATGAACTCCTGCACAGTGGTGGCCTTCACGGTTTTCGGGTTCACGACCATGAGGTTCGGCACCCCGGCCACATAGGCGACCGGCGCGAAATCGTTCAGCGCGTCGTAGGGCATCTTGGCGTAGAGGCTCGCATTGATCGCGTGGGTGCCGACCGTGCCCATGACGATCGTGTAGCCGTCCGGCTCCGCCTTCGCGACCGCGTCCGCGCCGAGATTGCCGCCGGCCCCGCCGCGATTCTCGATGACGAATTGCTGCCCCATGGCTTGCGACAGCTTCTCCCCCACGAGCCGCGCGAAAATGTCCGTGGTGCCGCCGGCCGCGAAGGGCACGATCATGCGCACCGGCTTGTTCGGATAAGCGCCCTGCGCCAGGGCGCCGGTTGCCGTGAGGGCGGCGGCAAGGCCCGCCGCGAGGCCGAGCCAGCGGCGGCGAGTTGTGAGGGATGAGCGGGGCATGGGCGTTTCCTCCGGAGCGTTACGATCGGGCTCTTGTGGGCGACGGCTCTCGCCGCGCGAACCCGATGAGAGCGCACCGGAGCGCCCCACGCAATGCCAACCGCCTAACCGCGCGCTCGGTCCTCCGCAGCGGCCCGGGCCTCCGCATAGGCGAGCGCATGAGCGCGCTCGTTGTCGGGATCGCCCGCGTGCCCCTTCAGCCAGACCCAGGTGACGGTGCGGTCGGCCGCGAGGGAAGCGAGGCGCTGCCAGAGGTCCCTGTCCGCGACCTTGCCCCCCTTCAGGGTGCGCCAGCGGCGTGAGCGCCACCAGGGCAGGCGCTGGGTGATGCCGTCGATCACGGCGCGGCTGTCGCTGCGCACCGTCACGGCAGCGCCCGGGGGCAGCGTCTCCAGGGCCGCGATGACGGCTGTCAGCTCCATGGCTCCGATGGTCGCGGCCGCAGCCCGTCCCGTCACCACGCGCTCCACCCCGTCCGCGACGATCAGGGCCGCGTAGCCTCCGGGGCCTTGGCCGGCGCCGCCAAGGCAGGATCCGTCCGTGGTGACCGTGACATCCCCGGAGGCGGGCGGCGTCATGGGGCGAGCATGCGCCAGAACGCGTCCTCGTCGATGATCGCAAGGGGGTGGCCGCCGGCTTTCAACCGTTCGGCCTCGCGCTGCTTCGCGCTCTTGCCCGCGGCCGGCCCGCTGCCGACGCACAGGAGCGTCGTTGCCGGCGTCACGGCGGCGCCCACATCGAAGCCGCGCGCGGCGGCGCGCTCGGCCGCCAACTGGCGGGCGATGCGCATGCGGCCGGTGAACACCACGTTCTGTCCAGAGAACGGCCCGCCGGCCAAGCCCGATCGGACGAGCCGCGATCCCGGCGTCGCTCCGGCGACGAGCGCGTGCCATTCGCTCGCGCTGCGCCCGCTCTCCCGCAGGGCGCGCCGGAACACCTCGGCCGTGGCGAGCGCATCCTCCAGCGCGTCGTGGTGGCGGAAGGTGATGTCGAAGTGCCGGGCGAGATTGCCGAGGGAGTAGCCCTTGCGGGCGAATTGCGGCCAGGTGCGCCGCACCACGGTCTGGTTGTCGAGCCAGCGCACCGGCACCGGACGAAGCCCATGCCGCTCGCAGGCCCGGTGGATCGCGATGCGGTCGAAGGAGCCGTGGGTGACCACGATCCGATCCTCGATCTGCGGCGCGAGCGCCGCGAAGACGGCGGCGAAATCCGGCGCGCCCTCCACATGGGCGGCCTCGATCCCGTGAATGCGCACATTCCAGGGGTCGAAGGCGCAGCACGGATCGATGAGGTGCGACGCCTGGCCGACGACGGCTCCGTCGGCGATCTCCACCACGCCGATCTGGCAGATGGAGGCGCAGTCGCTGTTGGCGGTCTCAAGGTCGAGGACGAGATAATTCACGGCAGGCAAGCTTCACGGTTGGACATGCGTTGCCCGGACCCTGCCGCGTCGCATCGCGCAAGGCGATCCGCCGATTGACGCAGGGCCCGCCCATGGGGCCGATCCGGGGTGAAGCGCGTTGACCCCCGCATCCCCCTGTTCCGATCCCGCGTGCCCATGCCCGTCTCCTCCAACTACCAGCCCTCGACCCGCCACGGCGCCCTTGGCCCCGATTTCTACGACCCCGTCGCGGCGGCCCGCTTCCCGCAGCATATCCTGCGGCGGCGCAACCAGCCCTGGGCGGCCCGCATCGGGCTCGGCTCCCTCACGGACGAGGAATGGATCGCCCATTTCGGCCGCTTCGAGCCCCTGCCCGGCTCCTTCGCGGAGCCGCTCGCCCTTCGTTACCACGGGCACCAGTTCGGCACCTACAATCCCGATCTCGGCGACGGACGCGGCTTCCTGTTCGCGCAGCTCGCGGATCCCGGGACCGGGCGTCTCCTCGATCTCGCCACCAAGGGCAGCGGCCAGACCCCATGGTCGCGCCACGCGGACGGGCGGCTCACCCTGAAGGGCGGCGTGCGCGAGATGCTGGCGAGCGAGATGCTGGAGGCGCTCGGCGTCGACACGTCGAAGACCTTCAGCCTCGTCGAGACCGGCGAGTCCCTGGAGCGTGGCGACGAGCCCTCGCCCACCCGCTCCTCCGTGCTCGTGCGCCTGAGCCATTCCCATATCCGCATCGGCAGCTTCCAGCGCCTCCTGTTCCTGGACCAGCCCGCCAACATCCTCAAGCTTCTCGACCACACGATCGAGACCTACATGCCCGATGCCTGGCGCGAGGGCACGCCGGCCCGGGCGGTCGCCTTTCTCGAAGAGGTCTGCGGCCGCGTGGCGCGGCTCGGGGCCATGTGGATGGCGGCGGGTTTCGTCCATGGGGTGCTCAACACGGACAACATCAACGTCACGGGCGAGAGCTTCGATTACGGCCCCTGGCGCTTCGTGCCCGCCTACGACCCGGCCTTCACGGCGGCCTATTTCGACGAGACGGGCCTCTACGCCTTCGGCCGGCAGCCCGATGCCCTGCAATGGAACCTGACGCGGCTCGCCGAATGCCTGTTGCCGCTCGCGCCGCGAGCCGATCTGGAGCGGGCGCTGGAGGCCTACGCCTCCGCCCTGCACCGGGAGTTCCCGGCGGCCCTCCTGCGCCGGCTCGGCCTCGCCTCCGCCGGCCCCGAGCGCGATTCCGCGCTTGCCCGGACGTTCTGGAGCTTCCTCCATGAGGCGAGGCCGCCCTTCGAACAGGCCCTCTTCGACTGGCACGGGGGCCTTGCCAGCGCCGCCCGCGCGCAGGAGAGCCCCGCCTTGCCCGCCTACGCGCATCCGAGCTTCAACGCGGTGCTCCAGGCGCTCGAAGGCTTCGAGCCCGCGCCGGGCGCGCGGCTCGACCATCCCTATTTTGCGGGGCGAACGCCTTGCACGATGCTGATCGAGGAGGTGGAGGCGCTCTGGGGACCGATCGCGCAGCGCGACGACTGGTCGGCCCTGTCGGCGAAACTCGACCACATCGCTCTCATGGCGGAGGCCTACGGGACTGTGGCAGCTGCATGAGTTTTATCGCCCCACACGTCGCGGCTGCTTAGTGCGCTCCCCTCCCCCTTTGGGGAGGGTGCCGGCAGGCGGGTGGGGGTGTTGGCGCCACACGCGGATGGGTCCGGCGCCACCACCCCCACCCCTAGCCCCTCCCCACAAGGGGGAGGGGAACTCCGCGCTCGGCTGGTGGACCGTCGTGCGTGAGGAGGGGAACGCGCGCTGACACCAGCAGCCGAAATGCGGGAGCCGTGCTCCAGACCAACCCGATCCTAGCGCCCGTAGATGCGGTCGAGCACCCGGGAGACGTCCACCAGGCGCTCGGCGGCGGGATCGAAGCGTTCACCCGCCGCAAGGCGTCTGGCCCAATCGGCCGCCGCGCGACCGCCCCAGGAATCCGGCGGCAGCGCGAGGGTCTCGCGGGCGGTGCCGCGGTAACGCTCGGCGGTGAAGTCGTAGAACGAGCCGTTCACGTTGCGCAGGGCGGCTCCGCCCTCGGTGCCGTAAAAGGAGGCCGAGATCATGGCGTCGCAGCCCGCCTGCAGGCGCCAGGAGCAGGCGAGCTGCACGGCGGTGCCGGTGGCGAGCTCGACGGTCGCGACCGCGTAATCCTCGACCCGGTCGCCGCGCCCGCCCAGCGGCTCGCCGCCCGTGAATAGCTTGGCGCTCACGTCCGACACTTCCGGGAAGCCGAGGGTCCAGAGCGCGAGGTCCACCAGGTGGACGCCGAGATCCATGACGCAGCCGCCACCGGACAGGGCCGGGTCGTAGAACCAGGGCTTGTCCGGGCCATAGGCGTTGTGGAACACGAGATCGACCGCGTAGACCCGCCCGAGCTCGCCCGCCTGCACCACTTCGCGGATGCGGCGCATGCCCTCCGTGAAGCGGTAGGAGAGATCGACGGCGAGCAGCCGGTCGGCCCGGCGCGCGGCCTCCACGACCGCCTGGGCTTCCGCGGCGGTGCGGCCGAGGGGCTTTTGGCAGAACACCGCCACGCCGCGCTCGAGGGCGCGAATCGATTGCTCCGCATGGAGCGCGCTCGGCGTGGCGATGACGATGCCGTCCACGCCCGCATCCAGAAGATCGTCGAGGGTCGCGACGCATCGGGCGCCGGGCGCGAGGCTGGCGGCTTCCGCGGCCATGTCGGGCGAGGGATCCGAGATGGCGGCGACATCCGCGATTCCGGTTTCCAGGATCGCCTGCATGCGGTGGCGGCCGATCCAGCCGACCCCGAGGAAGCCGAGGCGCGGACGGGCGGTGGCGGTTTGCGGCGCGATGTCGAGCACGGCCTGGTTCATGCGGTCACCACTGGCGTTGCGACGATGAAAAGCGGATTGTTCATGCGGTCACCAGAGCTTTTAGGAAGCCGTCGGGACGGTCGCGGGTGGCGTTGAGCGCCTCGTCCAGGCGGTCCAGCGGATAGGTATGGGTGTAGAGGGGCGAGGGATCGAGGCGGCCGGAGGCCACCGCGTCCACGGCCTCGCGGATGCCCGCCACATAGACCCTGGGATCGCGCTCATGGGCGTTGATCACGTCGAGGCCGCGCCAGTTCCACAGCCACATGTTCACCTGGCGCGGGCCGTCCTGGTGGTAGCCCGCCACGATGAGGCGCCCGCGCTCGCGGGTGAGCTCCGCCGAAAGATCGAGGGGCCATTGCTTGCCGACCGCCTCGATGACCCGGTCGCAGAACACGCCGCCGGTCATCTCCTTCACCTGGCCGATGATGCCGTTGTGATCCTCCATCGGGATGACCTCGGCGGCCCCGAACTGGCGGGCAACGTCGAGGGAGAACGGACGGCGGGAGATCGCGATGACCCGCGCGCCCGCATCGGTGGCGAGCCGGGTCAGGATCGCGCCGAGAAAGCCGATCCCGACGATGGCGACCGTCTGCCCGGCCTCGATTTCGCTTCGGCGGAAGATGTTCATGGCGCAGCCGAGGGGCTCGCCCGGGAAGGGCTGGCCGGCCAGCGCCTCCGGCAGGGGCACCACCGCGTCGGCCTCGGCGATGTCGTATTCCGCATAGGCCTTGTAGGAGAGCGCCGCGACCCGGTCGCCGATGCGCACGCTCTCGACACCGTCGCCGATTGCATCCACCACGCCCCAGCCTTCATGGCCAAGGGAGCCGGGCTCGGTCGGAAACGTCATCCATTCGGGACCGGCCCAGGGGGTGAGATTCGAGGCGCAGACGCCGGAGCCCTCGAGGCGCAGGCGAACCTGGCCCGCGCCGGGCTCCGGTTTCGCGACCCGCTCAAGGCGGATCACGCCGGGGGCCGGAAGGATCGCCGCCCGCATGGCGCCGGTTTCGGCTGCGGCGCCAGGGCCTGCCCCGGCGCCGGTTTCCGAGAAGGAAAGGGTATCGTCTCTCACGCTTGCCTGACTCCGTCCGATCATCGTTATCGGTTCGGAGGTGACGTAGCGTAGCCATAAGCCCTTTCCAGGGTTGCGCGCCCCGATTCGGGGCGAGCGTTAATAGCCGAGGAGCCGCTCCGGTAGGATCGGGAAATGCCGCACCCTTCGGCCGGTCGCGTGGTAGACCGCATTGCCGATGGCCGCCGCGACGCCCGACAATCCCAGCTCCGCGACGCCCTTCACCCCGAGCGGGTTGAAGATCGTGTCGTCGCCCGGCACGAAGGTGACGTCGAGCTCCCGAACGTCCGCGCAGACGGGCACCAGATATTCGGCAAGGTTGCCGTTCATGGGGCGGCCGAAGCGCTCGTCCCACTCGGCCTGTTCGAGAAGCGCCATGCCGATGCCCTGGACCATGCCGCCGATGCACTGGCTGCGGGCGGTCTTCGGGTTCACCACCCGGCCCACATCGTAGGCGCCGACGATCCGCGGCACGCGGACGGTGCCGAAATCCGGGTCCACATGGACCTCGGCGAACACGGCTCCGAAGGCGGAGCTCGAATGAGTCTTGCTCTCGTCGCCCGGCGCCGAGTGGCCGAGGGCCGAGAGCTTGTCGAGGCGCAGGTCGGCGAGCAGGCGCTCGAAGGGCACCACCGCGCCGCCCGCCCGCGCCACGCCGCCATCGCGCCAGTCGAGATCCGTCGCCTGAAGGCCCGCAAAGCCGGCGCCCGGATGTGCCCGCAGCACCGCCGAGAGATCGTCCAGCAGCGCCCGGCAGGCGGCCTGCACGGCGGTGCCGACGCTCGCCATGGTGATCGACCCGCCATGGACCGGCGCGTAGGGCATGTCCGTGTCGCCAAGTTCGAACCGCACCCGCTCCACCGGCAGGCCCAGGGTCTCGGCCGCCACCTGCGTCATGGAGGTGTAGGTGCCGGGGCCCATGTCGGAGCCCGCGGTGCGGATGAGCGCCGTGCCGTCGGGGAGCAGCGAGGCCTCCGCTGAGGCCTTCGAGCGATGCGCCGGATAGGCGGCGGTCGCCATGCCAAAGCCGACGAGATGCCCATTCTGGCGCATGGAGCGGGGCTCCGGATCGCGCCTGTCCCAGCCGAAGCGCTCGGCTCCCGTGCGGTAGCAGGCGCGCAGCTCCTTGGAGGACCAGGGCAGGTTCTTGTGCTGGTCCTTCTCCGCATAGTTCTTGAGGCGCAGCTCCACCGGGTCCATGCGCAGCGCCACCGCGAGTTCGTCCATGGCGGTCTCGAGCGCCAACATGCCCGTGGCGACGCCCGGCGAGCGCATGGGGCACGGCGAGTTGGTGTTCATCTCCACGAGCCGGTAGCGGGTGCGCACGTTCTCGCAGGCATAGGTGTTGCGCGCGGGATCGAGGGTGACCTCCGCATATTCCTCGTAGGTGCCGGTCTGGCCCCAGGCCTCCTGAACGATGGCGGTGAGCGTGCCGTCGCCCTCGGCGCCGAGGGCGACGCGCTGCTCCGTATGCGGGCGAAAGCCGATGGAGGTGTAGCACTGGCGACGAGTCAGCTCGACGCGCACGGGCCGCCGCACGGCCTTTGCGGCGATTGCCGCGATCGTCACGTGGGGCCAGGTGCGCAGGGCCGAGCCGAAGGCGCCGCCCACGAAGGGCGACACGACCCGGATGCTCTCCTTGGGGATGCCGAAGATATGCGCGATCTCGTCCCGGTCGTTATCGGGCCATTGCGTCTTGTCGTAGAGGGTGAGGTGCTCGCCTTCCCAGGCCGCGATGGTCACGTGGAGCTCGATAGCGTTGTGGTGCTCGCGGGCCTGCACGTACTCGGCTTCCACCGTGACGGGCGCTGCGGCGAGCGCCCCGTCCGCATCGCCGATCTGCGTGTCGGCGGGGCGGCCGGCCTTCTCGTTGCCGCGGCTCGGCTCGCGGGCTTGCGCGCGATCAAACCGGGTGAGGCCCGGCGCCTCCTCGTAGGTGATCTTCACCAGGTCGGCGGCATGCACCGCCTGCTCCAGGGTCTCGGCCACGACCACCGCGAGGGGCTGGCCGTTGAAATAGATCGTCCGGTCCTGAAAGACCTGAAGCTGCTCGCCCGATTGCGCATCCACCTGGGGCTTCTTGCCGTAGGGCTTGTAGGGCAGGCGCGGCGCGTTCTCGTGGCTGATGACCGCATAGACGCCGGGCGCGCGGCGCGCCGCCTCCGCATCGATGGCGGCGATGCGCCCAGACGGGACCGTGGAGACCACCACGGCCGCATGGAGCAGACCCGGCAGGTCGAACTCCGCCGCATAGCGCGCATCGCCCGAGACCTTGCGCGGTCCGTCGACCCGGTTGACGGGCTGGCCGACGACTTTCAACTGAACGTTCATGCGATCTCTCCCATGCCGACCGCCTCGCGCCCGAAGCTGCCTACGCCATAGCCCAGCGCGTGGCCGTGCGCGTTCATGGCTGGTCTCCCGCGCCGAGGCCTGCGATGCGCAGAAGGGCGCGCTCGACGGTCTTCTTGAGGAGCGGGATCTTGAAGGCGTTCTCACCGCGGGACTCGGCGCCGTCCGCGGCCCGCTCGCCGGCCGCGCGGGCGAGATCACGGTCGAGATTCCGGTCGATGAGCATCGCCTCCACATGGGGCAGGCGCCAGGGCCGCGTGCCGACGCCGCCCACCGCCACGCGCACATCGAGCACCCGCTCGCCGTCGAAGCCGATGGAGACGGCCGCCGAGGTGAGCGCCCATTCGAAGGTCGCCCGGTCGCGCACCTTGAGGTAATGCGACCGCCGGCCTGCGGCGGGCAGCGGAATCCAGATCGCCGTGATGAGATCGCCGGGCTTGAGCACGGTCTCGATATGCGGCGCCTCGCTTGGATCGCGATGGAGCTTTTCGACGAGGATCGTGCGCTCGCCCGTGGGGCCCGACACCATCACCTCCGCATCCATGGCGATCAGCGCCACGGCAAGATCGCCCGGATAGGCCGCAAAGCAATCGGGACTGCCGCCGAGCACCGCGTTGATGCGGTTCTGCCCGAACCAGGCCGAGCAGCCGGAGCCCGGCTCGCGCTTGTTGCAGGGCGTGGTCACGTCACGGAAATACAGGCAGCGGGTGCGCTGGAGCAGGTTGCCGCCGACGCTCGCCATGTTGCGCACCTGGGGGGACGCGCTCTCATGGAGGGCCTCCGCGACGGCCGGAAAGCGCTCGCGGACCGTCGGATCGTCCGCCACGTCCGCGAGGCGCGCCATGGCGCCGATGCGCACGCCGTCGACCGCCACCGAGACGTCGTCGAAGCCGATGCCGTTGATGTCCACGAGCTCCATGGGCGCGCGCACGCCCTCCTGCAGGAGCTGGAGCATGTCCGTGCCGCCCGCGATGTATTCGACGCCGGCGCTCCGGGCGGCGCGCTCCATGGCATCGTTGGGGTTGGTGACGGCGGTGTAGCTGAACGGAACCATGATGCTTACGCTCCCCGCTCAGCGTCCTGCCGGATCGCTTCCACGGCCTCGGTCATGGCCTCGCGCGGATCGAGGCCGCGGGCGATCGCGTCCTTGATGGCCGCGACGATGTTCGTGTAGGCGCCGCAGCGGCAGATATTGCCGCTCATGTTCTCGCGGATCTCGTCGTCGGAGCGGGTGCGCCCCTCCTGGATGAGCCCGATGGCCGACATGATCTGGCCCGGCGTGCAGTAGCCGCACTGGAAGGCGTCGTGATCGATGAAGGCCTGCTGCACCGGATGAAGCGAGCCGTTGCCGAGGCCCTCGATCGTCTCGATGCGCTTGCCCTGGTTCATGACCGCGAGGGTGAGGCAGGAGACCACGCGCCGCCCGTCGACGATCACCGTGCAGGCTCCGCACTGGCCAAGCCCGCAGCCCTTCTTGGTGCCCGTGAGATGCAGCCGGTCCCGGAGAGCGTCGAGGAGCGTCGTCCGGGCATCGACCGGGAGGCGATGCTCCTCGCCGTTCACCGTGAGCGTCACCTCGAAGGCGTGTTGCGGGTGAGGAATCGCGGCACAGGCGGGATCCCGGTCGACCTCAAGCATCCGATGCTCCTGGGAATGGCGTCAGCCCGGCTGGTCAACCCCCGCCAGGGCGAGAGGTTTCGCGGCCTTGAGGATTCGTGATGCGCCATGCCGCTGCGGCAGCCTCGTACCAAGCCGTGCCGTTTGCGCCACAGGCGCGGGAAACCTGCTGAAATAAGCCAAAATTTGGGCAGTCTGCCTGCTCTTCAGCCGGCCGGTCCATTGCGGATCAGGGGCAGTGAGGATGAAGCTCTGCTCCACGTCGGGGGCAATCCGATGCCACGCCCATCGGGCGTTCGTTCGCGGGACGGCACCGCCCTCCCCTCAATCTGGATACGGAGACAATCGATGACGCTCGCAAAGAGCCTCCTTCTTGGAACGGCCGCGGCTCTCGCGGCTGTGGCCGGCGCTCAGGCCGCGGATCTGCCGGCCCGGAAGGCCGCGCCCGTCGAGTACGTGCGCGTCTGCTCCACCTATGGCGAAGGCTTCTTCTACGTGCCCGGCACCGACAGCTGCCTGCGCATCTCGGGCCGCGTGCGCGTCGACGTGGGCTATATCGAGCCCCTCACCCGCGCCCAGGACGCCGGGGGCGTGCGCGTGCGCGGCCGGGTGAACTTCGATCACCGCACCGCGACGGCCTACGGCCTGCTGCGCACCTATGTGCGCTACGAGATCGACCGCAACAGCGGCTTCTTCTTCACGGATAACGGACGCATCACCACGGGCCCGAACCTCGCGCAGGCCTTCATCCAGTTCGGCGGCCTCACGGCCGGCCGTGTCACGTCCTTCTTCGACAATGCCGACCTGCCGACGAGCCACATGGGCACCTTGCGCTTCTCGGATGCGCCGGACGTGAACCTGCTCGCCTACACCTACGCGGTCGGCAACGGCTTCTCGGCGACGATCGCGCTCGAGGATGCGCTGGAGCGCCGGGTGCTCGGCGAGGGCATCGGCAGCTTCACGGGCGCGCCGCTCGGCTTCACCTATGGAGGCCAGCGGGTGCCGGACCTCGTGGGCAACGTCCGCTACGCGGGCGCCTGGGGCTCGGTGCAGCTCTCCGGCGCCCTCCACCAGATCCGCGACATCGGCGCGGTCCGGGCGAACCCGATCACCGGCACGGCCCTCCCAAGCATCGCCGACACGGATTACGGTTTCGCCGTGTCGGCCCAGGCCGGGTTCAACCTGCCCTTCCTCGGGGCGGGCGACACGGCCTGGCTCGCCCTGTCCTACACGGACGGCGCGACGGGCTACATCCTCGGCGGCACGGGCTCCTCGCTCGGCGCGGGGCTCACCAACCTGCCGGTCACGGACGCCTTCGTGGATCCGTTCACGGGCGACTTCAAGACGACGCAGGCCTATTCCATCGCCGGCGGCCTGACCCACAACTGGACCCCGACCGTGAACTCGAGCCTCTTCGGCTCCTACGCTCGCTTCGAGATGCCGAACAGCGCCGGCTCCGTCGTGGCCGTCACCCCGGTGACGCTTGCCAATGGCACCGCGGGCACTCAGCTCGGCTTCGTCGACTTCAACGAGTACCGCATCGGCGCCAATACCTTTTGGACCCCCGTCTCGGGTCTCCAGATCGGCGTCGAGGCCCTCTACACGAAGATCGATCCGCGCGGCCGGGTGGCTGTCACCACCGGCACGGTCGCCGGAACCACGGGCGGCACCGTCCGCGCGGTGGGTTCGGACGACATCTGGGAAGGTCGCCTGCGCCTTCAGCGCGACTTCTAAGCGGGTCCGGAACCCAACAGCGAAAAGCCCCGGTGTCACCACCGGGGCTTTTTCTTGCGTCGCGGCAGCCCCTGAGAGACGCCGGGCCGGAACCCTAGAACTCGATCCCTTCCTGCGCCTTCACGCCGGCGGCGAAGTGGTGCTTCACCAGGGTCATCTCGGTCACGAGATCGGCGGCTTCGATCAGCTCCGCCTTCGCGTTGCGGCCCGTCACGACCACGTGGAGATCCGGGCGGCGGGCCCGCAGGGCGGCCACCACCTCCTCCAAGGACAGGTACTCGTAGCGCAGCGCGATGTTGAGCTCGTCGAGGACGAGGAGGCGGATGTCGGGGCGCGCCATCAGCTCCTGCGCCTTGTCCCAGGCACGCGCGGCGGCGGCCACGTCTCGCTCCCGGTCCTGGGTCTCCCAGGTGAAGCCCTCGCCCATGGTGTGCCACTCGATCTGGTCCCCGAACCGGTCCAGCGCCAAGCGCTCCCCGGTCTCCCAGGCGCCCTTGATGAACTGGACGACGCCGACCTGGAATCCGCGGCCGAGCGCCCGGAGCATGAGGCCGAAGGCGGCCGTGGATTTGCCCTTGCCGGGGCCCGTGTTGACGATGAGGAGCCCCTTCTCGACGGTCTTGGAGGCGACCTCCCGGTCCTGCACCTCCTTGCGTTTCGCCATCTTGGCGCGGTGGCGCGCCGCCTCGTCCTGGGTGCTCATGGGGCTCGGGTCCTGGTTGCGGCCCGTTCTCGGCCGATCTTTCATCCCGATGCAAGTGGCGGGTTGAAACAGGGCAGCCGGACCGGTAACGATGGCGGGGACGGTGCCCCGGAGACGGGGTGAAAAGGGAATGCGGTGCGAAACCGCAGCTGCCCCCGCAACTGTAAGCGGCGAGCCCGCGCTCCATACGCCACTGGGGGATCCCCCGGGAAGGCCGGAGCCCGAGGCGCTGACCCGTGAGCCAGGAGACCTGCCGTCGCGCCTGCTTCTGTCGGGCCTACCGGACGGGGTGTGCCGGTGGCGACTTGTCGAACGGCGCAAGCGTTCGATCCGTCCGTGGAAGCTTTCAACGGCCCGTTCGGGCCGCCCGACGGAGACGACGATGCAAGCCCTGCGCACGATTCTGCCTGCGACCCTCCTGGCCGGCCTCGCCCTGGCGACGCCCGCTCTCGCCCACCACCCCATGGGCGGCATGATCCCGGCGACCTTCGGCCAGGGCTTCCTGTCCGGCCTCGGCCATCCCGTGATCGGGCTCGATCACCTAGCGGCGCTGGTCGGTCTCGGCCTCGTCTCCGCGCGCTTTGCCCGTGTTCTCCTCCTCCCCGTCCTGTGGCTCGTCGCCATGGTGGCCGGCACCGCCCTGCATCAGGCCGCGATCGACCTGCCCCTCGCCGAGGCCCTCGTGGCGGCCAGCGTCATCGTGATCGGCCTTGCGGCGGCGCTCCGCCCGGCTCTCCCACTCGGCATCGCGGCCCCGCTCTTCGTCCTCGGCGGCCTTGCCCACGGTCACGCGCTGGCCGAGACGATCGTCGGCGCCGAGCCGACCCCGGTCGCCGCCTATCTCCTCGGCCTCGTCCTCGTGCAGGGCGCCGTCGCGGTCGGCGTGGCGCATCTCGCCCGGCACCTCGCCGGCGGCGTCGCGGCGGCTCCGTCCCTGCGCCTGCGCCTTGCCGGCCTCGCGGTCGCCCTCGCGGGCGTCGGCTCTCTTGGCCTCGCGACCCTCGCCTGATCGGCCGTTCCGATGACGGACGAGATCTGCATCCACGTCTGCACCACCTGCCGCGGGCCGAACGGGCCCGCGGAGAAGGAGCTGCGTCCCGGCGCGATGCTGCACCGGGCGCTCATGGAGGCGTTCGGCGCCGCCGATGCGCCGCGGGTGCGGATCGAGCCCGTCGAATGCCTGTCGGTATGCAAGCGGCCCTGCACGGTCGCGGTCTCCGCGCCAGGCCGCTGGACCTACATCTACGGCGATCTCGACCCGGAGACCTCGGCCGAGACGATTCTCGACGGCGTGCGCCGCTATGCGGACACCGCCGACGGCGTCGTGCCCTGGCGCGAGCGGCCGGCAGCCTTCCGCAAGGGCGTGATCGCCCGCCTTCCTCCCCTCAAGACGAGCAGCGCGGCGTAAACACCCATGAGCACCCTCACCAAGATCCCCTGCACCATCGTCACGGGCTTTCTCGGCGCCGGAAAGACGACCCTCGTGCGCCATCTCCTCGAGACCGCGGGCGGGCGCCGCCTCGCCGTGCTCGTGAACGAGTTCGGCGATCTGGGCTTCGACGGCTCCTTCATCGAGGGCTGCGGCATCGAGGGCTGCACGGAGGACGACATCGTCGAGCTGCCGAACGGCTGCCTGTGCTGCACCGTGGCTGACGATTTCGTGCCCGCCCTCAACAAGCTGCTCGAGCGCCCGAACCCGCCGGAGCACATCCTCATCGAGACCTCGGGCCTTGCCCTGCCAAAGCCCCTCGTGAACGCCTTCAACTGGCCGGCCATCCGCTCGCGGGTGACGGTGGACGGCGTGATCGCGGTGGTGGACGGACCCGCCGTCGCCTCCGGCGCCTTCGCGGACGATCCCGACGCGCTCGCCGCCCAGCGCGCGGCCGACACGTCCGTCGATCACGAGAACCCGCTGGAGGAGGTGTTCGAGGACCAGATCCTCTGCGCCGACATCATTCTGGTGAACAAGACCGACCTCATGGAGCCGGGCGACCGCGCCCGCGTCCAGGACGAGATCCGCGCGCACCTGCCCCGGACCGTGAAGATGATCGAGACCGCCCACGGCCGCATCGACGCGCCGGTGCTGCTCGGCCTCGGGGCCGCCGCCGAGAGCGATCTCGCCTCCCGGCCCTCGCATCACGAGAGCGCGGACGACCACGACCACGACGATTTCGAGAGCATCGCCATTCCGGTCGGCGCCGTGGCCAATCCCGAGGCGCTCGCGGCCCGCGTGGAGCGCGCTGCCGAGACCGACGGCGTGCTGCGCATCAAGGGCTTCGCGCCCGTGGAGGGCAAGCCCCTGCGCCTCGTGGTGCAGGGTGTCGGCCGGCGCGTGGCGCATCATTTCGACCGGCCCTGGAAGGCCGGCGAGGCCCGCGACGGGCGCCTCGTGGTGATCGGCCTCAAGGGCTTCGACCGGGGGGCGGTGGAAGCGGCCCTGCGCGGGTGAAAGCGGGCGCGGGATGCATCTCCTCCCGGTCACGAATGTATCCCTCGATGAGGGCGAAGCGGCCGCGGATCTCCGCCAGCCACCCGGCGACATCGTGGCCCTGTCCTTCGCGGACAGCGACCTTGGAGCGCTAGGCGCCGCTCAGGCCCTCATGGGCGAGGGCGCGCCCTCGCTCCGCCTCGCCTCCCTGCGCCGCCTGAGGCATCCCTTGTCCGTCGATCTCTATGTGGAGGACACGGCCGGCAAGGCGCGCTTCGTGCTCGTGCGCTGCCTTGGCGGGCTCGATTACTGGCGCTACGGCCTCGAGCGCCTGCGCGCCGCCTGCACGGCCACGGGCGCGAAACTCGCCGTGCTGCCGGGGGACGACAGGCCCGATCCGCGGCTTGCCGATTACGCCACGGTGCCGCCCGCGCTCTGCGATGCGCTGGAGGCCTACTTTCGCACCGGCGGCGTCGACAACATGCAGCGGCTCCTGCGCCGCATCGCCGCCGAGATCGGCGCCGACACAGGCCCTGTTGAGCCGCCCCGTCCCGTGCCGCGCGCCTTCGCCTGGAGCGCCGCGCACGGAATCGAGGAGCCGGAGGCCGCGCTCGCGCGCATCGACAACGCTAGCCCGCTCACCCTGCTCCTCGTCTACCGCTCCGCCGTGCTCGCGGGCGACACCGCTTCGCTCAAAGCTCTCACGGAGGCGCTGGCGGCGCGCGGGCTCGCGCCGCTCGTGCTCACCGTGTCGAGCCTGAAGGATCCCGACGCGGTCGCGGTTCTGCGGCGCGCGATCCGCGCCCGCCTTCCCGGCGTGATCGTCGCCACGACGGCTTTCGCGGCGCGCGACGACCACGGCTTCGTTCTCGACGAGGCGGGCTGCCCCGTGCTCCAGGCGATCCCGGTCGGCAGCCCCCGCGATGGATGGGACGCCTCGCCCCGCGGGCTTTCTGCGGCGGATCTCGCCATGCAGGTGGCCCTGCCCGAATGCGATGGGCGGCTTGCCGCCTTTCCGGTCTCGTTCAAGGCGGAGGCGCCGCCCGACCCCGCCCTCGCCTTTGCGCGCCGGGTCCAGGCGCCGGACGCGGACGGCATCGCCGCGACGGCGGAGCAGGCCGCCGCCTGGGTGCGTCTCGCGCGAACGCCGCCCGGCGAGCGGCGCTTGGCCCTCGTGCTCTCCGATTATCCGGCCCGTGGCGGCCGGGCCGGATTCGCGGTGGGGCTCGACACGCCCGCGAGCGTCGCGACGGTTCTGGATGCCTTGAGCGCGGCCGGCTACGACACGGCGCCTCTTGACGGCGCCAGCCTCATGCCGCGCCTCACCATGGGCGAGCGCTCCTTCACGGTGCCGCTCGCCGCCTATGGCGCGTTCCTCGACGCGCTTCCGCCCGAGCATCGCGACGCCGTCACGCAGCGATGGGGCGCGCCCGAGGCCGATCCCGCCTTCGCCGATGGCGCCTTTCGCTTCCGCGCCGTCAGCGCCGGCAAGGTGCTGGTGGCGCTCCAGCCCGATCGCGGGCATGGGACGAAGCGCAAGGACGGCTACCACGACCCGGACCTCGTCCCGAGTCACGGCTATCTCGCCTTCTATGCGGGGCTGCGCGGTCTCGAGCGGATCGATGCGCTGGTTCATCTGGGCACCCACGGCACCACCGAATGGCTGCCCGGCAAGGCGGTGGCGCTCTCGGCCCTGTGCTGGCCGCGCATCGCAATGGGCGCGACGCCCGTGGTCTATCCCTTCATCGTGGACGATCCCGGCGAGGCCGCGCCGGCAAAGCGCCGCCTCGGCGCCGTCACCCTCGGCCACCTGACGCCGCCCGTGACGGAAGCCGGCGGCATGCCGGGGAGCGACGCCCTGCGCGGCCTCGTGGAGGAATTCTCCGCAGCCCAGGTGCTCGATCCGCGCCGCGCGGCGCTCGTGGCCGGCGACATTCTCGAACGCGCCCGGGCGAGCGGCCTTGCCGAGGCCTGCGGTCTCCATGACGGGCTGCCGATGGAGGAGGCCCTGACGCGCCTCGATGCCCATCTGTGCGACATCGGCACCGTCACCCTGCGCGATGGCCTGCATGTGTTCGGCCGCGGCGCCGACGATGCCTGCGCCAGGGCCGAGATCGCGGGCCTTCTTGCGGCGCTCGACGGGCGCTTCGTGCCGCCGGGCCCGTCCGGCTCACCCTCGCGGGGCGCTGAGGTGCGGCCGACGGGGCGCAACCTGTCGACCTTCGACCCGCGCGCCATACCGACCCGCTCCGCCACGGAACTCGGATGGCGCGCCGCCGCCGAGGTGGTGCGGCGGCACCTGCAGGATCACGGCGATTGGCCGCGCCGCATCGTGATGGATCTGTGGGCCTCCCCCACCCTGCGCTCGGGCGGCGAGGACATCGCCCATGCGCTCGCCCTCATGGGCGTGCGCCCCACCTGGGACGACAGCTCGACCCGCGTCACGGGCTTCAGCATCGTGCCGCATCCGCATCTCGAATGGCCCCGCGCCGACGTGACATTGCGTGTCTCGGGCGCCTTCCGCGACACCTTCCCGGAACAGATCGCCCTTCTCGATCAGGCCGTGCGCGCGGTGGCGGCCTTGGGCGAGGACGACGAGTGGAACGCGCTCGCGGCCGCCCGCCGCCGGGGCGAGGCGCTGGCCCGGGTCTATGGCGGCGCGCCCGGCACCTATGGGGCCGGTGTCGCCGCGCAGGCGCTCGACGGCGACTGGGATTCGCGGGACGAACTCGGGCGGACCTATCTGGCGGGCACCTCCCACGCCTACGGGCCCGGCGGCGACGGCGCGCCGGATGCGGGATTCACGGAGCGCGTGCGGCAGGCGGAAGCCTTCGTGCATGGAAGCGATGTCGCCGAGCGCGACATTCTCGACGGCGACGCGGCCGCCGATTCCATCGGCGGCTTCGCGGCCGCGGCCGCAAGCCTTGGAGCCACGCCCGCTCTCTACAGCCTCGATACGAGCCGGCCGGAGGCCCCCGCCGCGCGAAGCCTGCGCCAGGATATCGACCGCCTCGTGCGCGGGCGGCTCACGAACTCCCGCTGGATCGAGGGGCAGATGCGCCATGGCTGGCGCGGCGTCGCCGAGATCGCACAAGGAGTCGATGCGCTCTATGCGTTCGCGACAACGACGGATGCGGTGAGCCACGCCGCCTTCGACCTCGTCTTCTCGGCGCTGCTCGCGGATGACGCGCTGGCAGCGCGCCTGTCGCAGGCGAACCCGGATGCGGCCGCCGCGATCCGCGAGCGACTTGCGGAGGCGCGCCGGCGCGGCCTGTGGCGCAGCCGCCTCAATTCTGTGGCCGCCTTCGACGCGGCGAGGGAGGCCGCTGAATGACGGCGCCCGCCTCAGCCCTCGCCCGCGGCTGGTGCCCGGGCATTCGCCGGCCCATGGCTACCGGCGACGGGCTTCTCGCCCGCGTCCACCCGCAGGGCGGAACGCTCACCGCGCAAGCGGCCCGCGCCATCGCGGACGCGGCGCTCGCCTGCGGCAACGGCCTTCTCGACGGGACGGCGCGGGGCAACCTCCAGATCCGCGGCGTGAGGCAGGCCCGGCATGCGGAGCTCGTGACGCGCCTCGAGGCGGCGGGCCTCGCTGAGCCGCACGGCCCTGGCCCCTACCGCCTAACCATCCTCTCGCCGCTTGCGGGCATCGACCCGGAGGAGCGGATCGACGCCGCCGCCCTCGGCGCGGCCATCGAAGACGCCGCGCGCGGCATCGCGGGCCTGCCGCCCAAGACCTGCATCGCGATCGACGGGGGCGGCGCCTTCCCCCTGCACGGCACGGGCGCCGACCTGCATCTTTGCGCGCTCGACGGCGGGCGCCTGATGCTCGGGACGGGCGGGCGGAGCGGCCCGCGCTGGCACGGCGCCCTGGCCCTTGACCGTGCCGTGGAAGGGGTGATCGACCTGCTCCGTCACGGCGCGCAGCACGGGGACGGGACCCGCGACCGCCTGGGCCATGAGCTGGAATCCGCCATCGAGGGGCTCGACCTCGAACCCGCCGCCCCGCCGCCCGCCCGACCCGAGGGGCCGCGCGCCGGATTGCTCGCCCTGCGCGGTGCCACGGCCCTCCTCGCCGCCCTCCCCTTCGGCCGCTGCACGGCCGCCCAGCTTGCGCAGGCGGCAGCCTGGAGCGAGCGCTGGGGCGACGGCACCTTGCGGGTGTCGCCGACCCGCGGCCTTCTCCTGCCCGTTCTGAGCGCCGCCGATGCGGGCCGCCTTGTCGTCGAGGCGGCGGCGCAGGGCCTCGTCATCGATCCGGCCGATGCGCGTCTTGCGGTGCAGGCCTGCCCGGGCGCGCCCGCCTGCGGCAGCGGAGCCACCCCGGCCGCGGCCGATGCGGCGCGCCTTGCCGTGCTCCGGCTAGGCCACACCGTCCATGTGTCGGGCTGCCCGAAAGGATGCGCGCACCCGGCTGCGGCGGACCTGACCCTTGTGGGGGCAGGGCCCGACCGCTACGCCGTCGTGCTGCGCGGCACGAGCCGCGACGCCGCCACTGTTCACCTCTCCCTCGATGCGATCATGACCCGCCTGCAGAACGCCCGCGATCTCACGCAAGCCTTTCCGGAGGCAAGCCGATGAGCAGTCGCCTCGATCCCATCCGCCTGCAGCACGCCCGCCACCTCGGGCGGGCCGTCATGGAGCCTCTACGGTGAACGCCCGCCTCGAATACATCCGCGAGGGCGCGGAGATCTACCGGCGCTCCTTCGCGATCATTCGCGCGGAGGCGGATCTCACGCGCTTTTCCGGCACGGCCGAGCGCGTGGTGGTGCGCATGATCCATGCCTGCGGCATGACGGACCTCCCGCGCGACGTGGAGATGTCCGCCGATTTCGCCGACGCCGCCGAGGCCGCCCTGTGGCGCGGCGCGCCGCTCCTGTGCGACGCCAAGATGGTGGCAAACGGCATCACCCGCGCGCGCCTGCCCGCCGCCAACGAGGTCGTCTGCACCCTCGACGATCCGCGCGTGCCGGGCCTCGCGGCGGCGCTCGGGAACACGCGCTCCGCGGCCGCCATGGAGCTGTGGCGCGAGCGCCTCGCCGGCGCGGTCGTCGTGGTCGGCAATGCGCCGACCTCGCTCTTCCGCCTTCTCGAAATGCTGAACGAGGGCGCGCCCAAGCCCGCGGCCGTGATCGGCATTCCGGTCGGTTTCATCGGCGCCGCGGAATCGAAGCGCGCGCTCGCGCAGGACGGGCGCGTGCCCTTCCTCGTGGTGCATGGGCGCCGCGGGGGCAGCGCCATGGCGGCCGCCGCCGTCAACGCCCTCGCGCATCCGGTGGAGTGACCCGGTGAGCGACGCCATCCGCCTCTTCGGCCTCGGCTGCTGCCGTCAACGTCCTTGCGCATCCCGTGGAGTGAGCCGGTGAGCGATGCAATCCGCCTCTTCGGCCTCGGCCTTGGCCCCGGCAACCCGGACTACATGACCGTGCGGGCCCGCGACGTGCTCACGCGGGCGGACAGGCTCGCCCATTTCTGCCGTCGGGGCGTGCGCGGCCATGCGCGCACCATCGCGGACGCGGTGGTGGGACCGGATGCGTCGCGGGAGATCGCCATGGTCTATCCGGTCACGACGGAAGTGCCGGCGGACCATCCCGATTACGCCGCAGCGCTCAATCCCTTCTACGAAGCCTGCGCGGCGCGCCTCTTTCAGGAGATCGCGGCGGGCCATGTGGTCGCCGTGCTCTGCGAGGGCGACCCGTTCTTCTACGGCTCCTTCATGCATCTGTGGCGCCGCCTGAAGGACCGGGTGCCCACCGAGGTGATCCCCGCCGTCACCGGCATGTCCGGCGCCTGGACCCGGGCCGGCGCTCCCATCACCTGGGGCGACGACGTGCTCACGGTGCTGCCGGGCACCCTGCCGCAGGCGGATCTCGCCCGGCGGCTGGCCGCGACGGACGCCGCCGTCGTCATGAAGCTCGGGCGCAACCTGCCCAAGGTGCGCGCGGCGCTCGCCGAAGCAGGCCTTCTGGGCCGCGCGCTTTACGTGGAGCGCGCCACCATGCGCGAGGAGCGCATCGTGCCGCTCGCCGAATTGCCGGAGGACGAGCCGGCGCCCTACTTCTCCATGATCGTCGTGCCCGGCGAAGGGAGACGCGTATGACGGGATCCCTCACGGTCGTCGGTCTCGGGCCCGGCGAGCCGCAATGGCTGACGCCCGCGGCCGCGGATGCCCTTCGGGCCGCGACGGATCTCGTGGGCTACGGACCCTATCTCGACCGCGCGCCGCAAACGCCCGGCCAGCAGCGGCACGCCTCCGACAACCGCGTCGAGGTGGAGCGCGCCCGGCACGCCCTCGCGCTTGCGGCCGAGGGCCGGCGCGTCGCCGTGGTCTCGGGCGGCGATCCCGGCGTCTTTGCCATGGCGGCCGCCGTGTTCGAGGCGCTGGAGGGGGGCGATCCCGCGTGGCACCGCCTCGACATCCGCGTCGAACCCGGCATCACCGCGATGCTGGCTGCGGCCTCCCGGCTCGGCGCGCCGCTCGGGGGCGATTTTTGCGCCATCTCCCTCTCCGACAACCTGAAGCCCTGGGAGGTGATCGAGACGCGGCTCTCCGCCGCCCTCAAGGCGGACTTCGTAGTGGCGCTCTACAACCCGATCTCGAAAGCCCGCCCCTGGCAGCTCGGCCGCGCCCTCGACATCGCCCGCACCATCCACACGCCGCAGACGCCCGTTGTCTTCGCCCGCGCCGTGGGACGACCCGACGAGCGCATCGCTGTGGCGGATCTTGCACAAGCCGATGCGGGGCAAGCCGACATGGCGACTCTCGTGATGATCGGCGCCAGCACCACGCGGCGGGTGGGCCCCTATCTCTACACCCCGCGCTCCTACGGAATCGCCCCTTGACGGCGATCCAGCCAGTGCAGAGCCGCGGCCGCATCCTCGACCGTCTCGATGCCCTCGGGCTTCATCGGACGCGCGACCATGATCACCGGAAGACCCAATGCTCGGGCCGCCGCAATCTTCGGATAGGTAGCCGCGCCGCCGGAATTCTTGGTCACGACCACATCGACGCGCTCCCGCTCCATCAGCGCCCGCTCGGCAGCCTCGTCGAAGGGCGCCTGATCGCGGATCGCGGTGACATGCGGCGCGGGCAGCGCGTCGCCGATGGGCTCGATGGTGCGCACCAGGAAACGCTGCTGGGGCGCGGCCGCGAAGGGCGCCAGTTCCAGACGTCCCACCGTGAGGAACACGCGGCGCGGGGCCACGCCCAGCGCCCGCACGGCCTCCTCCATGGACGGCACGTCGAGCCAGCGATCACCCTCCTGCCGCTGCCAGGGCGGACGGCGGAGCGCGAGGAGCGGAACGCCGGTCTTCTCACAGGCCGCGGCCGCATTGCCGGACATGATGGCCGCGAAGGGATGCGTCGCGTCGATCGCCGCCTCGATGCGCTCGTCCAGGAGATAGCGCGCCAATCCCGCGACGCCCCCGAAACCGCCGATCCGCACGGGGATCGGGAGGGGCTTTGGATCGCTGGTGCGGCCGGCGAGCGACAGGATGGGCCGCAGGTCGCCGCGACCCGCGAGCAGGCGCGCGAGCGCGGATGCTTCCGTGGTGCCGCCGAGGATCAGAACACGCATGGGCGCCTTGTCCTCCAAAGCCGGCCCGGTGTCGAGCGTGCCCGGAAGGACCGCCCATGAGCGCGCAAGAACGCAACGCAGACCTCGTGCCCCAACCCTGGCTCACGATTCTCGGGATCGGCGAGGACGGGCGCCAGGGCCTCTCGCCCGCCGCGCTCGCGGCTCTCGACTCCGCCGCGTTCGTCATCGGCGGCGCGCGTCATCTGGCACTCGCTGGCCCGCTCGCCGCGCAGACGATGGCCTGGCCGAGCCCCATCGCCGAGGGCTACAGGGCGGTGCTCGCGCGGCGCGGGCAGCCGACCCTCGTGCTGGCCTCGGGCGACCCCTTCCATTACGGCGTCGGCGCGGAGCTTGCGCGGCTGGTGCCGGCGGACGAGATGGTCTGCTTTCCTCAAGCCTCCGCCTTCAGCCTCGCGGCGGCGCGGCTCGGCTGGTCGCTGCCCGACTGCGCCTGCGTGAGCCTCCATGGCCGCGCGCTGGAGCGCATCGTGCCCCACCTTCAGCCGAGCGCGCGCATCCTGGCGCTCTCCTGGGACGGCACGACACCCGGGCGCGTGGCGGCCCTGCTCGCGGAGCGCGGGCTCGGCGCCTCGACGCTCACGGTGCTCGAGGCCCTGGGCGGCCCGCGCGAACGCGTGGAGGCGGGCACGGCTGAAGCCTTCGCGCGCACGGATGTGGATCCCCTCAACATCGTGGCCGTCGAGGTGGCGGCAGCGACGGAGGCGCGCATCGTGCCGCTGACGCCGGGGCGCGACGATGCCTGGTTCGACAATGACGGACAGCTGACGAAGGCGGAGATCCGGGCCATCACCCTTGCGGCGCTCGCGCCCCGCGCCGGTGAGCTGTTGTGGGATATCGGCGCCGGCGCCGGCTCCGTCGGCATCGAATGGTGCCTCAGCCATCCGCGCAATCGCTGTCTTGGAATCGAGGAGCGGGCGGATCGCGCCGAGCGGGCGCGGGCCAACGCCCTGCGGCTCGGCGCGACCGCCATGGAGGTGCGGGTCGGGCAAGCGCCCGAGGGGCTTGGCGATTGGCCCCGGCCCGATGCCGTCTTCATCGGCGGCGGCGCGTCGGAGAGCGGCGTGTTCGAGGCCTGCTGGGCGGCCCTGCGGCCGGGCGGGCGGCTGGTGGTGAATGCGGTGACCCTTGAGACCGAAACACGCCTCGCGCAGCTCCATGGGCTTCATGGCGGCGCCATGCGGCGCATCGCCCTCTCGCGGCTCGAGCGGGTCGGCACCCTGCATGGCTGGCGCGCCGCGATGCCGGTCACGCAATGGGTGGTGGTAAAGCCATGATCGTCGCCGGCATCGGCTTTCGCCGCAGCGCGGATCCAGGCGAGATCGTCGCTCTCGTGGAGCGCGCCGTCGCGGATTGCGCTCTCACGCGCGGCGAGCTGCGCGGCCTTGCGACCCTCGCCGCGCTCGCCGACGCGCCCGCTTTTCGCGAAGCCGCCCGGCGGCTCGGCCTCGATGCGCTCGCGGTCGCGGAGCGCGCCGTCGCGGAGGCGTCGGAGGGGATCGTCACCCATTCGGCGCGCTCCTTCTCCGCGCACGGCGTCGGCTCGGTCGCGGAAGCGGCGGCGCTCGGAGCGGCCGGGCCAGGCGCGCGCCTCGTCCTCCCGCGCATCGCCTCGGCGACCGCGACCTGCGCTCTTGCACGCGGCATCGGAGCGCCCGCATGACGGTTCACTTCATCGGCGCCGGCCCCGGCGCGCCCGACCTCATCACCTTGCGCGGACGCGCGCTCATCGAGAGCTGCCCGGTCTGCCTTTACGCGGGTTCCATCGTCCCGCGCGAACTCCTGCGCTGGTGCCCGCCAGGCGCGCGTCTCGTGGACACGGCGCCGCTAGACCTCGATGCCATCGCGGCGGAATTCGAGCGCGCCCATGGGCGGGGCGAGGACGTGGCGCGGCTCCACTCCGGCGACGTCTCGGTCTGGAGCGCCATGGGCGAGCAGATCCGGCGTCTCGATGCGCTCGGCATCCCCTATACGGTGACGCCGGGCGTGCCCTCCTTCGCGGCCGCCGCCGCGGCGCTCGCCAAGGAACTCACCGTGCCGGAGGTGGCGCAATCGGTGGTGCTCACCCGCACCTCGGGCCGCGCTTCCGCTATGCCGGAGAAGGAAACCCTCGCGGCCTTCGCGGCGACGGGCGCGACGCTTGCGATCCATCTGTCGATCCATGTGATCGAGCGCGTGGTGGCGGAGCTCGTCCCCTTCTACGGAGCGGATTGTCCCGCCGCCGTCGTGTGGCGCGCCTCCTGGCCGGACCAGCGGGTGCTGCGGGGCACGCTGGGCACGCTGGCAGGTCTCGTCGCCGCCGAGGGGTTGGAGCGCACGGCGCTCATCCTCGTCGGCCGGGCGCTAGATGCGGGCGATTTTCGCGACAGCGCGCTCTATTCGAGCGGCTACGACCGCCGCTTCCGCCCCCGCGCCGGGGAGGATTCGCAGTGAAGCTGTCAGGACACCGGATGGAACGGCATGCGCCCGATGAGGCGCCCGTCGCGGTCGAATACGGCGACCTCCAAGGCGATCGGCGCGCCGCTGAGCGCCTTCGCGGCGGTGCGCCAGGCGTATTGCGCGACGAGATCGGCCAGCGGCAAGCCGTGGCGCTCGGCACCTTGGAAGATTTCGAGCGCGGTGTTGGCTTCCCGGGCCGCCTCGGCCACGCCCGGCGCGGCGCCAAGCTCGCCGAGGCGCTCCGCGAGCCAGTCGCGGTCGACGGCCCCGGCGCGGGAATGCAGGTCGAGCAGCCCTTGGCCGAGCTTCGTCATCTTGGCGAGACCGCCCGCGACGGTGACCTTCGGGACCGGGGCGCGGCGCAGGTATTTCAGCATCCCGCCGGCAAAATCGCCCATGTCGATGAGGGCATGGTCGGGCAGGCCGTGGAGCGCCCTCACGGCGGCCTCCGAGGTGGCGCCCGTGGCGCCCGCCACATGGAGAAGGCCGTCCGCCCGCGCCACGTCGATGCCGCGATGGATGCTGTGAATCCAGGCCGCGCAGGAATAGGGCACCACGATTCCCGTGGTGCCGAGGACCGAGAGCCCGCCCAGGATGCCGAGGCGCGGATTGAGGGTCTTCTCCGCCAGAGCCTCGCCGCCGGGAATCGAGATCTCCACCTCCACGTCGAGGGGACCGCCCACGAGGCGGGCCGCCTCCGCCAAGTTCTCGCGGATCATCTGCCGGGGGGCCGGGTTGATGGCGGGCTCGCCCGGCGGCAGCGGGAGCCCCGGCCGGGTGACGGTGCCGACCCCCGGCCCCGCCCGGAAGGTCACGCCGCTCCCCGGGGCGCCGGCCCTGACGGAGGCCAGGACGAGAGCCCCATGGGTCACGTCCGGGTCGTCGCCCGCATCCTTCACGATTCCGGCGAGCGCACCCTCGCCCGCGACCTCGTGGCGCGCCAGGGCGAAAGCGGGCTTGAGGCCGCCCGGCAGCACGATCTCCACCGGGTCCGGGAACGTGCCGGTGCGCCAGCCGCAATAGGCCGCCCTGGCGGCTGCGGTCGCGCAGGCGCCCGTGGTCCAGCCGCGGCGCAGGGGTCCGGTGGGTTTGTCGTCCATCACGGGCCTTATAGCGGCCGGAACGCTCCGGGTCATGGGCATGCGAAACCCCAGCCCTCGGGCGCGATCCGAGGTTCCCGGCGGCGCCCGGTCGGGACTTCCGATTGGCGCCACCCTGCGATGGGAGGTTTCCAGCGGCGCCCGATCGGGCTAATCGGGCCGGATCCCGTCGGCCCGGGTCACGGCTGGAGGAGCCGATGACGCTGTCCCATCTTTCTCCCGAATTCCGCCCGGGCACCGTGTGGCTCGTGGGCGCCGGGCCGGGCGATCCGGGGCTCATCACCCTGCACGCGCTGAACGCCCTGCGCGGCGCGGACGTGATCGTGCACGACGCCCTCGTCGATCCGGCGATCCTGTCCCTCGCCCGGCCTGGCGCGGCGCTCGAATATGCGGGCAAGCGCGGCGGGCGGCCCTCGGCGGTGCAAAGCGACATCTCGGACCGGCTCGTGGCGCTCGCCCGGCAGGGGCTGCGGGTCCTGCGCCTCAAGGGGGGCGACCCCTTCGTGTTCGGCCGCGGCGGCGAGGAGGCCCTGACCCTCGCGGAGGCCGGGATCCCCTTCCGCATCGTGCCCGGCGTTTCGAGCGGCCTCGCATCCCTTGCCATTCACGGGGTGCCGGCGACGACCCGGGCCACCAATCATGCGGTGATCCTGGCGACCGGCCATTGCGCCGCCGACGACGCCATGGACTGGGCCGCGCTCGCGCGCACCGGCGCGCCGATCGTCCTGTACATGGCGGCCGCGAACCTGCCCGGCATCGTCGCCGCCCTGAGGGAGGGCGGCCTTGCGGGCGAGACGGCCGCGCTCGTGGTGCATGCGGCCACCACCGCCCGGGAGCGGGTGCTGGAGGCCACCCTCGCGGACCTGCCCGGCCTGTCGGAGACGGGGATCATCCGCTCGCCGGCGGTCGTCGCCATCGGCGCCATCGCGGCGTTCCGCTCCGCCATCGTCGACCACCTCCTCGAACCCGGCGCCGAGGCGGCGGAGTGAGCGGGGCGCCCGGCCTGCTGATCGCGGCCCCGCGCTCGGGATCCGGCAAGACGACCCTGGTGCTCGGGATCCAGCGCGCCCTGCGGCGGCGGGGCTACCGGGTGCGCGGCGTCAAATGCGGGCCCGACTACATCGACCCCGCCTTTCACGCGGCCGCGACCGGGGCGCCGAGCCTCAACCTCGACAGCTTCGCCATGGAGCCCGCCCTCCTTGCCGCGCTTGCCGAGGAGGCGGGCCGCGACGCGGATCTCGTCCTGGCGGAGGGCTCCATGGGCCTCTTCGATGGGATCCGGGGCGAACTTGGCCGGACCGGGGCCAGCGCCGACATCGCCGCCCTGTTCGGCTGGCCCGTGGTGCTGGTGCTCGACGTGTCGGGCCATGCACAATCCGCCGCGGCCGTGGCCCTGGGCTGCGCCCGCTTCGACCCGCGCATCGCGGTCGCCGGGGTGCTCCTCAACAAGGTGGCGAGCGAGCGCCACCGGCGCCTCGTGGAGGACGGCCTCGCCCGCATCGGCCTGCCGGTGCTCGGAGCGCTTGGCCGCGACCCGACGCTCGCCCTCCCCGAGCGCCATCTCGGCCTCGTCCAGGCGGGCGAGACGGCCGATCTCGAAAGGCGCCTCGAGACGCTGGCGGATGCGGTCGAGCGCGCGGTCGATCTCGACGGACTCATGAGCCTCGCTCGCGGGGCGGCCCCGGCCCCGGTGGGCGAGGTCCGTCCGCTGCCGCCTCCGGGCCAGCGCGTCGCGCTCGCAACCGATGCCGCCTTTTCCTTCGTCTACCCGCACCTTCTCGCCGGCTGGCGGGCGGCGGGCGCGACAATCGTGCCCTTCTCGCCGCTCGCCGACGAGGCGCCGCCCGGGGATTGCGATTCCTGCTGGCTGCCCGGCGGCTATCCCGAACTCCATGCGGGCCGCATCGCAGGAGCGGAGCGCTTCCTTGGCGGCGTGCGCGCCTTCGCGGCGACGCGCCCGGTGCATGGGGAATGCGGAGGGTACATGGTGCTCGGCCGCTCCCTGGAGGATGCGCAGGGCACCCGGCACCCGATGCTTGGGCTCCTGCCCGTCGAGACGAGCTATGCAAGGCGCAAGCTGCATCTCGGCTACCGGGTCGCGCGCCTGCGGCAGGACGGGCCGCTCGGCGCCGCCGGGCGCACGCTCGTCGGGCACGAATTCCACTATGCGTCGGTCACCGGCGGCGAGCCGGACGAGAGCACGGCGCTTGCGGCGGTGACGGATGCGGAAGGCCAGCCCCTCGGCCTCGCCGGCCACCGGCAGGGGCAGGTCACCGGCACCTTCTTCCACGTGGTTGCGAACCGCTAGACCGGACCGGGCGACCCGGGGGCAGCCCTCGGCCCCGCCTCCTCCTTTGGTCGTGAGACGCCGCTCTTTTTTGCGTTCTTGCTAGGGAATGCTCGCAAATTAGGCCGGCTTGCTTGCGCCTGACGCAGGGTCCGGATGCACCCTTATTGTATTTTAGGCGTTTTCTCTTAAGTCGATCCCATGGAAGCGGTCCTGCAGAATCGTGAGCATCAGCGCATCGTCGAGCTTCACGGGCTCGGCATCCTCGATTCCGGCCGGGACGAGGGGCTCGATGGCCTGTGCGCGCTCGCCTGCGACCGGTTCCAGGTCTCCATCGCTGCGATCTCCCTCATCGATCGGGACCGGCAATGGTTCAAGGCGATCCGAGGCCTCGCGACCCGCGAGACGCCGCGGGAGCAGGCCTTCTGCGCCCACACGATCCTCAGCGACGACGTGCTCGTGGTCCCGGACGCCCGCGTGGACGAGCGCTTTGCCGCCAATCCCCTGGTGAGCGGCGACCCGGGCATCCGCTTCTATGCCGGCGCCCCCCTCATCATGCCCTCGGGGATGCGCCCGGGCTCGTTCTGCCTCATCGACCGCAAGCCCCGGGACTTCACGGACCAGGACCGCCAGATGCTGGCCTCCTTCGCGACCGTGGTGGTCTCGAAGATCCTGCGCTCCCTGCCGGGCCCGAACTGAAGCGATAGGCCCGCGGCGCCCAAGCTTGGCGCCGCACGACAACCAGTCCGAACGCCCTCCCCCGGCCGCCGACCCCGCCGCTCACCAACCTGAGGTGCGGCCTCCTGGCCCCTTGGGTCCATTCGCGGTCCATGGACAAAGCCGCGCCAGGCGTTTCTAATCTTGCTAATAAAGATAAACGCGATGGCTGGAACACCGGCGTCGGAGGAGGACATGCCCATTCGGCCTGGATCCCGGTCGCCCCTCGATTCCGCGATCCGCGTCGCCTCGAGCGAGCGCGGCTCTGCGCGGGCCGCGGTGGCGGATCTCAGGCGTCGCATCGATGGCGACGGCCTTGCGCAGCTGCTCGTCTTCTTCTCGCCCCTCTACGACGCGGCCGAGCTGGCGGACGAGCTGGCGCGGGCGTTTCCCGGCATTCCCCTGTGCGGCTGCTCCACGGCCGGCGAGATCACCCCGACCGGGCTTGCCGAGGGAGCCGTGGTGATGCTCGGCTTTCCGCAATCGGAATTCCGGGTCGTCGCCGACGTGATCGAGGATATCGACGAGCCGAGCTTCGAGCGCGCCTTCCAGACGAGCCGCAGGCTCCGCGCCGCGCTCGTGGGGGATCGGGACCGCAACCTCATGAACAGCGCCTTCGCGCTCATGCTGGTCGATGGGCTTTCCAATTGCGAGGAGCGCCTGGTGGCGGCCGTGCGGGCCGCGATCGCCGACATCGCGCTCGTGGGCGGCTCGGCCGGGGACGATCTCGCCTTCCAGCGCACCGCCCTCATCCATAACGGGCGTGTGGTGCACGATGCGGCCATCGTGCTCCTCGTCGAAACCGCCCTCGAATTCCGGGTGTTCAAGTCGCAGAACTTCACGCCGACCCGTCAACGCCTCGTGGTCACCGCGGCCGACGTGGACAAGCGGATCGTCTACGAGCTCAACGCGGAGCCGGCGGCGCAGGAATACGCGGATGCCATCGGGATGTCGGCCGACACCCTCAACCCCATGAGCTTTGCGTCCCATCCGGTGGTGGTGAAGGTCGGCAACGAGCATTACTGCCGCTCGATCCGCAACGTGAACCCGGATGGCAGCCTCACCTTCTTCTGCGCCATCGACGAGGGCCTCGTGCTCACGGTGGCGCAGCCCGAGGATATGGTAGGCTCGACCCTGGACACCCTCAGCGCCCTCGACCGGGACCTTGGCGGCATCGGCCTGGTGCTCGGGTTCGATTGCGTGCAGCGCCGGCTCGATGCGGAGAACCACCAGACCCGGCGCCTGATGGAGCGCGTGTACCGGGATCATCGCGTGGTCGGGTTCCACACCTATGGCGAACAGTACAATGCCATGCACCTCAACCAGACGCTGACGGGCGTCGCGATCGGCCGCCGCAGGATCTCCCCTTGACGCGATCGAAGCGGAGCGCCCGCGCATGAGCACAGCCGAAACGGGGCCGGCCGTGGGGCGCTTCGATGAAGCCGAGGCAGCCCGCCGGATCGAGAAGCTCACCAAGATCAACGCCGCCCTCATGGACCGCATGGAGCGCTCCATCGGCCAGCAGGAGACCGCGTTCTCGCTCTTCCAGACCGCCATCGCCCTCGAGAACGAGGTACGGGCCCGAACGGACGAGCTGAAGAACACGCTCGGCAAGCTGGAGCGGTCGAACCAGGAATTGCTCGCCGCCCGCGATGCGGCCGAGCGGGCGGACCGATCGAAGACCGGCTTCTTCACGGCCGTCGGCCACGACCTGCTCCAACCGCTCCACGCGGCGCGCCTCACGGTCTCGACGCTGATCGAGATGGAGCCCGACGGCATCCGCCAGCACCTCGTCTCGCAGATCGATCATGCGCTCTCCACCATCGAGGAGCTTCTGAAGACCATTCTCGACCTCTCGAAGCTCGAGGCCGGCGTGCTGCGCCCGAGCATCCGGCCGGTGCGGGTCTCCGACATCTTCGCCTCCGTCGCGCTCGATCTCGAACCGCTGGCCCGCAGCCGCGGCATCGGCCTGCGCTTCCATGAAACCGACCTTGCGGTCCGCTCCGATCCGCTGATGCTCCGGCGCATCATCCAGAACCTCGTGGCGAACAGCGTGCGCTACACGGAGCAGGGCGGCATCCTGGTCCTGGCGCGGCGGCGGGCGGGGAGAGTGCGCCTCGAAGTCTGGGACACGGGCCCCGGGATCCCGGCCTCCGAGCGGGAACGGATCTTCGACGAGTTCCAGCGCGGCGCCGCGTCGGAGCGCACGGGCGCCCTGGGGCTGGGGCTTGGCCTCTCCATCGTGCGGCGCATGGCCGAGGCCCTCGACCATTCCTTGAGCCTCGTCTCGCAGGAGGGCCGAGGCACCTGCTTCATGATCGCGGCCGAGCAGGCCGACAGCTTCCCCCCGGCGCCCGCGCCGGCACCCGGCCCGAGCCCCACCTACGGCCTCGCCTCGGCCCGTGTGGTGGTGGTGGAGAACGAGGATTCGGTGATCGCCGCCATGAAGCGGCTCCTGGAGCGCTGGACCTGCGAGACCCGCGTGGCGCGGCATCTCGGCGAGGTGGATCTCGTGGCGGCGGAAGCGGATTTCAGGCCGGACATCGTCCTCGCCGATTATCATCTCGATCGGGGCGAGTGCGGCATCGCCGCCATCCGGCGCCTCAGGGAGGTCTATGGGGAGCGCCTGCCGGCGATCGTGATCACGGCGGATCACACGGCCGCCGTCATGGAGGACGTGCGCTCGGCGCAATGCGAGATCATGCGCAAGCCCGTCAAGCCTGCGGAACTCAGGGCGCTGATCTCCCACCTCTTGGGGTAAGCGCCAGGAGCGGCGCGTCCTCAGCTGCCGTCGCGGCCCTTCGGGCCCGTCTCGCCGGCCGCGGCGAGGATCGCCTCGAAATCGATCTTCGACACCTCGATCACCGCCATCGTGCGCGAATAGACGTTGAGCTTGCGCAGGATCTCGGAGACATGCGCCTTGACGGTGGTCTCGCCCACATCGAGCTCGAAGGCGATCTGCTTGTTGAGCTTGCCCTGCCGGATCATCTGCAGGACGCGGAGCTGCTGGGGCGTAAGCGACGTGAGGCGGCGGGCAAGATCGACCTGGCCGGGCGATGCGGGCTGAGCCTGCCGTTCGGCGAAGTCCTTGGGCAGGTAGACGGCCCCGCTCATCACCTCGCAGATGGCCTCCGCGAGTTCCGGCTTGCGCGCGGATTTCGGGATGAATCCCGCGATCCCGTAGGAGAGCGCCTCCCGGATGATGCGCCCGTCCTCGAGGCCCGAGACCACCACGATCGGCAGGCGCGGATTGTGCGTGCGCAGTTCCAGCAATCCGTCGAAGCCCTTGGTGCCGGGCATGGACAGGTCGAGGAGAACGAGATCGATCTCCTTGCGGGTCGCCACCACCGTCTTGGCGGATTCGATGGAGGTGGCCTCGAGGATCTCCGCGTCCGGATAGGCGAGATGGATGGCGCTCTGCAGCGCCTCCCGGAACAGCGGATGGTCGTCGACGATCAGGAAGCGCTCTGGCACGGCTGGCACCTCCGGCGTCACGGCAGGCGCTGCGTGACACGCTTGTGGATCCCTTGCTCACCATGTCGAAATCCGGCCATCCCGACAAGTTGAAACGGACGGATGTCCCTGGGCGGCGCTTTGCCGTGCCGGTGGGTCCCTGAGGTGTCGCGGGGCCGGCAAGCCCTTTGGCCTGTCAGGCGGAGGACACGCTCGGCGTCGCGCCGGATACGGGGCCTTGGGCGGCGTCTGGGCTCGGCTGCGGCAGGGGGCCGCCCCCTAAAGGGCAGCGGCGGGCGTCATCCCTGCAAGCCGTTCCTTGCAGCCGAGGAGCCGATCCGGCCTTGCGGCGCCAGGGAGGATGCGCGAGCGTTCCGCATCGCAGGACAGCGCCCTCAATGCCTCGCGCCGCAAGGCTTTCGAGGCGCCCATCCCCACGGGAGGAACCCGTCATGACCGCCACCGCAAGCCCGCTCCGCAACGCAGCCGGCGTCACCTCCGGCGGGGCGCCGCTGCGCATCGGCGCGGTCGCGCTGATCGCCCGCGATCTCGACGGGATGAGCCGCTTTTACCGGGAGGTCATGGGCCTTGCACTCGTGGACCGGGAGCCTGGCCGTCACCGGCTCGGCGTCGGCGGCACGGTGCTCCTCGACATCGCCCACGACCCGGGGGCGCAGCCCCTGGATCCCCGCTCCGCCGGGCTCTTTCACACCGCCTTCCTGGTGCCCTCCAGGACCGATCTCGCCCAATGGCTGACATGGGTCGCCGACCGGGGCGTGCGGCTGCAGGGCGCCTCCGATCACCGGGTGAGCGAGGCGATCTATCTCGCGGACCCGGAGGGCAACGGCATCGAGATCTACCGGGACCGCCCGAGCGAGGAATGGGGCTGGCGCGACGGCCAGGTGCAGATGGCCACCCTGCGCCTCGACCTCCGGGATCTCGCCGCGGCGGCCCCGGCCCGGGCCTGGGCCGGGCTCGCGGAGGGCTCCATCATCGGGCATGTGCATCTTCAGGTGGGCGACCTCGACGCGGCGGAGCGATTCTATGCCGGCCGGCTCGGCCTCGACGTGGTCTGCCGCTACCCGGGGGCCACGTTCCTCAGCAGCGGCGGCTATCACCACCATATCGGGACCAATATCTGGAACAGCGCCGGTGCGCCGGCGCGACCGGAACGGGCGGCGGGCCTTGGATGGGTCGAGCTGGTGCCGGCCGACCGCGCGGTCTGGGCGGACCTCGCCCAACACCTGGGTGCCGAGGCGGCCAATCCCGACGGCGGCCTTGCCCTGCGCGACCCCTGGGGGACGACCATTCGGATTCGCGAGCCCTGACCCGGCCCCGCGCCGACGCGTCCTGGGACGGCGACCCGAATTCGCGAGCTCCGACGCCGTCGTAATCCCGTGCCGATGCTTCACCGGGCGGTGCGCCCTGGGACGGCAACCCGGATCCGCGGGCTCCGATGCCACGGAAATCCCGTGCCGATGCGTCAATCGGCATGGCAGAAGGGCCACAGGTCGTTGCGGGACAGCGTCTTCTTGGGATCAACGCCTCGCGCGCCCTTGACAGACAAGCCCGTTCGCCGTTTGTCAGGCGCCTCGCACAACCAGTGGAGCCTGATGTGACCAAGAACGACCTTGTCGAGCGCCTCGCCGAAGATCACGAACTGACGAAGGTGTTCGCCCGTGAACTCGTGGACAACGTGTTCGGCATGATCACGACCGCCGCCCTCAAGGGCGAAGAGGTGCAGCTCTTCGGCTTCGGCCGCTTCAAGGTCACCGAGCGCGCCGCCCGCAAGGGACGCAACCCGCGCACTGGCGAGACCGTGAAGATCGCCGCGTCAAAGAACCTGAAGTTCACCCCGGCCCGCGCCCTCAAGACCGACCTCAACGCCAAGCGCCGCTCCCGCAAGAGCGCGTAAGGATCGCCAGGCGGCCCGGCCCGATGGGCGCCGGGAGCCCGTTGCGGGATACAGCGCCCGGTCCCTCGTGGACCGGGCGTTTTTCATGGCGGGTGACAGGCCGCGCCCCCGGTTGGCGCGGCAGGCTCATGCGGCGTCGCTCGCCGACGCTTCGCTCGTGGTGCGCCGGTCGCGCCATCGGGCGATCGCAAGGTAGAGCTCCTCGCGCTTGAAGGGCTTGCCCACGTGGTCGTCCATGCCGGCGGCCCGGAACTGCGCCACCTGCTGGGGCAGCACGTTCGCCGTCATGGCGATGATCGGCAGGGTGCTGGCCGGATGGTCGAGGCCGCGGATGGCGCGGGTCGCGCTCATGCCGTCCATGACGGGCATCTGCACGTCCATCAGCACCAGGTCGTAGGGCTTGGCCTGGACGGCCGCGAGCGCCGCGGCCCCGTCCGGGACCACGTCCACGTGGTGGCCGGCCAGCTCCAGGACCGTGCGGGCGATCTCCTGATTGATCTCGTTGTCCTCCGCCAGGAGCACCCGGGCCGCCTGCCCGGCTCCGGGCCCGGCCTCGACCGCCCGCTCGGCGCGGCTCTCGTCCACGCTGCGGGCGAGCGCGATCTCGAACCAGAAGGTGGCGCCCCGGCCCTCGTCGCTGACGACCCCGATGGTGCCGCCCATGAGCTCGATGAGGCGCTTCGAGATGGCAAGGCCAAGCCCCGTGCCGCCGAACTCCCGCCGCACGGAGCCGTCCACCTGGCTGAAGCGCTGGAAGAGGCGGTCCTGCTTCTCCCTGGCGATGCCGATGCCCGTGTCGGAGACCGCAAAGCGCAGGACCCACCTTTCGGCCTCGCGCCCGACGGCCTCGACGGCGAGCCGCACCGTGCCGGCCGGGGTGAACTTCACGGCATTGTTCAGGAGGTTGAGGAGAACCTGCCTTAGGCGGTCGTGGTCCCCCACGAGGGAGCCGGGCAGATCGGGCGCCACGGCTGTCTCGATGACGAGGCGCTTGCGGTCGGCCTGGGAGCGCACGATCGAGCAGGCGTTCTCCACCAGGGCCGAGAGCCCGAAGGGCCGCGGCTCGAGCTCCACTTGGCCCGCCTCGATCTTCGAGAAGTCCAGGATGTCGTTGACGACCACCAGGAGCGCCGAGCCCGCCTCCTTGATGCGCTGGAGCTGCTTGGCCTGCCCACCGTCGAGGCCACCGCCGTCGAGGAGGAGATCCGTGTAGCCGAGAATGCCGTTGAGGGGTGTCCTGATCTCATGGCTCATGGTGGCCAGGAACTCGGTCTTGGCCTCGTTCGCGCGCTCGGCGGCCTTCTTGGCCTCGGCGAGGCTCCGCTCGGCACGGCGCCGCTCCGTCACGTCCATGTAGGTGCGCACGGCCCCGCCGCCGGGGAGCGGCACGGTCTGAACCTCGATGATGGTGCCGTTCCGCCGCTCGCGCTCGTAGAGCGGCGGCGCGTTGCCGAGCCCGTCGGTCTCGAGAAGCGTCCGCATCGGCTCGTCGAGATCCACGAACTCGTCCTGGGCAAGCTGGAAGCGGCGGATGTCGGCGAAGGTCGGCTGGCCGCTCATGAGATCGTGGGTGAGCCCGAGAAGGGCGATGGCGCGCTGGTTGCAGATCGGGATGGTGCCGTCCGCCTCGATCATCATGAGGCCCTGGTCCATGTGGTCGAGGGTGACCTGCAGCACGGTCGTCTTGCGGGCGAGCTCGGCGGTGCGTTCCTCGACGCGCTGCTCCAGCTGCCGCTTGGCCTGCTCGATCCGGGTGTCCCGCTCGCGCAGGCCGATGGAGGCGAGGGTCAGCGATTCGGCGATGAGGCTGGCCTCGCGCACGGCGAGGCGGGTCCGCCGCACGGGCCGGCCGGCCTCCAGATCCTTGGCGAGTTCCGTCAGGCACCAGACCGCATGGGTCATCCGCCGCATCACCGGCAGGGCGCAGGCGAGGGCGAGCACGAGGAGGAAGACGGCAAGCCCGGCGAGCAGCCAGAGGGACTGTCGCACCGGCGCCGTGATCGCCGCCTGCCGCACGCCGGCGGCGGCGATCCAGCGGCTCAGGGACGAGCGCATGTAGAGGCCGAGCACCGGGTCCCCTTGCGGATTGAGCCCCTCCCAGGCGCCCCCCTTTTCGCTGACCCGGTCGAAGCCCGGCAGCTTACGGCCCGGCTTCGTCGCGCCGTCCTCGGAGCCCGCCAGAATGGCGCCGTTGCTGTCGGCGAGGGCCGCATAGAAGGGCTCGGCGAGCCCCTGGCTGGTCAGGAGGGCCTGGAGACGCGCGACCGGGATCGTGGCGCTCAGAAGGAGAGCCACGTCCTCCCCGCGCAGGACCGGGATCGTCGCCACCACGACGGGCTCGCCCGTGAGCGGCTCCGCGACGAGCCCCGAGACGTGCGGCCGGCGGGACTGGAACACCGTCAGGCCGCCCCGATAGGCGGTTCGGTCCGGCAGGACGGCGCCCCAGGGCGCCCGGGTATTGAGCATCTGGCGCCCGGTGGAATCCTGGAGCGTCACGTTGAAGCCCTGCGCGCTCAGGGACAGGGCCTGCATGTAGAACTCGCCGAGGTCCTCGGCCCAGATGGTGGGCGAGGTCGCCAGGGCCTGGAGGGCGCGAATGGAGCCCGCCACCTCCTCGTCGGCCTTGGCGGCGACCCGCTGGACGATGTCATAGGCCTGCTGCTCCAGCATGGAGCGCTGGGAGACGGCGAGCCGGTAGGAGATCAGGCCCGTGAAGACCACGAGCGGCACGACGAGCGCCAACCCGAACGTGGTGAGATACCAGGCCAGTGACCTTGGGTTGGAGACCGTTCTCATCGGGGCCCTGGATGCATGCCCCGGCAGGGTGCGGCGCCGATCTTAGCGAAAGGTCAACGATGTCGCTGAACCGCCGCCGACAGCCGAGCGCAGGCCCATGCCTTTGCGCCCATGCTTAACGGTTCGTGGGCTTCGGATCGCCTCACACCGCCTTCTCGGTGGTCGCGTCGAAGAAGTGGAGGCTCTCCGCCCTGGCGCCGAGCCGCACGGCCTGGCCTACCTGGGGCGGTGCCTTGGCGGAGGCGCTGGCGAGCAGCAAGCCCTCGCCGGCCTCCACATGCACGAAAGCCTCGGACCCGAGGGGCTCCACCACGCTCACCCGCCCCTGGAGTTCGATTTCCGGCGCCGGCTCATCGTCGCGCAGCACCTTGAGGTCCTGCGGCCGGATGCCGAGGAGGATGGGGCCGCTGCCGGCGAGCCCCGGCGGGGCGGCCGGGAGCCGGATCGGCGCGCCGAGGCCGAGCTCCGCGATGGGGCCGCCGGCATCCGCCTGGAGGCGCCCCGGCATCACGTTCATGGTGGGGCTGCCGATGAAGCGGGCCGTGAACACGTCGGCTGGGCGCTCGTAGATCTCCATGGGCTTGCCGATCTGCAGGATGCGCCCGTCCTTCATGACCACGATCCGGTCCGCCATGGTCATGGCCTCCACCTGGTCGTGGGTGACGAAGACGATGGTGGTGCCCAGGCGCTGGTGCAGGCGCTTGATCTCGATGCGCATCTGGGCGCGCAGCTGCGCGTCGAGGTTGGAGAGCGGCTCGTCGAAGAGAAAGGCCGCCGGGTTGCGCACCATGGCGCGGCCGATGGCGACCCGCTGGCGCTGGCCGCCGGACAATTCCGAGGGCCGCCGGTCGAGGAGCGCTTCGAGCCCCAGCATCCGCCCGGTCTCCTCCACGCGCTTGCGCTTGTCCGGCTCGGACAGGCCGGAGGTATACAGACCGAACGCGATGTTCTGCGCCACGCTCATATGCGGGTAGATCGCGTAGTTCTGGAACACCATGGCGATGTTCCGGTCCTTCGGCTCGAGCTGGTTCACCACGCGCCCGCCGATCCGGATGGTGCCGCCGCTGATCTCCTCCAGCCCCGCGATCATGCGCAGGGTCGTGGACTTGCCGCAGCCGGAAGGTCCGACCAGCACCACGAACTCGCCGTCCGCCACGTTCAGGTCGATACCGTGAACGGCCGTGACCTTGCCATAGCGCTTGACGACGCCTTCGATCTCGATCGCCGCCATCAGGGTTCTCCAGACAAGGCCGCGAAGCGCTCTGCGAGCTCGCCGGCCGCTGCCGCTTCGCGGTGGGTGACGGATGCGGCCTCGCCCTCGAACGCGGCGAGCCGCTCGCGGTAGCGCGCGAGCGAGGCGCCGAGCGCCTCGGGGGCCGGGCCGCCGAAGCGCCCGCGCACGGCGACGAAATGCTCCGGCGAGACGATGGCGGCAAAGCGCGCAGCGTCGATGGTGGAATCGCGCCCGGCCGCGTGCCGGAACGCCTCCGTGAAGGGCCCGTAGCCGTCCGCCGGCAGGTCGCCGTCCGCGGCGACCACGGCCCGCGCCACGGCGGCGGCGATCTCATGGGCTTCGCGGAAGGACAGGCCTTCGATGCGCACGAGGCTGTCGGCGAGTTCCGTCACGGTGATGCAGCTGCGACGGATGTTGTCGGCAACGCGCCGCCCGTCGATGCGCAGGGCGGGCAGGAGCGCGGTCAATAGGTCGAGCACCCGGGCCGCGGTGGCGAAGGCGCCGTAGCCCATCTCCTGGGTCTCGCCCTCGCTGTCGTTCATGTCGGTGAAGGGCGTGTTGTGGACGATGTCGAGCATCGCCCGGGCGCGGCCCACGGTCTGGGATGCGAGGTGCCGGAGGTGCTCGATGGGCACCGGATTGCGCTTTTGCGGCATGATCGAGCTGATCTGCACGAAGGCGTTCGGCACATAGACCTGCCCGACCTCGAAGCTCGTCCAGAACTGGAGATCCTGGATCGGCCGGCCGAGATGGAGGAAGATCAGTTCGATGGCGCTGTAGGTCGCGGTGACGTAGTCGACCGACGCGATGCAGCCATAGGAGTTCTCCAACGGCGCCGCAAAGCCGAGGAGACCCGCCATCCGGTCCCTGTCGAGGGGAAAGCCCGACGTGGTGATGGCGGCGGCTCCCATGGGGGAGAGATCCACGATGCGGCGAGCCGCGGCGAGCCGCTCGAGATCGCGCAGCACGAATTCCGCGATGGCCGCGAGGTAATGCCCGAACGTGTCGGGCTGCGCCGGCTGGCCGTGGGTATAGGCGACGATGAGGGTGTCGCGCTCGCGCTCCGCCACGTCGATGAGGGTCCCGGCGAGACGCCTGAGGCGGGCCGCCAGATCGTCGATGCGGGCCTTGAGGGCCAGCTTGAACAGGGTGTGGTCGATGTCGTTGCGGGAGCGCCCCGTATGGAGACGGCCCGCCACGTCCGGCCCGAGGCGGCGGCGCAGCTCCCGCTCGATGAGAAAGAAGAAGTCCTCCACCTCGCCCGTATAGGTGAGCGCGGCCACGTCGATCTCCCGGTCGATGGCGACGAGCGCCCGGGCGATGGCCCTCGCCTCCTCCGGGTTCAGGATGCCGGTCTCGGACAGCATAACGAGATGCGCCCGGTCGATGCGGCGGAAACCCTCCACATGGTGCGTCTTGGCGCCATCGAAGAGGGGCCGCAGCACCGTCTCCTTGTAGGTGGGATCCGGAAACGCGGAGCGGTCCGACGCGCGCGGATCGTTCGGGGACGGGGTGTGATCCATGGCTAGCCTTTGAGCCCCGCCAGCACGACGCCGCGCACGATGTAGCGCTGCAGGACGAGAAACACGAGGAGCGTCGGCAGGGTGGCGAGGCTCGCCCCCGTCATGATCATCTCCCACTGGATCGACTGCTCGACCGCGAAGCTGGAGAGGCCGATCGGCACCGTATAGAGCTCCTTGCTCGTGGTGACGATGAGCGGCCAGATGAAGGCGGTCCAGTTGCCGAGGAACGTGAAGATCGCGAGCGCCGACAGGGCGGGCGTCACCAGCGGCATGGCGATGCGCCACCAGATGGTGAACTCGTTGAGTCCGTCGATGCGCGCCGCCTCGATGAAGTCCTTCGGCACCGTCTCGAAGAACTGCTTCATCAGGAAGGTGCCGAAGGCGGTCATCATTCCGGGGAACATGATGCCCCAATAGGTGTCCAGCCAGCCGAGATTGCGCGCCATGATGTACCAGGGAATGACGAGCATCTCGGTGGGGATCATCAGCGTCGAGAGGATCGCCACGAAGACGATGTAACGGCCCCGGAAGTCGAACTTCGCGAGGGTGTAGCCCACGAGGCTGTCGAAGAACACGTTCGACAGGGTGACGATCGTGGCGATGCCGATCGAGTTCACGAACCAGCGGAAGAAGCGCCCGTCGGAGAGAACCTGGATGTAGTTGTCGAGAGTGGGGTCCGACGGGATGAGCTTGAGGTCGTAGACGTCGGAGGAATATTTCAGGGACGTCGAGAACATGAAGAGGAGCGGCGTCAGCATGACGACGCCGCCGAGGAACAGGAGCGTCCAGGCGACGATGCGCCCGGGCTGCACCTTGAAGGCGCCGCGCTCGACGATGCCGCTCCCGGGAAGGGTTTGAGCGCTCGCGGCCATTCAGCGGCCCTTCCGGATGGGCAGCCGGATCGGCGATCCCGGCCGCCGGCGATCGCCGGACACATGCGGCTGGATCGGGAGTACCGGCATTCAGCGGTCCTTCAGGATGCGGAGCTGGATCAGCGATACCGCGAGCAGGATGAGGAAGAGCACCACCGTCTGCGCCGCCGCATAGCCCATGTCGAACGCGCTGAACGCGGTCTGGTAGATCATGAGCACCAGGGGCTTCGTGCTGTTGAGCGGGCCGCCCGGATCGTTCGTGGTCATGTTGTAGACCTGGTCGAAGATCCGCAGGAACCCGATGGAGGAGAACACCACGAGGAAGACGATGGTGGGCTTCAGGAGCGGCAGGGTGATGCGGGTGAGGATCGTCCAGTTCGACACACCGTCGATGCGCGCCGCCTCGTAATAGGTGGTCGGGATCGCCCTCAGCCCTGCCATGAAGATCACCACCTGAAAGCCGAGGCCGGCCCATACGGCGGGGGCCAGCACCGCGGGCAGCGCCTGCGCCGTGGAGCGGAGGAAGGGCTGCTGCGGCAGGCCGATGCTCGAGAGCACGTCGTTGATGAGGCCGATCGGCACCGGCTGATAGAACCAGCGCCACACCCAGGCCATGGCGGCCGCCGTGGTGAGGAAGGGCAGGAAGTAGAGGGCGCGGATGAAGCCGTGCATGAACCGCACGCGGTCGAGATGATAGGCGATCACGAAGGCGAGCAGGAGGCTCACCGGGGTGCCGATGAGAAGGTACAGGAACGTGTTGCGGAAGACCTGCCAGAACAGCGCGTCGCCGGCGAGGCGGCTGTAATTGGCAAAGCCGATGAAGGCCGGCGGGCGCAGGAGGTTCCAGTTGGTGAAGGAGAGCCAGAACGCCTCGAAGGTCGGCCAGAACCGGATGACCGTATAGAAGACGATCGGGACGCTGAGAAACGCCCAGGCCCAGACCACCTGCTTTTGATGCAGGGTCAGGCGGTCCCAGACGCGGCCCCGGGGGGCCGCGTCCGCATGGGTCGTCGCGTGGGGCGCCATGAGGCCGGCGCTACTTCTGCTGGCTGTAGAAGCGGTCGATGATCGCCTGCTCGGCCTTGGCGGCTTCCGCGAGCGAGACCTTGGGATCCTGGTTCTGGATCAGCACCCGGTTCGCCATGTCCATGGTGAGCTGGCGCTGGGCCGCCTCGTCCACGAAGAGCGTCGTCTGCGCATAATCGAGCGCCTTGAGGAAGGGGCCGTAGATCGGATCCGCCAGGTTCTTCTCGGTGAGCGCCACGGAGCGCCGCGCCGGCAACTCGCCGACGGTCTTGAGCCACAGCTCCATGGCCTCGGGGGAGGTCACGTAGGCCAGGAACTTCTTGGAGGCCTCCAGCTTCTCGCCCTGCGCCTTCGTGGTGATGGCGTTCACCCAATAGCTCGCATAGTTCGAGCGCTTTCCTTCCGCGTTGGCGGGCAGCTCGGTGACGCCCCATTCGAAGCCCTTGATGCCGCCGAAGGCGCCGAGGCGGAAGGTGCCGTCGATGGTCATGGCCGCGCGGCCCGCCCGGAACGCCGCCTGCGCCTCGTCCATGAAGCCGAGCTGGCCGACCTTATGCTTCTGCTGCAGATCCACGTAGAACTGAAGCGCCTTGAGGCCCGCCTCGTTGTCGTAGGTGACCTTCTTGAAATCCGGCGAATAGGGCTGCCCGCCATACTGACGGACCAGAACCTCGCGCCACCATTGGTGATCCTGCCCGCCCATGTCCATGGCAAGGCCGGCGGAGAGCATGTTGCCGGAGCCGTCGCGCTTCACGGCCTTTTGCGCGGCGGCCACGAACTCGTCGAGGGTCTGCGGGGGCTTCGACGGGTCGAGACCCGCCTGCTCGAAGAGCTTCTTGTTGTAGAAGAGCGCGAGCGAGCGCACCGCCGTCGGCACGCCGTAATACTTGCCGTCCCGCTTCATGGCCGTGATGATCGGGAAGAACTCCTTCTCCAGCATCTCCGGCGGGAAGGCGTCGGTCGGCAGGGGCTGCACGAATTTCGCGGCCACGAAATTGTCGAGCCAGCCGTAGAAGAGCTGCACCACGTCGGGCCCCTGCCCGGCCGGGATCGCGGCCGCGACCTTGGTCTGGTAATCCGCATAGGGGAACGTGGTGTGCTTGACGGTGATGCCCGGATTGGCGGCCTGGAAGCGCTTGATCAGCTCGTCCATCGCCTTGACGCGGGTGTCGAACACGTATTGCCAATACTCGATCTCGACGGCCTTGGCGGTTCCGGCCGCCATCACGCCGATGCCGGCCATGAGGCCGAGCACTAACCCGCGAAATCCGCGCATCGCTTTCTCTCCCGCTTGATCCGAACGATGGTGCGCCTTGAAGGACGCCGATCCCACACGCCGGCTATGACCCGTCAGCGTCGCGCGCGGGCGGTACGGCTGTCAACGGGCGGACGGCTTTTGTCCGAAGCCCCGACTTGACCCCAATGCATGCCTGCCACCGCCATCGTGGGGAGCCGACGCCCCTCTTGATGAAAGGGGATAACACATGCTTCGCTCTCGCGACCCGGTTCACCGCCGCCCATCGCGGAGACTGCCAGCATGATCGAATGCCCGATGACCCCACACATGCCTGCGGACCCGCGCCGTTGTTGACCGATCACCAGCGCATCGCCCGCCAGCAGGCGGACCCGGCCCTGCTCCGGCTCCACCGGGCCCTCGGGCGCCTGGGCAGCGTGCTCACCTACATGAATACGGGAGCGCATCCGGACGACGAGCATAACGGCCTCCTCGCGGCCCTGCGCTTCGCCTACGGGTTTCGGATCGTGGTTGCCTGCTCGACGCGCGGCGAGGGCGGGCAGAACGCCATCGGCCCGGAGCGCGGGGCGGCTCTCGGGGTGCTGCGCACCCGCGAGATGGAGGAATCCGCCCGCGTGATCGATGCCTCGGTGACCTGGCTCGGCCACGGCCCGGACGATCCCGTGCACGATTTCGGCTTCTCGAAGAACGACGACGACACGCTCAAACGCTGGGGCGAGGAGCGGATCCTGGAGCGCCTCGTGCGGGCCTATCGGAGCGAGCGGCCCGATATCGTGTGCCCCACCTTCCTCGACGTTCCAGGCCAGCACGGGCACCACCGGGCCATGACCCGCGCCGCGATCCGGGCCGTGGCTCTCGCGGCGGATCCGGCGGCCTTTCCGGAGCATGGGTCGCAGGGTCTTGCGCCCTGGCAGGTGGCGAAACTCTACCTGCCGGCCTGGTCCGGCGCCGGCACGTCCTACGACGACGAGGAGCCGCCCCCGCCCGCCACCCTCACGATCACACCGCCCCGCCGCGATCCGGCGACGGGCGCCACCTACGCGCAGATCGGGGAATGGTCGCGGGCGTGGCATCGCAGCCAGGGCATGGGCGTCTGGCGCGATGGAGGCCGCGCCTCGTGGCCCCTCCACCTCCTCCTCAGCGCTGTCGGAGAGCCCGGCCCGGAAGCGAGCCTGCATGAGGGTCTGCCGCGGGACCTGCGGGCGCTTGGCGACTCGGTGGGTCTGCCGGCCTCCGTCGCGGATGCGCTGCGGACGGCACAGGACGCGGTCGACCGGGCGGTGGCCGCCTTCCCGGACGGCGATGCGATCGCTGCGGCGGCGGGCGAGGCCGCCCATGCGCTCGACAGGGCTCTCGATGCCTGCCCGCCCCATATCGTCCACCGGCTTCGTCGCAAGCGGCGGGAGCTCGATGCGCTCCTCTTCGAGGCAAAGGGCGTCGTCGCCAGAGCCACGGCTCGGCCTGCGCGGCTCGCGCCCGGGCAGGCCGGAACCGTCGAGGTCTTCGTCGATGCCGACGATGGCGCCATCGGCGTCGATCTCGTTGCCACCGGCGCCGTTGCGGCCACGGGCGCCAGCACGGCGGATGCGGTCACCGTCATCGCGGTCGCCGCATCGCCGGATGCGCCGCCGTCGAACCCCTACCCGCCCGCCTTCGATCCCCTGGGCGGCACCGGCGAGGCCGCGATCCGGCTGACCCTGGAGGCGGGCGGGCGGACAGCGACCCGGCTCCTGGCCCTCGACGAGCCGCTCCTCGTCCTGCCCGGCGCGTCGCTGGCCTTCGAACCCGATGCGGTCGTCGTCAATCTCGCGCTCCGCCCGGATGCAACGCGCATCGGCGTCAGCGTGAAGGCGGAGGGCCTTGCGCCGTCCGATCTTGCCTTCGAGGCGCCCCCGGGCTGGACCGCGAGGCTCGATCCGAGCGGCCTGCGCATCCTCCCGCCATCGAACCTGGAGCCCTCGCAGGCGGTGATCCGCCCATCCCTCGCCGGCGCCCCGACGGCACGGGTCACCGCCATCCCGAACGCTCCGGGTGGCGACGCTTGGCTCGTCCGACCGGCGGAACTCCCGGTGCTCGCCGTGGAGGCGCGGCTGCCCGAGGGCGCCCGCGTCGCCTATGTGGGCGGTGGCAACGACAGGGTCGGCGCATGGCTCGCCCAGCTGGGCGTCGACGTGACCGATCTCGACCCGGAGCGCTTGGCCCAGAAGGATCTGTCCGGCTTCACCACCATCGTGGTCGGCATCTTCGCCTTCGGCACGCGCCCGGATCTCAGGGCGGCGACCGGACGGCTGCGCGCCTTCGTGGAAGCCGGCGGGCACCTCGTCACGCTCTATTACCGCCCGTCGGATGGTTGGGATGCGCAGAGCGTGCCGCCGCGGCGCCTGAAGATCGGCCTCCCATCCCTGCGTTGGCGCGTGACGGATCCGACCGCACCCGTGCATGTGCTCGACCCCCATCACCCCCTGCTCAAGGGGCCCAACCCGATCGGGGCCGAGGATTGGGCGGGGTGGCACAAGGAGCGGGGATTGTACTTCGCATCCGAGTGGGACGACGCCTATCGGCCGCTTCTCGCCATGAGCGACCCCGGGGAGGCGCCGCTCAAGGGCGCGCTCGTCTCAGGCCTCATCGGCCGCGGACGGCATACCCATACGAGCCTCGTCCTGCACCACCAGCTCGACCGCCTTGTGCCGGGTGCGTTCCGGCTGCTGGCGAACCTGGTGCAGCCCGCGTGACACGCCCGGCGATTGAACCGGGGCACCGGGCGAAACGGTGCTCAACCGCATCGACATCCGGCATGACGGAGCGCTCCGGGCCCTCAGGGCGGCCATAGCCCGTGTCGGGCTAGCGCCAGGCAGGACAGCCCTGCCCCTCATGCGGCGCCGACCGCTCGGCCCGCAGGGCCACGACGCAGCCCGTTCCCGTCGGCGGCGGCGGACGGGCGCCTCAGGCCGATTCCCGTCGATGCTGGTGGAGGTAGAGGGGATCGAATTCCCCGGCCGTCCTCAACCCGTCCCAATCGCGGATCGTCAGGACGCCGCCGTCCCATTCCATGAGGCCCTCGCCCCGGAGTTCCTGCAGGGTCCGATTGATGTGGACCGCCGAGAGGCCGAGCGCGTCGCCGACCTCCACCTGCGTCAGCGGCAGGGGCGCCGTGTTCCCGTTCGTGCGGTGGACGGCCTTGAGACGGAGAAACACCTCGCAGAACAGGTGCGCCAGGCGCGTGCGGGCCGACCGCCGGCCGATGCCGAGCATCCACTCGCGGAAGATCGCCGCGTCGATGAGGGTGTCCCGCCACAGCACGTGGGTGAGGTTCGGGTGCTGCTGAATCAGCTCCCGCATGCGCTCATGCTGGATGAAGGCGAGCTTGCACCCGGTGAGGGTCCCGACGGAATGGTCCATCGTATGCAGATGCAGGCTCAGGAGGTCCGGGATGTCGCCAGGGGTGTGAAAGGCGAAGATCTGGCGCTTGCCACGCTCCGTGAACTTATAGCGGCAGACAAAGCCCTCGAGGACGAGGCAGCACTGGGAGGGACGGTCGCCCTCGCGCACCACCTCCTGATCGGCCCGGACCTCCTGGATGCGCATCGGCAGCGTCTCGATGCCATGACGCTCGGCGGGTGTCAGGTCCGTGATGCTCTCCAGCTTGAGGACGAGCGGATGGGTTGAGGGGGGGGATGACGTCATCGCTGCACTCTGATGATGGCCTTCCCTAGCCTCCGTGTGAACACAGGTCGCTAACTTACGATAGTCCATCTACACACCAAATCCCGCCACAGATTTGTCATCGATCACATTATCATGAGTTAATGCCTCATGTTAGTAACGGTGGGCTGTACCCCCGGCGGAGCGCCCTGCATCCGGCGGGCACGGAACGGGAGCAGGGTTTGCAAACGACACCCGATCCTTTCACCCGGTTGCTGAGCAAGGTGGAGCAATCCTTGGCCTTGTCGATCGAGGAGCGCCAGTCTCTCGCGGACCTGCCGCTGCAGGTCAAAACCTTGCGGGCGGACCAGGACGTGGCCCGGGAGGGGGATCGTCCCTCGCGCTGCTTCATGCTCGCGGAAGGGTTCGCGTCCAGTTGCAAAGCCAGCCGGACGGGCCGACGCCAGATCATCGGCGTGCATGTGCCTGGGGACATCCCCGATCTGCAGGGCTTGCATCTGGAGATCATGGACAACAGCGTCGTCACCGTGACGCCCTGCCTCGTCGGGTTCATCTACCATGACGATCTGCGCTCCTTGTGCGACCGGCACCCGCGCCTGGCCGCTGCGTTCTGGCGCATGACGCTGACCGACGCCGCCCTGTATCGCGAGTGGATGGTGAGCCTGGGTCAGCGGAGCGCCCACGCGCGTCTCGCCCATCTATTGTGCGAGCTCTTCACCCGCCTGGAAGTGGTGGGGCTCGCGCGCGACCGGGCCTACCACCTGCCCCTGACCCAGGTGGACCTCGGCGACATGCTGGGTCTCTCCACCGTTCACGTGAACAGAGTCATGCGGGAGCTGCGCGCGGCGGGAATGATCGCGCTGGAGAAGCGGCGGCTCACGGTCCTCGATTGGCCAGGGCTCGCCCGGGCGGGCGAATTCGATCCCGCCTACCTGCACATGGAAATGGGACCGATGCGCGCATGAAACTGACATTGCAGCCTGTGCGCCTGGCCGACGGGCGTGGGGGCGAGGGCACCCTCGTCTTCATCGACGACGAATTGGCGGCGGTGCTGGTCCGCCTGCCGGAGCAAAGCAGCCTCGGCCCCCGGTCCTGGTGCCTCGAGGCAGGCTTCGGCCGGTTCGGCTGGCACGGCTCGCCCGTGTTTCCCGATCTGCCGTCGGCCGAGGCCTGGATCAGACAGATGCTGCAGCGACGCGCGTGACCTCCGGCCGAGGTGCGGCAGGCGCCGGTGCCGGCAAGAAGTGGGTCGCGCTCAGAGTTCCGTCTTCGCGGTCGCCGTCCTCTCGTCGCCCGTGTTGGGGGTGCCTCGCGGCTCGATGACGAGAAGGTGCACCTCGTCCTCCGCGACCGGCCTGTGCTCGACACCCTTGGGAACGATGTACATGTCCCCAGGCCCGAGATGCACATCGCCATCCCGCAGCTGGATCGTCAGCTTGCCCTTCAGCACGTGAAAGAAATCGTCCGTGTCCGGGTGCGCGTGCCAAACGAACTCGCCCTGCGCCTTGACCACCATGACGTCGTTGCCGTTGAAGTCGCCGATGATCTTCGGCGACCAGTGCTCCGAGAACAGGCCGAGTTTCTGTGCGAGATTGACCGCCTGTGCCATGAAATTTCCCCGGATTCCGGCAGGAAGATAGGGCAAGGACCGCCGTTTGAAATGCTTTAGGCGGAGGCCGTTGCGAGCTCTGGCTGGAGCGTCCTGAGTTCCACGCTCTCGGCATCGTCCATCAGCGGGAACGTCAGGACGCAGCGCAGGCCGATGGGCTCGTAGTTCAGCTTGATCTCCCCGGCGAGCTCCCGGGCGAGGCTGCGGATGAGTCGCGAGCCGAACCCCTCCCTTGAGGGCTTGGTCACGGCAGGACCGCCTGTCTCGGCCCATTCGACGAGGATGTGGGGAAGGCCGCCGATGCGAACGATGGTCCACCGCACGGCGAGACGGCCCCGGTCGTTCGACAAGGCGCCGTACTTGGCCGCGTTGGTCGCCAGTTCATGGGTGGCAAGACCGATCGCCAAGGCGGCCCTCGGCCCGAGCATGACCGACTTTCCATGCAGGAGCACCCGCTGCTTGTGCATATCCTGGTAGGGGTCCAACTCCGCGGTCAGGATGTCCTCCAGCGGTGCGCCTTCCCATTGGCTCTGCGTGAGCAGGTTGTGCGTTTTCGCCATTCCATGGATGCGGGCCTCGAACGTCTCCCAGGCCTGCGCGGGGTCGGACGAGGACCGAGCCGTCATGGCCGCGATGGATTGCACCGTGGCAAGCGTGTTCTTCACGCGGTGGTTCAGTTCGTGCACGAGCAATTGCTGCCGCGTCTCCGCCTGCATGCGGCCCGTGACGTCCTGGGAGACGCCCACCAAGCGCACGACACCGTCCTGCTCCGCCGTTCCGCCGCGGATCTGAACCCAATGCAGGCTCCCATCCGGCCAGATGGCGCGATACTCGGTCTCGAAAATCTGGCGGCTGGAGATCGCGCCTTCGACGGCGGCCTTCTGCCCTTCCCGGTCGTCCGGGTGTATGGAGGCGATCAGATCGTCGTAGGTGAAGGGCTCGTCGGCGCCACGGCCGAACTTGGCCTTGCAGGATGACGTGGCGACCAGGGTGCCGGTCGCCAGATCGTACTCCCACGCGCCCAGTTGGCCCGCCTCCATGGCAAGGCGCAGACGCAACTCGCTGTCCCTGACCCGTCGCTCCGCCTCGAGGCGGGAGCGGCTCGCGGCCATGAGAGCCTCTTGAACCCGGTCGACCTCAGACAAGCCCGAGCCTGGAAGGTGACCCACCGTGCCGGCGGCCAAGCCGTCGGCCAGAGAGCCGAGCGTCGTCAGCGGCTTTGCGATGCCTTGCGCGAGCCAGGCCGCGAAGGCGAAGCCCAGCCCCCCGATGGCCAGGAGGGCCGCGGCCCAGAAGACCGACTGCCGCAAGGCGGCGTCGAGCTCGGCCTCTGGGTAGCCGACGGCCGCGCGCAACCCGTATTCGGGAGAGAGACTATGCGCGACGAGGAGGCGCTGCCCGTCGAGCCCCTCCATGAACCCCGTTCCTTGCGAGCCGGATGTCATCAGGGTGATGAAATCGTCCGGCGCAATCTGCCCGACGCTGCGCTCGGCCTCGCGGGAGCGGGCGATCACGAATCCGTTGCGGTCAAGAATCGTCGCGACCGACGTGCCCGGCAACTGCAGGTCCCGGACCAGCGCCTGAAAGACGTTCGCTCCCAAGCCTATGCCGAGCACATATCGGACGGCTCCGTCCCGCACGACCGGCAGCCCCAGAGCCACCTGAGCCTGGCCGGAGATGCTGCCGCGGAACAGGCCGGTCACCTCGGGCTTGCGGTTGAGCGCGATCCTCCGAAACGTCTCCGATTGAGCGCTCGGGGGAAGCGGGCTGCCGAAGGGGCGCAGTGTGCTGAGGAGAAGCTGCCCCTCTGGTGAGAACAGGCCGACCCACTGGTTCGTGGAGCCGAGCGCCTGAACGGCCCGGCTGTGAAACGAGGCGAGGTCGCCGCTTTCCAGGAACGTGGATCCTGCGAGAATTCGCAGCGTGACATCGGCTTGGCCGACCTCCCGGTCGATGCCGACCGCCAAGGCCCGCGCCGTGTTGCCGAGGAGCGTTTCGGTCGAGCGGAGCTCGGAGCGGTAGGTGAGGTAGAGACCCGCGGTTCCGACGATCGCTAGAGGCAGCGCAAGGGCAAGGACAAGCCAAAGCAGGCGAGCACGAATCGACATCGGTGTGCTCACTCCTGGTCGGCACGTATGCGGCAAAGCTCGATGGCGGCACCTTGATCGAACCCTTCGCCTGGAGACACCAATTGCCGACCGAACGGTATTGGATCAAAGGGCAAGACGAAATGCCGCAGCGGCATGTGGTTCTGCTCACGGATGAGGATGTCGATGGCGCCAAGCGGCGAGGATCTCGCCTTGGCACGCGCGCTCAGGACGGGGCGGCTCCCTAGTTGGCCATCGGCTTGGCCGAAGCGCCCTTGGACCGATGACGCTGACGAGGTTCGACCACCGATCGCTGTTGGATCCGTGAGCAGCGATGCGCGTGCCACTCGACTTGCTCCCGGCGCTTTTAGGCTTTGCACAACCGTCGCGGTCGGCAGGGCTTCGACGCACAGCCGGTCTACGTACATCCCCTTAGAACATGCAGGTTTGTTCCAGGCCGAACGACGGGTGCGACATCTGGCTTGAGCTTGGCCGTGAGTTTTTTACCTATGTTAGTCTCCACAGCCGCTTGGCCGTAGGAACCGCGCCCTTTCCCTTCAGTTCGCCTCAGTATGATTGCCCCTGCACAAGATTGTTTGATGAGAGTTCTGATGGTCGAAGACGAGCCGCTCCTCCTGATGACAGGGGTGGAGGCTCTGACTGATGCCGGCTTCGAGGTGGCTGAGGCATGGAACGCAGATGAGGCCGTTCGCCTCCTCGAGAGCGAAGCCTGCAACATTCAAGCCATGCTCACGGACGTGAACATGCCTGGATCCCTGGACGGGTTGCAGCTGGCCGAGCTCGTGTCCCACCGGTGGCCCCATATAGGCCTCGTGGTGACCTCAGGACACATGCTGATGCGCGATGAGCATGTGCCGGATTCAGGATTGTTCCTGCCAAAGCCCTACCGCATCAACGCCATGCTGGACTGCCTCAACAGGGCCGTGGGCCAACACCCGATGTAACACTCGCGGATTTGGACCTGCCGCTGAGAGCGGCGCTCTGCTGCGATCACCACGCATGGCACCCACGGTTGGTGAAGCCCACGAGGACGGAGCAATCCGTTTCCACGCCGTGCCGCGCGACGTCGGAGAGGTCATCGGACGAAAGCGGCAAGCCCGTCACGCTGTCGAGGCGGGGGCGATGATCGCCAGCCTGGGGCCTGACCCCGCGAAACGCATGGACCGAGCCGCCTACGAACGAACGGCATGAACGCTCAAGGCCGCGCGACGCCGGTTCCCCACATGCGACGGCTATGGCAGCATGGGACCATGACGGCGATCCTCCGACCCGCCGCCCGCGACGACCTCGCAGCCGTCCAGGAGATCGTTCGGGCAGCCTATACCCGCTACATCGCACGCATCGGCCGCGAGCCTGGCCCCATGCTGGACGACTACGCCGCCCTGATCGGCGAGGGTCGGGTGCATGTTGCCGAGCGCAACGGCATCGTGCAGGGCGTCCTCGTGCTCATTCCGCAGGAGGATTCCATGCTGCTCGACAACGTAGCCGTCGCGCCCGAGGCGCAAGGCTCCGGCCTGGGCCGCATGATGCTGGAGTTTGCGGAGCGCGCCGCGATCGAGGCGGGTTACCCGGGGATCAGGCTCTACACGAACGAGGCCATGACGGAGAACGTCGCGCTCTACGCGCGCAACGGCTACGCGGAGACGCACCGGGTCGAGGAGAAAGGATTGCGGCGTGTCTGTATGCACAAACCTTTGCGCAAAGCGTGATCCGGCACAGTGCAGGCGCGCTTCCAGCCTCGCTCCCTAGCGGCCGCACGGTCGGGCGGCCTGAGCCCGAACCTCACGCTCGCGAAGCGGCACCGACGCGGGTCAGTGCTTCGGCTTGGTGGTCCCGCCCGCGCTTTTGCGCCGCGCCGCCTTCCGCGAGAGCATGTTCAGGCCCTCGACGAGGGCCGAGAAGGCCATCGCGGCATAGATGTAGCCCTTGGGCACATGGGCGCCGAACCCTTCCGCGATGAGCGTCATGCCGATCATCAGCAAGAAGCCGAGCGCCAACATCACGACGGTCGGGTTGGCGTTGATGAAGTTGGCGAGCGGATTGGCGGCCACCAGCATCACGGTCACGGCGACAAGGACCGCGATCACCATGATCGCCACGTGATCGGTCATGCCGACCGCGGTGATGATGCTGTCGAGCGAGAATACCAGATCGAGCAGCAGGATCTGACCGATCGCGGCCCCGAAGGTCATGGTCGCCTTGGCGGTATCGAACACGTCGTCGGACGGGCTGGGATCCACGCTGTGGTGGATCTCCTTCGTGGCCTTCCAGACCAGGAAGAGGCCGCCGCCGATGAGGATCAGGTCGCGCCACGAGAAGGGGTGGCCGAAGACGGTGAAGATCGGCTCCGTCAGGGTGACGATGATGGCGATCGTGCCGAGAAGGGCGAGCCTCAGGAACAGCGCGAGGCCGATGCCGATCCGGCGGGCCCTTGCGCGCTGGCTCTCGGGGAGCTTGTTGGTGAGGATCGAGATGAAGATCAGGTTGTCGATGCCGAGCACGACCTCCATGATGATCAACGTCGCGAGGGCGACGAGAGCGGTCGGGTCGGAAAGCCACGTGAAATCCATTCGATCGTCCCTTTAACCCTCTCCCGGCCACCGGGCCCTCAAACCAGACACTTCATCTGCGACCGGCACCCCAAACGTCAAGGTTGGAGATGCGGCAATACCCGTCGCTTCTGGGACGACCGCGTCGCCTGACTGCCCCCTTTCCTCCCCTTCCCCCGAGCACGCGGGACCAGGGCGGCAGCGCGATCGCGCAGAAGGCCAACGAACCGGCGGCTGCCACGACAAGCCCGGCTTGCCTCATGCGCTCTGGGCCTGCCGCTCCCGCGCCCTAGCCGGGCTCGCGGGAGCGGCGGGCCCAACGGCACCCGGAGTTTCGCCCGGCAGCAAGCAGCGGCACCGCGCCATGGGCGGATGCGGTCACGTCCGAGGCGGGCTCGCGGCCGTTGACCTGCGAACGACCAACTCGATCGGCAGATGCACGTTGGAGGCCCCTCCACCGCCGCCGATGAGGGCGATGACCATCGCGGCCGCCGTCTGCCCGATGCGGCTGGTCGGAATGTGAACGGTCGTGAGGGAGGGCGTGATGTAGGCCGACATGTCGATATCGTCGATGCCCACGACCGACAGGGCGCTCGGCACCGCCAGCCCGCGGGCCTGCGCCTCCTGAAGGCAGCCGATCGCGATGAGGTCGATCGTGCCGATGATGGCGGTGGGCCGGCTGTCGAGTTGCAGCAGGGCCGCGCAGCCGCTTCGTCCGCCCGCGAGCGTGAGGTCCTGCTCGCTCACGCACCAATCGGGAATGTCCAACCCAGCTTTCCGGGCAGCGGCTCGCGCGCCGGCGAGGCGCGCGCGCTGCCGGTCGTTGAACGACAGGCGCCCGGAGACCACCCCGATCCTGGTATGGCCCAGCCCCAGGAGATGCTCGGCCGCGAGGTGGCCCGCCTCCTCGTTGTCGACGGTGACCGAGGCGAAATTCGGCGAGCCGCACCACGTCAGGACGGTCGGCACCCCGCTCGCCGTCAGAAGGTCCACGGTCGCACGCGGGCGGTCGCCGCCCACCAGGATGATGCCGTCCGCCCCTCGGGCCAGCAGGGTGCGGACCGCCTCCGTCTCCGCCGCAGGGCTCATCTCGTGCGAGGCCACGAGCAGCTGGTAGCTCTCCCGGGTGAGCGCCAGCTGCATGGACTGGAGGAAGCGCGCGAAGATCGTGCTGTCGAGCGTTGGGACGACGGCCCCGATCGTCATCGATCGGCCGGACGCAAGAGCCCGCGCGGCGGCATCCGGCAGGTAGCCGAGGCTCTGGGCCGCGGCGCGAACGCGGGCGAGCGTCTCCTCCGAGACCAATTCGGGCTGGGAGATGGCCCGGGAGACCGTGGCGGGCGAAACGCCGGCGGTTCTCGCCACATCCGCAAGCTTGACCCTTCGTCCGAACGTCATCTCGGTTCTGCTGTCTGAAAGTTTCTTTCACAACCTGTGACATGCAAGCGTTCGGCACGCAACGACTTTTCACTGACTCAGCAGCCCTGTTGACTGCCTGGAGGAAAAATGCGCTACTTCATGAAAGCGCTCTCATAAAGAGAGCCAGCCCCTGGGAGGCTGCCCTGACCCGACGGCAGATCATCGGCCTGACCACCATGGCGGCTCTCGTGCTGCTGTGGTTCACGCTGACGACGGCGACTGCCATCATCGGTCCCGGTCGCTTCCCCTCGCCAAGCGATTTCTGGCTCTCTCTCACGCAGATCAATGTGCGGGGATACGCCGGAGCGACGCTCGTCAGCCATGCGTGGCAGAGCCTCAAGCTGGTCGTCATGGGCTTCCTGGTCGCGGTGGCGACCGGCGTGCCGCTCGGGCTTTGGATGGGTTGGGATCGCCGCGCCGAGGCGCTGATCAACCCCGTCTTCCTCGTGATCCGCCCGATCCCGCCCCTGGCCTGGATTCCCCTCGCCATCCTCTGGCTCGGGCTCGGGGATGCGGCGAAGATCATGGTCATCTGGTTCGCGGCCTTTGTGCCGTCCGTCATCAACACGTTCACCGGCGTGCGTAACATCGACCGTCCGATGATCGAGGCGGCGCGCATGCTGGGCACCCCCCGGTGGCGCCTCATTCGCGAGGTGATCGCGCCGGCCGCATCCCCGATGATCTTCACCGGGCTTCGGCTCTCGCTCCAGGCCTCGTGGACGACCCTCGTCGCAGCCGAGCTCGTCGGCGCGCTCGCCGGGGTCGGCTTCATCCTGAACGTGGCGCAGCAGGACATCTATCCGGGCATGATCCTCGTCGGGATGTTCACGGTGGGCCTTCTCGGCTGGGGAACGACCGCGATCCTCAGCTCCCTCGAGCGAAGGGCCTTGGCCTGGAACGTGGCGGCGAGGGATTGAAGCCATGAACGGTGCACCTCTCACCATCCGCCAGGGCGCCCTATGGGGGCTGCTCGGCATCGCTCTGTTTCTCGGTCTCTGGATCTTCCTGTCCGTGTCCGGGATCGTCCCCAAGCAGTTCCTGCCAACCCCCGGGGAGACCGCCGCGCGGTTCATCACTCTGCTGACGTCGCCCTTCGCGGGCGCGACGCTTCCAGGGCATTTAGGCTCCAGCCTCCTGCGCTACCTCTACGGCGTGCTGCTCGCCGCCGTGATCGGCGTTCCGCTCGGGTTGCTGATGGGGTGGTTCCGCCTGCTGGACGACATCGTCACGCCGATCTTCGACGCGCTCCGCTTCATCGCCCCGATCGCCTGGGTTCCCTTCGCCGCCCTTTGGTTCGGCACCGGCATCGGCGGACCCGTGATGATCATTTTCGCCGGAGCATTCCCCCCGGTCCTCATCAACGCCTATCGCGGCGCGCGATTTGTGGAGCCCCGCCTCATCGAGGCCGCCCGCATGCTCGGAACGAACGATTACCGGACCATCTCGGAGATCCTCCTGCCGGCCGCCGTGCCCTCGATCATGGCGGGCCTGCGCGTCTCCGCGGGCCTTGGCTGGCAGTCGCTCGTGGGCGCCGAGCTCATCGTGGCGGCCGCCGGCGTCGGCTTCATGATGGTGCAGGCGCAGGCCAGCGTTCAGACCACCACGGTGCTGACCGGCATGATCGCGATCGGACTGGTCGGCATGCTGATCGATGTGCTGCTGAGGCAGGGTGAGGCTTGGTTGCGCCGTCGTCGAGGCCTTGAGGCCTAAGGGGATACCATGGGTTCGATCCGCTTCGAGAATGTCGACAAGGTGTTTGGCCCCCAGTCCGGCGGGGTGAAGGTGCTCGACACCATCAATCTCGAGATCCGCGACAAGGAGTTCGTGGCCATCGTTGGCCCATCGGGCTGCGGCAAGACCACGTGCCTGCGCATGGTGGCGGGGTTCGAGGCGCCGAGCGCCGGGCTCGTGAGCGTCAACGGACGCGAGATCAAGGCGCCGGGCCCCGACCGCGCCGTCGTCTTCCAGCAATTCGCGCTTTTCCCCTGGAAGACCGTGCGTGAGAACATCGATCTCGGCCTGCGCAACAAGGGCATCTCCAAGACCGGGAGAGCGGACCTCATCGCCGACGCGCTCAAGCTCATGAATCTCGAGAGCCACGCGGACGCCTATCCCCATCAGCTCTCGGGCGGCATGCAGCAGCGCGTCGCCATCGCTCGCGCCTATGTGCTCGATCCGGAGGTGCTCCTGATGGACGAGCCCTTCGGGGCCTTGGACGCCCAGACGCGCGTGGTGATGCAGGAGGAGCTCGTGCGCCTCGCGCGCGTCAACCCGCGAACGGTTCTCTTCATCACGCATGCGGTGGAGGAGGCGGTGTACCTCGCGGACCGGGTGGCGATCATGTCCCGCCGGCCAGGCCGCATCAAGGAGATCGTCGACGTCAGATCCATCCGCCTGTCCGAGGACTGGGACCGGCACGCGAAGATCGAGGACGTGATGGACCTCGAGTCCTTCGTCCACCTGCGCACCCAGATCTGGCGGTCCCTTCGCGAGGAGAAGGGCGCCAATGGCCTTTGAACGGGACCTCCCGCGCCTCACGCGCGATCTCACGGAGCCTGAGCCGATCCCCGAGGCCGGGATCGCGCGGGCGGTCGAGCTCATGCGATCGGGTCGCCTGTTTCGCTATGGCGAGATGGGCATCGATCAGCGCGACGTCTCTTTGCTGGAGGACGAGTTCGCCAAGCTGACCAGCCGTCGGTATTGCGTTGCGGTGAATTCCGGCGGCGCCGCCCTGTTTCTCGCGCTGAAGGTCGTCGGCGTTCAGCCCGGCGACACGGTGCTGGTCAATGGGTTCACCCTCGCTCCCGTTCCGGGCGCCATCGTCCACGCCGCGGCCCGGCCGGCCATCGTCGAGATCGACCGCGATTACGTGATCGATCTGGAGGACCTGGACCGCAAGGCTCGGGAGACGGGCGCGAAGGTTCTGCTCCTCTCCCACATGCGCGGCCACATCTCGCAGATGGACCGGGTCGTCGAGATCTGCGCACGGCACGGTATCGTTCTCATCGAGGATTGCGCTCACGCGCTGTGCGCATCCTACAAGGGGCGGGCCATCGGGTCGTTCGGGGCCGTCGCCGCCTTCAGCGCGCAGACCTACAAGCACCTGAATGCGGGAGAAGGCGGCTTTCTCGTCACCGACGATCCGGTCATGGCCGGGCGGAGCATTCTGCATTCCGGCAGCTACATGCTCTACGAGCAGCATCTCAGCACCCCTGGCTCCCGCGTCATCGACCCGCTGGCGGAGCACGTTCCCAACTTCAGCATGCGCATGTCCGCTCTCTCCGCGGCAATTCTGCGCCCGCAGCTGAAGGATCTTCCCCAACGGGTGGAGCGCTGGAACGCCATCCATGATCGGATCGTCGCCGGCCTCTCGGGCACGCCTTACGTTCGCTTGCCGAACCGTCCCAAGGAGCAGGTGTACTCGGCGACCTCGGTCCAGTTCTCCGTGCTGGAATTCACCGCGGACCAGATGAAGGATTTCGTCGCGATCGCCCGCGCCCGCGGCCTCCCCATCAAGTGGTTCGGCGCCGGGCATCAGGCCGGGTTCACGAGCGCTCCACGCCATTGGCGCTACGCCGGCGATCAGGGCGCGCTCGCATCGACGCACGCCGTGCTGGCCAATCTTTGCGACATTCGCACACCTCTCGCGCTCACGGACGAGGAATGCGACCTCATTGCCGCGATTGTCCGGGAGGCCATCCAATCCGTTCTCCAGAGTTCTCGCGAGAGCGGCCACGAGGGGCACCAACGGGTGCTCGGAAACGCGATGCAAACAGGGAGGAACACATGAAAAAACATCTGTCGGGCTTGATCTTGGCTGCCGCGATCGCCGGGGCCGGAGCGTCACCGTCGCAGGCGCAGACGCCGATCGGGGTCAGCTACCAGCCGTCGCTCTACTGGGCGCTGCCCTTCCACTATGCGAATGTGAAGGGCTGGTGGAAGGAGGTCGGACTCACCCCCAACTTCACGACCTTTCCGGCCGGCGCCCCTCAAATGGCCGCCGCTCCCTCCAAGTCGTGGGACGTGGGCGGGACCGGGTCCGTGCCGGCGGTGCTTGGCGCGGTGCGGTTCAACATCGTCACCATCGGGCTCACGAACGACGAGTCGAAGACGAACGCGATGATGGTGCGGGGCGACAAGTTCGACGCCATCAAAGCCAATCCCTCGCTTCTCAAAGGGCAGCGGCTTTTGCTGACCACCAACTCGACGGTCGATTACGCGTCGCGCAAGTGCCTGGTGAAGATGGGCCTTGCCGCCAACGACATGCAGTTCGTGAACCTTGGCCAAGCCCAGATCATCACGGCGATCACCTCGCAGAACGGTGACGTCGCGGGCGTTTGGGCGCCGAACACCTACACCCTGGAGGAGCGGGCGAACGCGAAGTATCTGTGCTCCGGCGCCGAAGCCGACGCCATCGTGCCGGGCGCGCTGATCGCACGGGCGGATTTCGCGAAGGAGCGGCCGGACGACGTGGCCAAGTTCCTGACGATCTATTTGCGCGGCTGGTCCTGGGCCAAGGCCAACCCGGAAGAGGCTCGCAAGCTCGCGCTCGACTTCTACAAGGAGGGCGGCCTCGAGGTTTCGGCCCGTGCTATGGACCAGGAATTCGCCCTGCGTCCGACATTCGGCCTCGACGAGCAGCTCAAGCTGATGGCCCGCAGCGACAAGGCCTCGTCCGTGGACGGCTGGTTCAGCGAAATCGGCAAGTTCATCGCCGAAGTCGGCACGGTGCCCGCCAACCCGGACGCCAAGTCCTACATCTCGGATGAGTACCTGAAGCGGGTCGCGGCGGATCCCAAGCTGCGCGCCCTCGCGACCGAGTTCGACAAGAAGTAGTGGCTCGGGATGCGGGCGGGCCGTTCGCCCGTCCGCATCCAATCCGTTTCATTGGAAGAAGGTGCCGCCTCATGGCCATCAATTATCTCAAGAAAGCATCCAAGACGTCCGAGACCGAATCCGACGCCGCTCGCGTCGTCGTGGCGGAGATGCTCGCGGCGATCGAGGCTGGCGGCGAGCAGGCGGTGCGGGACTACGCCTTGAAGCTTGATCGGTGGTCCGGCGACATCGTCATGGACAAGGATGCCATTCAGGACCGCATCCGGGACGTGCCGCAATCCGTCAAGGACGACATCCAGCTCGCGGCTTCGCAGGTCCGCCGCTTCGCCGAGGCGCAGCGCGCTTCCGTGACGGACTTTTCCGTGGAGCTGTCGCCCGGGCTTCAGCTCGGCCAGAAGCTGGTGCCGGTCAACACGGCCGGATGCTACGTGCCCACCGGGCGGTATGCCCATATCGCATCGGCCTACATGTCGGTGGCCACCGCCAAGGCGGCCGGCGTCAAGACGGTGATCGCCTGCTCGGCCCCCTACAAGGGCGAGGGCATCCACCCTCACGTGCTCTATGCCATGACGGTTGCGGGCGCCGACGTGATCATGTGCCTTGGCGGCGTGCAGGCCATCGCGACCATGACGTTCGGGCTCTTCACCGGCAAGCCGGCGGACATCATCGTGGGTCCGGGCAACAAGTTCGTCGCCGAGGCCAAGCGCATGCTGTTCGGCAAGGTCGGCATCGACGTGTTCGCGGGTCCCTCCGAGGTGGCCGTTCTCGCCGACGATACGGCGGATCCCCTGATCGTCGCGACGGATCTCGTAGGCCAAGCCGAGCACGGCCATGAAAGCCCAGCCTGGCTCATCACCAGCTCCCGCCGCGTTGCGGACGAGGTGTCGGCTCTCGTTCCCCAGCTCATCGACGCGCTGCCGCCGACGGCGCGCGACGCCGCTCAGGCGGCGTGGCGCGATTATGGCGAAGTCGTTCTCTGCGACAGCCGGGAGGAGATGGTCCGGGTCTCGGACGAATATGCCTGCGAGCACCTGGAGGTGCACTGCGCCGAACTCGATTGGTGGCACGCGAATCTCACCAATTACGGGTCCCTCTTCCTGGGCGAGGAGACGAACGTCGCCTTTGGCGACAAGGTCTCCGGGCCGAACCATATCCTTCCCACGAAGTTCGCGGCGCGCTATTCGGCCGGCCTGTCCGTGCACAAGTTCCTGAAGCCGCTCACATGGCAGCGGATGGATCGCGAGGCCTGCAAGACGCTCGCGCCAGTCTCCGCTCGCATCTCGCGGCTCGAGGGAATGGAAGCTCATGCCCGAACCAGCGACGTTCGCATGGCCAAATACGCACAGGGATCGAACGTCGACCTCGGCCAGCCCGTGGAGGCCTGAGTGACCTTTCGCCTGGGCGCCCTGTTCGATCTCACCGGCCGCACGGCGCTCGTCACCGGCGGCAGCAGCGGCATCGGCCTTGCCATGGCGCGCGCGCTGGGGCTGGCCGGAGCCGAGATCGTCCTCGTGGCGCGGCGGCAGCCCGAGCTTCTGGCGGCTCAGGGGGCCCTGGCGGAGGAGGGCATCGCGGGCTCCACGGTTCGAGCGGACCTGGCGGCCAACGGAGCGGTCACCGACGTCCATGCGGCGCTCGCCGGCCGCAGCGTCGACATCCTGGTGAATGCCGCCGGCATCAATCTGCGCCAGCCCTTCGGCGTCGTCTCGGAGGCCGAGTTCGACCTTCACATGGCGGTTCACCTGAGAGCGCCGTTCCTCCTGACGCAGGCCTTCGCGCCCTACATGGCGGAGCGGCGCTTCGGCCGCGTGATCAACATCGCATCGCTCCAAAGCTGGCGCGCCTTCCCGAACAGCGCTCCCTACGGCGCCGCCAAGGGCGGCGTGCTCCAACTGACGCGCGCCATTGCGGAGGAGTGGTCCCGGCATGGAGTGACATGCAACGCGATCGCTCCTGGATTCTTTCCGACGGCCTTGACGGCGCCGGTGTTCAACGACCCCGAACGCGCCGCGCGCAATGCAGCCCAGACGGCCATCGGACGGAACGGCGAACTCGAGGATCTCATTGGCATCACGGTCTTCCTTGCATCCGACGCCTCCGCCTACGTGACCGGGCAGACACTGGCCGTCGATGGTGGTTTCACAGCGAAGTGACGTTCGAACGATAAGGAGCGACGCATGAAGGCGCTCGTCTACACTGGCCCGAACACGGTTGTTTATCGCGATGAACCGGACGCCGCCCCTCAGGCGGACGAGGTTCTGGTGAGGGTCGAGGCCGTCGGCATCTGCGGCTCGGACATGCATGCCTATCACGGCTTCGACAGCAGGCGTCCGGCGCCGCTGATCCTGGGACATGAGGCCGCCGGCCGGATTGTCTCGGGCCCACGCGCCGGCGAGCGGGTCGCGATCAATCCATTGGTGGTCGATCCGTCATGCCCCTATGCGGTGGAAGGACGATGGCACCTGTCGCCGACCCGCCAGATCATCTCCATGCCCCCGCGCCCCGGCGCCTTCGCGGAGCTCGTCCGCATCCCGGAGCGCAATCTCCTGCCGATACCGGACCATCTGTCCGTCGAGCAGGCCGCCTTGGCGGAGCCGGTCGCCGTGTCCTGGCATGCGGTGCGCATCGGCATGGAGAAGCTCCACCAGCCCCTGGCGGCGTGCCGGGTGCTCGTCCTGGGCGGCGGGGCCATCGGATTGGCGGCCGCTCTGGTGGCTCGCCATTTCGGGGCTGGAACGATCCTGATCGCGGAGACGAACCCGCTCCGCCGAGCGACGATCGCGGACTCGGAGGGCTTTCAGGTCTTCACGCCCGGCGAGGGCGACCAACCCGCCGACGGCAGCATCGATCTCGTGATCGACGCGGTCGGCGCGGTGCAAACGCGTGCCGCAGCCTCGGCGCTGGTGCGACCCGGAGGCGTCATCGTGCATGTGGGCCTCCTGCCGGGGCAGGAAGGCTTCGACGTGCGCAGGATCACGCTTCAGGAGATCACCGTCACCGGATCGTACTGCTACACCCCGGCCGATTTCCGGCAGACGGTCGACGCCCTCGCCGGAGGACGACTGGGATCCCTGGGCTGGTTTGAGGAACGCCCCCTCGCCGACGGCGCTCAGGCATTCCTCGATATCCACAACGGGAGCTCGCCGGCAGCGAAGATCATCCTGCGTCCTGAGTGATGCGCGCCTGAGGCCGCCCGCCGCCCTCGAACCGCCGGACCGGCGGGTGCCGCCGTCTGGCGCCCCATCTGCGGCCGCCGGCGAGCCCGCAATCCCCGCAAAGCGCCACCTTGCGAACCGTGAGGGTTGCTCAAGCCATGCCGGCACAGGGACCAGACAAGCAACAGCCGCCCGTGGGCGGCGTGCTCGAAGGATTCGTTCTGTCTCGTAAAGGTTGGTGCAGGAGTGTCGGTCGATGACCGTCACGTCCACGGGCGTCGGCGCAAGCGACTGGGCGGCGCTGAGCCCTCCAAAGCCAGTCCCGACAACCACGATCTTCGGCGATGCGGGAGGATGCTCTCCGCTTCAGCGCCGTTCGCCGCAGGGGCGATCAAAGCGGGGGCCAATCCTTGTCAGGCGTGCCGACAGGCCACGACCGTAGCCCTTAGGCCCGGCGTGTGGCGTCGTGGGCCGTGTCCGGAACGGTCCGGGTCATCAGAGCGGCTCCGATCTCCAGAAGCCCGATGATGAGATGCGGCCAGTACACCCGGTCGGCGAAGCCGAACAGCCATGGGGAGGCTGCGAGTAGCAGGCCGCCAGCCCCGTCCGCGCCGAGGTGCACGGGCATGGGGATCAAGCGGCTGAGCGATAGCTCGTAATCCGTCAGAAGGCTCATGAGCAGGATGCCGGCGCCAATCACGACCGGCACCCACTGGGCTGCGCCTCCATCAGCGAAGCCGAACAGCCATGGAGCGGCGATCAGGAGGAGGCCGCTCGCATAATCGGCCATGCCGTGTACGCGTGTTGGGATGAAGCGCATGAAGTCTAACCCCGGCTTGTGGACAGCGAGCGTTCGCGCATGACAAGTAGCAGGTGGGCTTGAATGTTCCCTGCAGGCGGCGTCGGCGCTTCTGTCGAGTGCGGAAGACTAACGTAGGTTAAACAGCACTAGGGTCGCGACGGGATGCTTCGGCGAGTCGGCCGGGCTGCATCTAGAACAAGATGCCCTGGAGCCCATCGACCATCGAAACAGGAGCCGCCGTGACGCTAATGCCTAAAGCCAGCTTGCGGGCAAGCCGATGACCCAAGCTGTGCGAGCGTGGTGGCCAGTGCCTCGCGGCTGACGGGCTTCTCCAGCCAAGGCACATCCTGCAACTCCGCTGGGCGCTCCTTGGGTACCAGAACGCCGGAATAGATTGCGAATGGAATGCCGCGCTCTCTGAGCAGTCTCGCAAGCTCGCAACACACTCCGTCCGGGAGTAGAAGATCGAGCAGCGCGATCTCAGGCGTATTGCTCGAAAGCCAGTTCAGTGCCGCAGCGTTGGTGCCGAACAAGCCCGCCACCTCGAACCCGGCATCCTCTAGGGACGCTTCAAGCGCCATGGCGATCAGCGCCTGGTCTTCCACGATTAGGCATCGATAGGGCATCGGCCAGACTATCCTTCATGAGCAATGGAGGTGTGAGGCGCCGCCAAGCAAAGCGCTCAGCGGCAGGCATCTCGTTCAACGACGGAGAGAATCAACCTGCACCCAGCATTAGACCGAAGGGACGAGGCGGCCATTCACCCATGTAAAGCCGGCCCTTTTCTTTCCCGCGCAAAATGCGGCCAAGCATATATTACGTTAAGGCCTGCCTCCCCTGCTCAGGGCTTATTGGACTCGACCGTCCTTGCTGGGGAGGCCCCTTGCGTGAACATATGCTCTGCGGACGCTGCAAGCCTCGATACCCCACTTGGCGGGGAACCCCGGCCGCCTGGCGCAGGCGACACCGGAGATCCTGCCCTGCCGCGGGATGTGGTGGACCAGCTCGGCGTGCTGCTGCGGGCGTTCTACCGGAACCTGCAGCAGGAACCGCTCCCTGAGCATCTCATCCGCATCCTTGAACACGGCAAGCAGAACAGGGGGCCTCGCGATGGGCATTGACAGTGTCTTGCGTGATCAGATGCTCGCCGCCATCCCGAGCCTGCGAGCCTTCGCGATCTCGCTCACCGGCAGCCTGGACCGGGCGGATGACCTCGTGCAGGAGGCCCTGCTGAAGGGCCTCGACAACATCCAACGCTTTCAACCCGGCACGAACATGCAGGCCTGGCTCTTCACCATCCTGCGCAACCAGTTCTACACCGGCCTGCGGCGGCGGCGGCGCGAGGTGGAGGATCCGGACGGAGTGATCAGCGGGAAGCTCGCCGTGGGACCCGCACAGCAAGGACGGCTTGACTGCGCCGATATGTTGGAAGCGCTCGCCAAATTGCCACTTGATCAGCGCGAGGCGCTTCTGCTCGTTGCGGCGGAGGGCTTTTCCTATGAGGAAGCTGCCCAGATCTGCGCAACCAATCTTGGGACCATCAAGAGCCGGATCAACAGGGCGCGCACGCGTCTTGCTGAACTCCTCCAAATGGACGTCGAGGCGGACCTCCGCCCAGATCGCCTCTTGGAAGCTGCCCTCTCGGCGGAGCACGTCGCACGTTAGAGACGCGGAACCGGCACCACAGCTTGCCGCGGCACGGCCTTCAAGGCCCGTCGGAGTGCATGCCGGTTCCGGCGAGCGCATGAGCTTTACTCCTGCGGCTCTCGCGACAATGGCTTGATCAACATCAGTGCGTCACCCAATCGAACCGGGCCCGGCCGCTCCACGATGCCAACGAGACCTCTGCGGCCACGCGCCTTCTGCGGGAACAGAAGTTCCAGCTCGGGGCGCTTGAACAGGCGGGCGATATGGCGTCCCGGGCTGCGACAGGGCAGGTTCTGATCTGTCACGAAGATTGTCGCGCCCGTGGGGAAACGAAGGCGCGTCGCCGGCGGCAGCGCACTCAGACGCGGGATTCCCTCCACCATGAGGTTGGCGCTGAGCATGGCCGCATCGACGTCAGGCACTCCGAGGAGGGCTGCTATGGCGGCGCACTCCTCCTTGGACACGATGGACACATGGCGCGTGTTGGCGATCGTGACCCCCTTCGGGTGCCAGGGCGTGCGCGCATCCGCCTTGCGACACATATCGGCATGACGGTCTCCGATGACGCCCTCAAGGCCAAGGTCGAGCTCCGACACATAGGCCGCAACGCCCGCCCCGCGCGGGATGATGCACAGATGCGTCACCCGACCGCTCGGAAGCGCCGTCGCGTCCTCCTCCGACCGCGCCGGGATACGATGTTGTCCCAAGAATGCTCCACCACATCGGCGGGCTGCGTGCAGCAAGCGCCGCCCCTCGGCGCCAAACGCACGCTGCACGCTGCCTCGATGAAGATCCAAAGCAAGCATGAGCCTTGCCACCGCACACTCACCCATGTGAAGCGCCACCGCATACGGGCGCTCGAACTCAGGCAGCCGTCGGCGCTCTGCGTGCGGGCCAAAGGCCATTGGAGCGCCCGCGACCGAACAGGTGGACAAGGGGATGGCCGGTCCTGCCACGCGGACGACACAGATCCGGTTCAGGCCCTCGCCATCGCTCTGCCGGGGTTGGAGTTCTTCATCACCCCGGAGGGCGGCCCGCTCGGGATGTCTGGTCGTCGCGCCGGACGTGGAGGACGCGCCGGGCGATGGAGCTCCAGTCAGGGGACCTGCGCCAGAACCCAGATGCTGCGTAGCGTGAGGACCGCGCTCAGCGCCGTCCCTCTGATTGTCTCAAGCATCTGCGTTCCGCCGCAAGACGGGGGCCGTGCGCACAGGGCGAACCGTATGGCTGCGGACGAGGTAAGGGCACGCGGCGGCACCTGCCCGCCTCTCGTCTGCGGGCTCGGATATATGGGTCAGGACTTTGACGTGGGCTGAGATCGACTGAGTGCATGCCGCTCCAATTGATTGGACCATGGTTGTCCGGGGCGGCGCGAGAGGAACGATCTGGTGCGCGTCGCGGCAACCTTCAGGGGGCATCGGTTGTTGGCTTCTCATGGGATCGCCGCCGAGAATCATCGCATCCGACACTCCCGAGCAGTCGATCGCCGGTGGTCGTCTCACGAGGAATTCGGCCAGGGCCTTGCCCGTCGAAGCGATGGCTCTCGACAGGATCGCCCTCCTGGTGGTCCATATGAAGGAAGCCGGCGCGGCGGTGGAACTCGGCGAGAAACTGCTGGCCAGTCCCTGTCAACGCCCGCCCCACCTTCCCGATGCGTCGCATCTACGCCTTGAGGAGCCGGCGCGGGCACCCGCAACGGATCCGCCGCCCCTCGCCACCGGCCGGCGGAAGAACCCTTCCCGTGAGGGCGGAGGCCCGCCCGGCCTATGCCCATTGGGCGGTGTTCCTGGTCGGCGCCATTGTCGTAGCATGGCTGGCGCTGGCGTTCGTCGGCTCGTGAGCGTCCATCTGGGACGAGCCCCCGGGTCGCGGGGTCCAGCGGAAGCGAGGAAGCAAAGGCACGGAGTGCCGGATCGGGATTGTTGAGGAGATGTCCATGCCGACCCTGAAGCGCGAGCTCGCCTTTCTCGAGGACAAGATCGACCGCATCCACCAGCAATGGCATCTCGTCATGGACTGCGATGCACCCGGTCTTTACGTGGAGCACGTCTCCAAACGCGAAGGTTCGGTTGACAGCCACGATGTGCGGGACACCATCCAGCGCTATGGGATCAACGACTTTCTGTCCTCCGAGGCGCACGAACCCGCGCGGGCCGCCCTCATCCGCGCGCTGAAGGACGCGTTCCGGGATGGCGAGAGCCGCGGTGGGGCCTGATCGGGCGCCTATCGCGAACCCGTCCCCAACCCTCGCCAAGCATTTCGTCGACGATACGCCAAGGCCCGGTGGCGCCACCTGCGCGTTCGTGCTGGGCAGCGACAGATTGCGGCGCGACGGCCTTGGCACGACCCGTCGGCCGCTCGGGATGGGGCAATGCTCCGCACCCAAAAATCGACGCAGGAGACCCAAGAACGGCGAAGATTTACTTTTGTTATAAGTGGCTCTCCACAGCAAACCACCCGGAAATAACATATGTTAGCCTCAAGATGGCGCCGTTCGTAAAGCAATATCAAGTATTTGCATCGTTTCTGGAACTCTCTTCATCTTGGTTGAGTTCAATCAGCCCGAACGAAACGGCGATGACCAAGGTCCGCTGGAACGAAGAGAACTCTCATGGCTCATCAAGACCCGCTCGCCCTTTGGGGCGGCCTCGAATGTACGGTCGTGCAGATCGGAGACGAGTTCCGTAACCAGATCGAGGAGACGGGCCACCTTCATCGCATCGACGACCTCGACGCGATCGCAGCGCTCGGGATCAGGACGCTCCGGTATCCCGTCGTGTGGGAGTCGATCGCGCCGGATCATCCTGATCACTGCGACTGGACCTGGACCGATGCGCGCTTTGCTCGCCTGCGCGACCTCGGGATCAGCCCGATCGCCGGGCTTGTCCACCACGGCAGCGGACCACGCTACACGAGCCTTGTGGACCCGAACTTTCCAGAGCTTCTGGCGTGCCATGCCGAGCGGGTGGCCCGCCGCTACCCGTGGGTCGAGATGTTTACGCCTATCAACGAGCCCCTGACCACGGCGCGCTTCAGCGGTCTTTACGGTCACTGGCATCCGCATGGCCGCGACTACCCGACCTTCCTGCGCGCTCTCGTCACCGAGTGCCGCGCGACGGTGCTTGCCATGCGTGCCATCCGTGAGGTGACGCCAGGGGCCCGGCTCGTTCAGACGGAGGACATGGGCAAGGTGTTCAGCACGCCTCATCTGCGCTACCAGGCCGATTTCGAGAACGAGAGGCGCTGGCTCAGCCTCGATCTGCTGTTCGGACGTGTCGACCGTACCCATCCCTGGCATTCCGTGTTCATCCAGAATGGGATTGCCGAGGACGAGCTCGACATCTTCCTCGATGGGGAAGGCGCACCCGACATCATCGGGATCAACCATTACCCGACCAGTGAGCGCTACCTCGACGAAGCGATGGATCGCTATCCAGAATGCTTCCACGGTGGCAATCACCTGCATCCGCGGAACGGCGCCACCAGCATGGACACCTATGCGGACGTGGAAGCCCTGCGCATGGACCTGCCGCCCGAGGAGCTTGGCTTCAAGGCACGGCTTTCCGAAGTCTGGGAGCGCTACGGGCGGCCGATCGCGGTGACGGAGGCCCATCACGGCTCCACCCGCGAGGATCAGGTGCGATGGCTGATGGAGGTCTGGCAGGGCGTCGAAGATCTGCGAGCCTCCGGCGCGGATATCAGGGCTGTGACGGTGTGGTCGTTGATCGGCGCCGTGGACTGGAACTCGCTCCTCGTCAATCGCAGCGGGTTCTACGAGCCCGGGGCGTTCGACATTCGCGGCCCCGCACCCCGCCGCACGGCCATCGGACGCGCGGCCGAGTCGCTCGCCCGCACCGGCAGCTTTGCGCATCCGATCCTGGATGGGAACGGCTGGTGGCGCCGCGAGGGCCGTCATTACCATCCACCGGCGCGGACGGCGGCTGTGCCAGGCCGTTCACGCCGCCCGATCCTGATCACCGGCGCGACCGGAACCCTCGGGCGGGCCTTCGCGCGCATCTGCGGCCTTCGCGGGCTCGACCGCGTCCTCCTCTCCCGTGGGGAGATGGACATCACTGACCCCGCCTCGATCGATGCTGCGCTCGCACAGCATCGTCCCTGGGCCGTGATCAACGCCGCGGGCTATGTCCGGGTGAACGATGCCGCCCGCGAGCGGGAGGCTTGCTTCGAGGCCAACGCGGCTGGAGCGGAGGCCATTGCGCAGGCATGCTCCCGCCTCGGCCTGCCCCTGGTGACCTTCTCGTCGGACCGCGTCTTCGACGGCAGGCTCGGGCGGCCTTATATGGAGAGCGACGACGTTTGCCCGACCTGCACATACGGCGAGAGCAAGGCCGAGGCGGAGCGTCGCGTCGCTGTCGCCCATCCCGATGCGCTTCTGATCCGAACCAGCGCCTTCTTCGGACCCTGGGACAGCGCCAATTTCGTCTTCAAGACGCTGAACGCTCTTGAGGCCCGCAGCGCCATCGTGCCCGAGGAGGGGATCGTCTCGCCGACCTATGTCCCCGACCTCGTCCATGCAGCCCTCGATCTTCTCGTCGACGACGAGCGCGGTATCTGGCACCTCGCCAACCAAGGCATGACATCGTGGAGCGAACTTGCGGGTCTTGTGGCGCGCCAAGCGGGCTATCCTTGGCGAGTGAAGCCCTGGCTTGTCCAACCCGAGCCACAGGTCAGAGCGCTCTCGAGCGAGCGGGGGCTGATGATGCCGAGTCTCGAGAATGCGCTCTCGCGCTACTTCGCCGAGTGCGAGGTGGACTGGAGAGCTCGCTCCTTCCTCGACGCGGCCGAATAGGACCAAGCACGGTCGCACGCCTTGTGCCGGAAGCCGACCTGTGCGGCGAGGCGGCGTGGTGTTGGGAGTGCGGCGCTTTCGCGCTCGTCGGCGGATCGTCCCGGCTCCCCTATCGGATGCCGCGGGGCGTTTGATCGTCAGGCGAGGCGCTGGCGCATCCAGTCCTTCGCCGCATCGAGGTCGACGAAGGTGTGCTGGTCGCGGCCGCTCAGGCGGCCAAAGCCTACCTCCAGGTACCAGTGGCCCGACACATCCCCGTACTCTCCATCGAGGCGGGTCAGCACCGCCACAAGCCGCTGGTCTCCATCGAGAACCAGGATCCCCTCCTCGTCAAAGCCGGTCGCAACCCGGACGGGCTGCAGGGTCAGGGTCATGCGGCGGCCTGCTTGTTCTCCAAATGCAGGTAGGTGGGGTCGAACTCACCCACCTCCTTCAACCTCTCCCAATCCGGAACCGTCAGCTGAGTTCCCTTGGTTACGATCAGACCCTCGGCCCGCATCTGCTGGAGCACCCGGTTCACGTGAACCGGTGTGAACCCGAGCGCATCGCCGAACTCGGCTTGGGTGATGGGCAGGTCGCAGGTGTGACCCTCCACGAGGCCCACCGCCCTGAGGCGCAAGATGAGCTCGCACAGCACATGCGCCATGCGGCTCACGCCCTCGCGCTGCCCGACATTCGTCACCCACTCCCGGAAGATGGCTCCGTCGATCAGCGTCTCGCGCCAGAACGCGGCCGTGATGCGCGGAAAGCGCTCGCAGATCTCGCGCAGGTCCTCATGGGCGATGAACCCGACGCTGCAGGCGCTGATCGTGCTGATGCTGTTGTCCAGGACCTTGAGATGCAGGCTCTGAAGGTCCGGAACGTCCCCTGACAGATTGAACGAGACGATCTGGCGCTTGCCTTGAGCCGTGATCTTGTAGGTGCAGGCAAAGCCGCTCAGCAGCAGGCAGGATCTTGAGGGACTGTCGCCCTCGCGCACGATGTCCTGGTCAGCCTTGATGCTGGCAAGCTGCATGGGCAGGTTGGCAAGAGCCTGCCGCTCGTCATGCGAGAGGGTGAAGATGCTCTCCAGCTTGCGGACGAGCGGATGGTGGTCAGCGGACATGGGCGAGGGCATGACAGCACTCCCTTTTGGGCAGGCGGGAGCGCGTCGGATCTCTCGGCCGTCAGCGCCTTCGTTCGGTTGCTGACAGTAGAAGGACCCTGACACACAATGAGAGGGGCGCCAAGTGATCTATGTTATGTTCGGGCGTTAACTTTGAACTTTTCGAATAAAAACTGAGCAAATCAGGCATGCGACCTTGTTGTTCTTGCAAATTCCGCAAATGAGCATACGCATTGATGCGCCACGATAAACGAGTTTATCTCGACGAATTGTATTCTGGGTGTCCGGCCACTTGGCGCTGACCTTTCGCCCTAATCTGAAGGGCGAGGGCAATGACCCCCACCATCTCATTTGTGTCCATGCGCGTGCTGATCGACGGCCATGACACGGACGGGCGACTTGTTCTTGCCGATGATCAGCTTGCGGCCGTGTTCGTCCGCCTTGACGGCACGTACCATGACCCCGAGCACCTCGGGTGGTGGCATCTGGAGGCGGGGTTCGGCAAATGCAGCACCCAACACGCGCCCCTGTTCCAGACCCATGAAGAAGCGGGAACTTGGGTCAGCCAGGTTCTCGCCGGCGAGGCCGCCTGAAGCCCGTCAGGTCTGAGGGCGTGGAACGAGGGCAGGGACAGGTCCACGAACAAAGCGAGCCCTGGAAGCGAGGGCAGGGACAGGTCCACGAACAAAGCGAGCCCTGGAAGCGTTTGTGGGTGCGTTCAAAAGGTGAGCTGCTGTGCCTCGGTTCTACTTCGACCTCATTGAGGATGGCGATCTGTCCCCCGATGACACGGGGATCGTGCTGGACAGTTCCGATGCGGCGCAACGCCAGGCGCAG
>DATCJK010000024.1:0-23590 GCA_036562855.1 Microvirga sp.
CTGCGCCTGGCGTTGCGCCGCATCGGAACTGTCCAGCACGATCCCCGTGTCATCGGGGGACAGATCGCCATCCTCAATGAGGTCGAAGTAGAACCGAGGCACAGCAGCTCACCTTTTGAACGCACCCACAAACGCTTCCAGAGGTCGCTTTATTCGTGGACCCGTCACGCTGCCCTTGTTCCACGCACCCAGGCCCGGCGGCCTCATGCAGGAACGGGTCGATTTAAGATGGGGGCATGATGACTTGGGAGCCGATTGCACCGGGATTTGTGTGCGACAGATGCGAGGCGCGCAGTTACCAGATCAGCACAGCCGTTTTCCGTTGCAACTCCTGCAATCGGGTGCTCGGTTCCTTCGCCGATTTGCACGCGGAGTCGGGCGCTCCCTAGCGCGCCGACAGGTTGGTGACGATCTGAACCTCCGCAGGTCTTTATGCTTTGCCACGCTGCGCCAGCCGGCGAGTGCGTCGCGCAAAGGCCGCCAGAAGTAATCCGCTGCCCTGGGGAGCCTTGCCGTCGTAGCGGTCTGACGTTGACCAAGATTGTTCCGCGGATCTTGCGATCAGGCGCCGCTCTTCAGCGACTTGCGATGGTCTCCCTCCTCTGTTCTATAAGGCTCGAGATGATCCGTATGGCTCTTGGAGGAGCCATGGTGACGTTTAACGATGCGACGGAGGCGGTGTTTGCAGGCGTCAAAGGTTGCGCCACTGACCTGGCCGTTCTGCCCAAAGTGAATCGTGAGTGCCACCTCGCCGTGATGCGCGACGTGTACCCATCGTGGACCATACACCTGGGCTAGCGTTGCAGCCCGCTAGGCTAGGCGAGCTTCTGCGCGTAGTTTGTGCTACACTCTGCGCTCCTCGGTGCCTGCTCTGGAGCCGCCCGGTGGTTTGTGTCTTTCATCATCCAAGCTGCAACGGCGCCGCGCCTTTTAGACGATAATGAGCCAAGGGTACTGCAGGAACACCTACGTAACACATTTGGAACCACGCGGGCGCACGCTGGCCTTGGGTCGGAAGCGGGCCGATCCAGTGTCTCCCTTGTGAAGAGATCCGGCCGGGAAGTCAGTGCCTGTAATCCTGTCCGCGGGGGTTCATTTCACGTTGCCTGGCCCATCTGATCCGGAGCCGCTCCTCGCGGAGGCAGCATTCGCGCTGACCCCTCTGCTGACATCGCTGTCGCTCGCTTCGCCCTTCAACTCACGCTCAGCCTGATGCCAAAACTCTCCATCGTGGCCTTCCCGACGACCGTGCTGCTCCCACAACTCGTAAGCGCGTTGTCTCACCCGGTCCGGTGTCACGTTGCTCAACTGATTCATGTTGTCCTTCTTTCTTCGGTTGGTGTCCGGACGGTACCGCCGAGACGACGGTTTATTGAAGGCGGCCGGAGATAAAAATGAACAAGAAAAAAGTAATTTTGTGTACTATCCTCGCATTTAATGTATGATCTAAGCATGACGCTGGTCGTTTCGCGGCGAAAACATCACGTAGTTTCGTTAAAAGGCAGATTATGCTCCTGTTGCACAGGGTCATAAATGTCAAAATCACGATGCGAGCTGGCTATTATCAGAGAATTACGCATAACAGGGGCTCGCCTTTAGGTGGCAGCTACCCCTTCCATAGATCGGACCAATAATGAACCCGACACGAACTCTCCTTGCGGCGGCCTTCCTCAGCACAATGGGCATCACGCAAGCTGTGGCAGACTGCCAGATCGCAGACGCCAAGCTCGAAGAAGCTATCGTGCAACGACCTGAGCTGCGGGGCATTGCCAATCGCCAGGCCGTTCGTGACCTGCGCAGTTTGCGGGATGCCGCTATCACGCTGTGGTCCTATGGACGCCATGACGATTGCGAGCGGCTGCTGGGCAACATCCGCGAACTCCTCGCTGGCCCATCACTCAATTCATTGGGTGGCAATGACGAGGAGGATGCCGAGAAGCAAATCAGTGCACGGGAGCCAAAGACGCAACGCGGCGCTGTCCAGGGTCACCGTGCTGACAAGGATGCCAAGCCACTCATCAGCATCGATGAGCTTGCCCCAGGTCTCCGGGCAGATCAGATCATCGGCGCTGAGGTGCGCAGTGCCGACGACAAGATCATAGGCGAGGTTCGAAACCTCGTTCTCGGCACCAAGGACCGCCGCGACTACGCTATCGTGGCCTCGGGCGGGTTCTTCACGCCTGGCAAGGAAAGTATTGTGGTCCCACTGCGCGACCTCAAGGTCTCACAGGAGCGCGACAGCTTCTTTCTTCCAATGACGGAAGCGAACGTGAAGGTCGTACCGCATATGCCTGATCAAGAATACAAGTGGCTAGCGGACGACGGATGGCGAGCTCGGAACGATGCCCTTTTTGCAGGGCGTCGTTGACGAAGATACGATCTTAACTCCGCTCGACGCCGCTACGCCAGACTTCTCCGAGACTGGGGTGCTGGATCTTGTAGGTCAGCCGATCTCCAAGCCAAGTAGCCGCAGCCATCGATGGGGTCGAGGCGTTTCGATGAACGGCAGGAGCACCACGCCGCCCTCAGGCGTCTTGCGGATCTGGAGCGTACGGGTGTGGAAGGCCTCGAGGCCGGGTCGGTGGCCGATCGAGAGCACGGAGGCGCCTGCCAGCTCCTCTTCGAACAGGGAGAGCATGGCAGCCTGGCTCTCGTCGTCGAGGGCAGAGGTCACCTCGTCAATAACACCCAGCGCGGCCGGTGCAGGAGGAGGCGGGTGAAGGCAATGCGCTGCTGCTGACCAAGGGAGAGGGTTGTGTCCCAGCGACCTTTCCGGTCGAGCTCAGGGATGAACTCGGCCAAGATGCTTCGCTGGGCAATGCTGGAAGGGGCTTCAGATCTATCCCACCCATAAGCCGTGTTTTCTCACCTTGATTGTCAGCGTCATGCGCCTGGGTCGCGTGGCCGATGCGAGGGTGCTCGCGCTGCAGTTCGTTGCCATCTACCCGACCTACCGTATTCTCCGCAGGTGGCCTGTGCTGGAACACTTCTCCGACGAGCTGCGAGCAGCAGGGCTTCCTGAGTGACCGATTGAGACTGGCTTCGGGATACCACTAGCTTTTGCGAGTGATTGCAAATCTATACTCGCCGGCATGCCATATGAGCTGGAGAGCGAAAGCCTGTTCCCCCCTTCATGAGGAAATCTCGGTGTCGTTAGATCCAACCGAGTAGCAGCGCACCTCCAAACAGGAACACGAGGGTAGCGATCGAGAGCGCTTGGCCCTGTTGGCTAATGTAGGTCTGAAGACGGGCGATCATGGTTCACTCCTTGGGTTGTCTCGATCTAATCTGAGGCAGTTGTCCCGACCGGCTCTTCCTGACCGGGCCAAGTCTCGGGCCGCGCTGCGAGGTTTGCATCGTTGCGGGCAAGCAGCGCTTCGAGAGCTGCTTGCGCGGCTTCGTCGGCTGCCGACGCTGCAAGCTCAAAGACAGCGACAGCATATGCTTCAGCATCGTCTGCCCGGCCGTTGAGCAGCCGGACCTGCCGCATAGTCTTCCACTCCGACCGGTGGCCGTCGAAAGTCTCCTTCTTCTGGTCAAGCCACGCTTTGACCCGCGCATTCGCCGCATCGACGGAGCGCCGGTTGTCGAAGATGCGCTGCTCGACCCTGTCGAGTTGGCTCTCAACGATGTGCTGCGCCTTCTCGGACGTGGCCATCGCATTCCCGTTCAGCGCCTCCAAACGCCGATCAATGCCATGCAGTTTGATGCGCAGATCGCTGCACAGCCGGTCGATGCGCTCACTCATGCTCCGCTCTCCAAGACCGGTAGCTCGCCAGGGTCAACCCGGACAGCCTGTAAGGACCCCGCTCCTCCGCGAGGAAGCGGTAGGTAGATCGTAGTGGCAACGCGACGGTATGCCAGGAACGACAAGCCCTCGATCAGTTCCTCGTCGACGTCGATCGCATAGGTGCCAGCGGGTTGTACCCCATCCACACCCATCAGGGAGAAAGGCTGATCAAAGGTAACGCTCTCGCGAGTGGTGCGCATCACATGCCCACCTTCTCAGCACATTGCCGAGCAACGGGCCCGTTCGGTTCGGAGGTGCCGGGGATCGTCGCCCAGCCATTCTTGCTGACGATGCCGCTGCGCTCCCATGTGTGGGCGGACTTCACGGCAGCCGCCCTCTCCACGTGCTGGGGATCGTTTTGCGATTGGGCGACGCAAATCAGCGACAATGCGGCGACCACATCGCTCTTCGATTGCTCCGCAGCCATCGCGCGGGCTGTCCCTTTGGTCACCCAGCCACCCCAGACGAAGCCGACGACAGCCAGCGCGACCGCTCCATAAACCGCTCCGAATAAGCCCGGCTTCAGCCATTCCGCCGTTTGCATATCGTCTCCTTGGCGCAAGATAATAAGCAACGCGCCTAAGAAAGAACGATAGCATACTGTCAAGCAAATCGGCGTGTTTTATTTGAGGTAAGACATTTTTAATTCCGGATCATTCAGTCACGTGCGGTATTAACTTCGTGAGTTCGGCATCCATGGCCTGGTATTGATCCAGGCGCCGCGTCGCGAGGCAGGAAAAACTATCATGATCTTCATGGTTCAGTTCAGGCGCGTTCGGCGCGGGGTTCTCGAGGTAACGCGAACACTGCAGCTGCGCGCTGGCAGTGCGGGCGGGGCTTTGGGTTACGCTCAGAGCCTCAGGGGCACGCGGCACTGGCCTGGCCTCACGGCAGCGCTCCGCATCATGGACGATGGTGGCCGGACCCTCATCGACTGGCCGGTTCCTGATGCCGCTCCGCGAGTTGAGGTCGCTCCCCAAACCCGTGCGCAGCCAACAAGGCAGGAGCCGGGCCGCAACTCAATGGCGTCGTTACCATGGGTGCCACATCGAGAGCCCCATACCGCCGGCCACCGGTTTGCAGTGGGGGAGCCGATCTCCCATGCCGACGGAGAGCGGCCGGACGAGTGGTCGGGAGGCTACGAGATCATCCGGCTCGACAAGGGACGTGCTGAGCCGCTGTACGCAATCCGCAACCCCGATGAAGCGAGCGACCGGATCGTTCCCGAGCATGAGCTTCGCGCTGATCTCGGCGCGCGCACGCGTGGGTAGTAGCTCGCAGAGCGATGATCTGACGGGTATCGCGCTACGAGCCGTCACCTACAGAGAAGGATGCGGACATGACTCAAAGCAGTCTCAAGTACGTGACGGCATTGGTAAGGCGAGCCTGGAACACATTGATTCTGGTGCCCCCATCAGAGCCGCCACGTCCTTTGTTAGCCACTCGGCATGGCTACGGCGATCGAGACGCCAAATAGCAGACGAGAGGCCGCCGAGATATAGTCGGGCCGTCCAGCGACGAGCGTTGATAATCGTAGAACTGACGCAGGCAATCGTGTCGCAGCGCCCGCTGCTGTGTTCGTATTGGGAGTCAATGATCGGCCGGCAGAGACACGGACCTATAACGCGTCGTCAAACGCAATCGACGTTCCTCCGGATTGGAAACGGGATCTGAATAAGCTACGTCCTGAATGGCGTTCGCCACACGTGTCCGCCATGCCGGCACGCATTCGGGAGCCTTGATGGCCCCTGTGAAGGCGGATCAGTTCGTCCGGTCAGTTGCAGCGAGCCGTCGTGATGACGGGAAACTCGGGGCCCAGTATATCGCCGAGCCCTGGGTTATGGTCGAAGGCCAGCACGTTAATTGTTGCAGCCGCAACATCCGCGAGCCAGGTCCGAATCGTCGGGCTATGCCTGTTCCATCCGGCCGCAGCTTGATCCCGCTGCGCTCGCGCTGCTGCCTTGAGTGCCTCTGGATGGGTGTCGAGGATTAGCAGTCATGGCATGGTCTCCCGTCCGGCGGTGAACTTAGCGCGAGAGGTCGAGGACCGGCGTGTCGGCATCACCGATGTGAAGATCACCACGCGCGTTGGATCAGGGTCGCTGCGGTTGAACCCCGACATGCGCACCCATGCGGCTCGACAAGGTCTTCTTCAGCTTTGATCGTGAGGGGCTCACGCCCGTCCAGCTCCAAGGTGAAGGCACCCTCCAGCACATAGACGGTGACAGAGAGGCGATGGGTGTGTGTCACTGTGCGGCCGCTCGGCTGGAACGTTGCGGTCAGCATTCCGATTTCTTGGCGTACCACCGAGGACATCCTGTCGACGCTCTGGCGCAAACGCAGGTCGGGCCGAGCGAGTCCACTCCCATGGGCTTTAGCGTGAGGGAGAGCGCAACGCGCTCACGTGAGACTATCCAGCCTCCTGCCCATTCGGCCGATGGATATGAGGCAGGTTGGTTACTTGGGAGGGCGGACGGGAACGGTTCGCGTTCGCGCAAGGGAACCTGCTTCCGGACCGAGCTTCACGTCTTGCATCTATGATATCGATCAATGCTTGTGTCACTGAACTATGACGTGTTTCCGATGTTTCAGTCGGGCAGACCGGAGAGGTACTGATCAGTAAGGTAGAATACGTCCTGTGTGGGCATGGTGGGCATCACAATATCTTCAATGAAGCCGTGCCGCTTGGCGTCTTCAGCGAAGTAGATCGTCGTACGCGCCGCTGCCGCTTCAACGGCTTCGATCGAGAGTGGAACCTCAGCTCTGGGCGCGGTTTCGGCTGCAATGACGCGGTGAGTCTTTTGGTCCACGGCGAGCAGCTCAAGCTCCGACTTCTTCAGGTCAGAGTAGCTGTACCACTCCGGCAACAACGCTTTCGAGAACTTGGTCTGGTGCACCATGAAACTCGATGCCGCGACTCCAAAGCGCCTTTCAAATCCCAGAAAGAAGAGCACACCGGCCGAGTCTACGTTTGACATATTGTAGATCGTTGTGCGCTCGGGACGTGCTTTGAAGAAGGAGTAAAGTTCCATGCCCGAGCTCGGATTGCCGCCACCCGTCAAAAGATAGACGACGAACTCATCGATCTTGCCTTTGGCGGCGCTGGTCGAGAAGATGTAGCTGGTGAGCGCGTCGCACATCTTCTTGCTGATGATCGCGCTGCAGTAGATGTGCTGAATCACGGCCATTTGACGTGCCCACTAATCTGCTCGTTGCGCCTGAGGCAAGGTCGTCTTAGCAGGGAGGAAAAAAAATTCTGCGGACAAATGCTTTGTGACTGCAATCAGGCGGCGTTGGACCAGATCGAGTAGCTCGTGCAAGCCGTCACCCAGCAACTCGCGACCAGCCAGGTCACGCAACTCAGCGCGCAACGCGCGAACCTCGTCAGCCGCCGTTTCGCCGGCGGAGAGCACATAATGCAGTCGAAGCTCTGCTAACAAGCGGTCCACCTCATGTGTACAGAGAAGCACCGATCGTGGAAGGCCCTGGTCTAGCAACAGGAAGCCTGCGATACCCTCAGGGGTCACAGCCGCTGATCGGACGCGCCGATACGGATGATAGGCGGCTGCCGAGCGCAAAAGCGCATTCCAATGAGCGAGATCCATCGACGAGGTCTCGTCCGATGACCGCGACTGGAGAAAATGCGACTTGATGTCGAGCAGCCGAGTGGTTTGATCGGCGCGCTCGATATAGCGCCCAATCCAATAGAAAGCCCACCCCTGATCACGGTGGAACGTGCCCTCTGTAATCCCCGTATGCGTTTGGCAGGCCTCCTCTATCTCTGCAAGAAGACGGGTGAGCCGACCTGGCGAAAGAACCTGCCGGTCAAGCGTCGAAATCCAATTGAAGAGAACGTTGAGCTGCGACCACATCTCACGAGAGATCAAAGGACGAAGGGCGCGTGCATTAGATCGCGCATTGGTGATCGCGCTGACAATCGACGTCGGGTTCTCACGATCCAGGATGTAGAAGTACAACACCGCATCGGCCGACGCGGCATCGTGTGTTGCGAGGAACCTTGCCTCATCCCGATGAAGGCGAAGGACTGGCAACCAGTTCTGCATGCCTTGAATGTCGCGATCGAAGGTGGCGTTCACCTCGAGAATGCGCGCCAGGTTCTCGGCTCGCTCAAGATAGCGTCCAAGCCAGAAGAGGTTCTCCGCAGCACGGGCAAGGAGGACGTTACGCAAGGACCCAGGTATCCTTTGTGCCGCCGCCCTGTGAGGAGTTGACCACCAGGGATCCCTGCGGCAATGCCACTCTCGTGAGCCCGCCCGGCAGCACCCACGTACCCGATCCGGTCACAGCGAATGGGCGGAGGTCGACGTGCCTTGGCTCTACTGTGTCCCCGATGAGGGTTGGCGCGACCGACAGGCCGATACAGGGCTGACTGATGTAGTTGGCTGGGTCAGCAAGCAGCTTCGCGTGGCATTCCTCCAGCTCCTTTCGGGTTGCGTGCGGACCGACGGTGATCCCGTATCCGCCAGCCTCGCCCACTGGCTTTACGACAAGCTCCTCAAGGTGATCCAACGTGTATCGGAGGGCCTCCGGCTCGCGGCAGATGTGGGTTTCAACATTGGGCAGAATGGGATCCTCACCAAGATAGTAGCGGATCACCCGTGGCATGTAGGCGTAAACCGCTTTGTCGTCGGCAACCCCAGTACCGACAGCATTCGTGAGAGTGACATTGCCAGCACGGTAGGCTCGCATCAGACCGGGGACACCAAGCGTGCTGTCGGCACGGAATACCTCGGGATCCAGGAACTCGTCGTCGACACGACGGTAGATGACGTCGACTTGGACAAGGCCTGCGATCGTGTGCATGTACACTCGCTCATCGCGAACCACGAGATCGGCGCCTACGACAAGCGGTACTCCCATCTCGCGCGCGAGGAACACATGCTCGAAGTAGGCCGAGTTGAACGGGCCAGGCGAGAGCAGAACCACCTGAGGGTCGCTCGGCCCGGACGGCGCGACTTCGCGCAGGGCTGCCAGAAGCTTGGGCGCATAGTCGTCGATAGAACGAACGCCGATCCCTTCGAGGAGATCGGGAAACGCACGCAGCATCATATGCCGGTTCTCAACCACGTAGCTGACGCCGGAGGGAGTGCGCGCATTATCTTCGAGAACCATCATCGTACCGTGTTCGTCGCGAACAAGATCGGTGCCGCAGATATGAACGTATGTTTTGTGCGGTAGATCTAATCCGCGCATCATGGGGCGATAGTAAGCGTTGTTTAGTACGAGGTCGGATGGGATAATGCCGTCTCTCAAGATCGACTGATCGTGGTAAATGTCGTCGAGTAGGAGGTTGAGCGCAGAAACACGCTGGGTTATCCCTTTCTCGATGTAATCCCAGTCCCGTGCCGACAGCACGCGCGGAATTAGATCGAACGGCAGCACGCGATCGATTTCATCCTTGTCGGAGTAGACCGTAAAGGTAATCCCAAGATCGTGGAACTCAGCTTCGGCATCCAAGGCCCGACGCTTGAGCTCATCTGCCGAGAGGTGCTCGAGGCGCTCGCGGACACGCTGGTCTGGGCTGCCGTGCGCCATCTCGCAGTAGAAGCCACCGGGATCGTAGCGTCCGAAAACCTCGCTGCTCATCGATCCTCCAGAACTGCAACCTTAGGACAGCGGCACCTGCGCGACGGCCAGCGCCAATCAGGCGCAATTTGCGGCCAAACAACCCTATCCCTGACGCCTTGCCAGATAGCTCTGCCCTGCTAACACAACGAAGAAGTCACGCACGTTGTTCGCTGTCTCCGCCCCATTTTGTTCAGCCTCATCTGGGCGTGAAGTCCGTGTCAGGCGTTACGCGGCAGCAGTAGGCTGCGAGAAGTCGTGCTGTGCTCTCCACGTCGCTCAGGCTAAGGACCTCGCATGGCGTGTGCATGTAGCGAAGAGGCACACTGAGGAGACCGGCTGCCATCCCACCTCTGTTGAGTTGCAGAGCGTTCGCATCCGTCGGAGTCGCTCCGGGGGCAACGTTCACCTGGTACGGAATGTTCTCCGCTCTTGCAGCTTCGCTCAGCAATGCGAACACCGCAGGGTTGGTGTTGGCTCCTCGAGAGATTCCCGGGCCCTTGCCGATGTCGAGTTGGCCGAAGCGGGGCTTACCTACACCCGGGTAGTCAATGGCATGGCCCATGTCGACAGCAAGGCCTGACTGAGCGGCAATGCTGAAGGCGGCTGTTCGCGCCCCTCGTGAACCGATCTCCTCCTGCACAGTCGCAACGGCATAGACGCCTACCTCAGTGTTCAGGCTGCCCTCTTCCTTGAGCAGCCGAAGGGCCTCAGCAACGATAAACAAGCCAGCCTTGTTGTCGAAGGCCCTCGCTGTCGCTCGGTCGCCGATCAGCATCTGAAATTCGTGCTGATAAGTCACGATGTCGCCAAGCTGAACGTAGGCTTCCGCCTCTGCCTTTGATGATGCGCCAATATCGACCCAGAGGTCTTTCATCTCCGGCTTCTTCTTCAGCTCGTCGGGCTCGAGCAGGTGAATGGCCTTGCGCCCTATGACACCCGGCACCCTTTGTTTGCTGTGAACCCAGACCGCCTGTCCGATTGGAACGACGCTGTCGTGCCCGCCGATCGCGCTGAAATAAAGAAGGCCCTCGTCACTGATGTAGTGGATGATGAACCCGATCTCATCCATATGCCCGGCGAGCATAACCTTCATAGGCGCGTTGGGGTTCAGCACAGCAACTACATTGCCATGAACATCGACCGTCACCCGATCGGCAAAATCGCCTATGTACTGCCGGTAGAGCTTCGCCACTGGCTGCTCGTACCCGCTCGGTGATGGAGCACTGACGAGGGAGTTGAGAAAGGCGAGGGATGCTGGGCGCATGGAATGCCTTCAGTTCAGCCGGTGTTCGCGGGACGGGGGTATCGTTGTAGAGCGAGTGCAGGCGTCGTGGCTCAAGAGTTGCGGCTGTACACCGCGCAGAGGCAACACATCTGCTACCTCCTGCACCACGAACGTGGTGTCGCCGGACTTCCCGGATCCGCAGACCGGCATCCGAAGCGGTAGCCGGCGCCAGCAGCCCCGTGCAGCGCAGTTCACCCGATGATTCTTTCCCGGCGACGCAAGAACTGGCAATCGGCCCGTGAGGACGGCACTGGATTGAGCGTGTTTTGGTCCCGGGGTCGTGAGTACTCGACTGATGGGTTAGGCTACGACTGAACTAACTTTGCGCATTGCCCAAGGTTCCGATCGGACTTGCCTTGTCGATCGAGGTCGAACGCCAATCAGAAGGCTCAAGGTGCCGCATCGGCAGCCTAGCGCGGGCGGGTGCTCGATTTGACAAGTCGGCTCTCGAGGCTGACTTCGGCGCAGTTGGCGCCCGAGATCAGATGCAGAATCCATACCCGATCGGTGTGCTGGGGAGCCGGTCGGAGAGGGCCGGTGACAGGTCGGCGCGATAAATGCGCGTTCAGGGCACGACAAACGTCTGCTGCCCCTTCCTGGCCACTCAATACAGGTCAGGGCGAGGCGCCCGAGTTTGCTTCGGACAATGGCGTCATGGATCAGCGCGAATGGAACGGTGACCCGCAAGCCTCCGGGAACGGGTTCGGCCCGGCACCGTTGTAAGGGCGCACTTCAATGAGGCCTGCCATGCCAGCTCTCGTGAACCACACCCGCACGTCTCCTGCTCCAACCGCTGGCGCCTGGGTGTTAGGCTTCGCGCTGGGCGGGTTCATCGACGGCATCCTGCTGCACCAAGTGCTACAATGGCACCACTTGTTAAGCTTGGTGCCTGGCGAGGCGCTCAAGGACATCCGCGTCCAAATTCTCGCCGATGGTGGCTTCCATGTGCTGATGTACGTGATCGCTGCGATCGGCCTGTGGATGCTCTGGCAGCGTCGGACTGGGTTTGCCGGCACGGGGGTAGATCGGCGGGTCGCGGCGGCCGCCGCTTTCGGCTTCGCCCTGTGGCAGGCGGTCGACACCGTCGTCTTCCACTGGCTGCTGCGCATTCACCGCATTCGGGTCGATGTGGACAATCCGCTCATCTGGGACATCGGCTGGGTCGTCGTCTTCGGGATCCCTCCGCTTCTGCTCGGCCTCTGGTTGAACCGTACAGCCGAGCGCGGCGGAACGGGTGGAGGTCGAGTTGCGGCGGGGCTCGCCGCGGTGACGCTCATCGCTGGGCCCCTCGCCGCCCTACCGCCGCAGGAGGGGGAGACCGTGATGGTGCTGTTCCAAGAGGGGATCGGTGCTCCACGAGCCTTCGCGGCGGCAGCGGCGATTGACGCACGAGTTGTCTGGGCGGATTCATCCGGCGAGTTGATGGCGATCGTGCCGGGCAGGGCGAGCCCTTGGCGGCTTCTCAGCCATGGCGCTCTCATGGTCGGGACCACTCCGGCGCTCGCCGGTTGCCTGTCCTTTAGCCGCACCTGATCAACGCCACTTCCGGCCCCGGGCAAATTCTGGAAGGGGCGATGGACGAGTAAGTACGCTGACCTAGGGCTCCTTCTAGGCGGGGTGGGAGGACGGGAGCAACGAAGGTCTGCAGGGGTTTGCAGTCGGATCGCCGGCAAGCGCACCTTGGCCGAAGCCTCGAATTTCGAGCTCGTGGTGCTCCTTATCATCAGCGAGACCACGCAGCAGGCAATGATCGACAGCGATCATTCCATGACCAACGCGGCGCTCGTGATCATTACGCTACTCAGCATCAGCGTCGCGCTTGCCCTTCTGAAGGAGCGATATTCCATGGTGGATCGGGTCCTGGGTGGGACCCCGTTGTGCTGGTCCAGAATGGGCATGTGCAGTGGGATCCGGCTGAAGGCCGCGCGGATCGGCACGGACGAGATCCTTCAGACGGCCCGCAAGGATCATGGCCTGGAGCGGCTCGAGCAGGTCAAGTACGCCATCCTCGGGGCCGGGGAGGCATCTCCGTCATCCCTCATGCCAAGAAGGGAAGCTGACCCGGAGCTGTCCTAAACCACATGGAGAGCTTGTGTGGAACGTCGCATGTGGCCGTTTTCTGAAGTCGCAGATGAGGACGCTTTGCGTGACAAACGACAAGCGCAGCCCGATCAACCCAACCTCTCGTCTGCGCCGGCAATGAACTGAGTGGCACTAGTTACGAAGGATTAGGAAGAGCCAGGAGACCGCATGTTGGTTCCTGGTTCGTACTGATCGAGGTGGAGCCAAAGCAAGGTGTCGCCCCCAACTAAACTCATTCAATCGTTCACCTCCTGAATTGATGAAGGTAGGCGGCCCCGCCTGTCGGCCCAAACTGGTTTAGAGACGCTGCGAAGCCTTTCCAGTCCTCGATTTGCTCAGCTGCACTCGCTTACCTCATCCGCGGAAGTTACTGCCGGGCGGGTTGGCCAAGCCCGACCGATCCTGTGGCTGGCGTGTGCGTGCCAAATGGATGCCCGTCCGGCAGACCTGTCCGCCCGCTTGTCGGGGTCGGGGTCACGGCCCGTGTCTCCTCAAGCCATATGAAGGCATCGAACTCGTCGGGCAGAATGGATCGAAAATAGTGACTGACGCGTTCCGTCTCGGGCAAATACATCACACCAATGGCCCGCTCGAGCCGCTCCCGAGAGAGCCCCGCGCGCAACGGTTCGTGGACGCCACGGCGAAGATCGAGCAGAAACCGATCAGGGCTCGCGGCTCGGAAGAGCGCCCCGTAGCTCGCCTGCAAGGACGGGCGTACTGGCATCACTTCCGGCTCGGCGCCCCAACGCGAGGCCGCCATGACGGTACCCCGATCTGTGCCAAAGCCGATCAGTCGCGCGCTGTCCCCGAAGTGCTGACGGCAAAGTTGCCCGATGTTGTATTGGCCTGTCCGGCCCAGCTCGGTGGCTGCGGCATTTCCCACATGCGAGTTGTGGGCCCAAACGATCGCTTTCGCGCCAGGCCCACGAGCCTGAAGGACCGCGAGCAGCGTGTCGAACATGTGCTGATCGCGCAGATTCCAGGATGAAACGGCCCCCGCATAGGCAGCGCGGTAATAGCGCTCCGCGCCGGCCACTACCCGGGCATTCTGGAGAGCGTCAAAGTTTGAATCCCCGCGGGGCAGCGCAGCGACCATTTCGAGAACCGCAGAGACGTCCTTCTCGCATGTCCTGAACCCGCGCCTGAGAGTGTCCGCGCCATAGTCGGCAGGCTCGTCCCTGTATGGCTCAATGCAGGAATAGTGCTCCCGAGCGCGAGCCGCGATCGCAGGGTCTGTCGTGGCAAGATGGATCGTCACCGCGTCCAGCGAGGCACCGAGGCTGTAGAGGTCGAGACCATAGAAGCCGACTTGGTTAGCACCAGTCGGGCGAGTCGCGTTGTGCTCGCGAAGCCAGTCGACGAGCGCAAGCGTTTCCTCGTTGCGCCACATCCAGGTTGGGAAACGCTGGAACGGTTGAGCCGGAGTAGAAGGCCGCTCGCGACTGTGAATATAGGCGTCGATGTGATTAGCGTCCGGCCAGTCGGCTTCGACGGCAAGAATGGAGAAGCCGTGGTCTCGAACGAGGCGCTTCGTGATCTCGGCACGCGCTTGGTAAAACTCGGACGTGCCATGGGTGGCCTCACCTAGCAACACAACCGTTGCCTGGCCGAAGCGGTCGAAGAAGGCCCCGAATGCTGGATCCCCAGGAGATGGCAGCGGCTCCGCAGCCCTGTCGATGACCTTGACGAACTGGTCATCCTCCCGATCGGCTGCGACCTGCTGAGCGAGGGCCGCTATCGGCAGCGTTGTTGCGCTTGCGCTAACGCCGAGGCGCAAGATCTGTCTGCGGGACAAGCCGTGCAACACCATGAGCAACTCCCGTCCGGAGGTTGGACCATGAGAACCAACGGCTGGTTCTCATCGTTCCGATCATTTCCAGGGCTGTCCTCGCGCCGGCGGCACGGCGTTGCCGTAGGACGACGAGCAAGAACGAGCTGTAGGGATATCCTCTCTACTAGCGTTCCAAAGAGGATCCGGTTCGCAAGACTAGCTTGCCCGTGGTCTCGCCGGACTCCAGAGCTTGATGGGCTTGGGTGACGTCCGCCAGCGCATAAGAGCGAATCTGTGGCGCGCGAATGCTCCCTGCCTCCAGCCAAGCTGTGAGGTCTCTCACCGCTGTATGTAGGAGGTCCGTTCGGTTGAAGAGAAACGACAGGTTGAACGCAACCACACCTCTGTTCTCGCTCGTCATGCGGAGAGGATTGAAGCGCGGGAGCTTCAGAAGGCCGAATGCAGCTGCAAGATACTTGATACGGCCCCCCTGCTTCGGCAGCAAGCCATGGAAGCCATAGACCAGCAGCTTACCCGTGGGCTTGAGATGCGCGTAGCTCCGCGCCAGGGTTTCAGGGCCATTTGCATCGAACACTAGGTCGTAGCCGCCGGGGCAGAGGCGCTCCGACTCGTCCCAAAGCGAGTGGGTGGACTTGTCGATCACGGCGTCTGCGCCAAGCCGGCGCACATAATCCACCTTATGAGTTGCTCCCACGACGCCGATCACGTCGAGGTGGTGCAACTTACAAAGCTGGACGAGTGCTGAGCCCACGCCCCCGGCAGCAGAATGTACAAGGACCTTCATGCCGGGCCGGATCACCACGTTCTGCAACAGACCGTGGTAGGCCGTGAGCTGCACGGCCAGGAACCCCGCTGCATCCTCGAAGGGCAAGGCCTGAGGCTTGGGCCAGACAAGATCTGCCGGGGCACACAAGTGGGTCGAATAGCCGTTGAAGAGAGTGACCCCAAAAACCGCATCACCGGGCTTGAGGTGCTCTACTTCACGACCAACCTCTGCGACCCGCCCCGAGTACTCGAAGCCTGGTGTGATCGGCCAGCCCACGAAGCGGCGTGCGGACTCGTATACGCCCCAGCGGACGCAGATGTCCGCGTAGTTCACACCAACAGCCTGGGTGCGGATCAAGACCTCGCGGGCGCCAGGTTTCGGGACCGGATGCGCCTCGATTTTGAGCTGCTCGTAGCCTCCAGCTTTGTGGATGACCACTTTGTGCATAGCCTCCGGAGGCATCATCGCGATTCGGGCGCCTTAGCTGCTGCATCAAGGGTGCGGGTTTGCGTCTAGTTCAAGCCTTTAGGAGTCGTTGCTCCGACCATCATTGCTGGTGGGGTGACCATCATGACATCGCGATGATGATGCCTTCGTGGGGGCGCAGCATAAGCGACAAGGCCGTGATTGGCTGCACCTGGTCCAAGTAGGTCGACAGCAGGCAACTGTCTGGGCTGCCGCCCAACTCGAAGGGCTGCGGCTCAACCCCGAAGTTGAGAGCGATCAGTAGCCGCCGGTCTGCGTGGCGACGCTCGTAGGCTAAAATCCTGTCGGACGCCACTACAGGAATGTATGTCCCTACCGACAGAGCTGGCTCTGAACGCCTCAGAGCCAGCAAGCTCCGGTACAAGGCGAGCATCGAAGCAGGATCGCCTGCTTGGGCATCCACATGAGCGGCCGTGTTGGATGGGCCAATTGGGAGCCATGGCTCAGCTGTCGTAAAGCCCGCATGCGTGCTGCCGTTCCAGGGCATCGGAGTCCTGACCGGATCCCGGCCAAGCCCCAGCCCTGGCACGTTCTTTTCCCAGGGATCCTGAACTCGCTCAGGTGGGATCGGCACGTCTGTCAGGCCAAGCTCCTCGCCCTGGTAGATGGTCGGCGTGCCCCGCAGTGTCAGAAGCAGCATGGCGGCAATCGGCACCTGCTCCCAACCAAGGCGGCTCGCCACCCGTGAACGATCGTGGTTGCCCAGCACCCAGTTGGGCCACGCACCCGGCGGCAATGCGGCTTCATAGGCATCAATCAGCGCCGCTATAGCGGTGGGGTTCCAGGGCGTCGGGAGGAGGTGGAAGTTGAACGGGAGATGGAAACCCGTGAGGTCCACACCGTAATAGGCCATCAGGCGGTCAAACGGCAGGTAGGCCTCGCCAATCATGACCCGGTCCGCAAAGCCATCCGCTATCCGCCTCATGGCCGCGATGGCATCGTGCACCTCCGGCTGATCCATCGTGTAGGCCCGAATAACGCTCCGGGCCGGCGACATACCCTCCCGCCAGTCAGGGTTTGGAGGGTTGTCGCGCAGCTTCTCGTCCTCGAAGAGGTGGTGGATGGCGTCGACCCGGAAGCCGTCCACGCCTCGCTCAAACCAGAAGCGAAGCACTTGCAGCATAGCATCCCGGACCTCCGGGTTACGCCAGTTCAGATCCGGCTGCTCCTTCAGATACGCATGATAGTAGAACTGGCCTGTGGCTTCGTCGAAGGTCCAGGCCGGGCCGCCGAACTCGGTCACCCAATTGCTCGGTGACGACCCATCCGGCTTTGGATCACACCAGACGTACCAGTTCCGTTTCGGATTATCGCGCGAAGACCGGCTCTCGATGAACCACGGGTGCTGGTTCGAGGTATGGTTCGGGACAAAGTCTAGGATCACTTTGAGCCCGCGCTCGTGAGCGGCAGCCGTCAAATGGTTGAAGTCATCCAATGTGCCGAATGGCGGATAGATGCCGCAATAGTCCGAGACGTCGTAGCCGAAATCTGCCATGGGCGACGCGAATATCGGTGAGATCCAGATCGCATCCACGCCGAGGTCGACGAGATAATCGAGGCGTGCCGTGATGCCGGGAAGATCGCCGATCCCATCGCCATTCGAGTCTTGGAACGACCGTGGGTAGATCTGGTAGACCACACCCCTCTGCCACCAAGCGAAGCCCGTCGGCGTATCGGCTGTCATTAAGGCCTCCGCAACGCTCCTCACGGGCTCACACGAGCAGGGATTGCCCGCCATCGATCCACACGGGCGTTCCGGTGATGTGCCGTGATCTGTCCGAGACTAGGAACAGCACCAGTTCGGCGACCTCCTGGCTCGTCCCAGGCTCATCGCCCGTCAACGGGATGTTGCCCTCAGGATACTCGGCTGGAACCTCGGCCTCCTCACTGCTACGGTGAGTGGTGCTCTCCTCAATCTCTGTCTCGATCTTGCCTGGGCAGACGACATTCACGCGGATGCGGTGCTTAGCGAGTTCGAGCGCCAGCATCTGCGTCATAGCAAGCTGGGCTGCCTTGGTGCAGGAATAGGCGGTTGCGCCGGGACTCGTGAAGGTGCGGGTGCCGTTGATCGAGGCTGTGATGACGATCGCTCCTCCCTCAGCCTGTTTTAGATGAGGCACACTGTAGTGGATCGTCAGATAGGTGCCGCGCAGGTTGATCGCGATGGTCTTATCCCACTCCTCTGGCTGGAGTTCGTCGATAGGCGCCCAAACTCCGTTGATGCCGGCGTTCGCAAAGACGATGTCGAGCCGACCATAGGTTTCTACCAGGCGCTCGACGGCTTGGCGCATCTGACTGGCATCAGAGATATCAGCAACAAGCGGGATTGCCTGTCCGCCAGCCGCTTCGATCTCACGCACCGTGGCCTGGATCTCGTCCTCAGTGCGGCTCAAGACCCCCACGCTTGCCCCTTCTCGCGCCAAGCGGACTGCAGCGGCTTTGCCAATGCCGGAGCCGGCGCCTGTTACGAGTGCGACCTTGCTCTGGAGTTCCATGCGATGACCTTTGCGGATGGCAATTGCGATGACTGAACCGAGTGAACCGGCAGGGGTTCCTCGTGAAACAGCGGCTAGGCGCCTTTGATAAAGGATTGCGTAGGGATAATAGGACAGAGCATGCAGCTCATGACCTGATCCGTCCGATGCCAAGGATCTGAAGGTTCTTCGCAAGCCGACCGCCCCAGCATTTCGGCATGATCTGAGCTGGTAGACAGGCTCCTTAGAACCGTTCGCTCGGCCATGCCAGAGCATCGGCAGCCCAGAATTGAGAGAACACCTAGATGAACATCCGCACCGAGTGCCAGGAGGAGGATCGGGCGTAAGTTGAACTGAAAGGCCGGTCAGTCCGTGCGGTAGGCGCTCACTTGAAGGAGGGGCGGGAGGAACAGCACGAGGGCGAGCTGTGGATCGAGTTCAACCGTTGGCAGTTCGGGTATGAGGGCCAGCGCCATGCCGCCGATAACTAAAATAATGGCAACTGGCAGGTCGAGGCGGCGGGCGAGCAGAGAAAGCGCCACGCAGGCAGCGAGAAGAGCGAGGAGGATCTCAATAGGGTGCATTCTGCCCCAGAAGCTGCAGTGGAGCTTATCCCCTGCTGCGTTGGCCGCTCTCCAGACGCCGCGGTTTTCCGTGTTCATCGATGGCCACGAAGGTGAATGTGCCCTCGGTGACCTTCTCGGGTTCTTCGGCGCCGGTGCGGGCGCTGGCCCAGGTTTCGATTTTGACGGTGAGCGAGGTGTCGCCGGCTTTCACAAGGCTGCAGTAGCAGGAGACCTCATCCCCCACCGAAATAGGGCGCAGGAACTCCATGGCCTCAATCGATACCGTGGCGACCCGCCCCTTCGCCTGCTTGGCAGCAAAGGTAGCACCCGCGAGATCCATCTGAGACACCGTCCAGCCTCCGAAGATGTCGCCACTCGGGTTGGCATCACGTGGCATCGCGATGGTTCGTAGGTGAGGACCGTTCGCATCCTGAGGAGGGCGACCTGTCATGCAATTGCTCCTATGCCTGTGCCGACCTTGCCGGCGAGAGGCCTGTTGCCGAGGGAGAGCTGTCGTAGGCCTCAGCGAGATGTTGAGGTTACGGTAGACAGGGAAGCACCCTACAGCTCGCAGCGCCTCCTCCGGGAACCCACCGCAGAGAACCCCCGATCGTCCCCAGCCTAGCTTGCGGCCCGGCTTCAGCATCACAGGGTGTGTCGCCCACACCATCGCCTCCGTGGGGCTCTCAAAGCCAAGCTTATCAAAAGCAGCTTGGAAGTTGTCGGAAGGGCTTCGAGCGCTCCACATCATCTGACGAGGTGGCATCATCAATCAGGTCGGCAATGCCGGCGATCTCCTTGTATACCTCCACCTCTTCGGCTTTGCCGGAGGACGCCAGCACCATGTGCTGACCGCGCGAGCGGATCTGCTCGAAGAGACCGCGAACCCCGGGAAAGGCACGGGCTTGCGGCAGGTAATTGCGCTTGAACAGTTCCGTTCGAAAGCTCTGGAGCTTGTCGCCTACGCCATTGACCCGCTCGGGCGGCAGGAGGTCATGCAAGAGGTCATGAAGGAGCTGATCCCCTCCTTTGACGATCTGCACCCGCATGTCATCAAACGTGGCCTCCACGCCGAATTTCTGAAGAGTCTCGGCCCAAGCTCGGGCATGAAGATCAACTGTGTCGATGATGGTGCCAGCCACATCGAACAGAACGGCTTTCGGGCGCACCATGGCGTGTTAACCTTGAAGAGAGGGGGCGAGAACGGGAGTCTTGCCAGGCTTCTACGCCGGTGTGCCCTTGCCCCTATCCGTGAGGTTCGTCTGAAGCCACTGCACGATGTCGCCGCTCTCCAGCATCGGCTCGCCGTCAATCACGAGGCAGGGCACCTGCGAGCGTCCGGTCAGGTCATCCAGCCTGTCTTCTGCGTCGGGAGCCTCGCCGAGCTCGATAAACTCGATCCGGTCGTTGAGCCTGTGCTCGTCAATGTAATCGCGCACGCGCTTCGAATATGGGCATTGCCACCGATGATAGAGCTGTAGCGTCACGGCGCTTCTCCTCCGGCCTTGGCTGCTTCGCGAGTCGCACCCGCGAGCTCCTCGTCAGGGAAGCGAGTGGAACTCGCGAGCACCTGACTTTGTTCAGAGGCGTTCCCTGGAGCAAGTCACTATGGCGCGGATCGGCTTTCATGCCTCCCACGAACAGTTCCCGCCCTCCGAGCTTGTAGGGCTCGTGCAGCAGGCCGAGGCCGCTGGTTTCAATTGCGCCATGTCGTCGGATCATTTCCGCCCCTGGGGCCCAGCGCAGGGTCAGTCCGGCTTTGCCTGGGCATGGCTCGGTGCTGCTCTTCAATCCACGCGCCTACCCTTCGGCGTGATCTCGGCTCCTGGCTACCGCTACCACCCCGCCATCCTGGCGCAGGCAGCCGCCACGCTCACCGAGATGTTCCCTCAGCGGCTGTGGCTGTGCCTCGGCAGCGGACAACGCTTGAACGAGGATCTGACGGGTGTCGCTTGGCCCGAGAAGGTGGAGCGCAACGCTCGACTCCGGGAATGCGCCGAAATCATCCGGGCCCTGCTGCGAGGCGAGGCTGTGTCCCATTACGGCCGGGTCACCCTAGTGGACGGCCAGCTCTACTCGCTACCCAAAACTCCGCCCCTGCTGCTCGGTGCTGCCGTGTCGGAGACCACGGCCGAATTTGTGGGCAGTTGGGCGGACGGCCTGCTCACCGTGAGCGGCAAGCCCGATCAGGTCCGCAAGGTGGTGGAGGCGTTCCGGCGTGGCGGCGGCGAGGGAAAGCCGCTGTTCATGCAGGTAGGCTTGAACTGGGCTCCGAGCGACGAGGAAGCGCTTGCTGGCGCCCACGAGCAGTGGCGCTACAACGTGCTCGGCGGCGAGGTTAACTGGGAACTACGCTCGCCGCGCGACTTCGACACGGCCACCCGTTTGGTGAAGCCCGAGGACATGAAGGGGTCGCTTCTGATCTCGTCGAGCCTGCCGCAGCACGTGGACTGGCTAAGCGAGTTCATCGAGCTTGGCTTTGAGGAGCTGCAGCTGCATCAGGTCGACCGCAACCAGAAAGGCTTCATTGAAGCATTCGGGTCCAAGGTGCTGCCACAGCTTAGCCGCTAGGCTCGGGACCGCTATGAGCACGTACCAGTTCGTTGCGCTGCTCCTTGTGGTCATCGGGCCTGTTCTGGCACTCGCAAAATCCACAGGTGCGCCGCCGTCCCTCGTCCTGTTCGGTGTGGGTCTGGCGTCCACCGCCTTGCCGTGCTTGCCGCCCCTACGCGTCGATCCGCAACTCGTTCTCAACCTCTTCCTGCCCCCGCTCGTCTACGCATCAACAGTTCGCGTATCCTGGCACCTCCTCCGCTTTACCCTTGTACCGGGAGTGGTCGTCGGCGCGGTCACGGTCATCGCAACCGTCGCGCTGGTGGCGGGTGCGGCCCGCATCCTGCTACTGCCAGGCATCTCCTGGATCGCGGCTCTGCTCCTCGGCGTTGTGGCTTCCGTGTTCGACACCCGCCTCTTCCATGAGGCCCAAGGCCGACCGCATGTGCCGCGGGCAATTACTGACACGCTCAAGGCCCGCGAACTTGTAGCGCGCCTCTTTATCCTGGCAACATTTGCGCTTGTGGTCGAAAACGCCGGGTCGAACACCCCGACCGCCCTGGCCGTTGCCGAACATTACGCCTTTGACATCCCCGCAGGCCTCCTCGTCGGCGTGCTGATCGGACGCGCGGTCGCCTTCATGCGGCAGCAGATTGATCCGGCCCCCATCGAAATCGCGGTCTCGATTATGACGCCCTACGCCGCGTCTCTAGCGGCAACAGCGCTCGAGGTATCGGGCGTCGCCGCTATCACCGCCGCGGCGCTTGTGATCTCGACAGTGCGGATCAACCGCCGCACGGGGGCGCCTATCTCCTCATCGGAGGCGCGCATCAGCGCTGTGGCATTCTGGGAGGAGGTCAGCCTTATCACGTCGAGTGCGCTCTTCCTCCTCGCCGGGCGGACGCTACCCGAGGCGCTCGCCGGCCTCGGTGAGTGGCCCCTGTCGCAGCTTCTGCTCGCTGCAGCGGCGGTGCTGCTCGTGGTGCTTGCCGTCCAGCTTGCGCTCTCCTACGTCACCGTGTTGCGCCAGCCGATCGCGGGAGCGCTAGCGGCTGCACAGCCTAGAGGCGCAACGAGGTGGGCGGCCGCGGCGATCATGGCTTGGTCCTCCACCCGGTCTGTGATTGGGCTCGTGATTGCCCTCTCGATCCCAGCTGCCCTGCCGGATGGAGCCGCCTTTCCCGAGCGCGACCTCATCCTGGTGGTAACCGCCCTGGTGATCCTCGGCTCGGTCCTCCTTCAGGGACTCACGTTGCGGGCGTTCGTCCAACGATCCGGACTGCAAGGTGAAGCGGAACAGCAGCGGGAGGAAGAGACGGCACGCCGGGTGATGGAAACCGCCAACGCCTCACCGGGGAGGGATCATGCCAACGGCTTCGATTCCGCAAGGCACGCGCTCCTGCGGCTTCGCGAGCGGAACGAGATCGGCGACGAGGTGCTCGTCTCTATGCTGCGCGAAACCGATCTCACCTCGCGAGCCACGGAAGGGGACGCCCTGCCAGGTGCCGGGCCGCCAAACCCGTAGCCGGGACCCGATCAGCCCGCGTGAGAGCTGGCGGCCGAAGGATCGGCAGAGGGGGTACGGGAGACGCACCCTTCCAACAGGCGACCTTCGCGGTCTCGTCCGCGCAACGGTGGGCGCGCCACAGGTAGGCAAGCGCCCGCAGAGGAAAACCTGTGAGCCCGTGCAGGGCATCCTTTTTGAGGGTGAGGAGGTCATGGACGACTTCGCGGAGAGCGAAGCGCTTGATGCTGGCCTACTCGCAGCAGCGCAGGCCGTGAAGCACTCTGAGATCGCCGGCTATGGCACCTTGAGGTCCTGGGCGGCTCAGCTCGGCATGAACAATGCTTCGACGCTCCTCGAGGACGCGGAGCACCGGGACGAGGCGATGGAGCTGACACGCTCGCTCATAGAGAAGATTGTGCTGACCGCGCGGGAGGAGGGCGGTGTGGACGCGCGCCTTGACGGCGATCTTTTGCGTATCTTTGCGCTGTGTTCCGGCGAGCAAAAAGGCCCTTTCGCGTGTGCGATCGGGGGCTGTGCTCGCTTGATGCGGCGCCTAGACCAGCAAAAAGCCCCTGTCGCGTGTGCGATCAGGGGCTGTGTGTTTGGTTGCGGGGACAGGATTTGAACCTGTGACCTTCAGGTTATGAGCCTGACGAGCTACCGGGCTGCTCCACCCCGCGCCATGGTGGGCCTTCAAAGC